>CAKZRP010000065.1 GCA_937146765.1 uncultured Paracoccaceae bacterium | reverse complement strand
GGTCCGGTGTTCCGCTTCATCCATGCCTCCAACCTGCGCGAGATGTATACCGCGCTGGCGCTGCTGATCGTGGTCGGCATCTCCTTCCTGATGACACTGGTCGGGCTCTCGCCGGCGCTGGGGGCCTTTCTTGCCGGGGTGGTCCTTGCCAACAGCGAGTTCCGCCACGAACTTGAGAGCGACCTCGAACCCTTCAAGGGGCTCTTGCTGGGGCTCTTCTTCATCACCGTTGGCGCTGGCATCAATTACCGGCTGTTCCTGGCGGAACCGGGTGATGTGATCGGCCTCGCCCTGCTGGTCATTGTCGCCAAGGGCACCGTGCTCTATTTCGTAGGCCGCGCTTTCGGGCTGCGCGGGCGCAATCACTGGCTGTTCACGCTGGGCCTCGCGCAGGCGGGCGAATTCGGCTTTGTGCTGCTGGCCTTTTCCACCCAGCTCAACGTGGTGCCGGCGGATCTGTCGGAAAAACTCCTGCTGGTGATTGCACTCTCCATGCTGATCACCCCGCTGCTGTTCATCCTCTACGAGATCCTGTCGAAACGGATGCAGGACCAGAAGGTCGAACACGACCCCGACGAGATCGACGAGGAAGGCACCGTCATCATTGCCGGCATTGGCCGCTTCGGCCAGATCGTGCATCGGCTGGTCAATGCCAGCGGCTTCAAGACGGTGCTGCTGGACAGCGACATGAAGGCGGTGCAGCTGATGCGCCGCTTCGGCAACAAGAGCTTCCTCGGCGACCCCACCCGCCCGGAACTGCTGAAGGCTGCGGGCATCGCCAAGGCCAAGGTGCTGGTGGTGGCGCTGGACGACAAGGAGAACGCCACCAAGCTGGTGAGCTATGTCAGCCGCACCTACCCCGAGGTGCATATCGTCGCCCGCGCCTATGACCGCAACCATGTGTTCGAACTCTATAAGGCGGGCGCAGATGACATCGTGCGCGAGATGTTCGACAGCTCGCTGCGGGCGGGCCGCTATGTGCTGGAAAACATCGGCCTCAGCGATTACGAGGCCGCGCGGGCGGAGCAGACCTTCTACGACCACGACCGCTACACGGTGCGCGAACTGGCCAACCACTGGATCCCCGGCACCCCGGCGAGCGAGAACCCCGCCTATATCAAGCGCGCCAAGGAGTTGGAAAAGGACCTGGAGACCGCGCTTCAGGCCCTCTCCGAGGATCAGGTGAAGAAATCCGCCTGATCCGGCTCAGACCTGAACCAGATCAAGCCGGACCCGTCTCTCCGACAAGTCAGCCTGCGGCCACGCCGGCTTCGGCAAAGGTGAGCATGCCGCTGTGGCAGGCCACCGCGCCCTTCAGGATCTGGATCGCCAGGGCCGCGCCAGAACCTTCGCCAAGGCGCAGCCCGAGGGACAGGAGCGGCGCCTTGCCCAGTTTCGCCAGCAGGCTGCCATGGGCGGCCTCTGCGCTCTGATGGCCGGCGACGCAATGGTCGAGGGCGCCATCGGCGACCTGCGCCAGGCAAGCCGCTGCCGCGCAGCAGATGAAACCGTCAAGGAGGACCGGGATGCGGTGCTGGCGGGCCGCAGCAATCGCCCCGGCCATGGCCGCAACCTCGCGCCCGCCGAGGCACCGCAGCACCTCCAGCCCGTCCTGCACGCCATGCAGGGCGACGCCCTCGGCCACCACCTGCGTCTTCAGCGCCAGACCGTCATCGGTGACGCCGGTACCGCGCCCGGTCCAGTCCCCTGCCGCGCCGCCAAACAGCGCATGGCAGATCGCCGCCGCCGAGGTGGTGTTGCCGATGCCCATTTCGCCCACCACCAAGAGGTCGGCCTTGGGATCCACCGCGGTCCAGCCGGTGGTCAGCGCAGCCAATAGCTCCGCCTCGCTCATCGCCGGGGCGGCGGTGAAATCTGCGGTCGGCGTCTCAAGGTCAAGGGCATGGACATCCATCCGGGCGCCCGCCAGCTTGGCCAGCTGGTTGATCGCCGCCCCGCCCGCTTTGAAATTCCCTACCATCTGCACCGTCACCTCCGCCGGGAAGGCCGAGACGCCGCGCGCGGTGACCCCGTGGTTGCCGGCAAAGACGATCACCTGCGGCGCGCTAACGGCGGGGCGGTCCGTCCCCCGCCAGCTGCCGTACCAGATCGCCAGATCCTCGAGCTGCCCCAGCGCCCCCGGCGGCTTGGTCAGCTGACCGTTGCGGGCCTCGCAGGCCACCTTGGCGGCGGCATCAGCTTCGGGCGCGGCGCAGAGCGCGGCGCGAAAGGACGAAAGGGTGGAGAGGTCTGCCAGCATAAAAGCCTCGTTGCGTCTGAGGGGATCGCCCGGTTAAAGCGATGTGCACCCTGTTTAATCCCCTCCCCCCCGAGGGAGAACCCCTGCCAGAGGCACAGATATGCGAAAAACCGACATCAAGGCTGTGGATCCGCTGCTGTCGCTGGTGCTGCTGACCCGGCTGCCGCTGCCGCCGCTCTCGAAGGAGAGCTTCTCCCGGCAGGCGCGCGCGGTCTGGGCCTTTCCGGTGGCGGGGCTGGTGGTCGGCACATTGGCGAGCCTTTGTGGTCTCCTGGCCCTGTGCTGGTGGCCGCCCCTGGTCGCCGCGGGTCTGGCGCTTGCGGTGCAGGTGCTGGTGACCGGGGCCCTGCATGAGGACGGGCTGGCGGATACTGCGGACGGCTTCTGGGGCGGGTTTGAACGCGCCCGCCGGCTCGAGATCATGAAGGATAGCCATATCGGCAGCTATGGCGTCTTGGCGCTGATCCTCGGGATCGGGCTGCGGTGGGCGGTGCTGACCGCCCTGTTCGACGCCGGGCTCATCTGGGCACCGGTGGCGCTTGGTGTCTTGAGCCGGGCCGCCATGCCGGTGCTGATGGCCAGTCTACCCAATGCACGCGGCAGCGGGTTGTCGCAATCGGTCGGTCGTCCCCCAAGGGGCGCGGTGCTGACCGGCCTCGCCCTCGCCCTTGTCCTGGCGGTTCTGGCCATCGGCTGGAGCGCCCTGCCCGCCGCTCTGCTCTGTGTCCCTGCGGTTCTGGGCCTGCGCGCCCTCGCCAAGGTCAAGATCGGTGGCCAGACCGGCGATGTGCTGGGGGCCTGTCAGCAGGTCACCGAACTCGGAGTCGCCCTCGCCCTGCTGGCCTTGCTTTAGGCGGAATGCGAAAAAGGCCGCCCCGGCGGGACGGCCCTTTTCAATGTCTGTGATCCTGGATCAGGCAGCGCGGGAGGTCAGAACCTCGTCCACCTGCTTGGCCGCCAGCAGCTCGTCGCCACCGGAGACCGCCGCAACCTCGCGGGTCAGACGCTCCAGCGCGGCTTCATAGAGCTGACGTTCGGAATAGCTCTGCTCGCGCTGGTCGTCGGTGCGGTGCAGGTCGCGCACCACTTCCGCGATGGAGATCAGATCGCCGGAGTTGATCTTCTGCTCGTATTCCTGAGCCCGGCGCGACCACATCGCGCGTTTGACCTTTGCCTTGCCCTTCAGGGTCTTCATCGCCTGGTCGATCACGTCCGGCGAGGACAGCGAGCGCATGCCGATGTCGATGGCTTTGTGGGTCGGAACCCGCAGGGTCATCTTGTCTTTTTCAAAGGTGATCACGAATAGCTCCAGCTTGTAGCCGGCCACTTCCTGCTCCTCGATCGAGACGATCTGTCCAACCCCATGGGCGGGATAGACGATGTAATCATTGGGGCGGAACTCGAGCTTCTTCGATTTGGTCATACAGGTCTTTCCTCACGATGACACGGCAACCACGCCGAGTGGTCCACGCCAAAAAGGGCCCGCACGGCGCATGAAGCATGGCCAGCCAGGTCTGATTTCGGCGCAGAAAACCCACCAAGAGACACACGAATCAGGTGGTCATCACGGCAGGCGGTATTCTACTTGTTTCACTACATCCAATAGACATAGCACAAAAACGCGCCCTCCGAAAGGTGGAGGCCACGTCATTGTGAGCTCTGACGGCGCGTTTCACGGCCGTTTCGCGCAAATTTATCCGCCAATCCCGACATGCTGCGGGGCCGGGCCTCGGGCCGAGACTCAGCCGCCCTCGCCGGGCGCTTCGGAGAAATACTTCTCCAGCTTGCCCTCTTCGCCATCGCGCTCCTCGTAGCCCGGCATCGGGTCTTTCTTGGAGACGATGACCGGCCAGAGTTCCGCGTATTTGCGGTTGAACTCCACCCATTTGTCCATGTCCGGCTCGGTGTCCGGGCGGATCGCATCGGCGGGGCATTCCGGCTCGCAGACGCCGCAGTCGATGCATTCGTCGGGATGGATCACCAGCGTGTTCTCACCCTCGTAGAAACAGTCGACCGGGCATACCTCGACGCAGTCGGTGTATTTGCAGGCGATACAGTTGTCTGTAACGACATAGGTCATCTTGGCTGGGATCCCGTTTCAGTGTCTTGGGTCTAGCTATTCCACAAGGGCGATGGCTTCAAGCCTTCAAAGGTCCTCGCGGATGCGAGTAAGACCAAGCGCCCTGCGCTCCTTCTTTTCCGGGCGACCCTTTCCCTCGTATCTAGGATTCGCAGGCGGTTTGTCCTGCGGCACCGTCATATCGAAGTATAGCGTCTGCGCCTCGGGGGCGGGACCCCGGCGCTCGGACAGCGCCTCGATGCGCACCACCCGCACCTGATGGCCTTGGGAAAAGGTCAGAACGTCGCCCACGGCGACGTTCTGCGAAGCTTTTGAGGCCTTGGTGCCATTCACGCGGACATGGCCCGCCTCGACCTGTTTTGTGGCCAGGGTGCGCGTCTTGAAGAACCGCGCGTGCCACAGCCACTTGTCGATCCGGATCTTGCCCGCGTGATCGCTCATGCCTGCATCAGTCGCCCTGCTTGAGGCCCATCAGCGCTGCCGCGAAGGGGTTGTCAGGGTCGATCTGCTTTTCCTTCTTGGGCGGGCGGGCGGAATAGGTCTTGGCGCCCTTGTCCTGGTGACGGTCGCCACCGCGGTCATTGCCGCGTTCGTTGCGGCCGCCCTTCTTGCCCTGCGGCTTGCCACCCCGTGGCTTGTTGCCACCGCGCGGACCACCCTCGGATCGGGCACCGCGCCCCTCGCCGCGACCTTCGCCGCGGGTCTCGTCGCGGCTCTCACCCCGACGCGGACCCCGTGCATTGCCGCCCTGACGGGCCGCTCGGCCCCAGGTGAAGGTGTAGAAGACCTCGAGTTCAGCCTCCTCCACCGTCGCATCGGCCGCAGTGCCGGTTGCGATCTCGGCTTCGGCAACCTCTGCCACCGGATCTTGCGCCTCGGCCTCTGCCGCCTCGGACGCGATCGGAGCCAGGCCCTCATCCAGGATGGCTTCGGTGCCGACCTGAACATCCGCCACGACGGGCTCTTCCGCGCCTTCGACCGGCGCAGCGGCCGGGGTAGTCTCGGCCACCGCAGCGGCATCCATCACCGGCAGATCCGCCGACGGGCTGCCGCCTTCGGTCACAACGGCATCCACCGCCTTGACCTTGCTGCGTTCGCCCTTCTCGGCGCGATAGCCGAGACCCTGCATCAGGTCGGAGAACTGCTCCAGCGTCATGCCGGTGATCGACAGCATATCCGGCTTGGCCTCGAAGCCGCCGCGGCTGTCCTCGGCGCGCAATAGGTCGGCAAGACGTTCCAGCATGTCGATGCGGATCATCCGCTGACCGGCGGCGCGATAGCCCGCCATGGTATCATAGCCCTCGGGCGCATCCGGCATGGCCGGCACGGTCACCAGACCCGGCGGCGGCGCTTCGGGGAATTCCTGCAGCCCGTTCGCCAGCGACCACAAGAGCAGACGCAGACGGGTCGGCGCCGGCTTCAGCAGCAGCGGCATGAAAACGGTGAACTGGCCAAAGCGGATGCCGTGCTTGCGCAGCGCGCCACGGGCGTCCTGATCCAGATCCTTCACCTCCTGCATCACCCCGGCGCGCGGCAGGATGCCGAGGCCTTCGGCCATGCGGAAGGCAAAGCCCCGGGCCAGCCCGGTCAGCGCCTCGTCCTTCTGCAGATTGAGCAGCGGCTCAAACAGGCTCTGGACCTTGCGCGAGATGAAATGCTGCAGGCGGCGCTCGACCTTCTGGGCCACATCGGGACCCGCGGCCTCATCGACAAAGACCTCGATCTTCGGCGTCAGCACATCGGCACCGGCAACCAGTTTGCCCACGGCGCTGGTGCCCCACATCAGGCCGCCCTGATCGGTGAAATCAATTTCGGTATCGGGTGCGTTGTAGAACCGGTCCGCGCGCAGATGGTAATGCGGCGCCAGCGCCTGCAGAGAGGCGGATTTCAGCGCTTTCGCCTCTGCCCCCTGCGCGGATTTGTCCGGCGAAAACCGGAAGCCTTCGAGTTTCCCGACGAATTCGCCTTCGACGGTCACTTCACCCTGGTCATTTACTTCGGCCAAAAGGGCCTCCTTCTGTTTGAGCCGCCGCAACAAAACTGACGTGCGCCGGTCCACAAATCGTTGCGTCAGACGCATATGCAGGGCGTCGGACAGTCTGTCTTCTACAGTGCGGGTCTCCTCCCGCCAATGACTTTCGTCACGCAGCCAACCGTTTCGCTGCGCGACATAGGTCCAGGTGCGAATAAACGCCAAGCGTTTCGACAATGTGTCAATATCGCCTTCCGTACGGTCAATGCGTCGAATTTGACGCGCAAACCAGTCATCCGGCACCACGCCCCCGTCCTGAAGATAGCCGAATATCCCCGCAAGCAAAGAGGAATGCTCCGCATGGCTGATGCCACGAAAGTCGGGAATGCGGCAGACGTCCCACAGCAGCCGCACCGCGGCGGCATCCCCAAGCTGCGCGCGGATTGTCGCATCCTGGGACAGGACCTTCAGCGCCATCAGATCGTCGGCCTCGCGCGCCTTGGTCAGCACCTCATGGTTCGGGCTTGATTCGAGCGAGGCGATCAGCGCCTCGACAGAGCCGAATTTCAACTCCGCCGAGCGCCAGTTGAGTTTCTTCAACGGCGTGAAACGATGCTCCATGATCGCCTCCGCCACATCCTCGTCGAGCGGCCGGGCATCGCCGGTGACCCCGAAAGAGCCATGGCTCATGCCCCGGCCCGCGCGCCCCGCGATCTGCGCCAGTTCGTTCGGCGCCAGCGGTCGCATCCGGCGGCCGTCGAACTTCACCGTCGAGGAGAAGGCCACATGGTCGATATCGAGGTTGAGCCCCATGCCGATCGCATCGGTCGCGACGAGGTAATCCACCTCGCCGTTCTGATAGAGCGCCACCTGAGCATTGCGGGTGCGCGGGCTGAGCGCCCCCATCACCACTGCCGCCCCGCCCTTCTGGCGGCGGATCAGCTCGGCAATCGCATAGACGCTTTCGACCGAGAAGCCGACGATGGCGGTGCGCGGCGGCATCCGGCTGATCTTCTTGGAGCCGGCATAGACCAGCTCCGACAGCCGCTCTCGGCGGACGAATTCCACCCCCGGCACCAGCGCCGCAATCGGCCCGCGCATGGTGTCGGCGCCCAGAAACAGCGTCTCGCGGGTGCCGCGCGCCCGAAGCAGCCGGTCGGTGAAGACATGGCCACGCTCCGGGTCGGCGCAGAGCTGGACCTCGTCCACCGCCAGGAAATCGCAGCCCATGCCCTCGGGCATCGCCTCGACGGTGCAGATCCAATACTGCGCCCGAGGCGGCACGATCCGTTCCTCGCCGGTGACCAGCGCCACCACCGAGGGGCCACGCGCCTTGACGATCTTGTCATAGACCTCGCGCGCCAGAAGACGCAGCGGGAAACCCATGATCCCGGTGCGATATCCAAGCATGCGGTCGATGGCGTAGTGGGTCTTGCCTGTATTGGTCGGGCCGAGCACGGCCACAACCCGGGATGCAGGGGTCATTGCATCAATCTCCACGCGCCCCGCGACCCGGGCGTACCCGGTGCAGGGATTCAAATCCGTCGGCCTGCACCCTGATGTGTCGCGGTGTCAGAGGCTCTGCCCGTCCACATCCACGGACAGCCGGTCCAGCGCCTTGGTTACTTCCTCGTGATGGGGATGTATAGCCTTTGCGCGCTCATAGGCGGCATGGGCGCGGATCGGGTCGCCAAAATACTCGAAGACCTGGCCAAGCGCAAAGATGGCGTTGTAGTCATTGGGATTGAGCGCCAGTGCCTGCTCCAGATCCGCCACTGCCGGGCCGAAGAGATCGGCATGGAAAAAGGCGCGCGCCCGCTCAGACCAGCCTTCGGCGAACTCCGGCGCATGATCGGTCAGCGCGCTGAGATGTTCGATGGCCAGCTGCCAGTCGCCCCGCTCCATCGCTTCCCGCCCCCGCCGCAGCAGCAGGTCCATCGCGGGCGAGCCGCTCTTGCTCCAGAGCGCCTGCAACTCGCGGTCCAGCGCCATCGCATCGGTGGGGTCGGAGGCCTCGAGGCGGTCCAGCAGTTCCGCCTCGGTCAGGCTGGAGAGATTGACCGGCGCCACCTGGCCCTGTTCCGGCGCCTGGACCTGATCCAGGACCTGCGCCCGCACCGCACTGGTGCTGTAGAGCCATGACGTGACAGACAGCGCGATTGCCGCCACGATAGCTTTGAGATTCGGACCGAGACTGCTCATAAGGGAAAAGGTAACGGCAAAGGGTGCAGAATCCAGTACCCGAGGCAAGAGCTTCACACTTTTGTGCAAGACGCATGAAACCCCACGTAGGACAAATGACATGAGCGACACTCTGGAGCAGGCGGCAGCGGCCCTGAACGAGAAGATGGACGGCGGCTTTGACGCCTCTGCAAAATTCGAGATCACCGGCCTCGGTGCGATCATCCTCGACGCCAATGGCGCCCGCGTGGGTGATGACGAGGCGGATGTGACCATGACCGCCGATGCGGAGACTTTCCAGGAGATCCTCTCCGGCGAGCTGAACCCGACCGCCGCCTTCATGGGCGGCAAGCTGACCATCGATGGCGATATGGGCGTTGCGATGAAGCTGGCACAGGTCCTGTCCTGAGCGCCCTTACCTTAAGATGAAAGACCAGCCTATGCCCGCAGCCACGCCCGCCCCCTACCACGCCGAGATCGCGGAAGGGCCCGAGGGCGGCGCGGCGCATTGGCTGACGACCAGCGATGGCCTGCGCATCCGCGCGGGCTATTGGCGGCCCGAAGGCGCGGCGCTCGGCACCGTGCTGCTGTTTCCCGGGCGCACTGAATATGTCGAGAAATACGGCCCTCTCGCTGGTGACTTGACCCAGCGCGGCTATGCGGTTCTGGCAGTCGATTGGCGTGGCCAGGGACTGGCCGACCGGGCGCTGTCCGATCGCCGCCTCGGCCATGTGGGCCATTTCGACGAGTTTCAACGCGATGTGGCAACGGTTCTGGCCCATGCCGAGGCGCTGGACCTGCCGCGCCCCTGGCATCTGATCGGCCATTCCATGGGCGGCGCCATCGGCCTGCGGGCGCTGATGAACGGGCTGCCGGTGGCCACGGCCGTGTTCACCGCGCCGATGTGGGGCATCCGCATCCCCTTTGCGCTGCGCCCGCTGGCGCATGTGCTGTCGCGCTTTGGCAGCCACATGGGGCTGAGCGAGCGGCTGGTGCCCACCACCACCATCGAGCAATACGTGCAGGTCTCGCCCTTTGAAGGTAATACGCTGACCAATGACCCCGGGATGTACGCCTTTCTCCAGCGGCAGATGCAGGCGGTGCCCGATCTGGTTCTGGGCGGTCCAACGATCCAGTGGCTTGGCTCGGCGATGGTGGAATGCGCAAGCCTGGCGCTTGCCCCCTCGCCGGATCTGCCCTGCCTCACCTTCCTCGGCGAGAGTGAACAGATCGTGGAGACCGGCGCCATTCACGCCCGCATGTCGCGCTGGCCGCGCGGGCGTCTGGAGATGGTGCCGGAGGCGCAGCACGAAATCCTGATGGAACGCCCCGCCACCCGCGCCCGCGTGATTGAGCAGATGCTGGCGCATTTCGCCGCCACCACCTGAGTCGCCCCTCCCGCACCCGAGACACCCAGCAAGGACGGGGGCTCTCCCGCCCCCTTTTGTGGCCTTAAAAGGCCCCATCAAGGCGTTGGGCCGGGCGCCGGGCGCGCCCCTGCGGGGCGCGCCCGGCGCGGGTCGCTTCGGGCCTTGCCCGAAGCGAAACCCCTCTCCGCGCTTGTGCAGCGCCAAGGCGCAGCCTAAGTGTTTGGAGAACCCGATGGCCCCGTGCCGCAGGCAAGGCTTCTCCCGTCAAGGCAGAGCGCATGCCGCAACCCGGCCATCCGAGCAGAGCAAAACCACCCGATGGAGGCCCCATGTTTCACCTGCCCTTCCCCGTTTATGACGCCAATGCCTCATCCGGCTCCGAGGGCCTTGGCAAGCTGCCGGACTGGGATCTCTCCGACCTCTACAGCAGCGACGAGGCGCCGGAACTCAGCCGCGACCTCGATTGGCTGGCGGGGGAATGCGCCGCTTTTGCCGGTGATTACGAAGGCAAGCTCGCCGAGCTTGACGCTGCGGGCCTTCTGACCTGCGTGCACCGCAACGAGAAGATCAACAATATCGCCGGCCGCATCATGTCCTATGCGGGCCTGCGCTATTACCAGCTGACCACCGATGCCTCCCGCGCCAAGTTCCTCTCCGACATGCAGGAGAAGATCACCGTCTTCACCACGCCGCTGGTCTTCTTCACGCTGGAAATCAACCGGCTCGACGATGGTCACCTTGAGGCGCTGTTTGCCGCCAATGCCGACCTCGCCCGCTACCAGCCCATCTTCGACCGCATCCGCGCGATGAAGCCCTATCAGCTCTCGGACGAGCTGGAGAAGTTCCTGCACGACCTCGGCATCGTCGGCGACGCCTGGGAGAAGCTCTTTGACGAGACCATCGCGGGCCTCACCTTTGAGATCGACGGCGAGGAACTGGGCATCGAGGCGACCCTCAACCACCTGACCGAACAGGACCGCTCCAAACGCGAGGCCGCCGCCCGCGAGCTGGCGCGCGTCTTTGAAGAGAACATCAAGATCTTTGCCCGCGTCCACAACACCCAAGCCAAGGAAAAAGAGATCGTCGACCGCTGGCGCGGCATGCCTTCCCCTCAGATGGGCCGCCACCTGTCGAACCATGTGGAGCCCGAGGTGGTCGAGGCCCTGCGCGAAGCGGTGGTTGCCGCCTACCCGAAACTCTCGCACCGCTACTACGAGCTGAAGCGCAAATGGCTCGGCCTTGACCGGATGCAGGTCTGGGACCGCAACGCGCCCCTCCCGATGGAGACCACCCGCGTGGTGGGCTGGGACGAGGCCCGCGCCACGGTGATGGAGGCCTACGAGGCCTTTGATCCGCGCATGGGCGAGATCGCACAGCCCTTCTTTGACAAGGGCTGGATCGACGCGGGCGTGAAACACGGCAAGGCGCCGGGGGCCTTTGCGCACCCCACCGTCACCGATGTGCACCCCTATGTGATGCTGAACTACCTCGGCAAACCGCGCGATGTGATGACGCTGGCGCATGAACTCGGCCACGGTGTCCACCAGGTCCTGGCCGCGGAACAGGGCGAGATGCTCTCCTCGACCCCGCTCACCCTGGCGGAAACCGCGTCTGTGTTTGGCGAGATGCTCACCTTCCGCAAGATGTTGGAAAAGGCCAAGACCCAGGAAGAGCGCAAGGTGCTCCTCGCCGGCAAGGTCGAGGATATGATCAACACGGTGGTCCGTCAGATCGCCTTTTATGACTTTGAATGCAAACTGCACGCCGCCCGCGCCGAAGGGGAACTCACGCCCGAGGACATCAACCTTCTGTGGATGAGCGTACAGGCCGAAAGCCTCGGCGATGCCTTTGACTTCATGGAAGGATACGAGACCTTCTGGGCCTATATCCCCCATTTCGTGCATTCGCCCTTCTACGTCTATGCCTATGCCTTTGGCGACGGGCTCGTGAACGCGCTCTATTCGGTCTATGCCGAGGGCGCGGAGGGGTTCGAGGACAAATACTTCGACATGCTGAAAGCAGGTGGCTCCAAGCACCACAAGGAGCTGCTGGCGCCCTTCGGTCTGGATGCCTCCGACCCGAAGTTCTGGGACAAGGGTCTGGCGATGATCTCCGGGCTGATCGACGAGCTGGAGGCGATGGAGGCCTGACCCCAACGGGATCGCGCCACGGAACGGCACGTTTTCACAAAACGGAAAATTGAAGCCACTCAGACACCTATCGCAGGCGCGCCGCATCGTGACGGCGCGCCTTTTTTGTGCTTACTGACGGTTCAATGACAAAACACCGGCATATCGACTTTCTCCCCCTCAGCGCAGGGAACCACGCCCTGGTGCGCCATATCGAAGTGGCGCCAGAACAGGTGGTCTATTGCGGCACCGTGGACATGGCCTTTCGCTCCGAGGAGGAGGAGCTGGATTTCTATGCCATCCGCAACGGGGCGGGATGTGTCGGCTTCTTCAAGATCGACCTCAAGTATCCGCGCACCCAAGGCTTTGCCCGCCCCGGAGATCTCGGGCTGCGCGCTTTCATGGTGGATCACCGTCACCAGGGCGGCGGCATCGGCAGCGGTGCCCTGATGGCCCTGCCCGGCTATCTGGCCCGGCGCTATCCGCAGGCCGAGGCACTGGTGCTGACCGTGAACATCCGCAACCAGGTGGCGGTGCGCGCCTATCTCAAATGCGGCTTCCGCGACACCGGCGAGATCCATGAGGGCGGGCTGGCCGGGCCGCAACATGTGATGCGGATACCGCTCCGCACCAAGCACTGAGATGCGCGCCCCGCCTTGACCTCGCGCGCAGCCCCCGCCTCCCGGCTCAAGGCGATTACTTCAGCTGACTGTCCTTGCTGCCACGCCGGTTGATACCGCCCCTCTGGTGCAGCGCCGCGTCGCGTTCCTGCTGGCAGTCGATGCAGAGCTTGACCCCAGGGATCGCCAGACGTCGCGCCTCGGGGATTTTCTCGTCGCAATCGGCGCAATGACTGAGGCTCTCGCCCACCGGCGCGCGGCGGGCTTTCATCCGCGCCAGCTCGTCCGAGATCGAGGCCTCGATCTGCTCGCTCACCGCGCCGTCCTTTGCCCAGCCGCCTGCCATGCTCCGCTCCTGTCAGACTTTGATTGGAAGGTCATGCTAGTCCCAAGCTGGGGCTCGGTGCAAGATCAGGCCGCGCAACCGCAGCCCAGCCCACGACGACCGCGCCGTCGGCAGGTTGAGATATTGCGCCGGCTGCGCCCTCGCCGGGGGGCGGGAGCCTCCCTCAGACCTCCGGCGCTATGGCGAAGATCCGGTCCATCATCGCTTGTGTGCCGCGCGAGAATTCCAGCGGGCAGGCATAGGGCACACCCTCGCGGATCGAACGGCCAAAGGCCTCTACCTGCAGCTTGTAATGATCGGCCACCGGAAAGCGTTCCTCGATCACCTGCCCGGCCCCGCCCGCGTGGGAGGATTGATGCAGCTCCAGCCGCGCCTCGCCAAAGACCCGTGGGTTGAAGGGCGCGGTCAGGCGCAGGACGCCCTTGTCACCGTGGAACACCATCTCCTGATAAGGCTGCAAGCGGGTGCTGACATAGGCAGTATAGAAGAAGCCCGGAAAGCGCGCCTGGATATTGGTCAGCACGTCAACGCCGTTTTCCCAGAGGATCTGCGCGTCCACCTCCTCGGGCTCGGCCCCCATCACAAAGCGGGTGGAGCCGATCACATAGACGCCGATGTCGCGCAGCGCGCCGCCGCCGGTCTCGGGGCGGTTGCGGATATTGCCGGTATCCGCGTGGTTATCAAAGGAGAACTTGCCGGAGACATGTTTCACCTCGCCTAGGGCGCCGTCCTGCACCAGCTCGCGGGCGCGCTGCCATTGCGGGTGCTGCACGATCATATAGGCCTCGGCCGCCAGCAGGCCGGTCTCGTCGCGCCTGGCGATCAGCTGGTCGAACTCCGCCTCCCTGAGGGTAGCGGGCTTCTCCACCAGCACATGCTTGCCTGCCGCCATCGCCTTCAGCGCCCATTCCACATGCAGATGGTTGGGCAGCGGGATATAGACCACCTCGATCGACGGATCCGCCAGCAGCGCCTCGTAGCTGTCATGCACCCGCAGCCCAGGCGCAAAGGCCTGAAAGGACGCCGCCTTCTCCGCGCTCGAGGTGGCCAGCGCCGCCAGTTCGGCCCCGCGCGCGGCATGGATGGCCGGCCCCATGTGTTCGCGCGCGAATTTGGCAGCCCCGAGGATGCCCCAACGAATGGGTGTTTCCATGATCTCTTTCTCCCTAACGGAATCCTGTTTGCGCTCACACTACCCGCGGGAATCCGCCTCGGCCAAGCCCGGGCTTTGGTTTTTCCTTTGTCCCGCCCCCCGACTGGCCTAGCCTGCGCAGGAATTTGCAAGGAGGTTCAACACGATGGCGAGATTGATGCGCTGGATCACCAGGATCATGGTGCTGACCGGCCTTGGCCTGATCGCAGTGGTGGTCTTTGGCCCTGCGGCGCTGGAGCGGAGCCGCAACGCGGTGCAGGACCACGCCCCCTACCCGGTCAGTGCCGAGGCGCGCACCCTGCATGACGCGCTGGTGATTGGCGACCTGCATGCCGACCCGCTGTTGTGGAAGCGCGACCTGACCGAGCGCGGCAACCGGGGCCAGGTCGATATCCCGCGACTGATCGAAGGCAATGTGGCGCTGCAGGTCTTCACCGCGGTCACCAAATCCCCCGCCGGGCAGAACTACGACCACAACGAGGCCGAGGCGCGCGACGATATTACCCTGCTCGCCATCGGCCAGCTCTGGCCGCTGCCGACCTGGAGCTCGCTATACGAGCGCGCCCTCCATCAGGCCCGCAAACTGCACCGGTTCCAGGAACGGGCAGAGGGCCAGTTGCGGATCATCCGCACCGAGGCGGATCTCGATGCGCTGATGGAGCGCAAGCTGGCCGGGGAGCCGGTGGTGGGAGGGCTGCTCGGGCTGGAAGGCGCCCATGCGCTGGAAGGGGATATCGGCAAGCTCGACGGGCTGGTGGAGGCGGGCTATCGGCTGATCGCGCTGCAGCATTTCTTTGACAACGAGCTTGGCGGCTCGCTGCATGGAAGTGGCGATCAGGGGCTGACCGCGTTTGGCCGCGCGGTGGTGGCGGCCACCGTGGACCAGGGGCTGATCCTCGATGTGGCCCATTCCAGCCCGCAGGTGGTGCGCGATGTGCTGGAGATGGTGGATGTGCCCATCGTTCTCTCCCATGGCGGCATCCACAGGATCTGCCCGGTCAAGCGCAACCTGCCCGACGATCTGATGCGCCAGATCGCCGCCACCGGCGGGGTGATCGGCATCGGTTATTGGGCAGAGGCGGTTTGCGACGCCTCCCCCGCCGGGGTGGCCAAGGCAATTGCATCCGCCATTGAGGTGGTGGGCGAGAATCACGTCGCCCTGGGGTCGGATTTCGACGGCTCGGTCACCACCGAGTTCGACACCTCCGAACTGGCGGCCCTCACCCAGGCGATGCTCGACCAGGGCCTGAGCCCGGCGCAGATCCGCAAGGTGGCAGGGGAAAACATGTTCCGCGTGATCCGCGCCCGCCTCGACTGAGCCCGCCTGCGCGCTCCCTGAAACCGCGCACCGCCTTGGCAGAGCGCGGTTTTTTTGCCTTTTGACACAGGCGCGGGGATTTCCGAGCGGAAAACTCAGGTAAGAATTCCCGACAACATCAGTCAAGTATTTGATTTCATTGCAATTTTTCATTGACCCCGAGGATCACCTTGGGTAGAAAAGACTCAACTGCAGCACGCCAGATGACACCGGCAGCCAGCAGCAAGCGATCCAGCCAGGAACGGAAACGTCCCCAGCCAGACTGCCAGCAAAGCCAGCACCCCAGTCATCAAGCCAGCCATCGCAGATCCGCGCTGCCGCCCGCCGCCTCCGCTAGAGCCAGCTTTGCAGCGCTATCCCGCACCGCCTCTCGCACGCTCGGCCAGGACGCCGCCACTCGGCACAAACGCGCCCCAGCAGCCCGCTACAGGCACATCCCCTTTTCCGCTCAGGCATCCCGCCTCAGGCCGCCTCCAGGGTGAACTCCCCTGGGGCAGCCCCCAAGGCAAGACACCAAGGCCAGTCATCAAGGGGAGCGCCCGCAACAACAAAGGGGCCACCGATCCGGTGGCCCCTGTTTTGTCTGCACCCGAGGGAGAAAGGCGCTTATGACAAACTCGCTTCGCGAACAGCGGTTCAGACGGGCTGCAACATGCCCTTGCCTGCGGCCAGTTCGCGCATTTTCTTCTGCAGCTTTTCAAACGCCCGCACTTCGATCTGGCGGATACGTTCCCGGCTGACGTCATACTGAACGCTCAGGTCTTCCAGCGTCTTGGCCTCGTCGGTCAGGCGGCGTTGGGTCAAGATATCGCGCTCGCGGTCGTTCAGCACAGCCATCGCCTGCACCAGCAACTCGCGACGGGCTTCCATTTCGTCCCGCTCGGCATAATCACCGGCCTGATCGGCGTCCTCATCCTCGAGCCAATCCTGCCACTGCATGGTGCTGTCGCCATCGCTGCCCACCATCGCATTGAGGGAGGCATCGCCACCGGACATCCGGCGGTTCATCGAGATCACCTCATCCTCGGTCACCCCAAGGTCCTTGGCGATCTGAGCGACGGTTTCGGGACGCAAATCGCCCTCTTCCAGCGCGCCGATCCGGGCCTTTGCCTTGCGCAGGTTGAAGAACAGTTTCTTCTGCGCCGAGGTGGTGCCGAGCTTCACAAGGCTCCAGGACCGCAGGATATATTCCTGGATCGAGGCGCGGATCCACCACATGGCGTAGGTCGCCAGACGGAAGCCTTTTTCGGGATCAAAGCGTTTCACCGCCTGCATCAGACCGACGTTGGCTTCGGAGATCACCTCGGCCTGCGGCAGGCCATAGCCGCGATACCCCATGGCGATCTTGGCCGCGAGACGCAGGTGAGAGGTCACCATCTTATGCGCCGCCTCGGTGTCCTGCTCTTCCACCCAACGCTTGGCCAGCATGTATTCCTCTTCCGGCTCAAGGAGCGGGAATTTACGGATTTCCTGCAAGTAGCGGTTCAGCCCGCCTTCGGGTGACGGGGCCGGGAGGTTTGCATAATTCGCCATCGATCTGTCCCTTTCGAATGTATAAGGACTTAACATCAGCCCATTTGGGTATTGGGGGCCCGTGTTTCAAGTGACCCGTTGTCAAGTGTTATACAAAGGGCAACGCATGGCTTCTGTGAAATGCGTCACAAAAGACGCGAAAAAAGATCAGGAATTCGCCAAGGCTCTGATCTAGATCAATTTTTCCTTGAAGCTGATGGCAATTTCTTCTGCCACCTCTCGGGCGAGCACGGTCTTGCGATGGGAAATCCCCACCGTCCGGCGCACCTCGGTGATGCCTGCGAGGGGCACAAGCGCAACGCCGGGATGAGTCTCCCCCACGGTAAAGGGCACAAAGGCGAGGCCGAGGCCCGCAGCCACCAGATCGAGCACTTGCTGATCGTTGACCGCCGCCGCGCCTGGGGCAGGCGTGGCCCCGGTGGCGGCCTCATAGGCATAAAGCTGGTCTGCGGTGGGGCAATAGGGCCGATGGATGCGCGGCAGGGACTGGATGTCTTCGGGCTGCAGGCAGGTTGCGGTTGCCAAAGGGTGGCTGCGGGCCAGAGCGACGCAATAGCTCTCCTCCCAGAGCGGCAGAAACACGTGCCCGGCAGGGGTGCAGTCCTCGGCCACACAGGCCAGATCGCAGGTCTCCGGGCTGGCGGCGAACTCCGGGATCAACTCGGGCCGCCGACGGGTCAGCGCCTGCAGCGGGGCGGTGAAAGGGGCGAGCAGCACGTCCGGGTAGCAATGCAACCGCACCCGCTGCCGCACCTCGGGTCGCAGTCGCGCGGGCAGCTCAGCCAGATGCGCCACGCTGGGCGCCGCCTCGCGGTAGAGCCGCTCGCCCAGCACTGTCGCCGTCAGCCCCTGCCGCGAGCGCAGGAAGAGCGCGCCGTCGAGGTCACGCTCCAGCCGCTGGATGGCGGCAGAGACGCTCGGCTGGCTGACGCCATTGGCGCGGGCCGCGAGGCTGATGGAACCGGTTTCATAGGCGCTGAGAAAGTAGCGCAGGGGGATCATGTCAAACATAGCATTTCCCTATGCAAAGCAGAGTATCCATCAGTCTATCCTTTGGATCTCCCCCATGCCAGCCTCTTTGCAATGAAATCCATTGTGAAGGAGCCTTAGGATGACCGTGCAGACCCCCACCGAAACCCCAGCCGCCATCGCGCAGCTCTTGCAGAAATTCGCCGCCGGAGACCCCGACATGATGGCGCATATTGCGGAAGAGATCGACTTTCGCATCGACCATTACGCCGATGATCTGGATGTGAGCTGGCAGGCCGGCAAAGGCCTTGCCGCGATGGGCCCGATCCTCGCGCGACTTGGGGCGGAGGTCTTCCCGCAGGGCACCGAAGCGCTGGAGATCGAGGCGCAGCCCCTCGGCGACGGCTGGCACCTCACGCGGTTTCATCAGCGGTTTTTCTACGGGCTAAAGGCGCAGACCGTGACCAGCCTGACCTATATCCTGTCGCATGAGGTGGCGGGAAAGGTGGATTACTTCCGCGAAACCGTCACTGGGACGCAAGCGATCTAGGCCCCTAAACGCCCGATCCAAGCGCCAAATTCGGGGGTGCTCCCGCCCCCTTTTGTGCCCCTTCGGGACCCATCAAGGCGTTGGGCCGGGCGCCGGGCGCGCCCCGCAGGGGCGCGCCCGGCGCGAGTCGCTTCGGGCTTTGCCCGAAGCGAAACCTCTCCAAGACCAAAGATCAGGATAAATCAGGCCGGAAGCGGGGTCCGCAGGGCGTCGATCAGCTCCAACATGTCTTGCGGCAGGGGGGCCTCAAACCGCAGCATTTCGCCGCTGACCGGGTGCTCAAACCCCAAAACAGCAGCGTGCAGCGCTTGGCGGGCGAAGCCATCGATCGCGGCAATGCCCTTTTCGCTCAGGAGCTTAGGCGACAGTTTCCGCTTGTTGCCATAGGTCGGATCGCCAATCAGCCCATGGCCCGCATGGGCAAGATGCACCCGGATCTGATGGGTGCGGCCGGTCTCCAGCCAGCACTCCACCAGCGAAACCACCGGGTCCTTGCCAAAGCTCTCAACAATCCGCGCGCGGGTGACCGCATGGCGGCCACCCTCAAAAAGCACCGCCTGACGCTGGCGGTCCGTCTTGTGGCGCGCCAGTTGCGTGGTGATCTTCAGGATATGCCCCGGCTCGAAACTGGTGCCGCGCACGCCGCGCAGGCGGGGATCATTGCCATCGGGGGCGCCATAACAGATCGCCTGATAATAGCGCTCCACCGTGTGTTTCTCGAACTGCGCCGCCAGACCCTGATGCGCCACGTCGGATTTCGCCACCACCAACAGGCCGGAGGTCTCCTTGTCGATGCGATGCACGATCCCCGGCCGCTTAACCCCGCCAACGCCAGAGAGCGCGCCGCCGCAGTGGTGCAGCAGCGCATTGACCAAAGTACCCGAAGGACTGCCCGGCGCCGGATGCACCACCATGCCCGCCGGTTTGTTGATCACAATGAGGTCGTCATCCTCAAACACCACCTCGAGCGGGATATTCTCGGGGCCGATATGACTGTCCTCGGCCTCCTCCACGGTGATCACCACTTGCGCGCCCTCGTCGATCCGCGCCTTGGGGTCCTGCACCACCACGCCGTCCACCGCGACGCCGCCCTCTTCGATCAGCTTGGCAAGACGGGTGCGCGACAGGGTGGCTTCCTCTGGCACATCGCGCGCAATCGCTTTATCAAACCGCTTGGGCGGGTTTTCCGCGATTTCAAATTCAATGCGACGACTGGCCATGACACATCCTTCCGAGCCTGAAACACCAGACGAACCGGCGCAGTTGAAGTTCCTGCGCCGCCTCGTCACCACCTTGACCGTGATCATGGTGGGCGGCGTTCTAGTGGTAATCGCGCTGCTTGTCATCCGTTTGTCTGATGGCAAAGGTGACACGGCCGCATCCCTGCCGCTGCCCGATCAGATCGCCCTGCCGGAAGGGGCGGTTGCACGCGCAGTCACCTTTGGGCCGGACTGGATCGCGGTGGTGACCACCGACAACCGCATCCTGATCCTGAACAGCAGCGATGGACGGATAAGACAAAGCCTGCAGATCGACTGATCCGCAGGCCGAACGAGGGCCCTGCCCCCCCGGGTGCACCGGTCCCGATCAGGATCGCAGCAGCACCTTGCTGGAATTGATCGCCTGCGCGATCCGCGTGTACTGGCTCTGCCGCTGGCTGGAGCCAGCGCTGCGCAACAGCACAGTGCGCGCCTCCTCCAGGATCGCTTCGGCCTCGAGGTTCACCGCGTCGAGCCGCGCTGCATCCACCGCCAGAAGCGGGCGGGCCGCCGCGCTGCCATCCTTGGGATTGGAGACATTTATTCTCGCCTTGCCGCGCGCTTGGTTGCCCTGCGCAAGGGCTTCGAGCTTGGCGGAGGTCTCCTGCAGGACCGCGCGCACCTCGTCGTAATCGGTGCCTTCGGGAATACCGCTGGACACAGTGTCGAGGCGTTCGGCAAGGCAGTCGACCCGGTAGCTCCGGTCATTCAATCCGCCGCAGAAGGCCTGGATGGATGCGAGGCTGCTCAGGACTTCCTTCAGGAAATTGGCCGAGCCGAACTGTCCGGCGGGCACCACAACCGTGTAGACCAATTGCTGAGCTTGGGCGACCTGCGCCCCTGCCAGCACGAAGGCTGCGCCAAATGCTGCGATTGTGCGTTTCATTTGAAAATAATCTCCGATGACCAAGACAATAGCTATTGGTGGAGAGGGTAGCGCAGGAAGAGGCCGCTGCGAAGCCCGCAATCGGAAATTCTGCCCCCCGGAGCCAGGCGCGACCGCCGCTCTGCTCGGGGTTTTCCAACCTGCGCCGACCGGCTCCCTGCCAGCATTGGCCCTGTGGTCCAGAAAAAACGTCGAAATGGCCACTCGCCTTGGCTATAGTAAAGGAAGAGTCACCTGTTCCGTCACCCATTTGAGAATTAAGAGTTTCCCATGACCTCACAAAAGCTGTTCCACCGGATCGTCCTTGGCGCCGCCCTGGCCTTTACTCCTGCTGTGTCGCAGGCGCAGGGCGCAGCCGCGGCAGAGGCCCGTGCACGGCTTGTGTGCGGCTCCGGCACCGTGGTTTCCGCCACCTATATTCCCGGCGGCCTGCTGCAAGTGACCTGCCGCGAAAACGCGCCGAATTCCAGCAACTCCGCCTCCGGCAACAATGGGCTTGGCACCGGTGGGCTGGGGACAACCGGCATCGCCGCCGGGGTCGTTGCCGCTGCGGTGGTGCTCACCGTGATTGCCAACGATTCGGACAGTTCGACCACCACAACCGAACAGGACGTGGAGATCGGCGAGTAACCTCGGCGAGTCACCCTGTCAGCCGCGAGGCGCACAGCCGGCGGTCCCTTTTTTCGGACGGGCGGCGGCTTGGAGGCGCGGACCCGGCCACGACACGCCTGACGCCGCAACGGACCTAAGCCCGGCATATGAAAGGGTTTATATGTTCTTTGGAGGAGATGGTACCGCCTCCCTGGCTTGAACAGGGGACCTCTGGATCCACAATCCAGCGCTCTAACCAACTGAGCTAAGGCGGCACTGAGGGGGCGTTTATAGCACAGAAAAACCGAGCGCAAGAGCCCTTGTCACAAGTTTTTTGCATCCACGTGATTTCTCCGATCCCGAAGGAGATCCAAGCTCCCCCCCTCGGTCAGGCCGGTCTCTGCGCGGGCGAGACCGGGAGCAAGGTCCGGGCGGTGAGCGCGCAGGCGCTTATTCCGTATCCCCTCGACCGCACAGGGGTGATTCTTCTTCGCACGAAGGCCCGCAGGCCATGCCACCTCTCGCTGTCCGGGGCACCGCCGCACTCGGTTTAGGGGTGACATCTTGCTTTTTAAGCGTCTGCAGGCTAGCACAGCCACTCATCGAATTCCGCCGCCCGAAGGAGCCGAGCATGGGGATCAATACCGAAAGAGACATCGAGGCCAACATGCAGATCGGCCCCACCGATATCGGCATGGTCCGGATCTTCATCGAAGCGGATGGCATCGAAATCCCGATGGACTTCGAACCCGAGGAAGCCGAGGAAATTGCAGAAGAAATCTTAGCAGCTGCACAGGCAGCCCGGGCCGTGAAACCCTGACGCCCGCGGCCTTTTGAACCGCGCGACAAGCCGGGCCCAGGCCCGGCTTTTTTGTGCCCGATTTGCGCCCCAAAGACGCCCGCCATCCGCGCGCAAAGTTACCGCAAGGGATTGCGGTTAACTGGCTAACACCCAGGCACTACAGGAAAACTCCCTCGCATTTGAAGCGTTCCATTTACCTCGGTTAGGGTGGTGTTAACCTCACTCACCAGAGAATTAACAAGACTACAAGTTCTGCTTGGAGCGTGTGTGATGTACCATTTTGGTGGCCCCCAGTTCGGCCTTTTGGTGACCTTGCCGAGTGCGATCGCCTCGGCGAATGGCCCGCATGCAGCTGCGCTCTCCCTGTCCGATTCAGACAGCCTGACAGCGAACCAGCTGCAAAACCATGTCACTCAGGCGCGGCGTGCCCGCGAACGCCTGATCGATCAGATTTCCAAACCTCCCGAACCCGGCTGGAAGTCCGCGGTCAACCAGATCAACGAGACCGTGGACCGCATGGAAAAGGTCCTGAGTTTCCTGCAAACCGCCTCCCCTTTGCACGCGCGTCCGGTTGAGGACATGGAAGCCCTCGCGGTCTTCCCCTCCGGAACGGCGATGCAGCAGTCCGGCAGGACGCCGGATGTCCCCCCGTCGGCGGCAGAATCCCCGACGGAGCCCTCTTCCGCCCGCGCCACCTTTGCCGCCGCCGCACGCGCAGAGCCGACCGCGCGGGTCATCTACGTGATGGACGATGGCGTGGTCATCATCGGCTTGCCACCGCAGGCCCCGGCAACCGGTTCCGCACCATCAACCGCAGACGCATCGGACCGATCGAGCCCCGAGGCCCGCGTAGCCCAAGGCGACCCACCCTATCCCCTGCCCCGTCGCGCCCGTCTTGATGCCCAGATGCAGGTCACCGCGGACATCCGGGCCGAAGACTGGCGGGAGGATGAGGCCGTGGCGGATCAGGCATCCGGATTTGGCACCCCTCAGGCAACCCCAGAGGTCGCCGCAGTCATTCCCCTGCCACTCACCGAAGATCAGCGCCGTGCGAGCCAGGATCTCCTGTCTCTGGCGCGCAAGGCCTATGCTCAGTTCCAGATGAGACAGGATGACCCGCCGGGCGCGCTTGTCAGCTCTGCCAAGGTGGGCCTGACGGCGGCCCTGTCCAATGATCCGGCAACGCCCCCCTCCCCTGAACGTCTAGAGCCGAGGCCTGCCCCCCGTGGTCTTGCAGCGGAACCGGCAAAACTGGCCGACAGCCGCAGCGCCCTTCAGGAGAAGGATCCGATGTTTGCCCCCACCGATCCCTTTGCCCAACCTGCGGCGCAGGAAGCGGCAGAGGCCAGTCGTGCCCAGAAACTTGTGGCGCTGCAACTCGAAGGCCGCAGTGACATGATCTACATCGTGGCGCCGGCCCGGACATCGATGGATCTCATCGCCTGACGCCTGTTCGAGATCGCGAAGGTTGGTCCGCTGCTGACACGGCCCCAGGGGGCTGCTTGCGGGGGAACCGGTCGGATCAAGCCCGCCCTTGGGAGGTCAGCCCTCCTCCATCGGGGAAAACAGCAGCCCGTCCCGACCAGGGCGCGGATCACGCAGGCTCTGCAGGCGGCGGGCGGAATCCATGGCGAACTTCTGGATCACCTTCTTTCGCCGTGCAGGTGAGAGCTTTTGCTCGGGTGCCATGCGCACGACTTCGCCATCATAGGCATCGGCCAGGATCAGGCCGGTATCCTGTGGCAGCAGATCGCTGGGAAAATCCAGATCCACGGCCCAGAAGTAGCGGTCCGCCCATTCCAGGTAGTTGTGCCATTTGGCATCGCTCTGGAAGTCCATGCGGCTCGACTTGCACTCGATGATCCACAACTCGCCCTTCGGACCCAGCGCCATCACATCCACACGCAGGCCGCGCATGGGCACAAACTCCTCCAGCGCCGCAAAACCGATCGATCGCAGATAGCGGCCAACCCCCCGCGCCAGCCGCTGGCCCGGCTGCATCTGCTGCAGGGTGTCCGCGTCCGACCTGTCCCGCAGCGGGGCGGCATCGTCCGACCAATCGTCCTCGAAGACGTCCTTATCCCGGGGGGCGCTACTCATGGCACCAACGTGAACATGACGTGAACAAAAATCAAGCCCCTCCGCGGCATTCCTGACGCAAGGGCCAGAGAGATGGCACCCGGAGATCGTCCCCCCTTGTGCGCAGGGCCGCCCCGCACTACCTATTGCAATGGCGGGTTCTGCCCTTCTCGTGACAGGCAGCATTCCAGTGGCCTTAAGCAATTCCGAGGGAGCTGGCTCTGTTCGGACCCTGGTCCGTTTACCTGGCGCCCACCTGTACATACAGGTCCTCGGGAATCATCGCCGCACGGTTGTCTGGTGGTTCCCGCCACTTCGCCCGAAGCAAAAAAGCCGCGCTCCCAGGGCGCGGCTTTTTGGTCTGACGGGTTGGGACACCGCGCTCTGCTCCCTCTCAGGATCAGCCACGTGGCCTTGCACTCCGGCGAGCTTCCGCGCGGGCAGGAACTACTGCGGGGCGCAGCTCTGCGCCCACTGGCGTCCCGCCTCGCGGGCCTTGCGGGCGTTCCGCCATTGCCATGATCTTGTAGGCGAATTGCACGCCCCCAAACACCACGGCATTGGACACCCAAAGCACCAGAACTGCCAGCGGTCCCGCGCTCGAGCCCAGGATCAGCGTGCCGAGGTTGGCAATGTTGAACCACAGGAGCAGCGCCACAAAGACCGCCGCCAGCACCAGCCCCCACAGGGCGCTGCGAATGTAAAGCTTGATCAACTCGGGCATGGCGTCCTCCTCCAACCGATGCCATGAAGGTAGGACGCGGCCAGGCAGCGGTCCAGCATCGCAAAGACAGTGCGACGATTTTACCGCAGTGCTGCGTATAATCCTGCACAGGGAACGGACAGTTGCGGGAATTTCCGGCAGATCCGCACAACTGGATTCCGGCGCAAGGGGCATGAGGGAGCAGTTTGAACATGAAAATCACCCGCCGCATCGGCCGTTTTCTGGTCAATCAGCCGCATCTCATCAACTGGGGCATCGGCGCGGCCATCGTGACACTGCCACTGGTGGTCTGGATGGACCTGATGGCGATCACCGACCAATCGCTGCGCCGCCAGGGACAGGCCCTCGATGCGGTGCTGGATACGGTGCGCAGCTATTACGCCCGCAATGTGATAGCCCGCCTCAATACCGGCGGGGCGACCTTTGCCACCCATGACTATCACAACCGCGATGGCGCCATCCCGATCCCGGCGACCATGGCCATCGAGTTGGGCGACCAGATCGGCAGCCATGGGCTGAACGTGCAATATCGCTTTGCCTCCGACTATCCCTTCGAGGGGCGCGAGACCACCGACCTCACCTGGGCCGAGGAACATGCCCTGGCCCGCTACCGCGAGGGCAGCGAGGATCACTACCTCTTTTACCGCGGCGAGGAGTCGGGGCTGCTGACCCATGCGGTCACCATGATCACTCCGGTGGTGATGGAAGAGGCCTGTGTCGCCTGCCACAACAGCCACCCCAACAGCCCGAAGACCGACTGGCTAGTGGGGGATATCCGCGGCGTGCAATCCTACAGCATTGTGCAGCCAGTGGCTGTGAGCCTGTTCTCCTTTAGCCACCTCCTCGCCTATATGGTGGTGGCAGGTGGCTTTGGCGTGCTCTTTGCGGTGCATCAGCTACGACTGGCACAGCGGTTCCGCAAGATGAGCGAGGAGCTGGCCTCCAACAACGAATTCCTGGCCGGGATCTCGATGAAGATCTCGCGCTACCTGTCGCCGCAGGTCTACCGGTCGATCTTCTCCGGCGAGAAGGACGCCTCGATCTCGACCGAGCGCAAGAAGCTCACCGTGTTTTTCTCGGACATCAAGGATTTCACCCAGACTGCTGAGACATTGCAGCCGGAAGAGCTGACCGCGCTGCTGAACGAGTATTTCACCGAAATGTCAGTGATCGCGGCCAAACACGGGGCGACGATCGACAAGTTCATCGGCGATGCCATCGTGGCCTTTTTTGGCGATCCCGAAACCCTCGGCACGGCAGAGGACGCCCGCGCCTGTGTGCGCATGGCGCTGGAGATGCAGGAGCGTCTGGCACAGCTTGAAAGGGAATGGCGCGACCGAGGCATCGACCGGCCCTTCCGCGCCCGGATCGGCATCAACACCGGCTATTGCAACGTCGGCAACTTCGGTTCGGAAGAGCGGATGGATTACACCATCATCGGAGCCGAGGCGAACCTTGCCGCCCGGCTGGAGGCCGCGGCCGAGCCCGGCGGCATCGTGATGAGCCATGAGACCTATGCCCATGTGCGCGACTTCGTTGCCGCCACACCAATGCCACCGATGCAATTCAAGGGCATCACCCGTGATGTGCATCCCTATGCCATCGCGCCTGGTCAGGCGGGCAACCTGCCCCCGACCGAAGCCAGCCTCGACGGCAAGAGCCTCACCGTGCATCTGGAGCGTCTGGACGCGGCGACCCGCAGCCAGCTGGAAGCGATCCTGGGCAAGCCACTGTCAGGGTGACCTGTCCTGCCCCGCACCGGAAAACGGCGCCCCGGGGGGCGCCGTTTCTGTTTGTCATGCAACCGGAGGTCAGGTCGCTTTACGCTCGCTGATGAGGCCGCGCAGGATCGCGTAGCACATCAGCAGGAGCACAACGGTGAAGGGCAGCCCGGTGGAGATCACCATCGACTGCAAGGATTGCAGCCCGCCCGCACTGAGCAGCAGCACGATGGCCACCGCGCCTTCGAAGATGCACCAGAAGGCGCGCTGCGGCACCGGCGCATCGACCTTGCCACCGGCGGTGATGGTGTCGATCACCAGCGAGCCGGAGTCCGAAGAGGTCACGAAGAAGACGATGACCAGAACGATCCCGATGAGGGAGGTGATCCCCGCCAGCGGCATCACGTCGAGCATCTTGAACAGCTTGAGCTCCAGCGTCGCCTCCTGCGCCACCGTGTAGCCATCCGCAATCACCTGATGCATGGCGGTGCCGCCAAAGACAGACATCCACAAGACGCAGACCATGGAGGGGATCAGAAGCACGCAGATGATGAACTCGCGCACGCTGCGGCCCCGGCTGACGCGGGCGATGAACATGCCCACAAAGGGCGACCAGGAGATCCACCACGCCCAGTAGAAGGAGGTCCAGCCCTGGCTGAAGTTCACATCCTCGCGCCCGATGGGATTAGAGAGCGCCGGCAGGTATTCGAGATAGGCCAAGAGCGAATCCCAGAACAGCGCCAAGAGGAACAGGGTCGGCCCCGCCAGCAGCACGAAGAGCAGCAGTGCAAAGGCCAACCCCATGTTGATCTCCGACAGCACCTTCACCCCGCCATCCAGCCCGCGCAGCACCGAGACCAGCGCAATGGCGGTGATGACCGAAATCAGGATCACCTCGGTGCTGGAACCGACAGCGATCCCGAACAGCTCGTTGAGGCCCGCATTGGCCTGGGTTGCGCCAAAGCCGAGCGAGGTCGCCAGGCCAAAGAGGGTGGCAAAGACCGCGAGGATGTCGATCACATGGCCGACCCAGCCCCAGACCGCATCGCCGAAGATCGGGTAGAAGGCGGAGCGGATCGTCAGCGGCAGCCCCTTGTTGTAGCTGAACAAGGCCAGTGCCAGCGCCACCACCGCATAGATCGCCCAAGGGTGCAGGCCCCAGTGGAAGATGGTCGCGGCCATGCCAAGCCGCGCCGCCTCGGCCTCATTCCCGGCAGCGGCTCCAAGCGGTGCCCAATCGGTGCGGACGCCGTTTTCGACCGAAGTGCCACCCATGGAGGAGGCAAAATGGCTGAGGGGCTCAGAGACCCCGTAGAACATCAACCCGATGCCCATGCCGGCAGCAAAGAGCATCGCGAACCAGCCCACGTATGTGTAATCCGGCGTCGCCTCGCTGCCGCCCAGCCGCACGCTGCCAAAGGGCGAGACGATCAGGAACAGGCAGAAGATCACGAAGATATTGGCCGAGCCGAGGAAGAACCAGTCAAACCCTTTGGTCACCGTGCCAAAGAGCCAGGAAAAGACAGCGCCCGCCTGCTCTGGCAGCGCAAGCGTGTAGAACACAAAGGCCACAATCGCGAGGCCGGAAATCGCAAAGACCGGGTTGTGAATGTCAAACCCGAAAGGCCCGACAGAGCCTTCGAAATTGTCCTGACCGATTTCGTAATCGGTCTCAATGATATGGGCCGCGCCGTCCGGGCTGGGAATGCCGTCGGCTGCCTCCGTCGTTTGGTCGGTCATCGTCACCGCCTTTCGTTTCGGACTGTTTTTTGAATTGAGACGCGCGGTCAGTCGCGCACGAGGAAAACCGAGGCTCTGGAATGCGCGGCGACATGGGCGCCGTGACCGGCCCAGATGTAGTCCGCCACATTGGGCACATGGCTCTGCATCACCACGAGGTCGGCGCCCAGTTCCGTCACCGCCCTTTCCAAGGCCTTGTTCATCTCGACCGCCGGGTCGTGGCTCTGGATGGCATGGGCCTCGGTGGTGACCCCATGGGTCGCCGCCTGTGCCTCGGCAAAGGCGCGCAGCTTCTTGGCATAGTCCTCGGGCGTGCGTGCCACCGGGCCGGGACTGGCCGAGGCCACACCGACAAAACAGATCGCCGCCTGATAAAGCCGCGCCATCTCGGCCGCGACCGTCAGCGTTTTCTGCAGGACCGCTTCATGTGCCAGATCCACCGGCACAACTATCTTTTGAAACATTTCCCCTCCTGTTTCTGGTCGCCCTCAAGGGGCGTTTCCGTTTCCGGGATGAGCCGATCTTCCCCAAAACAAAGGGCAAGCCCGGCCTATGCAAACCTGTCGGCAGGGTTTTGCTGCCGACGCAAACAACTGGTCAAAATTTGTTCAACGACCAACTCATTGTAACCGAATTGGCGCTAACCGTCGAGATTTCAATAAAAAAAGGCGCAAGACCTGTGGTCATGCGCCTCTTCAAGGATGATTTGCGCCCTGCTCAGAAGGCTTCGGGCCGGGCCTCGCGCGCCATGTGATCGAGCACCGCATTGACAAAGCTGGCCTCTTTTCCTTCCGGGAAGAAGGCGCGGGCGATGTCCACGAACTCGTTTATGACCACCTTGACCGGCGTGTCGCTGTCCACGAACTCGGCCCCGGCGGCGCGGAACAGCGCACGCAGGGTCGGGTCGATGCGGGCAATCGGCCATTTCGCCACCAGTGCGCGGTCGGTCATCTGGTCGATCTTGGCCTGATGGTTCACCGCTTCGCGCACGAGGTGGCGGAACAATTTCGGATCGCCCTCGGCAAACTCGCCTTCCTCATAGGTCGCGCCGAAACGATGGTCGAGGAATTCCACGATGACCTTGTCGAAGCTCTGATCGCTCTGTTCCATCTGGAACAGCGCCTGCACCGCGTAAAGACGGGCGGCAGAGCGCGCCTGCGTCTTGTTTTTTCCCGGTTTCGGGGCGTCTTTCGAGGTCATGGGCGAGGGATCCGTTGTTGCACTCAGGCGAGCCGATAGGAGTCGGAAGCAGGCTTGAAGCCGACTCCCTTGGTCTGGGCGCCCCACTTACGCGTGAGTGCGATCAGATGCAAGGCCGCAGCGGCGGCGCCGCCGCCCTTGTTCTGATCCTTGGGATCCGCGCGCACTTCGGCCTGCTGGCGGTTCTCCACTGTCAGGATGCCATTGCCGATGCACAGGCCCTGCAGACCCAGAAGCTGGATCGCCCGGCTCGAGTCGTTGCAGACGGTGTCGTAGTGGGTGGTCTCGCCGCGGATCACGCAGCCCAGCGCCACGTAGCCGTCGAAGTTGGACGCTCGGTCGGAAATGCCGATCGCCGTCGGGATCTCCAGCGCGCCGGGCACCTCGACGATTTCATACGTGCCACCAACGGCCTCAATCTCGGCCACCGCACCGGCGACCATATTGTCCGCGATATCCTTGTAATAGGGCGACACCACGATGAGCAGTTTCACCGGCTTGTCGAAGGTGGGACGCGGAAGAATGTAGTGGCTTGCACCGGCCATAGGTCAGGCTCCTTTTCGGGGCGTCATGCGGACAGGATGGGACGGGTGCCGACAATCGACAGCCCGTAGGCATCGAGGCCAACGTAGCGGATTTGCGGCGAGTCAGTGAGCAGGATCAGCTCTTCCACGCCAAGTTTATTGAGAATCTGCGCGCCAAGCCCGGTCTGCTTGATGGTGCGCACGCCGTCCTCCTCCGAGGCATAAAGCGCGTTGCGCGGCTGGCGGAACAGGCAGACCACTCCGCGCCCCTCGGCTGCAATCAGCTCCATCGCGCGGGGCAATTCGCCTGCAGGTTTGGGGCCAAGACCAAGGAGGTCGGAGGCTTCGTGCAGCGCATGGGTGCGGGTCAGCACCGGGCCACCCGTCGTTATGTCGCCCTTGATCAGCACCACGTGCTCGACGTCATGGGTCTGGTCGGTGAAGATGCGCATCTCCCACTCGCCGCCATATTCCGAGGTCACGGTCTTGCGCGCGGTCTCATCCACCAGATTGTCGTTCTTGGTGCGATAGGAAATCAGATCGGAGATGGTGCCGATCTTCATGTTGTGTGTCTTGGCAAACTCCACCAGATCGGGCAGCCGCGCCATGGTGCCGTCTTCCTTCATGATCTCGCAGATCACGCCGGCGGGTTTCAGGCCCGCAAGGCGAGAGATATCCACCGCAGCCTCAGTATGGCCCGCGCGCACCAGCACGCCGCCCCGTTTGGCGCGCAGCGGGAAGACATGGCCGGGGGTGGCCAGCGTCGCCATGGAGTTCTGTTCATTGATCGCGGTGGCTATGGTCAGCGCCCGGTCGGCGGCGGAAATCCCGGTGGAGACCCCTTCGCGCGCCTCGATCGAGACGGTAAAGGCGGTCTCGTGGCGCGAGGAATTGTTCACCGCCATCATCGGCAGGCCTAGGCCGTCGATCCGCTCGGCGGTCATCGGCAGGCAGATCAGCCCACGCCCATGGGTCGCCATGAAGTTCACCGCCGCCGCATCGGCGAATTCGGCAGCGATGCAAAGATCGCCCTCGTTCTCGCGATCCTCGTGATCGACGAGGATATACATGCGGCCCGCGCGGGCCTCGGCGATGATATCCTCAATCGGGCTGATGGCGTCGCGCAATTCGGCCTCGACGGGTCCGGGCGTTGCATAGCTCATGGGCTTTGGCCTTTCGCGGTGGCGGCGCCCCTGCCCCATCCGGGGTCACTCCAGAGCGCCTTGGTGTGCCAAGGGTGTCTCCCCGAGATAGACCACGCCAGCCGCAGATTCCAGCCCCGCAAGCGGCATATCCCCGCACGTCACCGGCGCATCCCTGCACAACAAGGGCGGATTGCGACAGAAGCACAGGGAGTGGTTAGCGTTTCACTCGGGCAGATCGCTTGGCGGCATACGCGCGCCAGAGGATGTAGGCCCCGCCTGCAAGCGTCAGCAAGGCCAACAGCAGCCAGACCAGCCCGGATTGCTGCAAATGGACGGTGCCGGTTTCCGGGTCAAAGCAGCGCCCCAGCGCATTGAAACACCCGCGCCATTTCAAATGCTGGTCGTAATACATATAGCCAAAACCGCAGGCCAGCCCGAGGAGGAGGACAGACAAGCTTGTTCTCATCCGCTCCAGCCTCCTCGCCTAACCGCGACCTCAGCGCGCCGCGGTGCCGAAATACTCAGCCGCCGTCAGATAGGCCGCCGCGCGACCCGCGGCGGACCATTCGTGCTCCAACGGCGCGTCGCCGATCACCACCACCGAGGCCCCCGGCAGGCCGCGTGCGCGCATCACGCTTTGCACCCGCTCGCGGATCGCGCTCCAGCCTTCGGTAAAGACCGGCGCGGGGCCGGTGGCGTCGAGCACCGGATTGACCTCGGCCACGGCCTCAGGCAGCAGCGGGCGATGCACCAGCGCCAGACGGCTGGCGCCTTTGACGGCCTCCAGCAGTTCCTCCTCGCGACCCGGCAGGCGCGCATCGCGCAACAGCCTGAGGGCGTTTGAGGAAAACAGCAGCCCCGTCACATCCTGACCGGAGATTTGCCGCACCCGCGCATAGGTCTTGTAATCCATGCCCAACTCGCCCGCCCGCTTGATCCGCATTTGCAGGACCAGCTTGGGGATCGCATTGGGCATCAGCGCCTTTTGCGCCGCGCGCCAAGCATGGGTGCGCCAGACCACGCCGGCTTCCATCGTCGGGCCGCCGTTATGGCCAAGACCGGCGGGCGCGCTCATCACAGGCTCTCTTGCAGGCGGGCGACGTAGCGCGCCAGCGTGTCGATCTCAAGGTTGACCCGATCGCCCAGCTTCACATCGCCCCAGGTGGTGACTTCCTTGGTATGCGGGATGAAGTTGATGCCGAAATCGCAGCCCTCCACCTCGTTCACCGTCAGCGAGGTGCCGTTGAGCGCGACGGAGCCTTTGGGCGCAATGAACCGCGCCAGCGTGGCGGGGGCGCGCAAGGTGACGCGGGTACTGTCGCCCTCTTCACGCAGAGCCACCACTTCGGCGACGCCATCCACATGGCCGGAGACGATATGACCGCCCAGCTCATCGCCCACCTTGAGCGCGCGCTCCAGGTTCACCGGTTTGCCGACCGCCCAGGTGTCGAGGTTGGTCTTGGAGACCGTCTCCGCCGAGATCTGCACGTCGTACCAATCCGGCCCCAGCGCCACCACGGTGAGGCAGACGCCATCGGAGGCAATCGAGGCCCCCATGTCGATGCCCGAGGTGTCATAGGAGGTCTGGATGCGGGCGCGCAGGTCGCCCTGCTGCTCCAGCTCGGTGATGGTTCCCACATCGGTGATGATCCCGGTGAACATGGGCGGTCTCCTTCATAGTGCCGCGCGCCGCTGCGGGCTGCGCTCTTGCACCAGAGCTAGACCCTGCGGCGGCTCATCTCAAGAGGGCGCTTGAGACCGGCAAGCATATGGTCATAGTTTGGCCCTAGATTTGCGCTAAAACCGCTCAACCCCATGCCGCAACCAGTTAGAGGATACGCCCCGCCCGATGCCGCATCTGCCCGCAGATCAGCGCAGCTTCCTGTTCCTGCAGGGTCCGCACGGGCCGTTTTTCGGTGCCTTGGGACGGATCCTCAAGAGCGCGGGCGCCGCGGTGCACCGGGTCGGTTTCAACGCCGGCGACCAGGTCTTCTGGCCCGACCGCAAGACCTATATCCCTCATGAGGGCGGGCTGGAGGACTGGCCTGCGTCTCTGGCACAGCTGCTCGACACGCATCAGATCACCGATCTGGTGCTTTATGGCGATACCCGTCCCATCCACGCGCAGGCTGTGGCGCTGGCACGCCAGCGCGCCTTGACGGTACATGTCTTCGAGGAAGGTTACCTGCGCCCCTATTGGGTCACCTATGAGCGCGGCGGCTCAAACGGCCATTCCCGCCTGATGGGAATGACCGTGGCGGAGATGGAGCAGGCGCTGGCCCGCAGCGAGCTGGAGATGCCGCTGCCGCCGGCCCATTGGGGCGACACCCGCCAGCATGTGATCTATGGCGCGCTCTATCACTGGTTCGTCATGTTCATGAACCGCCGCTACCGGAATTTCCGCCCGCATCGGGCGCTGCCGGTCACCAAGGAGTTCCAGCTCTACCTCAAGCGGCTCCTGCTGATGCCACTGCATGCGCTTGATCGCAGAGTGGCTACCGCGCGCATCCGTAATGGCGGCTTCCCCTATCACCTGGCGCTGTTGCAGCTCGAACATGACAGCTCCTTCCAGATGCATTCGCCCTTCTCCACCATGACCGATTTCCTCGAAACGGTGGTCCGGGGCTTTGCCGAGGGCGCGCCGCGCCATCACCATCTGGTGGTCAAGGCGCATCCGCTGGAGGATGGCCGGGTGCCGATCCGGCGCGAGTTGCGGCGACTGGCGCGCGCGCATGGGGTTGCGGCGCGGGTGCATTACGTGCGCGGCGGCAAGCTTGCGGAGCTGTTGAACGAGGCGCGCACCGCCGTCACTGTGAATTCCACCGCCGGTCAGCAGGTGCTCTGGCGCGGCCTGCCGCTCAAGGTCTTTGGCCGCGCGGTCTATGACAAGGCGGAGTTCGTCTCCACCCAGGAACTGGTCGGCTTCTTCGCCGCCCCCGCCCGCCCCGACGGGCGCGCCTACAAGCAATACCGCCGCTACCTGCTGGAAACCTCGCAGTTGCCGGGCGGGTTCTACTCCCGTTCCGGGCGTCGCCAGCTTCTTCGGCAGGTGGTCGACATGATGCTGGCGGCAGAGGATCCCTATGACGCGCTCCTGGCCGGGACAGCAGCGCCACGGCAACACTTGCGCGCCGTGACCTGAGCAAAAGCGCACGGCAGACTGGATTTAGCCGTGACACTCCGCTAGTTTGCCAGCAAAACTTGAGGCAAAATAAACATAGGTCGAGGAGACCGAGCAGTGAAACCCATGCATTTTCGATGGGCGCGCCCCGTGGCCTTGCTGGCAGCGGTCGCCCTCGCAGCATCCTGCGGGCTTCCCAAGGTGGGCCCGAACAAGCGTCAGATCTATTCCGGTTCCGTCCAGAAACAGGGCGATGCCTTTATCGTTTCCGTCAATGACCGCGTGGCACGGGCCACCGCCGTTGTCCCGGCGCTTGGATTCTCGGACAATTTCACCAAGGCCTCGGTGCTGACCTCCGATATCATCCGTCCCGGCGACATCCTCGGCCTCACCATCTGGGAAAACGTCGATGACGGGCTCTTGGCCAGCGCCGGCGCCAACGCCACCCCACTGGAAGAGGTGCAGGTCGATGGCGCGGGCTACATCTTTGTCCCTTATGCCGGCCGCCTGCGCGCCTCGGGCAACACTCCCGAGCAATTGCGCGCGGAAATCACCAAGAAGCTGGAAGATCAGACCCCCGATCCGCAGGTGCAAGTGCGCCGGTTGGCCGGGGATGGCTCCACCGTCAGCCTGACCGGCGCTGTCGGCGGCCAGGGGGTCTACCCGATCGAACGACCGACCCGCACCCTCGCCACCATGCTGGCGCGCGCCGGCGGTGTCGCCATCGAGCCGGACATCGCCCAGGTGACGGTGATCCGTGGCAATCAGACCGGCAAGATCTGGTTCGAGGATCTTTACGATCATCCCGAGCTTGATATTGCGCTGCGCAATGGCGACCGCATTCTCGTGGAGGCCGATACCCGCGCCTTTACCGCGCTTGGTGCCACGGCCGCGCAGGCCCGGGTTCCCTTCGAGACCCAGAACCTCTCCGCACTGGAAGCCATCGCGCAGGTGGGAGGGCTGATCGCCACCGCCTCCGACCCGACCGGGGTCTTCGTGTTCCGCAACGAGGCGGCTGAGATTTCCAACCAGGTTCTCGGGCGCGACGATCTGATCGGGGCGCAGCGCATGGTTTATGTGCTGAACTTGACCCAGCCCAACGGGCTCTTCATCGCGCGTGATTTCGTCATCCGCGATGGCGACACCATCTATGTCACCGAAGCGCCCTATGCGCAGTGGACCAAGACGCTGTCCTTGCTGTTCAGCCCGCTGTCCACCGCCGCCAGTGTCGAGACGCTCTTCGGCTCGGACTGACACCGCATGATGCAGAGGCTGCCGCCGCATCTGGACGACGACCATACATCCGGGAGCACGCGCTCCCGGTTGTTTGTGTATAATGGCGGTTTTCTCACCCAGTCGCGGGTGCGCCGGATCCTCACCCTTGCCGGATACGACCTGCGCCTCGGCCTGCCGCAGGAGGGCGATCTGGTCGGCATCTGGGGCGACAGCCCTACTGCCCATCGCGGCAAGTCCATCGCCGAAGAGCGGCAGGTGCCGCTGGTGCGGATCGAGGATGCCTTTCTGCGCTCGGTCCTGCCGGGGCGCGCAGGCGAGCCACCGATGGGGCTGCTCATTGATCGCACCGGGGTACATTTCGACCCCACCCTGTCCAGCGATCTGGTCACCCTGCTGAAGACGCATCCACTCGACGACAGCGCGCTGATGAAACGGGCGCGTGATGCGATGGCGCGGCTGCAGGATGCCCATCTGAGCAAGTACAACGCCTTCCACCCCGATGTGCCGCCGCCCGAACCGGGCTATGTGCTGGTTGTAGACCAACTGCGCGGCGACGCCTCGGTGCGCGCCTCGATCCCCTTTCCCGGCGCCGATCAGGGGCGGTTTCACGAGATGCTCGCCTTTGCGCAGGAGGAACATCCCGGTGCGCGGGTACTGATCAAGACCCACCCCGAGACCCTGCGCGGCCATCGCCCCGGCTATTTCAGTGCCGAGGATGCCACGGGGCGGGTGGAGCTGTTTGACGCGCCGGTCTCGCCACATCTGCTGCTGGAAGGCGCGGTTGGCGTCTATACGGTCTCCTCGCAACTGGGGTTCGAGGCCATCCTCGCCGGTCACAAGCCGCGCGTCTTTGGCCAGCCCTTCTATGCGGGCTGGGGTCTCAGCGCGGATGAGTTTCCGCCGCCTGGGCGCACGCGCCGCCTGACCCGGGCGCAGCTCTTTGCGGCGGCGATGATCCTCTATCCCACCTGGTATGACCCGCACCACGACCGGCTCTGCGAGCTCGAGCAGGTCATCGACTCGCTGGAGGCGCAGACCCGCACCTGGCGCGAGGACCGCGCCGGATGGGCGGCCTCGGAGATCCGCCTGTGGAAGCGCGCGCCCCTGCAAAAATTCTATGGCCGCCACAAGCGGATGAAATTCACCGAGAAGGTCTCTGCCGCCAAACGCAGCGGCAAGAACTGGATGGTCTGGGCCAGCAAGGCCACCGAGTCCCATGCCGGGGCCTGGAACCTCGAGGACGGCTTCCTGCGGTCACGCGGGCTGGGGGCCGAGCTGGTGCCGCCCTTGTCGCTGGTCTTGGACCGGCAGGGGATCTACTACGATCCGACCCGGCACAGCGATCTGGACGACCTGATCCGCCTGCGTGCCCGCCTCAGCCCGCAACAGGAACGCCGCGTCGAAGCGCTGGTGATGCGGCTGATCAAGCATGAGGTGACAAAATACAACCTCGACGGCGACCTGCCGGACCTGCCCAAGGGCCATCGGGTGCTGGTGCCCGGACAGGTGGAGGATGATGCCTCGATCCGGCTCGGCGCCGGCAAGATCAACACCAACACCAAGCTGCTGCAGGCGGTGCGGGCGGCGCGGCCAAATGCGGTGATCATCTACAAGCCCCACCCGGATGTGGAGGCCGGCCTGCGCCAGGGCAGTGTGAAATCGCCCGAAGCCTGGGCAGATGTGGTGGCGCAGAAGGCCAATCCGGCGGCGCTGATCGACCAGGTGGACGAGGTCTGGACCATGACCTCGCTTCTGGGGTTCGAGGCGCTGCTGCGCCGCGTGACCGTCACCTGCGTCGGTCTGCCCTTCTATGCGGGCTGGGGGTTGACCCGCGACCGGCTGGAAGCCCCCCATTGGCGCGATGCCCGCCCGGGCCTCCTGGGCCTCGCCCATGCGGCGCTGATCGACTACCCGCGCTATTTCGACCCGGTCTCCGGCCTGCCCTGTTCGCCCGAGGTGGCGGTGGACCGGCTGATTGCGGGCGACATCCCCTCGCCCGGCCGGTTCAACCGAAGCCTGTCCAAGCTGCAGGGGCTCTTTGCCTCCTTCGCACCGCTCTGGCGCTGAGGGAGGATGCGAGGCTCTGCCTCGCGCTCCGGAATATTTTGGGAAAGATGAAGGGCGCGATCAGCTCTGCGGGCGGCGCCAGCGGTGCAGGATGTCGGCACCGATGGGTCGGGTCTCGATCAGATCGAAGCGCGGCGCTTCGTCGAGGCGGCCGATGCCGAGCGCCCCGATCGACGGCAGCCCCTCGGCCCCGATCCCGAGACCGGCGGTGAACCCGATCAGCTCGTCCACCAGATCATGCGCGAGGAGGGAGGCGGCAAGGGCGCTGCCGCCTTCGCAGAACACCCGGGTGAGCCCGGCCTGCCCCAGCTGCTGCAGCACGTCATTGGGATCGAGCTGACTGCCGAGAGAGGCACAGGACAGGAGCCGGGCGCCCAGCCCTTCCCAGGCGCGCAGCCGTTCGCCATCGGCACCGCTGCCGTGGCAGAGGAAGAGCGGCACCTGCCGGGCGCTGCGCGCCAGCTGGCTCATCAGCGGCAGGTCGAGATGGCGCGAGACCACCACCCGGGCCGGCTGATCCGCAATGCCGAGATCGCGCACAGTGAGCGAGGGGTCATCGGCGCGCGCCGTACCCGCTCCCACCATCACCGCGTCATGGCGGGCCCGCATCGCATGGACCATCCGCCGCGCCTCGGGCCCGGTGATCCATTTGCTCTGGCCCGCGCCGGTGGCGATGCGGCCATCAAAGCTCGCGGCCAGCTTCAGGGTCACGAAGGGACGGCCCTGCTCGGTGCGCAGGAAGAAGCCCTCGTGGTCAAAGCCGGCCTCTTCGGCGCAAATGCCGGTGGTGACCTCGATCCCGGCAGCGCGCAGCTGTGCGAAGCCCTGGCCGCTGACACGCGGGTCGCTGTCCTCGATGGCGGCCACGACACGTGCCACACGCGCCGCGATCAGTGCCTCGGTGCAGGGCGGTGTCTTGCCATGATGGGCGCAGGGTTCGAGGCTGACATAGGCCGTCGCCCCTTCCGCCGCCGCTCCGGCCTCGGCCAGGGCCATGGGTTCAGCATGGGGACGGCCACCGGGCTGGGTCCAGCCGCGCCCGACAATGCGCCCGGCCTTGACGATCACGCAGCCCACCGCCGGGTTGGGCCAGGTCCGTCCCTGACCACGCCGCCCCAGCGACAGGGCAAGCCTCATGAAGCGATCATCCGATTGGGTCACGACGTGCCTTTCCCGCAGGGACGGTCGTCCCTCCTGTGCCTCAGGCGTCCGGTTGGCTTGCCGGGCGCAACTCGTGGACAAAGTCCTCGAAGTCATCCGCCGCCTGGAAGTTCTTGTAGACGCTGGCAAAGCGAACATAGGCCACGGTATCGATCCGGGCCAGAGCCTCCATCACGATTTCGCCGATCTTCTTGGAGGGAATGTCAGTCTCACCCATGCTTTCCAGCCTGCGCACGATGCCGGAGATCATCTGATCGATGCGTTCCGGTTCGATCGGGCGTTTCTGCATCGAGATGCGGATCGAACGCTCCAGCTTGTCGCGGTCGAAATCCTCGCGCTTGCCGGTGCTCTTGATCACCACGAGATCGCGCAGCTGCACCCGTTCATAGGTGGTGAACCGCCCGCCACAGGCCGGGCAGAAGCGGCGGCGCCGGATGGATACGTGATCCTCGGCAGGGCGGGAATCCTTCACCTGGGTATCGACACTTCCGCAAAACGGGCAGCGCATCCGCCGTCTCCCTTCCCTGACACAAATCGTTCTAGTGCGCATATTTGCGCTGTTATCCACAACTATAGGGGAGCGGCTAGGATTTGGGTAGAGGGGATTTTGAACCGCAAGACCTTGCCTTGGCGACCCCGGTCTCAGGCGAGATGCGCCAGGACACGCCGATGGTGCGGGGCGGAGCGATGTTCAAACAGATAGATCCCCTGCCAGGTCCCGAGGCCGATGTCTCCCGCACAGACCGGGATCGAGAGGCTGGTCGGCATCATCGCGGCCTTGATATGAGCGGGCATGTCATCCGGTCCCTCATAGGTGTGGCGCAGATAGGCCATCGACGGATCGCTCGAAGGCGGCACGAGGCGGGAAAAGAAGGCCAGGAGATCGTCACGCACCTCGGGGTCGGCGTTTTCCTGGATCAGCAACGAACAGGAGGTATGGCGCAGGAACAGGGTCAATAGTCCCGTCGCCACACCACAGCAGGTCACCCAGGCGCGCAATTCGCCGGTGATCTCATAGAGCCCCTGCCCCTGGGTGGTGATGGTGAACTCCTGCTGCGTGGCCATCGCGGCGATCAGAAGAAGATGACCGGGGCCAACTCCTGACACAGGCCCTGCGCGCTGGTCACACTGAACCGGTCGCCAGGCTTGAAGGCATAGGTCTGGCGGAAGAAACCGGGCTCTTCGGCGCGCGGCACCTCGGTGAGGGTGAAGGTCACCGTATCGATCCGCCCGGTAACCGTGCTCGGCGCGCGGCCCTTCAGGACATAGATGTCCTGCCGCCAATCCGCACCAAGCTCGCGGCGGGCAAATTCCGCTGCGGTGCACCAATAGGCGGCGCCCGGCGCGCCGATCGGCGGCACCACCTCAAAGCTCTGACCGTCCAGCGCATAGACGCGGCCTTGAGTACGGCCCGAAAAGAAGTCCGCCTCCGGCCCAAGGCTGCCCTTGCCGGTGCAGCCAGCCAGAACGCCAGTAATGGCACAGATCGCGAGGAACGGGCGAAGAGCTGGCACGGCCATGAGGAGCATCCTATCCAATCATGTCCCTCATCTAGTCCGCGGGTCGCGGCAGGACAAGCCATGCCGCATCACAGTTTGCCGAGCAGGTCCTGAATTGCCCCCCCGGGGCCTCAGCCTCTGCGCGGAAAAGCAATGATCTCGGCCGACTGGCCATTTCCCAGTGTCTGCTCCAGCATGGCCAAGGCCTTGGGATTGGGCCGACTACCGCCATCCGGGCGATAGATCTCCCGCGCTTTGCGCCGCAGCATGTCCCGCGTTTCCTGCGGGGTCATCCGCATCAATTCCTGCTCATGTTCACGCAGGGCCGAGACCAGAAAGGAGTTCACCTCCGTCATCGTGTCCAGCGCATCCAGCTTGCGATCAAGCGCCCCCAAGGCGCTTGTCAAATCATGACTTCCACTCATTATCACCCCCCGGTGTTACGTGTCGAAGCTATCACAGTCCCCGGTATGGGAAATAATTGATCGAAATCTTTAATCAATATTCCGGAATACATGATGGTTAACGTAACCAGACAATGCTTGGAAAACCCCGGAAAATCTCCGCCCCACCTCGCCAGATCCGGGTGCTGCAACGCGGAAACTCTTATCACCATTGAGAATTTCCACACTAGGGTGAAGGTCGCCTCCCGCGAGGGGAGGACAAGGCCTGAAAACGCAAACGCCCCGCAAAAGCGGGGCGCTGCACGAATGTTCCTCGCGGATTGCGTTACTGGTCGAGGAAGCTTCGCAGCTTGCGCGAGCGACTCGGATGCTTGAGCTTCCTGAGCGCCTTGGCCTCGATCTGGCGAATCCGTTCGCGGGTCACCGAGAACTGCTGGCCAACTTCTTCCAGCGTGTGATCAGTGTTCATGCCGATGCCAAAGCGCATCCGCAGAACGCGTTCTTCACGCGGGGTAAGGGAGGCCAGCACGCGGGTGGTGGTTTCCTTGAGGTTTTCCTGAATGGCGCTATCCAGGGGCAGCACGGCATTCTTGTCCTCGATGAAATCGCCGAGCTGGCTGTCTTCCTCGTCCCCGATCGGGGTTTCGAGCGAGATCGGCTCCTTGGCGATCTTCATCACCTTGCGGACCTTCTCCAGCGGCATTTGCAGCTTTTCGGCCAGCTCTTCCGGGGTCGGCTCGCGACCGATCTCGTGCAGCATCTGGCGTCCGGTGCGGACCAGCTTGTTGATCGTCTCGATCATGTGGACCGGGATACGGATCGTCCGGGCCTGATCCGCGATACTCCGCGTGATCGCCTGACGGATCCACCAGGTCGCATAGGTCGAGAACTTGTAGCCGCGCCGGTATTCGAACTTGTCCACCGCCTTCATCAGGCCGATGTTGCCTTCCTGGATGAGGTCGAGGAACTGCAAGCCGCGGTTGGTGTATTTCTTCGCGATGGAGATCACGAGACGCAGGTTCGCCTCGACCATTTCCTTCTTGGCCTGACGCGCCTCTTTCTCGCCCTTCTGCACCTGTTGCACGATGCGGCGGAACTCCGAGATGTCGAGACCGACGTATTGGCCGACCTGTGCCATATCGGCGCGCAGCTCTTCCACCTTGTCAGCGGAGCGTTCGATGAACATCTGCCAGCCGCGACCGGCCTTCTCGCCCATTTCGGCAAGCCAGTTCGGATCAAGCTCGCGGCCGCGATACTCGTCGACAAACTCCTTGCGGTTGATGCGGGCCTGATCGGCCAGCTTCACCATGGCACTGTCGATCTGCATCACGCGCTTGTTGATGCCATAAAGCTGGTCGATCAGTGCTTCGATCCGGTTGTTGTGCAGGTGCAGGCCGTTCACCAGCGCCACGATTTCCGAGCGCAGTTTTTGGTATTGCGCCTCGTCTGCATCATCAAACGAGCCATCCTCGTTCAACGTTGCCGAAATCCGCAGGTCCTGCATTTCCGAAAGTTGCACGAAGTCGGTGGAGATCCGGTCGAGCGTTTCCAGCACACGATCCTTCAGCGCCGCTTCCATCGCCGCGAGGGACATGTTGGCCTGATCGTCGTCATCCTCGTCGTCATCGGCGTTCAGGATCGGATTGCCGTCCGCATCCAGCTCGGGACCGTTCTCGCGCTCGGGCTTGGCACTCTGCATGGAGCTCGCGTCCACCACGGTCTCGTCCACGCCGTCTTCGTCGAGCTGGTTGCCGAAAGTGGCTTCCAGGTCGATGACATCGCGCAGCAGAATGTCTTCGGACAGAAGTTCGTCGTGCCAGATGGTGATCGCCTGGAAGGTCAGCGGGCTCTCGCAGAGGCCCGCGATCATCGTGTTGCGCCCGGCCTCGATCCGCTTGGCAATCGCGATCTCGCCCTCGCGCGACAACAGCTCGACCGAGCCCATCTCGCGCAGGTACATGCGCACCGGGTCATCGGTGCGGTCAAGCTTCTCTGCCTGCGCACCCGCAAGGGCAACCTCGCGGTTCGAGTCCGTTGTGACCAGATCGGTGGAGCCTTTGTTCTCCTCCTCCTCGGCCTCTTCGTCCTCGATGATGTTGATGCCCATTTCCGACAGCATCGACATCACGTCTTCGATCTGTTCGGAAGAGACCTGATCCGGCGGCAGCACCTGATTGAGCTGATCGTAGGTGATGTAGCCCTTCTCGCGGGCCTCTGCGATCATCTTCTTGACCTGCGCCTGGCTCATGTCGAGCGATACATCGGCGTCTTGATCGTCAGGCTTTTGGTCGTCGGTGTCTTTGGCGGCCATTCAATGCTCCTCTAAGGGGCTGCGGGCGATTCGGGTGGAGCGAATCTTTAGAGCGGTCCTCTGATTCGTCACCCCATGTACCCAATTTTTCTTTGCGCTTCTTTAGCAAAACACCACAGCGCGGCGTCACGGCCACACCTGGCCGTGTCAGAGCCCGCAGAGGCCCGGTTATTTGCTGTCAAAGCCGATTCGTTTCAGCAGGTCCCCAAACGCGTCGCGCTCATCCCGATTGAGCCGCGCCCCGTTGTCCCCCACATCATAGGTTGCCTTATCCTCATTTTCACTTCGGATTGCCCGGTTCCTGGCTTCTGCCGCCTGGCGCAGGCGCCAGGTTACGGCCTCATCCGCCAGACCATGCAGGTCCTCCTCGGCCTCGGCCAGTTCCGCATCAAGCCCCGCCACGCTTTCGAGTTTTGCGAATTCCTCGGCCAGGGTCAGGCTGGCCATGTCGAGATCGCCGGGTTTGCGCACGCAGGGGCTAATAGCCACATGGCGCAGCGAGAGCAGGTTTTCAAGGGCATCCGGTCCCAGCGCATAGGCAATTTCATCGCGCAGCCGCTCGGGCGCGTCGATGCCATAACGCAGGATCAGGTCACGCAAGTGGGCGTGCTCCATATCCCGGCACTGCATCCGCTCCAGATTGACCTCGAATTCCGGGATCACCGTCGGCGTGGTGATGGCGGTGGCGAGGATTACCGCCTGACGCAGGCGCACGAAGCCCTCCTCATCCACCGAGGCCACCACCGAGGCCCGCGTGGTGTCCCGTGGCGGCGGCGGTACACCCCATGATCCCCGGCCGCGGTTTGCAAATCCGCCCGACCCGCGGGAGCCCGGCTGGAAACTGCCTTGCCGGGAGCTGAAGCCGGAGCCCCCCTGCCCGCGCGCGCCACGACTGCCGCGGAAGAGCTGGAAGCGCATCTCCTTCAGGTCTTCGCCATAGTGCTGGCGGATCGACGGGTCTCGGATCAGTTTGATCTTTTCCCGCAGCGCCTTATCGAGCGCCGCCTTGCGCTCCGGGCTGTCGAAGATCTTTCCTTCGGTCTCGCGCTGCCACAACAGCCGCACCATCGGGATCGCTTGGTCCAGTACCGCGCGCACAGCCTCCGGCCCTTCGGCGCGCAGCAGATCGTCGGGGTCCTTGCCCTCGGGCATCAGGGCAAAGCGCAAGCTCTTGCCCGCCTCCAACAAGGGCAGCGCCAGATCGATCACCCGCATCGCCGCGCGCAGGCCGGCGGTGTCGCCATCCAGCGCAATCACCGGCTCATCCGACATCCGCCACATCAGCTGCAACTGGGTTTCCGTAACCGCCGTGCCCAAAGGCGCGACCGAAGCCTGAAACCCCGCCTCAGAGAGGGCGATCACATCCATATAGCCCTCGGCCACGATGAGCCGACTGCCCCGCCCCGACGCCGCCCGGGCCGGCCCGTGGTTGTAAAGATTGCGCCCCTTGTCAAAGAGCTCGGTTTCCGGCGAGTTCAGGTATTTGGCATTGTCGTTGGGGTCCATGGCGCGACCGCCAAAGGCAATCGCCCGCCCCCGCGCATCGCGGATCGGGAACATGATCCGGTTGCGGAACACGTCATAAGGCTTTTTGCCCTTGGTGGAGGGCTTCGCCAGCCCCGCCCCGATGATCAGATCGTCGGCGACATTTTTGGCCTTCAGCGCATCCCAGAGGTTCTGCCAGCCATCAGGGGCGAAGCCGATCTCCCAGCGATCAAGCGCCGCCGCATCCAGACCGCGCCGCGCCAGATAGGCGCGCGCCTCTGCTGCGGCTTGGGTCTTGAGCTGCAAGCGGAAATACTGCACCGCCTGCTCCATCACCTCGGCCAGCTGGCTGCGCCGGTCCTGTTTTTCTGCCGCCTTCGGGTCGCGTTTGGGCATCTCCATGCCCGCCTCGCCCGCAAGGATCTCCACCGCCTCCATAAAGGAGACATTCTCGGTCTCCTGCACGAATTTCAGCGCATCCCCTTTGGCATGGCAGCCAAAGCAGTAGTAAAACCCCTTGCGGTCATCCACGTGAAAAGACGCGCTTTTCTCGTGGTGAAAGGGACAGGGCGCCCAAAGATCGCCCTTGCCCGGCTGGCTTTTGCGCTGATCCCACATGACCTTGCGCCCGACCACAGCCGACAGGCTGAGGCGGGTGCGCAGGTCATCTAGGAATCCGGGGGGCAAGGACATTGGCGCGCGTCTTTCGTCAGTTACCGGCCATGCCGTTTTTCATGTCCTGAATGGCGTCCCAATTCTCGACACATTGGGCTTCAAACACCGCACCGAGGTCGTAGTTTTTCAGATCGCCGCGCTTCATCTGATAGACATGGACGGTGAGCTGCGGAATGGCCTTGGAGAAATTGGCCGGCCATTCCGGGTTGCTCGCCAGAATGGTTTCTTCAACCTTGTCCTCCGGCACGCGATCAAGGCGCGCCTGTTGCACGGCGGCCATCACCTGTCCCTGATATTTGCAGCTGTCTTCCTTGCCGAGATCGGCAGCCCAGACAGCGGGAGAGGCGAAAAGGGGCGTCGCCACGACAGCGGCGACGAGGATCTTGCGGATCATGGGATCTGCTCCGGAATCAGTTTCTTGATCCCGGTTAATCTAGCCCCGTGCTGCCACGGCTTCCATGGCTCTTTTCAGATCGTGAACAAGCGTCGCCGCGAGAGAGCGGAACACCATGATTTGCAAGGCTTTTGGCCCGGTGCGGGTGATCGACACCATCATGTGCTTCAACTCGGTGCGCGCGGTATACCCACGTTTGAACACCGAGGCGCGCAGATCGACCGGCACCAGACGGGCCAGCACATCCTCGGCCGCCTCGCCCTCGATCTTCACCACGGCCCAACCATCGGTGAGGTCAGTGACGGCGGCGTGCTCGGCCAATCCGGCATCGGCTGCGGGTCCAACCAGCAGCGCCTGGGCGCGACCAAACCAGATCGCGCGGGCCTCGGCCTTGCCAGTGGCGCGGCCCGGTGCGGGAAAGCCCATGCCATGCGCCGCCTCAAGCGCTGCGCTCAGCGCCGCCTCGCGTCCCTTGTAGGGGGCGAGCAAGGTCAGATGCGCCGGGGTCTCCTCACTCAGGGTTATGCCGCCGATGGTGGCGGGCAAAAGCCCCGCGCAGGCGGATTTCGCAGTCAGTTCCAGCATATCCTTAGCCACGGACGCGCCCTCCCTCAGGATCAAAGAACACAGGGTTCACCACTTCGCACAGGGTGTCGATGCCGCGGGTGTGGTCCACCAGACGGATGGTATCGCCCATCCGATCCGGCCCCGCAGAGAGCATCGCCAGCCCGATCATATGCCCCAGCGTCGGCGAGAAGCCGACCGAGGTGACATAGCCAAGGTCATTGACCCGCTCCACCGTCGCCTCGGGGTCAAAGAGATGCGCGCCGCTGCTGATCTCCTTGGCGTGATCGACCGGTTTCAGCCCGACAAGGCGCATCCGCTCCTCGTCCATCAGGCCTTCGCGTTCGCTCAAGGCCTTGCCCCAGCAGTCTTTCTTGGCCGAGACCATGCCCTGCATCCCAAGGTCAAAGGCATTGACGGTGCCGTTGATCTCCGCATGGGTGATAAAGCCCTTCTCGATCCGCAGCACGTTCAGCGCCTCAAGCCCGTAGGGGCCGCCGCCGATCTCTTCAGCGCGCGCAGTCAAGAGGCGGAACAGCGCCTCGCCATAGCGAGCCGGAACCGCGATCTCATAGGCGTGCTCGCCCGAGAAGGAGATGCGGAACAGCCGCCCCGCCACGCCCTTCACCGTCACCGCCCCGCAGGCCATGAAGGGGAAGGTCTCGCCGTTCACATCCTCGTCCACCAGCCCGTCGATCAGATCCCGTGCCTTGGGACCAGCGACAGAGAACTGCGCCCACTGGTCGGTCACCGAGGTAAAGCGCACATCCCAATCGGGGCGGACCACTTGGGTCAGGTATTCCAGATGAGACATCACCTGCCCCGCAGCCGCGGTGGTGGTGGTCATCACATAGTGATCCTCGCCGAGCCGCGCGGTGGTACCATCGTCCATCACAAAGCCATCGTCGCGCAGCATCAGACCATAGCGCACCCGGCCCAGTTTCAGCGTCGAGAAGGTGTTGGAATAGACCAGATCCAGGAGCTTGGCCGCGTCGGGGCCCTTGATGTCGATCTTGCCAAGGGTGGAGACGTCACAGACCCCCACCGCATTGCGCACCATCATGACCTCACGGTCGCAGGATTGCTTCCAGGTGCTCTCGCCCGGCTTCGGGTAATAGCTGGCACGATACCAGAGGCCCACTTCGATGTTATGGGCGCCGCGCTCCAGCCCCACAGGATGCGAGGTCAGATAACGCTGCGGTTTGAAGCCCTGATCCTCGGCCCCTGCCGCCATGGCTGCAATCGAAGTCGGCACAAAGGGCGGGCGGAAGGTGGTCACCCCGGTTTCGGGAATGCTGCGCCCGGTGGCATCCGCCAGCACTGCCAGCGCCGCCACGTTGGAATTCTTGCCCTGATCGGTCGCCATCCCTTGGGTGGTGTAGCGCTTCATATGCTCGACAGACCGGAAGTTCTCTTGCGCGGCCTGATTGACGTCCTTCACGGTGACGTCGTTTTGGAAATCGAGCCAAGCGCGCCCCTTGCCCGGCACCGCCCAAAGGGGCGTGATCCGATAGGGCGCATCCTGTGCCACAGGTATTGCTGCGGCCTCGGCCTTGGTGCCGATCTGCGCCAGCGCTTGAGCGGCGGCCTCCGCCCCCTCGCGCAGGGCGCCCGTGGTGGAGAAGCTGCCATTGGCCGCCCCCGCCACCACCATGCCCGGCACCGCGCCGGGGATCGGCAGAAACGCCGCCAACTCGCGGTTCCACTGCGGGCGCGCGTTCATATGGCAGGTCAAATGCACCGAGGGGTTCCAGCCGCCCGACATGGCAAGGCAGTCGGTCTGGATCTTTTCCTCGCCATTGACGCTGCGCACCGTGATGCTCTCCAGCCGTTGGCGGCCGGCGCTGTCACAGACCACCGCGCCCTTGATCACCGCAAAGCCTTCGCCGTCCGGCGCGTCATGGCGACTGTCGATCAGCGCCGCCACATGAACGCCCGCCGCCACCAGATCGCGCGCCGTGCGATGGGCATTATCGTTGTTGGCAAAGACCGTGACCCGCTCGCCCGGGGCCACGCCCCAGCGGTTGAGATAAGCTCGCACCGCGCCTGCGGTCATGATGCCCGGACGGTCGTTGTTGCGGAAGGCAATCGGCCGCTCGATGGCGCCCGCCGCCAATACCGAAGCCTTGGCGGCAATGCGCCAGAAACATTCGCGCGGCCGGTTGACGGTCTTCAGCGACTGGCTCGGCGGCAGGTGATGCGACACCCGCTCAAGCGCGGAATAGGTCCCCTGATCATAGGCGCCGGTAATGGCGGTGCGAGTCATCAGGCGGACATTCTCCATGCCCTCCAACTCCGCCAGCGCCTCGGCCACCCAGACACGCGCGGGCCTGCCGTCGATGTCTTCGACCTCCGCCAAGAGACGCCCGCCCATACGGCTGTCCTCTTCGGCGAGGATCACATCCGCCCCGGCGCGCCCGGCGGTCAAAGCCGCCATCAGACCCGCAGGGCCAGAGCCGATCACCAGAAGGTCGCAAAAGGCAAAGGCCTTCTCGTAGGCGTCCTTGTTCGCCGCCCCCGACAGCGCCCCAAGCCCCGCCGCACGGCGGATGATGGGCTCGTAAAGCTTCTCCCACAGGGGAGCCGGCCACATGAAGGTCTTGTAATAGAACCCGGCCCCAAGGAAGGGCGCCGCCAGATCGTTGAGTGCCATCACATCGCGCTCAACCGAAGGCCAGCAATTTTGGCTCTTGGCCGCCAGCCCCTCAAACAGCTCCTGCTGGGTGGCGCGAATGTTGGGATCGGTTGCCCCGCCCTGCCCCACGGTGACCAGCGCATTGGGCTCTTCCGAGCCCGCCGTCAGGATGCCGCGCGGGCGGTGATACTTGAACGAGCGGCCCACCAGATGCACACCATTGGCGAGCAGAGCCGAGGCGAGCGTATCGCCCTCGAGCCCCATATAGGCCTTGCCGTTGAACGAGAAATTGACCGTGCGGTTGCCCGAGACCAGACCTTTGCCTGCGACCCTCATGCCTGATCCTCCGCCTGAGCCTGAGCCTCAGCCAGACCAAGGCCCGAAGCCTCGCCCGCCACAACCGCGATCATCTCGTGGCTTACCGTATTGCGGGTGACCATCAACCATGAGCCGCAGCCCATGTCGTGCTGCCACCATTCGTCAATCGCGCCGGGCAGGTTGTCGCGCATGTGAACATAGTCATCCCAAGGCCCCACACCAGCATCCAGCGCCGGAATGGCACGGGCCGTTCCCTTATAGGTAAACTCGCGGCGATCCCGCTCACCGCACAGCGGACAGGTGATCCTCATGACCAGCGCCCCTTCATCTTCTTAAAAATATCCCCGCCGGAGGCATCCCCGGCCCGCGCCCCGTGCTTAGTGCAGATTGTGTTGTGCACCGGTGCCCTCCTCATCCATCAGACCCTTGCCGGTGCGGAAGCGGTCGAGTTTGAACTTGGTGGCCGCCGCATGGGGGCGGTCGGTCGCAATCAGATGGGCAAAGCAATGGCCCGAGGCCGGCGTCGCCTTAAAGCCGCCATAACACCAGCCCGCGTTGAGATAGAGCCCCTCGATCGGCGTATGGTCGATGATGGGCGAGCCATCCGGCGTCATATCCATGATGCCCCCCCAGCTTCTGAGCAGCCGCGCTTTGGTTACCGCAGGCACCATGGCGGCAATCGCCTCCATCGTGTGCTCCTGCATCGGCAGGTTCCCCCGCGCCGCATAAGAGCTGTAGAAATCGAGGTAACTGCCAAAGACCAGACCGCCCTTGTCGGACTGGCTGATATAAAGATGCCCCTCGGCAAAGGTGATCACATGGTCGATGATCGGCTTCAGCCCTTCCGAGACAAAGGCCTGCAGCACGTGGCTTTCAATCGGCAGGCGCAGACCCGCCATCGCGGCCACCTGGCTCGACCGACCGGCCGCGGCGAGGGCGATCTTCTTCGCCTTGATCGGGCCGCGCGCGGTTTGCACCCCGACCACTTTGCCGCCTTCCACATCGATCCCGGTCACTTCGCAGTTCTGGATCAGGTCGACGCCGAACTGATCCGCGCCGCGCGCATAGCCCCAGGCCACCGCATCGTGGCGCGCCGTGCCCGCGCGGCGCTGCAACAGCGCCCCCATGATCGGATAGCGGTTGTTGTCGTAGTTCAGGAAAGGCACCAGCTTTTTCAGCTCGTCACGATAGAGGATCTCTGCATCGTCGCCCTGATTGATGATCGAATTCGCCCGCCGGACCGCAGCATCACGCTGGCCATCGTTGTGGAACACATTGAGGATGCCGCGCTGCGACATCATCGCGTTGTAGTTGAGGTCCTGCTCCATCCCCTCCCAAAGCTTTAGCGAGTGGGAGTAGAATTCCGAGTTGCCCGGCAGGTAGTAGTTGGCCCGCACGATGGTAGTATTGCGCCCGACGTTGCCGCCGCCGAGGTAGCCTTTTTCGAGCACCGCGATGTTGCGCAGCCCATGTTCCTTGGCGAGGTAATAGGCCGTGGAGAGCCCGTGCCCACCGCCGCCGACGATCACCACGTCATAGTCTCGCTTGGGCTCAGGGTCGCGCCAATGGGGGCGCCAACCTTTGTTGCCGGTCAAGCCTTCCTTCAGCACCCGCCAACCTGAGAATCGCTCGGAAAATGTCATGACCTGTCTCCCAAACCCTGTCTTTCCTGCCACGACCGCCCGGCTTGGGCCGGGCCGTGGACCCGTCTTCTCCAAGTGCTAGCGGGTTTATCACCGCTTTCCCACCAGGAGTCGCGCCGCTGCGGCATGATTTCGCCCTACACCTACCGCACTGTACACTACTGTGTAGTCCAGTTACCGACACGTTCAAAAGCCTATTCCGACAAAACCGGCAGGCTTTTTTGCCTGGCGCTGATTTCTCGGTCGGAAAGGTCGCCCCGGAGGTCTGACCAGGACGTTGGTCTGGGAGAGCTGTCAGTGAAAATCACCCGCACAGAGCACACCGCGTTGCAGGTGATGCTGGACGACATAGGTGACCGAGAGCGCATCATCGAGGGCGTCATGCCCCTGCAGAGGCGGATGATCGATCCGATAATAGGCGGCGAGCGCATCGCTGCGGGTCCGGATCAGATCCGCATAGGGCATTCCCGCCTTCAGAAGGAGGTCACAGGCATTGCCGAAACGGGTGATCGGGATGGGAGGCGCAATCCCTGCCACATAACAACTGATGGCCAGCATGTTGAATTCATCCTTCCCCCAGGACCACAAGCGCACCCCGTCGGAGAAATCCTCGACCACATCCAATGCCTGAGTCAGCGTCCAGCCTCCCCGGTCCAAAGCTTCCTCGGTGATCCCGGTGAGGCGGGTAAAAAAGGGATCCAGGGCCGGGCGCCCACCCTGCCGGTCCGGCGGGCGGACGTAGATCCGTTTGGTGTCCAGAATGGCGCAGGCCCCTTCCAGCCCCAGTTTCACCAGCCCGATCTGGGCTATCACGGGATCAGGGTCGCGCGGGCCACACCAAAACCGGCTGGGCGCCCCTTCGGCAGTGAGGAATTCGCAGTCAAAGAGAATGGCATGTTTCATGACAGGATCCTTTCCGGGAAAGACTGTCCTCCATGACAAATGTACTTCTCTGCACTGCAGCGTCAATGCTGCAGTGCAGAATGATTCATCTTCGGCGATTTCGCGACGGCCCGCCCTGCCTCTGGGCCAAGACCAGGACCCCTCTTCAGGATCAGAACCCGGGGACGCTCTGACAAAGGGATCAAAATCGTGACCCTTCCCACCTGCAACCGAAACAGGAAAGCCCCCGAAGTTGCCTTCGGGGGCTTTTTGTCCCTCCTTGGCAGACCACATCGCCATTGAGGGTTTCGGGTGCCACAAGCCTTGGCTCAGAAGTGCCGCGGCCTGCTGCGCCCAGGGAAGCGGGTCAGAGACCCTTGGCGCGGTAGCTGGCCGCGACCTTGGCGATGGAGACCAGATAGGCCGCGGTGCGCAGGTCGGTCACGTCGTCACGTTCGTGCCAGACTTCACGCATCGACTGGTAGGCGGTCCGCATGGTGTCATCGAGACCGGAGCGCACCAGCTCCAGCTCGCCAGCCCCCTTCAGGTATTTCTCCTTGAACTTCGGATCGAGCGTCCAGGTCTTGCCGAGGCTTTCGGAGAGTTTCTCCAGCTCGTCGACCACCAGCTGGTGGCGCGACTCTTCCTGACGGCGCTGCATCCGGCCAAAGCGGATATGAGAGAGGTTCTTCACCCACTCGAAATACGACACTGTCACACCGCCGGCGTTGGCATACATGTCGGGGATGATCACGATGCCCTTCTTGCGCAGGATCTCGTCGCCCCCGGCCGTGATCGGGCCATTGGCCGCCTCGATGATGAGCTTTGCCTTCACGTTTGCCGCGTTGGAGAGGTTGATGACCCCTTCCAGCGCAGCCGGGATCAGGATGTCACATTTTTCCTCAAGGACCTTCGAACCCTCTTTCACATAGCGACCGGTGGGATAGCCACTGACGCCATCGTGACGCGAGATCCAGTTGCGCAGCTCCTCGATGTCGATGCCGTTCTCGTCATGGATGGCACCGTCGCGCTCGATCACAGCGATGACCTTGCAGCCGTCCTCCTCGGAGAGGAACTTTGCCGCGTGGTAGCCCACGTTGCCGAGACCTTGAACGATCACGGTCTTGCCGTCGAGCTTGCCAGAGAGCCCCGCCTTGGCCATGTCCTCAGGGTGGCGGAAGAACTCCTGCAGCGCATATTGCACGCCGCGGCCCGTCGCCTCGACCCGGCCGGCGATCCCACCCGCATTGAGCGGCTTGCCGGTGACACAGGCACGGGCGTTGATGTCGGTGGTGTTCATGCGCGCGTATTGGTCGGCGATCCAGGCCATCTCGCGCTCGCCGGTGCCCATGTCGGGCGCGGGCACGTTCTGGGAGGGGTGGATCAGGTCGCGCTTGGCCAGCTCGTAGGCAAAGCGGCGGGTGATCAGCTCCAGCTCGTGCTCTTCGTATTGGCGCGGGTCGATGCACAGCCCGCCCTTGGAGCCACCAAAGGGTGCCTCCACCAGCGCGCATTTGTAGGTCATCAGCGCCGCCAGCGCCTCCACCTCGTCCTGGTTGACGCCAAGCGAGTAGCGAATGCCGCCCTTCACCGGTTCCATATGTTCGGAATGCACCGAGCGGTAGCCGGTGAACGTGTGGATCGCGCCGCGCAGACGGACACCGAAACGCACCGTGTAGGTCGCGTTGCAGACGCGGATCTTTTCCTCAAGTCCGGGCGACAGGTCCATCAGCGCCACGGCGCGATTGAACATCAGGTCCACACTTTCGCGAAAGCTTGGTTCTTTGAGATTGCTCATGGGATAATCCCCGTCCTCCTGAAACGACTCAAGCAGTTATGATGCTCCCCATCTATGCAGAGAACGTTACGGACTGCGACCATTTATCCTAGGTATTTGCACAAAGAATCGGCAGTTTGTGAACGTTAGCGTAAACGATGTTTCCGACCCGAACGGTACGGTCGAAAACGAAGCCATCTTGCCCCTTGCCTCGGCGCATTGTTTCAATCCCGATGCGGCTGGTGGAGCCCATCCAATTCCTATCAAAGTGTTAAGAAAAGACCTGTTTCAGGCCCTTGACTGCCCCAGTTCAGCCATTTTCGCCCCGCAATTTTGACATGTGAAGTCACGCCCTCGGACCACGAGCGTTCGGCACCCGCTTCAGGCTGCCGACCCCCGGGAGACGAGAGGCCCAGGCGACACGGGTCACAGCCCCTGCGCGGAACCAGTCGCAAGACCGGCCGCTGGTGCCGGACACGGGTCCGCCGGGTCGCAGGAAAGAATGAGCATATGGACACGTATCTCTGGACGACGACAGCCTTGGCCGGGAAACAGCCCCTTCGCGGGGTCCGCAAAGGGTTCCGCAGGACGCTAACCGGGTTTCGCCGGGATGAGAGCGGCGTTCTGGAAAAGCCGATGGTGGCCACGCTGCTCTGTATGCTCGCAGTGGGCGGCATCGGCATCGATGTCGTCCGCCACGAACGCGACCGAACCTACCTGCAATACACGCTGGACCGCGCCGTTCTGGCGGCGGCCGACCTCGATCAACCCCTTGCGCCCGAAGAGGTGGTCTTCGATTACCTGACCAAGGCCGGTCTTGAGGAGTATTATTCCACCCCCGAAACCGAGGTTTCACCCACCTCCAAGCGGGTCTCTGCCAGTGTGGATGCGGATTTTGAGACCCACTGGATGAAATTCGCCAACTTCACCGGAGACCTGCCGCTGACCGCCTCGGCCACCGCCGAAGAAAGCATCGGCAACGTGGAAATCTCGTTGGTGCTCGACGTGTCCGGCTCGATGGGCAGCAACAAGCGGCTGGTGAACCTCAAGAAGGCGGCCAAGGACTTCGTTCAGACCATGGCGAACAACACGGAGCCGGACAAGATGTCCATCTCCATCGTTCCGTATTCAACGCAGGTCTCCTTGCCAGATGCGCTGATCGATCAGCTCAATACCAGTGCGGACTCGCAGTATTCGAACTGCATCAACTTCTCCGCCAGTGACTACAATACGACCGCGATCAGCACGCTCCAGCAATACGAGCGCACGATGCATTTCTCGGTCTGGGGCAGCAGCGACTACCGGACGAAGACCCGATACGTAGCGCAAGCGGTTTGCGCCTCACATCAGGACAACCCGGAGCGGACCGTGCTGATGCTGCAGGACAATGTCACCACGCTACAGGACTATATCGACGATTTCGAGGCAGGCGAGAATACCTCGCTCGACATCGGGATGAAATGGGGTGTGGCGCTTCTGGATCCGACGATGCAGCCCTTGATCTCCAATCTCACCACCGGCACGGCGCCGCTGGTGGCCCCGAAATTCGCCAATCGTCCGGTCAGCCATTCCGACCACGAGACGCTGAAGGTCGTGGTGCTGATGACCGATGGCGAGAACACGTACCAGCCCTATATCCACGACGACTATCGCGAGGGCGGATCGACCGTGTGGTACAACACGGTCGGCAAGGTCTATTCTACCTATGACGCCACCCGCAGCGGCAGCAAGAAGTACTACTGGCACGATATCTCCGACAGTGGCTGGTATGACCACCCCTATGGGGCCGGCAGCTATACCAAGACTGAAGATGTCTGCACCTCCTGGCGCAGCAACGGATCCTGCCGAAACTGGACGACCAAGACCACGGTGGTGGACGAACCCGGCAATGCCAGCAATGTCTCCGAGTTGAGCTATGCAGATCTCTTCGCCGATACCTCGCTCCAGTACATATATTACTATCTGTTCTACGACTGGATGGATTACTACGCTGCCCGCGACAAATGGTACTATGACGTCTATGAAAGCGTAGAGGCCAATGCCAAGGACAGCCGCACCCTCGCCATCTGCGAGGCAGCCAAGGACGCGGGCATCGTAGTCTTCACCATCGGTTTCGAGGCACCGAGCGCCGGTCAGGCGGTGCTTGCCGAATGCGCCAGTTCGGACTCTCATTACTACGATGTGAAAGGTCTGGAGATCTCCGACGCCTTCGCCTCCATCGCCTCTGCCATCCGCCAGCTGAGGTTGACAGAATGAGCCGCCTTCATCGCGCCCACACCCGCATGACCCGCAGCCTGCGCCGGTTCCGCAAGGATCAGGATGGAAATGCCTCGATCGAATTCGCGATCCTGTTTCCGCTGATGCTGGTCATCCTGTTCTCCTCGGTGGAGCTGGGTCTGATCACCCTGCGCCAGATCATGCTGGACCGGGCCATGGACATCACCGTCCGCGACATCCGCCTCGGCACCGGCGGCAATATGCAGCACGACGACATCCGCGACAGCATCTGCGCGCGCTCCGGCTTCATCCCCAATTGCGATGTCTCGCTGAAGCTGGAGATGGTGCAGCTCGATCCCTTCAACTGGGCCGGTCTGTCGCAGGAGCCGGATTGCGTCGACAAGGTCGAAGAGGTCGATGCGGTCACAAAGTTCATCAACGGCGATTCCAACGATCTGATGTTCCTGCGCGCCTGCATGAGCTTTGATCCGATCTTCCCCTTCTGGGGATTGGGCAACAGCCTCGCCAAGGATGATGACAACCGGGTGCAGCTCTATGCCTCCAGCGCCTTTGTTCAGGAGCCGAAGTAATCATGTTTGACCATCTGTCGGACCACCTGCGCCGCTACCGGCGCCGCGAAGAGGGCAGCGTCTCGGTGGAGGCCGCCTTCTACATCCCCCTGCTGCTTGGGGTCTTTGCCGCCATCTATACCCTGTTCGACCTGTTCCGGCAGGAGACCGTGAACACCAAGGCGACCTATACGATCTCCGACCTGATCTCGCGCGAGACCACCGCGCTCAACGACGCCTATATCGACAGCATGTACACGCTGGCGCAGCTGATGGCGCGGGCGGACAGCGACATGTCGATGCGGATCTCGGTGATTTACTGGGACACGGAGAATGATCGTTATTTCGTCGACTGGTCGGTGGAACGCGGCGCACTGATGGATGTCTGGACCGATGCCACCGTCACCGCCATCGAGGACGAACTGCCGACAATGCCGGATCAGGAGCGGGTGATCGTCGTCGAGACCTGGAACGATGTGGAACCGGCCTTCAACATCGGGCTCGACACCCGCAACATCTACAATCTGGTCTTCACCCGGCCGCGTTTCGCCTCGCAGGTGCAATTTGCCGGATCGGTGATCAGCGATGGCCCCAGCCACAACGATTTGATGGACGAATCCGTCCTTTAAGAGAGGTCCTGCTTGGACAGAGCAAGAGCGGACCGCCGTGCAGAATGCCGGCGGTCCTTTTTGTTGTGGCTCCGGTCGTCACCGGGGTTCCGGCAGTCTTTCGACCGACAGATGCGGCACCCCGTCCGAGGTTTCCTCGCGGCTGAAGCCCTGCGGCCCCACCGTGCCCCGCACCCGCTGGCGCAGGTTGGCGAACCTCTCCGATTGCACCACATCCACCGGTTGGTCGAAGTGCAATTCCAGCTGTAACCAGCCCCGGGGTTCGGCAGGAGCAGGCGCGCTGCGGATCACCACGCCAGTGAAAGCCTGACCGAGGTAGCGCCCTCGGACCCGGTCGCCCGCCTTCAGCTCCCGGCCTCCCGCCCCGGACAGGGCAGCGGCGCAGGCGTTCCAATCGCGAAAGCCGAGGCCCTTCGCCACCCCCTCAAGCGCGGCACTGTGGCTCAGGGCTTCCCCCGCCGCACTGCGTGCCTGTCGCAGCTCGCGGGCCAAGGTCTTGGCCTCCGCGAGGCTGGGAAGGGCGCGCGTCATACCCGCCTCTCCCTCTGGGGGCGACGAAAACGCGCCTGCCAGAGCACCGCGAGGGTAAGCAGCAGCAGCAACCCTTCGGCCACGGGCCCGGCGCGCCAGATCCCCGGCTCGCCCAGAGTTCCTGCCAGCGCGAAAGTCAGCGGGATGGCAAAGGCATAGGGTTTGGCAAGACTGAGCAGCGCCGCCCGCGGCGCATCACCGATGGCCTGGAAATGCATCGCCACCATCATCAGAGGCCCGGAAAGAGTGAAGAGCGTGACGATCACCGGCAGGATGCGCGCAACTTCGGCGATCACGACGCCGTCGCTGACAAAAAGCGCCCCGATGGCCTCTGCGCCAAAGGTCATACCCGCCTGCATCCCCGCACAATAGAGCAGCGCACAGGTCACGGCGAGACGCAGGCTCTGGCGCACTCGCGCGCGTTGACCGGCTCCATAGAGATTGCCGGTGATGCTCTGCATCGCATGTGACAGGCCGAGGAGGGGCAGGTAGACGAAGGTCATCACCCGGGTAATCACCCCGTAGGCAGGGACAACCTGCGCATAGGACTCGGTCGCAACCCATTGCAGCGCGGTCATGATCGTCGCCGATCCAAGAGCAAGACCGATGAAGCCGAGGCTTTGTGGTGCGCCCAGCGCCAGCATCCGCCCCCAGCCCGCGAACAGGCTGTGTTCGATCAGGGCGGCAGGATTCAGGGCCGTCCGGCCGCGCAGCCGGTAGGTCAGGATCAGCCCCAGCGCCACCAGTTGCGCACAGCCCGTGCCGATGGCCGATCCCGCCACCCCCATCTGCCAATGGGCGATCAGCAGGTAGTTGAAGGCGATATTGGCGAGCGAGACCAGCAGGCTGATCAGCGCCATCATCCCCGCCTGCCCCTCGTTGCGCAGCGCGTCAGAGTTGACGGAAAGGATGAACATCAAGGGCGTGCAGCCGACGGTGATATGCAGATAGGTATGGCCCATCCTGGCCAAAGCGGCATTGCCATCCGCCGCCAAGGCAGTCGCAGCGCTACCGAAGAGCGCAAACAACATCATCAGGCCGAAACTGATCGTCAGTGCCAGACCATGCGCCCCGGCATAATCCGCCTGCGCCGCCGCGATTTGGCCTGCACCGAGATGGCGCGCCAGGCGGCTAGACATGCCACTGGCCACAAGGGTCGAAAGCGCCACGATCAGCATATAGGCGGGAAACATCAGGGTGACGGCGGCGAGGGCCTCGGGCCCAACGAAATGACCCAGAAACAGCGCATCGGCCACCGTGAGGCAGCCGTTCATGCTCATCACGAAGATGATCGGCAGCGCCGTGCGCACATAGATCGGCCCCAGGGGGCCGTTCAGAAAACGATTGGCAGGGGGGTGTGACATCTCCCCGAACTCCTCTTGCAGGTGTCGCGCAAGAACAGGATGGGACCCGCGTTACCACCCGCGCGCGAAGCGTGGAGGACATTCGATAGACTGAGATGTCTGCAGACCTTCACCAGGGCCATGTGGCCTGCGGGCGGCGGGCGCCTGCGGCCCTGCCTCCTGAGGTATGCGCTGCCGGGCGAGGCGTCAAGCCTTGTGGTCGCGTTCCACGATCAGCGCCGCGATGATCTCGGTCATCGTCTTGGTCTGCGATCCCGGGGTGACACCGCCCACCCCGATGCGGCGCCCGGTGCGCCACCACAGGCCCGGATACCAGGCACGCGGTGCGGCGGTCCGCGCCCGCATCAAAAAGCCGTTTGAGGGTTTGAAGGCGAAGAACCCACGGTCCATCACTTCGAGATCGGCGATGGAGACGATCTCCACCCCGTCAGAGCAGCGCAGGCCAAGCGGCGTCAGCTCGACCCGATGTGCGGTGGCCTGCCACATGCGATAGGCCATCCAGAGCGAGGCCGCCGCGATCACCACCAGAAACACCTGCCAGCCGAAACCGGGGGCCGAGGACATGCCGACATAGAGCGTGAGCAGGCCCAGCGCCGCCAGCATCCCCACTCCCATGACCCGCCGCGTCGGCGAGGCCTCGACGGTGGCCAGAATTTCAGTGTCACCGATAGGTCCGGTCATGGCTGCTCTCCCTCAGATCGTTGCGCGGAGAGGTAGCGAAATTTCACTGCCACGAACAGTCCCATTCGGTCGCAGCCCCGGATGCGGACCCCGTCACCGACGGGCGCGCACCTCGTAGCCGGGTTCCTCCGGTTCGTCATCAACCAGTTCGGTGGGAAAGCCATCGGCCAGGACGCTGACGCCGGCGACTTCCTCCAGCCGCTCGATGATCTGATCCGACTGCGCCTGCATGCCAAAACGCGCCTGCCCATCGGCCATGATGCGGATGATCTCCGGCGACAGCTCCAGGGGCACGTCGTTGCGGTCGGCGATGGATTGGAACAGGCCGATGTCCTTCATCACCAGATCCATGGTGAAATTCACGTTGCGTGAGCCCGAGAGGATCAGCTGGCTCTCGGTCTCATGCACAAAGCTGTTGCCCGAGGAGATCCGGATCGCCTCATAGGTGGTGGCCATGTCGAGCCCTGCCGCCTTCATCGTCACCAGCGCCTCGCAGAGGGTCAGCAGGTTGGCGGTGGCGAGGTAGTTGGTCATCACCTTGAGCGTGCTGGCCGACCCGAGCGGTCCGGTGTGCAGCACCCGACGCCCGAGAATGGTCATCAACGGCAGCACCCGGTCAAAGCCTTCGCGCGGCCCGCCGACAAAGATCGAGATATTGCCGGTATCGGCGCGATGGCAGCCCCCCGAGACCGGGCATTCCATCGCCAGCCCGCCCCGCAGTTCGACCAGATCGGCCAGTCGCTCCACTTCCGCCGCATCGGTGGTGGACATCTCGATCCAGATCTTGCCCTGGCGCACCTCGGGCAGCATCTGCCGCAGCACCGCATCACAGGCGGCAGGGGACGGCAGGCAGGTGATCACCACTTCGCAGTCGCGCATCAGGTCTGCCGGGGTTTCCGCCACCTTGGCGCCCCGGTCGGCGAAGGCGGCACATTTCACCGCATCGAGGTCTGTCACCGTCAGGTCGATGCCATTGCGCAGGAGACTTCCCGCAAGCTTGCCGCCCACCGCGCCCAATCCGACAAAACCAACCTTCATGGTGTCCTTCATCCCTCATTCTCCTTGGGAACATCCCGGCCCTGCGGCCTTGGCTCAGACTGCGGCGGCGGCGCACGCGAGTTCGCGCGCAAAACCGACATCTCCCCCAAAGGGGCGACGGGATTGGACCGTGTATCGGTACATTCCGCATTCCTGCACAGAGACCGTGAGCCCATGTGGATGTTCACAGCCGCCGGAGCGCCCTATCTTGGCCTTAGATTGTCACCCGCGAAAGGAGGCCCCACGATGTCCCTGCGTCCCATCCTCGAGACCCGCACCGCCCAGCCCACAATGGAGGGCGCAGGCGTTCATCTGCACCGCGCCTTCGGCTTTCAGGACCCGAGCGAGCTCGACCCTTTCCTGCTGTTTGACGATTTTCGCAACGATCACCCGGAACTTTATCAGCAGGGCTTTCCCTGGCACCCCCATCGCGGCATCGAGACCATCACCTATGTGCTCGCCGGCACGGTGGAGCACGGCGACAGCCTCGGAAATCGCGGCACGCTGGGCGCAGGCGACGTGCAATGGATGACCGCCGGCTCCGGCATCCTGCATCAGGAAATGCCCTCGGGAAACATCAAGGGGCAGATGCACGGCTTCCAGCTCTGGGGCAACCTGCCCGCAGCCCAGAAGATGGTGGCCCCCCGCTATCAGGACGTGGAAGGCAAGGAGATCCCCGAGGTCATCGACGACGACGGCACCCGGGTGAAAGTGATCGTGGGCGAGTTCTGGGGCAAACGCGGCCCTGTCGACGGTATCGCCGCCGATCCGCAATACCTCGACGTCTTTGTGCCGGCCGGTGTGCGGAAGACCTTCAGAATCGACACCTACCGCCGCGCCTTCGCCTATGTCTTCGAGGGCGCCGCTGCCTTTGTCGATGCCTCTCGCCCGCAGGGCATCCTGCTGGAAAAGGAAGTGGCTGGTCAGGAGGTCCATATCCGCGACATGTCCGGCGACCGCACCCTCGTGCGCTTCGGCACCGGTGACGAGATCACCGTTCAGGCCGGGCCCGAAGGCGTGCGCTTCCTGTTGATCTCCGGTGCTCCGATCGAGGAGCCGGTGGCCTGGCATGGCCCCATCGTGATGAACACCCAGGCCGAATTGCAAAAGGCCTTTGCCGAACTGCGCAACGGGACGTTTATCAGGCCCGCTCACTGATCGGAAAAACCGGCACCCACGTCTTCCTCCGTGCGGTGCAGATTGCGCGCCTTCGAGCCCGCCTTCCACAGACCGCTCTACCCAAGTCTACTCTGCCCAAGTCTACTCAGCCCCGGCCCATGGGGAGCGCAGCAGTGGCGGTTCGGGTCAAGGGGGCCAAAGGCCCCGCCCGGCACGGGCGGCTTGCCCTTGACGCGCCCAAGGCAGAGACACTTGAAAGCGGCTCCTGAGGGCAGACCTGCCCCTCAGGACCGTCTCAGCCCCCTTCCCTGAACCGCTCTCCTCGCGCCCAAGCATGGGAAAGGGCCATCACCGCGCCTCAATCTGAAAAAAAGCGCGCGGAAGCGCTCCTTTTGGCAACCGCGACGGCGGGTTCAGACCCCAACCGCCTTGCGCACCATATCCCAGTAGAGCGTCTCGACCTCCACCAGCGACAACCGGCCACCGTCACGGTACCACGTCAGCACCCCGTTCAGCATTGCAATCACCGCCAAGGCGGCGATCTTGGTGTCGGCCACATGGAACAGCCCCTGCGCCACCCCGTCCTTCAGGATCCCTTCCAGTTGATCCTCATAGGCCCGGCGGCGATCCTCGATGCGGGCAAAGTTCTCTTCTGTGAGGTTGCGCAGCTCCATATAGGCGATAAAGACCGCATCCGACCGTTCGAGGTTGTAGCGAATGTGAAACCGCACGAACCCCTCGAGCCGTCCCTTGACATCCCCGGGCACAGACTCCTCCGCCCAGGCCGCCAGCAGCTCTTCCATATGGGTCTGCATCAGGTCGAACAGCAGGCTCTGCTTGTCTGAGGTGTAATTGTACAAGGCCCCCGCCTGCACCCCCACCGCACCCGCGATCTGGCGCATGGAGACCGCAGCATAGCCGTGGCGGGCAAAAAGCTCTTCGGCTGCCGCCAGGATGCGGGGGCCGGTGATGTCGGAATGGGAACCTTGGGTACGTGCCATGGGCGCAGAATAACTGAACATTTGTTCAGATAAAACCCATATCCGCTGGGCACCGCCCCCTCTTGTACCCAAGAGCGCATTTGTGCATCAAGGGCGCAAACAAGGATCCAACCCATGCCCGTTCAAGCGCCCCGGTTCGACTCTTCGCGCCCCGATACCCCGCGCCTTTGCCGCAGCCCGCTTCAGCTTATTGGCCTCGGCCTTGTGCTAGCCGCCTGCACACTCTCTGCCTGCACAAGGGTGCCGGAACTCGAGGACCAGCTCTCCGCCGATCTGCGCAGCCAGCCCTACCCATCTCTGCTGCCCCTGGACGGCGCCCTCGCGCAGGAGCCCTTGCCGGAGACCGAAAGCGCCGCCCTCGCCGAAACCCTCGATACGCGCGCCGCCAACCTGCGCCGACGGGCGGAGGAGCTGCGGCGACGCACCCCCTGACGGAGCGGCGCAACACCCTCCGCCTCTGATTGCCGCACACCGCTTGCCCGACCGACCGCAAGCCGCTAAGGCGGGACCAACCATTCGACCTTCCAGGAAAAGGACTTCCCGATATGACTGAACCGCTGCGACTGGGGATTGCTGGTTTGGGAACGGTCGGCATCGGCGTGGTGAAGATCATCCGCCGCCATGCCGCCCTGCTGGAGGCTCGAACCGGACGTCCTGTCGTCATCACCGCGGTTTCGGCGCGCGATGCCAACAAGGATCGCGGCATCTCGCTCAAGGACTATGCCTGGGAGACCGATCCTGTCGCCCTTGCCACGCGGGACGATGTGGATGTCTTTGTCGAACTGATGGGCGGTCACGAAGGGCCGGCGAAACTCGCGACCGAGGCTGCCCTGAAGTCAGGCAAGGATGTGGTCACCGCCAACAAGGCGCTTTTGGCCATCCATGGTCAAGCCCTCGCGGAGCTGGCCGAGGCCAAGGGCCGGGTGATCCGCTTCGAGGCCGCCGTCGCCGGGGGCATTCCCGTCATCAAAGCCCTTACCGAGGGCCTCGCCGGCAACGAAATAAGCCGGGTCATGGGGGTGATGAACGGCACCTGCAACTATATCCTGACCCGGATGGAGACCGCTGGCCTGCCCTATGCCACCGTGTTCAAGGAGGCCGACGACCTCGGCTATCTCGAGGCGGACCCGACCCTTGATGTGGGCGGCATCGATGCGGGGCACAAGCTGACCCTGCTGACCGCCATCGCCTTTGGCACTAAACCGTCCTTTGACGATGTCAAACTGGAAGGCATTCAGCGCATCGCCATCGAAGATATCCGCCATGCCGCCGACATGGGCTATCGCATCAAGCTTCTGGGCGTCGCCCAGCGCACCGGGCGCGGCATCGAACAGCGCATGACACCCTGTCTGGTGCCGGCAAATTCGCCGCTCGGCCAGCTCGAGGGGGGCACCAACATGGTGGTGATCGAGGGCGATTCCATCAACCAGGTGGTGCTGCGGGGGCCCGGGGCTGGCGAAGGTCCGACTGCCAGCGCGGTGATGGGTGATGTGCTCGACATTGCGCGCGGCCTGCGGATCCCGACCTTCGGCGTGCCCGCGACCTCTCTGGTCGAGGCCCCCTCGGCCCAGACCAGCCTGCCCGCACCTTATTACGTGCGCCTTTCGCTTCAGGACAAGCCGGGTGCCCTGGCCAAGGTGGCCGCGGTGCTGGGCGACGCCGGTGTCTCCATCCACCGGATGCGTCAGTACGATCACGCCACCGCCATCGCACCGGTTCTGATCGTGACCCACAAATGCACCTCCACCGTGCTGGAGGAGGCCATCGAGGGCCTCTCGGCCACTGGCGTGGTCGAAGGGACTCCTGTCGCCCTGCGCATCGAAGAGTTGTAACACAGCTGCCCTATATCTGCGCAGCGGAGCGGGCGGATGCAGGGCACCGCTGAAACGTGCCCCGTTAGCGACACCATCCCATCGCCTCCCTTGCCCCCCGGGGGCTGGGCAGGCTATGCGAGGGGGATCGCGCTAGTTTGAGATAGGAATATTTGCAATGACTTCGACCAAAGCCGACGCGCCCTTTCATGACCGCATGCTGTCGCTGGGCCTCGCCCGGGTCGCCGAACAGGCCGCACTGGCCTCGGCCCCGCTGATCGGGCGCGGCGACGAGAAGGCCGCCGACCAGGCCGCCGTGAACGCGATGCGCGAGCAGCTGAACCTTCTCGACATCGCAGGCGTCGTGGTGATCGGCGAAGGCGAGCGCGACGAGGCCCCGATGCTCTACATCGGCGAGGAAGTCGGCACCGGCAACGGACCCGGCGTGGATATCGCGTTGGACCCGCTCGAAGGCACCACGCTCACCGCCAAGGACATGCCAAACGCGCTTACCGTGATCGCCATGGGTCCGCGTGGCTCCATGCTGCATGCGCCCGACACCTATATGGACAAGCTGGCGATCGGTCCGGGCTACGCCGAGGGCGTCGTCAGCCTCGACATGACCCCGCGCGAGCGGGTCGAGGCGCTGGCCAAGGCCAAGGGCTGCGCCCCCTCCGATATCACCGTCTGCATTCTGGAGCGTCCCCGCCACGAGGCGATGATTGCCGAAGTGCGCGAGACCGGCGCCTCCATCCGTCTGATCACCGATGGCGATGTTGCAGGTGTGATGCACTGCGCCGAGGCTGAGACCACCGGCATCGACATGTACATGGGCTCTGGCGGCGCACCCGAGGGCGTGCTGGCGGCAGCGGCCCTGAAATGCATGGGCGGTCAGATCTTTGGTCGCCTGTTGTTCCGCAACGACGACGAAAAGGCCCGTGCCGCCAAGGCCGGCATCACCGATCTGGACCGGATCTACACCCGCGACGAGATGGTGACGCAGGACGTGATCTTTGCCGCCACCGGCGTCACCGGCGGCTCGCTTCTGCCCGGCATCAAGCGCCAGCCCGGCTGGGTGGAGACCACCACGCTGTTGATGCGCTCCAAAACCGGCTCGGTGCGGCGCATGACCTATCGTACGCCGCTGAGCGCGCATCAGTAATCCTGACGCGGGCGGCAGGGCTTGCAGCCCCGGTCAGGATTTGGATATTTGAGAGAAGATGAAAGGCCGGGTCCCGCACGGGTCCGGCCTTTGCCTATGACGGGAGCGGAAAGTTGAGTTTTCTGGGTGTTGACACCTCTTTGACCGGGCGCCGCTGGATCGGCCCCGGCGTGGATCAGGCCCGCGCGGGCGAGCATCTGGCGCAGGAGACCGGGTTGCCGTCGGCTGTCTGTCAGGTGCTGGCGCGGCGCGGGGTGCCGCCCCATGAGGCAACCGGCTTCCTGTCGCCGCAACTGAAAGAGCTGCTGCCCGATCCCCGGCGGATGAAGGACATGGAGAAGGCGGCCGCGCGGTTTCTGCAAGCGGTGGAGCGACGCGAACGGATCGCGGTCTTTGCCGATTATGACGTGGATGGCGGCTCGTCCGCAGCGCTGCTGCTGGTCTATCTGCGGCAGATGGGACAGCAGGCAACGCTCTATATCCCCGACCGTATCGACGAGGGCTACGGCCCCAATGACGAGGCGATGGCAGGGCTGGCGCGGGATCACGACCTCATTGTCTGCGTTGACTGCGGCACGCTTTCGCATGGGCCGATTGCAGCCGCCAAGGGCGCGGATGTGGTGGTTCTGGATCACCACCTTGGCGGCGAGACCCTGCCCGACTGCGTCGCGGTGGTGAACCCCAACCGGCAGGACGAGGACGGAGATCTCGGCTATTTCTGTGCTGCTGGCGTGGTTTTCCTGATGCTTGTCGAGGTGCGGCGGCAAGCGCGCGAGAAAGGGCTCGGAACGGGGCCGGATCTGATGGCGCTCTTGGATCTGGTCGCCCTGGCCACTGTCGCCGACGTGGCGCCGCTGATCGGGGCCAACCGGGCGCTGGTGCGGCAGGGGCTGAAGGTCATGGCGCGGCGGGAACGCCCCGGGTTGGTGGCCTTGGCGGATGTGAGCCGGATGGATTCGGCGCCCTCGACCTACCACCTCGGGTTCCTGCTTGGCCCGCGCGTGAACGCGGGCGGGCGGATCGGCAAGGCGGATCTTGGCGCGCGGCTGCTGGCCACCGACAACCCGCATGAGGCGGCGGCGCTGGCGGAGCGGCTGGATCAACTGAACACCGAGCGCCGCGATATTGAGAATGCGGTGCGTGCGGCCGCGCTGGAACAGGCCGAAGCGCGCGGCTTTGACGCGCCGCTGGTCTGGGCGGCGGGCGAAGGCTGGCATCCGGGCGTCGTCGGCATCGTCGCCGCGCGCCTGAAAGAGGCAACCGGGCGCCCGGCAGTTGTGATCGGACTTGATGGCGGCGAGGGCAAGGGCTCGGGCCGGTCCGTCACTGGCATCGACCTTGGCGCCTCGATCCAGCGGGTGGCGCTGGAGGGGCTGCTGATCAAGGGCGGCGGCCACAAGATGGCGGCTGGCCTTACCGTGGCGCGCGACCAGCTGGAACCGGCGATGGCGCGGTTGGCGGAGCTACTGGAAAAGCAGGGCGCAGGCGATCTTGGCCCCTCCGATCTGAAGCTTGACGGGATGCTGATGCCGGGAGCGGCGACGGTCGAGCTGATCGAGCAGATCGAACAGGCGGGTCCCTTCGGCGCTGGCGCCCCTGCCCCGCGCTACGGCTTTCCCGATATGGCGGTCAGATTCGCCAAGCGGGTCGGGGAATCGCATCTGAAGGTCAGTTTCACCGACGGCATGGGCGGAACCATCGAGGCGATCGCCTTTGGCGCCTTCGACACCGCCCTCGGTCCGCGCCTGCTGGAGCATGGCGGCGCGCGCTTCCATGTCGCCGGCCGGCTCGAGGTCAATACCTGGGGCGGACGGCAAAGCGCGCAATTGCGACTGGAGGACGCCGCCGAGGCCTGAGCCTCGCCACATGTGGCGAGGTTTTAGCCTGTGGATAAGAATTTTGCCCCACATGCGTTTTTTTCGCTTGCGGCGGATGAGGCAAAACCCTAAACACCCGCTCACACCAAGTGGCCCGTTCGTCTATCGGTTAGGACGCCAGGTTTTCAACCTGGAAAGAGGGGTTCGATTCCCCTACGGGCTGCCACTTCCCCCCTCAGTAATCCTTCCTGCGAGCCGAATTGGCTTGAGAACCACACGCCAATGCGCCCGTCGCAAGTGGTGTCGTAAGCGTTTGTTTTCAGGCAGAAATCATCAAATCAACGGCTGTCGCAAAAACTTTGCACAAAGGTGATTTTCCCTCTTGCGCGGCTCCGATGGACTGATTAAACACCCCCTCACGCACAGCGCGGCCCGTTCGTCTATCGGTTAGGACGCCAGGTTTTCAACCTGGAAAGAGGGGTTCGATTCCCCTACGGGCTGCCATTTTTACCTGATAAAATGCAGCTTTCCGGCGCGGTGCTTATCTCCCATTTTGCCATTTTACGGTGGATTACTCTGTTGAGGAAATCACCGCGCGCAGCCGTGCCAGCGCCGCCTTCTGCTCTTCCGGATCATTGAGACAGGCCCCGAGCACAAGCCCGTTGCTGGCCTCTCCCCGAACCAGCGCAGAGCGGCAGAACTCCGACAGGGCCTCGACCCCAATCCCCGCTTGGCGAGCCGCCTTGGTGATCCGCACATCGCTCAGATGCGGGGCCAGGTGCAGAACCACCTGCATGCCCGCCTGATGGTCCACCACATGGCCGATATCGGCGAATTCCGTGCGCAAATGCTCGATCAGATGGCGGTGACGCTCCGCATAGAGACGGCGGACCCGCCGAAGGTGACGGTAGAATTCCCCGCGCAGCATGAACTCCGCCAGAGCAGCCTGCGGCATGGCGCTGGCCCGCGCCCCCCTAAGCCGCATGGCTTGGCTCAGGGCGGCGACCTGGCCTTCCGGCGCCACCACGTAGCCCAGGCGCAGGCTGTTGGAGAAGATCTTGGAGAAGCTGCCAATGTAGACCGTGCGCCCCAGCCCGTCGACGCTGGCCATGGCGGGAATCGGGCGACCCGCATAGCGGAACTCCGAATCGTAATCATCCTCGATGATCCAGCCCTGCCGCTGGGCAGCCCAGAGCACAAAGGCCTGCCGCCGTCCTGCACTCATCGCGCCGCCGAGCGGAAACTGATGCGAGGGGGTGAGAACCACCACCCCGGTTTCCTCGCCCGGATCAGGAACTTCCGCCCCCTGGGAGTCAAGCGACAGATCGCGGACCCGTCGGCCCTGCCGTTCGGCAAAGAGGCGGATCAGCGGATAGCCCGGATCCTCGACCCCCACTGTGGAGCCTGGCGCGGCAAGGGCATGGAGGCAGATGTCCAGCGCCTCGGTGGCGCCGGACGTGACCAGCACCTGCTCAGGGCGTGCATCAATACCGCGCCAGTCGCGCACATGGGCGGCAATCGCCTGTCGCAATTCGGAATGCCCGAAGCGACCGCAGCCAATCAGCATGTCCTCAGGCCGGGTCCGGCACAGGCGCGCCACGCATTTGGCCCAGGCCCGATGGGGAAAGAGACGCATGTCCGGTTGACCGGCGGCCAGCAGCATCGCCGGTCTCTCGCGCCCGTCCCCAGCCGAAACAGAGGTACGCGGGGGCGTCAACTCCACGTCGCCCATAGCGCAAACGCTGTAGCCGGACCCCCGCCGCGCCGCCAGATAGCCTTCGGCGACCAGCTGATCGTAGGAGGTGACGACGGTGGCCCGCGCAATCCCGAGATCCTGTGCCAGCGCACGGGTGGCGGGCAGTCGCGCCCTCTCTCGCAGCGCCCCGGAACGGATGCGTTCCCGAAAGGCGGCACAGATCTGCTCGAAGATCGGCGTCGGTGACGTCCGATCAGGCATGAAGCTGGGCAGAATGTCTCGGGGGGTCTCTACCATGGAAATTGGCCCGCTCATTCAATGTCTACTTGGACGTTAAGAGCAGACCAGATGGCAGGCAAGCCCGCAGACTTGCCCGCTCTCGGCTTGTCCGCGGCTCACTCCGCCGCGAGACGCCCGGAATAGGCGCGAAGCTCGACGAAAGTCTCGTTGTAGCAGGCGCCATCGCCGATATCGGTGCGCACATCGACCGGGATCAGCGCATTGGCGGTGAGACCCGTTTCCGAGCTTTGCCGCCAGGTACCCTTGGGCGCATAGACCACGCCGCGCTGCATCGCCTCCGACACCCTGAGCCGGAAGGTGACCGCGCCGCGCGCGTTTGACAGCTCCACCAGGTCGCCGTCCGCAAGCCCACGGACGGCGGCATCCTCGGCATGGACTTCGAGGCTCTCCGGCCCGGCCGACAGCGGCGCGCTGCCGAAGGTGGCATTGATGCGCTTGTCGGAACTGGGCGTGATCAGCACCAACGGCAGGTCCTGCGGCACCGGATCGAATCGCGGCACGCCAAAGCCGGTCTCTGCCTCCAGACGGGCCGAGAACAGTTCAATCCGTCCACTGGCAGTGTCGGGCTTGACCGTGTCGCAGAGGATCAGCGGGCGGCCATCCGGCGCCTGCATTTCCAGCGCGCGTGTCACTGGCATCTGGCTCGGGCGGCGGCCCTCGAACTGCGGATGGCTGGCATCCATCGCCTCGTCCATCAGCGTCAGGTCATCCGCCTGATGCACGGCCTCGGTATAGCCCAAACGCGCGGCCAGACGGCGGAAGATCTCCGTGTTGGGCAGGCTCTCACCCACAGGGGCGATCACCGGCTCAGCCCGCTGCACGTAGTTCTGCCCATAGGCGGCAAAGATCTCGTGATGCTCGAAATGCGTGGCGGCGGGCAGGATCACGTCGCAATAGGCCATGCTGTCGGTCATCACCACGTCGCAGCCAACGGTAAAGATCTCCTCCTGCGCGAGCGCCTTCAGCATCGCGGTCTGGTCCGGGTGGGTGGCGACCGGGTTGTGGTTGTAGATCATCACCGCCGCAATCGGCACGCTCTGGTCGCGATCCAGCATCAGCTGCGCCACTTCGAGGATATTGACCACGCGGGTCTCGGGGTCGATCAGATGATCCCCCTGCAACCGCCCCCGCGTCTTGGGCGAGGCCAGCCCGGACTTGGCCACGGACCCCGCTCCCAGCCGCCCATGCTGGCCCAGAAGCGCGTTCAGCGCCATGGCAGCGCGCAGCCCGGAACCGCCGGAACGACCGCGCTCCATGCCGTTGCCGGTGGAGGTCGCCATCCGCTTGGCCGCCTGCATCCAGTCGGCGAGTGTTGAGATATCCGCCTCCGGCACACCCGTCAGCCGCGCGGCCTCACGCAGGGTGTATTTGCGTGCCTCGGCCATATAGGCCTCTGCCCCCGTGACCCATTTCGCAATGAAATCCCGATCAAAGGCGTCGCGCCGCTCCAGCTCCGCCGCCAGCGCCTGCGCCAGCACCACGTCCGTGCCCGGCTTCACTTGCAGATAGAGGTCCGCCTGCTCGGCGATCTTGATCCGCTTGGGGTCGATCACCACCAGCCGCGCGCCCTTGGACCGCGCCTCCTTCAGCACGCGGGTCAGATGCAGGTTGGAAACCGTGACATTGTTGCCCCAGACCACAATCAGGTCGGATTGGGCCGCCTGCTCCGGCGGCATGCCGGGGGCATTGCCGTAAAGGCTCTCATAGGCGAGGCTGCGCACCCCGCCGCAGAGCGGGCCGCGGTTCATCCGCGTTGCCCCGAGCCGGTAGAAGAACCGCCGATCCAGTGAACCACCAGCCAGTTCGCCATGGGGGCCGGCATAGTTCAGCGGCAGAATCGACTGCGCGCCATGCCGCGCGATGGCGTCCGTGAACCCTTCGACCACCAGATCCAGCGCCTCCTCCCAGCTGATCCGCTCGAATTGGCCGGAGCCGCGCGGCCCCGTGCGCCGCAGCGGATGGGTCAGGCGCGCCGGCCCGTGCACAAAATCCGGATAGGCGCGGGTGACCTTGTTGCAGACCACACCGGCGGTGAAAGGATTGGCCTGCGAACCGCGCACCGCTGTCACCTTGCCTGCCGTCACCTCGACGCTGAGGCTGCAGGTATCAGGGCAGTCCAGCGGGCAGACGCTGGGCAGAGTGAGACGTTCCTGGTTGGCGGCGTCAGGGTGGCGAGGATAGTGGCTGGGGCTGAGGCTGGGCATCGGCGGGCTCCGAACTGGACTGGCGTTTTCACCCAGTTTCCTGCGGAACAAGTCTAGCGAAAAGGTCCAAAAATGACCAAAGCAACCAGTCCAATTTCAAAGACCAGCCCGAAAGCTGCTTTGGGATCCACCCTGCGCGAGCAGTTCTCAGGCGGACTTGCTATCCTGTTCAAGCATCTCCGCTTCAAAGTGGGGCGCATAGAACAGATGCTGGGCGCGGCCTGCGCGTTTGGCGGCGTAGAGCGCAACATCCGCCTGATGCAACAAAAGCGCCGCCTCCGGCGCCTCCGCAGAGGAGGACAGCACGGTCCCTGCCGAAGCGGAGATCCGACACTTCTCGGCCCCATACATGATCGGCTCTTCCAGCCGGGCGATCAGGCGATTGGCCAGATCGCTGAGCCGGTTGCGGTCCAGCATCCCTTCGAAGATCAACACGAACTCATCGCCGCCCACACGGGCCACCGTGTCGGACTTACGGGTGCAATCCACCATGATCGCAGCAACCTTCTGCAACACCGCGTCCCCGGCGGCATGGCCGAAGGTGTCGTTGACCTGCTTGAAGAAATCGAGATCCACATGCATCAGGGCAAAATCACGCCCGCTGTTGAGGAGGCGGTTGAGGACGTGGTCCATCGCGCGGCGATTCTTCAAGCCGGTCAGCGTATCGGTAAAGGCCTGTTCCTCGGCGGCGATCTTTGCCCCCTGCAGACGCAGGTTCAACTGTCGCGACGCCTCCATCGCGGCGGATTTCGCCTCCACCAGATAGAGCATCTCGATGGTGAGGTCGGTGGGCGAGAAATCTTGGCTGGTCAGGTTGAAATCACGCACTGCATCCAGCACCGAAATCCCGAAGGAAAGGTTGATGAAGGCCCCCTGCCCATCAGGCAGCGGCACCAGCACGCCTTTCATCCGGGTATGCGGCGGCTGGCGCAGCTGGAAATGCAGCTTGCTGCCGGCAGTGTCCAAGAGATCCCCGATGCTTTGCACCGCGCGCGGCCGCTGCAGGTCCAGCACGTCAAAGAAGGGTTTGCCGATCCAGCTTTCCTCGCTGCAGACCTTGAGAAGGGTCGGGCCGTGGCTGACCACGCGCCCTTCGGCATCGATGATCACATGCAACGGACAGATATGATTGGCCAGGTCAGCCAGGTCCTCGACACTCATCATAGCGAATGCGCTCCTAGATCAAAGGCCCTGCCCTCGGCGAACTCGCTCTCGATCAGGGTAATGGAAATGACCTCCGTCCCGTCCTGACCATCCTTGTGGTCGAGAAGCACGAGGGCACCATAGTCATCGGCCATCGCCCGAAGGACCCCCATCAAGACCTGCGCATAACCGGGAACCCCGGGATGGCACAGGAGGTCGAACTGGCCCGGCGCCTGTTCGATCAGTTCCAAGCCGGGCAGACGCAGATCCGACACCGCCAGACGGGCACGGTCCGGCAGATCATCCAGCGAATGCAGGAACTCCACATAGTTGACGCCGCCAAACCGCAACAGTCGCCTCAGGGCTTCCACTTGGGGGTTGGAGACGAGGAAGGTGCCCACGTCTTCGAGAATTTCCGGCAAGGGACGTTCCAGATTTATCTCGACCGCCTGCAACATGCGGGTGGACTGGTCCTCGGGATAGACAAGCATGGCTTCAAACTCGGTAAATCCGAGCCCGCTTGCGTCCATGATATCGTTCCAGCGCCGTGTCCCATACGTGCTGATGACGAAAGCCTGGACGGCCCTGTTTATCAAACCGTGCATACGGTCTTTCCCTATTCACCTTTGCACCAGTCTTAAATCCGCAGACTTAAGAAAGGCCCAATATCTAAAATCCCATCTTCTTTGGATGGACCATTCTGCCCTGTCCGACGCCCGCCAACCTATTCTGAACCGAAGCGTTCAGCCTCAAGGCCGGACACGCAGAAAGAAGCCTGCAAGTGCTTCCTTGCGGCCTTATTCCACTGTCAGTTCTGTCGCCGTCTGGCTTCTTGCCTATGCGCCAGTGCCATCACCATACGGCACTGCTTTACGGGCGGGCGGACCCGAACTCGTACCCCATCCTGAAGAAATCGATCGTAACAGCAGCATCATAGGGCAATAAAACAGTCCACTCCAACCGCTAAGTGGATGGAGTGGACGGAATCCTGCGGAAAATTGCCAACGTGACCGGATTTCGGACAGAAAGTTAAAAATCCGTTGGCGCGCCGCCCTCTTCCTTGCGTCGCGCCACGAAGGCTTGCAGCTCTTCACGGATCGCGGGATCCAGGGGGGGCTCCTCGAATTCGGCAAGGATCTCCTTGTAGAGCGCACTGGCACGCTGCGCGGTCCAGACACCGCCCGCGGCCTCCCAGGCCTCATAGTTGCGCCAGTCGCTGACGAAGGGCTGATAGAAAGCGGTGGCGTAGCGATCCTGGGTGTGCTGAATGCCGAAGAAATGGCCCTCGTTGCCAACCTCGCGGATGGCGTCCAGCGCGATCTCCTCTGGTCCGGTCGCGTTCACCGCCGGGTCCATATAACGCTGGATCATCTGCAGGACCTCGCAGTCCATGATGAACTTCTCAGGCGAGGCGATCAGGCCGCCCTCCAGCCAGCCGGCCGCATGATAGACCATATTGGTCCCCGACTGGATCGCCGCCCAGAGCGAATTGGAGGTCTCCCACATCGCCTGCCCATCCGGCACGTTGGCGGCGCAGACCCCGGAAGACCGCAGCGGCAGCCCGTAGAACCGCGCCATTTGCCCGGTCATCTGGGTCGAACGCATGTACTCCGGCGTGCCAAAGGCAGGCGCGCCCGATTTCATGTCCACGTTGGAGGTAAAGGTACCGATGGCACAGGGCACGCCAGGGTTCACGTATTGGTAGAGCGCTATGGCGCAAAGTCCCTCGGCCAGGGATTGGGCCACCGCCCCAGCCATCGTCACCGGCGCCATCGCCCCCGCCAGCGTGAAGGGGGTCACCACCACCGGCTGGCCACGCCGGATCAAGCGCAGCGAGCCGTCGATCATCGGCTCGTCATGCTTTAGCGGCGAGGTGGAGTTGATGTTGGTGTACATATGCGGCTTGGCGTCGAACTCCTCATGGCTGAGACCACCGGCGATGCGCACCATCTCCATCACGTCCTCGACCCGCTCCTTGCCCAGAGAATAGGCGTGCATCACCTTGTCGGTGATGGTCAGCTTGTCATAGAGCACATCGAGGTGACGGACCGAAGCATGGATGTCCACCGGCTCCACCGGATAGCCGCCTGCAAAATGGATGCAGTTGAAATACTGCGTCAGCTTCAACAGGTTCTGGCATTGGACGCGGGTGCCGGGCACCTTCTTGCCCAGATCCATGTCCCAGTAGTTCGGCGGCGAGGAGACATTGCCGAAAACCATGGAATTACCGCCGATGCGGATGGCCCGGTCGGGATTGCGCGGCGTCAGGGTGAATTCGGAGGGCGCCTTGCCCACCATCTCCATCACAAAGTCGCGGTCCATCTTGACCAGATCGCCCTCGACCTTGACCCCGGCCTGTTTGAAGATCTTCAAAGCTTCGTCATTGAGGAACTTGACGCCGATCTCCTCGAGAATCCGCATCGCGCCGTCATGGATCGCGGCCACACCCTCTTCGGTCAGCGGTTCGGTCGGCCGGTCGATATTGACCGGGGGGTTCCATGGCATCTGCTCCAGCGCCGACGATCCGCGCCGGGCCGCAGCCCCGGCCCTGCCGCCACCACGACGTTTGCGCGCTTGTGTTTCTGCCATTTCGGCTCCCCCTGTGCATGCATCCGGATAGGTCTATCCTTCCACAATGCAGCCTACAGAACCAGACACTCCTGTCCATTGCCGACTGTCAATGTCGCTTTCCTGACGCGCAAAGCCGCTCCGGTCGGGCCTCAGCCCAGCAGCCAGGCGGGAATATGACCGATATCGGGCAATACCACATCCGCGAGGTCGGCGAGATCCTCGGCTCCCGCCATGCCGGTCAGCACCCCGATGGTGCGCATCCCGGCAGCCCGACCCGCGAGCAGATCATGGCGGCTGTCACCGACCATGGCCGTGACCTCGGGCGCGACACCCACCGAACGGCAGAAGGCCAGCAGGGGATCGGGATCGGGCTTTGCGCCAAAGCCGCTGTCGGCCCCGATCACCATGTCAAACAGATCCAGCACGCCGGAGCGGGACAAGTGGCTGCGCGCGGACATTTCGCCATCGTTGGTCATCACCCCGACCTTCAGACCCTGCGCCTTCAAACCGGTGAGAAAGGGCGCCAGCGGCACCGCCTGAGCGATCTCCGCCTGTGACGCGGTGCGGATCAGATGTGCGGCCAGGGCCTCCTCGCTCATCTGCGGCACGAAGGGGGCGAGCCGCTCGGCCACCTCGGCATTGGTGCCGGCGATGACGATACTGTCAGGGCGAAAGGCTGCGGCCTCAAGGTCATAGCTGATCGACTCCGCCATCTGCATCAGCCGAACTGCATCGCCTTGGGCTAGGTCGGTCAGTACCGACATCGACCAGCCATTCCAGGTGCGCGCAAAATCGAACAGCGTGCCGTCCTTGTCAAAAAGAAGCGCGGAGATCGTCATCAAATGCCCTCAAGCGTTAATTCTGCCTGCCTGTCCTATCACGTCCAATGTACCTGTTCACCCCCCGGAAGCGCCGCCCGGGCCTCCATCAGCGTCGGATAGGCCACGCCTTCGCTGTCGCAGAAGGCCATCACCCAGGCGTCATCCATCAACAGGAAATCCAGAACCGCGCCCAGAAAGGCTGGATCGCCGACCCGGTCGCGCAGATCGGAGATCGAGGCGCCGCTGGCACCAAGGAAAACCGGCATCAATTCGTCATTGGCGGCCAGCCAGCTCAGGGCCTTTAACCCGAAGACTTCGGCCCGATCGGCGGAAAATGGCATGGTCGTCCCCTTCTCGACACTTTTTCGTCAATTTGAACTACCCCTGAAAGGGTTTGTTAACCAGTCTCGTCGAAACTGAATATTAAGCAAAAGCCTGAACTGAAGGTGTTCGCCGTGCAAGGCACGATCCTGATCATAGATGGGGTATCCACAAATCGCATCTTGCTGAAGGTGCAGCTGACGGACGCCTGTTTCCAGGTGATCCAGGCCGATAGCATTGCCACTGCTCTGGAGCAGGCGACGCGGGTGAGCCCTGATCTGGTGCTGACCGCCCTCACCCTGCCAGACGGCGGGGCCGGCGATGTGAAGCGGGGGCTTTGCCGCCTGCCGCAGCTTGCCGATGTGCCGGTGATCGCCTTGGGCGCATCCGATGATCGCCAGACCCGCCTGGCGGCCCTGGCCGCGGGCGTTGACGAGGTGCTGGCCCAGCCTGTGGATGACATGATCCTTCAGGCCCGGATCCGCAGCCTGCTGCGCCGCCGCCTGAGCGAGGCGGATCTCCACCTGCAGGAGGACCGCGCCCCCGCCTTTCGACACCGGATGGTGGCACCGCCCAGCCCGCCAAGCGCCGAGACCTCTGTCGCACTGGTCTGCAGCGACCTTCAGACCGCGCAGAAATGGAAGGCCCGGCTCATCCCCGCCGCCGACTATGGCTACCGCGCCTATACCGTCGATGCGATCCAGGACCTGATGCGCACGCCCGTCCCCGACGTCATCGTGATCGAACTGAACGAGGGCTCGGCCGGTCTGGCGCTGCGCCTGCTTGCCGACCTGCGCGCTCGTGCCACCACACGCGACTCGGTGGTGATCGCGGTGCCCAATCCGGCAGATGCAATGATCGCGGCCGAAGCCCTGGATCGCGGCGCCCATGATGTCCTGCACGGCGGATTTCAGGTGGAGGAACTGCTGTTGCGGATCTCCATCCAGCTGCGGCACCGCCGCAGCGAAGCCTTGCTGCGCGCCTCCCTGCGCAACGACCTGAAGGCAGCAAACGAAGACCCGATGACCGGGCTCTACAACCGCCGCTATGCCAAACCCTTTCTCGACCGCGTGGTCGAGGATGCCGGGGAAAACGGCGAGGTCTTTGCGGTGATGATGGCCGACCTCGACCATTTCAAGCGGATCAACGACAATTTCGGCCACCCCGCCGGGGATGCCGTTCTGGTAGAGGCCGCGCGCCGTCTGCGCGCCGAATTGCGCGGCTGCGACCTGCTGGCCCGGGTTGGTGGCGAGGAGTTCATGGTGGTTCTGCCCGGCATCCGCACGGATGAGGCCCATACCATCGCCTCCCGCCTATGTGCCGCGATCAGTCGGGAGCCTTTCCAGGTGCCAGGGTCGGCAAATCCGGTGCCCGTCACGGTCAGCATCGGCGCGGTCGTCGGGGGCGGTCGGGGACGCCTGGTGGCGGCCGATGACATGATCGCCGCAGCGGACCGCGCGCTCTACGATGCCAAACATGCCGGTCGCAACCGCGTCTCGATCAAGACCTCCCCGCAATCCGCTGCCGCCTGACACTTTGGGTGCCCCCCGTGTCGCGGGGGCCAGAAGGCGGAGCCTTTCATTGCTCAGTCCCATGGCGCCCCGAGACAGGCGCGACGAACGGTGCCGACAACGCAGTCTCGATCGATCTTGACCCCACCGAAGGCGGACCGCTCGGCGCCCCGCGTCTGGGCACTTGGCTGGAGGGCATCACCTGCGGCCCACGCCCCTGCTGGAGCCGCAGGTGATCGCCTCATTTGTCCGATTTGAAACCGTCCTTACCCTTGCGCGGTTTGCGAAAGCGGGCGATGTGTTTTTCGACCCGTTCCGCAAATTCCGCCCGCTCGCCGGCATCCATCTGCGCCAGCCGCGTGAGCCAAGCCTCCTGCACCGCGGCACGGAACTCCTCGATACCACGGGACTGCAGCGCGATTTCGCCACGTAGGGCGTCAAGATCCAGTGGATCCTGCCGGATCAGGCCCAGCAAGTCCTCGAGTTCAGCCACCCGGCGTTCGACGATATTGCCATAATCCCCATCCGCCAGAGCGCGCAGGGCGCGGCGTTGCTCCGGATCAAGGGAATGGAACATCACCCCACCGATGGCTTCCGTCGCGGCGGGTGGCGGCGGGGCTTTCGGATGGCGCCGGTCGCGCCCATCCTCTCGCAGCGCCGCCCCGGCCATCACCCCCAATACCGCAAGGTTGCCCGCCAGTGACAGGGCAAAAACCGCTTTCAGCCAGCGGGGCATACGGGAAGCTGCCTTGGGATCAGGTGTCTGAGTCATTGCATGTCCTCGGCCACAACGCTGGCCAAATCGAAAGTTTCATAGGCAGAATACTCCTCTCCGCTCACCACGGAGAAAGTCGAAAAGACGCTCAGCCCCGGCGCATTGCGCAGTGCTTCCGGTCCAGCGATACCGATCCAGAGCCCGGTGCAACTGGCCGCGACAAGGCCCCCGACCGAGGTCCAGCCCCCCAGCGCCGCAACCAGAAGCGCCAATGTGCCACGCCGCGGCGGGTCAGCTTTGAAGCCCGAGGCCTGCTGGCGCGACTGTTCTTCGGAGGCCGCTGCGAGGATCCTCGCGGTCAGCGTCTCCGGCATTTCGGGACGGGTCGCACGGGCCTCGGCGAAGAGAGCGTCGAGGTCGTCAAACGCGTCTTTGTGGTTCTGATGATCAGTCATCGTGATACCCCAATTCTTCCCGGCGCCCGGCCAGAGCCTTGGCCAGCGCCCGTTTGCCCCGCGCGGTCAGGCTTTCCACTGCCTCCACGCTGAGATCCATGATACCGGCAATTTCCGGGTTCGTGAGTTCTTCGAGATGGCGCAGGATCACCGCCTGTCGCTGCCGCTCCGGCAGGGTCTCAAGCGCCTCCTGCAGCGCATCCCGGCGCGCGCTCTCCTGCAACCCTTCCACCACGCCAGCGGCGGGGTCCGGGGGCTCCGGGATTGCATCCAGATCCACATGACCGCCCCGCTTGCGCCGTTTGACATCGATGCAGAGGTTCATCGTCACGCGGTAAAGCCAGGTCGAGACCTGCGCCTCGCCCTGCCGCCACTCCGGGGCGATCTTCCACAGGCGGATCATCGCATCCTGGGTGACATCCTCGGCCTCGGCCTGATTGCCGAGCACCCGCATCGCGACCCCAAGCACCCGCGGCGCCAGTCGCCGGGTCAGTTCGGCAGCGGCAGAGGGATCGCCATTTGCAAAGAGGACAAGCAGCGCCTCATCACCCGGCAGCGCGGCCGCCGGGGGGACCACCGCCACCATGCGGTTGGCCGCAACCATCGCCTTGCCGCGAAAACCGGTCACAAGCGCCCCCCCTTCCAGGGGAGACGCAGGGTTTGTGGCACGTTTATGCACTGTTCAGTCCGGATCAGGCTTACTCCGAGTCAGGTCCGTGGTCACGCCCCTCCGGGCCACCGCGGTGGTGCCGCTTTTTCATCACGGCTTCGACAATCGCCTGAGCCGTATCAAACTCCGCCTTGGAGATCGAGCCATTCCCGTCGGTGTCTGCCTTTTCCAGGAAGTTGTGCGGGCCCGGACGCTGCGGCATTTCGGTCGCGCTGAGCTGGCCATCGCCATCCTTGTCGAATTTCTCGATCATGCGTGCGGTGCGGGCGGCGATCCGCGCCTGCTGGTGGGCCGCCAGTTCCTCGGCGCTCAGGAGGCCATCGGCATTTGCATCCACCTCGTTGAACCGATTCTTGGTCATGGTTTCCATCTCCGCCTGGGTCAGCTGGCCGTCACTGTCGGCGTCGAGCTGTTCAAAGGTCGGCCGCTGCCGTTCCGGCCCGAAGCCCGGCTTGGCAACCGCAATGGTCCCCGCCGCAGCGGTGGTCAGGGACAGGAGCGTGGCAATCAGGATCTGTTTTTTCATAACATCGTTCCTTTTGTGAGCCTCAGCAGCACCATGCTGCCCGATGTAGAAATAGAACGCGACGGCGCCGGGTTTCCGTCGCGGGGCAGGTGAATTTTCTGAACGGTTCGGTCTTGCACGCCTGCAGCTCCCCTTTTGCGGGTCCACCGCGTCACCCCGTCACAGCGAAATCGAGCTGTGATTTGCATATTTGCCAAGAAGGACCGAAACTCAGAGCGGCCACGGCCCTGATCCGCGCGCCCCCAAAGCAGACCGCCCTCCGGCGATGGAGCACCCGATGACCGATATTGACACGATTATGACCCAAGAGCCTGTGGCCGAGGATCGCCCGACCAAGCCCGCCCTCTGGAAAGGCTGGCGCTGCCGTTGTCCCAAATGCGGCGAAGGCAGGCTGCTGCACAGCTATCTCAAGGTGAACGATCACTGTTCGGAATGTGGCGAAGCCTTTCACCACCACCGCGCCGATGATGGTCCGGCCTATCTGACCATCCTTGTGGTGGGACATCTGATGGCGCCCCTGATGCATTATATGGCCTTTGAGTGGCAGCCCGCCCCCTGGGTCATGGCCTCGGTGCTGTCGCTGGGCTGCATTGCCGCGTCGCTCTACCTGCTGCCCCGTCTGAAGGGCATGGTGATTGCCTATCAATGGGCGCGCCGGATGCATGGGTTCGACGCTCCGCTCGCGAAGGCGGAGTGAACTCCGCGTCAGATCCGCTGCCCCCTTCCCTTTCCTCGTTAAAGACACAAGACTGGCACCCGGTCGACCTTTCGGCCAGGACCCCGCAGGAGGACAGGGATGACAGCAACAGCAGACGCGACCGGCAACGCGGACAAGACGGCGATCCGCAATGCGGCCACGGTGATTGCAGTGCGCGGTCGCAGCAGCGCCGACCCTCAGGTCCTGATGGGCCAACGGGGCGCCAAGGCAGCCTTCATGCCGAACAAATTCGTCTTCCCCGGCGGCGCGATGGATGCCGGTGACGCCGATGTCCCCCTCGGCTCCTCGCTGCCTGCCGCCTGCAAGGCGCGGCTGATGGCCGATGGAGGCGCGCCGATCTGGCAAGCCCTCTGTGTCGCAGCGGTCCGCGAACTCTGGGAGGAAACCGGATTGATCCTCGGCACCCCCGGCACGTGGACGGGTGCTGTGCCCGGGGACTGGCAGAGTTTTGCCGCCACCGGCCACCTGCCCCATGCGGAACCCTTGAGCTTTGTCTTCCGCGCCCTGACGCCTCCGGGTCGCCCCCGCCGCTTTGACGCCCGCTTCTTTCTGGTGGAGGCGGAGGCGCTGGTTGGAGATCTTGACGATTTCTCGCGGGCCTCGGACGAGTTGTCACATCTGCAATGGATCCCCCTCAGCGCGGTACGTGGGTTCGATCTGCCCTTCATCACCGAAGTGGTACTGGCCGAGGTGACCCGCACCCTGCGCACCGGCGAGGTTCCCGAGAGCACGCCGTTTTTCCGCAACGATGACGAGGAAAGCCTGTTCCTGCGCCTGCGCGGCCACCCGATGCCCAAGACCGGTTGAGAACCGGCGCCTCGCGATAGGACAGGACCGGCTGCGGCGGGACCTCAGAGCGCGAGGATCAGTGCGAGGATCGACAGCACCAGAAGGCCCATGCCGAGAATTTCGCGCTTGGTCACCACTTCCTTGAAAAACACCAGCGAGGCCAAGAGGGAGAGCAACAGCTCCACCTGCCCCAAGGCCTTCACATAGGCGGCATTTTGCAGCGTGAAGGCCAGAAACCAGCAGAAAGACCCGCCCATGCTGGTGAGCCCCACCCAGACCGCCACACGGCGCGCCGACCAGACCCGCGCGATCTCGCCGGGGTCGCGCGCCAAGAGCCAGACCAACATCATCGCCGTCTGCAGACAGACCACCACCCCCAGCGTCACCGCCGCGCGCAGCACTGCATCCTCGGTCTCGAGCTGCAAAGTCGCCCCGCGATAACTCACCGCCGAAAAGGCAAAGAGCACTCCGGAGCCCAGACCCAACAGCGAGGCCCGCCCGGTCAGTTGCCGCAGATAGCCGCCCGGATTATCCTTGGTCTTGGACAGCACCAGCACCGCCGCCAGCCCAATCGCAATCGCCACCCAACCGAGGGGCGAGACATCATCGCCCAGGACCACCAGCCCGACGATTGCGGTCTGGATCACCTCAGTCTTCTTGAACGTGATCCCCACCGCAAAATTGCGCTGTTTGAACAGGGCCACCACGCAGATGGTGGCGAGGATCTGGCTCAAGCCCCCAATCGCGGCAAAGACCCAAAAGCGCGCGGAAAAGTCCGGCACCTGCGCCCCCGTCGCTGCCACATAGGCCCAAAGGAGCAGCAGAATGATCGGCGCGGAATAGATAAAGCGGGAGAAGGTCGCCCCCGCCGAGGTCAAGGTGACCGAGCTCAGCACCTTTTGCAGCATGAACCGCACGGTCTGAAAGCTGGCAGCGGCGAGGGTGACGGGAATCCAGAGCGGCATCGAAGGACCTTTGTGGTATACTATCGCATACCACTTCTTATGCGCCCCTACTTGCGGGATTTCCAGAGCGGATGTGGCACCGGATCCTTAGCGCGGAAGGCAAACTGGCGAAAGATGCTGGCGTAGCTCTTCAGCACATAGCCGTCATTGCGGGTCTGAAATTGCACCTTGTGCCGCCGATAGAGCATCGGCAAGCGGTGCCACGGTACGCCCGGATAGAGGTGGTGCACGATATGCAGGTTGTTGTTCAGGAACAAAAACCCAAGCACCATGCCCAGCAGCCCGCGCCCCTCGACGATGGCGGTGCGCCCGTGCTTGTCTTCATGGGCGCGATGTTCAAGATAGGTGCGGATTTTCAGCACCGCGAGCCCCGCATAGGCCGAGAGCAAAAAAGCCCAGAGCGGCATCGGCGACAGCGCCACGATCCACAGCACCAGCAGGCAGCCGGCAAAATGCAGCGCCCAATCGCGCGCGATTCCGCGCTCGCCCGCCCGCGCCAGACGGAAATCGGCGATCATAAAGCTGATCTGACCGAGGATCGGCCCCAGCAGCATCCGCCCCAGCAGGGTGTTGTTCACCCGCAGCAACGCTTGCCGCCAGCGCGGCAGCCGCGCCCAGACCTCGGGGTCTTGGTAGTTGCATTCGGGATCATCATAGGGGTCGGTCAGGTTCTCGTCCTGATGGTGCTGCAGATGGGTGTCGCGGAAGCGGCCATAGGGCACTGAGAGGTTCAACGGCAGGAACACCAGCACCTCGTTCAGCAGACGGCTGCGGAAAGGATGGCCATGCAGCACCTCGTGGCAGAGCGAGGAGTGCAGCGCCACCATCAGCGTCGACAGCACAATGGCCCCCGTAAGCGAGACCTCGGGCAGCGCAAACACCGCCACCAGCCACAGGGCGTGACAGGCAAGGATCAGGGCAAACGTATCCCACTCCACCCCTTTGGGCAGGGTGGCGCAGGCCTCGGCGCGGATCTCAGCCGAGAGCGCATCACTCATCGGGGTGCGCGGCGGGGTATTGGCGGCGAGGATCTCCTCTTCGGTTAGGTCACGCATGGCGAGCGCCTCCGACACGGCCCCAATGGATGCCGGCCCAGACTCGCTCATAGATCAGATAGGTGAGGAACCCGATGGCGGTATTGACCACCGCCATGATCCCACCGGTGCCAAAGGAGCCCGTGGCGAGAAATCCCACCCCGGTCATCACGATCAGCCCGATCACATTCCACACGACCGCCTTCACGAGGGAGCGCCCACGCGTTTCCATAGTACCTCCGTCTATTGGTATGCCTTCACATTATCAAAACGGCGGGTTGTGCAGAATTCTGTATGTGATTAACAAAAGCCAACAATTGTGATATTTGTCACCGCATGAAGGAAAATATCGACAAACGCCTGCGCGCCTCGCAGTTTCGTGAGCGCTTGAACCGCGCCCTTCGGGACAGCGGCTTGAGCCAGAGCGCGCTGGCGCGCCAGACCGGGGTGGATCGCTCCACCATCTCGCAGCTTCTGACCGACGAAGGCGCGCGACTGCCCAATGCTCATGTGGTCGGCGCCTGTGCTTCGGCCTTGGGGGTTTCGGCGGATTGGCTCCTGAGCCTCTCGGACCGGCCCGAAAGCGCGGCAGAGCTGCTAGCCTCCTCGGTGGCGATGACCGAAGCGCCGCGCGCTCTGGTGGATGAGCGGATCTACGAATGGCACCGCGAGGCGGCCGGTTTCAAAATCCGCCATGTGCCCGCCACCCTGCCCGATATGCTAAAGACCCGCGCTGTGCTGGAATGGGAATATGCCCCGCATCTGGGGCGCACCGCCCATCAGGCGATTGGCGCCTCGGAGGATCGCCTCAGCTGGATGCGTCAGTCCGGCTCGGATTACGAAATCGCGATTCCGATCTACGAGCTCGACAGTTTTGCCAAGGGGGTCGGCTATTACGAGGGCCTGCCGCTTGAGGTGCGCGTCGAACAGCTGGAGCATCTGGAGCGGCTGACCACCCAGCTTTACCCGCGCCTGCGCATCTATCTCTATGATGCGAAACGGCTCTATTCCTCGCCCCTGACCATCTTTGGGCCACTCTTGTGCGTCTTTTATATGGGCAGCCATTATATGGCCTTCCGCGACCGCGAGCGGGTGGAGACCTATACCGCCCATTTCGACCGGCTGGTGCGCGAGGCGGATATCACCGCCCGGCAATTGCCCCGTCGGGTGCGGGCGCTCAGGGCGCAGATAGGGGTGGGGAGTTAGCGACATTGCTCAGCCGTTAGACCGGGCAGCCCTCAGGGATAAACGACAGACTCAGACCTTCGGGTCCGGATTCTCCGTATGGCCATCCACCGCGATGATCTGACCAGAGACGCGTCGTGCCGCCTCCGACCCCAGAAAGACCGCCATATTGGCGATATCCTCGGCGGTGACCCAGGTGCGCATCGACGTCCCCGCAGCATAACCCGCATAGACCGCATCGCGGCTCATGCCCTTGATCGCCGCCTCACGCGCCAAAACGCCTTCCATGCGCGGGCCTTCGACCGCGCCGGGGCAGATCGCATTGGCGCGGATGCCAAAGGGGCCAAGCTCCATCGCCAGTGTCTTCATCAGGCCGATCACCGCCCACTTCGCCGAAGCATAGGGCGCGCGGTTGGGGTAGCCGTAGATCCCCGCAGTGGAGGAGGTCAGCACGATGCTGCCCTGCCCGGCGGCTTTCATCAGCGGGGCGGCATATTTCGCCGCCAGAAACGCGCCCTCAAGATTGATGCTGACGCAGGCGCGCCAGTCTTCCAGCCGGATATCCTCGACCAGAGCCGTCGGCCCCGCCACCCCGGCATTGGCGCAGAGCACGTCCAGCCCGCCCGCCGCCGCGATCTCGGCAAAGAGCGCGCTGACCGCGCTCTCGTCCGCCGCATCGACCTCGCGGACGTGCCAGTCGGCGGGCAGCGTCGCGAGCGCTTCGGCATTCACATCGGTCACCCAGACCTCGGCTCCGGTCGCGGCAAAGCCTGCCGCCATGGCGCGCCCGATCCCGGACGCGCCTGCGGTGATAAGAACCCGCGTCACCGCGCAGCGCCAATGGCGCGGCCCAGACCCTCGGGCGCGGGCAGCGCTGCATGAGCCTCGGCGATCCGGGTCAGATTGGCCTCGATATGGGCCGCAGGCGGCGCGGAGCGGCGGGTCGCGAGGTCCACATGCAACAGCATATGTTCGCCGGTCGCCAGCAGGCGGTCACCCTCATACATCTCGTGCCAGAGGTGCATCTTCTTGCCCGCCCCCATGATGACCCGCGTTTTCACCTGGATCGGGTGGCCCGCGTGTACCTCGTCGAGGTGACGGATATGGGTCTCGGCGGTGAAGTAGCTGCCCCCCGAAGCGATATACTCCGCGTCACAGCCGATGATCTCCATCAGCCGGTCGGTGGATTGCGCAAAGGCGTCGAGATAGCGGCTCTCGGTCATATGGCCGTTGTAGTCGGTCCAATCGAGCGGCACGATGCGGCTCTGGGTCAGGATCGGCTGACTGAGGTCCGCCACCTCGCCCATATTTCGCGCCAGACCCGCCTCGCCCATCCGCGCCGCGTCATGGGCGTTTTGCAAGGCACCTGCGCCCCAATTGGTCGCGCCCAGCGCCCGCATCATGCCGACGAGGTTGGTGTCGCGAATGCGCTCCAGCTCGCGGATCGAATGGTGGCCGGACTGCGCATCCGATTGGCCCGCAATCAGGTCGACCAGCTCGTCGGTGAACTCCGGCACATCCATCAGCTTGGTCCAGGGCCAGCTCAGGCAGGGGCCAAACTGCGCCATGAAATGCTTCATGCCCGCTTCGCCGCCCGCCACGCGATAGGTCTCGAACAAGCCCATTTGCGCCCAGCGGATGCCAAAGCCGTAGCGGATCGCATTGTCGATCTCTTCGGTGGTGGCGATGCCGTCCTTGACCAGCCAGAGCGCCTCGCGCCAGACCGCCTCGAGGAAGCGATCCGCCACATGAGCGTCGATCTCTTTCTTCAGATGCAGGGGATACATGCCGATGCCAGTGATGATCTCCTTGGCACGGGCGATCACCTCGGGCGTATTGGCCTCGGTGGTGACCACCTCAACCAGCGGCATCAGATAGACCGGGTTAAAGGGATGCGCGACCACGATCTGTGCGGCATTCTCGAACCCCTCTTGCAGTTGCGAGGGTTTATAGCCCGAGGTCGAGGAGCCGATCACCGCCTCGGCGGCGACGTGTTTCTGCAGCTCGGTATAGACTTTTTGCTTGAGGTCGAGCCGCTCTGGCACGCTCTCCTGCACCCAAGCGGCGCCGTGAACCGCCTCCTCGATGGTGGCGTGGAATGTCATCGTGCCCTCGGCAGGCAGCGCCACATTGCCCAAGCCCGGCAACGCGCGCCGCGCATTGGCCAGAACCTCGCCAATCTTGCGCTCGGCCTCGGGGTCGGGATCGAAAATCCGCACGTCCCAGCCATTCAGCAGGAACCGCGCGGCCCAGCCGCCCCCGATCACACCGCCGCCAATCATTGCCGCTGTCTTGGTCATTTCCCTTGGTCCTCAGTTCTGGGGCACCATCTCGAGGGCCCCGATGTCATAGCCATTCTTGCGCAGGACCGATTGTGCCTCGGTCAGTTGCTCTGCGCTGATCTGGGGCGCGCGGGCCAGAATCCAGCCGTGCTTGCCCTTGGGGGTGCCGATCACGGCAACCTCGTAATTTGCATCCACATCGAGCACCCAATAGTCACCCCATGTGAACGGCAGCAGCGACAGCCAGGAGACAAAGTTGACCTCCAGTTTGCCGGGTGCAACGACACGCGCCACACCCTCTGCCTGGTCGACCGGCCCTTCAAGACCCGCCTTATGGCAGCTGTTCACCACTTTGATCCGCCCCTCGGGCAAGGCGCTATACTCCGCCGTGACGCCCTCGCAGCCGATCTCGAAATTATTGGGGTAGCGGGCAATCTCGTACCATTTGCCAAGGTAGCGCGAGAGATCCAGCTCCTCCTCCACCTGCATCGGCACCTCCGTGTCGCGAAATCCCTCCGCCCGCCCCCCGCTTGCAAGGGTCATCAGGGCAAAGGGAACGGCAAGAACGGTGCAAAGCGCGGGTTTGATCTTCATCTCGGGGCCTCCGGGGGCAAATGCTTTGGGGTTTAGGTTCACTCCCAAAACGCCTGCCCCCGGGGATCGGTTCCCCGATCGCGCTTACTTCGCCACCGGCGCGCGCTTCACCAGACCGAGTTTCTCGCGCACCTCGGCCGGGGTGATCACCCGCGCGCCCATGTTGGAAACCACGGTACCCGCGCGCTCCACCAGCTGCCAGTTCTCCGCCAGCACGCCCTTGTCGAGCCAGAGGTTATCCTCGAGCCCGACCCGCACGTTGCCGCCCGCCAGCACCGCCGCCGCCGCATAGGCCATCTGGTTGCGCCCAAGGCTGAAGGCCGAGAAGGTCCAGTCTTCCGGCACGTTATTGACCATCGCCATGAATGTGTTGAGGTCATCCGGCGCGCCCCACGGCACCCCCATGCAGAGCTGCACCAGCGCCTTGGGCGCCAGCACGCCCTCCTTCACCAATTCCTTGGCGAACCACAGATGGCCGGTGTCAAAGGCTTCGATCTCGGGCTTCACGCCAAGGTCGGTCATCATCTGCCCCATGGCACGCAACATGCCGGGGGTATTGGTCATCACGTAGTCGGCCTCGGCAAAGTTCATGGTGCCGCAATCAAGCGTGCAGATCTCCGGCAGGCATTCCGCCACATGGGCGACGCGGGCCGTGGCGCCGATCATATCGGTGCCCTTCTCCTTGACTGGGAAGGGGTTTTCTACATCGCCAAAGACGATATCGCCGCCCATGCCCGCGGTCAGGTTCAGCACCACATCGGTGTCGCTGTCGCGGACGCGGTCGGTCAATTCACGATAGAGCGCCAGATCGCGCGAGGGCGCGCCGGTCTCGGGATCGCGCACATGGCAGTGCACAATCGCCGCCCCGGCCTTGGCCGCCGCGATGGCACTTTCGGCGATTTCCTTGGGCGAGCGCGGCACATGCGGGCTGCGATCCTGGGTCCCGCCAGAGCCGGTCACGGCACAGGTGATAAAGACCTCCCGGTTCATGGAAAGCGGCATTTTTGATTTTCCCTCTGATGTACAGGGTTGTGCCTTGGGTTATCCCCAGGCTTCTCCCCGGATTCCAATTTGCGCTGAAGACGACTCTGGCTCAGCCTTGTCGGCAAGAGTTTACGCGAAGCGAATCGAAGTTGATGAAATCCGCAAAAAACATTCTCCAGCCGGAGAACCGCCCCCTGAAGACCGCCGTGCTGGTGCTCGACGAATGCAACACCCTGTCCTTTGCGGCGGCGGTGGATCCGATGCGCGCCGCCAACCGTCTGGCCGGTCGCGCCGCCTTTGACTGGGACTATGTCAGCGCCACGGCCGAGGCGCCGATGCTGACCTCGGGCCTGACGGTGCCGACCACCCCGCTGGCGCGGCTCGATCACTGTGACCTTCTGATGGTGGTGGCCGGCTTCCAGCTGGCGCGTCAGGCCACCCCCAGCCTGCTGGCCGGCCTGCGCCGCATCGCGGGCACGGGTGCCACGATTGCAGGCATCGACGGCGGCCCCTGGCTGATGGCCGAGGCCGGCCTCTTGGACGGTCACGCCGCCACCACCCATTGGGAAGACCTGGAGAATTTCTCCGCCCGCTTCCCCGATATTCACTGCCGCACCGACCGCTTCACCGTCTCCGAAGGCCGCATGACCTCCGGCGGCGCCACCCCCGCAATCGAGATGATGCTGCATATCATCGGGGCGCGCCACGGCCATGGCTTTGCCTCCCGCGTGGCCGGCCTCTTCCTCTACGATGGCATCGCCACGCCGAAACGCGAACAGAGCCGCCTTGGCCACCACAAGCACAACGCCCTCACCGCCAAGGCCAATGCCATTATGGAAGCGGCGCTTGATGATCCCAAACCCTTGGCAGAAATCGCCGAAGTCTTGGGGACCAGCCCGCGCAGCCTGCAACAGCAATTCCGCCTGCGCCTCAACACCACGCCACAGGACCACTACCTGCACCTGCGTCTGGCCGAGGCGCGCCGTCTGGTCACCGATACCGAACTGCCGCTGATGGAGATCGCCATGGCGACCGGCTTCACCTCGCAATCGAGCTTTGCCCGCGCCTTCCGCACCGCCCATGGCGTCTCCGCGCGCGAACTGCGCCAAAGCGTGCACGAAACGCCGCTCTCCGCCTATCCCACCGTGCAGGCCAATAGCCAACCCAGCCACAGCACGAATTGAAGGCCAAAGGGCGGGACAGGCTCAAACGCCGCCTCGCCCTTCATCTTCTCTCAAATATCCCGGGGGTGAATTGCCGCCGCAAGCGGCAAGAGGGGGCAGCGCCCCCCACGTCCCCTCAGTAGGGCATCGGATGCGCGCGATGAGCGCGGTCAATCTCTGCCAAGACCTCAGACGACAGCTCCAGATCCGCGCCCTGCAACAAATGCGCAAGCTGCCCCACATCCGTCGCGCCAAAAATGGCCGAGGTCATAAAGGGCCGCGTCTTGCACCAGGCCAAGGCCATATGCACCGGGTCCAGCCCATGATCCGCCGCGATCTTGAGATAGGAGGCCACCGCGCTCTCCACCCGCACGGTCTGGCGCCCGCCCATCTCCGGATTGAGCGATTTGCGAGATTTCTCCGGCACCGCGCCGCCCTGATATTTTCCGGTCAAGAACCCCGCCCCCAGCGGCGAGAAAGACAAAAGCCCCACATCCTCGTAATGGCTCAGCTCCGCCAGATCGGTGTCATAGAGACGGCACAAAAGCGAATATTCGTTCTGGATCGAGGCAACGCGCGGCCCCTTGCCCGCCTCGGCCAGACGCAGCCATTGCGCGGTGCCCCAGGCGCTTTCGTTCGACAGGCCAAAGGCGCGGATATTGCCTTTGTCGACCTGCGCCTGCAGTGCTGCCAGACAGGCCTCCATATCCGCCAGCACATCCTCGCGACTATAGGAGGAGGCCGTCGCGTCATATGTCCAGTTCTTGCGGAACATATAGCTGCCCCGGTTCGGCCAGTGGAATTGATAGAGGTCGATGTAATCGGTCTTCAGCCGCTTCAGCGATTGTTCAATCGTCACCCCTATCGACTCGGCGGTGATCGGCGCGCCGTCACGCGCGACCGAGCCTTCGCCGGAATGTTTGGTGGCCAGAATATACTCTGCCCGTCGCCCGGTCTTGGCGTTCCAAGTGCCGATGATCTCTTCACTGCGACCCAGCGTCTCCAGCCGGACCGGGTTCACCGGATACATCTCTGCAGTGTCGAGGAAATTGATCCCCGCCGCCAGCGCCATGTCGATCTGCGCATGGGCATCCGCCTCATCGGTCTGATTGCCAAAGGTCATGGTGCCAAGGCACAGCTCCGAGACCCTCATATCGGTGCGGCCCAACCGGTTCATTTTCATCACGGCATCTCCTGAAAATCCTGTTCGCAGCGGACCCTAGCCCGATCCCGCCCCAATGCAAGCCAAGCCCGACTGCAGGGGGACCCCCATTAACCCTTGCCGTTTTTTTCAGCGCGCGGCGAAGTCCGCTCGTGCTACCCTTGGTATCCGGATGTCCGGTCCGGGGTCCTTGAACAGAAGGAGGACGACCATGACCTTTATTCCCTTGAAAAGCAGCAAGGATCTTGTGGCCGAGGCCGAAGCGCTGATCTCCTTCGTCTCCGTTGAGGAGGCGCTGGTGATGCAGGACACGGGCGATGCGGATTTTGTCGACCTCCGGGTCTTCCGCGAGCTGGAAAAGACCGGGGTGATCCCCGGTGCCCATTCCTGCCCGCGCGGCCTGCTGGAGTTCTGGCTCGACCCCGACAGCCCCTATGCGCACGAGCTGTTCCGCCGCGAGACCACCTTCATCTTCTACTGTGACAATGGCTGGCGCTCGGCCCTGGCCACCCGGTTGGCGCAGGAGATGGGTCTGCAGAACGTGCACTGCCTGCGCGGTGGCCTCGAGGGCTGGATGGCCGCCCATGGCGCGGTGAACCCCTACCACTGGTAGGGATCTGCCGTCGGCTCCATCCGGGTCCGCACCGGGTCCACACTGGTGCCGCTTGCAGATTGCAGCCGAAACCACATTGGAACAAAAAAAGAACATGTTAGACTGCGGGCATGTCGACTCACCTGCTTGCCCGCAAGACCTACCACCCGCGCGATGGCATCGCGCCGCTGCCCGGCCTCCATCTGGCGCGGGGGCGCGCGCATGAGGTTTGCGGCGGCGCCCGGCGCGCCTTTGCCCTCTGGGTCGCGGCCCGGATGCAGGGGGTGGTGCTGTGGATCTCCCCGGCCTGGGATCCCAACCAGCTGAACCCGGACGGGGTGGTGGAGTTCGTGAACCCCGCCCGGCTGCTGTTCCTGCGCGCCAACCGAGCCGAGGACCTGCTCTGGGCCTGCGAGGAGAGCCTGCGCAGCGGTGCGGTGCCCTTGGTGGTGGCCGATCTGCCCGCCCCGCCCGCGATGACGCCAGTGCGGCGGCTGCATCTGGCGGCCGAACGCGGCGGCGAGGGGCGACCTGCGCCGCTGGCGCTGCTGCTCACCCCCGGCAAGGGCGGCGCGCCGGGGATCGAGAGCCGCTGGCACCTGACCCCCGACCACCGGAGCCCGCTGCCGGAGGATCCGCGCGCGGTGCGGGAGATGGCGCAGCTGCCCCGGCAATGGCGGCTCACCCGCCTGCGCGCCCGCACCGCACCGCTCAAGGCCTGGACGGTGGCCCAAGCCGGACCCGACAGCCCGCTGCGGCTGAGCGATGCGCCCGTCGCAACCGGGGTCGCGACCTGAGGATCAAGCGCAGGTTCAAGCCTCCGCCCCCACCGCCGCCGCCGATTTCTGGGCCAGGGCGAGGAACTGCGCCTGCTCCTCCGGCGTCAAGCCCGGCAGGATCTCCGCCTGTGCGGCCGCCACGATGGGCGAAAGATCCGCGACCAAAGCCGCGCCCTCCGGCGTCAAGGTCAGAACCCGCGCGCGGCGGTCCGTGGCGCTGACGCTGCGGTCAATGTAGCCTTTCTTGCAGAGCCGCTCGACCACGCCGCTCAGCGTTGCGCGGTCACAGGCGATCAGCGCGGACAGCCGCACCTGATCCATCCCCGGCGCGCCACGAATCGCGTCGAGCGCGGCGTATTGCACCGGCGTCAGATCCTGCCCCGCCGCCGTCAGCCGCGCCTGAAACACCTGCGTTGCGTTCTGATGCAAGCGGCGGATCACATGGCCCGCCATATCGCGAAAGTCCAAAGTCCCCAGTCCTCTGATTGCCTTAGCCTCTGCCTGCCCCACCCTAGCCCGCCGCACTTAGTTTGTATACGAATCTTTTCTTGTCGAAAAGAGATTCGTATGCGAACCATTTACCAGCTAACATCTGAGGGAGGACGCCCATGCAATTTCACCTGACCGGATACTGCCCCGGCGACCCGAGCCTTGCGCCCGCCGCCCCCGGCTTTCCCCTCGACCCCGCGACCCTGCCGCAGGAAGTGGACGTGCTGATCGTCGGCTGCGGCCCCACCGGGCTGATCACCGCCGCACAGCTCGCCGCCTTTCCCGCGATCCGCACCTGTATCACCGACCAGAAACCGGGGCCCCTAGCGGTCGGTCAGGCCGATGGCATCGCCTGCCGCTCGGTCGAGATGTTCGAGGCCTTTGGTTTTGCCGAAAAGGTGCTGAAAGAAGCCTATTGGGTGAATGAGACCGCCTTTTGGAAGCCCGACCCCAAGGACCCCGCCCGCATCGCCCGCAGTGGCCGGATCGAGGATACCGAGGAGGGTCTCTCGGAGTTTCCCCATGTGATCCTGAACCAGGCGCGGGTGCATGACTTTTTCCTTGAGGTCATGCGCAATGCCCCCACCCGGCTCGCGCCGCATTACCGCCGCCGTCTGATCTCGCTCAAGATCGACGAGGGGGCCGCCCTTCCCGTCACCGCCACCTTTGAACACACAGAGACCGGCGCGCAGGAGGTGATCCGCGCGCGCTACGCGGTCGGGGCCGATGGCGCCCGCAGCACCGTGCGGCGCGAGATTGGCCGCAGCTTGGACGGGGCCGCCGCCAATCAGGCCTGGGGCGTGATGGATGTGCTCTGCACCACCGATTTCCCCGATATCCGCCTCAAGGCGACGGTGCATTCCGCGCGCGAGGGCAACCTCCTCGTGATCCCGCGCGAAGGCGGCTACATGGTGCGGCTCTATATCGAGATGGACAAGCTGGCCGAGGACGAGCGGGTCGCCAGCAAGAACATCACCGTCGACCACCTGATCGCCGCCGCCCAGCGCATCCTGCATCCCTATACGCTCGACGTGAAAGAGGTGGCTTGGTGGTCGGTCTATGAGATCGGCCAGCGCATTTGTGCGAAGTTCGACAACCTGCCCGATGATGTGACCTCCGGTCCCGCCCCTTCTGTGTTTATCGCTGGCGATGCCTGCCACACCCATAGCCCTAAGGCCGGCCAGGGCATGAATGTCTCGCTGCGCGACGGGTTCAACTTGGGTTGGAAACTCGCCGCCGTGCTGCGCGGACAAGCCCACCCCGAGATCCTGCATACTTACGCGCAGGAGCGCAAAGGCGAGGCGCAGGCGCTGATCGACTTTGACCGCGAATTTGCCGCCATGTTCAGCGCCAAGCCCGCCACCAAGGGCGGCGAAGGCGTCGACCCGAAGGCTTTTCAGCAGTATTTTGAACGCCATGGCCGCTTCACCGCCGGGGTGGCGCTGCGCTATGGGCCCTCGATGCTGACCGGCAGCGACCAGCATCAGGCGCTCGCGCCGGGGTTTCAGCTGGGGATGCGGTTTCACTCCGCTCCCGTGATCCGTCTGGCCGATGCGCGGCCCATGCAGCTGGGCCATGTGGCCAAGGCGGACGGGCGCTGGCGTCTCCTCGCCTTTGCGCCCAAGGGCGACCAAGGTGCTGTGGGCGGCGCGCTCCATACCCTGTGCAGATACCTCAGTGAAGACCCGCGCTCGCCCCTGCGGCGCTACACGCCGAAAAGCGCGGACAGCGACGGGGTGATTGACCTGCGCGCGGTCCTGCAAATGCCCCACCGCGAGGTCCAGCCCACCGAGATGCCGACCCTGCTGCGCCCGACCAAAGGCCTACACGGGCTGGTGGACGCGGAAAAGGTCTTCTGCCCCGATCCCCGCGCGGGCGATATCTTCGACCTGCGCGGCATCGACCGCAAGGAAGGCGCGCTGGTGGTCCTGCGCCCGGACCAACATGTCGCCGCCCTTTTGCCCCTTGCCGACCACGTCGCTCTTGCGGCCTTTTTCGACGGGATCATGATCGCCGCCGATTGAGGGAAAATTGCATCACGCCCCTAAAACGACACGCAAAGTCGAAAAGGCTACTGCGGGGGCGTGATCTTTGCCTATGGTCGGCCCTGTTATGCGCACGATCCTCTCATTTGCCGCCCTGTTTCTTTCCGTCATCCTGCTGCAGCTCTCCACCGGAGGGGTGGGTCCGCTGGATGCGCTCTCCGGCACGGTCCTGGGCTTCGACAACCGTCAGATCGGCCTGCTCGGCTCGGCGCATTTCTTTGGCTTTCTGATCGGCTGCTGGTGGACGCCACGGCTGATGGGTCGGGTCGGTCATTCCCGCGCCTTTGCGGTCTGCACCGCCCTCGGAGCGATGGGGATCCTCGGCCATACGCTGGTCGAGAACCCCTATGCCTGGGCGGGGATGCGGATTGCCTCCGGCCTCTGCGTGGCGGGCTGTTACACGGTGATCGAGGCCTGGCTCAACGCCAAGGTCACAAATGAGAACCGCGGCCGCACCTCGGGCCTCTACCGGATCGCCGATACCAGCGCCTCGCTGGTGGCACAGCTGCTGATCGCGGTGCTGCCGCCGGCGCATTACCTCAGCTACAACCTGCTGGCGATCCTGTGCTGTGCGACGCTGCTGCCCCTGATGATGACCCGCGCCAGCCAGCCTGAGATGCCCGCCGCCCCGCGCCTGCGCCCCGGTCTTGCCTGGCGTTGCTCTCCCCTCGGCGTCATCGGGGTGATTGTCTCAGCCCTCAGCGGCGCCTCCTTCCGCATGGTCGGGCCGATCTATGGGCAGGAGGTCGGGCTGATGGTGGATCAGATCGCCTTCTTCCTCGCTGCCTATGTTCTGGGCGGCGCGCTGGCGCAATATCCGGTGGGCTGGTTGGCGGATAAATTCGACCGCCGCTGGGTGTTGATCTGGCTCTCTGTGACCTCGATCCTCTCCTGTGCCATCTCGCTGCCCGCCAGCACCGGCGGCACGCTGGCGATCATGAGTTCTGCGGCCATCTTCGGCCTGACCACGGTGCCGATCTTCTCGGTCTCGGCCGCCCACGCCAATGATTTTGCCACATCCGAAGAGCGGGTGGAGCTTTCGGCAGCCTTGATGTTCTTTTATGCCGTGGGCGCCATTGCCGCGCCGCTGGTGGCGTCCTTCCTGATCGAGGGCTTCGGGCCCGCCGCCCTCTTCAGCTTCATTGCCGCCGGTCATGTGGGGCTCATCGTCTTCGGGCTCGCCCGGATGCGCGCGCGGCGGGCACCGTCTGAACGCACCCGCTACGTCTATGCGCCGCGCACCTCCTTCACCATCGGCAAGCTCTTGAAGCGGGCCCGCGAGGGGCGCCAGTAAGGCAACAGCAAAAGGGCCGACGATGACGTCGGCCCTTCTTGTTTTTCCGCCAAGGGCGCCTCAGTGCACGTCGGTGCCCTTTACCTCGGCGGACGGCTTGGGCACCTCTGCAACCTCAGGGGCGGTGTCCTCGCTCAGCAGCCCGTTCACCACGCCCGAGACACCATCCTCCATAGAAATCCCCAGCTCTCGCCCCAAAGCCTTGAGCGCGGGCATCTGCACCGCCATCCCCATGATCGAGTCGAGCGCCTGATTGACCACCGGCTTGTCGCCCGCAGCCCCCGCCGCACCATAGGGCGCCCCTGCGCCGATGCCGCCCACATGGTGGATCTTGATCGAATCGATCTTCTCCGCCGGCTTCACCATCTCGGCAATGATCGCGGGCATCGCCTGCAGACGGGCCAGATCGACCTTCATCCGCACCAACTCCGCCGAGAGCGCATTGTCCGCCTCGACCAGCGCCCGCTTGCCTTCGGCCTCGGCCAGCATATCGTTCTTCTTCGCCTCGGCCCGGATGTTGAGCGCATCAGCCTCGGCCTGCGCTTCCTCGCGGCGTGCCTGGGCCCGGTCGGCGGCGGCGTCTTTCTCGGCCTGAGCGGCCAGACGGATGCCGGTTGCCTGCCGCTCCGCCTCGCGGGCGGCTTCGATCAGCACGATCTGCTTCTGACGCTCGGCCTCGGCCACTTCGCGCGCGGTGGCCACCGCCTCGGCAGCCTTGGTGGCTTCGGCGCGGGCCAGGTCAGCCGAGGCCCGGGCGCGGCTTTCCTCTTCGGATTTTTGCGCGATGATGATCTGGCGTTCTTGTTCCGCCACTTCGAGTTCGCGCTCCTTGGCGATCTCCGCCTCGCGGATCTTGCGCTCGCGCTCAATCTCGGCGGCGCGGATGGCCTCCTCGCGGGCGATCCTTGCACGCTGAGTCTCGCGCACAGAATCCTCGGTCCGCGCCGCGATTTCCGCCTCCTGCGCCACCCGCAGGGTCTCCAGCCGCTGGGTCTGCTCGATGCGCGCCTGCTCCTCGTCCTGCTCGATCAACAGCTTCTGGCGTTGTGCTTCCATCGCGGCCCGACGCACCGCCACCTCGGCATCGGCATCAATCTGCGCGCGCTCCTTCTTCGAGGTGGCAATCACCTCGGCCAAGCGCCGCATCCCCACCGCGTTAAAGGCGTTGTTCTCATCCAGAGCCTCGAACGGGGTCTGGTCCAGCGCGGTCAAGGAGACGGATTCCAGCGAAAGACCGTTCTTCAACAGATCTTCGGAAACCGCGTTCTGCACCTCCTGCACAAAGTCGGCGCGGTTTTCATGCAGCCCGTCCATGGTCATCTGCGCCGCCACCGCGCGCAGACCGTCGATGAGCTTGCCCTCGATCATCTCGCGCAGCTGCTCCACGTCAAAGGTCCGGTTGCCCAGCGTCTGCGCCGCCCGCGAGATGCCCTCTTCGGTCGCCATCACCGAGACATAGAATTCCACGCCCACATCGACCCGCATCCGGTCCTGGGTGATCAAGGCCGCCTCGCCCGAGCGCTGCACCTCTAGGCGCAGGGTCTTCATATTGACCGGGCTCACCTCATGCAGCAGCGGGATCACCACCGTGCCGCCATCCATTATCACCTTCTTGCCGCCGGAGCCGGTCTTGACCAGACTCACCTCTCGGGTGGCGCGGCGGTAGAGCCGTCCGAGAATGAGTCCGATCAGGGCAAGGAAAACTATTATCGTGACAACTGCGGTCAGCAGGAATGAAAGGTCCATCCCAATCCTCCATAGGGTAAAAGTCAGTTAGAAATGTCGAAGGCTCTGCCCCCGCGCGGCCTAGTCGGACAGCGGCACGAGGACATATCGTTTGGCGCGTCGGTCGCGGATCACCAGCACCTCGGTGCCGGTCGCAATCTGCTCCTGATCGCTCAGGGGTTCGGCGCGCAGGTAATGGGCATTGCCATGGCCATCCATGACGCGGACTTCGGCAGGGCGGCCCCGGGCAGCGGTGCCCTGCGTCACCACCCCGCGCCGCCGCCCGAGGGCGGTTTCCGACAGGGCCGAGGTCTCATTCTTTGGCAGCAGCCGGGCAAAGACGGCGCCAAAGCCGCGCGCAAACCAAAACGAGACGATGGCCGCCGTTACCGCTGCCAGCCCGGAGGGCAGCGTGACCGCCATCAGATCGCGCAGGACCCCCTGCAAGGCCATGCCCGAAAGGCCAAAAGCCATCAGCCAGCAGGCAAACCAGATGAGGAAGGGCACCTGCCCGAGCCCCAGCCAACCGAGCACACCACCGCCACCGGACAGGTCCGGCACCTCAGCCGCTTCCAACTCCGGCGCGTCCAGATCCACCTCGCCGAGGTCGACCCCATCGAGGTCCACCCCAGCGCCGATCTCCACCCCGCCGGGTGCGTCGATCGCCGCATCGCTGTCGCTGGCCAGAAGGCTGCCCCCCAGCAGCAGCGCCACAACTTCCATCCCCAGCAAGCCGACCAACAAGGCCAGCGCAAAGGTGAAGGGCGCAAAGGCGCCATCAAGAAGGAAGTCGATCATCTAGGTCAAGAAGTCCACATATTGTATGCCACTGTATGCAGTATATATCATCACGCAAACGTGAGGTTTCAAGAAGGGTCGCATCAAAATCGCCTTCAGCGTCTCTGATGGACAGGGCTCGGTCAAGCCAAACAGGGGCTCGATGTCCTTAAAACCCGGCTTTCTTGGGACCACTCCGCAACATGGGCTTTTCGCGCCTTGTCGCTTGCGCTAGACGAACAGCCAGACAAGCGACGCGGATGGACGATATGGCCCGAATTCTCATCACCTCGGCACTGCCCTATATCAACGGGATCAAGCACCTCGGCAATCTCGTGGGCAGCCAGCTACCGGCCGACCTTTATGCCCGCTACAATCGCGGTCGCGGCAATGAGGTTCTGTTCCTCTGCGCCACCGATGAACACGGCACCCCCGCCGAGCTGGCCGCCGCCAAGGCCGGCAAGCCGGTCGCCGATTACTGTGCCGAGATGCACAGCGTGCAAAGCGATATCGCCAACCGCTTTGGCCTGTCGTTTGACCACTATGGCCGTTCGTCGAGCCCGCAGAACCGCGCCCTGACCCAGCATTTCGCCGGAAAGCTGGCCGAGGCCGGTCTGATCGCCGAAGTCTCGGAAAAGCAGGTCTATTCCAACGCCGACGCCCGCTTCCTGCCCGACCGCTATATCGAGGGCACCTGCCCCAACTGCGGCTACGACAAGGCGCGCGGCGACCAGTGCGAGGAATGCACCAAGCAGCTCGACCCGACCGACCTGATCAACCCGCGCTCGGCGATCTCCGGCTCCACCGATCTGGAAGTGCGCGAGACCAAGCACCTGTTCCTGCGTCAATCGGCGATGCGCGACCAGCTCGACCAGTGGATCGACAGCAAGCAGGACTGGCCGGTGCTGACCACCTCGATCGCCAAGAAATGGCTGCATGACGGCGATGGCCTGCAAGACCGGGGCATCACCCGCGACCTCGACTGGGGTGTGCCGGTCAAGAACGGCGACAAGGATTGGCCGGGCATGGAAGGCAAGGTCTTTTACGTCTGGTTCGACGCCCCCATCGAATATATCGCCGCCGCCGGCGAATGGGCCGAAGCCAATGGCAAAACCGACGCCGAGTGGGAGCGCTGGTGGCGCACCGACAAGGGCGCCGATGACGTGAAATACGTGCAGTTCATGGGCAAGGACAACGTGCCCTTCCACACGCTCTCCTTCCCGGCGACTCTGCTCGGCTCGGGCGAGCCGTGGAAGATGGTCGACCACCTCAAGTCCTTCAACTACCTGAACTATGACGGCGGCCAATTCTCCACCTCGCAGGGTCGCGGTGTGTTTATGGATCAGGCCCTGTCGCTCCTGCCCGCCGATTACTGGCGCTGGTGGCTGCTGTCCCATGCGCCGGAAAGCAGCGATTCCGAATTCACCTGGGAGAACTTCCAGCAATCGGTGAACAAGGACCTCGCCGACGTTCTGGGCAACTTCGTCTCCCGCATCACCAAATTCTGCCGCTCCAAGTTCGGCGAAGTGGTGCCCGAGGGCGGCGCCTTGGGCGAGCAGGAAGAGAAGCTGATCGCCGACCTCACCACCCGTATCCGCGCCTATGAAGGCCATATGGAGGCGATGGAGGTGCGCAAATCGGCGCAAGAGCTGCGCGCGATCTGGGTGGCCGGCAACGAATACCTGCAATCCGCCGCGCCCTGGACCGTGTTCAAGGATGACCCGGAGCGCGCCGCCGCACAAGTGCGTCTGGGCCTGAACCTGATCCGCCTTTACGCCGTGCTCTCCGCGCCCTTTATCCCTGCAGCCGCCGCCAGCATGATGGAGGCTCTGGGTACCGAGGATCAGAGCTGGCCCGAGGATGTGGCTGCTGCCCTTGCCGCCCTGCCCGCAGGTCACGCCTTCACCGTGCCCGAGGTGCTCTTTGCCAAGATCACCGACGAGCAGCGCGATGAGTGGCAGGCGCAATTTGCCGGAGTGCGCAAAGACTGAGCCCGCATTTCTGCGAGTGTTTCCAAAGGCCGTCCCATACCGGGGCGGCCTTTTTCAGTTTACCAAAGTCGCAGAACCCTCATTCCCGAGTAAAATTATCGGATTGACTTATCCGACCAAATAAATCAGGTATCAGACAATCCCAGCCAACCTGTTTTCTCGCAGGCCAGCCGACAACCCGAACACCGCGACCGCGTCATGTTGACCCCATCTGGCCCCGACCAACAGCCTCGTCCCCCCCGGCAGGATCGCCTGCCGGTGCCCGAGCTTTGCGCCGATCTCTTCGCCGAGGCGGGGGCCGAGCCGAGTTTCAGCCTCGAATGGCTTCTCGATCGGGTATGCGATGGCGCCGAGCGGACCCAGAGGCTCGCCCGATGACCAATCTGAAACCGATTTCCCAAGCCGATCTTGCCACCGCCACCCAGCCGGAAACCTATCCGACCTATCACGCCGAGGATCTGACTCGCGGCGGCGTGCAGGCGCGCATCCTTCTCAACGGCCAGATCTATTCGCTGCGCATCACTCGCGCCGGAAAGCTGATCCTGACCAAGTAACCCTTTTCCGCCCGGCCCTGCGCCGCAATTCACGACGACCCAACAAGGAAGATCCCTCCATGAAAACGCCGCTTCTCACCGGTGCCGCCATCGCGGCTTTGACCGCAGGCACATCGGCCGCTTTCGCAGCGACCAAGGCCGAGGTGCTGACCACCTATGCCGATATCGCTGAAGCCAAATACGAGGACAGTCTGATCACCGCTAAGGCGCTGCAAGCCGCCGTGGACGCGCTGATCGCCAATCCCTCGCCCGAGGCGCTGGAGGCTGCAAAGGCTGCGTGGACATCCGCCCGCGTGCCCTATCAGCAGACCGAGGTCTACCGCTTTGGCAATGCCATCGTCGACGATTGGGAAGGCAAGGTGAATGCCTGGCCGCTGGACGAGGGTCTGATCGACTATGTGGATGCGGCCTATGGTGGTGCCACCGATGAAAACCCAGCCGCCGTGCTGAATGTTGTGGCCAACCCGGAATTCACCCTCTCGGGTGAGACCATCGACGCCTCCCAAATCACCCCCGAACTGCTCTCGGAAACCCTGCATGAGGCGGCTGGCGCCGAATCCAACGTCGCCACCGGCTATCACGCCATCGAATTCCTGCTCTGGGGTCAGGATCTGAACGGCACCGCACATGGCGCTGGCGCCCGTCCCTGGACCGATTACGCCCAGGGCGAGGCCTGCACCAATGACCATTGCGACCGTCGCGGCGCCTATCTGAAAGCCGCGACCGATCTCCTGGTGTCCGACCTTGAATGGATCACCGCGCAATGGGCGACCGATGGCGCGGCACGCAGCACTGTGCTGGCCGATGAAAATGCCGGTATCACCGCAATGCTGACCGGCATGGGCTCGCTGTCCTACGGCGAACAGGCGGGCGAGCGCATGCGTCTCGGCCTGATGCTGAACGATCCGGAAGAAGAGCATGACTGCTTCTCCGACAACACCCACAACAGCCACTTCTACGATGGTCTGGGCATCCAGAACGTCTATCTCGGCGAATACGTGCGGGTGAATGGCGAAGTGGTCTCCGGCGCCTCCCTGTCCCAGCTGGTGGCAGAGGCAGATGCCGCGGTGGATGCAGAGCTGACAGGCAAGCTCTCCACCACGATGATGAAACTGGGCCGCATCAAGACGGCTGCCGAGGCCGGTTTTTCTTACGACCAGATGCTGGAACAGGGCAATGCGGCCGGCGAGGCGCTGGTGATGGGCGGCGTCGACGCGCTGGTCGACCAGACCCGCTCGATCGAACGCGCGGTTGCGGTGCTGGCCTTGGACGGTGTTGCCATCGAAGGATCCGACTCGCTCGACAACCCCTCTGCGGTTTTCGAATAAGTCGAAACAGGTCCCCGACCTGGAGGAGGAGCCGCGTCCCTCGCGCGGCTCCTCTTTTTATGGGACATTCGCGGAAATTCGCCCAACCGTCGGCAATCCTGAGAGTTTTGCTTTAGTTTAGGCTTGCAAGCCAAGTCTTTTAGTCAGATATTTGACGCTGAGAGTAGCCTATGGAATCTCTAGGGATCGAAGACCCGTCATGATCATCTGCCACTGCACGACAATCTCCGATCACGACATCCATGCGGCCATCGACTGGATGCGCGCCTCTGACCCGGAAACCATTATAACTCCTGGAAAAATTTACCGCGCCCTCGGCAAGAAAGCCGACTGTGGCGGTTGCATGTCGCTCTTTCTGGACACCATGCGCTCGAACGCTAAGGTAAGTGTACCTGCACATCTGCAGAACCTGCGCAAAGCCATTACCCCGGAGAGCAATCATGAAGGGCGACGCCAAAGTCATCGAGTATCTCAACAAGGCGCTTAGAAGCGAGTTGACCGCTGTCAGCCAGTACTGGCTGCACTTCCGCCTGCAGGCGGACTGGGGACTTGGCCATATGGCCAAGAAGAGCCGCGAGGAAAGCATCGAGGAGATGCAGCACGCCGACAAGCTGATCGATCGGATCATCTTCCTCGAAGGTCACCCTAATCTCCAAACGCTCGACCCGCTGCGGATCGGGCAAACCCCGAAGGAAACACTGGAATGTGATCTCGCGGCGGAACAGGAAGCCCGTGCCCTCTACAAGGAAGCCGCCGAATATTGTAGGACCTGTGGCGACTTCGTGAGCGAAGAGCTGTTCAAGGAGCTTTTGGCCGACGAAGAAGGCCACATCGACTTTCTGGAGACCCAGCTTGAATTGCACGACCGCGTTGGCGCCGAAAACTACGCGCATCTCAACGCATCCAAGATGGACGAAGCTGAGTAACACCGCCTTGATTCTGGGGGCAGCCTGTTTTCTGGCCGCCCCTCTCCCCGCCCATGCGGGATTTCGCGCCGCCGAGCCTCCGGCCCCCTGGTTTGCCGAACCGCATCTTTCGATCCTCACTCGCACCCTCGAAGAGGCCGCCCGCGTGGCCCGCGTCACCGCGCCCACAGAGGTCTTTGACCTGCCCGAAGCCTTTGAGGACAATCCCGCCGGTGCCGCCACGGTGGAGGCGCGCGAGGATCGTGATGCCTTTGCCCAACCCGGCGCCACCCTGACCTTTGAGCAGGGGTTGGAGTTCCGCTTGGGCGAGGCGCTGTTTGACAAGCTCTGGGTCTTTTCCCCCTCCTCCACGCGCGCCTCCGATGGGTTGGGGCCAGTCTACAATGCCCGGTCCTGCCAGCGCTGCCACATCCGCGACGGGCGCGGCACCCTGCCGGAGGGGCCGGAGTATCGCTCCGCCTCGACCTTTCTGCGCATCTCCATTCCGGCGCCTGCCCCAACCTCGATGGCGGCGGTCGAGGATTTCATCGGCTCTGCCCCCGACCCGGTCTATGGCAGCCAGTTGCAGGATTTCTCCGCCCCCGGCATCGAGCCGGAATACCGCCTCGCCGTCAGCTTCGAAGAGCAGGACGTGATCCTGAACGGCGGAGAGATTGTGTCCCTGCGGCACCCCAGCTTCACTGCCACGGAGTTGAACTACGGCCCGCTCCACCCGGAGGCGATGCTCTCCCCGCGCGTTGCCCCGCCGATGATCGGTCTTGGCCTGCTCGAGGCCATTCCAGCCGCCGACATCCTTGCGCTTGCGGATCCCGAGGATGCCGATGGCGACGGCATATCGGGTCGGCCAAATCTGGTCTGGTCACCCGAGTTCGACCAGGTCATGCTGGGCCGCTTCGGGCTCAAGGCTGGAACCGCGACGCTGCATGACCAGTCCGCCGCCGCCTTTTCCGGCGATGTGGGGATATCCACGCCGCTCTATCCAAACCCCTGGGGTGATTGCACCGAGACGCAGGTAGCCTGCCGGTCCGCCCCCCATGGGGACAAGGACCAGCGGGGCACCGAAATCGACCAGCCCAACATGGACCTTGTCACCTTTTATACCCGCAACGTCGCGGTACCCACGCGCCGCAACTCGGATGATATCGAGGTGTTGCACGGCAAATCGGTATTCTACGACGCCGGGTGCATCGCCTGCCACCGGCCCAAGTTCGTTACCCATCGCCTCAGCGACCGCTCGGAGCAGAGTTTCCAGCTGATCTGGCCCTATAGCGACCTCCTCCTGCACGACATGGGGGAAGGCCTTGCCGACCATCGCCCCGAAGGACGTGCCACCGGGCGCGAATGGCGCACCCCGCCGCTCTGGGGGATCGGGCTCACCCAGCAGGTGAACGAGGCCGCCACCTATCTGCACGATGGCCGTGCCCGGAGCCTGATCGAGGCAATCCTCTGGCACGGGGGCGAGGCGCAAGCGGCCCGCGACCATGTGGTCGCCCTGCCCCCGAACGATCGCGCCGCCCTGATTACTTTTCTGGAGTCCCTCTGATGCCCCCTCTCGCCCGCCTTGCCGCCTCTGCCTGCACCTGCCTTGCGCTTGCAGGATTTGCCCGCGCCGATGCGCTGACGGATGCGGTGCTCGATACACATATTCTGCCAACCTATGAACGGCTTGCCGCCCGCAGCGCGCATCTCCACGAGGTCGCAGCCAGCGATTGCGACCCGCAGTCCGAAGGGCTTCGCGCCGCCTGGGGGCAGGCCTTCGACGCCTGGGTCGCTGCCAGTCACCTGCGCTTTGGCCCCTCCGAGGCGGACAACCGCGCCTTTGCCATCGCCTTTTGGCCCGACAGCCGCTCCCGCACCCCGAAGGCGCTGCGCGCGATGCTGACAAGCGCCGACCCCACGGTCGAAACCGCGGAGAGTTTCGCCACCGCCTCCATCGCAGTGCGGGGCTTCTACACGCTCGAATACCTGATGTATGACCCGGATTACCAAGGTCTCGCGACGCCGGACTATACCTGCGCCCTTGTGCAGGCCATCGCCCGCGACTTGGCCTTGAACACGCACAACATTCTGACCGACTGGCAAGCGGACTACGCGACCCAGATGCGCGAAGCCAAAGACCGCTACCACAGCGACAGCGAAGTGCATCAGGAGCTGTTCAAGGCGCTCACCACCGGCCTCGAAATCCTGACCGACATGCGGCTGGGTCGCCCGCTTGGCAGCTTTGACAAGCCGCGGCCCGAACTCGCCGAAGCGCGCCGCTCGGGCCGTTCGCTCCACAATGTCGCCGTGCAGCTTGGCGCGATCCGCGAGCTGGCCCTGTTGTTGGCCGAGGGCGATGCGAAGATCACCCATGATCTCACCACCACCTTCGCCACCGCCGAAAAACACATCGCCAGTCTCGCGGAGGATCCGACCTTTGCCGGGGTCGCCGATCCGCAAGAACGCTTCGCCATCGAGGCGCTGCAGCAAGATGTGCGCGATGTGAAGGCCATCGTCAGCGATAAAATCGGCCCGCGCCTCGGGGTGGAGGCCGGGTTCAACGCGCTTGACGGCGATTAAACCCCAAAAGGACCAGATCTATGCAGTCCAGACGCGGCTTTCTGGCCGGAATGATGGCCACCAGCATGGCGCCCCGCGCCACCTGGGCCGACGTCGGCACCCCGGCCTTTCTGTCGGCGGGCAAGGATGAGTTGGGCCTCTTTGTGATAGCAGGCCTTTCATACACAGGCGAGGTGCTGTTCCGCCACCCACTGCCGGATCGAGGCCATGCCGCCAGTGCCCATCCGACCCGCCCCGAGGCCGTGGCCTTTGCCCGCCGTCCGGGTCGATTTGCCGAGGTGATCGACTGCCGCTCGGGCGCGCCGCTGGCGCGGCTCGACGCCCCCGCCGGGCATCACTTCTACGGTCACGGGGTCTTTTCGCCCGATGCCAGCGTCATGTACACGACCGAGAACGCCTATGAGCGGGCCGAGGGGATCATCGGTGTCTGGGACGCGCAAAGCTACAAGCGTCTCGGTCAGTTCGCCTCCGGCGGCATCGGCCCACACGAGATGCTGCTGCGCCGCGACGCCCCCGGTCTGGTGGTCGCCAATGGCGGCATCGAGACCCACCCGGGGTCGGGCCGCGCCAAGCTGAACCTGCCGTTTATGGAACCAAACCTGACCTATCTCAGCCTCGACGGTCAGATTGAGGAGGTGATGCAACTGCCGCATGATCTGCATATGAACTCCATCCGCCATATCGCGGTGCGCTCGGACGGCACGGTCGGCTTTGCTATGCAGTGGGAGGGCGAAGAGGGCGCCGATGTGCCCATCGTCGGCCTGCACCGCCCCGGCTCTGCGCCGCGTCTGATGGCGGAGGATGACCCGCGGGTGCTGAACCTGAACGGCTATGGCGGCTCGATCGCCTTTTCCGGCGATGAGACGCAGGTCGCCGTCACCTCGCCCCGCGGTGGGCGAGTGCAGGTGATGGACTGCGCCAGCGGCGCGCTGGTGGCGGAATATCCGCTGGCGGATGTCTGCGGTCTGGCCACCATCCCCGAAGGCTTCCTCGCCAGCACCGGCACCGGCGCGCTGGCCCGGATCGGCACAGAGGTTATGCCCTTGGCCACCGCACCCTTGGCTTGGGACAATCACCTCATTCCGCTAGTCTGACGAAGCCCGTCCGGCCGAAGGGTCAGGCATTCGCAAAACGAAACCAAAGCCCCTCCGCCCCGGCGCGAGGGGCTTTCCTTTTGCACCGAAGCTGGCAAAAAACGAAAATGCCACATGACAAAACGCGCCTCATGCCCTATATGGAATCGCGAAAAGGAAAGCTGATGGACGCAAACGACCGCCAAAACGAAATCCTCTCCCTGCTCACCCAGCAGGACCGCGTCGAGGTCGAAGACCTCTCGCGCCGCTTTGGCGTCTCCTTGCAGACCGTGCGCACCGACCTGCGCGACCTGTCACAACGCGGGCAACTGAGCCGGGTACACGGCGGCGCGGTGCGCATCGCCTCTGCCGCCAATCAGGGCTACGCCGACCGCCGCAGCCTCAACGCCACGGGCAAACGCGCCATGGCGGCCCTGGCGGCCGAGGTGATCCCAGAGCACTCTTCGCTCGCCCTCAACATCGGTACCTCCACCGAACAGGTGGCACGGGCGCTCTCTGGTCATAAGGGCCTCACGGTGCTCTCCAACAACATCAACATTATCAACATGATGATGGGGATGGAGACCAAGGAGCTGATCCTCGTCGGCGGCTCCATCCGCCAAAGCGACGGCGCCATCGTGGGCGAGGAAGCGGTGGACTTCATCAACCGCTACAAGGTCGATTGCGCGGTGATCGGCGCCTCCGCGATGGACGAAGACGGTGCCATCCTCGACCACGACGCCCGCGAAGTCTCGGTCGCCCGCGCCATCCTGCGCAATGCCCGCACCCGCATTCTGGTCTGCGACGGCAGCAAATTCACCCGCTCCGCCCCGGTCCGCATCTGCGCCGTCAGCGAGCTTGACTACGTCATCACCGACCGTCCCGTGCCCTTTGCCTTTGCCGAGGCTGCTGCGGCGGCGGGCACCAAAATCCTCGTGGCCGAAAGCGCCATCGAAACCGAAAGCGAAAGCAACCCGACATGACCTCGACCCCCGATCACATCACCGACCTCTTCGTCATCGGCGGCGGCATCAACGGCTGCGGCATCGCCCGCGATGCGGCGGGCCGTGGCCTCTCCGTCACCCTCGCGGAAAAGAGCGATCTGGCCTCCGCCACCTCCTCCGCTTCGACCAAACTGTTCCACGGCGGGCTGCGCTATCTGGAGTATTTCGAGTTCCGGCTGGTGCAAGAGGCGCTGATCGAACGCGAGGTGCTGTTGCGCGCCATGCCGCATATCTCCTGGCCGATGCGCTTTGTGCTGCCCTTTCACAAGGACATGCGGTTCGACAATACCACGCCGACCTCCAAGCTGCTGACCGCGTTCCTGCCCTGGATGAAGGGCCGCCGCCCCGCCTGGCTGATCCGCCTCGGCCTGTTTATGTACGACACGCTGGGCAAACGCGGCATTCTGCCCGGCACCACCACGGTGGATCTGACCACGGATGTGGCGGGCAAGCCCCTGAACGCGAAGTTCAAAAAGGCCTTTGAATATTCCGACTGCTGGGTGGAAGACGCCCGCCTCGTGGTCCTGAACGCCCGCGACGCTGAAAGTCGCGGCGCCGAGATCCTGACCCGCACTGAAGTGACCGGCGCCCTCCGCCACGCCGACCATTGGGAGATCACCCTCAAGGACGTCATCACCGGGGAGGAGAGCATTCGCCGCGCCAAGATGCTGGTCAACGCAGGCGGGCCTTGGGTCGCCGATGTGCTGCGCCAGAAACTCGGCCAGAACAGCCGCGAGAACGTGCGTTTGGTGCGCGGCAGCCATATCGTCGTCCCCAAACTCTACGATCACGGGCGCTGCTATTTCTTCCAAGGCCAGGACGGGCGGATCATCTTTGCCATTCCCTACGAGGAGGACTTCACCCTGATCGGCACCACCGACGCGGACCATCCGAACCCGGAAACCAAGCCGGTCTGCACCGAGGCGGAACAGGACTATCTGGTGGCTTTTGCCTCGAATTATTTCGCGAAACCCGTGACTCGCGACCAGATCGTCTGGACCTATTCCGGTGTGCGTCCGCTTTATGACGACGGCGCCAGCTCCGCCTCTGCCGCGACCCGCGAATACGTGCTGACGCTGGACAAGACACAAGCGCCGCTCCTCAACGTCTTTGGCGGCAAGATCACCACCTACCGCAAACTGGCCGAAGCCGCGCTGGAGAAAATCGGCGAGGTCTTCCCGAGGCTTGCCAAGGACTGGACCGCTGGCGTCGCCCTGCCCGGTGGGGATTTCCCGGTCGAAGGCGTGCAAGACCTGCGCGAAAAGCTTGCGGCGGACTATCCCTTCCTCTCCGCCTATGCCACCCGCCGCCTGATCCGCGCCTATGGCACCGAGGCCTGGGCGGTGCTGGGCGAGGCCACCTCTGCCACGGACCTCGGCCAAGACTTCGGCGCGACGATCACCGCCCGGGAGCTGGACTGGGCGATTTCCCGCGAATGGGTGCGTACGGGCGAGGACTTCCTATGGCGGCGCACCAAACTTGGTCTGCGCCTCACCGGGGACGCTTGCGCCGCAGTCGACGCCTACGTACGCGGCAAGGTCGCTGCGCACTCCGCCTAGAGCTTACTCCCAAGTTAACAACTGTTGCGGGCGCGCCAGATCTATGCGCCCGCACATCCTGCAACGCGCATAAAAAGTATCAACATCCCTGCCCCAATGTTTCGCGCGCGAAACAATAGGTCAGTCTTTCTGACCCAAAACAAACTAACGAAAAGGACGCCACCGCGCCCCTTCATCTTCTTGAAAATATCCCGGAGCGCGAGGCAGAGCCTCGCATCCCCGTCTTCGCCTCACACCAAAGCGATCAGAATTCCACGCCCTTCTGCGCCTTGATCCCGGCGCGGAACGGATGTTTCACCTGCGTCATCTCGGTCACCAGATCGGCGATCTCGATCAGCTCTTCCTTCGCATTGCGCCCGGTCAGCACCACATGGGTCATCGGCGGCTTATGCTCCACCAGAAACTCCAGCACCTCCTGCAGGTCGAGATAATCATAGCGCAGCGCGATATTGATCTCATCGAGCAAGACCATGGTGTTGCGCTCATCAAGGATCATCTCCTTGGCCTTCTCCCAGCCTGCCCGCGCCGCCGCGATGTCGCGGGCCTTGTCCTGGGTCTCCCAGGTAAAGCCCTCGCCCATCGCGTAAAACTGGCAAAGATCGGAGAAATTCTCCTCGATCAAGGTCCGCTCGCCGGTTTGCCAGGCGCCCTTGATGAACTGCACCACAGCCGAGGGCATCCCATGGGCAATGCAGCGCATGATCATGCCGAATCCGGACGAAGACTTACCCTTGCCAGGCCCGGTATGCACGATGATCAGACCTTTTTCGCCATCCTTCGTCTTCATCATTTTGTCCCGAGCGGCCTTCTTTTTGGCCATCTTGGAGGCATGCCGTGCCGCTTCCTCCTCGGAAATGTCGCTTTCGGGCTTTGGGGTCGTCTGGTCGCTCAACGTCTCACTCCTTGCGGCTTTAGCCCCCTCTCTTGACAAAGACCTGCCCCATGGCGCAAGGGGGTTTGCGTTGGTTCCCGAAGGTCTCTCCTTCGGGCGAAGAGGGAATGTGACAGGGCAAGTCCACCGCGACGCGGCGCGCGACCCCAATGCACAGCCGCCCCCGCGACCGTGACCGGAGAGGTCTCCAAACGCCACTGGCCACCGCCCATCGGGCATAGGCCGGGAAGGTGGGAAGACCGTCAGCCTCAGCCCTTAAGGGCCTGGACTGGCATCCGCAAGCCGGGAGACCTGCCAACGGATGACGTGAACCGGCGGACGGGGTGTTCCGCGACCGGGCGAGGGCAGCACGCATCCGCGCGACGCCCCCTTCTGGCCTCTCCCCATCCCGCCTGCGAGGAGGACGAAACAGGCCATGGGCACCCCCCAGAGCAAACCGCCGGTCGTGCTGACCGTCTGCACCACCTGCCGCCCCGTCGGCAGCGACCCGGAAGCCACCCGCCCCGGCCTTACTCTCGCCCGCGCTTTGGCCGAGGCGGACCTGCCCGAGGGCGTCACTGTGCGCGGGGTGGAATGCCTCTCCGCCTGCACCCGCTCCTGCACGCTGCACCTCTCCGGGGGTGCTGAACGCTGGAGCTATGTCTACGGCGACCTCGACCCCGCCACCCATCTGGACGAGATCCTCGCAGGTGCTGCGGCCTATGCCGCCACCGAGGACGGCTTTGTGCCCTGGCGTGAACGCCCCGTGGTGTTCCGCAAGCAATCCATCGCCCGCATCCCGCCTGTCGAGATGCCCGGCCTCGACCTCTCCGCAGACCCTGCTGCAAAGGACTGATTTCCATGAGCACCCTCAACAAGATCCCCGTCACCGTCATCACCGGCTTTCTTGGTGCCGGGAAAACCACCCTCATCCGTCACCTGATGCAGAACCCGCAGGGCAAGCGCCTTGCCGTGGTGGTGAACGAGTTCGGCACCGCCGGCGTCGATGGCGACATTCTGAAATCCTGCGCGGATGAAAACTGCCCGGCGGAAAACATCGTCGAGCTGGCCAATGGCTGCATCTGCTGCACCGTCGCCGATGACTTCATCCCGACGATCGAAGCCCTGATGGCCCTGCCGGAAAAACCCGACCATATCGTGATCGAGACCTCCGGTCTGGCGCTGCCGAAGCCGCTGCTCAAGGCCTTCGATTGGCCCGCAATCCGCTCGCGCATCACCGTCGATGGCGTGATCGCGCTGGCCGATGCCGAGGCCGTGGCCAAGGGGCAATTCGCCCCCGATCTGGATGCGGTGCAGGCCCAGCGTGAGGCGGACGACAGCATCGACCACGAAACGCCTCTGTCCGAGGTGTTTGAGGATCAGATCGCCTGCGCCGACATCGTTCTCTTGTCCAAGGCGGACCTCGCCGGCGAAGAGGGCATCGAGAAGGCCCGCGCCGTGATCGAGGCCGAAGCGCCGCGCAAGCTGCCGATCCTGCCGATGACCGAAGGCGTCATCGACCCGCGCGTCATCTTGGGCCTTGAAGCCGCCGCCGAAGACGACCTCGACGCCCGCCCGAGCCACCATGATGGCCATCACGACCACGAACATGACGATTTTGAGTCCATCGTGGTCGAAATGGGCGAAGTAGCCGACCCCGAAGATCTGCAAAAACGGATCATCGAGATGGCCCGCACCCGCAATATCCTGCGGGTGAAGGGCTACGTGGCCGTGGAAGGAAAACCGATGCGAATGCTGGTGCAAGCCGTGGGCGAACGTCTGCGCGCGCAATATGACCAACCCTGGGGCGCGCAGCCGCGCAAAACCCAGCTCGTGGTGATTGCCGAGCATGATAACATCGACGCCGCAGGCATCCACGCCGACCTCGGGGCCTGATCCCAAGAACCAAGGGCGCTGACCTCTCGCCATGAGGTCCCGCCCGGCGGACACGCCGGGCAGCGCCCGACCCTCCCCCCGGGAGGGCGCTTCGCACCCCCCAGGGTCGGACGCCGCCCTCTCCGATTTGAACGAAGCGGACCTAAACCCAATGCACGTCGTCTTCCGCGAAAGCCACGGGCTCGGAGAAACAGACACTCCCTATGACGTCGGGCAGACCCCCGGCGATCTGGTGGTGCTGTCCTTTTCCGACAGTGACCTCGGCGCCTTTGCCGCAGGCTGGCATCGCGGGAAGGACCGGCTGCCTTCGACCCGGCTCGCCAATCTTGTGGCGCTGAAGCACCCGCTCTCGGTCGATGTCTACGCCGAACAAACGCTGGAAGGCGCCAAGGGCGTGTTGGTGCGGCTGATCGGCGGCGAGAGCTATTGGTCCTATGGTCTCGCCACTCTGCAAGACCTCGCCCGCCGCAAGGGCATGGCGCTTGCGGTGCTGCCTGCGGATGGTCAGGAAGACCCGCGTCTGGATGAGCTGTCCACCCTGCCCGTCTCCACCCTGCGTCGCCTGCAGGCGCTGTGTGATGCGGGGGGGGCTGTGGCGGCACAGGCGGCCTTGGCGCAGCTGGCACTGGCGGCGGGGCTCTATGCCGGCCCGGTGACCGGGCGCAAGACCGTGCCCGATTTTGGGTTCTACGACCCGGATCAAGGCGCGCTTGCCGCCCTGCCCGCGATTGACAAACCCTTGGTGCTTGTCAGCTTCTATCGCTCCTACCTCACCTCTGCCGATACCGCCCCGGTGGATGCGCTGATCGCAGGCCTGCGGGCGCGCGGCTATGCGGCCTATGGCGCCTTTGCCCCCAGCCTCAAGTCCGCCGCCGCGGCGGAGTGGCTCTGCGCCGAGCTGCCCGCGCTAAAGCCCGCCGCGATCATCAATGCCACCGCCTTTTCCGCGCAAGGTCGCGATGGCAGCGCCTCGCCTCTTAGCCTGACAGGCTGTCCGGTGTTTCAGGTGGCGCTCTCCACTGCCCGGCGCAAGGATTGGGCGCTGGCCGATCGCGGCCTCTCGCCTGCGGACCTCGCGATGCACGTCGTCCTGCCCGAGGTGGACGGGCGGCTCTTTGCCGGGGTCGTCAGCTTCAAATCGCCGACAAAGCGCGACCCCGATCTGGAATATTCCCGCTTCACCCACCGCGCCGACCCTGACCGGGTGGAGGCCGCGCTGAACCGGGTTGAGGCCCACCTGCGCCTCGCCCGCCTCCAACCCGCCCAGAAACGGCTCGTGCTGGTGCTCTCGACCTATCCGGGGCGCGATTACAACATCGCCCATGCGGTGGGGCTTGATGCTCTGGCCTCGGCGCAGGCGATCCTCGCCGCGCTGGCGGCAGAGGGCTACGCGGTGACGCCTGCGGGCGACCTCGGCACCCGTCTGCCCGAGGAGACCCTGACCTGGCCGCTGGCGGACTACCGCGCCGCGCTGGAGAGCCTGCCGCAGTCCTTGCGCGACGACCTCACCGCCGCTTGGGGCGCTCCCGAGGCGGACCCAGCGATCCGCGACGGACAGGTCCATTTCCGCGCCCTGCGCGCAGGCAAGGCGCTGATCGCCCTGCAGCCCGAGCGTGGCGATGTGGCGGCGCGCGACGACGACTATCACGACCTCGAACGCACACCGCGCCATGGCTACGTCGCCTTCTACCTCTGGCTCCAGACCCAGACCGATGCGCTGGTGCATGTGGGCGCCCATGGCACACTGGAATGGCTGCCGGGCAAGGCGGTGGCCCTCTCTGGCCAGTGCTGGCCCGAGGTTCTGGTGGGCACTCTCCCCGTGCTCTACCCCTTTATCGTCAATGACCCCGGCGAAGCCGCACAGGCCAAACGCCGCATCGGCGCGCTGACTTTGGGCCATATGCCGCCCCCCTTGGCGGAGACCAGCCTGCCTGCCGGCATGGGGCGGCTCGAGAGCCTGCTCGATGAGTATTCCACCGCCGACGGGCTGGACCCCGCCCGCCGCGACCGGCTGATCGCCGATATCCGTGCCGAGGCGCAGGGCACCGGGGTTGAGGATGACCTTGGCATCCCCGCCACCGCCTCGGCGGCAGAGGCAATCACCCGCATCGACCGCTTCGTCTGCGACATCAAGGAAAGCCAATACGGCGAGGGGCTGCATATCTTTGGCAGCGGCGCCCATGGCGCGGCTGAGATGCGTGGCCTCATGGAGGCGCTCGCAGGCCAGCTGGTCGCCCCCGGCCCCTCTGGATCGCCCTATCGGGGGCGGTCGGACGTGATGCCCACGGGGCGCAACCTCTTTACCACCGACCCGCGCGCGGTGCCGTCGCGGGCGGCGCATGGACAGGGGGTGAAACTCGCGGAAGAGCTGCTGCGCCGCCACCTTCAGGACCATGGCGACTGGCCCAAGGGCCTGGTGGTGGACCTCTGGGGCTCCGCCACCATGCGCACGGCAGGCGAGGAATTCGCCATGGCGCTGCATCTCGCGGGCCTTGCGCCCCTGTGGGACGAGGGGTCCGAGCGGGTCTCTGGCTTTGAGGTGGTCCCGCTGGCGCTCCTCGGGCGGCCGCGCATTGACGTCACCTTGCGGGTCTCTGGCCTGTTCCGTGATGTCTTTCCCGGCCTCGCGCAGATGTTTGAGGCCGCCGCCGCCGCCCTCAGCGCCCGCGAGGAAGACCTAAGCGATAACCCCTATCGCAAGACCACGCCCAGGGTGTTTGGCCCCAAACCGGGTCTCTATGGCCTTGGCATGACCCAGTACCTCGACACCTATACCGAAGAAGCCCGCGCCGCCGCGGGCGAGGCCTGGCTTGCCGCCTCCTCTCATGCGATCGACGCCAAGGGCGAGATCACCGAGGCCCGTGCCGCGCTGGAGGATCGGCTGCAGAATGCCGACAGTTTTGTCCACCTGCAGGATCTGGCGGAGACCGACGTGCTGGTTGCCTCGGACTATGCGGCTCATGAGGCGGGTTTCGCCGCGGCCATGCAACGGCTCGGCGCCAAGAGCCCGGCGCTTTATCACATGGACGCCACCCGTATGGACCGCCCGCAAGCGCGTTCCTTGCAGGAAGAGATCGCCCGCGTCACCCGCGCCCGCGCCGCCGATCCGCAATGGGCCACGGCGATGATGCGCCACGGGTTTCGCGGCGCGGCCGAGATCGCGGCGACGCTGGATCACATGGCGGCCTTTGCCCATTTGGCGCAAGTGGTGCCCGCCCATCTGTTCGACCTCTACTTCGAGGCCACATTGGGGCGCGAGGATCTGGTCGCCTTTCTGGAACGCGAGAACCCGGCGGCGCTGCAAGCGATGTGGGACCGCTTCCGCGCCCTGCGCGAGGCGGGCCTTTGGGTGACCCGGCGCAATTTCATCCTCGCCTCGCTGGAGGGTGCGGCATGAGCGCAGCTGAGCCCAAAGTCTACGGCTGGTGCCCCGGCGCCCTGCGCCCGATGATGTCCGGCGACGGGCTGGTGGTGCGCATCCGCGCGCCTCTGGGACGTCTGTCCTCCGAGGAGGCCCGCGCTGTGGCGGAGCTGTCGGAGCGGTTCGGCACTGGCATCCTTGATCTCTCGGCCCGCGCCAACCTGCAGATGCGCGGCGTCCGTGAGGAGACCCATCCCGATCTGATCGCCGCCCTGCAAAGTTTGGGTCTGGTGGAGCAGGACGCAAGCGCCGAGGCCCGCCGCAATATCCTGCTGACCCCCTTGTGGCAGGCGGGCGACCGCAGCCATCGGATCGCGCTGGACCTCGCGGCGCAGCTCGCTGCCGCCGAAGACCTCGACCTGCCCGGAAAATTCGGCTTTGCGGTGGACGCAGGCGTAGCGCCTATCCTGCAAGACGTCGCCGCCGATATTCGCATCGAAGGCGAGGGCGACCGCCTGACCCTACGCGCAGATGGCGCCGATGTGGCGCTGGAGCTTACACCGGAGAGCGCTGCATCCGAGGCCCTCACCCTTGCCCGCTGGTTCCTCGCCCATGGCGGCGCGTCGAATGGTCGGGGAAGGATGCAGGCCCTGCTCACGCGCCGCGCTGCCCCCGAGGCGCATGGCGCCGGCGTTGCAAAGGGTGCTCCCTGCCCCCGTCCCGGCGAGACGCCGAGCGGCACCCTTGTGGCGTTGGAGTTCGGCCAGATCAGTGCCAAGACCTTTGCTGCCCTCGCCGACCTCGGCCCGCTCCGCCTCACCCCTTGGCGGATGCTGCTGATTGAAGACGCCCGCGTCGCAGCGCCCCTGCCCGGCCTGATCCACAGTGCAACGGATCCGCGCCTGCAAGTCAGCGCCTGCACCGGAGCGCCCGGGTGCCTGCAGGCGCTCTCGCAGACCCGCGCCCTCGCCCGCGATCTGGCGCCGCATCTGCCCGCAGGCCTCAGCCTGCATGTCTCCGGCTGCGCCAAGGGCTGCGCCCACCCAAAACCCGCCGATGTGACGCTGACCGCCACCGGCCCCGAGACCTTTGACCTCATCCGCAAGGGGCGCGCCGATGCGGTCCCCGCCCGCCCCCATCTCTCCGCCGCCGCCCTGCGCGCCACGCCGGACCTGTTGACGAAAGACATCTGACATGCTGCACACCTACGAGACCGACGGCGCCAAGATCTATGCCGAGAGCTTTGCCACCATCCGCCGCGAAGCCGACCTCGCCCGCTTCACCAAGGACGAAGAGGTCGTGGTGGTCCGCATGATCCACGCGGCCGGCATGGTGGGACTTGAGGAACACTTGCGCTTTTCTGAAGGTATGGCCGAGACCGCCCGCGCTGCGCTCGCCCAAGGCGCGCCGATCCTCTGCGATGCCTATATGGTCTCCGAAGGGATCACCCGCCCGCGCCTGCCCGCCGACAACGAGGTGATCTGCACCCTACGCGACCCCAAAGTGCCTGAGATGGCCAAGGAAATGGGCAATACCCGCTCCGCTGCCGCGCTTGAGCTTTGGCGCCCCAAACTGGCCGGTGCCGTGGTCGCCATCGGCAATGCGCCCACCGCCCTGTTCCACCTTCTCAACATGCTGAAAGACCCGGCCTGCCCGCGCCCCGCCGCGATCATCGGCTGCCCGGTCGGCTTTGTCGGCGCGATGGAATCAAAAGACGCGCTGATGCAGGACCTGCCGGTGCCCTCGATGATCGTCAAAGGCCGGCTCGGCGGCTCCGCCATCACTGTCGCGGCGGTGAACGCGCTCGCCTCCTGGAAGGAATGACCATGGCTGAAGCGACCCCAAGCCCCGCCAAGGGCAAAGTGATCTGCACCGGCCTCGGCCCCGGTGATCCGGAACTGATGAGCGTCAAATCCTGGCGCGCCCTGCAATCGGCCACCCATGTGGCCTATTTCCGCAAGGCCGGCCGCGCAGGCCAAGCGCGCGCCATCGTCGAGGGCATCCTGCCCGCAGGCGTCACCGAATACCCGATGGAATACCCGGTCACCACCGAGATCCATTTCTCCGACCCCGAGTACAACCGCCAGCTCGCCGCCTTTTACGACCAATGGGCCGACACCCTGGCCGAGATCGCCGCGACGGAGACGGTCGTGGTACTCTGCGAGGGCGATCCCTTCCTCTATGGGTCCTTCATGCATCTGCACACCCGTCTTGCGGGGCGCGCCGAGGTGGAGATCATCCCCGGCATCACTGGCATGTCCGGCTGCTGGACCGCGACGGGCCAGCCGATCACCTGGGGCGATGACGTGCTGACGGTGGCGATGGCGACCCTGTCGGAAGAAGAGCTGACCAAGCGCATCGCCGAGACCGACGCCCTTGTGGTGATGAAGATCGGCCGCAACCTGCCGAAACTGCGCCGCGCGCTCGAGGCCGCTGGTCGGCTTGAGGACGCCTGGCTGGTCGAACGCGGCACCATGCCCAAGCAGACCGTGCAGAAGCTGACCGAGATCACCGGCGAGGTGCCCTATTTCTCCATCGTGTTGCTGCATGGACAAGGACGCCGCCCATGACGGAGGCTCACAAAGGCTGGGTGGTCATCGCGGGCCTCGGCCCCGGCGCTGACCGAATGGTAACCTCCGAAGTGCAGGAGATTCTGGCCGAGGCCACCGATGTGGTCGGCTATATCCCCTATGTGGAGCGCGTGACCCCGCGCGACGGCCTGACCCTGCACGCCAGCGACAACCGCGTTGAGGTGGACCGCGCCACCCATGCGCTGGAAATGGCCGCAGCGGGGCGGCGCGTCGTGGTGGTCTCCTCCGGCGATCCGGGCGTCTTTGCCATGGCCTCGGCAGTGTTTGAGGCGCTGGAGGCGGGCTCAAAAGCGCACCCCGATTGGCTGGATCTGGAGATCCGCGTGCTGCCCGGCATCACCGCCATGCTCGCTGCCGCCGCCGCGATTGGCGCGCCTCTGGGGCATGACTTTGCCGCCATCAACCTCAGCGACAACCTGAAGCCCTGGGAGCTGATCGAGCATCGCCTGCGGCTGGTGGGCGAGGCCGGACTGGCGATGGCGTTTTACAATCCGCGCTCCAAATCCCGCCCGCATCAGTTTGAACGCGCGCTTGAGGTGCTGCGCGAGGCCTGCGGGCCGGAGACGCTGATCACCTTCGCCCGCGATGTGACCAAACCGGGTCAGGCGCTCAAGACCGTGACGCTGGCCGAGGCGCGCCCCGAGATGGCCGATATGCGTACCGTGGTGATCGTCGGCAACCGCGACACCCGCCGCGTGGGGCCCTATGTCTACACGCCGCGCTTTGCGCCCGGTCATCAGCCGGGCCAGGCCGAGACGGCGAAGGACACCTAAGCGCCGTGATCCAGCCAGCGCATCACCTCTGCGAGCGTGCCCAATACGCGCCGCTCTGGCACCTGGGGTCGGTCGATCATCACGACCGGCAGGGCGAGCCTGCGCGCGGCCACCAGCTTGGCTTCGGCCCCAGCGCCGCCGGCGTTTTTGGCGACCACATGGGTGATCTTGTGACTGCACATAAGGGCCTCGTCCTCAGTGGCCTCAAAGGGGCCACGGGCGACAAGGACGCTGGCATCGGGCAGCGCGAGGGGGGCCTCGGGCTGATCCACCAGCCGCAGCAGATAGTGGTTCCGGGGCTTGGCCGCGAACTCCGCCACATGCAGCTTGCCGATTGCCAGAAACACCCGCGCGCCCGCCTCGGGCAGGGCTGCAACGGCGCCCGCCATATCGCCCACATGGGTCCAGAGATCGCCCTCTCCCGCGACCCAGGCAGGCCGCTCGAAGGCCACCAGCGGAACGCCCGCCCCAGCGCAGGCCAGCGCCGCATTGCGGCTCATCTGAGCGGCAAAAGGATGTGTGGCATCAACCACATGGCTGATCCCCTCGCGGCGCAGATACTCGACCAGACCGGGTACCCCGCCAAAGCCGCCGACGCGACAGGGCAAGGGCTGCGCCGCCGGGCGCGCGGTACGGCCGGCGTAGGAAAACACCGCCTGACGCCCGGCCACCGGATCGCCCGAAACCCCGTCATCGACCCAAGTCTCGGCCAGATGCCCCGCCAGTTGCGAGGCCTCGGTGGTGCCGCCCAGAAGCAGGAGTTTGGTCATGTCTGATCCTCTGACACGAGACGCCGCGCGCCCCTGGCTCACCCTGATCGGGCTCGGGGAAAATGGCCTCGAAGGCCTGTCGGATGCAAGCCGATCCGCACTTGCCGCCGCAGAAATCATCATCGGCGGACCGCGCCATCTGGAGCTGGTCGATGCAGGCGCGCGCGGGCAAAGCTGGCCAGTGCCCTTTTCCACCGCGCCGGTGTTGGCGGCGCGCGGGCGGGCCACCGTGGTGCTGGCCTCGGGCGATCCCTTTTGGCACGGCGCAGGTGGCAGCCTTCTGCGCGATCTGGAGCGGCACGAGTGGGTTTCTCACCCTGCGCCATCTTGTTTTGCGCTTGCGGCCAATGCGCTGGGCTGGCGGCTGGAAGACACCCTCTGCCTTGGTCTCCACGCCGCGCCTTTTGCTCGGCTGCGGCCTCTCTTGGGGCGTGGAGTGCGCGCGATTTGCACCCTGCGCGATGGGGCGGCGGCGGCGGAGCTGGCAGGCTATCTCTGCTCTATCGGCTTGGGCGAGAGCGCATTAACACTGCTGGAACGCCTCGGCGGGCCGAAACAACGGATCCGCAGCACCACTGCGGCGGGTTTTGACCTATCGGAAATCGACGCCCCCGTGGTGGCCGCGATCGAGGCCGTGGGACATGGTCTACCACAGGCCTCTGGCCTTGAGGATGCACTCTTTGCGAGCGACGGGCAGATCACCAAACGCCCGATCCGCGCCCTGACCCTCTCGGCCCTTGCGCCACGGGTGGGCGAGCATCTCTGGGACATAGGCGGCGGCTCTGGTTCGGTCTCGGTGGAATGGTGCCTTGCGGCGCGCGGCGCCAGTGCGACAAGTTTTGAGGCGCGCCCTGACCGATTGGTCAATATCCGCCGCAATGCAGAAGACTTCGGCCTCGCCCATCGGCTGACCGCCATAGAGGGACGCGCGCCGCAGGTGTTGCAGGGCCAGCCCCTGCCCGATTGCGTCTTTATCGGCGGCGGCGGCAACCAAGCCCTGCTCGACCACCTTTGGGATATTCTGCCCGAGGGCACCCGGCTGGTGGCCAATGGGGTCACGCTGGAGACCGAGACCCTGTTGATGCAGGCGCAGGCCGCCCGAGGTGGCCACCTGTTGAAGATGGAACTTGCCGAGGCCGGCCCCTTGGGCTCCATGCGCGGCTGGGAGCGGGCGCGGCCGGTGATCCAGTGGAGTGTCTCCCGATGATTGTCGCGGGGATCGTCGCGGGCTTCGGCTTTTCCAATCGCGCCACCGAAGCAAGCCTTGCCGAGGCCTTTGCTGCACTGCAACAGCGCCCTGACCGGGTGGCAACCCTGCGCACCAAGGCCGAGAGCCCGGTTTTTCGCGCTTTCGCGATCGCCGAGGGCTTAAGCGTCTACGCCCTGGACGAGGCACAGATTTCCGGGGTCGCGACCCAAACCCTGTCGCCGCGCATCCACGCGCGGTTCAACACCGGATCGGTGGCCGAGGCCGCAGCGCTTGTCGGCGCGGGCGCAGGCGCGCGGCTGATCCAGACCAGATATGTGACCACGGACGGGCTTGCCACCGTGGCTCTTGCGGAGATGATAGAGAGATGACCGTTCATTTCATTGGCGCCGGACCGGGCGCTGCCGACCTGATTACCCTGCGCGGGCGCGACCTGATCGCCGCTTGCCCGGTGTGCCTTTATGCCGGCTCGCTGGTGCCCGAGGCGCTGCTGAGCCATTGCCCCGAGGGCGCCAAGATCATCAACACCGCGCCCCTGTCGCTGGATGAGATCATGGCCGAGATCGGCGCCGCCCATGCGGCGGGGCATGATATCGCGCGGCTCCATTCCGGCGACCTCTCGGTCTGGTCCGCGATGGGCGAGCAGCTGCGCCGCCTGCGCGCGTTGAACATCCCCTATGACATCACCCCCGGCGTGCCGGCCTTTGCTGCTGCGGCGGCGGCGCTTGGCACCGAGCTCACCCTGCCCGGCGTGGCACAATCGCTGGTGCTGACCCGCACCTCGGGGCGCGCCTCGGCGATGCCCGAGGGAGAGACGCTGGAGAATTTCGCCCGCACCGGCGCGACCTTGGCCATTCACCTCTCGGTGCATGTGCTGGATGATGTAGTGGCGCGGCTGACGCCTGCTTATGGCGCCGACTGCCCGGTGGCGATCGTCTGGCGGGCCAGCTGGCCGGATCAGAAGATCATCAAGGCGACCTTGGGCTCGGTGATCGAGGCCACCGAGGGCGCGCGCGGGCGTACCGCTTTGATCCTCGTGGGCCAGGCCCTCGGCGCGGAGGATTTCGCGGAAAGCTGCCTTTATGGCGCGGAATACGACCGCCGCTACCGCCCGCAGAGTGCCGACAGCCCCTGGTCCGAGTGGAGCGAAGGGGATGATTGATCGGCTGCTGACCCAAGCCGAGGACGGCGCCGGAGCCTGGGTGGGTGCGAAAGCGCCCTCCCGGGGGGAGGGTCGGGCGCTGTCCGGCCTCGCGGCCGGACGGGACGTCTCGGAACGTGGAGCAAAAACATGACCACGTTTCCCAAGGGTCTGATGATCTCCGCGCCCTCCTCCGGCACTGGCAAGACCACCGTGATGCTGGGCCTTTTGCGCGCGCTGGCCGAGGATGGGCTGACCGTGCAGCCCTTCAAAAGCGGGCCGGACTATATCGACCCGGCCTTCCACTTTGCCGCTGCGGGGCGCGCCTCCTTTAACCTTGACACTTGGGCGATGGATGGCGCGCTGCTGGACGCGATAACCACCCAAGCGCAGGGCGCCGATATCTGCGTCGGCGAAGGCTCCATGGGGCTGTTTGACGGGGTGGCGACGCGCGGGCAATCGGGCTTTGGCTCCTCCGCAGAGACTGCCTTGCGGATGGGTTGGCCCGTGGTGCTGGTCATCGATGTGGGCGGGCAGGCGCAATCGGCTGCGGCCACCGCGCTCGGCTTTAAGATGTACAACCCCGACCTGCCCTTTGCCGGTGTGATCCTGAACCGGGTAGCGAGCCCCCGGCATGATCGCCTCACCCGGTTGGGGATGGAGCGCGCGGGCGTCAAGGTGCTCGGCTCCCTGCCCCGGCGCGGCGATCTGGCCCTGCCGGAGCGGCATCTGGGCCTTATCCAGGCGGTGGAGCATCCCGACCTGGAGGCGGCGATTGCCGGCTATGCGGCCTTCCTGCGCGAAAACGTCGACCTCGACGCGATCCGTGCGGTGGCAAGCACGGCCGCGGCCCCTGCCCCGCGCGCCTTGCCCCACCCGCCCGCACAGCGCATCGCGCTGGCGCGGGATGCGGCGTTTTCCTTTACTTATCCGCATCTTCTGGAAGGCTGGCGCGCGGCGGGGGCGGAGATCCTGCCCTTCTCGCCCCTGAATGACGAGGCTCCGGCAGCGGATGCCGATCTGGTCTGGCTGCCCGGCGGCTATCCCGAGCTGCACGGCGGCACCCTCGCGGCGGCCACCACGTGGCGGGCGGGCATGGCGAAACATGCCGCCACCAAACCGGTGCATGGCGAGTGCGGCGGCTATATGGCACTGGGCGAGGCCCTCATCGACAAGGAGGGCTACCGGCACCAGATGGCGGGGCTCCTCGGCCTGGTGACCTCTTATGAGAAGCGCAAATTCCACCTTGGCTATCGCCGGGCGGAATTGCAGGCGGCAATGCCGGGCTTTGACCGGGGCGCTTTCTTACGCGGGCATGAGTTCCATTACTCGACCATTCTGGACGAACCGGACGCGCCGCTGGCCCGCGTCATGGACGCCGATGGCAATCCGGTTCCCGAGACCGGCTCGGTCAAAGGCCATGTAACCGGCACCTTCTTCCACCTCATCACGGGAGAGCGCGCATGAGCGGCTTTGTCAGTTTTGTCTCCTCTGGCCCCGGCGATCCGGAACTGTTGACCGTGAAGGCGGTGAAACGGCTTGAGGCGGCGGATGCGGTGCTGTTCGACGATCTGTCGGCAGGCCCGATCCTGACCCATGTGCGCGAGGATGCCGATCTGGTCGGGGTCGGCAAACGGGCGGGCCGCCCTTCGCCCAAACAGGACCATGTGAGCCAATTACTGGTGGAATATGCCAGCTCCGGCGCCCATGTGGTGCGGCTGAAGTCCGGCGACTCGGGCGTCTTTGGCCGCTTGGAAGAAGAGCTGACCGCCCTGCGCGCGGCAGGCATTCGCTATGAGATCATTCCGGGTGTCACTGCGGCCTCGGCGGCGGCGGCGGCGGCGGGCATTCCGCTAACCCGGCGGCTGACCGCGCGGCGCTTGCAATTCATTACCGGCCATGATGTGACAGGTGGCCTGCCGGACAAGTTGAACCTTGTCGCTCTGGCCGATCCTGAGGCGACCACGGTGGTCTATATGGGCAAGCGGACCTTTGCCGCGCTGGCAGAGCAGCTGATGGAGGCCGGTCTGCCGCCCAAGACCCATGCGCTGATCGCGCTGGGGATTTCAACGCCAGAGCAGGAACTGTTCTGCCATACGGTCGGCGAACTGCCGGAGGTGCTGCGCAAGATGGAAACGACGGCGCCGGTGCTGATCCTCTACGGTCCCTTGGCCGATACGGATGCGGACCAGACATCCGATGGCGGCGCGGCATGATCACCCTCAGCCTCATCGGCATTGGCACTGGTAACCCCAAGCACCTGACGCTGGAGGCGGTGGATGCGATCCGCGCGCAGGACTTGATCCTGATCCCGCAAAAGGGCGCGGGCAAGGACGACCTCGCGGGACTGAGACAAGAGATCTGCGCGCAGGTTTTGGAGGGCGCACCTGCCGCGCCAAAGATCGTCGGCTTTGACCTGCCGGTGCGCGATCCCAAGACCGCCGATTACCGTCAGCGGGTGGACGATTGGCACGATGCAATCGCCGAGGTCTGGAGCGCCGCAATTGCCGCCCATCTGCCCGAGGGCGGCCGTGTGGGCTTTCTCGTTTGGGGTGATCCTTCCCTCTATGACAGCACCATGCGGATCGCCGAGCGGCTGGCGCGGGTGCGCGAGATCGCGCTGCGGGTGATCCCCGGCATCACCTCCATTCAGGCGCTGACGGCGGCGCATGGGGTGCCGCTCAACACCATCGGCGCGCCGGTGCAGATCACCACAGGTCGGCGGCTGCGCGACGCCGGCTGGCCCGAGGGCTGCGATACGCTGGTGGTGATGCTGGATGGCGAGTGTTCGTTCCAAAGCGTAGCGGACCCGGATCAGGTGACGATCCATTGGTCCGCCTATGCGGGCATGGCGAATGAGATCAATATCTCCGGCACCTTGAGCGAGGTGCAGGCAGAGATCCTGACCACCCGCGCGGCCGCCCGTGCGGATCACGGCTGGCTGATGGATATCTACCTGTTGCACCGCACGACCTAGACCGTCGCTCGCCTCTTGAGCGTGACCGCAAGACGGGGGCGCTCCCGCTCGTCGCCGGGACCGGCAAAGCCGCCCCCGCTCCCGTTGGGGGTGGCGCCGTGCCTTTCGTCAGAAAGGCCCGGCGCGGCATCCTGTCCCCCAGGGGACAGGATGCCCGGCCCAACGCCAATGTGGGGTTTGGCCGCAGGTCAAATCTCGCTTTGGGGGCGGGAGGCTCCCCTCTCCCCTTCTGCGGCAAACCCCAAAGCTAGGCGAGGGTCTCCGGCAGCCCATGCACCGCCATCGCCTTGTTGCCATAGCGCTTGTCGTCGGTGACCTCGCGACCGAACCACTCCGGCGCTGCAAAGGCCAGTGCCGTCGCCTCGTCGGGAAATTCGACCTCGACCATCCGCAACCCAGCAAGAGCGCCCTCAAAGGCATCGAGCTCGAAGACCGTTCCGGTCGGCAGGTTTCCAGTCCATCGGGTCTTTTCCACCCGCCGCCCCTCGGTGCCGGGCCAGAAGACCTCGAATTGTTCGGCGCTGATCTCCACCTCGCGCTCCTCACGCACCATTCCGACACCGCCCTTCTGCGTGAGGTAGTAGCGCTCCCCTTTCTGGCGCAGGCGCAGTTCGGTGCTGTCGCTGAGAGCGGTGAGATAGCCCTGCCGCACGGCCAACGCTTCGGCCGCCGAAAGGTCCGGCAGCGCCGCGACCAGAAACTTGCGTTCGATTTCCATCCTCAACACCCCCAGTACCGCCGAGGCTCACGCCCCGGTCTGCAACTCCTCAAACAAGGCCCGAAAGGCCCGGGCCGCCGGCCGTGCCGCTGCAAAACAGGCAACCGGCTCGCGAAACACCCCCATCCGTTCCACATCGGTGGAAAACGGCAGCTCCGCCGCGAGGAACATCTCCGGATGCGCCCCGCGCAGGCGCGCCATCGTTTCGCCATGCAGGCTCTTGCGTGCCTGCACCATGGAAAAGAAGGGAGAGAGCTTGCCCATCTTGAGCCCGTTGTCGGCAAAGAACTCCAGAAGCTGCTCGAAGGTGCGTTCCGACAGGGTGGTCGGGATCACCGGCACCACCACCTGATCCGCCGCCTTGAACACCGCCTCCGACAGGGCGGATATATTCGGCGGGCAATCGAGCAGGATCACGTCATAATCGCCATCCACCGCCCGCAGCGCCTTTTTAAGGCGCGAGCGGCTGTTCTTCATCCGCGACAGGAAGACGTCGAACTCGCGAAAGCTGAGATTGGCGGGCAGGATGTCGAGATTGTCGAAATCGCTGGCCCGAATGGCCCGGGTGAACCGGTCGACGTCCTCGAAGAAGGCCGCATCCTTCAGCTTCTTCGAGGGCTTGACCCGGAAGTAGAAGCTGGAGGCCCCCTGCGGATCGAGGTCGCAAAGCAATGTCCGCAACCCCGCTTCGGCGCAGGCATAGGCAAGGTTCACCGCGGTGGCGGTCTTTCCGACGCCGCCCTTGTTGCTGTAGCAGGCGATCACCCTCACGCGCGCGCCTCCCTGTGCTGACACAGCCGCGCCACCAGGGCGCGCGTTGATGCGCTGTCGAAGGCGGCGAAGGTCTCCATCACCCGGGCCCGCTCTCGTATCTGCTCCTGATGCAGAACCGCGATGAGGGCACCGATACTCTGGGCGGCTTCGAGCCCGCGCGGGCCGGTCGGCAGCCGTCCCGAGGCGACAAGACTGCCAAGCGCCGCCTGTTGCACGGAATAGTCGTTGAAATTGCCGAGGTTGTCCTGCAGCGCCTTCATCGCCTTGATCAGCTTGCGCACCGATTTTGCGGGGAACAGCGGCGCGAAGAATTCGATCAGATAGCGGAACTTCTTGCAGGCGATGCGCAGCTCATGCACCTCGTCGTCGGGCGTGTCCGCCCCGATGCCAGCGGCGATCTTGCAGATCTTGCGGTAGCGTTTCCAGATCAGGCGGCGCGCGAGGCCGCTGGCGGCTTCAGTGCCCGCCTCCCCGCGCACAAAGCCCTCGGGATGATCAAACCCGGTGACAAGGGCGGAGATCCGGCCCTGATAGGCGCGGCTTTTCAGATGTTTGGCCAGCGCCGCATGGGCGGACCGCCGCTCCTTGGCGAAGGCGTCGAACATCACGTCGAGCCCCGGGCGCAGGGCTTCGGGGACCCGGGACATATAGGCTTCGCGTTCCATCAGATAGACATCGAGGTCGCGCAGGCGCCCGGTCGGCGCCATCAGGGCGGAGAACGCAACCTTCATCTCCTCGGTCTGCACCTGGCCGAAGACCTCCTTGAAGAGGCTCAGCGCCGAACGGATCTTGCGCAGGGCCACCCGGTAGTCGTGCAGGAACTCGCTGTCGAGGTCCTCGATCACCCCTGGCTCATTGGCGCGCGCCACCGCGAGATAGGCGGAGATGGTGCGCACGGCCACGTCAAAGGCGCTGTCGCCGCCCGCAATGGCGATGTCGGGCTTGGCCACATAGGGAACAAGATCCGGGGCCAAGGTGGTCAGGACCGCCGCCCCCGAGAGCGGCCCCGCGCCCGCTGCCGCAAGGGCGGAGGCGATCAGGGCGGGCGCACGGTCGTAGCCGCGCAGGGGTCGGAGGGTGACCAGGCTGAGACGACCGGCTGCGGTCTCCAGCCCGATCTCCTCAAGACGCAACTGGGTCTTGCCCTCGTCATCCACCACCCGAAGGCTGCGGCGGCACATCCGGCCTTCGACGAGGGTGAGAAAGCAGCGCAGCGGGAACAAGGCCTCGGTCACCGCGCGCACGGGCCCCTCGGGCAATTCGCCCGGGAAATGACCGGGGCCAGAGGGCTGGCTCAGGCTCTCGCCCCCGGCCTGCAGGAGGTGCATCCGGTCGTCATACTCCAGCAGAACCGCGCCTTTGGCACGCAGGCTCTGGTCATGGCTGTCCAACAGGCGGAAGCTGGTCGGCTCCTCCCCCGGGTCCTGTTCGAGACGAAGGTCGGTCAGTCCCGTGGTCAGTTCCTGCCAATCGACGGGACCTGTGAGAAGATAGCTTCCCGGCGCGCGTGGTGTCATTTCCTCTTGGTCTTTGCTGTCTTGAGATAGTCTTCGATCAGCCGCTCGATGAGGCGCTGAATGCTCGTTTCCTCTTCGATGGCGCGAAGTTTCAACGCCTTCAACGTCTTGTTGTCCAACCGCAGCGAGGTGTTCTTGCGGCTGGATTTCTCCGGTTTGTCATCTGATTTGTCTTTGGGCATCGGCGGCTGCTGTCTGAAAAGTGACGTCATGATTTCATATTTGGACTCAGCCTGTCAAACGGCTTTGGGGGGCTCGGCCCGTCAGGCGTGGCGCAAAAGAAACCGCCCCACGCGATGGCATGGGGCGGTTCGGAAACGCGATGTAGCAGTGGTCAGGTCACGCGGGAGCGGACCTGATACTTCGGGTCCTTCCAGGCTTTGCTGTCCATCACCTCCTGCAGGATCTCGGCGGCGCGGATCACATCGCCCTCGTCGATATAGAGCGGGGTGAAGCCGAAGCGCATGATATTGGGGGCGCGGAAGTCTCCGATGACGCCCCGGTCGATCAGCGCCTGCACCACCGCATAGCCGTCCTCAAAGCCAAAGGAGACCTGCGAGCCGCGCACCGCAGCCTCGCGCGGCGAGGCGAGGGTCAGCATCGGGCAGCGCTTTTCCACCTCGGCGATGAAGGTCTCGCAAAGCGCCACCGAGGCGGTGCGCAGGTCGGCCATCGACACATCGTCCCAGACGTCGAGTGCTGCATCGAGAATCGAGAGCTGAACGATCGGCGGGGTGCCGACGCGCAGGCGCTCGGTGGTCATCGCAGGGCGATAGCCGGGCTCCATCGCAAAGGGCGCATCATGGCCGAGCCAGCCGGAGAGGGCCGGCTCCACCTCCAGCACGATATCGGGACGAGCATAGATAAAGGCCGGCGCACCGGGGCCACCGTTCAGATATTTGTAGGAGCAACCGACTGCAAATTCCGCGTTGCAGGCGGTCAGATCCACCGGCACCGCGCCGGCGCTATGGGCGAGATCCCAGAGCATCACCGCGCCCTTGCTCTGCGCCAGTGCGGTCATCTCCATCATGTCGTGACGACGGCCGGAGCGGTAGTCCACCTCGGTCAGCATCACCACGGCCACCTCCTCGGTGATCGCGTCTGCGACCTCTTCGGGGGCGACGGTGCGCAGCTCGTAATCCTTGCCGATGGTCGAGATCAGCCCCTGCGCCATGTAGAGGTCGGAAGGAAAGTTGCCGGTGTCCGACAGGATCACCCGGCGACTGGGGCGCATTTTCAACGCGGCGGCGAGCGCCTGATAGACCTTGATCGAGAGGGTATCGCCGGTGGCGACAGACCCCGGCGCGGCGCCGATCAGCCCGGCGATGCGGTCGCCGACTTTCTGCGGCAGCGCCATCCAGCCTGCGGTGTTCCACGCCTTGATCAGCTGCTGGCCCCATTCATCGGTCAGGGTGCCCACCGCACGCTCCACCGCGCCTTTGGGAAGGGGGCCGAGCGAATTGCCGTCGAGGTAGATTACCCCCTCAGGCAGGTCGAAGAGGTGTTTCTTGGGCAGTTGGGTCATGTCAGAGTTCGCCTCGCAAAGTCCAAAGTTCCGGGAACAGCTCCACGCTGAGCATCCGGCGCAGGTATTGCACGCCGGAGGTGCCCCCCGTGCCGCGTTTAAAGCCGATCACCCGCTCTACCGTAGTGACGTGGTTGAAACGCCAGCGGCGGAAATAATCCTCAAGGTCCACCAGTTTTTCGGCCAGCTCGTAAAGCGTCCAATGGGTGTCGATGTCGCGGTAGACCTCCAGCCAGCGCGCCTGCACTTCTTCGTTGAGGGCATGGGGGCTGGCGAGATCGAGGGTCGGCATATTGTCGGTATGACCATCGAGGCTGAGGTAGAGGAAGCGGATCACCTCGTCATAGAAACTGGGGCGCGCCAGTTCCGCGCTCAGCATCGCATGGACCTCGGGGACATGTTCGTGCGGCTTCAGCATATTGGGATTCCGGTTACCGAGCACATATTCGATCATCCGGTATTGGTAGGACTGAAACCCCGAGGACGGCCCCAAGGCCTCGCGAAAGCGGGTGTAATCGGCCGGCGTCATGGTGCGCAGCACGTCCCAGGCGTTGTTCAGCTGTTCAAAGATGCGGCTGACGCGCGCCAGCATTTTGAACATCGCAGGTGTCTGGCCCTGTTGCAGGGCGCTGCGAGCGGCTTGCAATTCGTGCAGCGCCAGCTTCATCCACAATTCGCTGGTCTGATGCTGGATGATGAACAGCATCTCGTCATGGGCCTTGCTCAGGCAATGCTGCTGATTGAGGATCCCGTCCAGATGCAGGTAGTCGCCATAGGACATGGCGTCGGCAAAGCCCATCTTTGCCCCCTCCTGCCCCGGGTTGTAGGGCGTGTTGCTCATCTGACTGTGCCTTTCCTCCGGCAGGCCGCCGGGCCTGCGCTCTTGTCTTGGCACAGGGTATTGCCGGGCCCGCGAGGGCGCAAGGCAAAACCTTCAAGCTTAAAACATATCCGTACGCCCCTCTCCCGCTGGCAGCGCCGCAGGTCGCTCCCGGGACCTCTGCCGAGATCGGACAGAGGCGACGGCGGACCAAAGATCTCCGCCGCTGGCCACCTGCGCACTGGAATCGGGGATGGTTTTCTGAAACAACCGGAAGAAGAAGTACCGTAAGACGGTGCCATGTGGTGAAAACCGCAGACATACAATGACAGCGACAGCGGCGACCGCCAGGCGCGCGACTGCAGGATGGAAGCATGCAGAGCTTGGATTTCCCGATCATGATCGGCATCGCCGCTTCCGCCGGGGGGCTGGAGGCGACCACCCTGCTGGTGAAGAACCTGCCCGCAAAGGCCAATGCGAGCTACATCATTGCCCAGCACATGTCGCCCACCCACAAGAGCCTGTTGTGGTCGCTGATCGGGCGGGAAACCGAGCTGCCGGTGGTGGAATTGAGCGTCGACGTGCGGCCGCAGCCGGACACGATCTATATCGCCCCGCCCAATTACGATGTGATCCTCGACGAGGGCAAGTTGGGGCTGCGCGAGCCCAGCGGCCACCCGGGCACGCCGAAACCGCTGGCGGACCGGTTGTTCAAGAGCCTTGCCGATGAATGCGGCGAGCGCTGCGTGGGGATCGTCCTTTCAGGTACCGGCAGTGACGGCAGCTATGGCATCCGCGCCATCCGCGAAGCCGGGGGCATCACCATCGCGCAGGATATCGCCAGCGCCAAATACGACGGTATGCCCTCCTCTGCCGCCCATACCGGCTGCATCGACCTCACCATGTCGCCGGATCTGATCGGTCAGCAGCTGAACCGGATCCTCTCCAACCCGCGTGATCTGTCCGACCTGCAAAGCTATGCGATCAATTCCAGCAAGCTGGTGGACCTTTACCACATCCTGATGACGCGCACCGGGGTGGATTTCCGCGAATACAAGGAGACCACCATCAACCGCCGGATCGCGCGGCGCATGGTGGCCTTGGGGATCGAGTATTACGAGGACTATGTCGAGCATTGCCGCGGTCACGAGGCGGAGGTTGACGCGCTCTACAAGGACATGATGATCTCGGTCACCCGGTTCTTCCGGGATCTGACCCCCTTCAACCATCTGGGGCGGATGATCCGCACCCTGGTCAGCGACAACGCGGACCGGCAGATCCGGGTCTGGGTGGCCGGCTGCGCCACCGGCGAGGAGGCCTATTCCATCGCCATGCTCTTTGCCGAGGCAATGGGTGGGCTGGAGCACCTGACCAAGGACCGGCTCCAGCTCTTTGCCACCGACATCGACACCCGGGCGCTGGAGGTGGCGCGGCGCGGGGTCTATCCGCTGTCGGCTGCAAATGACGTGCCGCGCAATCTGGTGGAATCCTACCTGACCCTTTCCGGCGATACGCTGGAGGTCGACAAGCAGCTGCGCTCCGTGGTGCTGTTCTCGCGCCACAACATCATTCAGGACCCGCCTTTCATCAACATGGACCTGATCAGCCTGCGAAATCTGCTGATCTATTTCGGGTCTTCGTTGCAGGAAAAGGTGCTGTCGCGCATGGCCTATGCGCTGGTGCCCAATGGCAAGCTGTTCCTTGGCACCTCGGAGACCGTCGGCTCCATGCATGGGCATTTCGAGACCCAGTCGCTGACCGACAAGCTCTATTCCAAGCGCGGGCTGCGCCAGAGCGTGCAGGCCTCGGCCAATTTCCTGCCCCTCTCGACCCTGAACCGGGGTGTGCAGCAGCCCGCCCGGGCTCAGGTGACCACCCAGGCGTCGGACATGTTCGAGACCCTGACGCGGGTGCTGGCACCCAATGGCTTCATCGCCACCCGCGACAATGAAATCATCCGGGTGTTGGGCGATATCTCGCATGTCACAGAGCTCAATGAAAACAGCGCCCTGATGCGGTTGACCACCAAGATCCTGAAATCGGAATTGCGGGCGGAGGCGAGCAGCCTGATCACGCTCTGCCTGCGCAGCCAGAGCGTGCGGTCCGGTCGTTGGCATGATTTTGACAGCATGGGCGGCTTTCAGGTCCGGCTCAGCTGCTATCCGCTGCTGATGGAGGGCGATGGCGAGGATCACGTCCTGTTCTCGGTCGAACGGCGCGAGGCGCGCGGGCGCTCGAATATTACAGAGGAGATGAACGGGACCGAGCGCACGTCCTATGTGCGCCAGATCGAAGATGAAATCGCTTCCACCCGCGAAGCCCTGCAACAGACCATCGAGGAATTGCAGACCTCGAACGAGGAACTGCAGTCGGTCAACGAGGAGATGCAGGCCACCAACGAAGAGTTGCAGGCCACCAACGAGGAGCTGGAGACCTCGAACGAGGAATTGCAGGCGACCAATGAAGAGCTGATCACGGTGAACGAGGAGATGCAGATCAACTCCACCGAATTGCAGCAACTGACCATCGAACTGGAAGCAATCCTGAACGCCACGCCCTATCCGACCCTCGTGGTGGATCCGGCGCTCCAGATCCGCCATGCCTCGGCAGCCGCCATGGCGTATTTCGCCCTGTCCGAGGTGCCCAAGAGCGGCATCCACCTGAGCGAATGCCAGACCGAAGAAGACCTGCCCAATCTGGTCGCCGAGGTTGCGGAGTGTTTCCGGCGCCGTGAAGAAAGGTCCAAGGCCTTTGAAGAGACCGGCACCACAAAGAGGACCGTTGCCTTCACGCCGATCCTCAGGGGCCTGACGCAGGATATCATCGGGGTGATCGTGACGGTCATCTGACCCCTGCGCCTCCGAGACTCGGTGCTCCCCATTTCCGGCGAGGGCAGGCTCCTTTTTCGCTTTGGACCCAAAGACCCTTTGCAAGACCTCTGCAATAAACCCATATCGCGGAGCAGGTCGCAATTAAATCCTGGAATTAGATTCCCGTTTGTCGAGACTTGTTTTTCGCCTTGCAACCCATAGAGTAGCAAGACGGTATTTTAATAAGTGAGCGGTGAACGATCGTGTACGAGATGTGCGAATACGCTGGCAGCATGTTGACCGTTGAAATTCGCGAATCTGCCGGGGCGCGGGAGCAGACGGTCGCCTCGGTGAGCCTGCACTCCGAAGAGTTGAAGAATACGCTGCATTTTGCCGGGCGACGCTCGATTACCGATGTCTTTCATCCCAATTTTGCGGACTATCTGCACAATGTCCTCGCGCGGGCCATTGGGGCACCGATGGTGCTGACCGAACCCGATGTGATCAAGTCACTGGGGGGCGCCGTCATCGCGCGGATGCGGATGCTCGTCAACAAGGCGATGGATGGCGGTCGACACATCACCATTCGCTTTGCCTATTTCATCGGCGCTTTGGGTCGATTGTTTCGGCGCGACGAATTCGCCCACCACAGTCCCTTGCCGCACCGCGAGCGCGTTGCGGTGCAAGCCCTTGACAGCATTTGCACTCCTCTCGCAAATATTGCCTCGCATCTGGACCGGATCCTGGAGAACCGGGACGCAACCGAATTCGTGCGTTCGCGACTGCGCAAGATCGAGGATGAAACCGTAGAATTGAAATTCTACACCGAACTCCTGCGCCGCTATGTCGAGGATTGTGCCCGTGACCGCGCCGCCTCGGACCGGGACTGGGAGGCGCGGATCGTTCAATCCGAGGTGCCTTCCATGCTCGAGGAGGTGGAGCGTATGATCGAGAACGGGACCGCCAGGCTGCAGCGGAGATCCGAAACCGCGAAGGAAGCCGAAGCCGACACCGGATTGGCACAGGCGCCGCGACACACCGGGATCCCGGTCGACATCGGCTGATTTCCCGGAGGCATGACCCAATCGTCATCGCGGATGATATCAAACCGGAAACATCCCTGAGCAGCTATTACACAACCTGTCTTTTCGTTTTTTCTAAAAATTTACGCAAATTGGAATGACCGCGCAGAGATTCGCCTCTGCCTAGCGGCATTTGGGATCTATTTCCGCATCCCCCTCCCCCATCCTGTTGGCAGGCGGGAAACCTCGGCGAAAATCGACACACGCGGGTAATTTTAACTAAGGTCTCGTTAAGATCCTCTCCCCTCCTCCCCCTTATTTTCAAAGCGATTTCAAAGATTGTGGCAGAAACGCGTCGCTGCCGCCGTATTTGCCCGCAAAAAGCCTCTTTTTCTTCCCGATTGGGCAGCAGCCTTGCGGGAGGCGCTCCCTGCTCTGGCGTCACCCTGCCGTTCATCCTGCACTGCGCATCCAACCGGAGGTCTGTTCATGCTGCATCAGCCGCTTTCCGTGCCCGCCTCTCCCCCGGAGACCGGAGCGGACATGCTTGCTGCTACGGACACGGGTGAACTGGCCTCGGGCGCACGTCTGTTGCACGGGCAGTATCAGATCGAGCAGCCGCTGATCGCAGGCGGGTTCGGCATCACCTATCTTGCCCGTGACAGTCTGGACCGGCGCGTGGTGATCAAGGAGTGTTTTCCGGCCGACATCTGCGAGCGTGTCGGGGGCGACGTGCGTCCGCGCGGACCCGCGCACCTGCGCACCTACAAGGCGGTGCTGCGCAGCTTCCTGCGCGAGGCGCATCTGCTGGCCCGGGCCGAGCATCCCAACATCGTGCCGGTGCATCAGGTCTTTCGCGAGAATGGCACCGCCTATATCGCGATGGATTTCATCGACGGTCTCGACCTTCTGTCGCTGCGGGAAACCGCGGCGGAGCGGGTGACGGCGGCAATGATGCGCTCCTGCCTGACGCAGGCTCTGGGGGCGTTGCAGGCCCTGCACCTGCAGGGCATATTGCACCGCGACATTTCACCGGACAATCTGATCTGGACCACCGATGACCGGTTGATGCTGATCGATTTTGGGGCCGCCTGTCCCCTGCGTGCCGAGGCGACCGGCTGCGCCGAGGATGCGATGGCCGTGAAGGACGGCTACTCGCCGCACGAACTCTATGACCGCGGATGCCCGGCGCGCCCCACTGCGGATGTCTATGCGCTGGCCGCCACTCTGGTGTTCCTGCAGCAGGGCGAGGCACCGGCCAGCGGACCGGAGCGGCTCGCAGCCGTCAGCCGCGGCGAACCAGATCCGATGGCGGAGGTCCTCGCGGAGCCACATGCGGATCCGATCCTGTGGCAAACGGTCGAACGGGCCCTGTCGGTCCTGCCCGGCGGGCGCTATCAAAGTGCCGAAGCCTGGCTACAGGCGCTGCAGGAGGGCCCGGCGTCGCCCCGCCCCGCCGCCGCCGCCGTGCTCAACCCGCAGCCCTGCACCGACGCACCTAAGGAGCCGGTCGCAGCGGAGGAGGCGCAGCCATCCCAGCCCCCCGCCCCGGCTGGGGAGCCTGTCCTCGACCATCGGATCGCCGCTCTGGTGGCGGCGACCAACGACGAGATCACCGCCGGTTTGCCGCGTGTGCTGCGCCCGCAGGCTCCAAAGGATCAGACCGCCGCCAAGCCGAAATCGCAGCCGGTCGATCTCTTCGGCCAACCGGTCGGCAACCTGCAAGCCTGGCTGGCCGAGCAGGACGGATCACTGCTCACGTCACGGCGGAGTCGATCTGCCACAAGGGCAGCGGATGCCGCCAGGACATTGCAGGATGACGTTCCGCCCGACAAGCCACGCAAAAGCCGTCTGAGCCTGTCACGCCTGTTTGGCAAACGCGGCGGCGGCACCTCTGCGCCGCACTCCTGATCTACCCTCCGCCGTCCTAGAGGATCCCACATGAAATTCATCAGAGATATCATCGGCGAACAGCGTGGCCGCCAGCGCCCCGCAACCGCAACCCCGATCGAAGGGCCGCCGTTGCAGCTGGACCCCAGCACCCGTGTGACGGAGGCGCCCATCCCCAATGCGACGCCCGCACAGGAGTGGTCCTCCGGCGATCGTCTCGACGCGGTGACCGCACTCCTTTCCCAGCAGCGGGCAATGTCGGCGCAAGAGGCTGAACACGAGATGGAGCACGAGACGCGGCAACACGCACCCGGTGTGCAGGCGGCATCGCAGGGAGCGGGCCTCGGCAGGGACGACGACACCGAGATCGACCGATTGTTCGCCCGAACCGAAGCGGAGACCAGCGCGCGCGCGACCCGATCGATAGCCGAGGCAGAGCCTGTCCTTGAGGACGCGGCGGACGACACCGACCCGGAGTGGGAGGCAGAGCCCGGTTCTGCCCGGCGGCTGGAACCGCATCCCCCCGCGTTTGGTGCCACGCAAATGCAGGTGGAGCTGGATCCGACGGCAGATGAGCTGCACGTGCTGGCTGCCGAGGACGCCCGGTCCGACCGCAGGTTCGCAGCGCTTGAGGACGCGGTGCAGACTTCCCCGGCCCGCGACCTGCCGAACTCGGATGACCCGCGTAATTACCGCCTCTTCACCCGGCGCCGTCGCGCCCTTGAAGAGGGCTATGCAGAAGCCGTGGAGCCTGTGGAGGTCGGGGCCGCCCGCATGCCCCGCAGCGCGCCTACCGACCTTGGCGACAGGCCTGCGGATATGCGCCCTCCCGCCTCCCCAAGGTTTGACAGCCAGCGCAGCGGCGCGCGGGAAAGGGTCGAAGCACCTGTGTCACCTGCGACGCCAGGTCCCGCACAAAGAGAAGACCGGACGGGCGAACGCGCCGAACCGGCCAGCACGTTCCGGAGCTGGGGCGTGCCGGAGGCCGGGGTCGAGGACGATCTGCCACCGCCCCTGAGCGATGCCGCTCCCCTACATCCCGTGGATGTGCCCGCACCGGCCATGGGACGCGGCGGCGCGCGGGCGGGCGGACGGGTCAAGACACGCCTTTTGGGGTTCAACCCAGGGGCCGCGCCCGACCCCTTCGCCCGCGATCGACAGCACGGCACAGCCAGCGGCGGCGCGTCCGCTGCCCTGCCTGCCTATAGTGAATTCCCGGTGGGCTGGCTTGCGGTTATCCGAGGGCCTGGACGCGGGGCCACCTTCACGCTCTTTGCCGGCGTGTCGACCATCGGGCGCGGCACAGGCCAAACGGTTCAACTCGATTTCGGCGACAGTGCGATCTCGCGCGAGCAACATGCGGCCATTGCCTTTGACCCGGAAGATCAGGCCTTTTACGTCGGCCATGGCGGCAAGGCCAATCTGGTGCGGTTGAACAACCGCCCGGTTCTGAGCACGGAGGTGCTGAAGGCAGGCGACACCCTGCGCATCGGCGAGACCGAACTGCGCTTTGTGCCGCTGTGCGATCAGAGTTTCGCCTGGGATGACGCGGCTGAGGGCGATCATCGCCATGCCGACGCGCGCTAAGTTTGCCTATGACGCGGCCACTGCCATCGCGCAGGGTGGCCGTGAGCGCCAGGAGGATTCCGTCGCATCCGATTTCCTCGCCGGGGCGGGTATCGGCTTTGCGGTGCTGGCGGATGGCATGGGCGGACATGCGGCGGGAGACATGGCGTCGAAAATCGCGGTGACCGAGGTCTTTGCCGGGCTGAAGCTGTGGTCCGATGCGCCGACCCGGCTGGAGCCGCGGATCCGTCATGTGCTGACCGGCGTAGCGGAGGAGGCCAATGCCTGCATCCGGGCCTATGCCGAGAGCCGTCCGGAGGCCCTCGGCATGGGGGCAACCCTATTGGCCCCCGTCATTGTGGAGGATCGGCTCTATTGGGTCTCGGTCGGAGACTCGCCGCTGCTGCTGTTGCGTGCTGGGCGCCTTTATCGCCTCAATGCCGATCACTCGCTGGCTGCGGAATTGGATCGCATGGTGGCCGCAGGAGAACTCTCGGCAGAAGAGGCGCAGAGGCATCCCGACCGCGACTGCGTGACCTCGGTGCTGACCGGACACGAGATTCCGTTGATGGATTGCCGCGATGCGCCACTGACCCTGAAGGCGGGCGACCTCATCCTTGCGACCAGCGACGGCCTGCTGGCCCTGAGCGTGCGCGAGATCGAAACGTTGCTCAGCGAAGGGCGTGACCTCAGCAGCGCGGCGCTGAGCCAGCAGTTGCTGGCGCGGATCGAGGCACAGGATCTGCCGGAACAGGACAACGTCGCCTTTTGCCTGATCCGGGTCATGCCGACGCCGGTCCTGGCGACCGCACCGCCCCCGCGCCGCCGCCGCAGGCTGACCCTCTGGGCCGCAGGCAACCGCCGGGACGGTTTGCAATTTGACCACAGCATTCGGGATGGGGCCGCGATATGAGTGCCGACGCCGTAGTGACCAGCGACATGAGCCCGCTCACCGGGCAATTGAGCGAAACCCTCGCCGCCGGGCTGATCCCGCGACAATATGCCGACTGGAGCCGTCGCTTGCTGACCCGCTTGCAGAAACCGGTTCAGGTGGTTGTGATCGGCCTGCCGGGCAGCGGCAAGTCGGCGCTGATCGACATGCTGCTGGGCGAGCAGGTGCTTGGACAGGGTCCCTCTGCGGGGATGATCGAGATCACCTATGGCCCCGAGGCCAGGGCCGAGATTGAGGGCAGCGACGGTCGGATCCAGAGCCTGGCGGGGCGCCTCTCGGAGCACTCTTTTGCGGGTGAGGACGAGAGCGCGCTGCTGCGGTTGCGTCAGGAATTGCCGGACCTGCGCCTGCGCGGCATGAGCCTGACGGAGATCGCGCTCTGCGGTGCCCCGGCACGACAATCGGCGATCATGAAGCAGGCGGTGGCCTATGCGGACATTCTGCTGTTCTGCAGTGCCGACTATTCCGGCCCCGAACAGGCGCTCTGGGCCGCGGTGCCCGAGGAAAAGAAAGATCACGGCTTTCTGGTGCTGACCATGGCCGACCGCCGCATCATGCGCGGAACCCTGAAGGACACCCTTGCCCGGATGGAAGAGGTGGCGGCCCAGGAGTTCCTGGGGCTCTACCCCTTGGCCGCCATTCAGGGGCTCACCGCCCAGGTGGGCCGACGCGAAGGCGCCGGTGTCGACCGACAGCTTTGGCATTCCAGCGGCGGCAAACGGCTCTATGACGATCTGATGCATCAGATCGATCTCGGCCGCACCAGCGACCTCGATCAGGCGGAGATGCTCCTGCGCCAGTTCGCGCTGCCTGACCAGCGCCCGGACATCACACCCGCCCCCGCCGCGCCTCACGCCCAGAGGTCCGCCCCGGAACAGCGACCGGAGGTGGCCCGTCCTGTGCGCCCGGCACATGCGCCGCGCACGGCGCCAATCCCGGCCCGTGAGTCCGATCTTCTGGCCGAGGCGGCAGCGATGATCCGCGATCAGGCGCAGAGCCTGATGGGCCAATGCCAGGACAGCGAGACGCCCGATCTCAACTGCATCTTCAACGGGACTCTTTCCGCGCTGCGCGAGGTGCTGCGCAGCGTGCAGCCTCATGCGGCAGGCTCCGAGCGTCTGCGGGCGGTGGAGGACGCCGCCCGCGAAGGCGAAGAGGTGGTGATGCTGTGCCAGCTGGAACAGAACGAGGAAGCGGCCATCGATGCGGTCACCGTCCTGTTGCAGCTCCGACGCGAGATGACCGCCCCCTGACACCGCCGCTCCGCCCTGCCTTTGCTCTTCAACAGGACACGTTCCAGATGTACCTTGATCCCGAGATCGACCTAGCAGCCCCTGAGGCGACCATCCTGCGCCGAACGGATCAGCCCGGCAATCTGGCCGAGGGGCTGGAGGCGCTACAGGAGGCCGCAGGGCAGATGGCGGAACTGCGCCGGGCGCTGCGCTCCCTTGCCGCGCTGCCGGGCGACAAGACCGCCCGCAACCTGCAGCGACTGGATCAGGAACTGGATCTCTTTGAACCGGCAGTGACCTTTCTTGGCCAGGTGAAATCCGGCAAGACCACCCTGGTCAATGCCATGGCGGGCTGGTCGGATTTGCTGCCTTCGGATGTGAACCCCTGGACCTCGGTGGTGACCTCGCTGCATCTCAGCCCCGGCCAGGCTCGGGGCGAGACCCGGGCGCGGTTCCGGTTCATGACCGAGGAGGAATGGGACCACCTGCTCAGCCGCGGCGGCCGCATGGGCGAGATGGCCGGGCGCGCCGGGGCCGAGACCGAGATGGAGAAAATCCGCACCCAGGTGGAGACCATGCGCGCCCGCGCCAAGGCACGACTGGGGCGCAAGTTCGAACTGCTGATGGGGCAGAGCCATGACTATGGCTATTTCGACAAGAACCTGATCGAGCGTTACATCTGCCTTGGCGACGACCCCGGTCTTGCCCCCGAGGCGGAAGAGCATCAAGGCCGATTTGCCGATGTCACCCGCTCGGCCGATCTCTACCTTGGCAGCGCGGTGCTTCCCTGCGCGCTCTGCCTGCGCGACACGCCCGGGGTCAACGACACCTTCCTGATGCGCGAACAGATCACCCTGCAGGCCCTGCGCGACAGCCGCACCTGCGTGGTGGTGCTGACCGCGAGCCAGGCGCTCTCCACCGTCGATCTGGGCCTGATCCGGATGCTGAGCAACCTGCAGACGGAGCAGGTGGTCCTGTTCGTCAACCGCATCGACGAGCTGTCGGACCCGGCCCGGCAGGTGCCCGAGATCGAGGCGAGCCTGCGCGCCACGCTGGGCGATCATCACGTGCCCGAGGGGGTGGAGATCCTCTTTGGCAGCGCGCTCTGGGCCAATGCGGTGCTGGCAGGCAATCTCGACGCCATGCCGGAGGCCTCGGCGCAGGCGCTGTTCAACTGGGCGGAGGCCGGCCCGCTCAACCCGCAGAGGCCGCCCGGACAGGATCTGGACCCGCGCGATCTGGTCTGGGCCCTGTCGGGCCTGCCGGCGCTGAACCGGGCGATTGCATCGCGGGTGGCGCAGACCGAAGCGCAGCCCCTGATCCGTCGCATCGCCAGCGACGCATTGACCCTCGCCACCGCGCAGGCCGCCGCCGAAGGCATCCGGATCGGCGGCGGCACGGATCCCGCATCGGGGTTTTCCAGCCTTGCCGACAGCCTGCAGAGCTTCGACGCTCTGGCCGACGCGCACCTGTCTGCCTGCGCAACCGAGGTCGATCGGGTTCTGAGCGAGTTTTCCGAACGCGCCGGGCGCGCCCATGACACTTTTCTGGATCGCGCCACCCATTCGCTGATCGCGCATCTGCAGGACTGGGGCGAGGACAGCCCCTGGCACTATGACCCCACCGGCCTGCGGCTGCTGTTGCGCAGTGCGGTCTCGGTGATGGGCAAGCGCCTCGGCGAAGGGCTGGAGGACCGCTACAATGCCGCCCTAGGCGATGTGGCGCATCATCTCTACGACGCCTTTGGCGACGCCGTAGAAGGCATCCAGATCTCGGTGCCCGAAGTGCCGCCCCTGCCCGCGCCGGTGGCGCTGGCCCAGACCATCGCGCTTGATGTCAAAGGCAGCTGGTGGAGCAGCTGGTGGCGGCGCGCCCGTGGCTATGCCGCCTTTGCCGAGACCTTCCGCGACAAGATCGCTGCCGAGACCGAACCTTTCATGACCGCGCTACGGCAGGATCAGGCGCAGCAGATCCGCACCGCCGCCCTCGGTCGCCTGGCCGAGGCGCTCGATCGCCATCGTGACATCCTGACCGAGATCGCCGCAGCCCGTGGCCGTGGAGAGGATGCGCAAGCCCCCCTGCGCGCCACCGGCTTCCTGCCGGTGGAGGCCGACCCCGCCGCCCTCAGGACTCTGCGACGTCTGATCGCCTGACACGTTCCTACTGCCTTTTCCATACCGCCCCTTCCCCCGGAGACCGCATTCCATGTCCGAGACCACCGCCCTTCCCCGCAAGCCCCGGATCGCCTTGATGGGAGAGTTCAGCGCCGGCAAGAGCACGCTGACCAACCTGCTCCTCGGGAGCCGCCCGCTGCCGGTGAAGGTCACCGCCACCCGGTTGCCCCCGGTCTGCATCAGCCATGGCACGGAACGCGCGCTGGTGACCCGCACCGATGGCAGCGAGGCGGAGATCGCGCTGGCAGAGCTCGGCCAGATGGATCTCGACCAGGCGCGCCGCATTGATCTGACGCTGCCCTCGGAGGCACTGGAGCTCTGCGATCTGATCGACATGCCGGGGATTTCCGATCCCAATATGCCCGCAGAGGTCTGGCAGGCGGTCCTTCCGGAGATCGACGGGGTGATCTGGTGCACCTCGGCCACCCAGGCCTGGCGTCAGAGCGAGGCCGCCTTCTGGTCGATCCTGGCCCCCAGGCTGCGCGGCCCGGGCATCCTGCTGGTGACCCATTGCGACAAGCTCACCTCCGAGCGGGACCGCGCCCGGGTGTTGCGGCGGCTGGAGCGGGAGACCGAAGGCAGTTTCAGCGCCACCTTCCCGATTGCCCTGCCGCTGGCGCTCTCGGCGGGCGATGACATGGAAGCCTGGAAAACCAGCGGCGCCGATCAGTTCATCGAGCATCTGATCGACCGGTTGCTGAAATGGGAGGCGGAAGCGGATGCCGAGGCGGAACGCGCCGAAGCTGAGGATCTCGCCGCTCTGGCCCCGCAACCCGACTTGCAACGTCCGGCCCTGCGTCGGCTCGCCCCCGCTGAGGCAGAGGTGACCGAACCCGCGCCGGGGCACAGCACGCCGTTGTCCCTCTCTCCCGAGGAGCTGGACATGGCGGAAGAGGCCGATCTGGGCAACCTGCGCATCCAGCCGCGCCGGGTCCGCCCGACCCCGGACTGCGTCACCCCCCGCCCGCGCCGTCCACGACTGGATCATAGCACCCGATGACTGCGTCCCTCGCCTCTCTCACCGGCTGTGCACCCGCGATGCTGGCGGGGCTGGACTCGTTGCGTTGCTCCGGCCCCGATTGCCGCCTCGTCGCTTATTGCGATCTCGAAGCGCGATTGGTTCTGCGCCATGCAGCGGTGCCGGAGGTGCGCCAGGAGCTGCTCGACCAGTTGAGTGCCGAAGCCGAGGACGCCTTTGCCCTGCGGCACCATGCGGCACGGCTGCTGCCGCCGGCGCTGATGGGACAGCCCGCGGACGTCGAGGAGATCCGGCTGATCGACGATCGCGGCACGCGCCTGTTCCTGCGCAACCCCGCCCTGCCCCAGGACGCCCTGATCCTTCTCTGCGCGTCTCCGGCCGGGGCCGAAACCCTGTTGCCCGCGGCTCGCCGGTTCCTGCTCGGGGCGATACCGACGGGCCTGTCATGAGCAGGGCCATGCCGCACTCTGTTCCTTCTCGGCGGGGCGGTGCGCTCTGGCTGCGGCTCGCCCGCCTTTCGCAGCAGCCGGAACCGCCCGCGCCGCTGACTGCCGCAACCCTGCTGTACCCGCTGATGCAGCAGATGGACGAGACGGTTCTGCCGCGCCGTTTGACCCTATGTGCCGAGGGGACCCCAATAGCCACCTTTGATGTGGTCCGCCGCGCCCTGGTGGCCATGACCTGGGTTTCTGACAGCGCGCAGGACCCGAAGGGCAAGGCGACCGATCACAGTGTTGCCGGTCTCGCTGCCAGTCTCCTGAACCGGGTGGCGGCCCTGCCCGCAACCGAGCGCCTCTCGATCGAGAGCAAGGCCGCCACGATTCGCCCCAGCGCAGACCAATGCGATGTGATTCTGCTGCGGCACGCGCTTGGCCTGGCAGAACCCGACGGCCCCTTGCCCGATCCGCTCGCCGCGGCTCAGGCCGAGGCTCTGGCCGTTGCCTGGCTGGCGCCCGGAGGCGACCGGGCACGACACCTCGACCTCACCTCGGCCTTCACGCCGATGCTGGAGGCCACCCTGGCGCAGGCCTCGGTGGGCACGCGCCGGACCGTCGGCCGCCTGGCCATCCATCCCTCGCGCGCGTGCCTGCGACTGATGGAACTGGCACCCGGTCTTGTGCTCGCGGTGGCGGAGCGGCCGGAGACCCTCTGCGCCCTCATCCTCACGGAGCGCAGCGCCCGGGCGTTGGCGGAGCAATGGGCCCGCTCCTCCCACTGATCACGCCTTGCCCTTTGTGCAGCCTTTGCGTTCTGCGTCTGCTGCCTCTCGCCTCGGGTTCCGCAGGCCTGCTTGACCGTCGCTGGCTGATACCGTGCAAAGGATCCGGGCGATGCCGGTGGTCCGGGCAGAATTTGACTGCACATCCGTGCAACAATGTTGACCTCGACCGGTGATCGCCCCTAGGCTCCTGTGCAAAGCCCCAGGACCAGGGACCCGATCTATGCCAGACGACGCGCTTTCTCCCCCCGCCGCCATCACGGTCGAGGACCTGCACAAACATTTTGGAAATCTGCATGTCCTGCGCGGTGTCGGGGTCACGGCGCAGGATGGCGATGTGGTGTCGCTGATCGGGTCCAGCGGATCCGGCAAGAGCACATTCCTGCGCTGCATCAACATGTTGGAAACACCCAGCAGCGGCCGCATCTTCCTCGGTGGCGAGCAGTTGAACCTGAAACCCGGCCGCGAGGGGCTGGTCCCTCGCGACCGCCACCAACTCGAACGCTTCCGTGCGCGCCTCGGCATGGTGTTCCAGTCCTTCAACCTCTGGCAGCACATGACCGTGCTCCAGAACGTGATCGAAGGTCCGGTGCAGATTCTCCGCCTGCCCCGCGCCGAAGCCCGCGACCGCGCAGAGGCACATCTGGCCCGTGTCGGCCTCTGGGAGAAGCGCGATGCCTATCCGGCCTATCTCTCCGGCGGCCAGCAGCAGCGGGTGGCGATTGCCCGCGCCCTGGCGATGGATCCCCGGGTGATGCTGTTTGACGAACCGACATCGGCGCTCGACCCGGAATTGGTGGGCGAGGTGCTGAAAGTGATCCGCGAACTCGCCGAGGAAGGCCGCACCATGCTGCTCGTCACCCATGAAATGCGCTTTGCCCGCGATGTGTCGAGCAAGGTTCTCTACCTGCATCAGGGCCAGATCGAGGAAGAAGGCCCGCCAGAGCAGGTCTTCGGCAGCCCCACCAGTGACAGATGCCGCGCCTTTGTTGCTTCGGTCCACTGATCCGACCCAGAAACCAGACAAACCAGAAAACAAACGACCAAAACAGGGAGACCAACAGAATGAAAACTTTGACCAAACTCACCGGCTCGGTGGCTGCGGCGCTGATCCTCACCGCCGGTCTTGCCAGTGCCGACGTTAAGGTCGGCATCGCCGCCGAACCCTATCCGCCCTTTGCCGAGAAGGCCGCCGACGGCAGCTGGCAGGGTTGGGAAGTCGAGATGATCGGCGCCATCTGCGCCGCGATGGAGGAGACCTGCGAAATCGTGCCCATCGCCTGGGACGGCATCATCCCCGCCCTGCTGTCCAAGAAGATGGATGTCATCATGGCGTCGATGTCGATCACCGAAGAGCGGATGAAAACCATCGATTTCTCCGACAAATACTACAACACTCCGGCGGTGCTGGTGGCGCCGAAGTCCATGGAGCTGACCGGTGACCCCGAGCAGTTGAGTGGCAAATACGTCGGCGTTCAGGTCTCCACCACCCATGCCAACTATGTCGACGCGCATTTTGGCGCCACCGCGGATGTGAAGACCTACAACACCTTTGACGAGCACAACCAGGACCTCGTCGCCGGGCGCATCGACGCGGTGGTGGGCGACAGCCTCGCCTTCCAGGACTTCCTGAACAGCGACGCGGGCCAGGATTTCGAGATCAAGGCCGAGCTCAATGATGTGGCGATCTTCGGTCCCGGTGTCGGCGGCGGCCTGCGCAAGGAAGACACCGAGCTGAAAGAGAAAATGAATGCCGCCATCGCCAAGATTCGCGAAGACGGCACCTATGACGCGATCTCGGAGAAATACTTCGACTTCGACATCTACGGCGGCTGATCCCCGACCGCTTCACCGGGCTGCCCACCACTGGGTGGCCCGGTGCCTTTGCTGACGAAAGACCGCGCCTGTCATGGACAATTTCTCCGACCTTCTTGCCCTCAGCCCGCCCGGCTGGGGCGGCAATCTGCTCATGGGCCTTCTGCATACAGTGCAGATCGCGGCGGGCGCCTACGGGCTCGGCCTGCTGATCGGCCTTATGGGCGCCCTGGGCAAGATACATGGCGGCCCGGTCCTGCGCTGGGGGCTGGAGATTTACACCACGGTGATCCGCGCGGTGCCAGAACTGGTTCTGATCCTGCTTCTGTATTACGCGGGCACCGATCTGTTGAACGCGCTGCGCGAAAGCCTCGGGCTGGAGCGGGTCGACATCAACGGGCTCTGGGCCGGGATCTATGTGATAGGGCTGGTGCAGGGCGCCTATTCCACCGAAGTGTTTCGCGGCGCTTTTCAGGCAGTGCCGCACGGGCAGGTCGAGGCCGCCCGCGCCATGGGCCTGCGCCCCCTGACCGTGCTGCGCCGGATCACTCTGCCGATCATGCTGCCCTATGCGCTGCCGGGGCTGTCGAACCTCTGGCTGATCACCACCAAGGACACCGCCCTCCTGGCCGTTGTCGGCTTCAGCGAGCTGGCCTTGGAGACCAAACAGGCAGCCGGCGCGACGCGGGAGTATTTCATGTTCTACATGGTGGCGGGCGGGCTCTATCTGGCGCTGACCTTGGTGTCCTCCCTTGGCTTTGGCCTGCTGGAGCGGCGCTTGCGACGCGGCCAGCCGACGCAGATGTAAGGGAGAGCGGATCATGCAATGGTATTGGCTGCCCGACTATCTGCCCCGCTTTCTCGAAGGCATTCTGGTCACGCTGGAGCTCTTGGGCCTGTCGATCTTTTTCGGCATGGCGCTGGCGATCCCGATTGGTCTGGTGCAGGTCACCGGTCCCTGGCCGCTTGCCTGGGCGGCGCGTCTTTTCTGCACCGTGATCCGGGGCACGCCCTTGTTGATCCAGATTTGGCTGATTTATTACGGGCTTGGCTCGCTCTTCCCCTCGATCCCCGGCATCCGCGAGACGATGATCTGGCCGCTGTTGCGCGAGGCCTTCCCCTATGCGGTGGTCGCCTTCTCGCTCAGCGTGGCGGGATATGAGGGCGAGGTGATGCGCGGCGCCTTTCGCGGCGTGCCGAGAGGCGAGCTCGAGGCAGCCCGCGCGATGGGCATGTCGCCCTTCACCGTGCTGCGCCGGATCTGGCTGCCGCGCGCGCTGCAAAACGTCTTCCCCACGCTGGCCGGCGAATTCATCCTGACGCTGAAATCGACCCCCTTGGCCGCCACCATCACGGTCTACGAGGTCTACGGCATAGGCTCTATCGTCCGGCAAGAGACCTATCGCATCTATGAACCGCTGCTGTTTGTGGCGCTGATCTATCTGCTGCTCACCTTTGTCATGGTGATCGGCTTCCGCCTGCTGGAGCGGCGCATGCCGCGCCGCACCGCCTGACCCCTTCTTTGTGACCAAGTATCAAGGACCACCCCCATGACGGATCGTTCGTTCCGCTTCACCCATGCGATTTCGCGCAAACCAAGCGTGAGCATCACCAAGGGCCTGCGCGCCGTGGACACGGGCACGCCCGACCTCGACCTCTTTGCCAGCCACCACGCTGATTACGTGCGCGCCTTGCGCGACACCGGCGCCGAGGTTCTGGTGCTGGAGGCGCTGGAGGCCTACCCCGACGCGGTTTTTGTCGAGGACACCGCGCTCTGCCTGCAGGAAGGCGCCATCGTGATGCGCCCCGGCGCACCGACCCGGTTGGGCGAGGCGGCGGAAATGGCGCCGCATCTGCGCGCGCTCTACAGCGATGTGCGGGAAATTTCGGGGCCTGAGGCCTTTATCGAAGGGGGCGATATCCTGACCACCGAGACGGAAATTCTGGTCGGCCGCTCCGCCCGCACCAATGCCGCCGGGATCGAAGAGCTGCGCCAGCTGGTGGCCGATTGGGGCTATACCGTGCGCGAGGTCATCACCCCGGAAGGCGTGCTGCATTTCAAGACTGACTGCTCGCTTCTGGATGGCGAGACCGTGCTGGCGACCGAGCGTTTGGCGGCCTCCGGCTGCTTTGAAAACTACCGGGTGATTCTCACCGCTGAGGGCGAGGAGGCGGCGGCCAATACCATCCGGTTCAACGATCTGGTGCTGATGCCCGCAGGCTTTCCCCAGACCCGCGATCGGCTGATTGAGGCCGGTTTCAACCTCCGTGAGATCGGAAATTCCGAGGCGGCAAAGCTGGATGGCGGCATGTCCTGCCTCTCCTTGAGGTTTAGCCCAAAGGGCTGATTTCCCGCGATTTTCCTGACGGCCAACTGACGCCTCGGAGCCTGCGGCCCGAGGCGTTTTTCGTCGCCCCACCGTGCCCCAAAAGCCTCCGTCAAAAAAGTGAAACACGAATCGCTTAAATCCTAGACAGGGTGTGCACACGTGTGCTCAGATCATGAGCATAATGTGCCAACTGCATCGATCATTGGCCGAAACCACGGGGAAATGACCATGACCAACTTGCGCGCTTTGTTCGCCACCACAGCACTCGTCGCCTGCGGCACTGCCGCCCTTGCCGAGGATATCAACATCACCGTTTGGGCCGGTGGCTCGAACGATGCGGACAGCTATCGCTGGGAAGCCATCGAGATCGCCGCCGACATGCTGGAGCGTGAATATGCGCTGCAGGGCGAAGAGCTGAACATCACCGTAGAAGCCAAGCGCGACTTTGGCGGCTGGGAAGAGTTCAAACAGGCGGTGACCTTGGCCGCCGAAGCGGGCACCGCGCCGACCATCGTGGTGACCTCTCACCTCGACATCGCACCTTGGTCGCAAGCGGGCTACATCGTGCCGGTCGAAGATTATCTCGACCTCGACGCCTGGCCGCTCAACGACATTTACCCGAACCTGATGAAGATCGCCGCCTATGATGGCGTGCAATGGGGTCTGCCGCAGGACGCGGAAAGCCGTCCGTTCTTCTTCTGGAAAGAAACCCTGAAGGGCATCGGCTATTCCGACGCCGATATCGACGCCCTGCCCGCCAAAGTGGCCTCGGGCGAGTACACTCTGCAAAACGTGCTGGTGGACGCCAAGAAGGCCGTTGACATGGGTCTGGTGGAAGCGGGCTATGGCTTTTATCCGCGCGTCTCGAACGGGCCGGATTTTGCCCAGTTCTATCAGTCCTTTGGCGGCGTCCTGCAGGACCCAGAGACCGGCAAGCTGGTGCTCGACAAGGCCGCGATGGAAGAGATGTACCAGTTCTTCGTCGATGCCGTGGCCGCTGGCGTGACCCGCAAGAACCATATCGGCACCGAATGGAGCCAATGGTATAACGAGGTTGCCAACGGCAAGGCAGCGCTCTGGCATGGCGGCACCTGGCACTACGCGCGCTATACCGGGCAGGAAGGCAATGCGGACTTCTTTGGCACCATCCAGTTCTCGCTGATCCCGGCGGGCAACGACAAGGGACATGCCAATACCATCACTCAGCCGCTGGTCTATCTCTTGACCGATCAGCAAGACGACAAGGTTGAGGAAGTGGCGGCACAGCTGCTGAAGATCGCCTCCGAGCCGCGCATGAACGCGCTGCATGCGATCAAATCCGCCCATCTCGGCATCACCAAACAGCAGTCCAACGTGGAGCTTTACTCCAACAACCGTTGGGCGGATGAGGCGACCGAGCGCCTGTTGGGCACCGCCAATGCGCAGCCCAACCACCTGCAATACGGCGTCTTTGCCGAAACCATGTGGAAAGGTCTCGAGGCGGCCTGGGCCGGCGTGCAGACCCCGGCCGAAGCGGTGGCCGCAGTTGAAGCGGAAATGACCGCCAAGCTCGGCGATGAGCTGATCGTCCGCTAAGTTTATCTTCCCCCAAGAAGATCGGGAGGGCGGCTCGCCGCCTTCCCACCTTATCCCCTCTCACCTTCCCGGATCCGTCATGCGCAGAATAAACTGGCTGGGCCTCGCCTTCTTGAGCCCCGCACTGGTCATGGTGACGCTGTTCTTCCTGTTGCCCGTGGTGCTGACCGGGTTCTTTGCCTTCACCAATATGTCGACCGCGACCGGGGTGATGGGCGGCGATTACCTGCTGAACACCTCCACCCTGCGCGCCCTCGCCGATCAAGGGTTGCCGAAAGAGACGCTGGCAAAGCTGGAGGCGGGCGGCTACCGGGTAGATGAGGCAGGCCTTGCCGCACTGGCTGCGGCCACCTCCCCCGCCACCGCCGACGAGCTGGCGCAGCTCCACGCCGGGGCAGAATTTTCCGACCGGCGCGATATGGAACGCGCGCTGAAAGACCTGCGCGCCAATGCGATCCGCAACACCCGTGACCGCAAGGCCGCGACCGAGTTGTTCAAACGCTCGATCCTGAATGAACGCTTTTCCGAGGAGGCCGCCTTTCGTGCCGCCTTGTCCGAGACCGGCACAAGACCGGAGCTGAGCGATCAGATCACCGAGGCCGCCTTTACCGGTTGGGTCTGGACCACGGACAATGTGAAGCTGCTGTTCGCCCTGCCCTCTACCTTGCGCTATGCGGCCAATACCCTTCTCTATGTGACGCTGACGCTGGCCTTTAACGTGGGCTTTGGCCTGTTTCTGGCGATTACCACCTTTTACCTGCCCAAGGGGCAAGGCGCGCTCTTCCGGGCCATCTGGTTCTTGCCGCGCATCCTGCCGCCCGTGCTTTACGTGCTGATGTGGCGCTGGTTCACCTGGGACACGGGATTTCTGTCCACCGTCTCCGGCTATCTGGGGATGAGCCCGAAGAACTGGATGCTCGACACCTCCTATCACGCCTGGACCGCGGTTGTGCTGATCAATGGTTTTGTCGGGGCCTCGATGGGGATGATCATCTTCTCCTCTGCCATCCGCGCCATTCCGACCTCGATGCTGCATGCCTCCGAGGTGGACGGGGCGAGCCGCTGGCAACAGGTGCGTTGGATCATCGTGCCGCAGTTGGCTTGGCCGATCCTGTTCATCACCTGCTATCAGACGCTCTCGCTGCTCACGTCCTTTGAATACATCCTGCTGGCCACCGATGGCGGGCCGGGGCGCTCGACCGAGGTTTGGTCCTTGGCCGCCTATCACACCGCCCTCAGCAACTATGGGGGCAATCTGGAATACGGCCTCGGCGCCAGTTTTGCGCTGGTTCTGGTGGTGATCGGCATCGGCGCGAGCCTGATCTACTTCCGCCTGTTCAACTTCAAACGGCTGATCACCAAGCCGCTGATCGAAGGATAACCCGATGCCCGCAAAGAACTGGCCGATCCTTCTGCTGCTCACCGTGGTCACCCTGCCCCTGCTCATCATGTGCGGCTATTCAGTGATCGACGCCTTTACCGACACCGCCCCCGGCTCGCTGGTGCCGACGCGGTTCACGCTGGAGCATTTCCGCTTTCTGTGGGAGCCGGTGGCCGAGGCGCGCGGCAGCATTTGGGTGGCGACCGCCAATACATTTGTCTTTGCCACCACCTCGGCGCTGGTGGTGACCATGGTGTCACTGACCGCAGGCTACGCGCTGTCGCGGCTGAACTTTCCGGCGCGGGGTTTCTTTCTGGCCGGGCTCATCGTGCTGCACGCCTTTCCGACCATCACGCTGATCATCGCGATCTTTCTGATCCTGCAGATGCTGGGGCTCTATGACACGCTGATCGGCGTCATCGTGGTGAAAACCGCGCTGGAGCTGCCCTTGGGCATCTGGATCATGAAGGGGTTTTACGACACCGTGCCGTGGGAGATCGAAATGGCCGGCGTGCAGGATGGCGCCAGCCGCGCCACGGTCTGGTGGTATCTGGTCCTACCGCAAGTGCAGCCCGGTCTGATGGCGCTGATCCTGTTTTCCTTCCTCTCCGGCTGGTCGGAATACATCCTGCCGCAAGTCCTCGCACCGGGGTCAGACGCGCGGGTGCTCTCCACCTATCTCAGCTCGCTGATCCTGGATGACACCAAGGCGGACTTCAATCTTTTCAAGGCGGTAGGCCTGTTTTACGCGACCCCGGTCGTGGTGATCTACCTCCTGTTCCAAAAACATCTCATGAACATCTATGGCGGAGGCACCAAGGGCTGATGCAACTTGACCTGATCAACTTCACCAAGCGCTTTGGCGACACCACGGTGATCGAAAACATGTCGCTCTCGGTTCACTCGGGCGAGATGATTGCGCTTCTCGGCCCCTCGGGCTGCGGCAAGTCCACCACGCTCTTTGCCATTTGCGGCATCCACCGCATCGACGAGGGCCAGCTGATGTTTGGCGGCAAGGATGTCGCCCATCTGCCGAGCCAAGCGCGAAACGTGGGCGTGGTATTCCAGAACTACGCGCTTTATCCCCATATGACGGTGGCGGAGAACATCGTCTTTCCGCTCAAGGTGCAAAAGATGAACCGCACCGACCGCGAGGCGATGGTGCGCAAATATGCCGAGTTGGTGCGGATCGACGCACTGCTCGATCGCCGTCCGGCGCAGCTCTCCGGTGGGCAACAACAACGGGTGGCCCTGGCGCGCGCGCTGGTGCGGCAACCGGATTTCCTCCTGCTCGACGAACCCCTTGCCAATCTTGATGCCAAGCTGCGGCTGGAGATGCGGTCAGAAATCCGCCGCCTGCAGCAAGAGACCGGCCTGACCGCGATCCTGGTAACCCATGATCAGGTTGAGGCCATGTCGATGTGTGACCGCATCGCCTTGATGAACGGCGGGCGGATTGTGCAATATGACACGCCGACCGCGATGTACGAGCGCCCCGAGACCGCCTTTGTCGCCGGCTTCCTCGGCAATCCGCCGATCTCTTTCCTCTCCGGTTCGGGGCTTGGGCTGAGCGAAGCACAGGTGGCACAATATGGCGTGCGACCCGAAAGCTTCGGCCCGCAGTTCGGCAGCACACTCTCTGGCCGTGTCACATTTGTCGAAACCCAAGGCCGCGAGGATCTTTTTGACGTCCGCCTGACGACGGGGGAGATATTGCGCTCCATTCAGCCGGCCGGCTCTGGTATCAGGCTGGCAGACACAGTGAATTGGGGCGTCGCGCATGACAAGCTTTTGCGGTTTGACCAGAACGGACAGCGGATATGAGTGACTGGCTCTCTCCCGCCCGCCCTTATGTGATCGCCCATCGCGGTGCCTCCGCCTATGCGCCGGATTGCTCGATTGAGGCCTATGAGAAAGCCGCCCGACTGGGGGCTGATTTCTGGGAGGTCGACATTCGCCGCGCCGCCTGTGGCACGCTGATCACCTATCACGATGCCGCCCTGCCCGATGGCCGCGCGATTGCGGATCTGACGTCGGATGAAATCGCCGAGGCTGCGCGGCAGCTGGCGGTGCCCGCCGTGCCCTTCACCACCATCCTGGCGCTGGCGGTGGATCTAGGGGCTGGCATCTATGCCGACATCAAAGACGCCAGCGCCGCCCTGCCGGTGATGAAAGCGCTGGAGGCCCATGGCATCACCCGCGCCATTCTTGGCGCCTTTGACCCCAAGGCCGTCGCCGCCCTAGAAGCCGCCCAATGCCCCTACCCCCGCGCCGCTTTGGTCCCCATTGGGGCCGACCCGTTTGAACATGCCAAGGGTGCGGATATCATTCACCTGTGTTGGGAGAGCCTAGAGCGCCCGCAGGATTTGCTCACCCCCGCCTTCTTTGCCTGTGCCGAGCGGCTGGGGCAGAAGGTCGTCCTCTGGCACGAGGAAGACCCCCACCGCATGGCTGACCTGCGCCATCTGCCGGTGCTCGGCATCTGCTCCGATCGGCCCGAAATGGTGCATCCCTTCGATGCGCGCGCCTATGCCGAGATCGAGATCGTCTGCCACCGGGGCGCGCCGGAATTTGCGCCGGAAAACACCGTGGAAGGCGCGATCTGTGCCTTTGGGGCCGGCTTTGATGTGGTGGAGCTGGACGTGCATTCCCTGCGCGATGGTGTCCTCGCGGTGATCCATGATGACAGCTTTGACCGCACCACCGATGGACGCGGCATGGTGGCCTGGTCCACCTCCGAGGAGGTTGCGCGCCTTGATGCCGGCGCCTGGTATGCGCCGCAGTACAGCGGCACCAAAGTGCCGAGCTTGGACGACCTTTTGGAGGTCACCAAGACCTATGGCGGCAAGCTCTATGTCGAGTTGAAAAAGGCCGACCCAAGCGCGGTCCTTGCCGCCGTACGCGCCAAGGGTTTGATGGACCAGTGTTTCTTCTGGGCCTTTGACTATCAGCGTCTTGCCGCTCTGCGGGCCGAGGCCCCGGAGGCGCAGATCATGATCCGCCGACAGGACCTGCCCGATCTGGACACCGCCCTCGCGACCCTGCGCCCTGCGGTGCTGGAATTCACTGCTGACGAGGACTTTGGCGAATTCGCCCGGTGTCGCGCGGCGGGCGCGCGTCCGATGATCGCCTATATGGGGCGCGACCCTAAAGTCTTCGACAAAATCCTCGACGCCGCCCCCGACCTTGCCAACCTGCACTTCCCCTTTCTGTTCCGCGACCACCTTCGGGCGCGCCAAAGCTGATGACCGAGAAGAAGAAAAAGCCGACCTCCTTTGACGTAGCCAAATTGGCCAATGTGCACCGCTCTGCCGTGTCGCGGGCGCTCTCCGGTAAGGGGCGCGTCTCTGAGGAAACGCGCGAGCGGGTGATGAAGGCGGCGCAGGAGCTGGGCTACCGGGTCAACTATCTGGCGCGCGGGTTGCATGACCAGAACTCCGGTCTGGTGGGGCTGGTGGCCTCGCGGCTCGACACGCCCTACCGCGCCTTGCAGGTCAAGGTCGCCGCGCGCGAGCTGTTGGCGCAGGGGTATTGCCCGATCCTGATCGTCGCCGAAGGGGATATGACCCTGCCCGGCCTGATTGATCGGCTGCTGAATTACAATGTCGCGGGCATGATCGTCACCTCGGACTCGCCCCCCGCCGAGATCATCGACGAATGCAAACGCCTCGCCGTGCCGGTGGTTCTGGTGAACCGCGACCTGCGCGGCACCGAAGCGGACCGGGTGCAACTGGATATCCAGGCCTCCGGCCAACTGGCCTTTGAGATGCTGTACGAGGCCGGAGGCCGCCGCTTTGCAGTGTTGGAACCCAAGGAGCAGACCTATACGGTGACCGGTCGCGCCCGCGTCTTTGCCGACTGCTGCCGGGCGGCCGGCCTACCGGTCACGGTCATCTCGCCGCAGAGACAGAATTACCCGGACGGGCTGGAGGCGGCGGAGCTGTTTCAGGACTCCGGGTCCGAGGCGGATGCGGTGTTCTGCACGACCGACCTGCTGGCGCTTGGCTTTCTGGACGGACTGCGCGTGCGCCAGGGCTGCCGCATCCCTGAAGACCTCCAGATCCTTGGCTATGACGACATCGAACAGGCCGGCTGGCTGGGCAACGACCTCTCCACCATCCGCCAGGACGCCGGGGCGGCTGCCGTTCTGGCGGTGGAACTGATGCAGGCCCGGATCGAGGACATCGACCGCCCGTTTGAGGTCGCCACCATCCCCATCGCGCCGGTCTGGCGCGGCACGACCCGAAAGAAAGACGCACCATGACCAACAGCAGCCGACGCCTAGACCTCGCGCGCGATCTGGCCCGCGAGGCCGGAGCCCTTGCCCGCGAGATGCGCCAGACCCAGGGGAGCGGCTTTGTCGCCGTGAAAGGCCCGCAGGATTTTGTCACCGCCGCCGATCAAGCAGTGGAAACCCTGTTGCGAGAGCGGTTGCTCGCGGCCTTTCCGGAGGATGGTTTCCTCGGCGAAGAAGGCGGGCGACAAGGGAAAGGGGACTTTACTTGGGTGGTTGATCCAATTGATGGCACTACCAATTACCTGCGCGGTTTGCCCGAATGGGGCATTTCAATCGGTTGCCTCTACAAAGAGGACTTGCACCTCGGCGTGATCCACCTGCCGGATCTGGGACGCACGGCCCATGCCCAACGGGGAGAAGGCGCCTTTCTCGATACAGAACGGCTTGACCTGCGAAAGCGCCCCGCGACCGACAGTCGCCTCGGCATCCTTGGTCATTCGGACCGGGTCAGCCTCAAGAGCCATCTCGACAGCATCGAGGGGCTGCTGGGCGGCGGGTTCGACTATCGTCGGCAAGGCTCCGCCTGCTTCGGTCTTCTGGCGGTCGCCGCCGGCTGGGCCGATTTCTATTTCGAGGCGCATCTCAATCCCTGGGATGCGATCGCGGGCCTTGTTCTGATCCTGGAGGCAGGTGGCACCGTGAACCATGGCGCCATGCAAGCCTTTCTGGAGGCTGGCAGTCCGGTGCTCGCCGCGCATCCCGGGCTGGAGAATGCAACCCGCGACCTTCTGGAAGGGATTGCCTCCCGGGTGCGCTGAACTTAGCGCCAGCGGCGCGGCCTAGAGGACGTTGCGATCCTGATCGACTCCGAGCAGGTTCAGTTTCAAATCGGCAAAGCTGCGGGGTTTCGAGAAATAGAAGCCCTGCAGGATGTCGCAACCGATCTGGCGCAGCAACCGCGCCTTCTCCAGCGTGTCGACCCCCTCGGCGATGGTCTTCACTTCGAGGGACTGCGCCAGATCGACGATGGACGCTACCATCCGCTCCGCTCGCTCGCTCTCGCCGAGGGGAAAGATGATATTGCGGTCGATCTTGATGGCATCGGGCTCGATATTGAGGACGCCGTTGATCGAGGCATGGCCGGAGCCGAAATCGTCCACGTCGATCAGGAACCCCATCTCCTTCAGCGCATCTATACAGTAGATCAAGGCATCGCCCTCTTCCTCACAGGAGATCGACTCGAGGATTTCAAAGGCAAAACGTTCCCGTTCATCGGGAATGCGTGCGCGCACGGTGTCGATGAAGCCCGGTTCCATGATCCGCGGGGCCGAGACGTTGAAGGCAATCCGGGGCACATGGATCGACCGATCCCGTAGGTCCGACATCTGTTGCACGGCCGTTTCGAAAATGCGTCCGTCGAGCTCGGCCTCAAGCCCCAACTGCTTGGCAATACCGAGGAATTTCACAGGCGCCAGCACGCCGAGGTCGGGGTGCTCCCAACGCGCAAGTACTTCCACCCCGGAGAGTTCCCAGGTGCGGGCATCATGCTGGGTATGGTAATAGGGCACAATCTCTCCGACATCGAGCGCATGTTGCAGCCGGTCTGCCAGCGCCCGCTCCGCCAGTGCCTCGGCCCGCATTTCGGAGGTGAAGACCTCAACCGTGGCCCGGCCGGAGGCCTTGGCCCGATAAAGGGCAGCATCCGCGTTGCTGAGGAGTTCACTGGCGGTATTCACACCGGGCTCGCCCGTGGCGACCCCGAAACTTGCCCCGAAGTTGCACCGCTTGTTGCCCCAGGAGATCGGCTCCAGAACCGCGCGAAGCACCCGGCGCGCCAAGGCCTCGCCCTGTTGGAGAGTCGTGCCCGGTTGGCACAGGACCACAAATTCGTCGCCCCCTACCCGAGCCGGAAGATCGCCCGCTTTGGTATGCTTGCGCAGCACATCCGCCACATGGCACAGGACAAAGTCCCCGGCCTCATGCCCAAGAATATCGTTGATCTTCTTGAAACGGTCGAGGTCGATCCGCACCAACGTGACCATCTCGCTGCAGATGCGATGGTTCAACTCGCGATCCAGATGGCGACGGTTGGCAAGCTTCGTCAGGGGATCACGCAGGGATTGCTCCTCGACCCGGTCCTTTGCCTCCTGCAGGGCCTCGGCCACGTGTCTCTGGTCTCGCTCGTTGCGCACCAACTGCGTGATATCAGAGCGCGTCACCACCTTGTCGCCGAAATCGGTTTCATTGACCCGCGCAATGATGTGGCGATCTTCGGACAGCTCCAACTGCGTCTCGGCACGAAAGAAGCTCAGTTCGATACGGGCGTTGTACTGGTTGACATATTCCTGGGGCGATTTCCCGTGCAGCGCATAGTGGCCTGCCTCCACCGCACTCTGCAGGATTTCCTGGAGGGTCAGCCCCGGCCTCACAGCCTCGGGGTCGGCATGACTGAGATCGCGGTAGGTGTCATTACAGGTCACCAGCCGGTTTTCCTCGTCAAAGATTGCAAAACCGTCTGCAGACGCTTCCATCGCGGCCTTCACCCGCTGGGACATGCGGTTCAATTGACGCGCCTGCTCCTCCAGCAGGCGCCAGGATTTCACCATCTGCCGGGACAGCGCCAGAAAGACCACGGCAAGGCAAAAGCTGGACAGGGCGGTTCCAAATTCCACCAGGCGCACAAGCCGGGATTCGATTACGTCGAGTTCCGGGCGGAACCTGAGGCTCAGGTCGCGCAGGTGCTGCACCGACGCCACCAGCCGCAGGTTGTAGGAATAGGGACTGTCGAGCCCGACCCGATGCAAGGCCTCAGGCTCAAGCGCGCGCATCAGCAGGGCCTCAGCGCGGTGGGTCTCAACAATCGCCTCGTCACAGATCGCCAAGGCTGGACCAGCGCCCAGCAACAGGAAAGCACGGTGTTCGGTTGCCGAGAGATTCTGGATACACCAATGGGCCTGGGAATCCGCCCTGTCCAGCATCTCGGTCAGCTTCTGCCCAACGCCGGGACGGATCACAGGGTTCTGCTCCAGCACGTCGAGGATCTCGTGCATGAACGCGAGATGGACCATGTTGCGCGCACGGTACTCGCTTGCAAGCGTCAGGTAGCGGTACCCGAGAAAGGAAATCCCGGTGAGCATCACAAGGATAAGCGCAAAGAGAGCCAGTGTCCGACCAAGACGCATCAACAGGTCTCCCAAACCATAGTCACTACCCGGGTTCGGGCAGCCTAGGGAGATTTACTTGCCCAATAACTAATCACTGCCACGGATCCGCCTTTTTGGTTAACAGGATCAAAATGACATAGCCCCCTTGCCATCAGGATCGATTTGCCGGTTCATGCGGGCAATTGGCTTCCTGTCCAGAACGCAAGGAGAGAACATGAAAGCGGTCTTCAACATCAGCAGGGGAACGGCCCGGGACACGCTGGTTCTGCGCGAGGTCGACCGGCCGGTTCCCGGTCCCGGCGAGGTGCTGATCCAGATGCGCGCCTCGGGCGTGAACCCGTCAGATGTCAAGCTGCGCTCCGGCGCGCAGGGGCCTATGATTGCGGATCAGGTTCTGGTCCACAATGATGGCGCCGGGGTGATTGAGGCGGTCGGAGAAGGTGTCGGCCCGGCCCGCATCGGCCAGCGCGTCTGGACCTATAACGTGAACCGCTCTGCCGATGGCTTGGGTCAGGGTCGCCTCGGCACCGCGGCAGAATACGCCATAGCGCCCGCCCATCTCGCAGTGGAGCTGCCGGAACCCGCAGGTTTCGAAGCAGGTGCTTGTCTTGGCGTGCCTGCGATGACGGCGCACCGGGCGCTGATGTGCGCAGGTCCGGTGGCGGGCAAGACCGTTCTGGTGACCGGCGGTGCCGGAGCGGTGGGCCATGCCGCGATCCAGATCGCCAAGGCCAAGGGCGCGCGGGTTATCGCGACAGTCTCTTCAGAGACCAAGGCCGAGATGGCGCGAGAGGCCGGTGCCCATGAGGTGCTGAACTACAAGTCGGCCCCGCTGCTGGATCAACTGCTGGCGCTAGTCGGCAATGGCGGCATTCAGCACGTGGTCGATGTGGACATCGCCGCCCATATGCCGCTCTATCCGCAGATCCTCTGCCTCAATGGGTCTGTGGGGGCCTATGCTTCGGCCTCGAACCTGACGCCCGCCCTGCCCTTCTATCCGCTCGCCTTCCGCAACATCCATGTGCAGCCCGTCTTTGTCTACTCGATGAGCGATCAGGCTAAAGCGGAGGCGATTGCCGACATCAACGCGCTCCTCGCCGCCGGCCAGTTGGTGCCGCGCATTGATCGCCGCTTTGCTCTGGCCGAGATCGCCGCCGCGCATGAGGCGGTCGAAGCGGGAACCCTGCTGGGCAATGCGGTGCTGGCCTTCTGACCCGTTTGGCGGGCAGATGCGCGCACAAGCAAGAGGGCCCCGATCGGGGCCCCTTGTCAGGATTGCGGGGATATCACGTCGAGATTGATCCGGCGCCGGACCTCCTCGGGCCAGGGTGTCGGGCGGCCATCCGCCCCCACATGGACCAAAGTGGCCTCGGTCGAGAACCGCAATTCTTCGCCACAGTGAGCTGTCATCTGATAGGTGAGCGAGGTCTTGCCCAGCTTGATCACCGCCAACCGCAGTATCAAATGGTCGCCATGACGGCTCGGCGCTGCGAAGCGGGTGGAAATGGCGGCCGTCGGCACGCCAAGGCCAGTGTGGATCTTCTCGAAGGGCCAGTCCAGCGCTTGGTCGAACCACGTCTCCACACAGTCGTTCATCATCTCGAAATAACGGGGATAAAAGACGATCCCCGCAGGGTCGCAATGTTTGAACAGGACCTTTTGGAGCAGCTCGAACATGGATCACACCCCCACGTAGCGTTCGGTCACATCCGGCGTCAGCGCCGCCATGGCGCCGCTCCAGACCGTTTTACCGCGCTCCAGAACCACCGCGCGGTCGCAGACCTGCGCCAGCTCGGCGAGGGTCTTGTCGATCACCAGAATGGCCATGTCGGTGTCCTGCTTCAGGCGGTTGATGGCGGCCCAGATCTCTTGCCGGATGATCGGGGCGAGGCCCTCGGTCGCCTCGTCAAGGATCAACAGGCGCGGGTTTGTCATCAGCGCGCGGCCAATCGCCAGCATCTGCTGCTCGCCGCCCGAAAGCGACGCCGAAAGCTGCCCTTGCCGCTCTCCCAAGCGCGGGAACAACTGGGTGACGCGAGCCATGTCCCAGTCGCCGGGACGGCTGGTGGCGAGGAGGTTCTCCGCCACCGTCAGATCGCGAAAGCAGCGCCGCCCCTCGGGCACCAGACCAAGGCCCAGACGAGCGGCCTTGTGGCTGGGCAGCGCGTGCAGGTTCTGGCCTGCAAACTCCAAAGCACCGCCCGAGGTGATCATGCGGCAGATCGCCTTAACCGTCGTGGATTTGCCCATGCCATTGCGGCCCATCAGCGCGACCACTTCGCCCGGATTGATCGTCAGATCGACGCCAAACAGCGCTTGGCTGACCCCGTAGGAGGCGGTGAGGCCCTCGGCCTTCAGAAGCGGGCTCATGCGCTTTCTCCCAAGTAAGCTTCGCGCACGCGCGGGTCATTTCGGATCTCATCCACGGTGCCGGTGGCGATGACCTCACCATAGACCAGCACGCTGATCCGGTCGGCGAGGGCAAAAACCGCGTCCATATCATGCTCCACGAGCAGGATCGGTGCCTCGTGGCGCAGAGTATCTAGGAAGGTGGTCAGCTCTTTTGACCCCGCCGCGCCGAGGCCCGCCATGGGTTCATCCATCACAAAGGCCTTAGGATTGAGCGTAAGGGCCACTGCGACCTCCAACTGGCGGCGCTGACCATGGCTGAGGTCAGAGCAGCGCTTGGCGCGCGCCTCGGCCAGACCGACCCGTTCGAGGGCGGCTTCGGCCTTGTCGCGCAGGCTCTTGTCGCCCAGCGCCGAGGCCCAGAATCGCCAGGGCGGACCGCTGGCGCCCAGCGCGCCGAGGGTGGCGTTTTCCAGCACCGTATCCTCCATCGCCAGCGCCGAGATCTGGAACGTGCGCCCAAGCCCGGCCCGCGCCCGCTGATCAGTGCTGAGGTCGGTGACATCGCGCCCCAACAGCTCCACCCGGCCCGCATCCGGCGTGAGAGAGCCGCAAATCTGTCCGATCAGGGTCGACTTGCCCGCGCCATTGGGGCCGATGATCGCGTGGATCTCGCCCGCGCGCAGGTCGATAGAGATATCATGGCTGGCCCGCAGCGCGCCAAAGTTTTTGGTGATGCCTTTTGTGGCCAGAATAGTCTCAGTCATGGCGGACCTCCTTGCCTGCGATTAGCCCGGTGATGCCACCGCGCGCAAAGAGCACCACGGCGAGCAAAAGGAGCCCGAGGATGATGTGCCAGAACTCGGTGATACCGCCGAGGAAATGCTCCAACGCCACAAAGGTCACCGCCCCTGCCACCGGGCCAAACAGCCGCCCCACTCCGCCAAGGATCACCAGGATCATGATCTCGCCGGAAAACTGCCAACTGAACATGCTCGGGCTGACAAAGCGGTTGAGGTCGGCAAAGAGCGCGCCCGCCAGCCCGGTGATCACGCCCGAGATGACAAAGGCGACGAGCTTGAGCCGCGTCGGGTCCATCCCTACCGCCTCCAGTCGGGCGGGCACCTGACGGGCCGCATTCAGCGCCAGCCCAAAGGGCGCGCGCCGCAGGCGGGCGGAGAAGATCAGCACCAAGACGAGCATCGCAAGGCACAAGCCATAGAACTGGATCGGCACCAGCGTATTCAGCCCGGGAAAGCTGTTCCTCACATAGATCGACATGCCATCCTCGCCGCCATAAGCGCTCCAGGAGATGGCGAAGTAGAAAAACATCTGACCAAAGGCGAGGGTGATCATGATGAAATAGGCCCCGGTGGTGCGCAACGACAGGATGCCGATGACCAGGGCCGCAAGGGCCGAGGTCACAATGGCCACCAGCCAGATCACCGGCATGAACTTGGTGCCGGGGATGACAAAGGGCCAGTCCATCAGGTTGGTGTAGCTCTGCGCGTGATGGGCGAGGATGCCCATGGCATAACCACCGATGCCAAAAAACACCGCATGGCCAAGGCTGACAAGCCCGCCAATGCCGAGCGCGATGTTCAAGCCCGCGGCCGCCAGCGCAAGGATCACCGCGCGGGTCGCCAGCGTGATGGTAAAGGGTTCATCCGCCAGCACCGCCCAAGCGGGCACCGCGATCAGGCCCAACAGAAGGGCCGCGTTAAACAGCGTTTCGCGGGTCATGAGCGGGCTCCGAACAGGCCAGAGGGGCGCCAGATCAGCACGAGGCTCATCAGGATGTAGATCGACATGGAGGCAATCGAGGAGCCTGCCGAGGTGGCCGGGGCGGCGTCCATAAACAGCTTCAGCACTTCCGGCAGGAAGATCCCCACCAGCGTATCCGTCAGCCCCACCAGAAGCGCGCCGACAAAGGCCCCCTTGATCGAGCCGATGCCGCCAATGACGATGACCACAAAGGCGAGGATCAACACAGGCTCGCCCATGCCCACCTGCACCGATTGGATCGCCCCCACCAGCGCACCGGCCAGACCGGCCAGCGCGGCGCCAAGGGCAAAGACCAGCGTGTAGAGTTTCGAGATATCCACCCCCAGCGCCGCGATCATCTCGCGGTCATTCTCGCCCGCGCGGATCTGGATGCCGATCCGGGTGCGCTCAATGAGCAGCCAGAGGCCCAAGGCCACCAGGAGCCCCGCGCCGATCAGGGTCAGACGATAGAGCGGATATTGAATGCCCCCCGGCAAGGTGACCGGCCCAGAGAGCGCTGCCGGAATATCCAGAAACAGCGGAAAGGAGCCAAAGACCCAGCGAGTGCCCTCGGAGAAGATCAGAATAAGCGCAAAGGTCGCCAGCACCTGATCGAGGTGATCACTGTTATAGAGCCTGCGGATCACCGCAATCTCGATCACCGCCCCCGCCAGCGCCGCCGCAGCAAGGGCCGCAATCAGCGCCAGCACAAAGGAGCCGGTGAGCCCCGCCACGGCGGCAGCGGCAAAGGCTCCGACCATATAGAGCGAGCCATGGGCGAGGTTGATCAACCCCATGACGCCGAAGATCAGCGTCAGACCCGCAGCCATGAGAAAGAGCATGACGCCGAACTGCAATCCGTTCAGCACCTGCTCAAGAATGAGAATGGTGGACATTTTGGTCTTCCCTGACGCGCCCGAGGGGGAACCCGACCCGTGGCATTCACGGGCCGGGCAGCGTCATTTACATCTTGCACTCATCGACGTAGGCGTTCGCGTGGTCTTCCAGCGCGGTGCCGACGATCTTGTTGGTGAAGATCTCGCCTTCCTTGATCACTTCGCGCACATAGACGTTCTGGATCGGATGGTTGTTCGCCGCAAAGGAGAACTCACCCCGCACCGAAGCAAAATCCGCCGCCTTCAACGCCGCGCCAAAGGCCGCGTCGTCGTTCACATCCGCCTTGTCGATGGCCGACAGGAGGAGGTTCGCGGTATCATAGCCCTGTGCCGCGTAGATCGAGGGCAGTCGGCCGTATTTCTCCTGATAGGCGGCGACAAAGGCCGCATTGGCCGCGTTGTCGAGGTCCTTGGACCAAGTGGAGGAGTTCTTCACGCCCACGGCGGCATCGCCCACCGCTTGCAGGATGTTCTGGTCAAAGCTGAAGGCCGGGCCGACCAAGGGCAGATCGACGCCACTGTCCGCGTATTGCTTGAGGAAGGAAATCCCCATCCCACCGGGCAGGAAGAAGAACACGCTATCCGCCCCGGAGGCACGGATCTGTGCGATCTCGGCGGCATAATCGGTCTGACCCAGCTGGGTATAGACCTCGCCCGCCAGATCGCCGGTGTAGAAGCGCTTGAACCCGTTGAGGCTGTCATGCCCCGCCGGGTAGTTCGGCGCGAGGATGAAGGTGTTCTTGTAGCCTGCCTGCGCCACATAGGCGCCGGCGCCCTCGTGTAGGTTGTCATTCTGGTAGGAGATCGCGAAGTAATTGGCGTTGCAGCCCGCGCCCGCCAGCTGGGCCGGAGCCGCGTTGGTCGAGAGATAGAACAGACCCTGCGCGGTTGCCGCCGGCACCACGGCCATGGCGAGGTTCGACCAGACGATGCCGGTCAGCACGTCGACCTTCTCGGACTGGATCATCTTGTCGGCCAGCTGCACCGCGATATCGGGCTTTTGCTGGTCATCCTCGATCACCACTTCGATGTCGCTGCGACCCGCGGCCTCAATCGCCAGCATGAACCCATCACGGGTGTCGATGCCGAGGCTGGCGCCACCGCCCGAGAGCGTGGTGATCATGCCAACCTTAACGTCCGCTGCCGCAGCGCTGGCGAGCAGAGCGGTGGCCGCACTGGCCATCAGAAATTTCTTCATGTGTAACTCCCTGTTCTTCGTTGGTTTGTTGTTATGTTACCGAAGCTTAAACCGTTGGATCTTGCCTGTCTGCGTCTTCGGCAGACTTTGGGCAAAGACAATGCTTCGGGGGTATTTATAGGGGGCGATGGTGGCCTTCACATGGTCCTGCAGGACCTTGGTTAGGGCCGCATCGCCGTGAAAGCCGACATTGAGCACGATATGCGCCTCGACGATAAAGCCGCGCGCCTCGTCCGGGGCGCCGATCACCGCACATTCCGCAACCGCCTCATGCGCCAAGAGCGCCGCCTCGACCTCGGGACCTGCGATATTATAGCCGGCCGAGACGATCATATCGTCATTGCGCGCGGCAAAGTGGAAATAGCCGCCCTCGTCGCGGATGAAACTGTCGCCGGTGATGTTCCAGCCGTCCGAGACATAGCCCGCCTGCCGGTCATCGTTGAGGTAACGACACCCGGTCGGGCCCCGCACCGCAAGCCGCCCGACGGTGCCATCGGGCACCTCCTGGCCCGCCTCATCCACCACCTTCGCCTCATAGCCGCTAACCGGCTTCCCGGTGCAGGCGGGGCGATGGTCGTCAAAGCGGTTGGAGATGAAGATATGCAGCATCTCGGTCGCACCGATCCCGTCGAGCATCGGCAAGCCGGTCTTGGCGATCCAGTCGTCATAGACAGGTTTCGGCAAAGTCTCCCCCGCCGAGACCGCCGCCCGTAGCGAGCTGAGGTCCGCCCCCTCCTCCATCGCGGCGAGCATCACCCGATAGGCGGTCGGCGCGGTAAAGCAGACAGTGGCGTGATATTTCTCGATGATCTCGATCATATTGGGCGGGGTGGCCTGTTCCAAAAGCGTTGCGGTCGCCCCAAAGCGTAGCGGGAAAATCGCCAGCCCGCCAAGCCCGAAGGTAAAGGCAAGTGGCGGCGAGCCAACAAAAATATCCGTCGGCTGCACGTTGAGCACTTCGCGCGCATAGCCATCGGCGATGATCAACAGATCGCGGTGAAAATGCATCGTCGCCTTGGGTTCGCCGGTCGAGCCGGAGGTAAAGCCCAAAAGCGCCACATCATCGCGGCCGGTCTTCACCGCCTCAAACTTCACCGATTTCTCCAGCGCCAGCCGATCCAGCTCCGCCTCGTGGTTGGAGGTGCCGTCAAAGCCCACTACGCGCTGCAGGATGTCGCATTGCGTGGCGCAGGCCTCCATCTCCTCCATCAGGCGGGTGTCGCAGAGAGCAAACTGGATCTGCGCCTTCTCGACGTATTTTTTCAACTCGGCGGCACGCAGCATCGGCATGGTATTGACCACCACCGCGCCCACTTTGGTCGCCGCCAGCCAGCAGGCCACCATCGCCGGGTTATTGGCGGAGCGGATCAGCACCCGATTGCCGGGCTTCACGCCCAGATCCTCGACCAGCGCATGGGCCAAACGGTTGGTCCAGTCGGTCAGTTCCTTATAGGTGCGCTGCCGCCCATTGCCAATCAGCGCGGTATTGTCGCCAAAGCCTCTGGCCACCATCGCATCGGTCATCTCGACCCCGGCGTTCAAATACTCCGGGTATTGGAACCCCTCGAGCAAGAAGTCCGGCCATTGCCCCATCGGCGGCAGGGAATCACGGGTGAATGTGTCGCTATGTGCGCTTGCGCCCAGGGTCATGCCTTGCCCTCCAATGCTGTCATGGCTTGTCGAGCAATCACCACGCGCTGCACGTCGCTCGCCCCTTCGTAGATGCGCAAGGCTCTGATCTCGCGATACAATCTTTCGACCACCGCACCAGAGCGCACACCCTCGCCACCAAAAAGCTGCACCGCTTTGTCGATCACGCCTTGGGCGGCCTCGGTCGAAAACAGCTTTGCCATCGCCGCCTCGCGGGTGACACGGGCGGCGCCCTTGTCCTTGGTCCAGGCCGCGCGATAGACCAGCAAGGCTGCCGCATCCACATCCAGCGCCATATCGGCGATGTGACCCTGCACCATCTGCAGATCAAACAACGGCGCACCCTGCACATGGCGTTCGGTGACCCGCACGAGGGCCTCGTCCAGCGCCCGGCGGGCAAAGCCCAAAGCCGCCGCCGCCACGGTCGAACGGAACACATCGAGCACCGACATGGCAATGCGGAACCCCTGCCCCGGCGCCCCGATCATGGCTGAGGCCGGAATACGCACATCCGTAAACCGCAGCGTCGCCAAGGGGTGCGGTGCAATGGTCTCCAACCGCTCAACCACCTCAAACCCGGGCAGATCCGGCGTCACGATAAAGGCCGAAAGCCCCTTGGCCCCCGGCGCCTCGCCGGTGCGGGCAAAGAGCGTATAGACATCGGCAATGCCGCCATTGGAGATCCAGGTTTTTTCGCCATTCAACACATAGTCGTCGCCATCGCGCACCGCCGTCATGGTGGAATTGGCTACGTCCGAGCCCGACTGCGGCTCGGTCAGGGCAAAGGCTGCAATCGCAGCCCCTGATCGTGTCTTGGGCAACCAGGTCGCCTTCTGCGCCGCAGTCCCAAAGAGCGAGATCGCCCCAGTTCCCAAGCCCTGCATCGCAAAGGCAAAATCCGCCAGCCCATCGTGCCGCGCCAGGATTTCGCGCGACAGACACAATGTCCGCACATCCAACGCGTCGCCGCCCTCGCCCTCTCCCGTGGGACGTAACACACCTGCCTCACCCAAGGTCGCCACCAAGGCGCGACAGGCCGCATCGGTATCGCCGTGATCCACGTCAAGACCCGCCGCCACAGCCTCAACCTCGGCAGCCCAGGCGCGGTGCTTGTCTTCAAAAAACGGCCAGTTCAGAAAGCTCTGGTCTGCCACGTCATCATCCCCGTTGTTTTCATCTTCTTCCAAATATCCTCGCCGAAGGCGAAACCGGCGCCGTCAGTCGCCCTGAAACACCGGCTTTTCCTTGGCGACAAAGGACTCATAGGCGCGGCGAAAATCATTGCCCTGCATGCAGATCGCCTGCGCCTGCGCCTCGGCCTCGATGGCCTGTTCAAGGCTCATCGACCACTCCTGCGCTAGCATAGTCTTGGTCATCATATTGGCGAATGTCGGCCCCTCGACGATGCGCTGGGCCATGGCCATGGCCTCATCCTCCAAGGCCTCCGCCGCGACCAGACGGTTGAAGAACCCCCAGCGCTCGCCCTCTTCGGCTCCCATCGAGCGGCCCAGATAGAGCAATTCCGCCGCGCGCCCCTGCCCGATGATCCGGGGCAGCATCGCGCAGGCGCCCATGTCGCAGCCCGCGAGACCGACGCGGTTGAACAGAAAGGCCACCTTGGCCTCGGGGCCGGCCAGCCGCAGATCGCTCGCCATAGCGATGATCGCCCCGGCCCCGGCGCAGATCCCGTCGATGGCGGAGATGATCGGCTTGCCGCAGTTCAGCATCGCCTTGACCAGATCGCCGGTCATCCGGGTAAAGGCCAAAAGCTCTTTCATATTCATCCGGGTCAGCGGGCCGATGATGTCATGCACATCGCCACCGGAGGAGAAATTGCCGCCGTTGGGGACGATCACCACCGCATGGACCTCGTCCGAATAGGGCAGCGCGCGGAACCAGTCGCGCAGCTCGGCGTAGCTGTCGAAGGTCAACGGGTTCTTGCGCTCGGGCCGGTCCAGCGCGATGCGCGCAATGCCGCCTTCGATGCTGCATTTAAAATGAGTGGTTTCGTTCAGGGACATCAGCTCTTCTCCTCCGGCGCGTGGAGCGTGATTTGCTCCAGCAGCGCGGTCATTTCGGTAATCTCATCGGGGGCGAGGCCCGCCATCAGCTCGTCGATCCAGGCCTCATGCTCCGCCGCCAGCCGGGCAAACTCCGCCAACCCCGCCGGGGTCAGCTGCGCCACCTGCGCGCGACGATCGCCGGGCACCGCCACGCGCAGCGCCAGACCATCCTCGGTCAGCCGGTCGACGATGCCGGTCACATTGCCATTGGAGACGCGCAGGAACTGCGACAGCTGGCTCATTTTGAGGCCATCGGGGTTCCGCGCCAGCGCCGACATCACGTCAAAGCGCGGCAGAGTGGTGTTATGCTGATCCCGTAGGCGGCGGCGCAGCTCGGCCTCGATGCCACTTGAGGTCTTCAAGAGCTTGAGCCAAAGCCGCAGCCGCGCTTTGGAGGGTGGGATCGGGCTTGGCTTCTTGGCAGGTTGGCTCATACCTCGCCCCCCGACAGGGCCAGCGCGTGGCCGTTCACCGAAACCGCCGCCTCAGACGCCAGCCAGAGCGCGGCATCGGCCACTTCCTCCGGCTGCACAAAACGATCCTGCGGATTATCCGCCCGCAGGGCCTTTGCGGCCTCTTCGGAGCTCATCCCGGTCTTGGCAATGATGTTCTCGATACTACGCTCCAGCATCGGGGTTTCGATGAAACCGGGGCAAATCGCGTTGACTGTGATACCTGTGCGCGCCAGCTCTTTTGCCAGCGAGCGGGTCAGCCCCACCACTGCGTGTTTCGCCGCGCAATAGGCGCTGACATAGGCATAGCCCTTGAGGCCGGCAGTGGAGGCGATTGCGATCATCCGCCCTTGCCCCGCTGCCTTCATTCCCGGCAGCACCGCTTGCCAGAGGTTCACGACGCCGCCCAAGTTAACCGCCATCATCGCACTCAGCATCTCGGGCTGCATCTTGGCAAAGGGCACGCTCTCGGCCGCGCCCGCATTGGCAATCGCCACGGTGACAGGCCCACGCGCCTCAACCGCCCGGGCAATCGCCGCCGCAACCGAGGCTGGATCGGTCACATCGCAGAGCTCGAACGGTAGCCCCTGCGCCGCCAATGTCGCCTCGGTTCGCCCAAGGATCGTGACTGCCGCCCCGGTCTTGGCAAAGGCATGGGCACAGGCCGCGCCGACCCCGGTTCCGCCTCCGGTGATCACGATATGGCCTTGGCTCTTGAGGCTGGGGCTGGTCATGCGCGCAAAGTCTCCGCTGTCTGATCGGCTCTTGGAGAAATGCTCTGCGCGTTGCGAAACAATTTCAAGCTTAAAATTTACAAACCTGAAAAAGAACACCCTGAAGGACTGGGGCCTGCGGGCAAGCGCGTGGGTTCATACCTATGGAAACAAAGGGAAACCTGTATGTTGAGCACATAAAAAGACGCCCAAGACCCTGCATGGATCTTGGGCGTTTGATCTTCTTCAGAGGCAAACCCTTCGGGATTTGGCGGCAAATCCCTCTCGAGTCGGAGAGATCAAACTGGGGTTTCAGTCTCCGCTTCGGTCCATGTTCCGGTCTCAGCCAGCGGCCCCCAGACCGAGGTCAGGACCGCAGTTCCAGGCAGGGCGTGGTCGCAGAGCCAGATCTCTTCCGGCTCCACATCAATGATCCGCTCCGCCCCGGCAAAGGCACGCGCCCGCTCCGGCGACCAGTCGACCGAGGCCAACCCGGTGAGATAGACCGCCGCGCCGGTGACAAAATCCGGGATGAATAGGCCCACTCGCCCATCGGCGGCGATATTGCCCAGCGTGTTGAAGAACCGATTGCCAGAGAAATCCGGAAAGGACAGCGAGCCATCGGCGTTGAGACCCAGAAACCCCGGTCGCCCGCCCCGATGCGAGGCGTCGATGCCATCGGCAGCGCGGTCGCTCATCTCGGCGGCGCGCGAGGCGATGATAAAGGTATCCGCCCCCGCCACGATCTGCCGCGCCCGCGCCTCCCAGCCGTCCGGCCCATCCGCCTGCATCGGTCGCGCCTCGGGGCGCGGCGGCTCCTGCGCCCAATGCAGGCAGCGGGTCTGGATATATTGCGGGCAATTGCCAAAGCTGAGATCGACCGCAATCTCAAACCCCGCAGGGTTCACGCTCTTGACTGTGCCGTTCATCCGGTTGCGGCGGCGGGTGGTCAACTCCATACCGACCGCGCCCACCTTGGCACCGGGGCGCAGGTCGAGCCAGAGCGTCTCGCCCAGCACCGGACGCGCCGCGACCGACAGGCTTTGCGGATCGCGAGAACGCAGAAAGCCGACCTCGCCCACCGCAGGTGTGGCCCAGACCCGCCCGCGCGCGTCGAGCAGCCCGAGGAACAGAACCGGCAGGCTTTCAAAGAAATCCCGATGCTGCTGGGGCATCTCGGAGCGGATCGCATGGGCGACCTTTTCGCGATAGGCTTCAGGCACTTGGGCGCGGGCCTGCTGGGCCAGCTCTCCGGTATGAAAGACATGGGATGCGCGGCTCATGGGCGGCTCCTCAGGCGGTTAAATGGGAGTCAAGCAACGTCGGGGATCGGCGAGGCGACCATCGGCACAAAGCGCGGCTGCGCGGCGACACGCGCCACCCAAGCGCGGATCAGCGGATAGTCCGCAAGGCTCACGCCGCCCTCGGGCACATGGGCGACATAGGCATAGGCCGCCACATCGGCGAGGGTCGGCGTATTGCCCACAAGGAAGTCGCGCCCGGCGATCATCCGCTCCATCAGGCGCAAGAAGTCATGCGAGGCGGCGCGGGCGGCCTCGGTCTCCGGCGTGTCGCCATTGCCAGTCAAGGTGCGCCAACGGGCCGGCGACAGGCGGGTCGCCACATGCGAGGCGGTGAGGGTCAACCAACGCTGCACCTCGGCCAAGCGCTTTGCCTCGGTCGGCAGCCACAGCCCCGGCGCGCCGTAGGCCTGCGCCAGATAGACCAGAATGGCGTTGGAATCCGAAATCACGGTGCCATTGTCGACGATCACCGGCACTTGGCCCAAGGCGTTCAGCTGAAGGAAGGCGGCTTCCTTATGGGCGCCGCTCATCAGGTCCACTTCGACCGCCTCGTAAGGCAGCTCCAACAGCGACAGCATCAGCGCGACGCGGTGACAATGACCAGACAGGGGAAAGGTATAAAAGGTGATTGGCGCCGCATTGGCGGGGAACAGCGGGTTCATGTCAGGTGTCTCCGTTGGAAAAGGTCAAAGGCCGAGGTCACTGAGTGAGGCATGGTCGTCGGGGCGGCGTCCAAGCGGCCAGTTAAACTTGCGTTCTGCCTCGGTGATGGGTTTTTCATTGATCGAGGCATGGCGCTCCTCCATCAGACCGTCCGCGTCGAACTGCCAGTTTTCGTTGCCATAGGCGCGATACCACTGGCCGCTGTCGTCGCGGTATTCATAGGCGTAGCGCACCGCGATGCGGTTGCCGTCAAAGGCCCAAAGTTCCTTGATCAGACGATACTCCAGCTCGCGGGTCCATTTGCGGGTCAGGAAGGCCTCGATCTCGGCGCGCCCCTGCGGGAACTCCGCCCGATTGCGCCAGCTGCTGTTCGGGGTATAGGCCAGCGTCACCTTGGCGGCGTCACGGCTATTCCAGCCATCCTCGGCCAGACGGACCTTCTCGATGGCGCTCTCGCGGGTGAAGGGCGGCAGGGGCGGGCGGGGAGCGGTGGTCATATCGGGGTCTCCGGGTGCGGTGTGCTTGCGTATGACGGAGATAAACCCAACCGTTGCGTAAAAGAATAACCCGTGAGAGAAATGGATAATTTCATCAAGTGATAGCAATGGAGGGGATATGGACCGGATTCAAAGCCTTCAGGTCTTTGTGGCCGTGGCCGAGGAAGACGGGTTTGCAGCAGGCGCGCGGCGCTGCAATCTTTCGGCCCCCTCGGCCACGCGGGCGATTAACGGGCTGGAGGCGGAGCTCGGCGCGCGGCTGTTCACCCGCACCACCCGGCGGCTGCACCTGACGGACGTGGGCACCCGCTATCTGGACGACGCGCGCCATATCCTGTCCTTGCTGCAATCGGCGGATGATGCGGCGCGGGGGGCGGCCTCGGCCCCGGTGGGGCTGTTGCGACTGACCTGCCCGAATGAGTTCGGCCGCCTCTACATCCTGCCGATCCTGTTGGATTTCCTCGACCTTTACCCGGAGATGCGGGCGGAGTTGATGTTACTGGACCGGGTGGTGAACATTGTCGAAGAAGGCTTTGACGTGGCGCTGCGCATTGGCCACCTGCCCTCTTCCACCCTCTCAGCGGTCAAGGTTGGCTCGGTGCGGCGAGTGATCTGCGGCGCGCCCGCCTATCTGGCCAAACACGGCACGCCCCAGACGCCAGCAGAGCTGCCCGCGCATCGGATCGTGGCGGTCAATGCGGTCTCCTCCACCACAGAATGGCGTTTTGGTGCTGACCAACAGGAGATCGTGCGGATCACCCCGCGGCTCTGCGTCAGCACGGTTGCTGCCGGGTTGGACGCTGCGCGGGCCGGCTGGGGCCTGTGCCGGGTGCTGTCCTATCAGGCGGGGCAGGATGTGGCGACGGGGCGGCTCGCTTGCATCCTCGAGGATTTTGAGCCCGAGAGCATGCCGATCCATCTCGTCCATGCAGAGGGCCGCCGCGCCCCCGCCAAGGTGCGCGGCTTTATCGACTTTGCCCGTGACCGCTTGCGCGCCGATCCGGTGCTGCAGGCCCTGTCGTCCGGGCGTGGCTGCGGCTGAGGGTCAGAAATCGAGGCCGAGGTCCACGGTGCGCGCCGAATGGGTCAGCGCCCCGGAGGAGATGTAATCCACCCCGGTCGCGGCAATCGCCGCTACGGTCTCCTTGCGCACATTGCCGCTGGCCTCCAGCGCCAAGCGGCCTGCGTTGATCGCCACCGCCTCGCGCAGCTGGTCCGGGGTCATATTGTCCAACAGAACCACCGAGGCCCCGCCGACCTCCAGCACCTCGCGCAGCTGCTCAAGCGTGTCGACCTCGATCTCCACCGCCAACATATGGCTGGCATGGGCCTTGGTCGCCTCGAGCACCGCACGGATGCCGCCAGCCGCCGCGATATGGTTGTCCTTGATCAGGATCGCGTCCGACAGCGAATAACGGTGGTTGAAGCCGCCGCCATGCAGCACGGCGAGTTTTTCCACCATGCGCAGCCCCGGCGTGGTCTTGCGGGTACAGGTCACCCGCGCCTTGGTGCCTGCGGTCTCTGCCACCATGGAGGCGGTGAGGGTCGCAATCCCAGTGAGGCGCCCGGCAAAGTTCAGCGCCACCCGCTCGCCCATCAGGATGGAGGCGGCCCTGCCCTCGATCCGCATCAGTACGTCACCGGGCTGACACACAGCCCCGTCCCGAACCAGCGACGTGACCACCAGCCCAGGGTCCACCAGCCGGAAGGCCAATGCGGCCACCTGCATGCCGGAGACCACAGCCGCCTCGCGCGCGCGCAGCCGGGCGGAATAGGTCACATCGTCCGGGATCACCGCGCGGGTGGTCACATCGCCATAGGCGCCAAGGTCCTCCATCAGCGCGGATTTCACCAGCGGCTCAAGGATCAGGTCGGGCAGAGTGGCAAAGCTCATGGGGTCTCTCTCAGGTCAAAGTATCGCGCAGCGCCTTGGCCTCGGCCAAGGTGAGGCGAGAGCGGCGCGCGCGGGCCGGGTCGGTCGCGGGGAAATCGCTGCGCTCATGGGCGCCGCGGCTTTCCTCGCGCATGAGGGCGGCGGCGGCGATCAGCGTGGCAGTGGCGGTGATGTTGAGGAGGCTTTCGCAGGAGGGCTGCTCGCCCTCGAGCTCCGCGATGGTCCGCAGCGCGTCCTTAAGGCCCTCCGCCTCGCGCACCACACCGACCTTGGCAGTCATGGTCTGGCGCAAGCTGACCAAGGTCTCCAGGTCCAAGGGCGTACCACCGGGGGCAAAGACCAGCGCCACCGGGGCCGCGCTGTCCTTGATCTTGGCATGGACTGCGATGCTTTGGGCGGCGCGGCGGGCATAGACCAGCGCTTCCAAAAGACCGTTGGAGGCCAGGCGGTTGGCGCCGTGCAGACCGGTCGAAGCGCATTCACCGCAGGCCCAAAGCCCCGGCAGGCTGCTGCGCCCATCGAGATCGGTGGCAATGCCGCCCATGTGGTAATGGGCGGCGGCGGCAACCGGGATCGGCTCTGCCACCGGGTTGATGCCATTGCGCGCACAGGCCGCGCTGACGGCGGGGAACATCTCGGTCACCCGAGCGCCCAGCGCCCCGCGAGTGTCGAGCATCGGGCGCTTGCCCGCCTGCCCTTGGGCAAAGATCGCCCGCGCCACCACGTCGCGCGGGGCCAGCTCCGCATCCGGGTGGGCATCCAGCATAAAACGATCGCCTTCGGCGTTGATCAGCACCGCGCCTTCGCCGCGTAGGGCTTCGGTCGCCAAAGGCGCCGGGTCCTCGCCCACATCCATCGCGGTCGGGTGGAACTGGACAAACTCCGCATCCGCAATCACCGCCCCTGCCCGCGCCGCCATGCCGAGCACTTGGCCGCGAATGCGGGGCGGGTTGGTGGTGATCGCATAAAGGCCGGAGCTGCCGCCCCCTGCCATCAGATGCGCCACACCGCGCAACAGAACGGGAGCAGAGCCTTCGGGGGTGGAGGAGGTCAGCCGCACGCCGGTCACTTGGCCGTCCGCGACCTCTAACCCCTCGGCCATCACCCCTTCGATCACTTGGATGGAGGCACAGCGGCGCACCCGCTCAATGAGGGCGCGCATGATTTCCGCACCGGCCTGATCGCCCTTCACCCGCACCACGCGGGCGAAACTATGGGCTGCCTCGCGCGACAGCACATAACCCCCATCCGCCGTGCGATCAAAGGGCGCGCCAAGGGTGGTCAGGTCGAGGATATGCTCGCGCGCCTCGCGGGTGACCAGATCGGCAACCTTGGGATCAACGGTGCCAGCGCCGGCACGCAGGGTGTCGCGGGCATGGGCCTCCGGGCTGTCGCCCGCATCCATCGCCGCCGCCACACCGCCCTGCGCCCAAGCCGAGCTTGCGCCCTGCCCCAACGGGTCGGGCGAGATCATCACGACGGGCAAAGGTGCCAACGTCAGCGCCGCATAAAGCGCCCCAAGCCCGGCGCCCACGATCACGATCCGGTCTGTCTGGACCTCCTCCATGTCCAGCATACCGGTCTTAGAGGCCCAGCTTGCGAGACAGGTCGATCATCGCCTGCACCGCGTGACGGGCCTTGGCAGCCATCTCGGGCTCGACCTCGACCTGACCTTCCATGGAGTGCAGCGACCAGAGCACCTTCTCCAGGGTGATCTTCTTCATGTAGGGGCACATGTTGCAGGGGCCGACAAACTCCACCTCCGGCAGCGCATCGGCGATATTGGACGCCATCGAGCATTCGGTGATCAACAGCGCCTTTGCCGGCTTCTCGTCGGTCACGTATTTCAGGATGCCACTGGTGGAGCCGCTGAAATCCGCCTCAGCCACCACATCCGGCGGGCATTCCGGGTGGGCGATCAGGCGGGTGCCCGGGTTCCACTCGCGGAAATCTCGCAGGTCCTGAGCGGTATATTGCTCGTGCACGATGCAGGAGCCTTCCCACCAGACCACGTTCTTTTGCGGCACGTCGCGGGCGACGTTCTGCGCAAGATATTGGTCGGGGGTCATGATGACCGTATCGCTCTCCATCGCCGCCACGATCTGGGCGGCATTCGACGAGGTGCAGCAGATGTCAGAGGCCGCTTTTACCTCGGCCGTGGTGTTCACATAGGACACCACCGGCGCGCCGGGATAACGGCGGCGCATTTCCGCGACCCCTTCGGCGGAAATGGATTCCGCGAGGCTGCAGCCTGCCTCCATGTCGGGCATCAGCACGATCTTTTCCGGGCTGAGGATCTTGGAGGTTTCAGCCATGAAATGCACACCGCATTGCACGATCACATCCGCCTCGACCTCGGTCGCCTTGATCGCCAGCTGCAGACTGTCGCCAACAAAGTCGGAAATCCCGTGGAAAATCTCCGGGGTCATATAGTTGTGACCAAGGATCACCGCGTTGCGCTTCACCTTCAGCTCGTTGATCGCCTTGACGTAGGGCGCATAGAGCACCCAATCAACGGGCGAAATCACGCGGGACATCTTGGCGTAGATATCCGCCATGGCGTCAGCCAGCTCTTGCGAAGGAGTGAGGTCGTAATGCTCGGCCAAAACGGTCCGGAGCACGGGCATATCGAGCGACATGGATAGGGGTCCCCCTGTCTGATCGCGTGCCGCCTGCAGACCCCGGCAGCACCGAATATGGCGGACGTCGGGGCTGCCCCGAAACGTCCCGTCAAGCCTCGCAGGTCGCGGTACGAGTATGCGCGCCTGTGCATAACGGCCCATAGGGAGGGGCGCAAGCATTGTAGGGTGTAGCAATACACCTGCCGTCACATTTTCGTCATGGCAATGGACGCCAGCGCGCGGATCGGCAATCTCTGGGCGAACGCTCCCGAAGCAGTGTTGCGGATCGGGGCAACCAGAGATTCCAAGCACACCAGAGGTTATCTATGAAACGCGTCCTGCCCCTCGCCTTCGTTCTTGCTCCCTTTGCGGCCTGGGCGGACCCGGATCCGGCGCACTGGTCGACCGTCACCGCTACCGCGCAGGGTCAGACGGTCTATTGGCATGCCTGGGGGGGATCGACTGCCACCAATGACTTCATCGCCTGGGTTGGGGACCGGGTTGAAGAAGACTTCGGCATCACCCTTACGCATGTCAAACTCGAGAGCACCAGTGACGCAGTCAATCGGGTGCTCGCCGAGAAAACCAGCGGTCAGGACGACGATGGCGCTGTGGACCTGATCTGGATCAATGGCGCCAATTTCGCCGCCATGAAACAAGCGGACATGCTGTTTGGCCCCTATGCCGAGGCGCTGCCGAATTGGCAGTTTGCCGATACCGAGGGTAAGACGCTGCAACATGACTTCACCGTTCCGACTGAAGGCTTTGAGTCGCCCTGGGCCATGGCACAGGTGGTCTTCATGTATGACACTGCCGATCTGGCCGCCCCGCTGGGCTCAATGCCCCAGATCCTTGCCTGGGCCAAGGCACACCCCGGTCGCTTCACCTACCCTCAGCCGCCGGACTTCCTCGGCACCACCTTTCTGAAACAGGCGCTTGTGGATCTGGCGGATGACACCACTGCGCTGGCGGCTCCCCTGCGCGAGGAAGAATATGCGGAGATCACCGCGCCGCTCTGGGCCTTTCTTGACGAGTTGACGCCGCTGTTGTGGCGCGAAGGACGGGCCTATCCGCAGACCGGCCCACGTCAGCTGCAACTGATGAATGACGATGAAATCGACCTCGCGATTTCCTTCAGCCCCGGCGAGGCCAGCACCGCGATCGCCAATTTCCAGCTGCCCGAAAGTGTGCGCACCTTCGTGCTGGACAAGGGAACCATCGGCAATGCCTCCTTCGTGGCAATTCCGTATAACTCCGGATCTAAGGAGGCTTCCATGGTGGTGGCGAATTTCCTGATGTCGCCCGAGGCCCAGCTCCATGCACAGGATCCGGACGTGCTGGGCTATGGCACCATCCTCGACATGACAAAGCTACCCGTCGAGGATCGGGCTGCCTTTCGCACGCTGGACCTAGGGGTCGCGACACTGTCCCCCGAGGATCTGGGCCCCGTCCAGCCTGAACCGCACCCAAGCTGGATGACACGCATCGCCGAGGATTGGGTCAAGCGCTACGGCGTTGCCAACTGACCCTCCCCGATCTTGATGCGCCTGCCTCCGCTCCTGCCAACTCTGACGCTGCTGGCCCTTCTGGGGCCAGTTCTGGCTGGCCTGTGGGGCACCTTGCGCGCAGCCGTCGGGCATCTGCCTGAACTGGGGATGCAGGGGCCATCGCTGGCTCCGGTCACTGCATTGGTGGAATGGCCCGGCCTTTGGGCCGCCGTCCGCCTCAGTCTCGTCACCGGCGGTCTCGCCACCCTGTCCTCCTTGCTGATCGTCACCGCCCTGATCGCGGGATGGAACGGCACCCGTCCCTTTCGCATGATGGTACGGGTGCTGTCGCCGCTGCTGTCAGTGCCCCATGCCGCCGCTGCCTTTGGCCTGCTGTTCCTGATCCAGCCCTCCGGCTGGGTTATCCGCGCCCTCAGCCCCTGGCTGACCGGATGGGAACGCCCGCCGGATCTCCTGCTGGTGCAGGACCCGATGGGGCTTGCGTTGACCCTTGGGCTGATCGTGAAGGAAGTGCCTTTCCTGCTGCTGATCTCCCTGGCCGCCCTGGCGCAGACCCAAGGTGCGGAACGGATGCGGATTGCCGCCGCATTGGGGTATGGGCGCAGCGCAGGTTGGCTGTTCAGCGTGTTTCCGGCGCTCTACAGCCGGATCCGACTGCCGGTCTATGTGGTGTTGGCCTATTCCATGTCGGTGGTGGACATGGCCCTGATCCTCGGCCCCAGCACGCCACCCACGCTTTCCGTTCAAATCCTGCGTTGGATGGGAGACCCGGATCTGACCCTGCGCAGCCTGGCCTCCGCCGCCGCCCTGCTGCAATTGACCCTCGTGCTGATGGCTCTCCTTGCCTGGCATGGGGCGGAGCATCTTGTTGCTCGGCTGTCACGCCGACTGATCACCAGCGGGCGGCGCTGGCAACGGGACCGTTGGCTTCGCTTCGGCGTAGTGTCGCTGGCAATGCTCTGCGTGACCATGGTTCTGTTCGGCCTTCTGGGGCTGACCCTGTGGTCCTTTGCCGCCGGATGGCGCTTTCCCGAGGCTCTGCCGGACGCCCTGTCGCCGAGCAGTTGGATCCGTCATGGCCCGATAGCCCTAAAAACCCTGGGTACAACTTTTGCCATTGCTCTGGCTGCCACCGGGCTCGCCCTGGTCCTCACCCTTGGGTGTCTTGAAACCGAGGAACGCCGCCATCTTGCGGTCACGGAAAGAGCCATGTGGCTGCTCTACCTGCCCCTCCTGGTGCCGCAAACGGCCTTCTTGCCCGGGCTACAAACCCTTCTTCTGGGTGTCGGCGCGGATCGCAGCCTCTGGGCGGTGGTCTTTGCCCATCTTGTTTTTGTCCTGCCCTATCTGCGCCTGTCGCTTGAAGGACCTTTCAAGGACTGGGACGCGCGGCAGGGGCGTATCGCTGCTGCCCTCGGCGCCTCCCCAAACCGGATTTTCTTTTGCCTGCGGCTGCCGATGTTGCTGGGTGCGATCCTGACCGCCATCGCCCTTGGAGTCGCGGTCTCGATAGGACAATATCTGCCAACGCTCCTGATCGGCGGGGGACGGGTGCAAACCCTGACCACCGAGGCCGTCGCCCTGGCCGCAGGTGGGGATCGTCGCGCAATCGGCGTCTTTGCACTGCTGCAAACCGCCGCCGCCCTCCTGCCCTTTGCCCTTGCCCTCTGGATGCCAAAGGCAATCTGGCACAACCGAAAAGACATGCACCATGGATGACGGCCTTGCCCTGCGAAACCTTCGGATCTCGCATGGGGAAAGGCCCTTGCTGGAGCTTTCCCTGACAGTCGCGCCGGGACAGGTGACGACCGTAATGGGCCCCTCCGGCGTCGGAAAGTCCACTCTGCTAAGTGCCATCAGCGGCCATCTTGCGCCCGAGTTCAGCCTTGCGGGAGAGCTCTGCCTGCGCGGGCGCGACCTGATCCCGCTGCGACCCCAGGACCGTGGAATTGGCATTCTCTTTCAAGACCATCTGCTGTTTCCACATCTGAGCACGGGCGACAACCTGGCCTTTGGTCTCGCTCCACGCCATCGCCGCGCCGACCGCCGCCTCAAAGTCGAGGAAGCTCTGCGCCAGATCGGGCTGGAAGGTTACTATGACCGCGATCCCGCCACGCTGTCCGGCGGCCAGAAGGCGCGGGTCGCTCTGATGCGCATGCTTCTGGCCGAACCGGGTTTGCTGCTGCTGGACGAACCCTTTTCCGGGCTGGATGCCAACCTGCGCAGGAGGGTTCGGCAGATGGTCCTCGACACCGCCCGCGACCGGCACCTGCCCGTGCTGCTGGTTACGCATGACCACGAGGATGCAGAGGCTGCCGGCGGACCCGTCATCACGCTGGCCACCCCGGTTTCGGATCTCTGATCCGGGCGGGCTGTTGCGTTTTTAATGCAGACTTGACGCGATTACCCTAGGCTCCCCGCCCGGAGCTTTGCCCTTCGTTAACTGGCGCTTTCTAGGGTTGGATGGATGCCGACCTGACCGTTACTGGATGGAATGCCCTGTCATGCTGCGCCTTGCCCGGATCTGGCGACTGGTTCTTGCCGCTTCGCTTCTCACTCAGCCCCTGCCTGCGCAGGCTGCCGCCTCGATGTCCCCGCTTGTGCTGTATCTCGATGGCGATTTTTCCAAGAACGAAGCTGCCTCCGCCTCGATCGAGCTTGGCATTCGCACCGCTCTCGCCGAGGTGGACTACCGGATCGGCGGGATGGAGGTCGCGGTCCAGCGCATGGATCACCGCGGCAACGTTCGCAGATCGCACCGTCATTTCCAGAACATGGTGGAGAGTGAGACTGCCCTTGCCCTGTTCGGCGGAATGGCCTCGCCTCCCTATCTGACCCATCAGGCCTTCATCAACGAGAACCGCCTGCTTGTCCTTCTGACCTGGGCGGCCGCCGGGCCGATTACCCGTCCGGGGCCTGACCGGGAGAATTGGATCTTCCGTCTGTCGGTCGACGACACCAAGTCCGGTCCCTTCCTTGCCAACGCCGCAGCCGATCAACCCGCCTGTCAGAAGATCTCGCTGTTGCTCCTGGATACCGGCTGGGGCCATGCCAGCCGCCCCGCACTGGAGAAGGCCCTTGTTGCCCGCGGCAAGGATGCCGGCCTTGTGCTGTTCCTGCCAAGCAATCTGGGCGAAGCGGGGGCAGGCATGTTGGCGGACACATTGGCCAAGGCAGCGGCAGACTGCATCATCATGCTGGCCAGCGCGAAGACCGGCGCCCTGATGGTGAATGCCGTTCACAAACGATTGCCCAAAGTTCGTATTTTCAGCCACTGGGGCATCATGGGTGGAGGGTTTGTGGACCGGGTGCCGCATGACATTCGCACAGCCCATCACCTCGCAGTGCTGCAAACCTGCGGGCTTCGTCAGGAACGACAGGGAAATCCACACCTGCGTCGGGCTCTGTCCCTGGCCCTGCCCGAAGCCGAAGGTCTTGCCGATGTTCCGGCCCCCACCGGTTTCGTGCATGGCTATGACATGACCCGCCTGATGATCGCCGCGGCGGACCAGGCCGCCCGCACCCCTCAATGGAGTGGCGACATCAAGGACAAGCGTCTGGCGTTGCATGGGGCTCTGGAAAGACTCGAACAGACGGTTCCCGGGATCCTGAAGTCCTATGCCAGTCCCTTCTCCCCCTACACCGAAGATCAGCCAGACGCCCATGAGGCCTTGAACGGGTCGGATCTCTGTCTGGCCCGGTTCACCGACAACGGTCAGCTTGAGGATCTGCGCTGAATGACACCCCAGGAAACTCCTACGGCTCGGACTGTTGCGCGGCGTTTCTGGGTGATGAATTTCCTTATCCTCAGCCTCGCGCTGATGTCGTCCGCCCTTGCGGTACGTTACGTCGCCTTGCCGTTTTTTAAGGATTATCAATACAGCGCCATTCGCGCCCAGGCCGAGGACACCGCCCTGCACCTGGATGGGCTGCTCAGTCACAATGATACCCTGCTGTCGGTGGTCGCCAAGGACGCACATCTGATCGACATCGCATTGGGCCTTGAGGACAACAGCGAATACCTGCCGGATCTGCTGGCCGCCCTGCGCCTGCCCGAAGACCTCTCCTGGGTAAGTTTCTACGATGCCTTCGCAAGCGAGTTGTCAGACTTTGACCGCCGTCCGGAGGAGCGGCGCCTGTTTTCCCGCGCCGCGCTGGACAATCTGGTAACGTCAACTCTCGACGGCACTCTCAAGAGCCGCAAGCCGGTTCTGCTGCAAACCCGAGGCGAAGAGAATTTCGTGATCCTCGCAACGCCTGTCCTGCATCAGGGTTTCGTCGAGGGTGTGCTTCTCAGCGGATACCGATTGCACACAGCCGACATCTATCCGCGCAACGAGATTGTAAAATCGACCCATCTGATCCTGCCTCTGAACGGATTGCTGCGAAAGAGCTCAGCCGTGGTGAGCCCGCTCAGGAACTTCGCCCTCTCTGTCGCCCTGGTTCCGGACGAAGCCGCGGTCCAGAAGGCGGGAACAGCAGTGCTCACCAATAGCATGGGTGCAATTTCGGTTGTCCTGGTCGGCGCCTTTGCTTTGTTTGTCCTCGCCGGCAAAGCCGTGATCGTCGGCCCCCACCGTGCCTTGGAGGAGAAACAAGCCAAGCTGAGTGAACTTGCCGCCATTGCCGAACGGGCCAATGACGCGATCCAGATCACCGATCTGGATGGGAAACTGATCTGGGCCAATCCTGCCTTCGAACAACTGACCGGACATCACGTCGAAGATGTCCGCGGAATGACCCCAGCCGCCTTTCTGCAAGGACCGGAGACGGATGCGGATACCCGCAGGCGCATTCGCTGCGCAATGGAGACACGGCAGGCGATCCAGGTCGAGATGCTGAACTATCACAGTGACGGCAGCACCTATTGGATCAGCCTCAGCATTTCTCCGCTGAAGACCAACATGGGGCGTCACTATGGCTACATGGCAATCTCGAATGACATCTCGGAAGCCCGAGCGCAACGCGAGGCTGTCCTGGCCGCGAAACAGGAGATCGAGCTGCAGGCGCTTCACGACGCGCTGACAGGTTTGCCCAACCGCCGCCTGTTGGATCAGACCTTGAAAGATAGCGACCGCGCGGCCGCAGGTGCCACGACGATCGTCCGCATCGACCTTGATCACTTCAAATATGTCAACGACACCATGGGACATGACGCCGGAGATCATGTCCTGTGCGAAGTCGCCCGCATCCTGAAAGAGGAGACCAAGGAGTCTGACCTCGCGTCGCGCGTGGGTGGCGACGAATTCCTGCTCCTGCTGGCACCCGGTGCGACTTCTGAGGAGGGCGTGCACCTGGCGAAACGCATGCTTGAACGGATCAAGACCCCAAAGATGTTCGATGGGAAATCGATCCGCATCGGGGCCAGTTTCGGAGTCGCAAGCACGGCGGATGGGCTGTTGAGCCGCGACCAGCTCATCATCGGGGCCGATGCGGCCCTCTACGAAGCGAAAGAGAGCGGCCGCAACCGGATCCGGGTCTATGCCCCCGACCTGCACCAGAATGTTCTTGCCCGCCGTGGCCTGGCACGCGAAATGCGCAAAGCTCTCGCTCAGGGCGAGTTCGAACCCTATTTCCAACCTCAATTTGACGCCCGGACGCATGAGATCGTCGGCGTGGAGACGCTGGCGCGCTGGCACTCGCGCGAATTGGGCCTCTTGATGCCAAACGAGTTCCTGCCCGTGGCCGAACAGCTTTCGGTGGTGGAGGATATCGACAACCAGATCTTCACCAAAGCCCTCGAGCAGATCGACAGCCTGCGCACTAGCGGCATCATGATCCCTCGGGTGTCCGTCAATGTCACGGTGGACCGGATCCGCAGCGATGAGGTCTACGGGCGAATCCGATCGCAAGACCCGAATGGACCCATCATTGTCTTTGAAATTCTGGAATCGGTACTGGTCGAGGAGCAGGGCGACCTGTTCCACTTTGGACTGGACCGATTGCGCGACGCGGGCGTCAAGATCGAGATCGATGATTTCAGCTCCGGTCATGCCTCCATCGTAGGCCTTATGCAGCTGAAGCCGGACGCGATGAAGATCGACCAGCGCCTGATCCGCCCGATCACGTCCGATCCGCTTGCCCGGGGCCTGCTCGGACATATCGTCGGGATGGCGGATCTGATGGATCTGACAATCATCGCGGAGGGAGTCGAAACCATGGAACATGCGATGATCCTGCGGGATATCGGCTGCCATACCCTGCAAGGTTTCGCCTTCTGTAAGCCACTCCCAGTGGAGGAGTTGCGGGCTTTCATCCTGCAACACGAAGCCCGGCTGAGCCTGCGGGCGCTCGGTTCCTGACCGACCGGAAGCCGGGATCGCGGCCATGCATCTGCCTGAGGCGGCGCAGAGAGGCCTGGTCGCAACACGCCGCAGTCGCCATGCTCCCCCTCGCCTGCCACGATCCTATCCGCGATGGGAGGCCACACCCATTAGATCAAGTAGCCAGAGCCCCGGAAGAAACGGTCAATTGCCAGGCTTCAGCGGGCCAAGCCACCTGCAAAGACAGCAGTCTAGGTCAGCCTTGGAAGTGCCATATCGGATCATTCAATCAGGTGCTTGCAACCGCGTGCCGACCGGGTGGTGACACCACCCACAAGGGGTGCAACAGCGGGTGACCACGGGAAACTTGGTTCCCACTGAGTATTGGCCGGATGCAGACCCGCCTAAAACATCAAAAGGCCCCGCGTGACACGGGGCCTTTTTGACAAATGGTGCGGTCGAGAAGACTCGAACTTCCACGGGAGTTACCCCACAGCGACCTCAACGCTGCGCGTCTACCAATTCCGCCACGACCGCACTGTCTGTGACTTGGTGAAGGGGCGTATAGACCAGCCCCAAAGGGATGTGAAGAGGCAAAACGCAAATTTTCCGACTTTTCTTTTAGGGCCAAGGAAAAGCCCCGGCGCATCAGGCCGGGGCTCCCTTAAAACCTTGACTGGGCAGTCTTATTCTCAGTTGCCGTTGCCGAATGTCGGCAAGGCAGCCGCACCGCCGGATGCCTGAACCGGCTGCGGAACCCCGGGCTGCGCCAGACCGGTTGATGCGGCTTTGACCAGGGCAACCCGCTCTGGCTGACCGGGCGCGAAGACTGGCTCCGCCCCGCCTTCAAGTGCAGCTACGGCGGTCTGATACCAGCCAAAGGCCCGCCCGGCATCAACCGTGGAGGAGAAGCCAAGCGCCAAATGATGACCGATCAACTCGGCATAGGCTTGCTGCCCCAGCCCCACAAGCAGGAGTGCTGCGCCCAAGGCCACGTCCATGTCGTCCCGACGATACCCGGAGAAGAGACAGATCTGAGCGGTATTCGTCAGCTGGTCCACCGACATATTGGCCTGCAGGATAAACTTCTGCACATTGGCGATCACGGCGGTGGTTTCTGCGCTGCTCAACTGCGCCACATAGGGTTGCAGGGCCGGGCCGAACTGGTCGCACTGCGCATCCACCTGCGCCAGGGTCACGCCTTGGAGGCTCGAAACCAGCGTTTCGCCACGATTGATGGCATAGGACCGGGCCAGACAGAACTGTTCTCCCAGCGCCAACTCCGGATCGGTCATGCTTGCGACGGTCATATAGCCGCCATTGGAACTGGTCAGCAGGCTGACCTTGCTGCAGTGGCTGGTCAGCGAGGCAACCTGGGGAGCCGGGGTCGAGAAAAGCTGAATACCTCCCAATCCGCCCTGCGCACCGCCAGAGGCCAGCACCGTCCCGCCCTGAGCAGGTGCCACCGCCTGCGGAACCGGTGCCACTGGCTGCGGCGTGGGAGCCGCAGCGACCGCTACCGTCGGAGCGGTGACACGGTCACATTCGCCCCGGGTACAGGTGAAATCCGCAGTTGTGACCCCGCCTGCAGTAAAGTCGTTGCGGGCGTAGCCCTGCGGCGTCGACGCGAAGACCATCACAGTACAGGCCGCACCGCCGCTGTTGCACCAGTAGGGAATGCCAGCCGCCGAAGTGTCGATGAGGTAATCGTTGCGCCCGTCGTTGTTGAGGTCCGCAAGCTGCATGAACCCGGTGCGTTGCAGAAGCTGGTCACCTGTCGGATCCCCGGCCGCCGCGATTTCATCCACCGCTTCGGAGACTTCCATCGGAAGACCGGCATAACCATAGCTCGTCGCTCCACCAGCCGGAGCACCATGCCAGACCTTGAGAACCGCGCGAATACCCTGCGGACCCTGCATTGCCTTGGTCACATCGGGGCCACCGGCGAGCGCCCGACTGTAGGAGCTGACCAGGAAATCCCGCTCATAGCCACTGAGATTTCCGGTGATCGGAAAGCCCATATGCGCCTGATACTGACGGGCCGCATCACGGGACCGACCGCCAAAGACCCCATCCGGTGTGCCCGCCGGGAATCCGAAATAGTTCAGCGCTGTCTGGGTCTCGCGATTGTAAGTGCGCGTCGCAGAGTTGGAAGAGGACTGCACAACCGTGCGCCGCTTGTTCTTGTTGACCTCATTGACAATGACGCCGCCAAGGATCCCCCCCACAAGGGCCGCGCCCAGATTGTCCGCCGCCGCAGGGGCCGCGGCCGTGGTTGTCAGAAGAGACGCTGCCGCAAGGGCTCGAATGAAACTGTTTGTCATGGAATAAAACCTCGCACTCAACCCGCAGGACACCTATTTGAGAATCAGAATAACACAGCCCCCCCTCATTACGAGTCGGGTCTTCCCCTATGACGAAGAAATTATGAACGAGGAGCCCTAGCCTTGGTGCAATGGATCACATCGGACGAACTGGTGCCCTATGAGGAGGCCTGCGCTTTTATGGAGGCGCGGGCAGAGGCGATTGCCCGGGGCGAGGCTGAGGAATGCATCTGGCTGCTGGAGCATCCGCCGCTCTACACGGCCGGAACCTCTGCCCGGCGTGAGGACCTGACGGATCCCGAGCGGTTTCCGGTCTATCCGACCAAACGCGGCGGCCAGTACACCTATCACGGCCCCGGCCAGCGGGTCGTCTATGTGATGCTTGATGTCGGCAAGCGGGGCAAGGACGTGCGCTGTTTCGTGCGCCAGCTCGAACGCTGGGTCATCCTCGCCCTGGCGGAATTCAACGTCACCGGCCATATCCGCGACGGTCGCGTCGGCGTCTGGGTCGAACGTCCCGACCGGCCGCGCACCGTGACCGGCGCGATGGCCGAGGACAAGATCGCCGCGATCGGCATCCGTTTGCGCAAATGGGTCAGCTTCCACGGCATCTCGATCAACGTGGAGCCGAACCTTGATCATTTCACCGGTATCGTTCCCTGCGGGATCACCGAGTTCGGAGTGACCAGCCTGGTCGATCTCGGCCTGCCGGTCACCCTGGCGGATGTGGACGTGGCGCTGCGTCGGGCCTTCGATCTGGCTTTTGACCCTGATGGCGTTTCCACCTGCGCAGTCGAGACCGCCTCCTGAACGGTCTGCCGTTTCCGGCGTCCCCTCTTTGCAGGGACGCCCACGGCAAGCCACATGGACCCCTCGGCCGCGGGCGGCCGAGGGAAGCCGCCTCAGCCTTCACAGCAACCGCGTTGCCATCCCACCATCCACGGCCAGGGGTGCCCCGGTGACAAAGCTGGCCCGGTCCGACAACAGGAACAGAGCCGCTTGCGCGATCTCCCCTGGTGCCGCCATGCGCTTGACCGGATGCAAACCGGCAATGAACTCATGCACCTTGGGATCGCTGCCGGCCATATCCGTCATGGTTCCGCCCGGCAGGATCGTATTGACCCGGATCCCGTCCGCGGCATGATCCGAGGCCAGAGACTGCACAAGACCGATCAGGCCCGCCTTGGAGGCGGCATAGGCACCCATTCCGGGAAGCCCCCCATTGCTGAATCCGACGAATGTGCCGGTGAACACGATGGAGCCGCCGCCGCCCCGTAGCAGGGCCGGGATCTGTGCCCGGGCCGCAAAGAAGGCACTCGTCAGGTTGATGGCAAGAACCGATTGCCAATTCCCCAGGGTCATCTCCGGGATCGGGCCCAGGTCCCCTACCATGCCGACATTGTTGAAAGCACCGTCCAGACCGCCAAAGTGATGCTCGGCACAGTCGACCAGCGCCTGCGCATAGCCCGCCTCCGTCACGTCTCCCGCCAGGCAGACTGCGCGTCCGGCGCTCCGCGCGATCTGAGCCTGAACCTCGTCGAGCAGCCCCTGCCGCCGTGCGCCCAGAACCAGGTTTGCGCCCTCGGCGGCAAACAGATGCGCCGCGGCGGCGCCGATGCCACTGCTCGCCCCGGTGATGAGGATGGTCTTGTCCTTCAGTTCCATGGTCATGCCTTTCTACTGTTGCATGACCGTCACCTAGGACCAGGGTCGCACGCCCTTCGACCCGTTTCTTGCGCAGGCGTCAGCGCACGTATGAAGATGCGCAGGAAACGGGTCGAAGGGGGCCGCCCCCGTTTGGCCCCCCCCCCCCCCCCCCCCCCCCCCCCCCCCCCCCCCCCCCCCCCCCCCCGCCGGCCCCCCCCCCCCCCCCCCCCCCCGCCCCCCCCCCCCCGCGCCCCGCCCCCGGCCGCCCCC
>CAKZRP010000064.1 GCA_937146765.1 uncultured Paracoccaceae bacterium | reverse complement strand
AGGGCGCGCTCGACTTGCATGTGTTAGGCCTGCCGCCAGCGTTCGTTCTGAGCCAGGATCAAACTCTCAAGTTGAAAGCAGCTTACGCCGCTATCCTTGACGTTCGAACCTCTGCACATCACTGGTTGCTTTAACAAAATCAATCAACCACGGGGGGCTGACTAACCTGCGATCTGACCCGGCTAGGAACCAGAATTGCAACCAATTATTCTCTGTCTGTTGTGCTTGGTTTCCAAAGAAACCGAAAGCCACCAAGACAGTGAAGCTGACACTCCATCATCGGGCCGAAACCCTAAGAGCGTTGATATACAGACGTTGATCCATCGAAACGAACCAAACCGCCCACATATCTCTTCATTCATCCAACAATGTCAAAGAGCACCATCCCGGGGCAAAAAGCAGACCGTCGCGCTAATCAAAAGCGCCACCGCCTACATCCATCCAGAATGACCCGGTCTCTCCCGAGCGTCACAACCGTCTTTCCGATCCGTCAGCAGCGTCTCCGCCGCGCCCCGCAGCGCCTCAGCGCCGCCGGTGAGGGGCTATTTATGGATAGGCGCCGGGAGCCGCAACCCCAAAATGCAAAATTCCCATGGCAAAACTGAAGTTTCTCACAAAACAACACAAAAACAATGATTTAGGCATAAATCTTTTCTCAAACTCCGACAGGTCCCTGCCCGCCCCCGCCGAAAATCCAGGCCGGCAAACACCCCCTAAATCGCCCCAGACCGTCTTATCCACAGATCCACCCCACTTACCCACAGACTCGCACCCGGAATCGCTCATGAATCGCAAACCAAATCTCCGACTCGACCCAGTGATTCACCCAGACCCACACCCCAAAAATCAAAACAGGCGCAAAAGGTTCACCCCCAGCGCCTGTTATTGGTCACATCTCTTGGTCTATCGGGGCTTGCCTTAGCTCTTCGGCTTCATCGCCTCTCCTGCCACATAGGTTTCCACCACCGCGCGGTCGTCACCGAGCATTTGCAGGATGAACAACTCTTCGCTGAGCGAGGTGGCTTTTTCGCAGCGCAGGGCCATCGCCGGGGTGGCGCGGGCGTCCATCACCACGATGTCAGCTTCACTCCCCACCTCCAGCGTACCGATCCGGTCGACTTGGCCCAGGACCTCGGCATTGCCACGGGTGATCCAGTGGAAGGCGCGCAGGGGGTGTAGCTTCTGGCTTTGCAGTTGCAGCACCTTGTAGCCCTCGTTCAGGGTCTGCAGCATGGAATAGCTGGTGCCTGCCCCAATATCGGTTGCGATGCCATTGGCGATCCCTTTGGCTCGCAGCCCGGCGTCGTCAAACAGCCCGCTCCCCAGGAACAGGTTCGAGGTCGGACAGAACACCGGCTTGCCGCCCGTGGCCGACAAGAGTTCGATCTCGCGCGCCTCCAGATGGATCGCATGGCCCAGAAGGGTCTTGTCCCCCACCAGACCGTAGCGCTCATATATGCCGAGGTAGTCCGGCGCCTCCGGATAAAGACTGAGGGTAAAGTCGATCTCGGCCCGGTTCTCCGACAGATGGGTCTGAACATAGGCGTCCGGGTGCTCTGCCACCAAAGCACCAGCCATCTCCAACTGCTCCGGGGTCGAGGTGATCGCAAAGCGCGGCGAGATCGCATAAGAGGCGCGCCCCTTGCCATGCCAGCGCTCGATCAGCGCCTTGGTCTCGTCATAGCCCTGCTGCGCCGTGTCGCGCAGACCGTCGGGGGCATTGCGGTCCATCATCACCTTGCCGCCGATCATCCGCATATTGCGGCGTTCGGCTTCTGCGAAATAAGCCTCGGCCGAGGTCGGATGCACCGAGCAGAAGGCCACCGCCGTGGTTGTGCCATGCCCGAGGAGGAGGTCATAGAAGGCGCCCGCCATCCGCTCCGCATGGGTCATATCGGCAAACTGCACCTCCGCCGGGAAGGTATAGGTGTTGAGCCAGTCCAAAAGCTGCTCGCCCCAGGAGGCCACCACCTGCACCTGCGGGAAATGCAGATGCAGGTCGATAAACCCAGCCATCAATAGATGCGGACGGTGATCGACCACCTCGGCCTCCGGCGCCTGCGCGGCAATCTCAGCGTAATCGCCATGGGCGCGGATCAGGCCGCCCTCGACCAACAGCGCGCCGTCCTCGAGATACCGATAGGCGGCGGTGTCTTCGGGACCGGTGGGTTCGGACAGGAAACTCAGCGTGCGACCACGCAGGATCTTGGCATCAGAGGGCATCAGAGGTGTCTTTCGGGACGAGAGGATCAGGCCGCGCAGGGGCGTCAGGCCGATCGGGGGAAGTATTATTCGGGGAGGACGCGCCTCCCGCAACGGTGGGCGTCAGTTGCCCGCCATATAGAAGGGCAGCTTGGCCGCGCCATCGGCGTACCATTTACGGATCAGCGCGCGCTCGCTGTCTTCCATATAGGTCACATTGGCCGGCGGCATCGCATGGGTGGCGCCCGCCTGCAGATAGATTTGACGGGCGTATTTCGCCACATCCGCCGGGGTCTCCAGAAGCACGTTCTTGGGCGCGCGGCGAATGCCCTCGTAATAGGGTTCGCGCGAATGGCACATGGCGCAACGGCCGGGCACCGTGTTCATCACATCCTCAAAGTGGTCCGAGCCAGCAAAGGCCAGCTCGGTTTGGGTCAGTTGCCGCGCCTCGGACTCCTCATAGGTGTCCTGCATCAAGGGGGCCTGGCTCAGTGCCATGATGGCAATGAACAACAGCGCGGTCACCAGCCAGGTCCAGGTCGGGTTGCCCGCGCGGGCGTGACAGGTGTTGAAGTAGTGACGGATCGTCACCCCCATCAGAAAGACCAGCGCCGCGATCAGCCAGTTATACTCGGTGGCAAAGGCCAGCGGGTAGTGGTTGGACAGCATCAAAAAGACGACGGGCAGGGTCAGATAGTTGTTATGGGTCGAACGCAGCTTGGCGATCTTGCCGTATTTCGCATCCGGCGTGCGGCCCTCCTGCAGGTCTTTCACCACGATGCGCTGGTTCGGCATGATGATGAAGAACACGTTGGCGGTCATGATCGTCGCGGTAAAGGCGCCAAGGTGCAGCATCACGGCACGCCCCGTGAAGATCTGGTTGTAGCCATAGCCCATGGCGACCAAGAGCACGAACAAGAGCACCATCAGCACGGTTGGCTGTTCGCCCAGTTTCGATTTGCACAGGAAGTCATAGACCAGCCAGCCGACGCTCAGCGAAGCGGCGGAGATCAGAATGCCTTGCCACAGCGCCAGATCAGCCTTGCTTGCGTCGATGAGGTAGAGTTCCCCCCCGGCCCAATAGACGATCATCAACAGCCCGGCGCCAGAGAGCCAGGTCGCATAGCTCTCCCATTTGAACCAGGTCAGGTGGTCCGGCATCTGCTCGGGCGCCACCAGATACTTCTGGATGTGGTAAAAGCCACCGCCATGCACCTGCCATTCCTCACCATGGGCACCCACCGGCAGATGCGGCACCTTGCGCAGCCCAAGGTCCAACGCGACGAAGTAAAACGACGACCCGATCCAGGCGATCGCGGTGATGACATGCAGCCAGCGGACGGCAAACGCCAACCAGTCCCACATGATGACAAGCTCTTGCATTGCGGCCTCCTTGCGCAAATTCGGATGCCAGACTAGGCGACAGCGCTATTTTCCTGTATTAGGAAAAAATTCCAAGCTGTTTCAAACATAAGCTGACAATGAACACCCCGACATGGCCTATCTGAACAATATCCTGACATTCGTGCGCGTCTACGAGCTGGGCAATATGTCCGCCGCCGCCCGCGACATGCGCATTTCCGCCGCCGTGGCCTCCTCGCGGATTTCGCAGCTTGAGGAACACCTGAAGGTCCGCCTGTTCCAGCGCACCACCCGCCTGTTGCACCCGACTGAGCAGGGCCAGCTGTTTTATCGCGGCGCGGTCAAGATCCTCGAGGCGGTGGAGGAGGCCGAGGCCGATATCTCCCATGTCACCCAGACCCCGCGCGGCACGCTCTATGTGGCGGCGCCCCTTGGCCTAGGCCAGCGGCTGATCGCCCCTGCGGTACCCCAGTTCAAGGCCGCCTATCCGCTGATCAACATCCGCCTGCGCCTGTCGGACCGCAAACTGGACCTCGCCGCCGAAGGGCTCGACGCCGCCTTCTTCCTCGGCGTGCCGGAGGATTCCAACCTCAAGATCCGCAAGATCACCGATTGCCGCCGCGTGCTTTGCGCCTCGCCGGACTATCTCGCCCAGCGCGGCATGCCGGGCTCCAGTGCGGAACTCAAGACCGAGGCGCATGATTGCCTCAACCTGCGCTACCCCGGCGCGCCGGAATTCCAATGGCCCTTGGAAGGCCCCGAAGGCCTGCGCCGCGTCGCGGTCACCGGCCCGTTTGAAAGCGACCATGGCGATGTGCTCACTCAATGGGCGCTCGACGGTCATGGCATCATCCTGAAACCGATCTTCGAGATTTCCGAACATCTCGCCTCGGGCCGCCTGATCCCGGTGCTGCCAGACGAGCCGCCCGCCACCATCCAAATGGCCTGCCTCTATATGCACCGCCGCCATCAGGACCCAAAGGTGCGGCTGTTCCTCGATTTCATGATCGACCATATCCACGCCTCCCTGCCCGAAGACGCGGCCTGAACGACAAAAGGCGGCGCCCCACGGCCCCGCCCTTCATCTTCTTTCAAATATCCCCGCCGGAGGCCAAGCCTTGGCCCTTTTCGCCAAGGCTTTCCCGCCTCGGCGCTCAGCTGCCGCGATAGGTCGAATAGCCATAAGGCGACAGCAACAGCGGCACATGATAGTGGCTCTCCGCCTCGCTCATGCCAAAGCGGATCGGCACCTGATCGAGAAACAGCGGATCCGCTCCCGCCTGCCCGCTTGCCCGCAGATACTCACCACAAAAGAAGATCAGCTCATAGGTGCCCGTTTTAAAGTCTTCTGCCGGCAGGATCGGGCTGTCGGTGCGCCCGTCCGCATTGGTCACCGTCTCGGCAATCTTGCGGTGGGAATTGCCGCTCACCCGATAGAGGGCAATCTTGATCCCCTCCGCCGGGCAGCCCCGCGCAGTATCCAGAACATGGGTGGTCAGATATCCGGTCATCTCTCTCTCCTTCCAGAGGCGAAGCCCCGCACGCCCCGTCCATTGACAGGTCTCGGCAAAAACACTCCGCTGAATTTCACGCCATATTGCGCAACCGCTGCCTCAGTTACACGCAGAAGCATCAAACAGCACTTTCAAAAATTGCGGTAAAGCCCCGCAGTCACTTTCAATGTATAACACGTAAACGACATGCAAAGACCCGGAGACCCACCCGTGACACGCTACCCTCGCGATATGCGCGGCTACGGGGCAAACGCCCCCCATCCCGCCTGGCCCAATGATGCAAAGATCGCCGTGCAATTCGTTCTGAACTATGAAGAGGGCGGCGAAAACTGCATCCTGCACGGCGACAAGGCCTCCGAGGCCTTCCTCTCCGACATTCCCGGCGCCGCGCAATGGCCCGGCCAGCGTCACTGGAACATGGAATCGATCTATGAATATGGCGCGCGCGCCGGCTTCTGGCGGCTGCACCGCCTGTTCACCGGCGCCAATATCCCGCTGACCATCTATGGCGTCGCCACCGCCCTCGCCCGCAGCCCCGAGCAGGTGCAGGCGATGAAGGAGGCCGATTGGGAGATCGCCTCCCATGGCCTCAAATGGGTTGAACATAAAGACATGCCCGAGGCGGAAGAGCGCGCCTCCATCGCCGAGGCGATCCGCCTCCATACCGAAGTGGTGGGCACCCCGCCGCGCGGCTGGTACACCGGACGCTGCAGCGCCAATACCGTGCGTCTGGTCGCCGAGACGGGCCAATTTGACTATATCTCCGACACCTATGATGACGACCTGCCCTATTGGCTGGAGGTCGGCGACCGCGACCAGCTCATCATCCCCTATACGCTCGAAGCCAACGACATGCGCTTTGCCACCGCCCCCGGCTGGGTGACTGGCGAGCATTTCGGCCAATATCTGACCGACGCCTTTGACGCGCTCTATGCCGAGGGTGAGGCGGGCGCGCCCAAGATGATGACCATCGGGCTGCACTGCCGTCTGGTGGGCCGCCCGGGCAAGGTCGCCGCGCTCAAGCGCTTCATCGACCATATCCAAAGTCACGAGGGCGTTTGGTGCCCGCGTCGGGTGGAGATTGCCGAACACTGGGCCGCCCAGCACCCGCATCAGCGCCGCGCCCGCCCCAGCCAGATGGACCGCGAGACCTTTGTGGCCGCCTATGGCTCGATCTTTGAACACTCCCCTTGGATTGCCGAGCGCGCTTATGACCTAGAGCTTGGCCCCGCGCATGATTGCGCCGCCGGGGTGCATAATGCGCTCTGCCGCATGTTCCGCACCGCCAGCGAAAAGGAGCGTCTCGGCGTGCTGACCGCCCACCCGGATCTCGCGGGCAAACTCGCCGCAGCCGGTCGCCTGACGGCAGAGAGCACTTCGGAACAGGCCAGCGCCGGATTGAACCTGTTGACGGACAAGGAGCGCGAGACCTTCACCGCGCTCAACACCGCCTATGTGGAGAAACACGGCTTCCCCTTCATCATCGCGGTGCGCGACCACGACAAGGCCTCGATCATGGCGGCCTTCCAGCGCCGCATCGACAATGACCGCGCCACGGAATTTGCCGAGGCCTGCAAACAGGTCGAACGCATCGCACAGTTCCGACTGATGGACCTCTTGCCATGAGCCGCGCGCTGGTCGCATCCCCCCTCACCGCCGAAGGGTTCGCCCCCTTTGGCGACGTGCTGGAGCCCAAGGCCCAACCCGACAAGATCATCAATCAGGGCAAATGCGGTCGTCACCATGACCTCGCGCAGGTGGATTTTGCCGATGGGCGCGCGGGTATCAGCCTGTTTGTCTCCGAGGCGCGCCACCTGCCCTATGCGGTCGAGCTGGTCGAACGCCACCCCGAGGGCAGCCAAGCCTTTGTGCCGCTGGACGGCGTGCCGATGATCGTCATCGTCGCCCCGGACGAGGGCGGCACGCCGGGCGCACCCCGCGCTTTTCTCAGCCAACCCGGCCAGTCGATCAACCTCCATCGTGGCACCTGGCACGGCGTCCTCGCACCGTTTGAGGCGCCCGGCCAATATATCGTCATCGACCGGATCGGCGAAGGCGCCAACCTCGAAGAACATTGGTTCGACGACCCCTACATCGTCACCGCGATTTCAACAGAGCCGGAGGTCTGACCTCCGGCTCTCGTTTCACCCGGATCATCCCGTCCCGCCAAATGAGGCCGGGAGATCCCCAAACAACAGGGAACTGAAAAATGACCGATACCTCCCTCGGGACGCCGGAGCAGCTGCGCGATCCCGACTACATGCCGCCCCTCGCCAAGGCGATCCCGCTCGGCATCCAGCATGTGCTGGCCATGTTTGTCTCTAACGTCACCCCTGCGATCATCGTGGCGGGGGCTGCGGGCTTTGGCTTTGGCTCGAACTCGCCCGATTTTCCCGAGCTCCTCTACCTGATCCAGATGTCGATGCTCTTTGCCGGCATCGCGACCTTGTTCCAAACCATCTCGCTGGGTCCGGTCGGAGCGAAACTGCCGATCGTGCAGGGCACCTCCTTTGCGTTCCTGCCGATCATGATCCCACTGGTCGCCGGCAAGGGCGTGGATGCGCTCGCCGCGCTCTTTGGCGGGGTGCTGATCGGTGGGCTGTTCCACGCCTGCCTCGGGTTGGTGATCGGCAAGATCCGTTTTGCCCTGCCGCCCCTGGTCACCGGCCTAGTGGTCACCATGATCGGCCTCGCCCTGGTCAAGGTCGGCATCCAATATGCCGCCGGCGGGGTGCCTGCGATTGGTACGCCGGAATACGGCTCGCTCCTGAACTGGTCCGCCGCCATCGTGGTCATTCTGGTGACGCTCGGGCTCAAGTTTTTCGCCCGCGGGATGCTCTCGGTCTCTGCGGTGCTGCTGGGCTTGCTCGCAGGTTACATCTTTGCACTGGCCTCCGGCATGTTGACCTTTGGCGCCATCTCCGGCTCGTGGAGCAATGCCGCCGCTTTTGCCCTGCCGCAGCCCTTCAAATATGGATTTGAATTCTCCGCCGCTGCCGTGCTCGGCTTCTGCCTGATGGCCTTTGTCTCGGCGGTTGAAACTGTCGGCGATGTCTCTGGCATCACCAAGGGCGGTGCCGGTCGCGAAGCCACCGACAAGGAGATCGAAGGCGCCACCTTTGCCGATGGTCTGGGCTCGGCGGTTGCAGGCGCCTTTGGGGCGATGCCCAATACCTCCTTCAGCCAGAACGTCGGCCTGATTGCGATGACCGGCGTGATGAGCCGGCATGTGGTCACCTGCGGCGCGATCTTCCTGATCCTCTGCGGCCTCGTGCCCAAAGTTGGCGCGGTGATCCGCACCGTCCCGATCGAGGTTTTGGGCGGCGGCGTGATCGTGATGTTCGGCATGGTGGTCGCCGCGGGGATTTCGATCCTGTCGGACGTGGACTGGAACCGTCGCAACATGGTGATCTTCGCGATCTCGCTCTCGGTCGGTCTTGGCCTGCAACTGGAGCCTGACGCGCTGCAACACTTGCCCGACACCGCCCGCATCCTCTTGACCAGCGGTCTCTTGCCCGCCGCGATCCTTTCCATCGGGTTGAACCTGATCCTGCCCGAGGAACTGTCGGATGAGGCCACCGAGGAGGTCTCGGGCGGCATGTCCGGCCATGCCAAAGGCTCGCACGGTGTCTCGCGCCACAGCAGCTGAGAGGCACCAGAACAAGAGCAAAAGGGCCGCATCGCGCGGCCCTTTTTCCGTTTAATAACCGCCGGAAGAGGTGATCTGAGTGGATGCGAGGGGCGCTGCCCCTCGCGCTCTCCGGGATATTTTTGACCAAAAGAAAGGGGCCCCGGTGCAGGTTGCGCCGGAGCCCTTTGTTCATCTGAACCGCAGTCTTAGCGCAGGGGCGCCAGCGGCATGTGGCGGTTCACATCCTTGTAGAGCAGATAGCGGAACTTGCCCGGGCCGCCCGCGTAACAGGCCTGCGGACAGAAGGCGCGCAGCCACATGTAGTCGCCAGCTTCCACTTCGACCCAATCCTGATTGAGGCGGTAGACGGCTTTGCCTTCGAGCACATAGAGCCCGTGTTCCATCACATGGGTCTCGGCAAAGGGGATCACCGCGCCGGGCTCAAAAGTCACGATGGTCACATGCATGTCGTGGCTTAGGTCGTTGACATCGACGAACCGCGAGGTGGCCCATTTGCCATCGGTGCCCGGCATGGCGGTCGGGGTGACCTCCTGCTCGTTGGTGACAAAGGCCTGCGGAGCCTCGATACCTTCCACCGCCTGATAGGCCTTGCGGATCCAGTGGAACCGCACCGGTGAATCGCTGGTATTGGTCAGCTTCCACGTCGCCACAGGCGGCAGGAAGGCATAGCCGCCCTCCGCCATCTCATGTTCCGCCCCATCAATGGTCAACACCATCTGGCCCTCGACCACAAACAGCACCGCCTCGACACCTTGTTCGGTCTCGGGGCGTTCCGAGCCGCCACCGGGCAGAACTTCGGCGATATAATGGGAAAAGGTCTCGGCAAATCCCGACAGGGGGCGCGCGATTACCCAGAAGCGCGACTTGCCCCAGAATGGCAAAAGACTGGTCACGATATCGCTGTTGGTGCCCTTGGGGATCACCGCATAGGCCTCGGTGAACATGGCGCGATCCGTCAACAACTGGGTCTGCGGCGGCAGCCCGCCGTGCGGCGCGTAATAGGTGGGTTTTGTCATTTTGAGTTCCGGCTTGGCGTTCAATCTCTGCCTCCATCAAACCCGCTTGTGGGACAAAGGCCAATCCCCAAGAGATGCGCGAAAGACTGAAGGATCATCAGGCTGGGTTTGAAAGCCGCCAGACGCCGCCTTGACCAGACCCAAGCCCGCCGCGCACACTCGCGCCAAATCAAACAGGGACCAAAGCCTTGACCAACAGCCTGCACGAGACCGCCCTCACCCTGTTCCACGCCGCGATTGACCGCGCTGATCCCGCCGCCGCCGTGACCCGCCAGCTGACCAAGGCCCCCCTGCCCGCGCCAAAAGGTCGCCGCATCGTAATTGCGGTGGGCAAGGCCGCCGTGCCGATGATGCGCGCCACCCTCGCCGCCCTGCCCGAGGCGCCCGCTGCCGCGCTGGTGGTGACCAACCCGGAGAACCGCACCGACCTGCCCGGAACAGAGGTCATCGCTGGCGCCCATCCGGTGCCGGACCAGTCCAGCGCCGCGGCTGGCGCGCGGGTGCTCGACCTCCTGTCGGACCTTGCGGCCGAGGATGAGGTGCTGATGCTGATCTCCGGCGGTGGCTCCGCTCTGATGGTCGCCCCCGCCGCGGGGCTGACCTTGGCTGACAAGGCAGAGGTGAACGAAGTGCTCCTCGCTTCGGGGTTGGAGATCAATCGGATGAACCTGATCCGCCAATCTCTGTCCCAGCTCAAGGGCGGTGGCCTCTTGCGCGCTGCCGCCCCCGCCCGGGTCACCGCGCTGATCCTTTCGGATGTAATCGGCGACGACCTGCGCGCCATCGCCTCCGGTCCCACCGTCGCCCCTCTGGGCAGCCGGGAGGACGCCCGCGCGCTGCTGCAATCCGAAGGGCTGTGGGAAAAGTTGCCCGAGGCGGTTCGTACCCACCTCGACACGCCCGACGCCCCCCAGGCCACGCCCGAGGCGCAGAACATCCTGATCGGCTCCAACCGCTTTAGCCTCGAGGCGATGCAAGCCCGCGCCGAAGAGATGGGCTGGGAGGTTGCCGCCCTCATCGACGACCTCACCGGCGATGTGGCCGAGGCTGCCAGCCGCGTGATCGAGACCGCTGCCAATGCGCCCAAGGATCGTCCCGTGGCGCTTCTGTTCGGCGGTGAGACCACGGTGCGTCTGACCGGCAGCGGGCGCGGCGGGCGCAATCAGGAACTCGCCCTGCGCATCGCACAACGCGCTGCTGAGCTCGACGGCGATTGGGTGTTTCTCTCCGGCGGCACTGATGGTCGTGATGGCCCGACCGATGCGGCGGGCGGCCTTGTGACGGCGGAGACCTGGGGCAAGATCCCCGACGCCGAGGCCCTGCTCGCCAACAACGACAGCTACGCCGCCCTCAAGGCGGCCGATGCGCTGGTCACCGTGGGCGGCACCGGCACCAATGTGGCGGATGTGCAGATCCTGCTGAAACAGCCCTGAGGCGCTAGAGCTCCAACCCGTTCAGCTTGCGCAACAGATCAAGTAGAGCCTCATAGTCCTCCGCCCCCATCTTCTCGCGCGTGCGCTCGATCAGGGCGAGGCTGGCGTCGATGTTCTGCTCGATCACTTCCATGCCGGTCGCAGTCAGGGTCACCACCTGCCGCCGCCGATCCGTCTCGTCCCGCGCCCGGTCGATGAAGCCCTTTTCCTCCAGCTTTTGCAAGATGCGCGTCAGGCTCGGCAGCAACAGACAGGCTTGATCGGCGATCTGCGTCGGGTCGATCGGCCCGCTCTCCTGCACCACGCGCAGCACGCGCCATTGCTGCTCGGTCAGATCCACCCCGCTGAGGAGCTGACGGACGGGGCCCATCACCCGCTCCCGCGCGCGCAGGAGGGCAATAGGGAGGGAGCGATCGGTTCTAGGCAAAGCATGTGTCATGCTTCCCTGTATCGCCCGCAACCCCTGCCTTAGCAATCACTTATCAAAGTTAAGTATTTTTCTTGCTCCCTGTTGACAGGCTTGCCGCATAAGCATAACATGTTAAGTAGTTTGGGAGGAGGACCCGGATGCCCCATATCACCTTGGATTACGCGCCAAGACTGGCGCAATTTGTGGATATCCCACAGCTTTGCGACCTATTGCGCCGCACCGCCATCGACACTGGCACCTTTCCTATGGCCGGGATCCGCGTGCGTGCCTTTGCCGCCGACTATGTCAGCATGGGCGATGGCAACCCGGATTTCATGTATCTCGACATCTCCGTCCGCCTGCGCGCGGGCCGCGATCTCGCGACCCGCACCGCCGCCACCGAGGCGCTGTTCGAGGCCGCCCGCGCCTTTCTTGCGCCCGCGATGGAGAGCCATCCGATCGCCCTCTCGATGGAGATGCGCAACATCGACCCCGCGCTTTCGCCCAAATGCGGAACCATCCGCGACCACCTGAGCCAAGGAGACCGCGCATGAGCGACCTCGCCGCCAACCTCGACAAACTTGCCGGATTTCTCGACGCCCATCGCGCCACCGGCATCACCAACCTGATCAATGGCGAGGCCCGCCCCGCCGCCTCCGGCCGCACGTTTGAGACCACCTCGCCGGTGGACGAAAGCGTGATCTGCACCGTGGCGCGCGGCGATGCAACCGATATCGACGCGGCCGCCAAGGCTGCCAAGGCCGCCTTCCCCGCCTGGCGCGACCTGCCCGCAACCGAGCGCAAGGCGATCCTGCACCGCATCGCCGATGGCATCGTGGCGCGCGCCGAGGAAATCGCGCTCTGCGAATGCTGGGACACCGGCCAGGCGCTGCGGTTCATGTCCAAGGCCGCCCTGCGCGGCGCGGAAAACTTCCGCTTCTTTGCCGACCGCGCGCTCTCGGCCCGCGACGGCCAGATGCTGCCCTCGCCGACGCTGATGAACGTGACCACCCGGGTGCCGATTGGCCCGATTGGCGTCATCACGCCGTGGAACACGCCCTTCATGCTCTCGACCTGGAAGATCGCGCCCGCCTTGGCCGCCGGCTGCACTGTGGTCCATAAACCGGCGGAATTCTCGCCGCTCACCGCCCGCATCCTCGCCGAAATCGCCCATGGCGCAGGCCTGCCCGCCGGCGTGTGGAACCTCGTCAACGGCCTCGGTGAAGAGGCAGGGAAGGCGCTCACCGAGCACCCGGACATCAAGGCCATCGCCTTTGTCGGCGAGAGCAAGACCGGCTCGATGATCATGGCCCAGGGCGCGCCGAGCCTGAAACGGGTCCATTTTGAACTCGGCGGCAAGAACCCGGTGGTGGTGTTTGACGATGCCGACCTCGAGCGCGCCTTGGATGCGGTGATCTTCATGATCTACTCGCTGAATGGCGAGCGCTGCACCTCCTCCTCCCGCCTCTTGATCCAGGACAGCATCGCTGAGGAGTTCGAGGCCAAGCTGATCGCCCGGGTGAACAATATCAAGGTCGGCCACCCGCTTGATCCCGCAACCGAGGTCGGTCCCCTCATCCACAAGGTCCACTTCGACAAGGTGACCTCGTACTTCGACATCGCCAAGGCAGACGGCGCCACCGTCGCTGCAGGCGGCACCCGGCAGGGGGACACAGGCTGGTTCGTCCGCCCCACCCTCTTCACCCAGGCGACCAATGAGATGACCATCGCGCGCGAAGAAATCTTCGGCCCCGTCCTCACCGCCATCCGCTTCAAAGACGAGGAAGAAGCGCTCGAGATCGCCAATGACACCCAATACGGCCTCACCGCCTATGTCTGGACCAATGACGTGACCCGCGCCATGCGCTTTACCCATGCGCTCGAGGCCGGGATGATCTGGGTGAACTCGGAAAACGTCCGCCACCTGCCGACCCCCTTCGGCGGCGTCAAAGCCTCCGGCATTGGCCGCGATGGCGGCGACTGGAGCTTTGAATTCTACATGGAACAAAAACATATCGGCTTTGCCACCGGGCATCACAAGATCCCCCGCCTCGGCGCCTGAGCCCTTCATCTTTTCCCAAATATCCCGGGGAGCGCGAGGGGCGGAGCCCCTCGTCCAACAGCACAAGCGCGTGGGGCAAAGCCCCCCGCACCCGCCCCACCGGCCTGTCCATTCGGAGGAGACCCGACATGCCCATTCCCGCCGCAACTCTTTATCCGCCCTTCAACATCACCCGCCTCAGCCATGTGGAATATGGCGTCACCGACCTTGCCGCCTCCCGCGCCTTCTACGTCGATATCCTCGGCCTGCAGGTGACCGAGGAAGACGACAACCGCATCTTCCTGCGCGCGATGGAGGAACGCGGCCACCACTGCATCATCCTGCGCAAATCCGACACGGCGGGCGTCTCCTGCCTTGGCTTCAAACTCTTTGACGAGCCCGATCTGGCCAAGGCCGCCGCGTTTTTCGAGAGCAAAGGCCTGCCGGTCGCATGGATCACCCGCCCCTTCATGGGCCCGACCCTGCGCACCCAGGACCCCTGGGGCGTGCCGCTGGAATTCTACGTCAAGATGGACCGCCTGCCGCCGATCCATCAGCAGTACAAACTCTACAATGGCGTCAAACCGCTGCGCATCGACCACTTCAACATGTTCTCGGCGAATGTGGACGAGGCAGTGGCCTTTTACGGCGAGATCGGCTTCCGCGTCACCGAATATACCGAGGACGACGAGTCCGGCCGCGTCTGGGCCGCCTGGATGCACCGCAAGGGCGGTGTGCATGATGTGGCCTTCACCAATGGCACCGGCCCGCGCCTGCACCACACCGCCTTTTGGGTGCCGACGCCGCTCAATATCATCGACCTGCTCGATCTGATGTCGACCACCGGCTATGTCGGTAATATCGAGCGTGGCCCGGGCCGCCATGGCATTTCCAATGCCTTCTTCCTCTATGTGCGCGACCCCGATGGGCACCGGATCGAGATCTATTGCTCCGACTATCAGACCTGCGACGCGGACCTTGAGCCGATCAAATGGTCCCTCACCGACCCGCAGCGCCAAACCCTCTGGGGCGCGCCGACACCGCGCAGCTGGTTTGAAGAAGGCTCCCTGTTCGACGGCGCTGAAATCCGCGACAGTGACCTCAAAGCGCAGCCGATCATCGCGCCGTAAAACGACACAAGGACAGCGCCCGCCGCGCAAACCGGGCGCTGTCCGGGCTGAGGCCCGCACAAGGGAGCATGACATGAACTGGACCGATTTCGCCTCTTGGGGCCGCAGGGTCGCCGACTGGGCGCAAGACTATCACCTCACCGTGGGCGAGCGCCCAGTGCGCGCGCAGACCAAACCCGGCGATATGCTGACCGCCCTGCCCGAGACCCCGCCCGAACAGGGCGAGGGGATGGAGGCGATCTTTGCCGATTTTGAGGAGAAGGTGATGCCCGGCATCACCCATTGGCAGCACCCGCGCTTCTTTGCCTATTTCGCCTCCAATGCCGCCGCGCCCTCGGTACTGGCGGAGTTCCTCACCTCGGCCATCGCGCCGCAATGTATGCTATGGCAGACCTCGCCCGCCGCGACCGAGATGGAAACCCGGATGATGGACTGGCTGCGCCAATCCCTTGGCCTGCCGGGGGAATTCCGTGGCGTGATCCAGGACAGCGCCTCCTCCGCCACCCTCGCCGCCGTGCTGACCATGCGCGAACGCGCGCTCAATTGGCAGGGCAATCAGCAGGGCCTCGCGGGGCAGCCGACCTTGCGGATCTATTGTTCCTCCGAAGTACATACCTCCGTTGATCGCGCCATCTGGGTCGCGGGCATCGGTCAGGCCAACCTCGTGCGGGTGCCGATCAAAGGCGACTGGCGCGGCATGAACCCCGCCGCCCTTGAGGCCGCCATCGCGGCCGACACCGCCGCAGGGCTTCAACCCGCGGGGGTCATCCTCTGCGTGGGCGGCACTGGCACCGGGGCCACCGATCCCATCGCCGACTGTATCGAGATCGCGCAGAACCACGGGCTTTATACCCATGTGGACGCCGCTTGGGCCGGCTCTGCGATGATCTGCCCGGAGTTCCGCGCCTATTGGCCGGGGATCGAGGGCGCGGACAGCATCGTCTTCAACCCGCACAAATGGCTCGGCGCGCAGTTTGATTGCTCGGCCCATTTCCTGAAGAACGCCGATGATCTGGTGCGCACCCTCGCGATCAGCCCGGAGTACCTCAAGACTCACGGCCACGACGGGATCATCAACTATTCCGAATGGTCGGTGCCGCTGGGACGCCGCTTCCGCGCGCTCAAGATCTGGTTCCTGATCCGCACCTACGGCCTTGAAGGATTGCGCCAGCGCATCCGCAACCACGTCGCCTGGTCGCGCCAGCTGCACGACGCCCTGGCACAAGAGCCGGATTTCGAGATCGTGACCCCGCCGATGTGGTCACTCTGGACCTTCCGCTATGCGCCCAAAGGGGCCAGCGACCTTGATGCGCTGAACCTCGATCTGGTCAATAAGATCAACGACGATGGCCGCATCTACCTGACCCAGACCCGCGTCGACGGCGCGCTGGTGATCCGCTTTCAAGCCGGCGCGTTTGAGACCACCGAGGCGGATATCATGCTGGCCCACAACGTCATTACCGAGATCGCAAGAGGACAGAACTGATGCGTTTTGCCACCTATACCGCCGCGGGCGCGAGATATTACGGGGTTATCACTGACGCCGGTGCCATCGCCCTCTCGCCCGGTTTCCCGCAGTGGCCCACCCTGCGCGAGGTGATCGAGGCTGAAGGGCTGCATAGCCTCGCCCAAGCGGCGCAGGGGAGGGATGTGACCCACGCCCTTGACCAGATCACCTATCAGATCCCGGTGCCAAACCCGGAAAAGATCATCTGCGTCGGCGTCAACTTTCCCGACCGCAACGCGGAATATAAGGACGGCCAAGAGGCACCGCCCAATATGTCGCTCTTCCCGCGCTTTCCGCGCAGCTTCACCGGAGCAGGTCGCGCGCTGATCCGTCCGCCGGAAAGCCCGCAGCTCGATTACGAGGGTGAGATCGCCATCGTGATCGGCAAAGGCGGACGCCGCATTGCGGAAAGCGGCGCCTACGACCACATCGCCGCGATAACCCTCTGTAACGAGGGGACAATTCGCGACTGGGTGCGCCATGCGAAGTTCAACGTCACCCAAGGCAAAAACTGGGACTCCTCCGGCGCCATCGGCCCTTGGCTGGTGCCCTTCACCGCCGCCGCCCAGCTTGATGACGTGCGGATCACCACCAAGGTGAATGGCCAGCTTCGGCAGGACGATCGCACCAGCCGGATGCTCTTTCCGATCCGTCGCCAGATCGCTTATATCTCTACTTTCACCACGCTGGTGCCCGGCGATATCATCGTGACCGGCACCCCCACAGGGGCAGGTGCGCGGTTTGATCCGCCGAAATACCTCACCCCCGGCGATGTGATCGAAGTCTCTGCTGAGGGCATCGGCACCCTCACCAACACGGTGGAGGATGAGGTATGACTCCCGCCGAACACGCCGAAGCCGCCGCACAGCTTTTGCGGGCTGAGGAGACGGGGCAGCAATGCGGCCTCCTCTCGCTCGCCTATCCCGGCATGACGCTGGACGATGCCTATGCGGTGCAGCAGGCGCTGGTGGCGCAGAAGCTTGCGCAGGGGCGCCGCAAGATCGGCTGGAAGATCGGCCTCACCAGCCGCGCCATGCAACAGGCGCTGAATATCACCACGCCGGATTCTGGCGTGCTGCTCGATGATATGGCCTTTGACAGCGGCAGCACCGTGCCTGCGGGGCGCTTCATCCAGCCGCGCGTCGAGGCGGAGATCGCCTTTGTGATGAAAGCGCCGCTGGCAGGGGCCGACTGCACCCGCGAAGATATCCTCAAGGCCACCGACTATGTCGCGCCTTCGCTGGAGATCCTCGACACCCGCATCCTGCGCGCGGATCCCGCCACCGGGCAAGCTCGGATCATCACCGACACCATCAGCGACAATGCCGCCAATGCCGGCATCGTGCTGGGCGCGGCCCGCCATACCGTCGACGCCCACGACCTGCGCTTTGTCGGCGCGATCCTGAAACGCGACGGTGTGGTCGAGGAAACAGGTCTGGGGGCCGGCGTGCTCGACGATCCGGTCACCTCGGTCCTCTGGCTGGCGCGCAGGATGGCGGACTATGGACAACAGATCGAAGCGGGCGATATCGTCCTCTCAGGCTCGTTCATCCGCCCGGTGGAGTGCCCGCCCGGCACCACGATCCACGCCGATTTCGCCGCCTTTGGCGAGGTCGAAATTTCATTCGCTTAAAAGAGGTTGCCCCATGCCCGCCCCCGTCAACACCTTCAAAAAGGCCCTTGCAGCGGGCAAACAGCAGATCGGCTGCTGGTCCAGCTTTGGCGAGGCCGTCACCGCCGAGATCATGGGCACCGCGGGCTTTGACTGGCTGGTGATCGACGGCGAGCATGCGCCCAACGACATTCGCTCGATCCGCGATCAGCTGGTGGCGCTGGCGACCTCGCCGACAGAACCCGTGGTGCGGGTGCCGATTGGCGAGACCTGGATCATCAAGCAGGTGCTGGATGCCGGCGCGCAGACCGTGCTGGTGCCGATGGTGGAAACCGCCGAACAGGCCGCCGAGCTGGTCCGCGCCTGCCACTACCCGCCGCATGGCACCCGCGGGGTTGGCGCCACCGGTGCGCGGGCCTCGCGCTACGGCACCGTCACCGAGTATATCCAGACCGCTGACGCGCAGATCTGTATTCTGTTGCAGGTGGAAAACCGCAAAGGCATCGAAAACCTCGACGCCATCCTCGCGGTGGAGGGGATCGACGGCATCTTTATCGGCCCGGCGGATCTATCGACCGACATGGGATTTCAGGGCAACTCCGCCCACCCGGAGGTGCGCGCGCTGATTGCCGATGCGATCAAGCGGATCAAGGCGGCGGGCAAAGCCCCCGGCATTCTGGGCGTCACCGAGGAATCCACCACCGCCTGGAACGAGATGGGCGCGCAATTCCTCGCCGTGGGCATCGACATCCTGCTGTTGTCGCAGGCCGCCCGTGCGCTGGCCGCCACGTGGAAGCCCGCCGACTAATCGACACTCACAAAACCAAGAAGGCAGGTGCGTCACCCCAACGCGCCTTCCCTCTTGATTTTGTCGTCTCTTCTCGGCGCTTAGTGCATCGCCGGATAGCCACCGAAGCGCTTTTCCAGCTCGACGCGCGGATGGCCCAGCACGCCAAAGGTGCAGATCTCCACCCGGCTTTGCAGATCGACGAGCCGCAGGCGCCCCGCGCGCGGCTGCATGTCAAAGCCCTTGCCCTTCAGGAGGTCGCGCAGGCTCGGCCAGCTGTCCGCCCTGGTCATCGGCTCGCTCAGGTTGGCCCGCAGCAGCATCATCGATTCCGAATCCAGCCGATGGCGCATTTGCGCACAGCCCCAAGGGGTCTGACCATAGGCCAGGTCTTCGGTTTCAGTCTCATCGTTTGCTAGATCAAAGCTCATGGTTCACCCCTCTTGCTACCCCTCTTCAAGGGTAACGCTTTCAAGGGCCAAAATGTGTCGTTCAAAAGTTTGAGAAGCGGCCCAAAGGTACAGTTTGACGCGCTTTTGAACCGGTTGGCGCGGGTATCCGTTCCCATGTCAGGGCGGATCCGCCCTTGTCGGCAGGACCCCGATGCCCCCTATTGCAGCACCTTGCCCTCTGGCCAGTCGAGCTGCGTGTTGAGCGTGATTAGCCGGGTGGAACCAGGTTGCAGCTCCAGCTCCCAGGCCAGAATCCCACGCTGTTTCTTGACGTTTTCCTCGCTCGGCGTGGGGCTCGCGGACCAGGTGATCTCCAGATCCTCCTGCTCGGAATAGGGCACCTGATCGAGCACCCGCAGCGGCCAGACCCGATCGGTCAGGTTCTCCACCTCGATCTCGGCCACCGTGGTGCGCTGGTTGCTGCGACTGATCACCCCGCGCCCGCCCTCGCTCTGGTCGAGCACATCGCGGCTGAGGCGCAGCCCGTCGATGGGACCAAAGCCAAGATCCGCCTCCGCCTCGGCGATCAGACCGGGGAAGTAGGCGCGCCCGATCAACTCCCCATCGACAAAGAACCGGCTGTTGGAGCTGGCCAGCAGTTCCTCGCCGCTGGTGTTCGTCACCTTGGCGATCCGAAAGGCGGTCGTGTCGCGACGGGGCACCGCAAGGGCAGAGACCTCCGCCGATAGGGTCACATCCGGCAGGCTGAGATAGGCGATCTCGGCTCCGGTGCGGATGCTGACCGGTTCGCCAAAACTGTAGGAGACGCCTGCCTCGCTCGTGACTGCTGAAATCGCACTGTCGGGCTCCTCGACGATGACCGGGGCTTCCATCACCACCTCGGCCATCGGGCTAGAGTAAAGACGCTGCTCCATATCGCGCGCGGCCACCGGTGCCGGATCTTCGATGCGGCGCCGTTCCGGATAGATCGGCCCCGCCTCGATCCGCTGATCCGGGGTCGAGGTGGAGACGCGCAGCGCGACATCCACCCAGTCCTCGCCGGTGTCCTGCTGCACCATGACTTCGCGCTGCAGCGTCACCAACGGCGTCTTGTCGGTATTGAGCTTAATCTCATAGGCCGGACCCCAGCTTGCTGACTGCGAGGCATAGCTCAGCGCCAATGGCACGGTGATCTCCTCGGTCGCCACCACGTCGAGGGCGAGGGAGACCTGCCTGTCGCCCTGCTGCGAGAGTGCTGCAAGCGCTGCCTCCGCCGCTTTCAGGTCCGCGGCCAGATCCGCCATCTGGCGGTCATAACCCACCTTCTGCGCCTCCGCGCGCAGGATTGTGTCGCGGGCCTGGGCGGTTTCCTCGCTGATGGTGGTCAGCACTTCGCGCAACTGCTCCGGCGCAGGCACCCCGGCCCCCTCGCCCCGACCCAGCTGGCCGAGAAAGGCCAGCACCGCCTCGGCCCCATCCGCCGCCAGCCGCGCCTCGGCGGCCTCACGGGTGAGGGCGGCGATCTGGTCCTCCACCGCCTCCACCCGCGCCCTGGCCTCTGCCCGCTCCGCCGAATCCTCCTGCGCGATCACCGGAAAGCCCTCGCCGATATGCATCGCCACCCGGACGAGGCCGGGATGGCTGATCTGCAACGTGTCCAGCGCCTCGTCGTCATAGGGCAGGCCACCGATCACTAGCCGGTGGCGTCCGGCAGGCAGCGAGACCTCGGCGCTGCGGGTGAGGCGTGCCTCGGTGGGATAGATGGTGACCGCCGTGACCCGGCTCTGGGTGGTGAAGGTCTCCGCCATAGCGGTGGAGGCCATGAGGACGGCAACGAGGGGCAGGACAAAGCGCATGGAAATCACCTGTGGGTCAAAACATTTACCCAAAGCGTCTCCCGCAGGACCGCAAAAAGCAAGAGGCGCCCCCGTCGGTCAACTGGGGACGCCACTCGATGGTCAGGTCTTTGCCGATGAGGGCAGGGCCTTAGCCCTTCTTCAGAACTTCACGACCCAACAGCTCGGCAATCTGCACCGCGTTCAGCGCCGCGCCCTTGCGCAGGTTGTCGGAGACGCACCACAGGTTCAGACCGTTGTCGAGGGTGGAGTCCTGACGGATCCGGCTGATGAAGGTTGCGAAGTCGCCGACGCATTCCTTCGGGGTCACGTAGCCACCGTTCTCGCGCTTGTCGATCACCATGATGCCCGGCGCTTCGCGCAGGATATCGCGGGCTTCGTCCTCGTCGAGGAACTCTTCAAACTCGATGTTGATCGCTTCGGAGTGGCCGACAAACACCGGCACGCGCACGCAGGTCGCGGTCAGCTTGATCGACTTGTCGAGGATCTTCTTGGTCTCCGCGACCATCTTCCACTCTTCCTTGGTGGAGCCATCGTCGAGGAAGACATCGATATGCGGGATCACGTTGAAGGCGATCTCTTTGGTGAATTTCTTCGGCGGCACGTCAGAGGTCGGGTTGTAGACCGCTTTGGTCTGATCCCAGAGCTCGTCCATGCCCTCTTTGCCCGCACCGGAGACCGACTGATAGGTGGAGACCACAACGCGCTTGATCTTGGCGCGGTCATGCAGCGGCTTCAGCGCCACAACCATCTGCGCGGTGGAGCAGTTGGGGTTGGCGATGATGTTCTTCTGCGCATAGCCATGCACCGCTTCCGGGTTCACTTCCGGCACGATCAGCGGAACTTCGGGATCGTAGCGATAGAGCGAGGAGTTGTCGATCACGACACAGCCCGCCGCCGCCGCCTTGGGCGCATATTGCTTGGTTGCGTCAGAGCCGATGGCAAACAGCGCCATGTCCCAGCCGGCAAAGTCAAAGGTGTCGAGGTCCTGGGTCTTCAGGGTCTTGTCGCCGAAAGTGACCTCGGTGCCCAGCGAACGACGGGACGCCAGAGCGGCAACCTCGTCCACCGGGAACTGGCGCTCGGCCAGGATGTTCAGCATTTCACGGCCCACGTTGCCCGTGGCGCCGACGACAACGACGCGATAACCCATGATGTATTCTCCAATCTCAGCCGACCTCATGACCGGCTGCGGTGTGATATAGGTTCAGCGCCCTTAATAAAAGGCGCGATTCCGCTGCCAACGCGCCGAAAGGGCCTTTTGTTCCCCGGTTTTTCCGGGATTATCCGGTATCTTGGCGAGGCTTGCCGTAACATTGGAATTATGACCCTGTACCGCGTGGTCCCGCACCTCGTTCCCCACCACGATCCCGCCGCCTCACGCCTGCGCGAGTCACCCTTGCCGACCGGTCCGGTCGCTGCATCTTCTGCGCAAGCGGGCCGGTTCCTGCCCGCACTCCGGACCCGGACCCGGACCCCGCCCCCGATCAAACCCCAAGGCGCTCGCGCCACCGCACCGATGACCGCCCCCGCGATGACGCACCAGAGAGCCTTTCATGACCTTTTATGACGATCTGCCCAAGCTGCGCACCTTCGCCAACCTGACCCGCAGCGAGCGGTTCACGCCGCTGCCACAAGACTGGTTCGTCGGGTGTTGCGATATCGTCGATTCCACCGGCCTGCTTGCGGCCGGTCATTACAAGACGGTGAACATGGTGGGAGCCTCGGCAATCGCGGCGCTGATGAATGCCTTTGGCCAGGTGCCCTTTCCCTTTGTCTTCGGTGGCGATGGCACCAGTTTTGCGGTGCCGGCCGAACTGGCGGTGACTGCCCGGCGCGAGCTTTCCCGGCTGCGGGCCTGGGTGCAGCAGGAGTTCGGCATCGGCCTGCGCGCGGCACTGGTTCCCCTGCGCGAGGTGCGTGGACGCGGGCGCGACGTACGGGTGGCGCGCTTTGCCGCCTCCGATCACCTCGATTATGCGATGTTCGACGGCGGCGGCCTCGCCTGGGTGGAGGCACAGATGAAGGCCGGGATCTTCGACATTCCCGCCGCCACGCCAGTGGTCTCGCCCGATCTCAGCGGGTTGTCCTGCCGCTGGGACACGGTGCCCTCGCGCGCGGGCGAGATCCTGTCGCTGCTGGTGCTGCCCGTGCCCGAAGCGCCGCGCTCGGCTTTCGAGGCGCTGATCTCGGAGATTCTCGCCCTCGTGGCCGAGTCGGAGCGCAATGGCCATCCACTGCCCCCCGAGGGGCCGGGGCTGCGGTTCCCGCCCCGTGGCCTCGCGATGGAGGCGCGGCTGTCACGCGGAAAAACGCCTGCATTTTTGCGAAAATGCGCCCTGCTTGCGAATTCGGTGCTGGCAGGCCTGCTGTTCCTGCGCGGACGCCCCACCGGCAGCTTCGATCCGGCGCATTACAGGTCGGTGATCGTAGCCAATACCGATTTCCGCAAGTTCGACGACGGGCTCAAGATGACCCTCGACTGCGCCCCCGAGACCAGCGCCAAACTGGAGGAGATCCTGCGCGCGGCCCAGGCCAAAGGGGTAGCGCGCTACGGGCTGCACCGACAGGCCGAAGCGCTGGTCACCTGCATCGTACCCTCGGCCATGCGCGACGATCACATGCATTTCGTCGATGGTGCGGCGGGGGGCTATGCGCAGGCCGCTCAGATGCTGAAGGCCGCAAACGCGAAATCCTGATCGACAGGACAGCGCCCTCCCGGGCGGAGGGCCAGAGGCTGTACAGCCTCCCGGCCCGAGGTGTCATAAATCTCTGAAGAAAGATCCCCAGGTTCACACCGGATGAAAGGCGCTCGACTTCGGGTCGTAGCACTCGAGCCCGCCCTCGCCGATATCGGTCCAGAGCCCATGCAGGCTGAGCTCACCGGACTTCACCGCGCTTTCGATGAAGGGGAAGGTCATCAGGTTCTCAAGGCTGGCCACAACCGCCTGGCGCTCGAACTGGCGCGCCTGTTCCTGCTCGTCCATGATGCCCTCGACCTGGGGGAACCGCGGCTTCAGGATGTCCATCCAGCGACCCACGAAGGAGGTCTTTTCCTCCAACTCTGGCGCATGGCCCTTGCACATGTCGATGCAGCCCTGCACGCCACCGCATTGCGAATGACCGAGCACGATCAGATGCGCCACCTTCAGCACCGTCACCGCATATTCCACCGTGGCGGAGGTGCCGTGGTGATCGCCATCGGGCGCATAGGGCGGCACCAGGTTGGCGATATTGCGGTGGATGAAGAACTCGCCCTGATCGGCGCCAAAGATCGAGGTCACATGCACCCGGCTGTCGCAGCAGGAAATCACCATCGCGCGCGGGCGCTGACCCTCCTTGGCGAGGCGGCGGTACCAGCCTGCATTCTCTTCGTAGGACGTGGCTTTCCAACCGTGGTAACGGGTTACCAGATAGGTCGGCAGCGGCTTCGCGTAGTCCATTTTGCATACACCTCGAATTGTCGTCTGCCCGGCTTGATAACCCCAATTCGCACCAAATTCGAGAGATATACGAGTCTCTGGGAAACCTTTTGACAACCAGTGACGCGCAGATTGGGGACGTGCCGTGGGGGCATACCGAATACGGGGTGAATTGTGGTGGCTAATATTCTGACAGTCAATCATAGGGAAAACGTCCATCTGGACCCGAAGAAGCTGAGCGATCTCTATTCTCAGCTGGGTGAAACCAGTGCCGAAGATGTCGTCTGCCGCGCCATCGAGGAACTTGCCGTGCGCCTGACGCATTGCGAGCGCCTCTGGCGGCAAAGCGATATCGAGAACCTGCGCAAGAGCGCGCGGTCGCTGATCGCGATTTCCGAGCAGATCGGCATGATGGCGATGGCCAACATCGCGCGGGACGTGACCCGGACCATCGACGCCAACGATGCGCCTGCGGTGGCGGCAACGCTGTTCCGGCTGATCCGGGTGGGCGAAAGCTCGCTGACCGCGGTCTGGGAACAACACGACCTCTCGGTCTGAGCGGGCGGTTGCACCCGGCGTCCTGATGGTGACAGTCAGGCCGGTGGTGCAAGCAATCGGAGGGCCCTTGCGGGGGCTTGCGGCGGCGGCTGCGACAGATACTCTGGGCGAAAAAGGGCACCCTGCCCCAGCCAGATCAGAGGACCTGTCCATGCAGCCGAATTTTGCCGTGCGCGGTTTCGCCGCCCCGACCGAGGCCAGCCTTCCCCTCCATATCATCGCCTCCGGCGACCTTGACCAGGCGCTGTCCGGGCTCGGCGCGGCCCATGCGGGCTGGGCCCGCAGCCTGGGCTTCACCGGCGCCTGGGGTCAGGTTCTGGCCCTGCCCGACGGCGCTGGCGGTCTCGCGGCGGCGCTGGTGGGCGCGGGCGACGACCAGGCGCGTCGGCGCAACCGTTTCCTCCTCGCAGCGGCGGCTGCCAAACTGCCCGAGGCCACCTATGCGCTGGCCACCGCCCTGCCCGCCGATCTCTCGGTCGAGGTGGAAAGCTTCGGCTGGCTGATGTCCCACTACGCCTTCGATCGCTATGCCAAGGTCTCCGGTGCCAAGGCGCGGCTGATCTGCCCTGCGGGCGTCGACGCCGCGCGGGTCGAGGCGATGGCGGCAGGCGAAAGCCTCACCCGCACCCTGATCAACACACCGGCTGAACACATGGGCCCCGCCGAGTTGCAAGCCGCTGCCGAGGCGCTGGCGGCCCGGCATGGCGCCGCAATCAAAACGATCCTGGGCGAGGATCTGCTGGTGCAGAATTTCCCGATGATCCACACCGTGGGCCGCGCCGCCGATACCGCAACCCGCGCCCCGCGGCTGATCGACCTGCGCTGGGGCAGCGCAGGGCCAAAGCTGACGCTGGTCGGCAAGGGGGTCTGTTTCGACACCGGCGGCCTCGATCTCAAACCCGCCGCCAGCATGGGCCTGATGAAAAAGGACATGGGCGGCTCGGCCAATGTGCTGGGTCTCGCGCATATGATCATGGCCTCGGGCCTCAGGCTGCAACTGCGGGTACTGATCCCGGCGGTGGAGAATTCCGTCTCCGGCCCCGCCTTCCGCCCCGGCGACATCCTCACCTCGCGCAAGGGGCTGACAGTGGAGATCAACAACACCGATGCCGAGGGCCGTCTGGTGCTGGCTGATGCGCTGGCCCTGGCCGCCGAGGAGGCCCCGGACCTGCTGATCTCCATGGCCACGCTCACCGGCGCAGCGCGGGTGGCGGTGGGAGCGGATCTGGCGCCCTTCTTCACCGATGACGAGGGCGATGCCGCGCTTTTGACCCAAGGGGCGGCGGCGGCCTGCGATCCGGTCTGGCGCCTGCCCTTCCACGACCCCTACGAGGGCCAGATCGAACCGGGCATCGCCGATCTCGACAATGCGCCGGCGGGCGGGCTGGGCGGCGCCATCACCGCTGCGCTCTTCCTGCGCCGATTTGTCGGCTCTACCCGCTATATGCATTTCGACATCTTCGCCTGGAGCGCCACCAACCAGCCCGCCCGTCCCAAGGGCGGCATGGGCCAGGGCATCCGCGCCCTCTTTGCCGCCCTGCCCGAAATGCTGGAGCGCCTATGACCCGCGTTCGTATCCTCGCCCCGCTGGTGGACCTCTGCGACCGGCCCGCTGGACGGCGCGAGCGGCAGATGCTGCTGGGCCATCAGGCGGAGGTTCTGGCGGAGGCTCAGGTCGAAGCCGAAGGCTGGAGCCAGCTGCGTGCCGATCTCGACGGCTACGTGGGCTGGGTGCCGCAGGCCGCGCTTGGCCCGGCGCGGCCCGCGACCCATGTGGTCTCCGCCCCGGCCACCCATGCCTATGCGCGCGCCGATTTCAAATCCCCCGACCGACTGTCGCTGAGCCTGGGCGCCCGCCTGACGGTGACCGGAGGCGAGGGCCGGTTTGCCGAAACCGATCAGGGTTTCCTCCCCGCCGGGCATCTGGCGCCGGTGACGGACCATGCCGCCGATCCGGTGACCGTGGCCGAGAGCCTCCTCGGCACGCCTTACCTCTGGGGCGGCAACAGTCGCTTTGGCATCGACTGTTCCGGGCTGGTGCAGATCGCCTGCCAGCGCGCCGGCATCGCCTGCCCCGGCGACAGTGGCCCGCAGGAGGCTGCGCTGGGTCACTTGCTGCCGCCGGGCACCCCTTGGCAACGCGGGGATCTCCTGTTCTGGAAAGGCCATGTGGCCTGGGTGCGCGATGCGGAAACCCTGCTGCACGCCAATGCCTGGGCGATGGCGGTGGCGCTGGAGCCGATCGGCGCCGCCCTCACCCGCATCGACGCGCAAGGCGACGGGCCGGTCACGGCGCATAAACGGCTGACCTGACGCTCTGCCCTGCCCGGCAGGCCCCTCCCTTGCAGCATGCGCCGGATCGGATCGCCTTGGCGATCCGACCGGGGCCGGGGCCGCGTGGGGCCAAACGGAAAAAGGGTCAGACGGGTGCCCAGCCCCCTGCTCAGTCCACCGCCCGGATCAGCTTGCGCTCCAGCACCCGCAACACGGTCTTGAGGTCATTGCCGCGCTTCAGGATCTGCCCGTCGATGCCGACCACCGCATATTGCCCCTGCTTGCCGCGCAGCTTCGGGCGCTTCTCGATCCGGTAGAGCGGGTTCTCGGCGGTGCGACGAAACACCGAAAAGACCGCCAGATCGCGCAGGCAGGAAATTCCGTAGTCCCGCCACTCCCCCGCCGCCACCATGCGACCATAGAGCGACAGGATGACCGACAACTCGCTGCGGTGAAAGGCAACCTGTTCGGTAGGGGGCGGGGTCGGAAAGGACCCGAGAGATGGGTAGCTCATCTGTCAAAGGTCGGTGCTTTTGCGCCGCAAATCAAGCATCTTCGCGCGGATGCGCCGCGCAAACCGCCGAAACCGCACCGCCGATCCCCAGCAGATCCTGCAGCGCGCGCTTGCCGGGGCCGGTGACCTCCAGCCCGCGCCCGCGCTGCGGGCCCGAGGTGGGCCGACACAGCCAGCCCGCCGTCAGCGCATGGCTCAGGATCTGCCGCCCCATCGGCCCGGCGATATGCAGCTTGCGTTCGGTCCAGTCGAGGCAGGGGCGGGCAAAGGGCGTCCGGCCAAGGCGCTCCGGCAGGGTGACACCGAGCGCCGCCCAGACCGGCCCCGCCACCGCGACAAAGCCGCCGTTCTCCTCGTGCAGGGCTCCACGGGCCAGCAGCGCCTGCGTCATCGCCACCGCAAGCGGCCCGGCGAGGTGGTCATAACAGCTGCGCACCTCGGCCAGTCCACCCGCCTTGCGCCGTTGCGCGCGATAGAGGCTGTCGCGCGGCGCAATCGCCGCAAGGCTTTCGAGCGCCTGTGCCACCTCGGGTCCCGCCAGCCGGTGATAGACGCAGCGACCGCGCCGCTCGGCCAGCACCAGACCGGCGTCCTGTAACAGGCGCAGATGGGCGGTGGCGGTCTGGGCGGTGATGCCGGCGGCGGCGGCAAGCTCCTTGTTGGTGAAGGCGCGCCCCTCCATCAGCTCGCAGAGCATCCGGGTGCGGCTCGCGTCGCTGATTGCCTGTCCGATGATGTCAAATCTGGGTGTCGCCATGGCATCAGCCTAGCGCCTCCGGCGCGCGCTGCCCATGGCAAAGACTTCGGCCCTCGTCGAAGCGTCGGCGGGCCGGACCTCAGGCAAAGGAGCCCTGGCAGAACCAGCCCCGCGACAGTCCGGCACCATGGGCAAAGAACAGCCAGAGCCGGGCGCCGCAGTGCGTCACCACCTCCCAGTAGTCGCGCACGCCGCTGCGCCAGTTCGGGTCATCCAGCCACCATTCCGGCGCCAGCCGCTCCGGTCCCATCGCATGGGCGAGCTGCCAGTTGCGGCCGCGCCAGCGGAACTCTTGCGGCGGCCTCGGCACCTCCGGCGCCATCACCAGCTCCGGCTGCCAGAGGAGGAGCGGGCGCGGGCGGTGCGATTTTGGCCAGTTCGGCGCAGGTTCGCTCCAGGCGGCGGCGAGGACCTGGGCGGTCTTTTCCGGGATATGGCTCTCGACCGGATGCATCCAGGTGAGGCTCTCCAGCCCCATGCGAGCGCCGAGGCGGCCCATCAGATCCTCCAGATCCTGCGTGGTGCCGCCCTGCATCCGGTCACGGGCGCGGGCCGTGGCCTCGGCATGACCGGCGGGGGTGGCCGGGTGCAGCGGCTCCACCTGCACCGCCTCCAGCCGCAGCATGTCGATGCCGAAACCGGCGTCGATACGGTCGAGCTTCATCTCCAGCAGGGGCCGCATCCGGGCCGGGTCGCGGCTGGGGCGGGCGAGGCCGAGGATCACCACCTCAGCCGCCTGATCGGTGCGATGCGCCTCCAGCCGCAGGATACGCGCGCCAAGGCCGCGGTTTTCGAGCTTGGCGCAGAACTGCGGCAGCATCCGGTCGATTCCCGCCATCAGATCGTCGAGCAGGCCGATGGGGTCCGGCAGGCTCAGCCGGACGGCAAAGCTTTCGGGCGCGCGGGCGGGCGAGACCGGCTCCGGCGCCGCCCCCATCGCCTGATCCAGACGCATCACCAGCCCGCGGCCAAAGCGGCGGGCGAGGCTGGCGCGGGGCTGACCCAACAGATCGCCGACCCGGCGCAGCCCCAGCCGGTTCAATTGCTCGATCATCGCATCCTCCAGGCGCAGCGCCGCCACCGGCAGGGGTGACAGCGCGCCATAGGCCTGCCCCGGCGGCGAGATCCGCCCCTGGCTGCGCTGCAGGCTCACCGTCTGCGGCGCAGCCCCGCCCCGGGTCCAATGCTTGCCGCGCACAGGCCGCTTGTGGGCGCGCGAGCGGGTGGCGCGGGCCTCCTGGTCGATGGCGTCGCCATTGCGGTCCGAGGTCGCCTCCAGCCCCGCATAACGCGCCAGCGCCCAGGCCGCGCCGAGCGTGTCGGCAATGCCCATCTGCACGCTCAGGCCCATGTCGGCGCAGTCCTGTTCCAGCACAGCCAGAAGCGCCTCCTCACCGCCAAAGAGATGCGCACAACCGGTCAGATCCAGTGTCAGCCCATCCGGCAGGGCCTCGGCCACCCAGGGCGAGAATTTCCCCGCCCAGCGCCGCAGCACGGTTAAAAACCGCGCTTCCTCCATGGGGTTACGGCTGCGGGTCAGAAGGTCGCCGCACATGGCATGGGCATCGCGCAGCGGCTGGCCAACCCAAAGCCCCTGCGCCTCTGCCTCGTGGTTTAACGAGGAAATAACCTGCATGTTGGAGACTTCGCCCACCACAGCCAGCGGCCCGGTCAGGCTGCCCTGATAGGCGCGCAGAACACGCTCCGCCCCCAGACGCGGGAACCAGAGCGACAGGATACGGCGATGCGGCATGGCAACAGGCCCGGCAGTTGGCAGGTGACAGATGGCAGCGAAAGGGGCAGCAGCGCCCACAGCAAAACCCGGCAGGGGAGACAGGTTTGTTCTACATTTGTTCAAAAATTCCGATTCGGTCAATCGCTGCCCTTGCGGCGCTGGGGCTGCTTCTGCTGAGCCTCGGCTCGGCCCCCGCGCTGACCCGCGACCGGTCAATAGCCGACCCCCATGCCCGGGCCCGCATCGACCAGATGAACCGCCAGAATGCCGTCGTCCACCAGCTGATCAACATGAACGGCGGCAGTATCGCCTTTGATGCCCGCAGCGCCCGCGCCCTGCGCCGGGACCTGATCGACAGCGCCGGGGAGATCCCCAAGCTGTTCCGCAAGCCACTCCACGACAGGGATTCCCACGCCCTGCCCGTGATCTGGTCCCGCTGGGAGGATTTTGAAGCCCGCGCCGCAGACGCCGAGGACGCGGCCAAGGGGCTAAGGACCCGCTCGCTCGATAGTCTGCGCCGCACCCTGCCGGCGGTGATCCAGGCCTGCCAGAGCTGCCACCGGACCTATCGCGCCGAGGTCAACGAGTTCATCACCCATTAGGGCCGCGCGCCCTTTGAGACCGCCGAAAGGTCCCGGCGGGCGGTCAGGCGCCGTAGCGGGCCAGGAACATCTCGACCGAGGCCCGGGCCACCCGGTCGATATCTGCCTCGCTGACGCTGTCCTTGATGTTGAAGATCATGCGCGGGAAGAGGTCGGCGCGGCAGAGTGCCATCCATTGCTCGGCCGCCATGTCGAAATCCTCGATCTTCAGTTCACCGCGCTCCACCGCCTTGCGAAAGTAGCATTTAAGCTTGCTGCGCTCCACCTGCGGACCGCTCTCGAAGAATTCACGCCCGAGATCAGGAAAGCGCTCGGTCTCGGCGACGCAGATGCGAAAGATCTTCTGGCCGAACTCCGACAGGATCACCGCCATCATCTTGCGGGCCACATCCAGCAGCACCTGTTCAGGACCGGCCTCCTCGGGGATCTCGATCTGGCGGTCGGCGTGGCGGGCGCATTCGCTGCGGGCCACTTCCATGAACAACAGGCGTTTGTCCGGAAAGTAGCTGTAGAGCGTGGCCTTGGAGACCTCGGCGGCGCGGGCGATCTCGTCCACGCTGGCGCCTTCGAATCCATCCGCCATAAAAACTTTGCGGGCCCCGTCGAGGACCTGGTCGAACTTGCGACCCGTGCGCACGATTGCTGCGCTCTGGTTCATATGTGTCCCATCCCTGTTGCCGCGGTACCCGGGGCCGTCCCTTGCCCCCTGTGCCCGCTGTCCGGTGACCGTAGCGGCAAAGGATGCGGGGGTACAGGATTACCGACATATCGACGTGGCGGAATGTCGGTGAGGTGATCCGATCCTGCGCAGGACGCGACACCTGCCGACACAAGACGCCCCGGTCCTGCTGCAGCTGCGGCAAAAAGGCTTTTGCTTCTGGTCAGTTCAGGTTACCAATTTCGCAAATGGCCGATATCTTCTTCCGCACCCTTCCGTTCTTCGCAATCATCGGCCTTGGCTACTGGGCCGGGCGCAGCCGGTTCTTCACTGCGGAAGCCACGGCGTTTTTGACGAAGTTTGTGTTCTTCTTCCCGCTCTCGGCGATGATCTTCCGCTTTGCCGCGAACCTGTCGGTGGCGGAGATTTTCGACCCCAATCTGATCCTTGGCTATCTGGCCGGCACGATGGGCGTCTATGTGATCGCCACCGGGGTTGCGATGGTGCGGCGGCAGGATGTGTCGACGGCTGCGGTCGAGGCGCAATGTGCCGCCATCGGCAACGTCGGCTTCCTTGGCATTCCGATGATGGTGCTGCTGTTTGGCGAGGGCGCGGTGGGGCCGATGATGGTGGTGCTGACCGTCGACCTCGTGGTGTTTTCCTCGCTGATCGTGGTGCTGATCAACGCCCATCGTGGCGCGGGCTTGAGCCTTGCGACCCTGCGGATGGTCGGTCTGGGGCTGGTGCGCAACCCGATGATCCTGTCGATTGTCGCAGGTCTCGCGTGGTCCGCCGCAGAGGTGCCGATCCCGACGCCGATGAATGATTTCCTCGCCATCCTGGGTGGCGCGGCGACGCCCGGTGCGCTCTTTGCCATCGGCGCCTCGCTGGCGTCAAAGTCCGCCGAACGGGTGGAGGTGGCCGCCTGGCTCTCCTTTGCCAAGCTGGTGCTGCATCCCTTGGGGGTCGCGGCGGGGGTGCTCTGGCTGATGCCGGTGACGCCGTTTTCGGCCACCGTTGCCATCTCTGCCGCCGCGCTGCCGGTGGCCGGCAATGTCTATATGCTGGCGCAACACTATGGGGTGGCGCCGCAGCGGGCCTCGGCGGCGATTTTGATCTCGACCGTGATCTCCATCGTCACCGTGCCCTTGGTGATTGCCTGGGTGTCTTAACCGGGTGTCCTGAGCGATCAGAGGCGGATCACGTAGTCCTTGCGGGTGGTCTCCAGCACTTCCCAGGTGCCTTTGAAGCCGGGCCGCAGGATAAAGCTGTCGCCGACGCTGAGCGGATATTCGGTGCCATCCTCGCCGGTGATGACCGAGCGCCCCTCAAGGATGCGGCAGTATTCCCATTCGTCGTAGGAGATGCGCCATTTGCCCGGCGTGCTCTGCCAGATGCCGCAGTACAGCCCGTCGACCTCCTCGACGTTCCAGGTGGTAAAGACCGGATCGCCCGCCAGCAGTTTCTCCGGCGCGGGGCGGTCAATTTCGGGGTCGGCAGCGGCGGGGGTGAGGCGCTCGAACAGCGGCATGGGGCTCTCCTTTGACTTGCGATGCTGCCCCGTTGTCCCCAACCCAAGCGTGCCTGTCCAGTCCTCTGTCGCCCTTCGGAAACGCGATTTTCAGCCAATCGCAACCTTCTGGCGCAAAAAGGGTTTCAGGCGACGCGCCGGCACTGGATTAATCGGCCTCACCCCGTTAGCGATGGGCCAATACCGATTTTTGGGAGAGTTTCGATGGCAACCTCGATGGAGACTGTGTCCGAGAACCGCGCCTTTGGCGGCACGCAGGGCGTTTATCGGCACAAGAGCGCGGTGACCAACTGCGAGATGACCTTTGGCCTGTTCCTGCCCGAAGAGGCGAAGGACGGTCCGGTGCCGCTTCTGTGGTATCTCTCCGGTCTGACCTGCACCCATGAGAACGCGATGACCAAGGCGGGCGCGCAGGCCTGGTGTGCCGAACAGGGCATCGCGATGGTCTTTCCCGACACCAGCCCGCGCGGCGAAGGGGTCGCCAATGACGAGGCCTATGATCTGGGCCAAGGCGCCGGGTTCTACGTGAACGCCACCCAAGACCCCTGGGCACCGCATTTCCAGATGTGGGACTACGTGGCCGAGGAGCTGCCCGCGCTTTTGGCGGAAAACTTCAATCTCGACATGGACCGTCAGGGCATCACCGGCCATTCCATGGGCGGTCACGGCGCGCTGACGCTGGCGATGAACCTGCCGGGACGCTTCCGGTCCGTCTCGGCCTTCGCGCCGATCTGCAACCCGACCGCCTCCGATTGGGGCCGCAAGCAGCTCAATGCCTATCTCGGCGCGGATGAAAGCCTTTGGGCCAAGCATGATGCGTCTTTGCTGATGCGCGAGGTGGGTTTTGACGGGCCGGTGCTGATCGACACGGGCACTGCGGATCAGTTTGGTGATCTGTTGAAGACCGAAGCCCTCGCCGAGGCGATTGCCGCCCGCCGTCAGGAAGCCACTCTGCGGATGCAGAAGGGCTATGACCACAGCTATTTCTTCGTCTCCACCTTTATGGAGGAGCATGTCTCCTTCCACGCAGACGCCCTCTATCGGGAGTAACACCATGACTGAGACTTCGCCCAAGTTCGACTATGATCTGATCGTCATCGGCTCCGGCCCGTCGGGGCGCACCGCCGCCATTCAGGCCGCCAAGCTGAAGCGCCGGGTGCTGGTGATCGACCGCAAGGATCGCTTGGGCGGGGTCTCTGTCCACACCGGCACGGTGCCCTCCAAGACGCTGCGCGAGACGGTGCTGAACCTGACCGGCTGGCGCGAGCGCAGCTTTTACGGTCGGGCCTATCGGGTGAAAGACCAGATCAAGGCGGAGGACCTGAAGGCGCGTCTGCACATGACCCTCGATCACGAGGTCGACGTGCTGGAGCATCAGTTCAACCGCAACCATGTGGAGATGCTGCCGGGTCTGGCGCATTTTGTCGGCCCGAACGAGGTCGAGGTGGAAACCGAGGCGGGCGATACCACCCGCGTTACCGGCGAGAAGTTCCTGATCGCCACCGGCACCCGCACCTATCGCCCGGACTATGTGCCCTTCAACGGCAGAACAGTGCTCGATGGGGATGAATTCCTCGAGATGGCGGAAATCCCGCGCTCGCTGATCGTGGTCGGCGCTGGGGTGATCGGGGTGGAATATGCCACCATGTTCTCAGCGCTGGACGTGCGGGTCACGCTGATCGAGCCGCGCGAGACCTTCCTCGATTTCATCGACCGCACGCTGATCCAGGAGTTTACCCATCAGATCCGCGAAAACGGCGTCGACCTGCGGCTGGGCTCGGCAATCGAGAGCATTGAGGATGCCGGCGCTCATATCGAGGTGACGCTGGAGAATGGCCGCCATGTGCGCGGTGAGATGCTGCTGTTTGCCGCCGGGCGGTTGGGCAATACGGATCGCCTGAATCTCGAGGCCGTAGGGCTCAAGACCGATCATCGCGGCCGTCTCGAAGTGGAGCGCAAGACCTATCAAACCTCGGTCGGACATATCTATGCCACCGGTGATGTGATCGGCCACCCCTCGCTGGCCTCGACCTCCTTGCAGCAGGGCCGGGTGGCCGCCTGCCATGCGCTCGACGTGCCCACAGTGCCCGAAAGCCCGTGGTATCCCTATGGCATCTACTCGGTGCCGGAAATGTCCACCTGCGGCATGTCGGAAGAAGAGCTGAAGGAGCGCGGCGTGCCCTACGAGGTCGGCATCGCGCGGTTCCGCGAAACCTCGCGCGGGCATATCATGGGTCTGGAGCACGGCATGCTGAAGATGCTGTTCTCGCTGAAGACCCGCCGGGTGCTGGGCGTGCAGATCGTTGGCGAAGGCGCGACAGAGCTCATTCACATCGCACAGGCGGTGCTGAACCTCAAAGGCACGGTGGATTACTTCGTGCAGAACACCTTCAACTACCCGACGCTGGCCGAGGCCTATAAGATCGCCGGACTTGATGCCTTCAACCGGATGCCGATCCCGGAGGAATACAAGGACCTGCGGCTGGCGGCCAAGGCAAAGAAGCCCGCCCCGAAAAAGCCCGAGGCCAAGGATGCCAAGGACAGCGCAGACAAGGCGGCGGAGTGAGCGCGCTCTACATCGACGCAGATGCCTGCCCGGTGAAGGTCGAGGCGGAGCGGGTCGCCACCCGCCACAAGTGGCGCATGTTCGTGGTCTCCAACGGCGGTCTGCGCCCCTCGCAGAACCCGCTGGTGGAGACGGTGATCGTCTCCGAAGGGGCCGATGAGGCCGATATGTGGATCGCCGAGCGCTGTGGCCCCGGCGATGTGGTGGTGACCGGGGATATTCCCTTGGCCGCCAAATGCATCGCCGCCGGGGCGCGGGTGCTGCGCCACAATGGCGAGCGATTCACTGAAGCCAATATCGGCCAGCAACTGGCGATGCGCGACCTGATGGCCGACCTGCGCGCCGCCAACCCGCTGGGCATGGCCGGAGGCGGCAAGGGTTTTACCAAGGCCGACCGCTCGCGATTTCTGGACGCGCTCGAACGCGAGATCCGCGCGGCGAAGCTGTGGACTGACGACTAGAAATCGTCGTAGTTCAGCCCCTTACTCCAGTCCTCGCTATAACTGGCGATCCAATCTTCAAAGCTGATGCCGACTTGATCGAGGGTGCCAAAGTCATTGTCCCAGAAGTACACAGGTGCGTTCTGCACCTGCCCGTTGGCTAAGTCACGCTTATCACAAACGAATGGGCTTCCAAGGCTGTCAGAGGCAATCGGGAGAAGATGTTTCGGCAGTCCGGCCGCATGGCTACGTGGGGTGTAATCCACGATTTCGGATGGCGAGAAGAGATTGGACAGATCGCGAAGGTCGGCTTCCCGCACAACAATGGCTTCTAGCAAGGGCCAAGGTTGGATGGGGCAATCCTGCTGCAAGAAGCGCTGACCACTGGCAAACCATTGAAGGGCGAAGGGCATTGTCACTTCCAAAGCGCCCTCAACAGAAAAGCCCCGCCGGAGGCGGGGCTTTTGCTGAAATCGAAGAGGGGTCGGCTCAGAAATGAACCGACTTGGCCGTTGCGGGCGCCTGCAGCGGCGGGGCGAACTTGGTCAGATCGATGCCCTTTACCGCGGATTTGTACTCTTCCACATTTGGTGTCCGACCCAGGATCGCGGAGAGAACCACCACAGGCGTCGAGGCCAGCAGGGACTCGCCCTTCTTCTCGGCGGTGTCTTCCACAACCCGGCCCTGGAACAGACGGGTCGAGGTCGCAAGAACGGTATCGCCCTTTGCCGCCTTTTCCTGGTTGCCCATGCAGAGGTTGCAGCCCGGGCGTTCGAGATAGAGGATGTTCTCGTATTCGGTACGGGCGCTGGTCTTCGGCATGAAGTCGTCGAACTCAAAGCCTGAATACTTCTGCAGGATTTCCCAGTCACCTTCCGCCTTCAGCTCATCAATGATGTTGTAGGTCGGGGCGGCCACCACGAGCGGAGCCTTGAACTCCACCGTGCCGGTCTGCTCCTCCAGATTCTTGAGCATCTGGGCCACGATCTTGATGTCGCCCTTGTGCACCATGCAGGAGCCGACAAACCCGAGGTCCACCTTCTTTTCGCCCCCATAGTAGGAGACCGGACGGATGGTGTCGTGGGTGTAACGACGCGACGCATCGGTGTTGTTCACATCGGGGTCGGCAATCATCGGTTCGTTGATCTGGTCGAGATCGACAACAACTTCGGCAAAGTATTTGGCGTTGGCGTCCGGCGTCAGGGCCGGGCGTTCACCGGAACGGATCTCGGCAATCCGCTTGTCAGCCTTGTCGATCAGCCCTTGAAGCGTGCCGGCGGCATTCTCCATGCCCTTGTCGATCATCACCTGAATCCGGTGTTTTGCCAGTTCCAGCGAGCCGATCAGGGTCTCGTCATCGGAAATACAGATCGAGGCCTTGGCCTTCATCTCTGCGGTCCAGTCGGTGAAGGTGAAGGCCTGGTCCGCCAGCAGCGTGCCGATATGCACCTCGATGATGCGGCCCTGGAAGACATTGTCACCATGCTGCTGCAGCATCTGTGCCTGGGTCGCATGGACGACGTCGCGGAAGTCCATGTGATCTGCCATCTTGCCCTTGAAGGTCACCTTGACCGATTCGGGGATCGGCATGGTCGCCTCCCCGGTGGCCAGAGCCAGCGCTACGGTGCCGGAATCCGCCCCAAAGGCAACGCCCTTGGACATGCGGGTATGGCTGTCGCCCCCGATGATGATGTCCCAGTCGCTGACGGTGATGTCGTTCAGCACCTTGTGGATCACGTCGGTCATCGAGTGGTAGACGCCCTTGGGATCGCGGGCGGTGATCAGGCCGAAGTTGTTCATGAAGGCCATCAGGCGCGGGATATTGTCCTGGGCCTTCTTGTCCCAGACCGAGGCGGTGTGACAGCCGGACTGATAGGCACCGTCCACAGTCGGCGAGATCACCGTGGCCGCCATGGCTTCAAGCTCCTGGCTGGTCATCAGGCCGGTGGTATCCTGCGAGCCGACGATATTCACCTTCACCCGCACATCAGAACCCGCGTGAAGGATCTTGCCCGGGGTGGTTCCGACCGCGTTGCGGTTGAAGATCTTCTCGACAGCGGTCAGGCCCTGCCCTTCGCGCGAGACTTCCTTGTTCGGAGCGAAGACCTGCGGCGCCTCAACGCCAAGAGTCTCGGCCGCAAAGGTTTGCAGCTTCTTGCCAAAGACGATGGCATAAGAGCTGCCCGCCTTCATGAACTCCACCTTTTGCGGGGTGAAGGATGCGGAGACATCGACCAGTTCCTCGCCGTCTTCGCTCAGCAATTTACGTGTCTTGGTGTTGATGGTCAGCACCGTGCCGGTGGCGACGGAGTATTTCTGCTCCAGCACCGGGTTGCCGTCATTGTTGAGGATCGGCTTGCCATCCTCGTCCACCTTCTTGACCCAGTTCTTGAGGTCGAGACCGATGCCGCCGGTCACGCCCACGGTGGTCAGGAAGATCGGGGAGATGCCATTGGTGCCGGCCACGATCGGAGCGATATTGACGAAGGGCACATAGGGGCTGGCCGGTTTGCCGGTCCAGAGTGCCACGTTGTTCACACCGGACATCCGCGAGGAGCCGACGCCCATGGTGCCCTTTTCAGCAATCAGCATCACGCGTTTGTCCGGGTGCTGCAGTTTCAGCGCCTCGATTTCCTTCTGTGCGGCCTCGGAGATCATGCATTTGCCGTGCAATTCGCGGTCAGAACGCGAATGCGCCTGGTTGCCCGGCGACAGAAGGTCGGTGGAGATATCTCCTTCTGCAGCGATATAGGTCACCACCTTCACTTCCTCGTCGATTTCAGGAAGCTTGGTGAAGAACTCGGCCTTGGCGTAGCTTTCGAGGATCTCCTTCACCACGGCATTGCCTGCGGCATGGGCGGCCTTCAGGCGATCGGTGTCGGCCTCATAGAGGAAGACCTGGGTCTTCAGCACATCGGCGGCCTGCTGTGCAATGGCAGCATCCGCGCCCAGAGCAAGATCGAGAAGCACCTCGACGGAGGGACCACCCTTCATGTGCGACAGCAGTTCAAAGGCGAATTCGGTCGAGATCTCAGGTACGACGGCGGTGCCGAGGATGATGTCCTTGAGGAAGGCCGCCTTGACACCCGCAGCACTCGTGGTGCCCGGCAGGGTGTTGTAAATGAAGAACTTCAGGGCGTCCGCCCGGTGTTCGCTACCGGCATCGCCGATATGTGTGATGAGCTCGCTCACAAGCGCACCATCATCGATGGGCTTGGGGTTCAGGCCCTGCGCCTTGCGCGTGCCGATCTCATCCAGATAATCCGTGTACAAGCTCATGTTTATCCCGCCTTTTTGGTGTCAGCCCTAGCTTGAACGCCGAATCTCCGATGCCGTTGGCGAGCCGCGACAAGCTTGCTGTATGCTGCGGTATACCAGAGCGGTAGACTTTTCAATAAGCAGCACGAAACAGGTTGACATAAACTTGGTGGAACGCCCACGGTCGGCGTTCTGTCGCCACTCCGCGAAAGAAGGATAGACCAGCTTGTGCCCCCAGAACAGGCACAGCGCATCAGCAAGGCAGACCTTTGGCCTGTCAGGAGCGCCGTATCTAGCGGAAGGCCGGCCCGTGGATCCAGGTGGTCAACGAATACCGGGATCCGTCCGTCACTTCGGTCACCCGGTGCAGGATATAGCTGGGGAAGAGGATCGCATCCCCTTGCACAGTGCCCACGACATCCACCCGCCCGGTCGCATTCAGCTCGAGTCGCCCGCCGATGTAATCGGCTGGATCGCTCAGTTGCGCCACGAGCGTCAGCTTGCGCTTTTCCGCAAAGGTACCAGAGCCGATATCGCTGTGCCAGTCGAAGTGGCTCGCGTTGCTGGCATCATAGACCGCCACCTGGACCCGCTCGGCGAATTCCGTGAGGTCGAAGGAAAAATGCGTCCGATTGGCGGCGATGACGGTCGATGTCACGCGCGAGAACACCCAGTCTGCCTCGCCTTCCTCGTCCAGCCAGGAAATGCGCGCTGTTCGAATGCTTTCGTTCTGTCGACCGCGCACCAGCCCGGCCTCGCGCAGACCCTCGATCTGAGCCATTCGGATGATTTCTGCACATTCGTCCTGAGAAAACATCGCAGGACAGGTCAGTGGCGTCAGCATTTGGGGCTCATTGTGAAGGGCGGGTCGCCTGATCGTCCGCTGGTACTGGTTTGGCGACTGCAGTTCGCCACCCCGAGCGACCAGGACGTCGCAATCAGATGCCGCATTTCCGACGCGCGGCGTCAAAACCGACACCCATGTTCCGGACATTTCGCATCCCGCCGGATCATGTCCTCCGGCGGGATGCGAGCTTCTCACGCCTCTTGCACGCCGAACCCACCGCCGCCGGGGGTTTCCAGCACAAAGACATCGCCCGAGGCCATCTCGACCTGATCGTTGCCCTGCAGCGTGATCCGCTGCCCATCGGCCCGCACGACGGAGTTACGCCCGACGCCACCAGCCTCGCCGCCGCTCTGGCCAAAGGCGCGGGTTTCGCGGTGCGAGGACAGCACCGTCACCGTGGTCGGCTCCAGAAACTCCAGCTGCCGCCGGATGCCCTCGCCACCGCGCCATTTACCAGCACCACCAGAATCCGTGCGGATCGCAAATTCGCGCACCCGCACCGGGAAGCGCGCTTCCAAAACTTCGGGATCGGTCATTCGCGTGTTGGTCATATGGGAATGCACGCCGGAACAGCCGTCAAACCCATTGCCCGCACCGGTGCCGCCGCAGATCGTCTCGTAGTTCTGGTAGCTCTCGTTGCCATAGACGAAGTTGTTCATCGTCCCCTGGCTGCCCGCGATCACTCCAAGCGCGCCATAAAGCGTGTCGGCAATCGCCTGACTCACCTCGGTATTGCCGGAAATCACCGCCGCCGGGTAGCGCGGGTTGATGAACGCCCCTTCAGGCGCGAGGATCTCGATCGGCTTCAGGCAACCCTCGTTCATCGGGATCTCGGTGCCGACCAGCGTGCGGAACACATAAAGGACCACGGCGCGGCAGATCGCCTTTGGCGCGTTGTAGTTGAGCACGTCCTGATCCGAGGTGCCGCTAAAGTCGATCTTGGCCGAGCGGCTGGCCTTGTCGACCGAAATCGCCACCTTGATCTCAGCCCCGCTGTCGAGCGCATAGGTAAAGGCGCAGTCTTCCAGCACATCAAGCACCCGGCGCACCGATTCCTCGGCATTGTCCTGCACATGGCGCATATAGGCCTGCACCACCTCGGCACCGAACTGATCCACCGCCTTTTTCAGCTCCGCCGCGCCGGTGGCATTGGCCGCGATCTGGGCGGCAAGGTCGGCCATGTTCTGGTCGATGTTGCGGCAGGGATAGGTCGCCGAGGCCAACAGCTCCCGCGTGGCAGCCTCGTTCAAGGCCCCCGCGCTCACCAGTTTGAAGTTGCGGATCAACACGCCTTCTTCGTCGATATGGGCGCTGTCCGGCGGGGCTGAGCCCGGCGTCTTGCCGCCGATATCCGCATGGTGCCCGCGCGAGGCGACCACGAAATCGATCCTTGTGCCGCTGGCGTCAAACACCGGGGTCACCACGGTCACGTCCGGCAGGTGGGTGCCACCGTTGAACGGGTCGTTCATCATAAAAACGTCGCCGGGGCGGATATCGCCCGCATTGGCGTCCAGAATGGTCTTTACGCTGGCGCTCATCGAGCCCAGATGCACCGGCACATGCGGCGCATTGGCGACCAGATCGCCCGCCGCATCAAACAGCGCGCAGGAGAAATCCAGCCGTTCGCGGATATTGACCGAGGCCGCGGTCTTGGCCAGCGTCGCGCCCATTTGCTCGGCAATCGACATAAAGAGGTTGTTGAAGACCTCGAGCATGATCGGATCAACCGAGGTGCCAATCGCCTCCGCGCGTTTCAGCGCCTTGACGCGGCGCAGCACCAAGGCCCCGCCTTTGAGGCATTCCGCCTGCCAACCGGCCTCGACCACGGTGGTGCCGGTGGGTTCGTTGATCACCGCCGGACCGTCGATCCGCGCGCCAGCCCCCATGCGGGTGCGGTCATAGGTTTTGACGGTGGTAAAGGCGCCCTCGGCCCACATCTCGGTGATACCACTTTCGCCGCTGCCCTCCGGCCCCTCCGGCAGGGTGCCATTGGCGCCAGAGGCCCCGGTTGCCTCGACCGAGATCATCTCGGCGATGATCTCCGCCGCGCCGGGACGGAAGCCAAACTCTGCCTCATGCGCGGCATTAAAGGCCTCGACCATCTCGGCCTCTGTGGCCAAGAGCACCGGCAGCGTGGTCTGCGAGGCGCCTGCGCGCAGGAAAATCTTGGTTTCCAGCCGGATTTGATCGGCGGGCACCCCCTGGGCGGCGACTTCGGCCTGCGCCTCGGCGCCCAAGGTTTCAGACCAGTTCTGCAAGGAGGTCACGTCGCCCACCGGCAGGTCCAACTGGTGCTCGCGCATCGCCACGATATCCGCCAGCCCCATGCCAAGCGCCGACAGGACCCCGGCAAAGGGGTGCAGATAGACCGAGGTCATCCCCAAGGCATCGGCCACAAGGCAAGCGTGCTGCCCGCCCGCGCCGCCAAAGCTGTTGAGCGTATAGGCGGTGACGTCATAGCCGCGCGAAACGCTGATCTCCTTAATCGCATTGGCCATACTGTCGACCGCGATCCGCAAAAACCCTTCGGCCAGCTCCTCCACCGTCATCGGCGGATTGCCTGTCGCGGCGGCGATCTCCTGCGCCAGAGCCTCAAACTTGGCGCGCGGGGCGGTGACGTCCAGAGGCTCGTCGCCATTGGGGCCAAAGACCTTGGGGAAGGTCGCCGGTTGCAGCTTGCCCAGCACCACATTGCAGTCGGTCACGGCGAGGGGGCCACCGCGACGATAACAGGCCGGGCCGGGATCGGCACCGGCACTCTCGGGGCCAACCTGCAACCGGCCATCACGATAGGACAGGATCGAACCGCCGCCCGCCGCTACGGTATGAATATTCATCATCGGTGCGCGCATCCGCACACCAGCAACTTCGGTTTCAAAACTGCGCTCAAAGGTGCCCGCATAGTGGCAGACATCCGTCGAGGTGCCGCCCATGTCAAAGCCGATGAGTTTCTCAAACCCATCCGCCCGCGCGGTGCCGACCATGCCAACCACGCCGCCCGCTGGACCCGAGAGGATCGCGTCGCGGCCGTTGAACAGGTCCGCATCCGTAAGGCCGCCGTTGGATTGCATGAACATCAGCCGCTCCACCGTGCCCGCGCCGCCGCCAAGCGCATCGCGCACCTGGTTCACATAGCGGCGCAGGATCGGGGTCAGATAGGCGTCGGTCACGGTGGTATCACCGCGCGACACCAGCTTGATCAGCGGGCTGGCCTCGTGGCTGAGGGAAATCTGCTCAAACCCCGCCTCTTGCGCCATCACGCCGATTGCCTGTTCATGGGCGGGGTTCTTGTAGCTGTGCAACAGCGCCACCGCGACCGCGCGGTACCCTTTGGCTCGGGCCGAGGCCAGCGCATCCCGCGTTGCCGCCGCGTCCAGAGGCGAGAGCACCGCGCCCTCGGCGGCCAGCCGTTCGTCGATCTCGATCACCTCGGAATAGAGGAGCTCCGGCAGCTGGATGTGCAACGCGAACAGGTCCGGGCGATTCTGGTAGCCGATTCGCAAGAGGTCGCGAAACCCGCGGGTGATCAGCAGAACCGTCGGCTCGCCCTTGCGTTCCAACAGCGCATTGGTCGCTACGGTGGTGCCCATCTTGATGGCGGAAATCGCGCCCTCGGGGATCGCCTCGCCCGCTTTCAGCCCCAACAGCTCGCGGATGCCCTGTACCGCTGCGTCTTTGTAAAGCTCTGGATTTTCGGACAAAATCTTATGCGTCACCAGAGCGCCATCGGGCCTGCGCGCAACGATGTCGGTAAAGGTGCCGCCCCGGTCAATCCAGAAATCCCACTTGGCGTCAGCAGTCTGTGTCATGGCGGTCTCCTTTGCACAAAACATTTGCTTTAATGATATTACGCTGACAAATTGTCAATGTAGTGATTGTAAATGGTCAGGACTTGTGCAACGGTCATCCTCAATGAAAATCCAACCGGGAGTTCTCAACCAATGAAACATTTTGCACTGACTGCCGTGGTTGCAGCCAGCCTTGGCACCGCCACCGTTGCCGAGACTTGGGACATGCCGACACCCTATGGTGACACCACCTTCCACACCCAGAACATCGCGCAGTTTGCCGAAGAGGTGAAAGCCGCCACCGATGGTGCGCTGGAAATCACCGTCCATTCCGCCGGCTCGCTGTTTCCCCATGGCGAGATCAAGAACACCGTGCGCTCCGGTCAGGTGCCAATTGGCGAGTTCTTCCTGTCGCAACTGGTGAACGAAGACGCGGTCTTCGGCCTCGACAGCCAGCCCTTCCTTGCCACCAGCTATGACGATGCTGCGGCCCTCTGGGCGGCGCAGGAACCTGTGGTGACCCAAGTTCTGGGCAAGCAGGGGCTAATGCCGTTGTTCTCTGTGCCCTGGCCCGCGCAGGGTCTTTACACCAATGGCGAGATCAAGACCGTCGCGGATCTCTCCGGCTTGCGCTTCCGCGCCTATAACGCCGCACTGGAAGAGTTCGCGGCCCTCGCCGGTGCCGCCCCCGTGCAAGTCGAAGCTCCCGACATCCCGCAGGCCTTCACCACCGGTCAGGTTGAGGCGATGATCACCTCGCCCTCCACCGGCGCGAACTCCACCGCCTGGGACTACGTGACCCATTACACACCGATCAACGCCTGGATTCCGAAAAACATCGTGGTGGTGAACCAACGCTCCTTCCGGCGCCTGCCCGAGGACGTGCAAGCTGCCGTCCTGGCCGCGGCAGAGGCAGCCGAGGCACGCGGCTGGGAAATGTCCAAGGCCGAAGCCACGGAAAAAACCCAAGTGCTGGCCGACAACGGTATCATCATTGTGGATCCAAGCGCCGAGCTGACCGAGGGTCTGAAGGCAATCGGTGATCAGATGCAGAAGAACTGGCGCGTCAATGCCTCAGATGCGGCGCTGGAGGTTCTGGGCGCCATCGCCAAGTAAGACCGGTCCCCGAACACCGGTAACAACAGGCACAGGCAGGCTCCATCCGGGTCTGCCTGTCCTCAAATCAGAATAGGGGGCGGGCGGCCGCGACCGTCACGCACACCCGGGACGCGACAGGGGAGCCTCATGCGACGCATTCTGGATACCATCTACCTTGCCACCTGCTGGATCTCCGCCACGATCATTCTGGGGATCGCGGTTCTGGTCAGCACGCAGGTTCTGCTGAACTTCGCCACGCGGGTCTTTGCCCTGCCGCTGCCCTCGACCATCCCCTCCTACGCGGATTTCTCGGGGTTCATGCTGGCGGCTGCGACCTTTCTGGCCATGCCCCATACATTCCGCACTGCCGGGCACATCCGGGTAACGCTGATCACCTCGCGCCTGCCCGGTCGTGGAGGGCTGATGGCGGAGATTCTTGCGCTGCTCATGGCGGCGGCGCTCACAGGTTATGCCTGCGCCTATATCATCGCCCTGGTGGCCGAGAGCTGGCATTACAACGATACCTCTTCCGGCATGATCCCGATCCCGCTCTGGATCCCGCAATCGGTGATGGCGCTGGGGATGAGCCTGTTGTTTGTCGCCCTGATCGACACCCTGATCGGCACCTTGCGAGCCGGTCGTCCCATCATCGAAAACGCCGAGGAGATCTGAAATGTCCGATCCGATTGTTGGCCTGATCCTTCTGGGCGTGCTCTTTGTCTTCCTCGCCTCCGGCCTCTGGATCGCGCTGGCGCTGGCTGGCGTTGCGGCGGTGGCGCTGGTGTTCTTCTCCAACGCGCCCGTGGGTCTGGTAATGGCAACCACCTTTTGGGGTCATAGCCATTCCTGGTCGTTGACCGCCTTGCCCCTCTTCATTCTGATGGGAGAGATCCTGCTACGCTCGCGCCTGTCCAAAGACATGTTCAATGGGCTGGCCCCTTGGCTTGGCGGTGTGCCGGGGCGTTTGCTGCACGTGAACGTTCTGGGCTGCGCTATCTTTGCCGCTGTTTCCGGCTCTTCCGCCGCGACCGCCGCCACAATCGGCAAGATGTCGATCCCCGAACTGAAATCGCGCGGCTATCCCGAGAGCCTGATCCTCGGCACTTTGGCCGGCTCTGCCACCCTCGGCCTGCTCATCCCGCCTTCGATCATCCTGATCGTCTACGGGGTCGCAACCGAGCAATCCATCGCAAGGCTTTTTGTTGCCGGGATCGTGCCGGGCATCCTCCTGGTCGGTCTCTTTGCCGCCTATGTGATGGTGCGCGCCTGGATGGAACCGGGGTTGATCCCACGGGCCGACACATCGATGCCATTGAAGGCCAAACTCTGGGAGGCGCGCGGCCTGATCCCGGTCGGCCTGTTGATTGCAGGGGTGATCGGCGCCATCTACGGCGGCCTTGCCTCACCCACGGATGCGGCGGCCCTCGGGGTACTGCTGTCGATCCTGCTTGCCGTCCTGTCGGGCAGCTTCGGCAAGCGCGAGTTCCTTGATGCCATGATGTCCACCGCCCGTACCAGCTGCATGATCGCCTTCATCCTGCTGGGAGCAGCCTTCCTCGCGGTAGCCATGGGCTTCACCGGCCTGCCGCGCAACCTTGCGGCCTGGATCAGCGGCATGGGCCTGTCGCCCTATGTGCTCCTGATGGTGCTCACCGCCTTCTTCATCGTGCTGGGGCTGTTCCTAGACGGGATCTCGGTCGTGGTGCTGACCACCTCGATCATCATGCCGATGGTAATGGAGGTGGGGATCGACCCGATCTGGTTCGGCATCTACCTCGTCCTTGTGGTCGAGATGAGCCAGATCACCCCACCGGTGGGCTTCAACCTCTTCGTGATCCAGGGGCTGACCGGCCTCGACATCCTGAAGATCGCCCGCGCCGCGATGCCCTTCTTCTTCCTGCTGCTCTTTGCGGTGCTGCTGATCACGATCTTCCCGCAGATCGTGACCTTCCTGCCCACCGCGATGAACGGCTGAATAAAACCGCCGCGCCCCATCTGACAGGGCGCGGCGGTTCCCGATTGATGCCGTGATCCGAACCTACAGGGACGAGGCCGCCCGGCTCGCCTGATCGTATTGCCCGGAGAGCGCCCTCAGATTGCTGCCGATCTCGCGCAGATCCTCGCCAGAGAGGTCAAAGCGCGCCAGCCCGTCCAGCAGGCAGTATTCGCGGATCTTGCGGTAGGCCTCGCACAGGTCTTCGCCCGCTTTTGAGGCGCGATAGAACACTTCCTTGCCGCGCTTTTCCGAGTCGATCAGCCCCGCCTTGGACAATTTGCGCAATGCATAATTCACCGTATGGGTATCCTCGATATTCAGCAGGAAGCAGATATCGCTCAGCCGTTTTTCCCGACCCCGGTGGTTCACATTGTGCAATACGAGGATTTCCAGCGGGTTCATCTCGGCATTGCCGGCAGCCGACATGCATTTGACCATCCAGCGCGAAAAGGCGTTGAAGGCGATGATCAGGCCGAATTCCAGTTCAGAGGCTTCCCAGCCTTCGCCTTCGGCGAGGTGGCGGGAAGAGACGATGCGGCGTTTTTGTGTGTCTGTCATGCCGCCTTGGTAACATTTCACCCACAAAATGTCGACAACAAGTGGGTTATTTCCACCCCGACAGGCCAAATTTGACCGACATTTCGCAACGGTTCAGCGACGTCCAGAGAAAAAAAACCGGCCGCCGGAGAGTTCCGACGGCCGGTTCTATTCACATCACAAAGGCCGCAGCGAGGACCTAGGCTGTCGCCCCGCCGCGCCATTTCGGCAGCAGTTGCCGCAACGCGATCGGCAGGACAATCAGCAGGCCGATGGCGCTGGCGGTGAGGTTCGGGGCCACCAGCAGCAAGGCGGCGAGCACCAGCACCACGCGCTCGAACCAGTAGAGCGGCGCAAAGAGCCAGCTCGACACGGCCGAGGCCAGGACCCAGATGCCCAAGGTTGCCCCGGTGAAGGCCAGGGCAAAGGCCTCCCAGGTGAAGCCATCGGTCACGAGGAGAAGCGAGGGCTGGAAGGCAAAGACAAAGGGCACCAATGCCTTACCCATACTGAGGCGGAAGGCGGTATTGCCGGCCTTGAAGGCATTCGCCCCCGCGATCCCGGCCCCGGCATAGGCCGCCATGGCCACCGGTGGCGTTACATCCGCCAGCACCCCGTAGTAGAAGACGAAGTAATGCGCGACCATCGGCTGCACACCAAGCATCCCGAGGATCGGCGCCGCCACCGCTACCATGATGATGTAATTGGCGGTTGTCGGGATACCACACCCCATCAGGATGCAGACGATTGCCGTCAGCACCAGGGTGAACAGCAACGTCAGAGACGGCACCGTCATCAGCTCGAACGGAAAGACCGCCAGCATCTCGTGCATCGAGGTCGCCCAACCCTGCGCGATGCTGGTCACCATATAGGCGATCTTGAAGCCGACACCGGTCAGGGTCACCACCCCGATCACCACGCCCACCAGGGCCGCCGCCGCGGTGACCGAAAGCGACTGCTTGGCGCCGAGGATAAAGCCTTCCCAGACGCCATGCAAAGTGCCTTTGATCCCCTCGAGGAGACCGCCGGATTGTACCTGCTGGATCGCCAGCACGATGATGCAGGCGGTGATCGAATAGAAGGCAGCTGCAAAAGGGGTGCGCCCGGACAGCAGCACTGCAACCAGGATAATCAACGGCAGAACCGAGAGCCAACCCGCCTTCAGCACCTTCCATGCATTCGGCAGTTCGGCTGCGGAGAGACCGCGCAGACCGAGGCGACGGGCCTCAAGGTGCACCTGCACGAGCACGCCGAAGAAATGCATGAAGGCCGGAACAAGAGCCGCCGTCAGGATGGTGGTCAGCGGCACGCCCAGATATTCGATCATCAGGAAGGCCACCGCCCCCATGACCGGCGGGGTGATCTGGCCGCCTGTGGAGGCTGCCGCCTCGACCGCCGCCGCAAAATGGCGCGGATAGCCGATGCGGATCATCGCCGGAATGGTCAGCGCCCCGGTGGTCACCGTATTGGCGATGGAGGACCCGGAGATCGACCCGAGCAGCGCCGAGGACAGCACCGACACCTTGGCCGGACCGCCCGCATAACGCCCAGCGAGGGCAGAGGCGATGTCGATGAACAATTGGCCAAGGCCAATGCGCGTGGCCATCACCCCGAAGAGGACAAAGTGGAACACATAGGTCGCGATCACCCCGAGCGCGGTGCCGTAGATCCCTTGCGAGGTTAGGTAGAGGTGGTTGACGATATTCGCCCAGCTGGCCCCCGGATGAACCAGAATGCCGGGCATCGACTTGCCGAAATAGGCATAGGCCATAAAAAGGATCGCGATCACCGGCAGCGGCCAGCCCATCGAGCGGCGCACCGTCTCCAGCAGCACCAGGATCAGGATCGTCCCCATCGCGATATCGATGGGCAGCGGGTTGCCGACCCGGAAGGCCAATTCACTGTAGATCCAAGGCACGTAAAGCGCGCTGACAATGCCGGCAATCGCCAGAACCCAGTCCCAGAGCGGCAGTCCAAAGGGCGTCATTACGCCATTGCCCAGCTCTTTCTTGCTGAAGGCCGCAAAGCTCAGGAAAACCACCATCAACGTCACCCCGAGGTGCAGACCCCGATGCACGGTCGCCTGCGGGATGCCAAAGCCGGCGGTGTAGAAATGGTAGCAGGACAGCAGGAACAGGATGCCGGCGGTAATTAGCGTCAGCGGCCACACCAGCACCCGAAAGCGCAGTTCCGGGTCAAACTCTTCTTCGATTGCCTGCAGTTCATCAGCGGTCAAATGGCGAATGTCATCGCCGTCCTTGCTGCGGTCTTCACTCATCAGCCTCGCTCCTGTCGGCTAGTGGAAAAGGGGGCCGCGAACAATGTCGCGACCCCCTTGATCGGTTGTCAACGTGGGGGCTTGCCCACGCCGGGTCGCCTTATTTCAGCAGACCTGCTTCCTTGTAGAACTTCTCGGCACCCGGATGCAGCGGGATGCCGACGCCGTTCAGCGCGGTTTCCTTGGTGATCGCCTTGCCCTTGGCATGACCATTGTCCAGCTGCTTGCGGGTGTTGTCGTTCCACAGCGCCTTGGTGATCTCGTAGATCAGGTCTTCGGACTGATCCGCGCTGGTTACCCACTGGGCGCCCACCGACAGGGTGTTCACGTCGTCTGCGTTACCCTCATAGGTGCCACCGGGAACGGTGTCAGGCGCAAAGAAGGGGAATTCCTCGCAGATCGCCGGCGCTTCGTCACAGCTGATCGGGATCAGCTTGATCTCGTGCTGGCTTGCCAGTTCCGAAATCGCACCCGCCGGGTACCCACCAACAAAGAAGAAGGCGTCCATCGCGCCGTCGCGCATCCGGTCTGCTGCCTGATCGGGCTTCAGAAACTCCGGCTGGATATCGGCCTCGGTGATGCCATAGCCGCCGAGGATGATCTTGGCATCCACCAGGGTGCCGGAGCCCGGCTCGTCCATGGAGACGCGCTTGCCCTTGAGGTCGGCGACGCTGGAAATGCCGGCATCAGCGCGTGCGACGAGGTGGATGCTCTCGGGATAGAGATTGGCAATCGCGCGAAGGTTCTCGACCGGTGCCTTGCCTTCCCAGATGCCGGTGCCGGTATAGGCCCAGGTGGCGACGTCGGATTGCGAGAAGCCGGACTCAAGCGTGCCACCGGCGATTGCGTTGATATTGGCAACCGAACCGTTGGCGGAAAGCGCAGAGGCGATCAGGCCCGGCACGCCGCAGGAGCCGCCTTCCTCGCAGGCGCGCGAGCCCGGAGGATTGGAGATCGCATTCGCCAGCAGACCGCCGATCGGGTAATAGGTGCCGGCAGTGCCGCCGGTCCCGATCCGGAAGAACGCCATGTCCTGCGCGCCGGCAACGGAAGCAGCAAGACCAAGGGCAACAGCTGCGCCCGCAAATACCTTAAGATGTTTCATGAGAGATCCTCTCCTTCACAACAATGACTTAGAAACAGATACGCCTGTTTCTTGGGCAAGCACAAGAGTCGTGAACCACGGGGGTACAATCTTCGCCATGGCCCGCCACGCCGCGCCCGCCACCTCAACTGCCACCCCTGTTTTCAATCCAGCGTGCGGCGGAATCGCTTCAGGGCCAGAGCTCCGAGCAGGAGGACAAAGGCGCCAAGGGCAAGGAACTGCTCTGCCACAGCTGCCGCATCGGCTCCCTTCAGCATCACCGCGCGGATCAACCGCAGGAAATGGGTGAGCGGGAAGATCTCGCCCAGACCCTGCGCCCAATCCGGCATCCCGCGATAGGGGAACATGAAACCCGACAGAAGCAGCGAGGGCAAAAAGAAAAAGAAGGTAAGCTGCATCGCCTGCAATTGCGTCTGGGCCAGCGTGGAGATCAGATAGCCGAGGATCACAAGAGCCATCACGAAGACGAAGACCCCCGCCAGCACCAGAGGCAGCGCCCCAACCATCGGCACATGGAACAACAGCCGTGCGGTGACCAGGACCACCACAACCTGCACCGCTCCGACCAGAAAATAGGGCAGCACCTTGCCCAGCATGATCTCCAGTGGCGAGGCAGGCATCGACAGCAGGGTTTCCATCGTGCCGCGCTCGATCTCCCGGGTGAGTGCCATTGCCGTCATCATCACCATGGTCAGTTGCAGGATCACCCCGAGCAGACCCGGAACGATATTGTACTGGGTGATCCCTTCGGGATTGTAGCGCCGATGCACCACGACGGAGAGCTGGCTTTCCTCGCGCATCTCCGCCTCCGCCTCGCCGCCGGTCTCGCGCAGGAGCGCGCGGGCGGCGACTGTACCAAGGGTCGAAATGGCGCCCGACGCGACCGAAGGGTCGGTCGCATCCGCCTCGATCAGGATCTGAGGGTGATCGCCGCGTTCGACCCGGCGGCCAAAGTCTGATGGCACGGTGACGACAAAGGCCGCCTCGCCGCCGGAAATCAATGCCTCCGCTTCCTCCGCTGTCGCGTCCGGGGCGATGAAGCGGTAGTAGCCGGTGAGCTCGAGCGCCGAGACCATCGCGCGGGTGAACCGGTCCTGCGTCGGGGCCACCAGCGCGGCCGGCAGCGCCTTGGGATCGGTATTGATGGCAAAACCAAACAGCAGCAGCTGCAGCAGCGGCACCCCCAGCATCATGCCAAAGGTGATGCGGTCACGCCGCATCTGGATGATTTCCTTGCGCAACAGGGTCCAGAGCCTGCGAAGGGAAAAGAAGCGCCTCATGACATGTTGTCCTCCGAAGCGCTCATCAATTTGATGAAGACGTCCTCCAGCGAGGTTTCCGCAGCCTGCATCTCGGTCCCGGTCTCAGCGGCCACGGTTCGGGCGGCACGGCGCAGGGACTCACCATCGCGCCCCACCACATGCAGCGTATTGCCAAAGGGAGCGATCTGCTCGACGCCCGCCATGGATTTCAGCCGCCGCGCCGCCTCCGCCGTGCCTTTGCCTGTCAGGGTCACCGTGGTGAGACCCGCATCCGCGACCACCTCGGCCACGGTGCCTGAGGCCACCAACCGCCCATAGGCTATGTAGTTGATCCTGTGGCAGCGCTCGGCTTCGTCCATGTAATGGGTCGAGACCAGCACCGTCAGACCATCGGCGGCGAGCCGATGGATCTCGTCCCAGAACTCCCGCCGCGCCTTCGGATCGACGCCGGCGGTCGGCTCGTCCAGCAACAGGAGTTGGGGCCGATGCATGATACAGGCCGCCAGCGCCAGCCGCTGTTTCCAGCCGCCCGACAGGGACCCCGCCAGTTGCCGGCGGCGGCTGGTCAGGCCGAGGTCGGCCAAAGTCTCCGCCACCACCTGCCCTTCGGGGCGCAACCCATACAACCCGGCGACAAAGCGCAGGTTTTCCTCGATGGTCAGATCCTCGTAGAAGGAAAAGCGCTGGGTCATATAGCCGACCTCCCGCTTGATCTGTTGACCTTGAGTGCGGATGTCATGACCTAGCACCCGCCCCTCGCCCGCATCCGGTGTCAAGAGACCGCACATCAGACGGATCGTGGTGGTCTTGCCGGAGCCATTGGGACCGAGGAAACCCGCGATTTCTCCCTTGCCGACGCTCAGAGTGACGTCATCCACCACCTTGCGGCCCGAGAAACTCTTGCTCAGCCCCCTGACGTCGATAGCGGGCTCCGTAGTCATCTGGTGGCATCCGGCAGGGCGACATCGACGATCTGGCCGGGCTTCAGCCCTGCCCCCTCCAGCGGCACCGCTTCGATTAGGTAAACCAGCTTCTGTCGGCTTTCGAGCGAATAGATCACCGGTGGCGTGAACTCCGGCCCGTCAGCGATATAGGTAACCCGTGCCATCAGCCCTGCGGCGCACCCATCGCAATTGACCAGCAGCACCGTATCCGGTGCAATCCGGGACACATCCGCTTCGGGCACGTAGAGCCGCAGCTTCACCGCCCCCTCGCCCAGGATCGACAGCACCGGCGCGGAGGGACCGGCGATTTCGCCTTGCATCCGGATCACATCGTCGATCCGCCCCGACACTGGCGCAGTGAGGCTGCGCTGTTCGAGGTTCCAGCGTGCCTGATCCAGAGACGCTTCGGCCCCCTCGACAGCGGCGCGGGCGGCAGCAATGACCTGTGGGCGGGCGGGAAGGCGGGCGACAGCCAGATTTGCCTCAATCTCCGCCACCCGCGCATGGCTGACCTCTGCCGCCGTCACCGCATCATCGCGCTGAGCATCCGTCGCCGCCCCCCGCTCCGCCAGTTTGCGGTAACGGGTTGCCTCACGATCCGCCTGAATGGCCTGCGCCCGCGCGGAGGCAAGCTCCGCTTCGACCACGCGGATTTCCTCCGCGCGCTTGCCTTCGAGAAGATTGGCCTCTTCGCTGACCATGCGCGCGAGCGCCGCCTGCGCCTCGGCCAGTGCGATGCGGGCATCCTGCGCCTGCATAGACACCAGAACGTCGCCCGCCGAAACCCGGTCGCCGCGCACCACATGGACCTGGTCGATCTGCGCTGTTGCGACCGGGGCGATCAGGGTGAACTCGCCCTCCACGTAGCCCGTCGCCAGAGGTGGCGGCAGCGCGCAGGGTGTCAGGAGCACTGCGGCAAGCGGCAGGGAACATAGAAATCCACTCATGTGCCTCGGCTCCTCTCCAGACTGGCTCTGAGGTTCAAGATGACCGTCTCCGCCACCGCCTCCGCCTCAGCGGAGCCGACCGTCTCCCAACCCATCCGGCGGGACACCACCGGCAGGCCGATGCGGAAGTAAAGCAGCTGGCCCAAGGCGGCAAAGACGGAAAGACGGGTGCGATGACTTTCGGCCTCTTGCCCTGTCGCCAGGGCCCAGAGTCGGCAAAGCTGCCGGTGCTTGCCGTCGAACAACCCGTCATAGAGCACATCGATCGCCCCTTCCGTCCCGGCGCTGACCTCACGCAGGATGAAGGCGACGATGGGACCGGAATCCTGATCCGCCAGCAGGAACTGCGCCATCGCGCGGATCAACTGCTCAAGGATCATCTGCGCCCGGTCCGGCGGTAGATCGGCCGGAATTTCGCCCAGTGTGGCAACGATGGACATGCGTCGCACCACCTCATCTGCGCAGGCGGCATGCAACCCCTCCTTGCCACCGAAGTGATAGGCAATGGAGGCGACATTCGTGCCCGCCTGCTGCGCCACCTCGCGGGTGGAGGTCGCGGCAAAGCCCTTCTGCCCGAATAGATCCAGGGCCGCAGCGATAAGGGCAGCGGCGGTTCCGCTAGGGGGTGCGGTCAGAGAAAGGGGGCCGGGGCGGCGTGGTTTTTCCATCATGCTCCATAATTTAATCAATCGATTGATTGAATCAAGGGGCGATCAACAAGAAACGAAAAAGGCCCATCCCCAGGAGCTCTCCCGGACGGATGGGCCTTTGATCGAATTGCGGACTGTGTCTTCAGTAGGGGCTATCCGGGAAATAGAAATCCTTCGCATTCTCCGGCGTCACCAGCTGGCTGCCAATAATAAAGCGGCCAGAGACCGGGGTGGTGGAGACCAAGCCCAGCGCGGTCAACTCGATCGCGGTGGCAATCTGGGCGGGCGGGTAGGTCACGTTGACCGGCAGCTGCGGGTCGCCATCCATGATGCGCTTGATGATCTCTTTCATGCCGGCGCCGCCAACGACCCACATCTCCTTTTCACGGCCCGCCTGCGCGATGGCTTCGAGCACGCCGATGGCCATGTCATCATCCGCCGCCCAGACCGCGTCGATCTTGTCGTATTTCGACAGGTAGTCCTGCATCACGTTGAAGGCATCGTCGCGGTTCCAGTTGCCGTGCTGCTTGTCGAGGATGGTGACACCACTGCCATCAAGCGCTGCCTCAAAGGCGTCGACCCGCTCATTATCGAGAGTCGTCGGGATGCCGCGCAGCACTACGACATTGTCGCCCTCGCCCAGCTTGTCGGCAAAATATTCGCCCGCCGCGCGGCCAAAACCCGGATTGTCGCCCGCAACATAGAGATCCTCGATCCCCGGCACCGAGAGGCCCCGGTCCACCACGGTGACCCAGATCCCCTGGTCCTTGACCGCCTGAACCGGGGCGGTCAGCGGCTCGCTCTCAAAGGGCAGGATGACCAACGCGTCGATATTGCGGGTGGCCACCATGTCCTCCACATCGTTGACCATCTTGCCCGCGTCACCTGCCGTCGCCAGCACAAAGCTGAGCTGCGGATAGGTCGCCTCCAGCCGGTCGATAGCGGCTTGGGCGTGGTAGTTCAGCCCGCCCATAAAGCCATGGGTGGCCGAAGGGATCGCGACGCCAATGGTGTAGCTTTCCCCTTCGGCGGCGACGGCGCCAGCGCTGACAAGGCTCGCGGCTAGAGCGGCGCCTTTCAGGAAATTTCTGCGTAACATTAAGTATTTCCTCCCTAAAATGACCGATCACTCGGCCGATTTGCGCTCGCGCTGCAAGACCACAGCAAGAACGACGATCACGCCCTGGATCGCCCCGTTCAAATACGGGCTGACGATGGAGGCGAGATTCAGAATATTGTCGATGAGGCTCAGGATCAGGACGCCGGTGACTGTGCCCCAGACGCGACCTGATCCGCCTTTGAGGACGGTGCCACCGATGATCACGGCCGCGATGGCCTCAAGTTCCCACAGAACGCCGGTGGAGCCGGAGGCGGAGCCGAGGCGCGGCACATACATGATGGTCGCAAGGCCCACGAGCGCGCCGAGCAGCACATAGGTGCCCATGCGGATGCGGTCAACCTTGACGGCGGAATAGCGCGCCACTTGCTCATTGGCACCAAGGGCGGCGCAGTAGCGGCCAAACGGAGTGTGCCGCATGGCCAGTTCCCCGAGGATCGCAACCACGGCAAAGACGAGGATCGGCCAGCTTATGCCCAAGAGCCCATCGTAATAGACCGGGCGATAAAAACTCCGCGCGCCATAGTCGAGTGACAGGGTGCCGCCATCCGCAAGCCAAGTGGTGAGGCTGCGGTAGATCCCCATCGAGCCTAGGGTGACGATAAAGGCCTCGATCCCGATTTTGGAGATGAGGAACCCGTTCAACAGCCCAGCGGCCAAGCCGGCCACCAAAGCGACACACATGCCCGCAAAGATCAACGGTACACCGATCCCTAGGGCCGGGATCAGCGCGTTCATCGCCATGATCATCACCCCGGCGACAAAGGCGGCCATGGAGCCAACCGAGAGGTCGATACCGCCGGCGGTAATTACAAAGGTCATGCCCACCGCGATAATGCCAATAAAGGCCGAGCGCGCCAGCACATTGGTCACATTGCCGTAGCTGAGGAAATTACTGTTGAGGCAAGCGCCCAGCACGATCAGAGCAACAAGGGCAAGGATCGGCCCCAGCACATGCAGGTTCAGCTTGCGCCGCGGGGTTTCGGTGGAGGGCAAGGGGATATCACTCATGCGGTGTCCTTCCGGTCTGCACCGACGCCCATGGCCAGGCGCAGGATGGCGTCTTCGCTGATCTGGTCGCCTGCGAGTTCCCCCGCGATATAGCCGCGCCCCATCACCACAATGCGATCGGCGAGGCCGATAACTTCGGGCAGTTCCGAGGAGACGACGATGATGCTGTGGCCCTGTTGGGCGAGGCGGGTGATAAAGGCGTAGATTTGTTGTTTGGTGCCGATGTCGATGCCGCGGGTGGGCTCGTCGATGATGACGATCTGCGGCTCTGCGAGCATGGTTTTCGCCAGCAAGAGTTTCTGCTGATTGCCCCCGGAGAGGCTGCCGACGGGCACGGAGGGATCGCGGGCGCGGATGTCAAACTCCGCGATTGCTTTTACGAGCGCGCGGGCCTCGCCTTGGTGATCGATCCGCCAGCGCCCGAACCGGTCCAGCGCCAGTAGGGTGAGGTTTTCGCGTAGGCCCTTGCCAAGGAGCAGACCCTTTTCCTTGCGATCCTCGGTGAGGTAGGCAAGTCCCGCCGCGCGCGAGGCCTGCACCGAGCCAAGCGGCACCGTCGCGCCGTTGATCGCCAGCCTTCCGGTGGCCGGGCGAAGACCCGCGATGGCTTCCATCAGTTCCGTGCGCCCGGCGCCGACAAGGCCCGCGAAGCCGAGAACCTCGCCCCGCCGCAGATGAAAGCTCGCCCCACGCACCAGTCCCGGCACGCTGATCCCTTGCGCTTGCAGGACGACCTCCGCTTGCGGGACGGGTTTGGGCGGGAACAGATCGCTCATCTCGCGGCCCACCATCGCCTCGGCCATGGCGTCTTCGGTAAAGCCCTGGGCCGCGCGCGTCAGCACATGGTGGCCATCGCGCAGCACCGTGACCTGATCCGCGATCCGCTGCACCTCGTCGAGCTTGTGGGAGGTGAAAAACACCGCTGTACCTGCCGCCCGTAGCCGGTCGATCTGCGTCAAGAGCACCTCGGTCTCGCGGTTGGTGAGTACGGCGGTCGGTTCGTCCATGATCAGCACCCGCGCCCGTCGACCCAAGGCGCGGGCGATCTCGACCATCTGGCGGTTCGGGACCGACAGGTCGGAAATCCGGGTGCGCGGGTCGATGTGGCAGTTCATCTGCGCCAAGAGATCGCGGGCTTCCTCCTGCATCCTGCGGTGGTCGAGGAACAGGCCGCGCCGATGCTCTCGCCCCAAAAAGATATTCTCTGCCGCGGTCAACTGGAGGGCGAGGTTGAACTCTTGATGGATCATCAAAATGCCCGCAGCCTCCGCCGCCACATGGTCGGCAAATTGCACCGGTTGGCCATCCAAATGCAGGCTGCCGCCCGAGGGGGAGAGAAAGCCCGCAAGGATCTTCATCAAGGTGGACTTGCCGGCACCGTTCTCGCCGATCAGCGCATGGACCTGCCCTGATCTGAGGGCAAAGGGCACCCCATGCAAGACCTGCACCGGGCCAAAGCAACGGGTGACTCCTTGGGCCTCCAGAACCGCCAGCTGGGCCTGTTTCACACCCACGGCTGAAGACGCCGGTCCCGCCGGATCAAGCTTTGTGTTCACGGCCAACTCCTCCCCGCGCCTCTCCTCAGGCGCGCTCCCTGGCTGAACTTTGGGCAAACGGGCTCAGCGGTAGCGCTGTAATCGTTTACAATGCCAGCTTTGCAAAAGCCGCAATCGTTTACAACAGTTTTTCCTTGGGGCATTCTGAACCCCCTCAGAGGTGGGTGCATGGAAAAGAAAATCGCCACGATTCAGGATGTTGCAGCAGAGGCCGGGGTGTCCACCGCGACGGTCAGCCGGACCTTGTCGAAGCCTTCGGTCGTGGCGAAAGCGACTCGGGAGGCGGTTTTGGCCGCCGTTGAGCGCACCGGATATCGGGTAAATACCACCGCCTCGAATCTGCGACGCCAGCGCACCGGCAGCGTCATTGCGCTGATCCCGAATCTGGCGAACCCGTTTTTTTCACAGATCCTCGCCGGGGTGAATTCGGTACTACAACCTGCGGGCTATGGGCTTTTGGTGACGGATACCCAAGCAGGCCCCTTCCCCGAGGATCGGATGTCGAGTTATCTGCAATCCGCGATTGCAGATGGGATCATCCTGTTTGACGGCACCCTTTCACCTGCGCCCCTCGCGATGGCCGGTCGGCCACCAGTCATCATGGCCTGCGAGTGGATGGATGACAGCCTGCCCTCGGTGCGCACTGAAAATGCCCGCGGGGCAGAGCTTGCGGTCGCGCATCTGGTGGAGATGGGACATCGACGGATTGGCCATGTGCTGGGGCCGCGCGGCAATGTGCTCTCCGAGGATCGTTTGAGCGGGTTCTGCAAGGTCGTGCAGGAGAATGGGCTGGAGGCGCGCGAAGACTGGATCTTTGACGGCGATTTCAGCATGGATGCCGGCGCCGCCGCGGGCGAAGTCTGGATGGGGCTAGAAGACCGCCCCACCGCGCTGTTCTGCGCCTCGGACGAGATGGCGATTGGCTTTATGGGGGCGGTGCAGCACAAGGGCTTTAGCGTGCCGCAGGATGTCTCGCTGGTGGGCTTTGACAACATTGAGGTTGTCGGGCATCTGACCCCTGCCCTTACCACCATCCGGCAGCGGCGCACGCAGGTCGGTGAACGCGCGGCGCGGCTGTTGTTGGACATGATCGAAGCCGGAACGCTGACGGGTCCTTCCGAGGTGATCGAAGTCTCGCTGATCCGCCGCGACAGCGTGGCGCGGATCTGATTGTGCAGTGAAAAAGGCCGCGCCCAATCTGGGCACGGCCTCGCTCAGGTCTTCGGGGACCTTATACAGCCTCAGAGGGCTGCTTGAAACAGCTGCGTCAGGTTTTCTTCGGTCAATTCAATCGGGTTGCCGCCGCAGCTCGGGTCGATGATCGCGCCCTTGACCAGCTCGGGGATCGCGTCTGCGGTCACGCCCAGCTCGGACAGGGTACGCGGAATGCCCATGCTGTCGTTGAGCTCTTGCACAAAGCGCTGGAAGCCGGCAAAGCCGCCCTCGATCCCGAGGTAGGCGGCCGCCATGTCAAAGCGCGCGGCAATCGCGGAGGCGTTGAACTCCAGCACCGCAGGCATACAGACCGCGTTGGTGGTGCCGTGGTGGGTGTTGAAGACCGCGCCAATCGGGTGGCTCATTGCGTGGATGGCGCCGAGACCCTTTTGGAAGGCGGTGGCCCCCATGGCGGCGGCGGACATCATCTGCGCGCGGGCCTCAAGGTCAGTGCCATCGGCATAGGCGCGCGGCAGGTAGTCCTTGACCAGACGCATGCCTTCGAGGGCAATGCCCTGCGACATCGGATGATAGAAGGGCGAAGAGAAAGCCTCGACACAATGGGCAAAGGCGTCAAGCCCGGTGCCTGCAGTGATGAATTTCGGCATCCCCACGGTCAGCTCGGGGTCGCAGATCACTACGGTCGGCAGCACCTTCGGATGGAAGATGATCTTCTTCTGATGGGTGACGGAATCGGTGATGACCGAGGCACGGCCCACTTCGGAACCGGTGCCCGCAGTGGTCGGCACAGCGATGATCGGTGCAATGGCCGCGGCATCGGCGCGGGTCCACCAATCGCCGATATCCTCAAAATCCCAGACCGGGCGGGTTTGACCGGCCATAAAGGCAACCATCTTGCCAAGGTCGAGGCCCGAGCCACCGCCAAAAGCGATCACGCCGTCATGACCGCCAGCCTTATAGGCGGCGACGCCAGCCTCAAGGTTCTTTTCGTTCGGGTTCGGGTCAACCTCGGAAAACATCGCGCGGCCAAGGCCTGCGGCCTCCAGGATATCGAGGGTGGATTGGGTCACCGGCAGAGCGGCGAGGCCCTTGTCGGTGACGAGAAGCGGTTTCTTGATCCCGGCCTGCGCACAGGCGGCGGCCAGTTCCTGAATACGGCCTGCGCCGAATTTGATCGCGGTCGGATAGGACCAGTTTCCAGTGAGAGACATCTGCATGTTCCTGTGATGAGAGCCGGGAATGGGGGCGCTGCCCCCGCTTGCCATCCGGCAAGCTCCCCCGGGATATTTTTGAAAAGATGAAGGGCCTTAGGAGGTGACTTTTTTCAGGTGATAAGACTTCGGCCGGGTCAGGTTCTGATAACCAATGACAGAGAGGCCGCCGCCACGCCCGGTGTTCTTGCAGCCGGTCCAGCAGAGGCCCGGATCAAGATAGTCAGCGCGGTTCATAAAGACCGTGCCGGTTTCCAACTGATCGCCGATCGCTTCAGCGCGCTCCAAATCTTTGGTCCAGAGCGAGACGGTGAGGCCGAATTCGCTGTCATTCATCAGGCGGATGGCTTCCTCATCCGAGGAGACCTTCATGATGCCCACCACGGGGCCGAAGCTTTCATCGCGCATCACGCGCATCTCGTGGGTGACATTGGTCAGGATCTGCGGGGTCAGATAGGCGGCGCCATCGTCCTCGGCGAAGGGCTCGATATGGGCCACCGCGCCTTGCGCCAGGGCCTCGGCGATCTGGGCGCGGACTTCCTCGGCAAAGCGCACATTCGCCATCGGGCCAATGGTGGTCTCTGCATCCAGCGGGTTGCCAAGTTTGTAACCTTTGACCAAAGCCACGGCCTTTTCCACAAAGGCGTCATAGAGGCTCTCGTGGACATAGATCCGCTCGATCCCGCAGCAGCACTGACCGGAGTTGAACATGGCGCCGTCGATCAGAGTATCAACCGCCGCGTCGAGGTCGGCGTCCTCCATGACATAACCAGGGTCCTTGCCTCCAAGCTCGGTGCCAACGCCGGTAAAGGTGCCCGCTGCAGCGCGCTCCATCGCCTGACCACCGCCGACAGAGCCGGTGAAGTTCACGAAGTCAAAGGCGCGTTCGGCAATCAGGGCAGAGGTGACATCGTGGTCGAGGAAGACATTCTTGAACACCTCCTCAGGCACGCCAGCGGCGTGGAAGGCCGCCGCCATCCTCTCACCCACCAGCAGCGTCTGCGTGGCGTGTTTCAGAACCACCGTATTGCCTGCGATCAGCGCCGGTGCCACCGTGTTGATCGCCGTCATATAGGGGTAGTTCCAAGGCGCAACGACAAAGACCACCCCATGCGGGATGCGCTTGATGTAGCGTTTGAAACTCGCATCCTCACCCACCTCGATATCCGCCAAAGCTTCAGCAGCGATCTCAGCCATGTAGGAAGCGCGCTCGTTGAAGCCGCGGAATTCGCCACCAAAGCGAGTGGGACGGCCCATCATATGCGCCAGTTCGGGGACGATCTCGTCGTTCATCGCGCCAACGGCAGCAACACCTGCCAGCACCAGATCCACCCGCTCCTGCAAGGGGCGTGCAGCCCAGGCCTTTTGCGCGGCACGCACCTTGGCGACTTCAGCGCGGGCTGCGTCCAAATCCAGCGTCTCGCGGCTGGCGTAAACCGATCCATCAATCGGCGAAATACAGTTCAAAGTCTTGCCCATGGGCGCACTCCTCCGCAGGTGCTGGATACAGCCCTGCCTCTCTTCATCTTCTCTCAAATATCCCGGGGGTGCGGGGGCTGGCCCCCGCTAGCCCTCTAGGTATCAGGCCTTCTCAAATCCGCGCGCGATCTCGTAGTCGGTCACCACGCGGTTGAACTCTTCGATCTCCCACTCGGCCGCACGGGCGTAATGGGTCATCACCACCTCGCCAAAGGCTTCGCGCAGCATCTCGGACCCCATCATCGCCTCGCGCGCATCCTGCAGCGTCTGGGGGATGTGGGTCTTCACCTTGCTCTCATAGGCATCACCGCTGAACGCCGCCTGCAGCTCCAGCTTCTCCTCGATCCCTTTGAGACCTGCGGCCAGCATCGCGGCCTGCGCCAGATAGGGGTTCATGTCCGAGCCCGGCACCCGGCATTCAACACGCACCGCCTTGGTGCCCTCACCGCACAGGCGGAAGGCCGCGGTCCGGTTGTCCACCGACCAGACCACCTGGGTCGGCGCAAAGGTGCCCTTGGCAAAGCGTTTGTAGCTGTTGATGTAGGGCGCCATAAAGTATGTGTAATCGGCGGCGTATTTCAGCAGGCCCGCCATATAGTGGTCCATCAGCTTGGATTTTCCAAGCGGCGCGCTCTCGTCGTAAAAGGCGTTCTTGCCATCTTTCCACAGCGACTGATGCACATGGGAGGACGACCCCACCCGCGCGTGGTGCCACTTCGGCAGGAAGGTCGCGGCATAGCCCTGCTGATGGGCGATTTCCTTGATGCCATGTTTGGCGATCGTGTGGTGATCGGCAGTCGCCATGGCTTCGGCGTATTTGATGTTCAGCTCTTCCTGACCCGCCTCGGCCTCACCTTTGGACCCTTCGATCGGCAGCCCCATGGCGCGCAGATGGTTACGGATCGGCCGCATCACCGGCTCCTCTTTCGAGGTCTGGAAGATGCTATAGTCCTCGTTATAGGTCGAGATCGGCTCCAGATTGCGGAAGCCACCACGGGCGATCTCGTCATGGGTGCCGCGGAACAGGAAAAACTCCAGCTCGGTCGCCATCATCGGCGTCAGACCGGCCTCGGCGCAGCGGGCGATCTGCGATTTCAGCATCTGGCGCGGCGAATGACCAACGGGCGCATGGGTGTGGTGATCGATCACATCACAAAGCACCATGGCGGTCCCCTCCAGCCACGGCACCGGGCGCAGCGTGGTCAGGTCCGGCTTCATGATGTAGTCGCCATAGCCGTGTTCCCAGCTGGTGGCGGCAAAACCGACCGGAGTCGACATCGCAAGGTCGGTGGCCAGCAAGTAGTTGCAGCAATGCGTCTCGTCATGCGCCATCTCGAGGAAAGCCTCGGCGTGGAAGCGTTTGCCCATCAGGCGGCCCTGCATGTCCACAATGCAGACCAGCACGGTATCAATCCGTCCGGCGGCGACCTGTTCCTTGAGATCCTCGAAAGTCATCTGTCTTTCCCTTGATTGCTGACAGGGGGCAGGACCAAAGCCCCGCCCCCGACATTTGGTGACGTCTTACGACCTGATCAGCCGTAGCGATAGGGACGGCCAGCCTTGGCCATATCCGCGTTATATTTCTTGAAGATCTCGACGACCTTTGCCTTGGTTTCGGACTCGGCTGCGATCTCGTCCCAGAATTTCACGGCGGCGTCTTCGACGGTCTGCCATTCTGCGTCCGGAATCGAGGTCAGCTTCATCTTATCGCCATTAACGCGCAGAGAGGCTTCGCCTCCCCAATACCACCACTGACGGTAGTAATGCGACTGGTCACAGCAGACGCGGAACAGGGTCTGCAGGTCTTCCGGCAGCTCATTCCAGCGGTCCATGTTGGCAAAGAAGCTGCCCGCCCAGGCGCCGGAGATATTGTTGGTGAGGAAGTAGTTGGTCACATCGGCCCAACCCACGGTGTAATCCTCGGTGATGCCGGACCAAGCGATGCCATCGAGCTCGCCGGTCTGCACCGCAACTTCGATATCTTCCCACGGCAGGGTGACCGGCACCACGCCGAACTGGCTGAGGAAACGACCGGCGGTCGGGAAGGTGAAGACGCGCTTGCCTTCCAGATCCTTCAGGCTGGTGATCGGGTCCTTGGTGGCAAAGTGGCAGGGGTCCCAGGAGCCGGCCGAAATATGCTTCACGCCAACCTTAGAATATTCTTCGTCCCAGATCTCGTTCAGGCCGAACTGGTTGAACAGCACCGGCACGTCGAGCGAATAGCGGGAGGCAAAGGGGAAATAGCCGCCAAATACGGTCACTTCGGTCGGTGAGGCCATGGAGTCGTCATCGGACTGCACCGCGTCGATGGTGCCCTTTTGCAGCGCGCGGAACAGCTCGCCGGTGGGGACCAGCTGGTCGGCGTAATAGAGTTCGATCTGCATGCGGTCGCCTGCGATCTTGTTGAACATCTGGATCGCCGGATCGATCACATGGGCGGCCAGCGCCGGACCTGCGTAGGTCTGCATCCGCCAGGTGATCTTGCCCTGTGCCAGCGCTGGGGTGGCCAACGGGGCAGCGGCTGCGGCACCAAATGCCGTGGTCTTCAGAAAATTACGACGTGTCGTCATGGTAAGTACCTCTCTGTTGTTATGTGCAGGGCCGCTTGGAGGTCGACCTTCTGATTATTGTCCGTAAATCGTTTGCGGCAGCCACAGGGCGATCTGCGGGAACGCCATGATAATCGCCAAAGCCACAACCATGATCCCGACGAAGGGCACGATGGAGCGGTAGATATCGCCCAAGCCTATCTCCGGCGGCGCCATTGCCCGCATCAAGAAGAGGTTATAGCCGAAGGGCGGCGTCATATAGGCGATCTGCGTGGTGATTGTATAAAGCACACCATACCACACCAGATCAAAGCCCAGAGCGGCCACCAGCGGCACATAAAGCGGCGCCACGATCACCAGCATCGCCGTGTCATCCAGGAAGGTCCCCATGATGATAAAGCTGAGCTGCATCAGGATCAGGATCACCCAGGGGCTGAGGCCCAGTTGATCGGTGAACAGGCTGTCGATCGCCTTCACCGCGCCCAGACCGTCAAACACCGCACCAAAGCCCAAGGCGGCAAGGATGATCCACATGAACATGCAGGAGATGGCCAGCGTGTTCTTGGTGCAGGATTCGAAAATCCGCCAGCTCATCCGCCCCTTGGCGATAGAAGCCGCCAGCGCGGTGAGCGCGCCAATGGCAGAGCTTTCCACCAGCGAGGTCCAGCCATTCACAAAGGGCACCATCATCGCGGCAAAGATCAGCAAGGGCAGTGCACCCGCGCCCAACAGGCGCAGTTTTTCGGCGCGCGACACCTCATGCGCGTCTTCCATCGCCGGACCCAGCGACGGCGTGATCTTGCAGCGCAGCCAGATGTAGATGATGAACAGCCCCGCCATCATCAAGCCCGGTATCACACCGGCCAGCCACAGCTGCCCCACCGGCTGCCGCGCGATCATCGCGTATAGCACCAGCACGACCGAGGGCGGCACCAGAATTCCGAGCGAGGATCCAGCCTGAATGACGCCCGTGACCATGGTCTTGTCATAGCCGCGCTTCAACAGCTCCGGCAGGGCGATGGTGGCACCAATGGCCATGCCGGCCACCGACAGGCCGTTCATCGCGGAGACCAGCACCATCAGACCGATAGTACCGATGGCGAGACCGCCATTGATCGGCCCCATCCAGACGTGGAACATCTTGTAAAGATCGTCGGCCAGGCGGCTCTCGCTCAGCACATAGCCCATGAAGATGAACATCGGCAGCGTCAGCAGCGGATACCACTTCATCAGCTTCATCGCGGCAGCAAAGGGAATGTCGTAGCCCCCCACCCCCCAAAGCAGCAGCGAGGCAATGGCGCCGACCGCCCCAATGGCCCCAAAGACGCGCTGCCCGGTGAAGAGCATCAGCATCATCGAAGCGAACATGAAGATGGCGATATATTCCTGGCTCATTACGCGCGCTCGCTTGCGATCTCGTGGCCCTTGAGGCGGGCAATGTCTTTGAAAAGTTCTGAAATGGCCTGCAACAGCATCAGGAAGAAGCCGAAGACCATGATGCTCTTGATCGGCCAGATGAAGGGCCGCCATGCGGTGGAGGCGCGCTCCATATGGCCCACTTCCTCGGACCCGGTAATCAGACCGGTGAAGAAGGCAAAGGGATTGTCGCCCCAATAGCCGAGCGAATAGGCGGTCGAGCTGAGGCCGCCGTAAAACAGGATGGCGAGATAAGCGATCAACGCCAACACGGTGAAGGCATCAAACCAGGCTTTCCGCCGGGTGGACCAGTTGTGATAAAACAGATCCATCCGCACGTTAGACCCCAGCTGGATCGAGTAGGGCCCGCCAAGGATGTAATAGGTCACCATGGCAAACTGCGCCATTTCCAGTGTCCAGAGCGAGGGCAGGAAGAAGGTCTTGGAGATTGAGGACCACAAGAGGATCCCCATCATCGCAAAAAGGCTCCACATCATCAGGCGGCCGATCCGGTAATTCACCGCATCCACAACACGCACATAACCCAGCATGGCTGCGATCATGCGAACCCCTCCTCTAGAGTGGTCTTGATCCAAGGGGCGAGTGCGTCAGCCCAGACCTTCTGCTGGTCCGCCGTGGCGATCAGGTCGTTGCGGATTTCCAACATCACATTCAACAGACCATTGTCGCAGCCGTGCAGATCCAGGGTATGGGCCACGCCATCCACCGCACTGTACGGCTCATTGAGGCGGGTGTCCCAGGCAAGACCCTCCGGTTGGCGGGCCAGCATTTCGATGGCAAAGCGGTCGTCTCGGCCATGCAGCAGACCCAACTCGACGTCGCGCGGCACGCCGTTGTAGATCGGGGTGAAACTATGCACCGTGACCAGCAATCGCAGCTTGCCCGCGCGGCTGGCGATTTCTTCGGCCAAGGCGGTGCGGAACGGTTCGTAGACCGCTGCTACCCGCTCTGCACGCGCCGCGTCCGAGAGGTCGCGATTTCCCGGTACCGCAAAAACCTCGGACGTTTCGGGGATCGCGGTGGGCGATTCCGGCGGCCGATTGAGGTCGTAGACCAAGCGAGAGATACAGCCCTCCACCAAGGGTGCCGCCAGCGTATCGGCCAAAAGCCGCGCCACGCTCAGCGCGCCCGGGTCCCAGGCGATATGGCTGTGCTTGGCATGGACGTCCAAACCAAGGTCCGACAGGCCCGGCGGAATCCAATTGGAAGCGTGTTCGCAAACAACAATGACCTCAGCTTCCAGCCCGCGCGGGGTGCGGGCAACAGCGGGTCCAAAGGAGGGATCAATCCCGGAGGTGAGCGTATCTATCGTCATGTGAAGCATGCTCTTCAGCCGACCTCGTTCTGTCAATATGGTTTCTGTAAAATTTCTTTCATCGCGATGCGTCCTGTAATAATATGCGAAAAACCCGTGCAGGAGGGCCGTGGATGACGATTGCCGAGAAACTGAAAGCGCGCGAGGAAGACCTCACCCGGGCTGAGCGTCAGCTCGCCGCCGCCATTCTCGACAATTACCCGATCCCCGGCCTTGGCAGCATCACCGAGCTTGCGGATCTGGCCGCAGTCTCCACCCCCACAGTGGCGCGCATGGTGCAGAAATTGGGGTTCTCAGGCTATCCGGAGTTCCAGCACGCCCTGCGCGAAGAGCTGCGAGAGATCATCTCGAACCCGGTGGACAAACGCGCCGAACAGGCGCCCGCCTTGCCGGAAACCCATATGCTCAACCGCTATGCAGTGGCGGTCTACGACAATATCCGCGCCACGCTGGAGAATGTGAACCTTGAGGAGTTCGATAGGCTCTGCAATCGGATCGCCGATACCTCGCACCGCATCCATATCGCAGGCGGACGGCTGAGCGGCACGCTCGCGCAGAACTTCTACCTGCATCTGCAGATGATCCGCCGCGATGTGTTTATGATCCCGCCGCGCGCCTCTTGGACTCATTCGGTGCTGGATCTGTCACCTGGCGACATGCTGATCCTGTTTGACATCCGCCGCTATGAAAATGCCACCCTGCTCTTGGCCGAGATGGCGCATGAGCGCGGCGTTGATGTGGTCTTGTTCACCGATCAATGGCGCTCGCCGATTCAGAAGGTGGCCAAGCACACCTTCTCGGCGCGGATCAATGTCCCCTCGGCCTGGGATTCCGGCGTTGCGCTCTTACTGCTGGTGGAGAGCATGATCGCCAAGATTCAGGAAGACCACTGGGAGACGGTGAAGGCGCGCACCGACGAGCTGGAAGCCGCCTTTGACCGCACGCGGCTGTTTCGCAAGTTCACCTGAAGCCCTGTTCGCCACCCGTGGCGCAGGTTATTCTCTGGCAACCCTCGCCAGTTGGAGCCGCCCGTGCCGGAGCGCCGCAGATTTCACCTCTCCCCCGAAACGCGCATCCTGACCCCCGATGTTGCGGGTCTTGCGCCGTTGCTGAGCGCCTTGGAACAGGGCCAATCTGTGCTGGCGCGACCGGGTGAGGAACCGATTTCGCTCGTGTTAGAGCCTGAACAATGGCTCTATTGTCAAAGTTCTGGCTCTACTGGCTTTGCCAAGACCATCCGCCGCACGCCCGCAAGCTGGCTGGCAAGTTTCGAGAGGGATGCAAAGATATTCGCCCTTTCGGCAGAGGACGTCTACGTCACGCTTGGCAGCCTGTCGCATTCGCTGACCCTGTTTGCCGCGGTCGCCGCCTGCCATATCGGCGCGGATCTTGCGATGCTGGGCGGCATGGGTCCACGGGCGCAGGCCTTGGGCGTAGAGCAACATCGCGCCACCGTGCTTTATGCGACGCCCGCGCAGCTGCGCCTTTTGGTGCGTGCCACAGAGGGGATCAGCTTGCCAAAGGTGCGGTTGATCTTCTCTTCCGGCGGCAAGCTGGACGAGGGGCTGCGGCAGACGCTGAGCCGTTTGTTTCCAAACGCCGCGCTGCACGAGATCTTTGGCGCGGCGGAGACCAGCTATATCACTCTATCGGCTCCGGATGCCCCACCAAACTCGGTCGGGCGCGCCTATCCAGGGGTGGAGATCCGCATCACCGAACCCGATAGCTCCGGCGTAGGCGAGATTTGGCTCCGCAGTCCCTATCTGTTTGAGGGTTACGCCGAGGGGCACAGCGATCTGACGCGCTGGGACGGCGACTGGCTCAGTATTGGCGAAATGGGCTGGATGGATGCGGCGGGCAATCTCTATCCCAAGGGACGCAAGAACCGCATGGTGACGGTGGCGGACAATAACGTCTTTCCCGAAGAGATCGAGGCCGTCTTGTTACGTGCCCCCGGAGTGGAACAAGCGGTGGCGCTCGCCCTGCCAGATGCCCTGCGCGGGCATCGGATTGTCGCCGTGGTGCAGGGTCAAGTTGAACCCGCAGCGCTGCGCGCCCTATGCCGGGCGGAGATCGGCGCCCATGCGGTGCCAAAGGATATCCGCAGGCTCGACACCCTCCCCATACTGGAGGCAGGCAAACCCGATCTGCGCGCCCTTCAGCGCCTGTGGGAGGCAGAGTAATGCCACTGATCGTCGCCGCACGCCGCACAGCAGTTGTGCCCAAAGGCGGCAAATTCGCTTTATTAGAGCCACATCAGCTTGCCGCGCCGATCTTGCAGGCCTGTCTCACGGATGCCGGGCTCACGCCAGAGGATGTGGGCGAGGTGATCCTGTCCAACGCGCTTGGTGGAGGCGGCAACCCGGCCCGGATTGCCGCGCTCGCGGCGGGCCTGCCGGAGCATGTGGCGGGCCTCAGCATCGACCGGCAATGCGCTGGTGGCTTGGATGCGATCTTGCTGGGTCACGCACTGGTCGCCTCAGGTCAGCAGGAGGTGGTGCTGGCGGGCGGGGCCGAGAGTTCCTCGCGCCGCCCTTTGCGCAGTCGAACTTTCGCCGATGGCCGCCCGCCGGAGCCTTACGACCAAGCGCGCTTCACCCCTTGGGTCGAGCGTGATCCGGAGATGGCGCAGGCGGCGCATGATCTTGGACTGGTGTTGGGAATTTCCCGCGCGGAGCAAGACGCTTGGGCGATCCGCAGCCATACCCTTGCCCGCCAACATGCGGACACACGCGAGGCAGAGATTGTCTCAATGGAGGGGGTCCATGAGGATGCCTTCACCCGCGATCTGACAGACCGCCACTGTGCCCGTGCGCCGCAGGTTTGTGGTGACATAACAGTCGCCAATATGGCGGTGGCAGCGGATGCGGCAGCTTTTGTGGTGATCGTCAGCGACCAGATGGCCGCGCGGCTTGGACGTGGCGGCATGCGGCTCCTAGAGGGGGCAACCCTTGGCGCAACGCCCGAGCAACCGGGCCTTGGCCCCCTGCCCGCGATCCGTCAGGTGCTGACGCGCCAGGGCCTTGCGCCGCAGAACCTACACCGTGCGGAGGTCATGGAAGCCTTTGCGGTGCAAGCCCTCGCCTGCGTCAAACGTGCTGGGTTAGAGCCTGATATCGTCAATCCAAACGGCGGTGCCTTGGCGCAGGGGCATCCCATCGGGGCCTCTGGCGCCATCCTCGCGGTAAAGCTCTTTCACGCCCTCAAACCCGGTGACGGGCCTTCCCTTGCCGCCATTGCCGCCGCAGGCGGGATCGGTTCCGCGGCCCTATTCGAGGCCACCACCACATAAAAAAGGCGCCGCACACTGCGACGCCTTTTCCGTTGTCTGAGGCCAGAGCCTTACTTCACGTCGAAGCGGTCCAGCTCCATCACCTTGACCCAGGCCTTGACGAAATCGGCCACGAACTTGCCCGCATTGTCGTCCTGCGCATAGACCTCGGAGAGGGCGCGCAGCTGGGAGTTCGAGCCGAAGATCAGATCCGCACGGGTGCCGGTCCACTTGATCGCACCGGTCGCGCGATCCGACCCCTCGAAGACTTCGCCGCTGTCATCGGTGGCCTTCCAGGTAGTACCCAGATCCAACACGTTGACGAAGAAGTCATTGGTCAGCTGGCCCTTGCGGGTGGTCAGCACACCATGCGCGCTGTCGCCATAGGTGGCCCCGATGGCGCGCAGACCGCCCAACAGTACCGTCATTTCCGGCGCGGAGAGGGTCAGGAGCTGCGCCTTGTCGACCAGCATCTCCTCGGTCGAGACCGAGAACTTCTTCGGCGCGTAGTTGCGGAAGCCATCGATCTGCGGCTCCATCACGTCGAAGCTCTCAACGTCGGTCTGCTCCTGCGTCGCATCCGTCCGGCCCGGGGTGAAAGGCACGGTGACGTCAAAACCTGCGTCCTTGGCGGCCTTCTCAACCGCTGCAGAACCGGCCAGCACGATGAGGTCGGCAAGCGAAACCTTCACACCACCAGCAGCGGCGGCATTGAAGGTGGACTGGATGCCCTCAAGCACGCCCAAGACCTTCGCCAGCTTGGCAGGCTCGTTCACAGCCCAGTCCTTCTGGGGTGCCAGACGGATGCGGGCGCCATTGGCCCCACCACGCTTGTCGGAACCTCGGAAGGTGGAGGCAGAGGACCAGGCCACATAGACCAGCTCCTGTACCGACAGGCCAGAGGCGAGGATCTGCGCCTTCAGCGCCGCCACGTCCGCCGCACTGACCAGCGCGTGATCCACGGCCGGAACCGGGTCCTGCCAGATCAGGTCTTCGGCGGGAACGTCCGCACCGAGGTAGCAGGCTTTCGGCCCCATATCGCGGTGGGTCAGCTTGAACCAGGCACGACGGAAGGCTTCAGCGAACTCTTCCGGATTCTCGTGGAACCGCTTGGAGATCGGGCCATAGATCGGGTCCATTTTCATCGCCATGTCGGCGGTGGTCATCATGATCGGGACCTTCTTGCCGGAGCCGTCGACTTCGGGCGCGTGGTCTTCGTCCTTGAGGTCCACCGCGTGCCAGATATGCGCACCGGCCGGGGATTTGGTCAGCGCCCAGTCATAGCCGAAGAGCACGTCGAAATAGCCCATGTCCCACTGGGTCGGGTTCGGCGTCCAGGCTCCCTCGATCCCGGAAGTGATGGTGTCCACGCCCTTGCCAGACTTGTGCGAGGACAGCCAGCCTTGGCCCATCGCCTCGATCGGCGCGGCTTCCGGCTCGGGACCGACGGCGGTTGCGGGGCCATTTCCGTGCGCCTTGCCGAAGGTATGGCCGCCGGCGGTCAGCGCCACGGTTTCCTCGTCGTTCATCGCCATGCGGGCAAAGGTCTCGCGGATGTCGCGGCCAGAGGCGATCGGGTCCGGGTTGCCATCGGGGCCTTCCGGGTTCACGTAGATCAGGCCCATCTGCACGGCGGCAAGCGGGTTTTCCAGCTTGGTCGCCCCTGCATCTGCAGCACCCATGTCACGGGCCCCGTCATAGCGGCTGTGCGGGTTGCCGGATTCGGCCAGCCATTCAGTCTCGGCCCCCCAATAGATGTCCTCTTCCGGCTCCCAGACGTCGGCCCGCCCGCCGCCAAAGCCAAAGGGCTTCAGACCCATCGATTCAATCGCGCAGTTGCCCGCGAGGATCATCAGGTCGGCCCAGGACAGCGCATTGCCGTATTTCTTTTTGATCGGCCACAGCAGCATCCGCGCCTTGTCGAGGTTGCCGTTGTCCGGCCAGGAATTCAGCGGAGCAAAGCGTTGGGTACCGGTTGAACCACCACCGCGACCATCTGCGGTCCGGTAGGTGCCGGCCGAGTGCCAGGCCATACGGATCATCAAGCCGCCGTAGTGACCGTAGTCTGCCGGCCACCAGTCTTGGCTCTGGGTCATCAGCGCGATCAGGTCAGCCTTGACGGCCTCAAGATCCAATTTCTTGAACGCTTCAGCGTAATCGAAATCCTCACCCAGCGGGTTCTGGCGGGCCTGATGCTGATGCAAAATCGCCAGGTTCAGCTGGTTCGGCCACCAATCACGGTTGGAGCGCCGTCCCTTGCTGGTATTTGCGCCGGAAAACGGGCAGCCACCTGCGCCTGTGTTTTGTCCGTCCATGTCTTCCTCCAGAGTTGTCGTCCGCGGTGGGGACTATTGAAATCGTCGAGGTGTTCGGCGCATCGCGAATCTTTGCGAGGCCCTTTTCACCACCTTCGACCCAATGTGTAACAAGAGTTCAGAATTATTCTAAGTTGCATTTTTTGATTGTCGCGATAAGAAATTCCTATGATGAATATCACGCTCAAACAGCTCCGCTACTTCGAAGCCCTCACCCGCCATGGCCATTTTGGCCGCGCCGCGGATGCCTGCGCCATCTCGCAACCTGCGCTTTCAGTGCAGATCAAGGAGTTGGAGGAGACCCTCGGCGTTGTCCTCTTCGAACGTAGTGCGCGGCAGGTCCGTCTGACAGGCTTTGGTCAGGATTTTGCGGAGCGGGTGCGCGATATCCTGCGTGCGGTAGACGAACTCGGCGATCTGGCACGCCTGGCCAAGGACCGGATGGTCGGGCGGTTGCGGATCGGGGTGATTCCCACTGTCGCGCCCTATCTGTTGCCGACGCTGATTCAGCGTCTGAATGCGGATTACAGTGGGCTGGACGTGCACATCCGTGAAACTCTGACCCAAAAGCTCATCACCGAGCTGTTGGACGGTCGTCTGGACACAGCCATCGTCGCGCTGCCGGTTTCCGAGCCGGGATTGGTCGAAACGCCGCTCTTTGACGAGAAGTTCGTGCTTGTGCGCAGCGCCGCCGATGCCGACGCGCCGGTCCCCTCACCAGAGGGAATGCGGGAAATGAAGCTGCTGCTTCTGGAAGAGGGCCATTGCTTCCGCGATCAGGCGGTCTCCTTCTGCAACCTGCGCCCAGCCCTGGCCCGCGACGGGCTCGACGGCAGTTCGCTCTCGACTTTGGTGCAAATGGTGGGAGCCGGGATCGGCGTCACCCTGATTCCTGAAATGGCCGTTTCGGTGGAAACCCGCTCCGCTCCGGTCTCCTTTGCACGGTTTGCTGGCGAGGAACCAGGACGCACCATCGGCATGGTCTGGCGCAAAACCAGCCCGCTGGCGCCGCAGCTGACACAGATTGCCACGGCAGTCCGTCAGGCTGCGGAGGAGCAGCGCCTGAAAAACATCCATCTGATCCCGAGATGACGAAAAGTATCTCGCTCGTTCGATGGTGTCAGCGGTGAAGGGAAAGAGTGGTGAGCCGTGCAGGATTCGAACCTGCGACCCACTGATTAAAAGTCAGTTGCTCTACCAACTGAGCTAACGGCCCACTCTCTGTCTGAAGACTATCCGGCCTTCGCGGAGTGCCCTTTAAGCTGATTAATCTCGAATGATCAAGTGCTTATTTCAGGCTGAAACTCAGCGGCGTTGGCGTCCGCATCGTTCCGATAGGGGGGGCTTCTACGGTTAAGCCCGAGAAGGGTCAACCCCCCTTTTCAAACTTTTCTGCGCAATCTCTGGATTCATTTTATCCACGGGTCTATATGCGCCTCATGAGCTTCCCCGGATCCGATCATATGTTGCCGTTCATGAAGATGCATGGGCTAGGAAACGACTTCGTTGTCGTCGACGCCCGTGCCAAGAACATTGTCATCACTCCCGCACTGGCCAAGGGAATTGCCCACCGTCAGTTCGGCGTGGGATTCGACCAGTTGGCGGTGATCGAATCGGCGCGCATTGGTGCCAGTGCAGATGCGCATCTGATCTTTTACAACGCCGATGGGTCCACCTCGGCGGCCTGCGGCAATGCGACTCGCTGCATTGCCCGCCACCTGATGAACGAAACCGGCAAGAGCGCCTTGCACCTGACAACGGACCGGGGCGATCTTTATGCTCAGGATGCGGGCGATGGGCTGACCTCGGTCAACATGGGACAGCCTCAGCTTGCCTGGGACGAGATTCCTCTGGCGGAGGAGATGGACACGCTGGAGCTGCCGATCGAAGGCGCTCCCACGGCCACCGGCATGGGCAATCCGCATTGCACCTTCTTCGTCGAGAATGCCGATCTCATCCCGCTCGCCGATTTCGGCCCTCGTTATGAATATCACCCGCTCTACCCTCAGCGCACCAATGTGCAGGTCGCCCATGTGGTTGCGCCCGACCATATCCGCATGCGAGTCTGGGAGCGGGGCGTTGGGGTCACTCTGGCCTCCGGCTCCTCCTCCTGCGCAACTGCGGTGGCTGCTGCCCGCAAGGGCCTCACCGGGCGGCGGGTGCGTATCGACCTTGATGGCGGAACGCTCTGGATCGACTGGCGCGAGGATGGCGTCTGGATGACCGGACCCACCATGCATGTGGCCAATGGCACGCTGACCCGCCAGTTCCTCGAAAGTCTCGACCGGTGAGCGGCGCGCCCAAGTTCACCACGCTCGGTTGTCGTCTCAACGCCTATGACACCGAAGCGATGAAGGAGTTGAGCCGTCAGGCAGGGCTCGAGAACGCCGTGGTGGTGAACACCTGCGCGGTGACGGCGGAGGCCGTCCGGAAGGCGCGGCAAGAGATTCGCCGCCTGCGCCGCGAAAACCCCGACTCACCGATCATCGTCACCGGCTGCGCTGCTCAGACCGAGCCGGAGACCTTTGCTAAGATGAGCGAAGTGACGCAGGTCATCGGCAATACCGAAAAGATGATGCCCGAGACCTGGGCCCGCATGGCCCAAAAGGGGCCGGATTTCATCGGCACCACCGAAAAGGTGCTGGTCGACGACATCATGTCGGTAACCGAGACAGCGAGTCACCTGATCGACGGTTTTGGCACCCGGTCTCGCGCCTATGTGCAGGTCCAGAACGGCTGCGATCATCGCTGCACCTTCTGCATCATCCCCTATGGTCGCGGCAATTCCCGCTCGGTCCCTGCGGGCGTGGTGGTGGATCAGATCAAGCGGCTGGTGGACAAGGGGTACAACGAGGTCGTGCTGACCGGCGTCGATCTCACCAGCTGGGGTGCGGATCTGCCTGCCACGCCGAAACTCGGTGATCTGGTGATGCGGATCCTGAAACTGGTGCCCGATCTGCCGCGCCTGCGGATCTCCTCGATCGATTCGATCGAGGTGGACGAGAACCTGATGCAGGCCATCGCCACCGAGCCGCGCCTGATGCCGCATCTGCATCTCTCCCTGCAGCACGGCGACGATCTGATTCTGAAACGGATGAAGCGCCGCCACCTGCGCGACGATGCGATTCGCTTTGCCGAAGAGGCGCGCCGCTTACGCCCCGACATGACCTTCGGCGCCGATATCATCGCGGGTTTCCCGACCGAAACGGAAGAGCACTTCGAGAACTCTCTGAAACTGGTGACCGACTGCGACCTCACCTGGCTGCATGTCTTTCCCTATTCCAAACGCGAAGGCACCCCGGCGGCGAAGATCCCCTCTCAGGTCAGTGGCATCGTCATCAAGGAGCGCGCCGCTCGCCTGCGGGCCATCGGTGACCAGCAGGTCTCAAGACACCTCGCCGCGCAGCTGGGCCGCAGCCATCACATTCTGATGGAGAACCCGCATATGGGCCGCACCGAGCAGTTCACCGAAGTCACCTTCGCCACGCCCCAGACAGAAGGCGCGCTGGTCACCGCCACCATCACCGGCATCAACGGCACCCAATTGACCGCCTGACCCGAGGGAGAGGACACAGATGGCGCTGATCCTCTTCCTGCACGGGGCCTCTAGCAGTGGCAAATCCACCTTGGCGGCGGCCATTCGCGCCAAGGCAACGCGCCCCTTCCTGCATCTCTCCATTGACCACCTGCGCGACAGCGGCGCCTGGGATCGCGCGGCCTATCCCGATTGGGCCGCCGCCCGGCCAAGTTTCTTCTCCGGCTTTCACCGCGCGCTTTCCGGCTTTGCAGAGGCTGGCAATGACCTCATCGTGGAACACATCCTCGATACGCCCGGATGGCACGCAGAGCTGCAATCCCTGCTCCGTGGTCACGACCTCCTCTTCATCGGCCTCCACACCCCGCTAGAGACGCTCTGCGCTCGCGAGACCGCTCGAGGCGACCGACCTCCGGGCAGCGCCGCCTCCGATTTCCAGAGCATCCATGAGGGCCTGTGCTACGATCTCACGCTCGACGGCACCACCGCGCCAAAGGCAAATGCGCAGACTGTCCTGCACGCGCTGCGGCCCCCCCGCTCAGCGAGCCAATTCTTCCTCCCAGCCTGAGGCGTCTTTCGGCGCCACATGTCCCGGCTTGAAAGGGCCACAGGGCCAATGGAAGCAGCCCTCCTTCGGATCTCGGACAATGAAAAACCCCCGCTCCAGCCGGAACGGGGGTCTTGAAGGTTTTTTAACAGGTGCAGACCGGTCAGGCGGTCTTCTTGCCCTTGTGCGGCGCCCAGATGCGCTTGTTGGTGAGATAGAGCAGCACCGACAGCACAGTCAGGAACAGAACGCCGACAAAACCGGCCTGTTTGCGCGCCATCATCTTCGGCTCCGCGGTCCACATCAGGAAAGCCGCGACGTCCTGCGCCATATGGTGCACGTCATTGGCATGACCGTCCGCAAATTCCACCTGCTCATCCGACAGCGGCGGCGCCATCGAGATCCAGCCGCCCGGGAAGGCGTGGTTTTCGTAGAAGGTGGTGCCCGCTTCTTCCTTGGTCTCGCCGGTGTAGCCGTCAAGCAGAGAGGCGATGTACTCGGCGCCACCCATGCCCTTGAACAGCTGGTTGGTGCCAAGGCCGTAGGGACCATGGAAACCGGCCCGCGCCTTGGCCATCAGGCTCAGGTCCGGCGCGCCAACACCATTGTTTTCCGGGAAATGGTCGGTCGGAGTGGCCGGTCGGAAATCGTCGAGCTCTGCATCGAAAACTTCGAAATTCGCAGCATAGGCCCGAACCTGATCCTCAGGCAGGCCCACACCGCCCTCGTCCGAGAGGGTGCGGATCGGAACCTGTTTCAATCCGTGACAGGCGGCGCAGACCTCGGTGTAGATCTGCAGACCGCGCTGCAACTGATTCTGGTCGTAGCTGCCAAAGGGACCTTCGAACGAGAAGGCGAAATCCTCCACGTGCGCCTCACCACCGGCAGCAAAGGCTGCTGCCGGGACGAGTGCCAGAGCCAAGGCAGCACCGGTTACAAGTTTCTTGAACATGGGTAGCTGTCCTTCTTCTTACTCAGCAGGAGTAGCTTCGGATTTCTTGCCGTAATGGGCGTTGAAATCCTCTTCGATGGTGGCAGGCGTGGCTTCCGGCTTCTCGATCACGCCGAGAAGCGGCAGGATCACCAGGAAGTAACCGAACCAATAGGCGGAACCGATCAGCGAGAAGGACGCGTAGGGCTCTTCCGCAGGCATCGCACCCAGCCACATCAGGGCGAAGAAGTCGATGATCAGCAGCAGGAACCACCACTTGAACTGCGGGCGATATTTGCCCGAGCGCACGCGGGAGGTGTCGAGCCAGGGTGCCAGCGCCATCACGGCAATCGCGCCGAACATCGCCAGAACACCAAAGAACTTCGCATCGACGATGCCACCGGTCACGAAGGACGCGATTTGCACAACCCAAACCTCAGAGGTGAAGGCGCGCAGGATCGCGTAGAAGGGCAGGAAGTACCATTCAGGGACGATATGCGCCGGGGTCACCAGCGGGTTGGCTTCGATGTAGTTGTCCGGGTGGCCAAGGTAGTTCGGCATGAAGCCGACGATGGCCCAGAAGATCACCAGCACAATTGCGAGGCCAAGGAAATCCTTGATCACGAAGTAGGGCCAGAACGGCAGGGTGTCTTTCTCGGCTTCCGCCTTCGAGCCACGGCGCACTTCAACACCGGTCGGGTTGTTGTTGCCGGTGGTGTGGAAGGCCCAGATGTGCACGATCACGAGGCCAGCAATCACGAAGGGCAGCAGATAGTGCAGCGAGAAGAAGCGGTTCAGCGTCGCGTTGCCAACGGCGGGCCCGCCCAGAAGCCAGGTCTGGATCGGCTCACCGATGAAGGGGATCGCGCCAAACAGGCCGGTGATCACGGTTGCGCCCCAGAAGGACATCTGACCCCAGGGCAGAACGTAGCCCATGAAGCCGGTGCCCATCATCAGAAGGAAGATCAGCATGCCGACAATCCAGGTGATCTCGCGGGGCGCCTTGTAGGAGCCGTAGAACAGGCCGCGGAAGATGTGGATATAGACGGCCACGAAGAACAGCGACGCGCCGTTTGCGTGCAGATAGCGGATCATGAAGCCGCCGTTCACGTTGCGCATGATGTGCTCAACGGAGGCAAACGCCAGATCGACATGGGGCGTGTAGTGCATCACCAGGACGATGCCGGTGACGATCTGCAGCGCCAGACAGAAGGCGAGGACAATGCCCCAGATCCACCACCAGTTCAGGTTCTTCGGGGTGGGGATCATGATGGTGTCATAGACGAGGCCAACGATGGGCAGGCGGCTGTGCAGCCACTTTTCTGCACCCGTCTTCGGCTCGTAATGGTCGTGCGGAATACCAGACATGCGCGCGTCTCCTTATCCCAGCTTGAGGGTGGTTTCGTCGGTGAACTCAGCCACCGGGATATGCAGGTTCTGCGGCGCGGGACCTTTGCGGATACGGCCTGCAGTGTCGTAGTGCGAGCCGTGGCACGGGCAGAACCAACCGTTGAAATCGCCGGCACCGTCGCCCAGCGGCACACAGCCGAGGTGGGTGCACACACCCATCATCACCAGCCATTCGCCTGCTTCATCGAGGGTGCGGTTCTCGTCCGCCGCGTCGGACCCCGGCTTGTTGGGGTTCTCGGAAGTGGTGTCGATCAGCGTGTCGACATCCACCGCGCGGGCTTCGTCGATCTCTTCCTGGGTGCGGCGGCGAATGAACACCGGCTTGCCGAGGAACATCACGGAAATCTGGGTGCCGACATCAACGCCGGAAATGTCCACGAAGATCGAGGACAGGGCCTGAACGTCAGCCGAGGGGTTCATCTGGTTGACCAAGGGCCAAACGGCGGCACCCGCAGTGACCGCCCCTGCGCCAGCCGTGGCGTAGTAGAGGAAATCTCTCCGGGTTCCTTCGTGCTCTTCTGCGTGGGACACGTGGTTTTCTCCAATTCCAGCGCCCGTTTAGGGCAAACATGCGCTTGCACCGCCTCTCACGACGCGGTGACTCAGCCGCGTGTCTAGCGATGCAAACCGGGTTCGTCTAGCGGTCAAAGCAGCGCAGGTACGCCGAACGGGGGCATTCTTTTACAGAACCGTTGCATCCTTGCGCCGCAGTCGCCATTGTGTCGCGCCTTGCTGTCCACTCCTTGTTAAGCCTTGGCAAATCTCCGCAGGCCAGCGGGTCAGGCAACCTCGGGCCGGGTTGCAACCATCGAGGGGCGCGATTCGAAAGCGGTCTGCCAGGCGGTCAGCTGCGGATTGCCCTCGCGCCAGCCTGCATCCGGGTGGCGAAAATCGATATAGGCCAGCGCCGCGCCCATGGCCAAATGCCCGATGGTCAGAGGCCCGTTGAGTGTCGGCATCCAGCGCGCCTCGACGGCCGCACACGCGCCGAGGATCTTGGCGCGCTGCCCTTCCAACCAGTCATCCCACTGTTTTTCAACCGGCCGCAGGCGCTTCTCGTAGGACATGGACACTCCGGCATCCATGATGCCATCTGCTGTCGCTTCCAGGACCTTGGTCTCCCAGCCTCCCTTGTAGAGCGCGCCACCGGCCCGGGAGTCGAGAAACTCGCAGATCACCCGGCTGTCATAGAGTGTCGGCCCATCGGCGCGGGTCAAGGCCGGGATCTTGCCGAGAGGGTTGCTCGCGACAAGCCCGCTGTCCGGCGCGGTGACCGAGGTGGAGACCGGCAGCAGCTCCACCTCCTCGCTCTGACCGGTCTCGATCAACACCAGTTGCACCTTGCGGACAAAGGGCGAGGCAGGGGAGTGGAAGAGTTTCATAGCGCGATTTCTCCATGTTTGGCGCAACTCTAGCGGCAGGCTTTGCGAAAAGAAAATCCCCTATCGCAAAAGATCCAATTGTCCGGCCAGGGGTCAGCCCGCACCCAGATAAGCGCGCAAGGCTGGGGGCGGATTGTCCAGCACCGCTGCGGTGGCGGCAGGCGGATGTGCACGCCCCTCGGCCACCAGCACCACCTGATCGGCGATCCGGCGAGCATCTGCGGGGTCATGGCTGACCATCAACAGGGTAGCGCCGCTTTCCGCCGCAAGCTCAGCCACAAGATCGAGCATCTCTGCCTTCAAGGCCGGTCCAAGCGCCGCAAAGGGCTCATCCAGCAATAAAAGGTCTCGCGATTGCACCAGCACCCGCGCCAACGCCGCACGGCTTTGCTGCCCCCCGGACAGTTCCGCCGGTCTACGGTCATCCAGACCCTTCAGGCCCACCCGCTGCAAGGCCTCGGCCACCCGCGCCTCTTCCGCCGATGTCAGCTTGCGGTTGGCCTCCACCCCGAGGCGCACATTCTGTCTTGCGCTCAGATGCGGAAACAGGTTGCCGTCCTGAAACAACATCGCCACCGGGCGCTTGCCCGGCAGAACGCCCGATAGGTCCACCCCGGACCACAGCACGCGCCCCCTTGCGAGCGGTTGAAACCCGGCGATCGCCTCAAGCAAGGTGGACTTGCCCGCCCCAGAGGGGCCGATCACCGCAACCTTTGCCCCCGGCGCGATCTCCAGATCGGCGGAGAGGTCAAAGCCGCCCTTGCGAATCACCGCTCCTTCAAGCTTCAGCATGGAATCGCCCTCCGCGATCAAGGAGCCAGAAGGCTCCCATGGACAAGACAAACAGCAAGAGTGCTGCCCCTTCGGCCGCCTGCATCCGGTAAGCCCCCATCAGGCGATAGACCTGCAGGGGCAAGGTCGCGACCTCCGGATCGGCAAACAGCGCAATGACGCCCAGATCGCCCAAGGACAGCGCAGCGGTCAGCCCCGCGGCAAAGCCGATCTGCGCCCGGCAGCGCGGCAGGATCACCACGGCCCAAACCCGGCGCCCGCGCATATCCAGCGCCAAGGCCAGCCGCGCGTTTTGCTGCATCACCTGCCGAATCCGGGGCACCAGAATTCTCAGCGCAAAAGGCAGTGCCATCACCATATTGACCAGCGCAGTCACCGGCAGCGCCAGCACCACCGGGTCCATCACCGGATAGATCATCACAAAGAGCCCGGTGCCAATCACCAAGGGCGACGCCGCAAGCCCAAGGATGCCCGCAATCTCCCCCAGCCCCTTGCGCCCGAGCGCAATGCTGGCCGCCATCGGAAGGGCGACCAAGAGCAGCAAAAGCGTGCTGAGCACAGCGACTTGGATGGAAACCCAGGTTGCGCTCCAGACCGAGGCTGGCAGATGCAAGAGCCCAGGCGCGCCAGAGACAAAGACCGCAAGGAGCGGCAGCATCAGGAACAGCGCGGAAAAGGTGATCCAGAGCGTATCGGCGATCCGCGCGCCCGTCCCTGCCCCGTCCCAGCGCGCCACCATGCGATCCAAGCCGCCGCCAAAGCCTTCGCCCACCGGCACCCGCAGCGCCAGCAGCGCCGCCATGACGGTCAGACCCAGCTGCAGCCCCGACAGGATCGCTGCCCGCCCTAGGTCGAAGTCAAAGTGAAAGGCCTGATAGATCGCCAGCTCCAGCGTCGTCGCTTTTGGTCCACCGCCCAGGGTCAGAGCCACGGCAAAGCTCGACAGGCAGATGGCAAAGATCACCGCCGTGGCCCCAGGCAGAACCTGCCGCAGCATCGGCTGCTCCAACAGCTGCCAAATGGCCTTGGGCCCGGCGTCAAGCTGCGCGGCAAGGCGGAAGCGCTCGGCGGGGATTTCCTGCCAGCCTTGCAAGATCAACCGCGTCGCCAAGGGCAGGTTGAAGAAGACATGGGCAATGACCACCCCATGCAGCCCGTAAATCTGCACGGGCGGCAGGCCAACAAGGCTCAACAGATCACTCAGCCAACCAGAGCGGCCAAAGACCGCCAGCAGGCCGAGAATGGCAACGATCACCGGCAGGATGAAGGGCGCCCCCAGAAGGGTGATCAACACCCGCCGCCCAAAGAACCGTCGCCGCGCCAAGGCGCGCGCCACCGGCACCGCAAGGGCGACGCTGAACAGGGCCGACAGGCTCGCCTGGATCAGGGTAAAGCGCAGCGCCGACCAGTCGGCGGCCCCCAGACCGGAGCCGCCTTCCGCCCGCATGGCCACCGCCGCAAGCGTGCCCAGAACCAAGAGCGCCACCAAAAGGGCAGCGCAGGTTCCGGGCCAGGTTGCGACCGGCCGCAAGCTTACTGGCTGAGCGCGCTCAGCCATTCGCCCAGCGCCTCATCCCGCACAGCGGCTGCTTCGCCTTCGGGCAGCAGCAGGGATTTCTCCGGGCTGACCAGCGTTTCAAACCCAGCGGGCAGGCCTTCGGCAGGGACAACCGCCGGATACATCCAGTTGGTCGTCGGAATGATCGACTGGAAGGCGTCCGACACCATAAAGACCAGGAACTGGTCCGCCAGCTCGGGCTGATCGGTTGCGGCCAATTTGCCGGCCACTTCGACCTGCATGTAGTGACCTTCGTCAAACACCGCGGCGGCCTTGCTGGCGTCCTCCTCGGCGATCAGGTGATAGGCCGGCGACGTGGTGTAGGACAGCACCATATCCGCTTCGCCCTCAAGGAACAGGCCGTAAGCCTCCGACCAGCCCTTGGTGACGGTGACGATATTGTCGCTGAGGCCTGCCCAGATCGCCGGAGCCTCGGCGCCATAGGCGGCCTTTACCCACAGAAGTAGGCCCAGACCGGGGGTAGAGGAGCGCGGGTCCTGGATAACGATCTTGGCATCGCTTTCCCCCAGAGCCTTAAAGTTCGTGGGCGCAGGGGAGTCGGCGTTATGCACAAAGGCGAAATAACCCCAATCGTAGGGGGCAAACATGTCGTCGCTCCATTCGACGGGCAGCGCGTAATCTGCACTCACCGAGATCGGCGCAAACAGACCAGTTTCCTTGGCCGCCGCCGTCAGGTTGGTGTCGAGACCGAGCACGACGTCTGCGTCCGAGCGCGCGCCTTCCAGTTTCACTCGCGCCAAAAGCGCCGCGCCATCGCCAGCGCCGACGAATTTCAAATCACAGCCACAAGTTTCCTCAAAGGCGGCCTCTACCGCCGGGCCGGGACCCCATTCGGAGACAAAGCTGTCATAGGTATAGACCACAAGTTCAGGGGTCTCAGCCGTTGCGGCAGAAGCTGCAGCCACAAGCGCGCTCGCAAGAAAGAGGGAATTCATGTCGTCCTCCAATGCGGCGTCAGGCAAGGAGGAACGCGGGCCTATTGAGAGCCACAAGATCCGAAACCTTCCCTCCGCCGGTATAATCCGGTTCAGGTTCAGCGGGTTCGCCAACTGGCATCTCAGCGCGTTACTCCGCGCACCCCGAGGTGGGTCGGACCCTATGCTGCGCACGTCAGCTTGGCAAGGTGGCGTATGAGAGGCGGCAAGCTGCGGTTTGATTTCAAGTCACCCTTTCTGACCTATTGTTTCGCCTGCGAAACAATAGGCGAGTCTTTCTGTCCTTTCTGCCGGGTTAATGCGCGCATGTCTTTTCCCGCGCGGCCTTTGCCATTAAAGGATCAGGACAAAGGAGACCCGCGCGCATGTCCATGAATTCTTTCGGCCACCTCTTCCGTGTCACCACCTGGGGCGAAAGCCATGGGCCCGCTTTGGGCGCGACCGTCGATGGCTGCCCGCCGAATGTACCGCTGGACCCTGAGATGCTGCAGGTCTGGCTGGACAAGCGTCGCCCCGGTCAGAACAAGAACACCACCCAGCGCAACGAGCCGGATGCGGTGAAGATCCTCTCGGGGGTGTTTGAGGGCAAATCCACCGGCACGCCGATCCAGCTGATGATCGAGAATACCGATCAGCGCTCCAAGGACTATGGCGACATCGCGCAGACCTTCCGCCCCGGCCATGCGGACATCACCTATTTCCAGAAATACGGCAACCGCGACTATCGCGGCGGCGGGCGCTCCTCGGCACGTGAAACCGCTGCCCGAGTGGCGGCGGGCGGCGTTGCGCGCGAGGCGATCAAAACGCTGGTGCCTGGGCTCGAGATCAAAGGCTACATGACCCGCATGGGCGAAATGGAGATCGACCGGTCCCGCTTTGACTGGGACGCGATTGATCAGAACGACTTCTGGATTCCCGACGCCGCTGCTGTGCAGAGCTGGGAAGACTATCTGCAAGCGCTGCGCAAGCAGCATGACTCTGTGGGCGCCGTGGTCGAAGTGGTGGCGCGCGGCGTGCCTGCGGGAATTGGCGCGCCGATCTATGGCAAGCTCGACACCGATCTCGCCGCTGCGATGATGTCAATCAATGCGGTCAAAGGCGTTGAGATTGGCGAGGGCATGAATGCGGCCTTCCTCAAAGGGTCGGAGAATGCCGACGAGATCTTCATGGGGAATGACGGCCAGCCGGTCTATTCCTCCAACCATGCGGGCGGCATTCTGGGCGGGATTTCCACAGGGCAGGACGTCGTTGTGCGCTTTGCGGTGAAGCCGACCTCTTCCATCCTCACCCCGCGCCAGTCGATCCGCAAGGATGGCTCTGCCGCCGAGGTCATCACCAAAGGCCGTCACGACCCCTGCGTCGGGATTCGCGCGGTGCCGGTGGCGGAGGCGATGATGGCCTGCGTGATCCTCGACCACCTTCTGCTGCATCGCGGCCAGATTGGCGAAAACCAGGGTCGGATCGGTTAAGCCGCTGACATGGTCGCCATCCTCGGGATCACCTTTCCGATCTATGCGGCCTTGGGGCTTGGTTATCTCTTTGTCTGGAAAGGCATCTTTGAGAGCCGTGATATCAAGAGCCTCGGCGCCTTTGTGTTCAACATGGCGCTGCCGGGGCTGATCTTTACCACCATCGCCAAACGCGATCCCTTAGAGGTGTTTCAGGCCGCCTATGTGCTGCCCTACCTCGTCGGGGGTTTGCTCAACATCGTGGTGGCTTGGGTTCTGTTCTCCATGCGGGGCTTTGATCCGATGCGACGCGCGGTCGGCATCATGGGCTCCACCTGCCCCAACAACGGCTTTGTCGGCTATCCGGTGATGCTGCTGGCCTTCCCCGAGATTGCCGGCGTTGTGCTGACGTTGAACTTCGTGGTGGAGACGCTGATCCTGATCCCGATCTGTCTGATGCTGATGGAAGCGGCGGAGGGCGACAAGAGCAGCCCGCTCGGACCCCGGTTGCGGCGGATGGTCTGGAACGTGGTCAAGATGCCAACGATGATGGCGCTGATCGCCGGGCTCTTGGTGGCGGCGCTGCATGTGCCGATCCCGACACCTGTTCTGCGGTTTACCGAGATGTTTGCCCTCTCCGCCGGGGCGGTCTCGCTGATCGTGATCGGCGGCTCGCTCGCCGGGCTGCCGTTGCGCGGCAACAAGAGCCTTGCGGCGCAGGCGACCTTGGGCAAGCTGGTGATTCATCCGGCCATCGTCGGTCTGGTCGCGGCGGCTTTTATGGCGACGGGCCTGCTCGATATCGCGCCGGAGATCCGCGCCGCGCTGATCCTCTCGGCGGCCATGCCGATGTTCGCGACCTATACGATCTTTGCCCAGGCCAAGGGCCATGAGGGGGCTGCCAGCCTTGCCTCGCTTGCCGCAACTGTGCTCGCCTATTTCACCCTCAACGGGTTGTTGTGGCTGCTGACCTAAGGCGCGCCTCAGCCATGATCGCCCAGACATTGGCTGTGATCCCCCAGCGCTGAGAGCACCTGACAGGTGCCGCCGGTTCCCCCCTCACAGAGATGGGTGATCCGCTCCAGCTCCGCCTCCAGCCGCTCTAGCCGCGCGATGCGGGCGCGCACCTTGTCGAGTTGGGCGCGGGCGATTTCGTCCGCCGCGCGGCAGTCCTGCCCGAGATCGCCGTTGAGCTCCATCAGCTCCTTGATCTCCTCGAGTCCAAAGCCAAGGTCGCGGGCGTGTTTGATAAAGCCCAGCCGCTCTAGTCCCGCCTGGTCATAACGCCGCTGGTTGCCCGCGTTGCGCATGGCGGGGTCGATGAGGCCGATCTCCTCGTAATAGCGGATGGTCGGGACCTTGACCCCGGTGGCCTTGGACAATGCGCCGATCGAAAACATCAAAATCCCCTCTTGAACCTCTAGTCACTAGAGCACCTAGGTTGAACGCAACCTAGGATCAAGGACAAGAGCAAAGGAGCCGTCCCATGGCAGGATGTTGCAACCACGAGACCCAATTCGACGGGGTTTCCCAGACCTATAAACGCCGCCTTTGGGCGGTGATCGCGATCAATGCGGTGATGTTTGTGGTGGAGATGAGCGCCGGCGAGGCTGCGGGCAGTCAGGCTTTGAAGGCCGATGCGCTGGATTTCCTCGGCGATGCGCTGACCTACGGGATTTCCCTTGCGGTGATTGGCGCCAGTCTCAGAACCCGGTCGATGGCCGCTTTGGGCAAGGGGGTCAGCCTGCTCCTGATGGGGCTTTGGGTCTTTGGCTCAACCCTCTGGCAGGTCTTTGCCGCCGGGGTGCCAGAGGCGCAGGTCATGGGTGTGATCGGCGTGATGGCGCTGGCGGCGAACCTCTTGTCGGTCGCCTTGCTCGCCGCCTACAAGGATGGGGATGCCAATGTGCGCTCTGTCTGGCTCTGTTCGCGCAATGACGCGATTGGCAATGTCGCGGTGATGATCGCAGCCCTAGGGGTCTGGGGCACCGCCACCGGCTGGCCGGACCTGATCGTCGCCGGGATCATGGCGGGGCTGTTCCTGTCCTCCGCCTTTCAGATCCTGCGGCAAGCGATAAGCGAATGGCGGCAGGGCAAGGCGCCGACGCTGGACCATCACAGTCATGCCCATTGAGCGCCCCTAGAAAGGCGTATCATTAATGTACCAATCGGATCCTGCTCGCTTGCCAATCCCAGGCAATCGGCGCAGGGTCCGGCCATGCCGAAAAGCTTAACATCGCATCGACCCCTTCTGGCGATCACCTTGAAAGTGACGGCCTTGGGCCTGTTCACCGTTATGTCCGGCATGATCAAGGAAATCACCCAGCACGTGCCCACAGGTCAGGCAGTGTTTTTTCGCTCTTTCTTCGTACTGCCGGTGATCCTGCTGTGGTTGGCCCTGCGCGGCGAACTGTTGCACGGCCTGCGCACGACCAGCCCGATGTTGCATTTCTGGCGTGGGTTGGTGGGCACCTCAGCGATGGCGCTGAACTTTGCCGCGCTCTCGATGCTGCCCCTGCCCGAGGTCACGGCACTGGGGTATGTCACCCCGATCTTCACCCTGATCCTTGCCGCGCTGCTGCTGGGAGAGAGGATCCGTATGATCCGCATCAGTGCGGTGGCGATGGGTCTTGTCGGGGTGGTGATCATGTTGTCGCCGAGGCTCGGGGACGGCGAGACCCTGCAGGACACCGCCCTGATCGGCTCATTGCTGGTGCTCGGGGCGGCGGCGTTGCGCGGTTTTGTGCAGATCCACATTCGCAAGATGGTCCAAAGTGAGGAAACGGCGGCGATCGTTTTCTACTTCTCGGTCACCGCCTCGTTGCTGTCCTTGCTCACTCTGCCCTTCGGCTGGGTATGGCCGGAACCGCAGCTTCTGTTCCTGATGATCGCCACCGGATTCATCGGTGCCATAGCACAGATCATCGTGACCTCCTCCTATCGCTTTGCGCCGGCCTCGCTGCTGGCGCCCTATGACTATGTCTCGATGCTGTTTGCGCTGGTGATCGGCTATGTCTGGTTTGATGAATGGCCGACGCTGGTGATGCTGGCGGGGGCGGCGTTGGTGGTCTCCGCCAATGGCATCGTGATCTGGCGCGAAAGCCGCCTCGGGCTGGTCCGCGGCAAGGCCAAGCCGCTGACCGACCCCAAGGGCGGCTAGAGACGGCGCGCGCCGCCCGTCAGCCGCCGCGACTCCGCTCTTCCCCCTCAAGCCGGTCGCGCAGGGTCTGGAGCCGGTCTCGCAGGTCTGCAAGCTCGGCCACGTCCCCCCCCATCGCCTCAAGCACACAGGCGGTCAGCTCAGCCGCCTTTTCCTGCAGAGAGCGCCCCTTGTCGGTGAGTGCAACGATCAGGCTGCGTTCATCCTGGGGATTGCGCTGACGCGTCAACAAATCCGCCGCCTCCATCCGCTTGAGCAGCGGAGTCAACGTATTGGTGTCCAACTGCAAATCCGCGCCGAGGTCGTTCACCCGTCGTTTGTCCCTGTCCCAGAGCGCCACCAGCACTAGGTATTGCGGATAGGTCAGCCCCAGCGGGGTCAGAAGCGGACGATAGAGGCGCGCAATCGCATGGTTCACCGAATAGACGGAGAAGCACAGCAGTTCGTCGATGTTCAAAGGTCGGTCCATGACGTGAGATTAGGTCTCGCACGATCTGATCGCAAGCGGTTGACTTCGGGTCCTACGTGCCCATATACATCGCACACGATATAATCGCTCACGATGAAAGGAGCTTCACATGTCCGTTTCTCCCGTCTATACCGCGCATGGGTCCGCAACCGGTGGCCGTGATGGCCAAGCCAAAGTGGCAGGCACCGATCTGGTGCTGGACCTCGCGCCGCCGACCGAAATGGGCGGCTCTGGCAAGGGCTACAACCCCGAGCAGCTCTTCGCGGCCGGCTATTCCGCCTGCTACATCGGCGCGATGAAATTCGCGACCACGCAGGACGCAAGCCTGCCAAAGGTGCCGAGCGACGTGGAAGTCGAAACCGCCGTCGGAATCGGTCCGCGGGATGCCGGCGGGTTTGGTCTGACGGTGCATTTGAAGGTGTCGCTGCCGGGTGTGGAGAAGGAGGCCGCCGAGCGTCTGACCGAGGCCGCACACAAGATCTGCCCCTATTCCAACTCCGTGCGTGGCAACGTGGATGTGACCACCGAAATCGCCTGATCGCGCAGCTTGATCCAGCGGTGCGCCTTCAGCGCGCAAATTTGATGGGATGCGAGGCATCAAAGGCCAAAGAAGCTGCGTCAGGCGCACCGAAGGTGCTCAAAACGGCAAAAGCGCGAGGCGTCAGCTCCGCGCTTTTTCATTTTAGGACCAGCTTAGAACCGGTGCGAGGGGTCAGCTGCGCACGAGGGCTTCGTACTCTGCCGCGATGTCGCGGGTCATCTGGCCCACGGTGAACTTGTAGGGGCCGATTTCGCCCACTGGGGTCACTTCGGCGGCGGTGCCGGTCAGCCAGCACTGTTCAAAGCCTTCCATTTCCTCCGGCATGATATGGCGTTCATGCACGGTGATGCCTTTGTCATTCAGCATCTGGATCACCGTCTGACGGGTGATGCCGTTGAGGAAGCAATCCGGCTTCGGCGTATGCACTTCGCCGTCTTTGACGAAGAAGATATTGGCGCCGGTCGCCTCGGCCACATAGCCGCGGTAGTCCATGAACAGCGCATCCGAGCAACCCTTGGCTTCGGCTTTGTGCTTGGAGATGGTACAGATCATGTAGAGACCCGCCGCCTTGGCATGGACCGGGATGGTTTCCGGGCTCGGGCGTTTGTATTCCGCGATGTCGAGCTTGGCGCCCTGCATCTTGGCATCGCCGTAATAGGCACCCCAGCCCCAGACGGCGACGGCCATCCGCACAGGGTTCTTGGCGGAGGCGACCCCCATGTCCTCGCCCGAACCGCGCCAGACCACTGCACGCACATAGGCGTCCTGCAGGCCCGAGGCTTTCAGCGTCTCTTCCTTGGCCTTCTCGATATCGTCCACCGAATAGGGGATCGGCATGTCCAGCGCCTTGGCAGAGGCGATCAGACGCTCGGAATGGGCGCGGCTCTTGAAAATCTTGCCGTTATAGGCGCGCTCGCCCTCGAAGACCGAGGAGGCGTAATGCATTGCGTGGGTCAGAATGTGGACCTTGGCATCGCGCCAGTCCACCATTTCGCCATCCATCCAGATCAGACCGTCGCGGTCATCATATGCAGCCATTCCGCATTCCTTTTCGAGCGCCGTATGTTTTCCGGTTATTGCGCAAGAGCCCGCGATTTCATTCGCAAAATTGCGCCAAACCCGCGCCTCGATACATCTCGGGTCTTGGAATGTCAACATTGCTGACATAAACTGCCGGTCAAAACAAAGGAGAGGCAAAATGTCCGAAGGGCGGTCCGGATCGGGATTTGGCAGCGAAAGCCTGCTGTTCCTGACCGATGAGCAGCTGCGCCAGGGGATCGAGGCGATGTTCTTCGCCTATCGAGGGTTTACCGCCGATCCCGATCGCATTCTGGCCGAGCTGGCCTATGGCCGCGCCCATCATCGGGCGTTGCATTTCATCAACCGCGCGCCGGGGACAACGGTCAACAACCTCCTGAGCATCCTCGGCGTGACCAAGCAGTCGCTGAACCGGGTGCTGCGGGCGCTGGTCGAGGATGGTTTGGTCGACAGCCGGGTCGGCACCCTCGACAAGCGCGAGCGCAATCTCTACCTGACCGCGCGCGGCGAGGAGCTGGAGCAACGCCTCTCGGATGCCCAGCGCATCCGCATGCGCGCCGCCTACAAGGAAGCCGGCCCCGAGGCGGTTCAGGGTTTCAAACGGGTGCTGGAGGCGATGATGGATTCCGACATGCGCCGCGCCTATGCCGAATTGCGCGAGAGTGCGCAATGAGCCTGCACGACGCCCACCTGCTGATCGTCGATGACGACGAGCGTATCCGCGAGTTGTTGAAGAAGTTCCTGGTGCGAGCCGGGTTCCTGGTCACCGCCGCCCGCGACGCCGCGCATGCCCGTCGGGTGCTGGCGGGGTTGGATTTCGACCTCATCGTGCTGGACGTGATGATGCCAGGCGAGGATGGGCTGGCGCTGACTTCCGCCTTGCGCGAAACCATGACCACCCCGATCCTGCTCCTGACGGCCCGCGGCGAGACCGAGGACCGGATCAAGGGGCTAGAGGCCGGGGCCGACGATTACCTGCCCAAGCCGTTTGAGCCCAAAGAACTACTGCTGCGCATCAACGCCATCCTGCGGCGTGTGCCGGAAAGTCGACCCGAGGCGGTGACACCGAAGTTCCTGCAACTCGGCGCCATCCGCTATGACATCGAACGCGGCGAGATGTGGCAGGGCGAGGAACTGATCCGCCTGACCTCGACCGAAAGCCAGTTGATGAAGATCTTCTCCGCTCAGCCGGGCGAGGCGGTGAGCCGGACCAAGCTGGTGGAGGATCTGGGCCGTGACCGGGGCCAGGCGCAGGAACGTGCCGTGGACGTGCAGATCACCCGGCTGCGCCGCAAGATCGAACCCAACCCGAAGCAGCCGCAGTACCTGCAGACCGTGCGCGGCGCAGGCTACATGCTGGCCCCCGACTGAGGCCCAAGGATGACCACCGCCCTCATCACCCATCCCGAAGCCCTGATGCATCAGACCCCGGCCAAGGTGCACGAACAGGTCGGTCGTCTCGACTTCATCCTGCGGGCCATCGAGGATCTTCCGCTGGACCGCCACCTCGCCCCGCTGGCGCGGCGCGACCAGATCGTGACCCTGCATGATCCGGCCTATGTGGACCACGTGCTGTCAAGCGTGCCGGAGAGCGGGTTTGCCTTTTTAGACCCTGAAACCGACAATGAGACCGCGCTCTCGCCGACCTCGCTCAACGCGGTCTTGCGGGCCGTGGGCGGCGCGGCCCTCGCGGTGGATCTGGTGCTGACCGGCAAGGCGAAAAACGCCTTTGTCGCCATGCGCCCGCCGGGACACCACGCGCTGCGGGACGCGGCGATGGGATTCTGCTTTTTTGGCAACGTGGCGCTGGCCGCCCGGCACGCAATGGACGTGCATGGTCTGAGCCGCGTCGCGATCGTGGATTTCGACGTGCATCACGGAAATGGCACCCAGGCGCTGCTGTGGGACGAGCCGCGGGCCTTGGTTGTGACCTCGCAACAGATGCCGCTCTGGCCCGGCACCGGCGCGGTCGCCGAGCGCGGCGCCCATGACAACGTTCTGAACTTGCCGCTTTCCCCCGGCTCCGGTGGCGCAGAAATGCGCGAAGCCTATGCCGAGGTGGTCCTTCCGCGCCTGCGCGCCTTCAACCCTGAGCTGATCCTGATCTCGGCCGGGTTCGACTGCCACCGCGATGACCCGCTGGCGGAGCTGAACTGGCGCGAGGCCGACTACGACTGGCTGACCCGCAACCTCTGTGCCATTGCCGCCAGTTGCTGCGCGGGCCGTGTGGTCTCGGTGCTGGAAGGCGGCTACGACCTGTCGGCCCTGGCCGCCTCGGCGCGGGCCCATGTCGAGGCCCTGTTGCGCGCCACCGCCGACTAACGCATTATTTGCGATGATCCCTGTGTCTCTGCGTAGATTTCCGTAACCTTTGCGCCCTATCGTGCCGTCAAAATCCAATTGGCAAGAGGTCATGATGGCTGTGAGGATCGGGACAGGGGTAGTGGTGGCGGTTTTGGCCATGGGTCTTTCCAACCCAGGCTGGGCCGAGGCAACAGGTGCCGCACAGGAGGGCAATCAAGGCGCCGGTCATGGCGAGGCCGCGGTCACGTCCGAAGGCACCGGCGGGCTCTGTCAGGGCTTCGGCCCGCAAACTCCCCGCGACATTGGCAGTTTTGCCGGGCTCAACACAGCCAGCTTTGCCCTCGCGCCGCCCCCTGCGGCGATGAACCTCTGCAATATCCACACGCATACCAATGCCGAACACAAGGGACCGGGCTTCTCGATCCCTGCCGGTGGGAGCAAGGCAGGCGGCTACCTCTGCAACGAGACCCGTGACCTGACCATCGAGGAACAGATCGATCCTCTTGCCGGTCACGGCTCTTACGAAGGGATCCATCCCGGTGACACCATCGAGGTACATTGGGTCTTTACCTCCTGTGACATCACCCCCGGCCAGGGTCTCGGTGCCTGCGTCAGCGAAAGCTGCGCCAACCCGACGCTGCGCGTCGAAAGCCAGGTCTTTTTGGTGGTCAATGATGACGAGGCCCTGAACTTTCACGATTTCGACTATTCCGGCCATCAGGAAAATGGGCTGCACCAGCCGCTCTCCCTGCCCACTGGCACCGGCGCGCCGATCGTGTTCCGCGGCTCCACCACCGGACCCAGCTATTCGGAAGCGACCTGCTCGCCCTATCAGGTGACCTGGAGCGTGCGGCCCTCCTGCGCCAAGCTCTCCTATTCCTCGATCAATTCCTGGGCCGCCAATGGCAATATCTTCAACGAGTCCCACAGCCATGGCGTGCGCGAACTGGTGACGGCACCGGAACTGCTGGCACCGATCAACTTCTGATCCGTCAGGGTCGCGGGACGGCTTACCAAGGGTTGAGACTTCTGCCGCGGCCTGCATAAGGTCGCGGCACCCAAAGAGACCCACGCCAAGGGAGGTCCCTGCATGACCACCGCACTCCTGACCCATGCCGACTGCCTGACCCATGAAACCCCGCCCGGCCACCCGGAGCAGGTGGCGCGGTTGGAACACGTGCTGCACGCGCTGGCAGGCCTTGACCTCAAACGTGTCACCGCCCCGATGGCGGCGGAGGACGATATCCTGCGCGTCCATCCTGCGGCCTATCTGGAAGACCTGCGGCGCGTGGTGCCACGCGAGGGGCTACGGCAGATCGATGCGGATACCTGGATGTCGCCCGGCACGCTGGATGCCGCCTTTCGTGCGGCCGGGGCAGCGGTGCGTGCGGTCGACTTGGTGCTGAGCGGCGAGGTCGACAATGCCTTCTGCGCCACGCGCCCGCCCGGCCACCACGCGGAAACGGACTCATCTATGGGGTTCTGTCTTTTTGGCAACGCAGCGCTGGCGGCCAAACATGCGCTGGATCACCACGGGCTGAAGCGGGTCGCGGTAGTGGATTTCGATGTCCATCACGGCAATGGCACCCAGGACCTGCTCTGGGCCGAGAAACGCGCGCTTCTGGTGACCACGCAGCAGATGCCGCTCTGGCCCGGCAGCGGCGACCCGGAGGAGGATGGTGCCTACGGCAATATCATGAACCTGCCGCTGCCACCCGAGAGCGGCGGTGCCGAGATGCGCGCGGCCTACACCGAACAGGCCTTCCCCCGCCTGCGGGCCTTCAAGCCGGAACTGATCATCCTTTCGGCCGGTTTTGATGCCCATGCCGAGGATCCTCTGGCGCAACTCCACTGGACAACCGAGGATTTCCGCTGGCTGACGACAGAGCTGTGCAGCCTTGCGCAGGAGCTGTGTCAGGGCCGTATCGTCTCGACTCTGGAGGGCGGATATGATCTGAACGCCCTTGCAGAAGCCGCCAAGGCGCATGTGGAAGAACTGATAAAGGCCGCGACATGACATCCGAGACCCCCGTCACCGAAATGAGCTTTGAACAGGCAATGAAAGAGCTGGAACGCGTGGTGGACCAGCTGGAACGCGGCGACGTGGCGCTGGATGCCTCCATCGCGCTTTATGAACGGGGCGCGGCGCTGAAAAAACGCTGCGAGGACGAGCTGAAACGCGCCGAGGAGAAGGTCGCGGCGATCACGCTCGATGCCTCCGGCCAGCCCACGGGCACCCAACCGCTCGACGCGGGCTGAAGCCGATGACCTCCGGGTTTTCCGCCGCGCTGAAACAGGCGCAGGCGCAGATTTCCGCTCATCTCGACCTGCGGCTGCAGAACACGGATCAACTGCATCAGGCCATGGGCTATGCCCTGCGCGGCGGCAAGATGCTGCGGGGCTTTCTCGTGCTTGAAAGCGCGCGACTGCATGATGTGCCCGAGAGTGCCGCGATCGAGGCCGCGCTGGCGATCGAATGTATCCACGCCTATTCGCTGGTGCATGACGACCTGCCTTGCATGGACGACGACGATCTGCGCCGGGGCCAGCCCACCCTGCATCGCAAATGGGACGAGGCCACCGCCGTTCTGGCCGGCGACAGCCTGCAGACGCTGGCCTTCGAGCTGTTGGCGCGCGAGGAGGTCGGCCCCCATGCGGTGACCCTCATTCGCACCATGGCAGTGGCGGCGGGCAAGGACGGTATGGTCTCCGGCCAGATGCTGGATATCGCCGCCGAAACCGCCGACACCCCGCTGACGCTGGAGCAGATCACCACGCTGCAGGCCCGCAAGACCGGCTGCCTGATCGAATGGTCAGCCTGCGCAGGCGCGCGGCTTGCGGGCGCTGATCCCGACCCGCTGCGGCAATACGCGCAGGCCTTGGGGCTGGCTTTTCAGATCGCCGACGACATCTTGGATATAGAGGGGGATGCCGCCACCGTCGGCAAGGCGGTGCGCAAGGATGCCGAAGCTGGCAAGGCCACATTCGTATCGCTCCTCGGACTGGAAGGGGCAAAGACCCGCGCGCATGAACTGGCCGAACTGGCCTGCGCCGCTCTTGCCCCCTATGGCGCGGCAGGCGATACCTTGAAGGACGCTGCCCGCTTCGTTATCTCGCGCGACAGCTAACGCGCGCCCCGAAGGAGCCACGACCGCATGACCGACCGGCCACAGACCCCGCTGCTTGACCAGATTGCTTCGCCTGCGGATCTGAAACGGCTTTCTGACTCCCAGCTGGTACAGGTCGCGCATGAACTGCGGCAGGAGACCATCTCGGCGGTATCTGTCACCGGCGGTCACTTGGGCGCAGGCCTCGGTGTGGTGGAGCTGACGGTCGCGCTCCATGCGGTGTTTGATACGCCCAAGGACAAGGTGATCTGGGACGTCTCGCACCAGTGTTATCCGCATAAGATCCTGACCGGACGGCGCGACCGCATCCGCACCCTGCGGATGAAGGACGGGCTTTCGGGTTTCACCAAACGCTCCGAGAGCGCCTATGACCCCTTTGGCGCGGCGCATAGCTCCACCTCGATTTCCGCCGCGCTGGGCTTCTCGGTGGCGCGCGATCTGGGCGGTGTCACCGCCGAGGGTCTGGGCGACGCGATTGCCGTGATCGGCGATGGCGCGATGAGTGCGGGCATGGCGTTTGAGGCGATGAACAACGCGGGCCATCTCGGCAAGCGGCTGATCGTGATCCTCAACGACAACGAAATGTCGATTGCGCCGCCGGTGGGCGCGCTCTCTTCCTACCTCAGCCGACTTTACACCGAGGCGCCCTTCCACGACCTCAAGGCTGCCGCCAAGGGCGCGGTCTCTCTGTTGCCGGAACCCTTCCGCGAGGGCGCCAAGCGCGCCAAGGACATGCTCAAGGGCATGGCCATGGGCGGCACCCTGTTTGAAAGCTTTGGCTTTTCCTACATCGGCCCCATCGACGGCCATGATATGGACCAGCTCCTGCCCGTCTTGCGCACGGTGAAGACCCGCGCCACGGGGCCGATCCTGATCCACGTGCTGACCAAAAAGGGCAAGGGCTATCGCCCCGCCGAGATCGCCCGCGACAAGGGCCATGCCACGGCAAAGTTCAACGTGCTGACCGGAGAGCAGAAGAAGGCGCCCTCCAATGCGCCTTCCTATACCTCGGTCTTCGGTCAGACGCTGGTCGATCTGGCCGCAAAGGACAGCAAGATCTGCGCGGTGACTGCCGCGATGCCCGATGGCACGGGGTTGAGCCTGATGGCAGAGCGCTACCCCTCCCGCACCTTTGACGTGGGCATTGCCGAACAGCACGGCGTGACCTTCGCCGCCGCGCTGGCTGCGGGCGGGATGAAGCCCTTCTGCGCGATGTATTCCACCTTCCTGCAGCGCGGCTACGATCAGGTGGTGCATGACGTGGCGATCCAGCGCCTGCCCGTGCGCTTTGCCATCGATCGCGCCGGTCTCGTGGGGGCCGATGGCGCCACCCATGCGGGCTCGTTTGACGTGGCCTTTATGGCGAACCTGCCCGGCATGGTGGTGATGGCCGCCGCCGATGAGGCGGAGCTCAAGCATATGGTCGCCACCGCTGCAGCCTATGACGCGGGCCCCATCGCCTTCCGCTATCCGCGCGGCGAGGGCGAAGGTGTCGAGATGCCTGAGCAGGCCGAAGTGCTGGAGATCGGCAAAGGCCGGATGATCCAGACCGGCAAGCGCGTGGCGTTCCTGTCCTTTGGCACCCGTCTGGGCGAGGTCAAAAAGGCCGCCGAGGCGCTCGCCGCGCGCGGCATCACCCCGACGATTGCCGATGCGCGGTTCGCCAAGCCCCTGGACCGTGAGATGATCCTGCACCTCGCCGCCGATCACGAGGCGCTGATCACCGTGGAAGAAGGCGCCGTGGGCGGCTTTGGCTCACACGTGGCGCAGCTTCTGTCGGATGAGGGCGTCTTTGACGCGGGCCTCAAGTTCCGCTCCATGGTGCTGCCCGATACGTTTATCGATCAGGCGAGCCCCAAGGACATGTACGACGTGGCCGCGATGAACGCCGAGCATATCGAGGCCAAGGTGCTCTCCGTGCTAGGTGTCGCCCAGATCGGCGAGAAGCGGGCGTAAGCGCGGAGTTCAAACCCCCGGCGGATCAGCGGGGGGCACGAAGCCTGCCATATCCTCGGCCGCCAAGACCGCGCGCAAACCGCTTTGGTAGTTTGGATAAAGGAGGGTCACGCCCAGCTCGTCCTTGATGCGGTCATTGCGCACCCGCTTGTTCTCGCCATAAAAACTGCGCGCCATCGGGCTCATCCCGGCCTCGTCAAAGGGGACCTCGGCGGGCACTGGTAGGCCTAAAAGCTCAGCCGCATAACCGAGCACATCCTGCGGCGGGGCGGGTTCATCATCACAGACGTTGTAAATCGCACCTGGGCTGGGCCGCGCAAGTGAGGCCCGCAAGACCTGCGCGATATCGTCAACATGGATGCGCGAGAACACCTGTCCCGGCTTCACAATGCGGCGCGCCTTGCCCGCCATCAGCTTGGCAAAGGGTCCGCGCCCGGGGCCGTAGATCCCCGCAAGACGGAAGATATGTAGCGGCAAACCGGGCACTGCCTGCCAAGCGCGCTCTGCCGAAGCCCGCCAATCGCCGCGCGGACTTGCGGGGGTGACAGGCGTCGATTCATCCACCCAAGCCCCATCATGGTCACCGTAGACAGCGGTGGTCGACAGATACCCAACCCATTCCAGCGTCGGCAGGGCGGCAATCGCCTCCCCCATTGCCCGCAGGATCGGGTCGCCCTCTGCATCGGGCGCGATGGACAGCAGGATATGAGTCACCCCCGCCAGTGGCACATCCTCTCCGGGCCAGCTCAACAGCTCCACGCCCTCAACAGGGGCCGCCTCATTGGCATCACGCGTCGTACCGATCACCCGCCACCCTTGCGCGATCAAATACGGCGCCAAAGCGCGCGCGGTGTAGCCGAAGCCAAAACAGAGGAGAGTCTTACCGTGTGTCATGCGGCTGACCATGCTGCGCCGCCGCAATAGATGCAAGACCCTCCCCCAGTCGGAGGCAAAGCTGCCTTAGCGGCCCTTCCAGACCGGGTCGCGTTTCTCAGTAAAGGCGCGTGCGCCCTCCAGATTATCCTCCGACCCATAAAGCGCATCCACGGACCGCAACTGCCGCTTGGTGATCCGGTTCATCGCATCCTGAAACTTTGCATCTTCGGCATCGCGCACGATCTCCTTGATGGCCGCATAGACCAGCGGCGGGCCGGAGGCGAGGAGGCGCGCCAGCTCCCAGGCGCGATCCATCAGCTGATCTGCCGCAATGATCTCATTCACCAGACCCCAGCGATGCGCCTCTTCGGCGTCAAACCAGCGTCCGGTCAGCAAGAGCTCCATGGCGATGTGATAGGGGATACGCTTGGGTAATTTGATCGAGGCGGCATCGGCCACCGTGCCGGAGCGGATTTCCGGCAGGGCAAAGGTCGCGTGATCCGCCGCCAAAATCATATCCGCCGATAGTGCCAGCTCCAGCCCGCCGCCGCAAGCGATGCCGTTCACCGCCGCAATCACCGGCTTGTTGAGGTCGCGCAGCTCTTGCAGGCCACCAAAGCCGCCGACGCCGTAATCCCCGTCAACCGCATCGCCGCCCGCAGCTGCCTTCAGGTCCCAACCGGGGCAAAAGAACTTCTCGCCGCCCCCCGTGATGATCGCCACCCGCAAAGTCTCATCGTCCCGGAATGCCTGAAAGGCTTCGCCCATCAGGCGAGAGGTCACGAGGTCAATCGCGTTGGCCTTGGGCCGGTCCAAAGTCACCTCGAGGATCGCGCCCTCGCGGCGGGTTTTGACGGGGCTTGCTTCATTCATCGCAAAAGGTCCTTTCTGCGCATTAGCGCATCCGCCGCCACCGCATCGGTAGGTGTGCAGAGCAGCGGGTTGATTTCGATCTCTTCCAGCCCTTCGGCCTCGGCCACCACATAGGCTTCGATTGCCCGGATCGCCCGCAGTATCGCCGCGCGATCCGCCGCCGGGGCGCCGCGGTAGCCAGCCAGCAAGGGCGCGATCCGCAGGCTGTCCAGCGCGCCATGGAGCGCCGCGTCCGAAGCCGGCAGTAGCACCGAGGCGCTGTCCTGGAGGATTTCGGTCAGGGTGCCGCCAGCGGCCAAGGTCAGCACAAAGCCATGCGCCGGGTCCTTCACCACGCCGATCAGCAGCTCGGCCACCGCGCCGGTGACCATCTCCTCGACCAGAAATCGATCAGTGGGCATGGCAACGGCCGCATCGCTGACCTCTTGGCCGGAGCAGAGGTTCAGTTTCACCGCGCCAGCTTCGGTTTTGTGGGCAATGCCTTCGCCCTTAAGAACCACGGGAAAGCCGATGTCCGCGGCCACAGCCCGGGCCGCTACCACGGTGCGCGCCTGTTTCGAGCGCGGCACCCGCAGACCAAAGCGCGCAAGCCAAGCCTTGGCCTCGCCCTCCGGCACCAGATCAGGCTCTGGATGGGTCTTAGTCGGCAACAAAAGGGGATATGCCATCTCGGCCAAGGGCTGGCCCGCCGCCGCAATTGCAGAGATCGCCTCGGGCAGGCCCAGCATCGGCACCACACCGGCGGCCAGCAATTGCTCTGCCACCGTTTCGGGCAGTAGTTCCGGCAGAGTAGCAAGCATCGCGATGGGCTGGCCGGTCTGCTGGCGCACCGCAATCGCCGCCTCGATGGTGCAGTCCCAGTCGGAGGGATCACAGCGATCTGGACGCGGGAAATCCACCACGAGGATGGTCAGCGCCAGCTGCGGGTCCACCATGGCGGAAAAGGCGCGCGTCATCGCCTCGGTGTCGCGCCAGATATAGGTGTGATAGTCGAGCGGGTTCGCCAAGGCCACCATCGGCCCCAAAGCCGCGCGCAGATCTGTCCGCTGCCGCTCATTCAGGGGCGGGAAGGTGACCCCGCGCCCATGGGCGGTATCCGCCGAGAGGCTCGCCTCGCCCCCCGAACAGCTGATCGTCGCGATGCGGGTCGAGGGCAATCGCCCCACCACATGCATCAGCTTCAGCGTCTCAAGGAAGGACGGCAGGTCATAAAGGCGCGGGATGCCAAGACGTGAGAGCAAAGCCCCAGCCCCCGCGTCGCCCCCGGCCAGAGAGGCCGTGTGCGAAACCGTTGCGGCCCGCGCCTGGGCGGAGCGGCCGACTTTCAGCGCGATGATCTGTTTGCCCAATTGGCGCGCTTTCAGCGTCAGGGCCTCGAATGCGCGCAGATCGCCGAAGCCTTCTATATGGAGGCCGAGGGCGGTGACACGCTCGTCTTCAAGGAGCGCCTCGCCAATCGCCGCCAGCCCGGTTTGCGCCTGGTTGCCACAGGTCACCACATAGGCCACCGGCAGGGCGCGGGTCTGCATCGTCAGGTTGATCGCGATGTTGGAGCTTTGGGTGACAATTGCCACGCCCTTTTCCACCCGCTTGCCACCGTGCTGATCGGGCCAGAGGAGCGCGCCGTCGAGGTAGTTGATGAACCCGTAGCAGTTCGGCCCCAGGATCGGCATCTCGCCCGCCGCCTCCAACAGGCGTTTTTGCAGCTCGGCTCCTTCGGCGTCCTCGGCTTCCGCCTCGAGGAAACCCGAGGCGAAACAAACCGCCCCGCCAGCACCGCGCGCGGCCAAGGCCGCCACAATGTCGATTGTGGCAAAGCGGTTCACACCGATAAAGGTCGCATCGGGCGCGACAGGCAGCGCGGCGATGTCTTTGAAGGCGGGCAGGCCTGCGACCTCTTCCGCCTTGGGGTGGACGGGGTAAATCTCGCCCGCAAAGCCCATCTTGCGGCATTGCGCGATCACGGCAGAACACCAGGCTCCACCGCCCACCACGGCGATGGATTTGGGTCTAAAGAGCCTTTTTAGAGACTGCATTTGTCGTCATTCACCCGTCGTGGGGCGGTCCAGATGCCCAAGGCTCTGGTCCGGGTTGATGTGATCGCGCACGCGGGTCTTCAGCTCTTTCACGTCCGGAAAGCCGCCGTCCCGCTTGCGCTCCCAGATCACCTCTCCGTTGAGGGTGATCTCGAAGGTTCCGCCGATCTCGCCCGGCACCAAGGTGACCCCGCCCAATTGCTCTTGAAAGGTCGAGAGCAGTTCCTGGCTCATCCAGGCGGCGCGCAGGAGCCAGTTGCAGCCGATGCAGTAGGTGATGGTCACGATGGGTTTGGACGCGGGTGCGGCGGGGGTGGACATGGATCAGCCTCCAAGCGGTCTCAGCATCTCGCGGCTGATGATATGCCGCTGGATTTCACTGGTGCCCTCCCAGATACGCTCCACACGCGCGTCGCGCCAGATACGTTCGAGCGGCAGCTCGTCCATCAGCCCCATGCCGCCGTGGATCTGGATCGCCTCGTCCGCAACCATGGCGAGCATTTCGGTCGCTTTCAACTTGGCCATCGACATGTCGCTTTCGGTGACAGTGCCCTGATCAAACTTCCAGCCGGCCTCCCAAGTCAGCAGGTTAGCGGCTTTCAATTCGGTCGCCATATCGGCCAGCTTGAAGGACACGCCTTGGAATTTGCCGATCTGCTGACCGAACTGCTTGCGCTCGGCGGCATATTCCACCGCGTGTTGCAGCGCCCGTTCGGCGCGGCCCAAACAGGTGGCAGCCACTTGCAGACGGGTCGCACCAAGCCAGGTGTTGGCAACCTCAAACCCCTTGTCGACCTCGCCCAGAACGGCGGAGGCCGGCAGGCGGCAGTCGTCAAACTCCAGCACCGCATTGGTGTAGCCGCGATGGGAGACGTTGCGATAGCCGTCGCGCACGGTGAAGCCCGGCGTGCCCTTGTCGACAAAGAAGGCGGTGATCTTCTTCTTCACTCCGCGGGGGGTCTCCTCCTCACCGGTCGCCATAAAGACGATGGCGAAATCGGCCACATCCGCGTGGGAAATGAAATGCTTGGTGCCGTTCAGGATCCAGTCTGCGCCGTCCTTGCGCGCCGAGGCCTTCATACCGCGCAGGTCGGAACCGGCGCCCGGCTCGGTCATCGCCAGACAGTCCCATTTCTCGCCACGAATACAGGGAAAGAGGTATTTCTCTTTCTGCTCATCCGTACCCGCCAACAGGATGTTCGACGGGCGCGCCACGCTGGTCCAATGCAGCGCGTAATTGGCGCGACCCAGCTCCTTTTCATACAGCAGCCAGCTCAGGGTATCGAGACCGGCGCCGCCGACCTCCTCAGGCATATTGGCGGCGTATAGACCGGCTTCGATGGCCTTTTTCTGGATGTCGCGCACCAGATCCATGTCGAGATGGCCGCTGCGCTCAATCTCCAGCTCATGCGGATAAAGCTCGTTTTCGACAAAGGCGCGGGTGGTCTCGACGATCATCGCCTGTTCTTCTGTCATGCCGAAGTGCACGGGCTTTCTCCTTATTGGTCGCGGTGCTTGTCGCTGAGGCTAGCGAAGGTCTAGGGTTTCCATCGTGCAACAATGGCAGATTTCATGCAGAAATGGACAAATGATCTCGCGGCGGTGCAGCAGGTGGACATCCTGCTGTTTGACGAATTCTCCGCCCATTGCCTCGCCAATACGGTGGAGCCGATGCGGGCCGCGAATACGCTGGCCGGGCGGGAGCTCTACCGCTGGCGGTTTCTGTCGTTGAGCGGCGCGCGGGTGGTGTCTTCCTCCGGTATGGAGGTCACGGCCCACGCCCGGCTGGCGGAATGTCGCGGCGACATGCTAGCGGTGATGCCGAGTTACAACTTCCTTCGCCATGACGGAGCGGAGACACGCCGGGCCCTGCGCGCAGCCGCCACGCGCTACCACGAGATGGCGGGGTTTGACACCGGTCCTTGGCTGATGGCGGCGGCGGGACTGTTGCAGGGGCGGCAGGCAACGATCCATTGGGACGAGATCAACCGGCTGGCGGAGGCTTTCCCCGAGATCGAGGTGCAGCGCAGCCGCTACGTGCTCGACGACAATCGGATCACCTGCACCGGCGCGCTTGCGGCCTTTGACCTGATGCTGGAGCGGATCGGCGCGGCGCATGGGCAGGCACTCCGGCTGGAGGTCGCGGCGCTGTTCATGTCGACCGAAAGCGGCAGCCCCGCACCAGAGACGATGCTGGCCCGCACCAAGGTGGTGGCGCGCGCGGTGGGTCTGATGCAGGCGCATCTGGAGGCGCCGCTGCCGATCCCCGAAATCGCCCGCCGCATCGGTCGTCCGCGCAAGGATTTGGAGGCCCGGATGAAGGCCGACCTTGGCGCGACACCCGCCACGGTCTACCGCCGCCTGCGCCTGATCGAGGCGCGAAAGCTTTTGTTGGAGACAGATATCAGCGTCGCCGAGGTCGCGATGCGCACCGGATACGAGGACCCCAGCGCCCTGACCCGCGCCTTTCGGCGCGAATTCGGCACCACGCCGCGACTGTTGCGGAGCACGGCTGCCTAGGCTCAGTCTCCGACCTTGGCGCCGTCGGCATCGATGAGGATCTGGCCATCCTCCTTGACCCAGGGGCCTTTGGGCCAGGTATCGAGCAGGTCCAGCACGGCACCGGAAGGACGGCACAGCCTGACCCCATTCCTGCAGGCCACGATCGGACGATTGACCAGAATGGGATGCAGCAGCATATGCTCGAGGATCACCTCGTCGCTGACACCGTCTTCCAATAGACCCAGTTCTTGCGCCGGCGAGCGCTGGCTGCGCAAGGCATCGCGCGGACGCAGGCCCGCGGCGGCAAACAGGGCCAGCAATTGCGGTCGGGTCCAGCCGGTGTCCAGATAGGCGATCACGGTTGGATCATAGCCCGCATCGCGGATGATTTTCAGGACGTTGCGCGAGGTGCCGCAGTCTGGATTGTGGTGAATGACGATATCCATGGCAGGGCTTTACCTCGCGGTTCATGACGCTGTTATGAAAGCGAATTAGGGGACTTGCACGCCTCAACGCAATCAATAACAGTAGGCCATGACACACAAGACTTTCCCAAGCTGGCCCGACGTCGCCCACCACCTGGTCGAAACCGCTGCAGGACGCAGCCCTGCCGATACGGTGATCCGCAACGGCAAATGGGTCAATGTGCACACCCGGGAAGTGCTCGACGGACATGACATCGCGATCAAGGCGGGCCGCATCGCCTATGTGGGCCCGGATGCCTCGTATTGCACCGGTCCCGACACCCAGGTGATCGAGGCTGAGGGGCGCTATATGGTGCCGGGGCTTTGTGATGGGCACATGCATATTGAATCGGGAATGCTGACCCCGGCGGAATTTGCCCGGGCGGTGATCCCGCATGGCACCACCACCATGTTCACCGACCCGCATGAGATCGCCAACGTACTTGGGCTTGAGGGCGTGCGGTTGATGCATGACGAGGCGCTGTTGCAGCCCGTCAACATCTACACCCAGATGCCGTCTTGTGCGCCCTCCGCGCCGGGGCTGGAGACCACGGGCTACGAGATTTCCGCCGAGGATGTCGCCGAGGCGATGACCTGGCCCGGGATCATCGGTCTCGGAGAGATGATGAACTTTCCCGGGGTGGCCAATGCCGACCCCAAGATGCTGGCGGAGATCGCCGCCACCCAACGCGCGGGCAAAACGGTGGGCGGGCATTATGCCTCCCCCGATCTGGGGCCGAACTTCGCCGCCTATGTGGCGGGCGGCCCGGCGGACGACCACGAAGGCACCTGCGAGGCAGATGCGATTGCGCGGATGCGGCAGGGGATGCGGGCGATGGTGCGGCTCGGCTCGGCCTGGTACGACGTAAAGGCGCAGATCACCGCGATCACCGAAAAGGGGCTGGATCCGCGCAACTTCATCCTCTGCACCGATGATTGCCACTCCGGCACCTTGGTCAACGAGGGGCATATGAACCGCGTGGTGCGCCATGCGATCGACTGCGGTTGTGATCCGCTGATCGCGCTGCAGATGGCGACGATCAACACCGCCACCCATTTCGGGTTGGAGCGCGAGATCGGCTCGATCACCCCCGGGCGGCGCGCCGATGTGATCCTGACCTCGGACCTGCGAACGCTACCGATCGAGGTTGTGATCGCACGCGGCCAGATCGTTGCCGAAGCAGGCGCGATCAAGGTGGATTGCCCGCATCTCGATTGGCCCGACAGCGCGCGGGGCACCGTGCATCTGGGCCACGAACTCACCGCCGCCGACTTTGAACTCGCAGCCCCCGAGGGCGCCAATGCGGTCACCGCCAATGTGATCGGCGTGGTCGAGAACCAGGCCCCGACCAAGGCGCTGAAGGCGGAACTGCCGGTGAAGGACGGTCTGGTCGAGGGCACTGGCGAGGTTTGCCAGATCGCGCTGGTGGAACGGCACCGGGCCACGGGCGGCGTTACCAATGCCTTTGTCTCCGGTTTCGGCTATCAGGGCAAAATGGCGATGGCCTCCACCGTCGCCCATGACAGCCACCATATGATTGTGGTCGGCACCGACCGCGCGCAGATGGCCCTGGCGGCGAACCGTCTGGCCGAGGTGGGCGGTGGCATCACGATCTTCCGCGAGGGCGAGGAGCTGGCGCTGGTCGAACTGCCCATCGCAGGCCTGATGTCCGACAGTCCCGCTTCTGAAGTGGCGGCCAAAGCGCAGCAGCTGGTCGAGGCGATGGTCGCCTGCGGCTGCAAACTGAACAACGCCTATATGCAGCACTCGCTTCTGGCGCTGGTGGTGATCCCGGAACTGCGGATCAGTGACCTTGGCCTTGTCGATGTGCGCAGTTTCAAGAAAATTCCAGTGATCGAGCCTTTCAATGAGTGATATCAAGACACCCTCCCTGCCCGAAGCGACCAGCTTTACCGACCCCAAAGCCGCCGTGGCGCGGCTGGTCGAGCTCTACGACACTGCAACCAGCTTTCTCTGCGATGAGTTCCTTGACGCGATGCGGGCCGGAGCCGCCCCCGGCAGCCGGATCCGCGCCTTCTACCCGGAGGTGCGTTTCACCACCACCACCTATGCCCAGGTCGACAGTCGCCTCGCCTTCGGCCATGTGGCCGATCCCGGCACCTATGCCACCACGGTGACCCGCCCCGACCTGTTCCGAAAGTACCTGGAGCAGCAGATCGGCCTACTCCTGAAGAACCATGGTCAGCCGGTGACAGTAGGCGTCTCGGACACGCCGATGCCGGTGCATTTCGCGGTGGCCTCGCGCCCCGGTCTAACGGTGCCACAGGAAGGTGCGGCGAAATTCACTCTGCGCGATGTCTTTGACGTCCCTGATTTGGCGACCACCAATGACGACATCGTCAATGGCACCTTTGTGCCGGTCAATGGCGTCGGCGCCCTGTCCCTGTTTACCGCGCAGCGGGTCGACTACTCGCTCGCGCGGCTGTCGCATTACACCGCGACCGACCCCGAGCATTTCCAGAACCACGTCTTGTTCACCAACTACCAGTTCTACGTGACCGAGTTTGAGGCCTATGCCCGCGCGCAGCTGGCCGATCCGGACAGCGGCTACACCAGCTTTGTCTCCACCGGCAACGAGGAGATCACCACACCAGATGGCGCGCTTGCTGCCTCGCCCAAGATGCCGCAGATGCCGACCTACCACCTGAAGCGGGCGGACGGGAACGGTATCACGCTGGTCAACATCGGCGTCGGCCCTTCAAACGCCAAGACCGCGACGGACCATATCGCCGTGCTGCGGCCCCATGCCTGGCTGATGGTGGGTCACTGCGCCGGCCTGCGGAACTCTCAGGCGCTGGGGGACTTTGTGCTCGCCCATGCCTACCTGCGCGAAGATCACGTGCTCGATGCTGACCTTCCGGTCTGGGTACCGATCCCGGCGTTGGCGGAAATCCAGGTCGCGCTGGAAGAGGCGGTGGCGCAAGAAACTGGCTATGAGGGCTTTGACCTCAAGCGGATCATGCGCACCGGCACCGTCGCCAGTCACGACAACCGCAACTGGGAACTGCGCGACCAGTCCGGCCCCGTGCAACGCCTGAGCCAATCGCGTGCCATTGCTCTTGATATGGAGAGCGCCACCATCGCCGCCAATGGCTATCGGTTCCGGGTGCCCTATGGCACGCTTCTGTGCATTTCCGACAAGCCCTTGCACGGCGAATTGAAGCTGCCGGGGATGGCGTCGGACTTTTATCGCACCCAGGTTTCGCGCCATCTTCTCATCGGGATCAAGGCGATGGAGAAGCTCCGCAGCATGCCGCTGGAGCGCCTTCACAGCCGGAAATTGCGCTCTTTCGACGAAACCGCCTTCCTGTAAGCGTGAAAATGTGGTTTTTTCCACGGAAATTTGCTTGTTTGGCGCTTGATCTTGCCCACTACGCGTTGTGTTGTCCCACAACATAACGCTAATGTTACGCGATGAGGCCCCAACACGTCGGGCAGTTTCAAGGAGAGCTAAGAATGTCCAAACCGATGACCAAAACTCAGCTTGTGGCAGCGCTGGCTGAGGAAATGGGCAGCGACAAGAAAACCGCTGGTTCCGCTCTGGATGCCGTGTGCAACCTGATCACCCGTGAAGTGTCCGGCGGTGGTGCCGTGACTCTGCCGGGTGTCGGCAAGATCTATTGCCGCGAGCGTCCCGAGCGCGAAGTGCGCAACCCGGCCACCGGCGAGAAATTCGTGAAAGAAGCAGACAAGGTCGTGAAAATGACCATTGCCAAAGCGCTGAAGGACAGCGTGAACGGCTAAGCCTGATCGGCCCTGCGGCCAAGGCGCACCGCTTCGAGGGCTGCCCGTTTGGGTGGCCCTTTTCTATTGTACCAATCCCGTTCTCCACTCTGTTCACATGTTAGCCAAGCCGCTAGCCTGCGGGCAAAATCACCCGAGAGGACAACATCGATGGATCTGCGTGCAATAGCGATGGGGCTGACCTTCGCCCTGATGTGGTCCTCGGCCTTCACCTCGGCAAGGATCATCGTCGCGGATGCCTCGCCGCTGTTCTCGCTGGCGATGCGGTTCCTGATCTCCGGCCTCATCGGGGTGATGATCGCCCGTGCCATGGGCCAGAGCTGGCGGCTCACACCCGCCCAGTGGAAGGCGACCGTGATCTTCGGCATCTGTCAGAATGCGCTCTACCTCGGTCTCAACTTCGTGGCGATGCAATGGGTCGGCGCCAGTGTCGCCGCGATCATCGCCTCCACCATGCCGCTACTGGTTGCTCTGGCCTCGCTCTTGATCTTCCGTGAGACCATCCGACCGCTGGGGATCGCGGGCCTTGTGGCGGGTGTCGCCGGTGTGGCCCTTATCATGGGCACCCGCATCAGCGCCGGCGTGGACCTGCTCGGGATCGCCCTCTGCGGCCTTGGCGTGCTGGCCCTAACCACCGCGACACTCGCCCTGCGAGGGGCGACTTCGGGCGGCAATTTCATGATGGTCGTAGGCCTGCAAATGCTGATCGGCTCGGCGGTGCTCTTCCCTGCAGCGCTGCTGTTCGAGACGATCCGGGTCGAACCCTCACTGCCGCTGGTACTGGCCTTTGCCTATACCACCGTGGTGCCGGGGTTGATGGCGACCTTCATCTGGGTGGTGCTGCTCAACCGCATCGGCGCGGTGCGGGCGGCGACCTTCCATTTCCTCAACCCGGTCTTCGGCGTTGCCATTGCCAGCCTGCTTCTGGGCGAGAGCCTGGGGATGCTCGATCTGATCGGCGTCGGTGTGGTGACCCTCGGCATCCTTGCGGTGCAGCTCTCCCGCCAGCCCAATGCTACCCCCGCCCGGCCTGTCGGCTCCTTTGCCGCCCAGCAGGACTGATCGGTCACCCTTTCAGCTGTTCTTCGACCGCACGACGGATGCTGCTCGACATCGGCTTGGTGAGCGACCCCCAGGTCGCCACCACCTCGCCCCGCGGCGACAGCAGGATCTTGTTGAAGTTCCAGCGCGGCACAAAACCGGTCTGCTGCCGCACGGCCTGATAAAAGGGATGCGCCGCCGCACCTGTCACCGGGGTGATATCGGCCAGCGGCAGGTCGAGGTCAAACCGCACCTCGCAAAACTCCAGCACCTCCTCGGCGCTGCCCAGTTCCTGGTTGAAATCATTGGAGGGCACCGCCAACACCACCAAACCCTGATCGCGGTAGGTGTCATAAAGCACCTGCATATCGTCATACTGACCGGTGAAGCCGCACATAGAGGCGGTATTGACCACCAGCACCGGCCGCCCGCGGTAGGTCTCCAGATCCAAAGTGCCGCCGTCGATGGATTGGAACACACCGCTGACCGGCGCGCCTTGCGAGGTCGTCGCCACCAGTGACATCAATAGGCCAGTCAAAAACGCGCGCATCGACAGTCTCCCTTCGATCAGACTACGGCGGCGCCGTCACCTGGGATCACTTTTTGTCATTTGCCCGGCCCCTGCAAGCCGCCTCTTGCAAATCAGGGTTTGAAAGCGCAGTCTGCGACCCCACTTACTGGCTCATCGAGACACCCTGGGAGAGGCTCATGACCCCCTATTTCAAGAACCCCGACGCCATCGCCGCCCTCTCGGAGGAGGAATTCTATGTCACCCAGAATTCCGGCACCGAACGGCCCGGCACCGGCAAGCTGCTCTACAACAAGGAGCCGGGTATCTACGTCGACATCGTTTCCGGCGAGCCGCTGTTTGCCTCCTCGGACAAATATGAATCCGGCTGCGGCTGGCCGAGCTTTACCAAACCGATCGAACAGACCCATGTGCAGGAGATCGAGGACCGCAGCCTTGGCATGATCCGTACCGAGGTCCGCTCGACCCATGGCGACAGCCATCTCGGCCATGTCTTCCCCGACGGTCCCGCCGACCGGGGCGGCCTGCGCTACTGCATCAACTCGGCGTCCTTGCGCTTTATCCATCTCGACGACATGGAAGACGAAGGCTATGGCGCTTATGTCAATCAAGTGGAGGACCACCGATGAGCACGACTGAACGCGCCGTTCTGGCCGGCGGCTGCTTCTGGGGCATGCAGGAGCTGATCCGGCACCGCAAGGGTGTCATCAGCACCCGCGTCGGTTACACCGGCGGCGATGTGCCCAACGCGACCTACAAGAACCACGGCACCCATGCTGAGGGGATCGAGATCATCTATGATCCGGCCCTGACCTCCTATCGCGAGATGCTGGAGTTCTTCTTCCAGATCCACGATCCGACCACCGAGAACCGTCAAGGCAATGACTTCGGGATGAGCTATCGCTCCGCGATCTACTATGTGGACGAGGCACAAAAGGCGGTGGCCCTGGACACCATCGAGGACGTCAACGCCTCCGGCCTCTGGCCCGGCAAGGTGGTGACCGAGGTTGAGCCTGTCGGCGACTTCTGGGAAGCGGAGCCGGAGCATCAGGACTATCTCCAGCGCCTGCCCAATGGCTACACCTGCCATTTCGCCCGCCCCGACTGGGTGCTGCCAAAGCGGGACAAGGCTGCCGAATAAGCCCTGTTAGAGCCTGATTTCACGTGAAACAGCCCCGTCCGACCGGCGGGGCTGTCTTTAGTCAGTCATGCGCCACGCGGGGACGGCCGCTGGCCTCCACCGTCAGTGTGGCCTCGACAAAGACCTGCCGCGCTTCCACCTCGGCCAGACGCAGATCGCGGCTGACATGCACATGGATGTCCTCCGCCCCGGCCTCTTCCGCAGCCTTGACCGCCTCCGCACGCAGTTGCGCCTCTAGGGCCGCCATGGCCTCCTCGCTGGCGCTGAAATCCTGCGGGCCAGTCTCGAAATGCACCCGGAAGCGCCCCTCCGACGGGGCCGTGACCGTGCCCGCGCGCCGCTGCGTGATCCGCCCCACCACGGCGCCGATGGCATTGGCCACGCCGGCATGTTCCGGCAGGATCATCTTGCAGCGCAATCGCTCGCCCACCGCCGGGTAATAGCTGGGTGCCGAGGCTCCAAGCCCGATCACATCCACGTTGACGCGCGCGTCCAGCGCCAGCAGCCCCCGGTGTCCGGCAAGACCCCGGCGCAGCAAGACATGGCGCGCCAGTTCCTTCGGCTCGCCACCGAACAGCCCGGCCTCTTCGGCGAAGATCGACTCCAGCAGGGTCATGGCGGTTTGCTCGGTCAGCTGATCCACGATCATCTGCGCCAGGCTTGTCGCATCGCGGGTCACCATGTCGCCGCTTCCCACCCGTCGGCGGGCAAAGAGGGTCAGCGCCATCTCCGCCGCCTCCCGGTTCCAGGCTGCAACGCGCCCCAGTGCATGGCTGGCATCCGAGGGCGTCACCCCCGCCACCTGCACCAAACCGCGATCCACCAGCCGCGAAAGCGCCCCCTGTTCCATCCGGGTCCGCAGCACATCGCCCATCGGATGCACCGCGGTGCCGATCCGTGCCAGCAGCGCTGCCTCGCGCTCGCTGAGGCCAACCACCGGCTGGCCGATCACCGCACGCACGAACCGTCCGTCGTATTCACCCACCACCGGCGCGCGCAGCTGCGCCTCCAGCGTCGGCAGCACCACCTCCGGCGCCTCGGTGGCAAGCAGCGAGATCGGCAGCACCCGTCGCGGCCCGAGGGTGATCCCCCCGGTCAGCCCCTCGGTGACCAGATGCACCTGGCTGTCGCCGCCAAGGCCGGTGGTGCGCATCGCCACCGCCTCCACCATGGTGCGGAACCCACCCACCTGCGCGCCTTCGGGGTCGATCTTGGGCAGGCCCCGCTCGATCAGCGCCACATCGGTGGTGGTGCCGCCAATGTCGCTCACCAAGGCATGATCCGCGCCGGTCATCCAGCGTGCGCCCACGATCGAGGCCGCGGGTCCGCTCAGGATCGTCTCGATCGGTCGGCTGCGTGCCTGTTCTGCCGACATCAGGGCACCATCGCCGCGCACCACCATCATCGGCGCCTCGATCCCGATTGCGGTGAGCGTATCTGCCGCCCGATTGATCAACCGGTCTATCATCCCGATCAGCCGCGCATTCAGCACCGCGGTCAGCGCCCGTTTCGGCCCGTTAAGCTTGGCTGACAGCTGGTGCGAACAGGTCACCGGTGCGCCGGTGCGCTCCTGGATGATCCGCGCCACCTCCAGCTCATGCGCGGGATTGCGGGTGGCAAAGACCCCTGCCACCGCAAAGCCGCTGACCCCGGCAGATTCAGTCTCCAAAAAGGAAATCAACGCCTCGGTGTCGAGCTTTTGCGCCGCGCTGCCCGCATGGGTGTGACCACCCGCGAGGATCAAGGCCGGATCGCCCTTCAGCGCCTCGCTCAGGCCATGACGCTCCAGATCCTGCGGCTGAAATCCGATGTAGATCAGCGCCACGCGCCCGCCTTGCCCCTCGACCAGCGCATTGGTGGCCAAAGTCGTCGACAAGGCAGCCAGCGAGACCTCCGACGGCGCGACGCCTGATTGCGCCAGCACCGCCCGCACTGCGCCACCCACCCCGATGGCCAGATCCTGCCGGGTGGTGAGAGATTTGGCCGCGGCAATCACCTCCACTTCGTCGCGGATCAGCACCGCATCGGTATAGGTGCCCCCAGTGTCGACCCCGAGCAGTAGTGCCATGTCATCCTCGATATTCGTTCGCGTCAGAGCGGGTGTAACGCCTCTGAGCGTCACGTCCACTCCGTTAGCGTCATTCCCGGCATCAGGAGAGCCGCGCCACCGCCCAGCGGGCCGCATCGGCGACGGTCTCATCCGGGTCATCACACAGGCCCTGCGCCACCCTACGCAACTCCCCCAGTCCCGAATTGCCGATGGCATAAAGCACATTGCGCACAAAGCGATCCCGCCCGATCCGCTTGATCGGCGAGCCGGAAAACCGCGCGCGAAACTCCGTGTCGTCCAGGGCCGCAAGCTCCGCCAGCGGGGGCGCAACCGTTCCGTCCCGCGCCGCATACCGTAGGTCGGAGGCTTGAACCGCAAACTTGTTCCAGGGGCAGGCAGCCAGGCAATCGTCGCACCCATAGATCCGATTGCCAAGCTTGGGGCGCAGCTCGGGATCGACCGGCCCCTTGTGCTCGATCGTCAGATAGGAAATGCAGCGCCGCGCGTCGAGCTGATAGGGGGCTGGAAAGGCCTCGGTCGGACAGGCCGTGAGACAGGCCCGGCAGGAGCCGCAGTGATCCGGTTCAGCCGCATCGACCGGAAGGTCCAAAGTGGTGAAAACAGAGCCTATAAAGGCCCAGTTGCCCCAATCCCGGCTGACGAGGTTGGTGTGTTTGCCTTGCCAGCCAAGCCCCGCCGCCTGGCCCAGTGCCTTTTCCGGCACCGGTGCGGTATCGACAAAAACCTTGACCTGCGCCGCGTCCCCCGCCTCGGCAATCAGCCAGCGCGCCAACCGTTTCAGCCGCTTCTTGACCAGATCGTGGTAGTCCTTGCCGCGGGCATAGACCGAAATCGCCGCCCGGTCCGCAAGACCGACCACTGCCATCGGATCCTCTTCGGGCGTATAGCTTTCCGCCAGCATCAGGACCGACCGCGCCTCGGGCCAGAGGACGGCCGGATTCGCGCGCCAGTCCACACGCTCCTCCATCCAGCCCATCTGCCCGTGGTAGCCTGCCGCCAGAAAGGCACGCAGCCGCGCGGGCACCTCGGGCACATCCCAGGGCCGACAGATCCGCGCCGAGACAAAGCCTTCGGCCCGGGCCTGCGCGATCAACCTTGTCTTGAGCTCACCGAGGTCCTTCATCTTTTCAGAAATATCCTCGGGGGTGAACGGGCCGCAAGGCCCGGAGGGGGCAGACAGCCCCCTCTTGCGGAGCTCAGAAATCGAGATCCGCGTAATGGGACGGCGGGCGGAAGCCCGGCACCTGATCGGCCAGGATGGAGCGGAAGGCCGGGCGCGACTTGATCTTCGCATACCAGTCCTTCACCGCTGCCGAGCGGTTCCAGTCCACGTCCGAGATATAGTCGAGACAGGAGAGATGCGCCGCCGCCGCGAAATCCGCCAGCGTCATGCTGTCCCCCGCCAGCCAGCGCCGGTGATCCAGCAGCCAGGACATATAGTCGATGTGGTACTTGATCGCCTTGGCCCCGTTCTTGACATTGGTGCTGTCGGGATAGCCCTGGCCGGTGATCTTCTTGTTCACCCGCTCGTAGAGCAGCTTTGACGTGACTTCACTGTGGAACTTGTCGTCAAACCAGCTCACCAGACGCCGCACCTCCAACCGCTCGGCGGGTTTGCGGGGCATCAGGGAGGGATCGGGGCGGGTTTCCTCGATATATTCGCAGATCGCCGCGCTTTCGGCCATCAGCATCCCGTCAAGCCGCAGGACCGGCACCTTGCCTGCCGGGTTGCGGCGCAGGAAATCGGCCTCCTGCTCCCAGTAGCGTTCCTCGACAAGCTCCACCTCGATCTTCTTTTCCGCAAGCGACAGGCGCACCTTGCGACAGAAGGGGGACAGGGGGACATGATAGAGACGTGCCATGGGCGGTCCTGAGCTCTCCGGTTGGTCTGCGTTCTGGTTAAGGCTTCGTTCCCCAGCAATGCCCTGCCGGCGGGGAAACTTCAATGCTCGAAACAGGCGGCGCGGCCATCGCGTTGGATCGTTGCGGCCCCATCCGCGATCTGTCGCGCCCGCTTGCGCATAAAATCGCCGGGTTTGGCGGCGGACCGCTCCTTTGGGTTGGGCAATAGCGCCGCGATCAGGGCCGCCTGTTGCGCCGAGAGATCCCGGGCGCTGACGCCGAAGTAATGCTGTGCTGCCGCCTCGGCGCCAAAGATGCCCTCGCCCATTTCGGCCACGTTGAGGTAGACCTCCACGATGCGCCGCTTGCTCCAGGTGGCCTCCACCGCCGGGGTGATGAAAGTCTCCAGCGCCTTGCGCAGCCAGCTGCGCCCCTGCCAGAGGAAGACGTTCTTGACCACCTGCTGAGTCAGGGTGGAAGCCCCCCGCCGCCCGCCCTCCTCAAGCGCGGAGCGGATCGCCTCGACGTCGAACCCCCAATGCTCGCAGAACCGCGCATCCTCGGCGGCGACCACCGAACGCGCCATCACCGGGGCCATGTCCTCGATCGGCACCCAGTCCCGCTTCACCGCCCCCAGCCGCCAATACTCGGAGACGATGGTATGGGTGGTGGGCGGATTGACCACCGAGAACAAGAGGATCGACAGGCCGAAAAAGGCGACAAGGGCGAGGCTTGCGCGCAAGAACCAGCGACGCGCGCGCCGCACCAGCGCTGCGGGGCTGCGCCACAGGGCCTTCAGGGGGGATGTCCGGGATGATGTCTTGCGCGCTGCCTTTGCCATGTCCCTCTATAGGACAGAGGCTCCGTCCTCTCCAACAGGGAAAACCATGCCGCAGGCACCTTCCCGCCACGCGAGCCTGCCTTGGCCTGCCACAAAAAAGGCCCCGCAGGCCGAAGCACAGCGGGGCTCAGTTTCAGGAATAAGAGAAACTCTTAATCCTCGGGGATTTCATATCACTCCGCGGGGACCGCCTCGGCCTCCAGCGCAATCGGATGAGTCAGCTTGTCCAGCATCTCACGTGGGCAAACCTGCAGGAAGTTGGCCTTCTCGCTGTCCCAATGCTGCAGGATCTCCGCGGCCTTGCGGCTGCCGGTCTCGGCGTGGTGACGCTCGACCAGATCTTTCAGCTGGGCTTCCCAATGGTCCACCGTCACCGGGCAGGTCACGATGCTCTCCATGTTCATCAGGTCCGAAGCTTTCCCTTCCGGATCATAGAGATAGGCCATACCGCCGGTCATACCCGCACCGAAGTTGGCGCCGATAGAGCCGAGGATCACCGCCACACCGCCGGTCATGTATTCACAGCCGTTGGTGCCGCAGCCCTCGACCACCACTTTGGCGCCGGAGTTGCGGACAGCGAAACGCTCGCCCGCGCGGCCTGCGGCAAAGAGATAACCGTCGGTTGCCCCATAGAGCACGGTATTGCCGATGATGGTGTTCTCGGAGGCCTTCAGCGGCGAGGCCATCGGCGGGCGCACCACGATGATGCCGCCGGAGAGACCCTTGCCCACGTAGTCGTTCGCGTCGCCAGAGACCTCAAGCTTCAGACCCGGCGCGGCAAAGGCACCCAGCGACTGGCCGGCAGAGCCTTGCAGTTTCACCGTCAGGTGATCCGGCTGCAGCTTGTTGCGCATCCCGAAGTTGCGGACGATATGGCTCGAGGTGCGGGTGCCCACGGTACGGTGCGTGTTCTGCACCGCATAAGACAGCTGCATCTTCTCGCCATCCTGCAGGAAACGGGCAGCATCGCGCACGATTTCGGCGTCCAGCGTATCCGGCACCGCGTTGCGGTCCTTGTCACGGTTGTAGACGATGCTGGCCGAGCCATCGACGGTGATCAGAAGCGGGTTCAGATCGAGGTCGTCGAGGTGAGCCGAGCCACGCGACACCTGCGCCAGAAGATCCGCGCGACCAATCACATCCGCGAGGCTGCGCGCCCCGATGGAGGCGAGGATCTCGCGCACTTCCTGAGCGTAGAAGGTGATGAGGTTCACCACCTTGTCGGCGTTGCCGGTGAACTTGGCGCGCAGGGACTCGTCCTGGGTGCAGACGCCCACCGGGCAGGTGTTCGACTGGCACTGACGCACCATGATACAGCCCATCGCGATCAGCGCGGCGGTGCCGATGCCGTATTCCTCGGCCCCCATCATCGCGGCCATGACGATGTCACGACCGGTGCGCAGGCCACCATCGGTCCGCAGGGTGACGCGATCGCGCAAGTTGTTCATCGCCAGAACCTGATGCGCCTCGGTGAGGCCCATCTCCCACGGCAGGCCCGCGTATTTGATCGAGGTCGCCGGAGAAGCCCCGGTGCCGCCGTTGTGGCCGGAGATCAGGATGATATCCGCCTTCGCCTTGGCCACACCGGCCGCGATGGTGCCCACGCCGGAGGAGGCCACCAGCTTCACCGTCACTTTGCAGCGCGGGTTGATCTGCTTCAGGTCGTAGATCAGCTGCGCCAGATCTTCGATGGAATAGATATCGTGGTGCGGCGGCGGGGAAATCAGCGTCACCCCTTTGGTGGAGTGGCGCAGACGGGCGATCAGGTCGGTGACCTTCATGCCCGGCAGCTGGCCGCCCTCACCGGGTTTTGCGCCCTGGGCCACCTTGATTTCCAGCTCTTCACACTGGTTCAGATATTCCGCAGTCACCCCAAAGCGGCCGGACGCCACCTGCTTGATCTTGGCAGAAGGGTTGTCGCCGTTGGGTTCCGGCAAGAAGTGTGCCGGATCTTCGCCGCCCTCACCGGAGTCGGATTTTGCACCGATACGGTTCATCGCGACGTTGAGGGTCTTATGCGCCTCGGGGCTCAGCGCGCCCAGGGACATGCCCGGCGTGACAAAGCGTTTGCGGATCGAGGTGATCGATTCCACTTCCTCAATCGGGATTGCCTTGCCGAGCGGCTTGATGTCCAGCAGGTCGCGCAGGTGGATCGGCGGGTTCGACTGCATCTTGGCCGAATACTGCTTCCACAGTTCAAACGAGGCTTTGTTGCAGGCCATCTGCAGCATATGCATCGAGGTCGCTTCCCAGGCGTGGGTCTCGCCGGATTTCCGCGCCTTGTAGAAGCCGCCGATGGGCAGGATACCCTCGGGCATGGTCCAGCCTTTGGCGTGGATTTCCTCGGCCTTCACCTGAATACCGTGCACACCGATCCCGGAAATGCGGGAGGTCATGCCGGGGAAATACTCCGCCACCATGGCGCGGGACAGGCCCACCGCCTCGAAGTTCAGACCGCCGCGATAGGAGGAAATCACCGAAATCCCCATCTTCGCCATGATCTTCAACAGACCCTGGTCGATGGCTTCACGGTAGCGCGCCACGTTTTCGGTCAGGGTGCCATCCAGGAGGCCACGCTCGATCCGGTCGGCAATGGAGTCCTCAGCAAGGTAGGCGTTGACCACAGTGGCCCCACAGCCGATCAGCACCGCAAAGTAATGCGGATCGATACATTCGGCAGAGCGCACGTTGAGCGAGCAGAAGGTCCGCAGGCCCTGACGGATCAGGTGCGAGTGAACGGCCGAGGTCGCGAGGATCATCGGCATCGCCACCTTGCCCTCGCCCGAGAACTGGTCGGTCAGCACAATGTGACCAGCACCGGAGCGCACGGCCTCTTCGGCCTCGGCGCGGATGCGGCTCAGCGCGGTTTGCAGGCTGCCGCGACCGGCGGCAAAGCTGCAGTCGATCTCGGCCAGTTTGGAACCAAGGTTCTCTGCCAGTTTGTCCCACTGGGAGTTCGCCACAAAGGGGCTTTCCAGCACGACGATCTCGGTCTGCGAGCTGTCTTCATCCAGCACGTTCTTGAGGTTGCCGAACCGCGTCTTGAGGCTCATCACGCGGAATTCGCGCAAGGAGTCGATTGGCGGGTTGGTCACCTGAGAGAAGTTCTGGCGGAAGAAATGGCTCAGCGGACGGTACTGTTTGGACAGAACCGCAGAGGGCGTGTCATCGCCCATGGAGGCGAGGCTTTCCTTGCCGTCCTCGGCCATCGGCGCGAGGATCTGCTCCAGCTCTTCGATGGTATAGCCAGCGGCAACCTGACGGCGGCGCAGCTCTTCGCCCTTGAACAGCGGCACTTCCTGCACGCCGCCGAGGATCTCGTCCAGATCGTTGACCTTCTCGACCCACTCGCCAAACGGCAGGGCGCGGGCGAGTTTGTCCTTGATTTCAACGTCGTGGTAGAGTTCGCCCTTTTGCATGTCCACGGCCAGCATCTGACCCGGACCCAAAGCGCCCTTTTCCACCACGGTGGCCTCGTCGATCGGCACCATGCCGGCCTCGGAACCCGCGATGACCAGACCGTCGCCGGTCACCACATAGCGCATCGGGCGCAGACCGTTGCGGTCAAGACCCGCGCAGACCCAGCGACCATCGGTCATCGCCAGGGCCGCAGGACCGTCCCAGGGCTCCATCACTGCGTTGCAGTAGGAATACATGTCGCGCCAGGCCTGCGGCAGTTCCTCGGCCTGCTTGGACCAGCTTTCCGGCACCAGCATGGTTTTCGCCATCGGCGCAGAGCGGCCGGCGCGCACCAGAACCTCGAACACCGAGTCAAGCGCGGCAGAGTCAGACGAGCCGTTGGCCACAATCGGCTTGATATCTTCGGCATGGTCGCCAAAGGTCGCCGAGGCCATGCGGATCTCGTGCGATTTCATCCAGTTGAGGTTGCCCTTAAGCGTGTTGATCTCGCCGTTGTGGGCGAGCATCCGGAAGGGCTGTGCCAGCCACCACTGCGGGAAGGTGTTGGTGGAGTAGCGCTGGTGATAGATCGCAAAGGCGGATTCAAAGCGTTCGTCCATCAGGTCAGGATAGAAAACCGCAACCTGTTCGGCCAGCATCATGCCCTTGTAGATGATCGAGCGGCAGGACAGCGACGCAATGTAAAGCGTGCCCACTTGCGCTGCCGCTGCCGCTTTTTCGATGCGGCGACGGATCACATAAAGCTCACGCTCAAAGGTTTCCTCGTCCACGCCCTTGGAGTTCGAGATCAGGATCTGCTCGATCTCGGGGCGGGTCGCGTTGGCCTTTTCACCGAGGCAGGCCACATCCACCGGCACATGACGCCAGCCGTAGATGTAGTAACCCATGCGCAGCACTTCGGTCTCGACGATGGTCCGGCAGGTCTCCTGCGCGCCAAAATCGGTGCGGGGCAGGAAGACCTGACCCACAGCCAGCAGCTCGTTCTCACGCGGGTTGTGACCGGTGCGGCGCACCTGATCGTAGAAGAAGGGCACCGGGATCTGCACATGGATGCCCGCGCCGTCGCCGGTCTTGCCGTCGGCGTCCACCGCGCCGCGGTGCCAGATCGCCTTCAGCGCGTTGATGCCGGCCTCAACCACCTTGCGGCTCTTGGCCCCATCGATGGAGACCACAAGGCCCACACCGCAGGAAGAATGCTCTTCTTCCTCGGAATAGAGACCGTTTTCGGCCATCCATTTGCGCTTTGCTTCCTCGGCGCGAACCCAATTCTCGTCATATTTGGTCATAGTCAGGCTCCTTCCGTGGTCTGCCCGTAGAGCGCGAGGACCTGCGCCTCGGTCAGTTGTTCTCTGTCGCCGTCAAAGGCGAAAGCATCCGGTTTGAGATCGATGAAGATCTCTCTGGTCATCTCGAGGCCGTTGGAATTGTCCAAGAGCCCTATGGGAATTTCGTACTCGCCCTGATGCGGGCCGGGGATGGTCACGCGATACCAGAGACCGGTGCCGCAAGTGGTGCAGAAGGCGCGTTCGGCCCAGTCGGAGGACTGGAAGCGCCCGATGTGATCTTCACCCTCAAAGCGGATCTGTGCATCTTCCACCGTCACGGCGAGAAGGGCAGATCCGGCCCAGCGCTGGCACATCTTGCAATGGCATGTGCCGTAATCCTTGCGCAGGTCCTGGATGGTGAAGCTGACGGCGCCACAGAGGCAGCGCCCTTCATGCTGTGTCATCTGGGTCCTCCCCTGTCCGGGTCTACTCGGCAGCGACAGCGGCCTTGGCGTTGAACCGCGCAAGGATCGCCTCGGCGCAGTCCCGCCCGTCCTTGATCGCCCAGACCACCAGCGAGGCCCCGCGCACGATGTCGCCCACCGCATAGACGCCGTCGAGATTGGTCGCGCCGGTCTTGAACTCCGCCTTCACGGTGCCCCAGCGGGTCACGGGCAGGTTCGGCTGGTCCCACAAGGTCGGCAGCTCTTCCGGCTCAAAGCCCAGCGCCTTGATGACCAGATCAGCCTCTTCGACATAGTCGGCGCCCTCGATCACCTCGGGGGCCTGACGACCGGAGGCATCGGGCTGACCCAGACGCATCTTCTGCACCATCACGCCTGCAACCTTGCCACCGGCATCGGTGAAGCCTTTCGGGGCGGAGAGCCATTCAAAGACCACGCCTTCTTCCTCGGCGTTCTGCACTTCGCGCTGCGAGCCGGGCATGTTGGCGCGGTCACGACGATAAAGACATTTGACCGAAGTCGCGCCCTGACGGATCGAGGTCCGTACGCAGTCCATCGCGGTATCGCCGCCGCCGATCACCACGACCTTCTTGCCATTGGCGTTATAGGTGCCATCCTCATACTCGGCCACGGTATCGCCGAAGTTCGCCACCTTGTTGGAGGCGGTGAGGAAGTCGATTGCCTTGACGATCCCGGTCGCGCCGGAACCCGGCATCGCGAGATCGCGGGACTTGTAGACGCCGGTTGCGATGATCACCGCATCATGCTTGGCGCGGATCTCCTCAAAGGAAATGTCCTGACCCACGTTGCAGTTCATCACAAAGGTGACGCCGCCATCGGCCAGAAGCTGGTTGCGGCGCATGACCACATCCTTTTCCAGCTTGAAGCCGGGAATGCCATAGGTCAGCAAACCGCCCGCGCGGTCGTAACGGTCATAGACGGTGACCTGCACGCCGGCCTTGCGCAGCATATCGGCCGCAGCCAGACCGCCGGGGCCCGCGCCGATGATGCCAACGGATTCCGCACGCTCCGCAAGGGGAGCATTGGGCTTGACCCAGCCGCGGTCCCAGGCGGTGTCGGTGATGTACTTTTCCACCGCCCCGATGGTGACAGTTCCATGGCCGGACTGTTCGATGACGCAGTTGCCTTCGCACAGACGGTCCTGCGGGCAGATGCGACCACAGATCTCGGGAAAGGTATTGGTGGCCTGCGAGGTGGCATAGGCCTCCTCGAGACGCCCGGTGGCGGTCAAGTGCAGCCAGTCGGGGATATTGTTGTGCAGCGGGCAGTGGGACTGGCAATAGGGCACGCCACATTGGCTGCATCGGCTGGCCTGCTCTTCCGCCTTGGCGGCCGCGAATTCGGCATAGATTTCGTCGAAGTCTTCCCGCCGTGTCTCCGCAGTCCGCTTCTCGGGCATATCGCGATTGATGTTCACGAATTTCAGCATCGGTTGCTTGGCCACGGTGAAACTCCCTTTTGGCTGGCGGCGACAGTTTGAAAACCCGGCTTGATGGATAGGTAAGCAATGCTGACCTAATATTGGGTCTGTTGATTGTGAATAACGCTTTCAGAGCGCTTGTACAGAGTTTTTGGGTCCGATTCGGTCCTAAATTGCGACTTTCCATGAAAATCAAAGGGGTTATACATTTATACTGCAGCTGCGGCATTCACGCAGCACAGCCCGCGGACCCTGACTCTATGCCTTTGTTTCAATTGATCCTTGTCGCCCTCATTCAGGGCATAACCGAGTTCTTGCCGATTTCCTCTTCAGGCCATCTGATTCTCTTGCCCGGCCTCACCGGTATGCAGGATCAGGGTCAGGCCGTGGACGTCGCCGTCCATGTGGGCACGCTTGCAGCAGTGATCCTGTTTTTCTGGACCGATGTCCGCGACGGCCTGCTCGGCCTGCCGCGCGCGCTGACCGGGCGGCTGGACACTGCCGGAGCCCGACTTGCCATGGGGTTGATCGTCGCCACCATCCCGACGGTGATCTTCGGCGCCATCCTGCATTTCACCGGCCTCAGCGACGCCCTGCGCTCAGTGGCGGTGATCGGCTGGACCATGCTGCTCTTTGGTCTGGTGCTCTATGTCGCCGACCAGAAGGGCCCGACCCACAAGACGGCACAGGATTGGGGCCTGCGCGATGCGCTCATCATGGGGCTCTGGCAGATGATCGCCCTGATCCCCGGCACCTCGCGGTCCGGCATCACCATCACCGGCGCCCGGCAGCTTGGCTACAATCGCGAGGATGGGGCCAAGATCGCCATGCTGATGTCGATCCCTACCATCATCGCCTCCGCCCTGCTGCTGGGCACCGAAGTGGCGCTGGAGGCCAATGTGGCGCTTATGCGCGATATGGGCATCGCCGCGGTTCTGTCGATGCTTGCGGCCCTTGCCGCGCTGTCGATCATGATGCGGCTGCTGAAGTCGGTGAGCTTCACGCCCTATGTGATCTACCGCGTGGTTCTGGGTGTGATCCTGCTCATCGTCGCTTACAGCTGATCCCAGCGCAAAAGGCGCGGAGGTTTCCCCCCGCGCCTTGCTGTGTTCCCCTGGCCGACCTGTCGCTCAGATATCGCCGCGCAGGTTGCGGGCGGAATTCATCAGCTCGTCGTACTGACCAGACGGGCGGAATTTCCAAAGGTAGTCCGGCAGGACCGAGCCCATGGTCACCGGCTCGATACCGAGATCGCCAAGGCCACGCGATCCGTCCGACACCACATTGTCATGCGCCAGGTTCTTCAGCTGATCGCGGGTCAGCAGACTGTTCTCCACCAGCCCGCCGGTGGCCTTCTGACCGAAGTCGAAGCCGGCGGCCATCAGACCGGCGACGAAACCGGGCAGCGAGACCACGATGCGCTTGCGGTGGATCACCGCCAGCATCTGTTCCATCAGCGCGGCAAAGCTCTTCACTTCCGGCCCGCCCAGCTCATAGACGCCCGGCTCCGCCGCACCCGTCACCGCAACCACCGCCGCCTTGGCGACATCGTCGACATAGACCGGCTGGAACCGGGTGGCCCCCCCGGCGATCGGCAGCACCGGACCAAGCCGGGTCATGGCGGCAAAGCGGTTGAAGAACTGATCCTCGGGCCCGAAGATCACAGAGGGACGCAGGATCACCGCCGCCGGGAAGGCTGCCAGCACCGCCGCCTCGCCCGCGGCCTTGGTCCGGGCATAGGCGCTGTCGGACTCCGCATCTGCCCCGATGGCCGACAGGTGCACCAGCTTCGCAACACCCTGTTGGGCGGCGATGCGGGCAATGCGCCCAGCGCCTTCGGCGTGCACGGCGGCAAAGGTGTTCTTGCCCAGCTCATTGAGGACACCAACGCAATTCACCACCGCGTCGGCACCCGCCATGACGGCGGCGACAGAGGCATCATCGCGGATGTTGCAGAACACCGGCTCAACCTGACCCGGGACGCCATAGGGCTTCACATGCATCGCCTCGTTGGGACGGCGCACCGCGACGCGCACGCGCCAGCCCTCTTTCGCCATGCGGCGCGCAATGTACCGGCCGACAAAACCCGACCCGCCATAGATGGTGACCAGTTTGGACATGACTTGGCTCCTCTTGCGCTAGCTGTTGCTCCGATCTACCCCCGCAAGCCCTTTCAAACAAGGCGCAAAACGCCGCTGCTGTTGGGCCCCGGACGGGATTCGACCGCTGCGCCCCAGCATTTTGCAAAAATGTCAAAAATCCGTTTGACGCCCCCTGCGACTCTGCTTATACGGCCCCTCACCAACCCGTGCCCAGATGGCGGAATTGGTAGACGCGCTAGTTTCAGGTACTAGTGTTCGAAAGGACGTGGAGGTTCGAGTCCTCTTCTGGGCACCATTCTTTCCCGATAATTCGCCCCGCAACACGCTGAATACACAGCGTGTTTTTTCGTTTTTGGGTTTCGTCTTTCCCTTACGATTTGCCCTTGCTGAGGATGCGAATCTTGCCTATACGGCTCTGACCAACCGTGCCCAGATGGCGGAATTGGTAGACGCGCTAGCTTCAGGTGCTAGTGTCCGCAAGGACGTGGAGGTTCGAGTCCTCTTCTGGGCACCAATTCTTTCCCTACACATTGCTGGCAGCCTCGATAGAGTGACCCTGAAATCATACAGGGATCACCAGTCATGCAGGCAAATCTCCAACATTGGCAGGACCGCGTTGATATGGCCGCGGCCTTTCGCTGGACCGCGCGGCTCAATATGCACGAGGCGGTGGCGAACCATTTCTCGCTGGCGGTGAATGCGGACGGCAGCCGCTTCCTCATCAATCCGAATCAAAGCCATTTTGCCCGCATCAAGGCCTCGGACCTGTTGGAGGTCGATGCCAACGACCCCGCCACCATGGATCACCCCAATGCGCCGGACCCGACCGCCTGGGGGCTGCACGGCTCACTGCATCGGCTCTGCCCGCAGGCGCGCTGCATCATGCATGTGCATTCGATCCATGCCACAGTGCTGGCCTGCCTCAAGGACAGCAGCCTGCCGCCGATCGACCAGAACTGTGCGACCTTCTACAATCGCACCGTCATCGACGACGGATACGGCGGCTTGGCCTTTGAGGATGAGGGCACGCGTTGCGCCGCGATGCTGACCGACCCCAAGGTCAAGGTGATGATCATGGGCAACCATGGCGTGCTGGTGATTGGCGCGACGGTCGCAGAGACCTTCAACCGGCTCTACTATTTCGAACGCGCCGCGGAGACCTATATCCGCGCCCTGCAAACCGGTCGGCCCTTGCGGGTTCTGAGCCCGGAGGTCGCGGAAAAGACCGCGCAGGAACTGGAAGACTATCCCGATGCCTCAGCGGCGCATCTAGCGGCCTTAAAGGCCATTCTGGATGACGAGGGGGCAAACTACGCATCGTGACGACGTAAGATGAAAAAGGGGCGCCTTGCAGCGCCCCTTTGTGTTCTTTGTGTTTGTGGTTTTAGGCCGCCGCCTCGCCCGGCTTTTTGCCGAGGATGATCATCGACAGCAGATCATCGTCCGTCACATCGTCGATATCGACGGTGCCGACCAACTGGCCGTTCTTCATCACCGAAGCGCGGTCGCAGAGTTTCATCACCGCGTGGACGTCGTGGTCGATCAGGAAGATCCCGATGCCCTGCGCCTTCAGCTGCTGGATGAGCTCGGCCACCATTTGCGTCTCATGAGGACCAAGCGCCGCGGTGGGCTCGTCCATGATCAGGATTTTGGCGTTGAAATACACCGCGCGAGCAATCGCCACCGACTGACGCTGACCGCCGGAGAGGGCGGAGACCGGCTCGTTGAACTTGCGGAAGTTCGGGTTGAGGCGGCCCATGATCTTACGGCACTCAGCCTCCATCGCGGCATCGTTCACGAGGCCGGTTCCGGTGACGATTTCACGCCCCAGAAACAAGTTCGAGGCTGCATCGAGGTTATCCGCCAGCGCCAGCGTCTGGTAAATCGTCTCGATGTTGTGCGCGCGGGCATCGCGTGGGTTGGTGATCTCCACCTTGTTGCCGTTGATGCGGATTTCGCCGCTGTCCATCTTGTAGGCACCCGAGAGCACCTTAATCAGCGTCGATTTCCCCGCTCCATTGTGACCGAGCAGACCAACGACTTCACCGGGGTACAGGTCGACAGAAACGTCATCCACCGCCTTGATGCCGCCGAAGGAGATGGAGATATTGTTCATCTCCACCATCGGAGTTGCGCCTTGGGCGCGGAGTTCCTTGGGACTGGTCATTACTTGGCCCCCACACGCTTGCGATAGACGATGTCGATGAAGACGGCCGCGACGAGCACGGTGCCGACAACGATGTTCTGGAACGGCGCATCCACGCCCACCATGGCCATGCCGGACTGAAGGCTCTGCATGATCAGCGCGCCGAGAATGGCGCCGTAGATGGTGCCGAAGCCGCCCGAGAGCGCCGTGCCGCCGATGACCGCCGCCGCGATGACGCGCAGCTCGTCGAGGGTGCCGATGTCGTTGGAGTGGTTGGCAAGACGGGCCGAGGCCACAACCGCCGACAAAGCGCAAAGGAAGCCCATGATCGCGAAGATCTTGACGGTCAGGAGGCGGGTGTTGATGCCCGACAGCTCTGCCGCGTCCGGGTTGCCGCCGGTGGCAAAGATGTAGCGCCCAAGACGGGTGCGTCGTGCCACCACGGTCATCACCACCGCGACCGCGATCAGGATCAGCACCGAGATCGGCAGACCGTAGCCCATGGTCAGCCCTTCGGGCATCACCTCTCCCCGATCCTCGAACATACGCTTGAGGCGCGCGGTGGGGATCTCATAGGCGTTGAGCACCGCCACCAGACCAAGGATCGCCGCGGAGATGATCGCCGCCATCACGCCTTCGGCCCAGAGCGGCTTCACCGGGAACTCATGCGCCAGCTTGGCCCGGCGGCTGTTCCATAGGGTCAGAAGCGCAAGACCAGTGGCGCCAAGCCCAAGGACCCAGCTCAGCGAGGTGCCCAGCGTGCCATTGGTGCCGCCGAACATCAGGAAGGTGGAGTCCAGCGGGCCGATGGTCTGACCGTCGGTCATGTACCAGGCCACGTTGCGCCACACGAGGAAGCCGCCGAGGGTCACGATGAAGGCAGGAATGGTCAGATAGCCGACCATCCAGCCGTGAAAGGCCCCGATCAGCGTCCCCGCCGCAAGGCCAACCGCCACCGCCACGATCCAGGTGATCGGATGGTTGAGGCCAAGCCCCAGCACATGCGGCACGAATTCGGTCTGCGTCATCGCCATGATCGCCGAACAGGTGGCCAGCAAGGCCCCGACGCTGAGGTCGATATGGCGGGTGACGATCACAAAGACCATGCCGGAGGCCATGATGGCCACGGAGACCGTCTGAATCGTGAGGTTGAAGATGTTGCGCGGCGTCAGGAAGCGCCCATCGGTCACCAGGTTGAACCCGATGCAGAGAATGATGAAGGCACCAATCATACCCAATAGCCGTACGTCCAGCTCAAGCTGCTGGAAGAAATTGCGCTTGGTTTGGGGGGTGATTGGCTGAGACGTGGTGTCGGTCATATCCGGCTCCAGTATTCAGCAAGTATATCAGAGTTTGGGGGTGGATGGTCCGAAAATCTTCGGACCATCCGCTTTGGTCAGGGCAACTGGGATCAGTTGCAGGGGGCCGGGCCGTTTTCCACGCCCTGGCAGAGCGCTTCCTGGGTGATCCAGCCAGCGTCCACGACGGCCGCGAGGTTGTCCTTGGTCACCGGCACCGGCGCGAGGAACTTCGCGGTCATGGTGGTGCCCGCCGGAGAGGTCCAGGAGGTAGCACCGTCCACCGCATCCATCGCCGTACCGCCAGCGAGGGCGACGGCGATCTCGCCGGCTGCCTTGCCGAGGTCACGGGCGTCTTTCCAGACGGAGACGGTCTGGGTGCCCTTGGCCACACGGTTCAGCGCGGCATGGTCGCCGTCCTGACCGGAGACCGGGATACCGTCCATGCCCTGAGCGGTCAGCGCCGCGACCACACCGCCTGCGGTGCCGTCGTTGGAGGCCACAACCGCATCGACCTTGTTGTCGTTGGCGGTCAGGATCTGCTCCATGTTGCGCTGTGCGTTGGCGGGCAGCCAGCCATCGGTATAGGCTTCGCCGACGATGGTGATGTCACCGGAGTCGACCGCCGCCTGGATGATCTCCTGCTGGCCACCGCGCAGGAAGTCCGCGTTCGGGTCGGTGGGGGAGCCCTTGATCATCACGTAGTTGCCCTTGGGCATGGCTTCAAAGACCGCACGTGCCTGCATCCGGCCAACTTCGACGTTGTCGAAAGTCAGGTAGAAGGCGCGGTTGTCCTCGATCAGGCGGTCATAGGCCACAACCGGAATACCCTCATCCGCGGCAGCTTGCACTGCAGGGCCAATCGCTTGCGCGTCCTGGGCCAGGATGATCAGCGCGTCGACGCCCTGGGCGATCAGGCTCTCGATGTCGGAGAGCTGCTTGGCGGACGAGGATTGCGCGTCGGCGGAGACATAGTCCGCACCGGCTTCCTTCAGCGCCGCGACGATCGCAGCCTCATCGGTCTTCCAGCGCTCTTCCTGGAAGTTCGACCAGCTCACGCCCACAGTCATATCCGCGGCAAAGGCCGAGGATGCAGCAAACGCACTGAGTGCGATAACGGAAAGTCCGTTCAGAAATTTCATGTTTTCCTCCCTTGTCGTGCAGGCCAGCTCGTTGATCGGTCCTGCAGCGTGATTCATGTGTAGCAATATTTTTTTTGAGTTTCAAATTAAATCATGTAACCTTTTGTCAGGGAGAAGTTGCCGCAGGGTTTTTCCGGTGCCATAACATGGCGCCGCGCGAAGGTGGCGGCATCGGAGGAGCATCAATTTGGCACGATCAGGCAGGCTGTCATCCCCCGGCGACCAGCGCGAAAGCGGGCGTCAGCAGATTCTCGACGTGATTCGCGGGGCTGAGAGCATCGCCCGAATCGATATTGCCAAGGCCACCGGCGTCAGCCCGGCCACGGTGACCTCGATCACCGCCGAATTGCTCGCGGCCGGACTGATCGAAGAGGTCGCGCCCGAAACCTCTGCCGAGATGCGCCGGGGCCGCCCGCGGGTGGCGCTGCGGATCCGGGGCGCGGCGCATCGGATCGCCGGCCTCAAGGTCTCGCATCACGTGATCTCCACCGTGATCACCGATTTTGTCGGCCAGGAACTGGCCAACCATGAGATGCCGCTGATCAAGGGCTCCATGCCGGTGCCCGAACTCTGCGCCCAGATCCGCCGGGCGCTGGAGTTCACCTGCAAGAAGGGCGGCTTCACCATCGACGACCTCTCCGGCATCGGCATCGGCATGGCCGGCATGGTCGATGCCCAGCGCAGCTTCATCTACTGGTCCTCCTCGCTGGAGGCGCGCAACGTGGACCTCGGCGCGGCGTTGGCCGAAGTGCTGCCCTGCCCTGTCTTTCTCGACAATGATGCCAATCTCGTCGCCAAGGCGGAGCATCTCTTTGGCGAAGGACGCACCTGCGACAACTTCATCGCCATCACCATCGAACACGGGGTCGGCATGGGCATCGTGATCGACGGGCAGATCTATCGCGGCATCCGCGGCTGCGGCGCGGAACTCGGCCACACGAAGGTGCAGCTTGAAGGCGCCCTGTGCCAATGCGGGCAACGCGGGTGTCTCGAGGCCTATGTGGGCGACTACGCGCTCCTGCGCGAAGCCAATATCTCCAGCGGCAACGAGCGTCATTCCAGCGTCGCCGCCCTGTTCCAGGCCGCCGAGCATGGCGACACCATGGCCCGCTCCATCCTCGACCGGGCGCGGCGGATGTTCGCCCTCGGGCTGGCCAATGTGGTCAATATCTTCGACCCGTCCAAGATCATCCTGGCCGGCGCGCGGCTGTCCTTCGATCACCTTTATTCGGATCAGCTGATTGCCGAGATGCGGCAATGGGTGGTGCAGGTCGATGCGCCCCTGCCCGAGGTCATCGTGCATGACTGGGGCGATCTCATGTGGGCCAAGGGCGCCGCCGCCTATGCCATCGAAGAAGTGACTGCACGAACCGTCAAGGAGCTTGCTTATGCTGCGGCCTGACCTGTCCCTCCTCCTGATCCTGGCCGCAGCGTCGCCCGCCCTGGCCGACCCTGCCGTGCCCCGTTTCACCCCGGTGCCGCTGGCCGATCATGTCTACGGCGGCGGCTGGGAACACTACGTGGGCGGCGGGCTTGCGGTCTTTGACTGCAACGGTGACGCGCTGCCGGACCTCTATGCCGCCGGCGGCGAGAACCCGGCGCAATTATTCATCAATACCACCAGCGAAAGCGGTGAGCTGGCCTTTGCCCCCGAAACACCTGAGGCGCTGGCGCTCACCGGGGTCACCGGGGCCTATCCGCTCGACATCGACGGTGACGGCATTCTCGACCTTGCGGTATTGCGCGCCGGACCGGACCTGTTGCTGCGCGGCAAGGGGAGCTGCGCCTTTGCCCCCTTCACCGACCTCGGTTTTGAGAGCGGCGATCACTGGACCACCGGCTTCTCCGCCACCTGGGAGGGCGACAACCGCCTGCCGACCCTGGCCTTCGGCACCTATGTGGATCGCAGCAATCCAGAAGGGCCCTTTGGCACCTGCGACGACACGCTTCTCTACCGCCCCGAGGGGGATCGCTACCGCCCGGCCGAGGCGCTTTCGCCCGGCTTCTGCGCGCTTTCGGTGCTGTTCAGCGATTGGAACCGCGCGGGGCGCGCCGACCTGCGGCTGTCGAATGACCGGCATTATTACGTGCGTGGCGGGCAGGAGCAGATGTGGGCGATGGAGGACCCTCCGCGTCTTTATTCCGAGGCCGATGGCTGGCAGAGCTATTCGCTCTGGGGCATGGGCATCGCCTCGCGCGATATGAACGGCGACGGGTTCCAGGACGTCTACCTGACCTCAATGGGCGATCAGAAGTTCCAGCTGCGCGATCCCGCCGCCGTGGGACCGGTCTTTGACGATGTCACCTATGGCTTTGGCACCACTGCCCACCGCCCCTATACCGGCGGCGACGGTCGCCCCTCGACCGGTTGGCACGCGGCCTTTGGCGATGTGAACAACGACGGGCGCGACGACATCTATGTGACCAAGGGCAACGTGGAACAGATGCCCGACGCGGCCCAGAAGGACCCCAACAACCTGATGCTGCAACAGGCCGACGGACGCTTTGTCGAGAGTGGGGAGGCCGCCGGAATTGCAAGCCTCGCGCGGGGTCGGGGCGGCGCGCTGGTGGACCTCAACCGCGATGGTCTCCTCGACGTGGCTGTGGTCAACCGCCGCGCCGCGATGGAGGTCTGGCAAAACCGGGGCGCTGAGCCAGAGGCGGCAGAGTTCACAGCTGTTAACTGGCTGCTGCTGCGACTGGAGGCCCCGGCCCCGAACACAAGCGCGGTGGGCGCCTTTGTCGAGTTGCGCGCCGATGACCGCACCCAGCTGCGCGAGGTCACCGTGGGGGGCGGTCATGCCGGCGGCGACAGCGGCGATCTGCATTTCGGCCTCGGCGACGCCGAAACGGTGCAGGTGCGGGTGATCTGGCCCGATGGTGAGGTGAGCGATTGGCAGACCCTCGCCGCCAATCAACGGGTCACCCTGCAGCGATGATTGACACCCGCTGAACGCAGCGCGCGGCCCCTATCCGTCGCGATGCCCTCAGCGGTCCACCGGCAGTCCGCTCGGCACCTGCTCCGGCACTCCGAGGCGCCCATCGACGCCAGCCTGATCGGTCAGCACCTCGAGAAAGGCGACAATCTCGCCGATCTCCGTGTCGGTGAGGCTCAGGGGCGCGATTTCCACTGCCTGCACAAGCACTTCGCGCTCTGCTGCGCTGTCCTGCACCAGCCAGTCCTGCTTGCCCGGCAGGTCCGGCAGCACCGCCTCCAACCTGTCGTAATGATCCAAGGACCGACGCGCGTCCAGGTGGTGACGCACCATGCTGTCAAGGGTCGCGAAGGCACCGGAATGCCCATAGGGCGCGGTGCTCGCCACATTGCGCAATGAAGGCGTGCGGAAGGCGAAGGCATCCGCCGGGTCGCCGGTCACCCGAATGCGCCCCTCGTCGCGGTGATGCGCCTCGAACCGGGCGGCCTTGCCGGGACCGAACTGGGGCACGCCCAGCGCGTGAAACCCGTGGTCGGTCTGCAGCCAGCCGGAATGACAGCTGCTGCATTCTCCCTTGCCGTAGAACAGCGCCAGGCCACGCAGGGCCGGGGTCGGCAGATCCGCCTCGCCCAGCATGTAGCGGTCAAAGGGACTCATGTCGGCGCGCCATTCAAAGCGGATGAAATCGGCCAGCACATTGGCGATCTCGGCAAAGGTGATCGGCGCGCCCTGCCCCAGAACCGTGTCAAAGCGGCTGCGGTACTCCGGCACCGCCGCGACCCGCGCCGCGATCCGATCCCAGGCGCCGCCGGGTTGTGACAATTGCCCCAGCCGCACCGCCTCTGCCACCTCGTTTTCAGAGTAGTGACCGGCCATCTCGTCCGCCGAAAGCACTGGGAACATGGCCTGCGCTGCCAGCGCATCGTCGAACCCTGCCACCATATCCTCGCCCAAGGGAGTGCGAATCCCGTTGGGAAAGCTCGCATCATCCTCCAGCCGCCCGTCATGGAACATCACGGTGAATTCGCGCGCGCCGAGGTTCCAGAGCCCGGGCGCATTGCGCGGAATGCGCTGTTCGGGCGGGTTGGCCGGATCCACCACCCGTTTTGGCCCGAGGCCGATGCCGCCTTCGCCCAGACCCAGAGACAGCCCGTCGCTGGTGCCAAGGGTCGGATGATGGCAGGTGGAGCAGGCGATATTGCGGTTGCCGGAGAGGATCCGGTCGTAGAACAGCAATTGACCCAACTCTGCCGCCGCCAGATCGGTCTCGGGGAACTGCGGGCGGGGGCCTAGGTCGGGCCGATCGGTCGCCGCAGCCGGCATCGCAGCGCCAAGAGCGATCAGGGCAGCGGAGGCGAAAGGCGCGGCGAGGTGTTTCAGATCCATCCGAATTCCAGTCTCAGGGTTTGGCTGTAGGGTCTGTCCGGTGTCACCAGCACGCTGGGGAATTGCGGCAGGTTCACCGCATTGGGAAAGCCTTGCGGTTCGAAACAGACGCCCATGGCAGGGCCGATGGTCTGCCCCAGCAATCCGCCGGGGTGCCTGCCCAGCGCAGAGGCGGTATAGACCTGCGCGCCCGGCTGGTTGGTGATGACGCTCATCTGCAGACCGTCCGGCGCGGTCAGCGTCGCCACCGGCAGGGCGGCGTCGCGGTCGCCGTCAAAGACTAGGTTGATATCGGTGCCCAGATGCTGCGGGTCCAGCTCGCCAAAGCTGCGGCCGAAGCGCAGATCATAACGTGTGCCGAGAAGATCGGCGATCTGGCCCATGGGCACATTGGTGTCGTCCAGCACCAGATAGCCAGTGGCATCCACCTGCAGCCGGTGATCCCAGATCGGATGCTGGCCGCCGGAGAGATTGTAGTAACTGTGCTGCGCAAGGCTGATGGGTGTCGATCGGCTGACCGCTGCGGTCATGACATAGTCGACCGCCAACCCGTCGAGCGTGACCGTGACCGAAAATTCCACCGTGCCGGGAAAGCCGTTTTCCCCCTCCGGCGAGTGGTAGCTGAGACGGGCGCTGGTCTCGGACAGCGGCTCGATCTCCCAGAGAACATGGGACAGGCCGACCGGGCCGCCATGAAGCTGGTTGCGGCCCTCATTGGCCACCAGACGGACCAGATTGCCCTCATGGGCAAAGCTGGCATCCTTGATCCGACCGGACACCCGGCCTGCGATGACGCCGAGATAGCCGGGGTTGACCAGATACTCCGCCGGATCGCGAAAGCCGAGCACCAGAGGGCGGCTCTCGCCCCGGTGAGAGAGGCGCAGATCGCGGGTCACGGCGCCGACGTTCAACAGGCTGAGGCTGAGGACGCCGTTGTCGAGCAGCGCCTCTTTCAGCATGTGACCCCGGTGGAGGCCGTGATTGACGATCTGCGCCCTGTTCATTCAGACAAACCGGTTGATGACATTTTCGAGGTATTCCTGCCGACCGGAGCGCGGTTTGGGGTTGATGCCCTCGGCCTCGACTCGGGCCGCGATCTCCTCCAGCGTCAGCTTGCCCGCCAGCATATCCTGAGCGGCCGGGGTCTGCCAACCGGCGTAGCGGTCGGAGACGAACTGATCCAGCGTGCCGTCCTCGATCATCGCGGCGGCGGCCTTGAGACCACGGGCGCAGATGTCCATGCCGCCGATATGGCCGATCAGCAGATCCTCGGCATCGATCGATTGGCGGCGCAGCTTGGCGTCGAAGTTGGTGCCGCCGGTGGTGAAGCCGCCGTGTTTCAGGATGTGGTAATAGGCCAGCGCCACCTCGGGGGTATTGTTGGGGAACTGGTCGGTGTCCCAGCCGGACTGGTAATCGTTGCGGTTCATGTCGATGGAACCGAAGATGCCCAGCGCCTGCGCGGTGGCGATCTCGTGCTCGAAGGAGTGACCGGCGAGGATCGCATGGCCCTGCTCGAGGTTCATCTTGACCTCGCCCTCGAGCCCGTGACGCTTGAGGAAGCCATAGACGGTGGCGGTGTCGTAGTCATACTGGTGTTTGGAGGGCTCCTGCGGCTTCGGCTCCACGAGGATCGCGCCCTTGAAGCCGATCTTGTGCTTGTACTCCACCACCATGTTGAGCATCCGGCCCATCTGCTGGTCTTCCTGCGCGAGGTCGGTGTTCAGGAGCGTCTCGTAGCCTTCACGCCCGCCCCAGAGCACGTAGTTCTCACCGCCCAGACGGTGAGTGGCATCCATGCAGGTCTTGATGGTCGCCGCCGAGAAGGCAAAGACATCCGGATCCGGGTTGGTCGAGGCGCCGGCCATGAAGCGCGCGTTGGAGAAGAGGTTCGCCGTGCCCCAGAGCAGCTTGACGCCGGTCTCTTCCTGCTTCTTGGCAAAGTAGTCGACGATCTCGTTCAGGTTGCGGGTGTTCTCGGCGAAATCCGCGCCTTCGGGACGCACGTCGGCATCGTGGAAGCAGTAGAAGGGCGACTGCAGCAGGGTGAACATCTCGAAGGCCACATCGGCCTTCAGCTTTGCCGCCTCCATGGTATTGGCAAACCAGGGCCGGTCGAAGGTCTGACCGCCAAAGGGATCGCCGCCCGGCCAGACGAAATTGTGCCAGTAGCAGGTGGCGAAACGCAGATGGTCCTCCATCCGCTTGCCGAGGATCACCTCGTCGGGGTTGTAGTGGCGAAAGGCCAGCGGGTTGGTGCTGTTTGCGCCTTCGTATTGGATCTGGGAAAGATCGCCAAAGAAACCGGTGCTCATGTCATCAGGGCTTTCATGTTGGGGTAGAGGGCGCGGTAGCGGGCATAGGAGGCTTCATAGGCCTCGGCCAGCTCCGGCCGGGGATCCACGGTGCGAGAGGTGGGCGGGGCGGTCATCACCGCGCCCAGATCGGCGCCGGTGGCCGCCATGGCGAGGCGGGCGGCACCGAGGGCGGCGCCAAATTCACCCTTGTCGGGCAGGTCGAGGGGCACGCCGAGGACGGTCGCGAGGGTTTCGACCCAATAGGGCGACTGGGTGCCGCCCCCCACCGCGAGAAGGCGGGTCAGGCTGGTTTCTGTACCTTTCAGCGCCTCAAGACAGTCCCGCAGCGCAAAGGCCACGCCTTCCATCACCGCCTGAGTCAGCTCGGCCGGGCCGTCGCCGATATCGAGACCCACCAGGGTGGCGCGGATGCGCGCATCGTTGTGCGGCGTGCGCTCGCCCGAAAGATAGGGCAGGAAGGTCACCGAGGAGGGTCCCGCGATCCGGTCCGGCAGCAGGCCCGCCAGGGTCGCCGGGGTCTGCCCCAGGGTGCGCGACAGCCAGTTCAGGCAGTCGGTGGCCGCAAGGATCACCCCCATCTGATACCAGGTCTGCGGCACCGCGTGACAGAAGGTATGCACCGCCGAGGCGGCATCGGGCGTATAGGCGGCCTTGGCCGCCAGCAGCACACCGGAGGTGCCGAGGCTGACAAAACCCTCGCCCTCGCGGAAACACCCGGCGCCGCAGGCCGCAACTGCATTGTCGCCGCCGCCGCCCGCAATCACCACCGGACCACGAAGGCCCCAATCCGCGCGCAGCTCGGCGCGCAGCTCACCGCCGGGGGCGGAGCCTTCGACCAGATCGGGCATCTGGTCCCGGCGCATCCCCGAGGCCGCGAGCAGCTGTTCGGACCAGTCCCGCGCCCCCACGTCGAGCCAGGAGGTGCCGGCGCTGTCGGACATGTCGGAGATGAACTCACCCGTCAGCCAGTAGCGGACGTAGTCCTTGGGCAGGAGGACCTTGGCGACCTGCGCGAAGATCTCCGGCTCATGCGCCTTGACCCAGGCGAGTTTCGGCGCGGTGAAGCCGGGAAAGACGATATTGCCCGACAGATCCCGCACGCCAGGCATCGCGTCCAGCCTGGCAGCCTCGGCAGCGGAGCGGGTGTCGTTCCACAGGATACAGGGCCGCAGCACCTTGCCCGCAGCGTCGAGCAGGGTGGCGCCATGCATGTGACCGCTGAGGCCGATACCGCGCAATTTGGCCAGCTCGCCGGGATGGGCAGCCCGCAGCGCGGCAATCGCGCTCTTGCAGGCTTCGATCCAATCCTGCGGATCCTGCTCGCTCCAGCCGGTATGAGGATGCGATACCCCATAGCCTGCGTCAGCCACGCCAATCACGGTGCCACCCTCGTCGGCCAGCAACGCGCGCAGCCCCGACGTTCCCACGTCAAGACCCAGAAACATATGTAAGTCCTCCCAATCGCCAGATGCGCAGGGTCTGAAGATCCTGCGCATATTTAATTCGGCTGATAAAATAAAAACAGAAGCGCGCCCCTCTGTCAATCTGTCTGCCGGCTGTGCCGCGCGAAATCTGCATGGGAACCTGCCCCACGGACACAAGAAAGCCGCCCCGACATTCGGTCGGAGCGGCTTGCAATGAGTGTCAATCGGGCCGGGACGCAGAGGGCTCTCAGGCCACCTCGACCTGTTCTCCGCGGGTCCAGAGCAGGCTGTGGAACACCGAATCCACCGGCGTCTTCGCGAGATGGTTGGTGTAGTTGGACATGACCTTCTGCGCATAGCCCAGGATCACCTCGAGAATGTTCTTGCGGGTGAACCCGGCCTCGAGGAAGGCCTGAACATCGGCGTCGGAGACCACGCCCCGGTCGCGCACCACAAGGAGCGTAAAGGTGCGCAGCGCCTCAAGGCGCGGCGTCGGCAGCGGCGTTTCGGTGCGCAGCGCGGTGGTGATGGCGTCATCCACCTTCATCATCTTGGCGATCCCGGTATGGGCCGGAACACAATAGTGGCATTCATTCTCGACGTTGATGGTCTGCCAGACCACGGTCAGTTCGTCCTTGTCGAAGCTGGTGTTCTGAAACAGCTCGTGCAGGCGCTGGTAGCCTTCCAGCAGCTCCGGCGATTCCGCCATCACCCCATGCAGGCCGGGAATGCGGCCAAAGGCAGCCTTGGATTTCGCCAAGAGCGGCTTGGAGGCTTCGGGGGCGGTGGTTTCGTCGTGGATGGTGAATTCGGTCATATCCGTACTCCTCTGCGGATCAGCCCCAACGGCGTGCAGGGCATGGGCCAGAAATAGTCAGTTTGAGCGATCGCTCAATGATTAAATTTGAGCAATCACTCAAATGTGAGACTCACGCTGGTCCAGGCAGGAGACATTGCCAGCGCGAGCGCCTATGTTCCCCCCATGACACGTGCCCGCCCATATGACCGAGACACCGCGCTGGACGCGGCCATGATCCTGTTCTGGCAGAAGGGGTTCCATGCGACCTCGCTCAAGGATCTGGAGGCGGCGCTGCAGATGAAACCGGGCAGCATCTATGCAGCCTTTCACAGCAAGCAGTCGCTGTATCTGGAGGCGATGGATCGTTACCTCCGGATCAGCCGCGAGAGCCTTGCCGATCTCGCGGCCCGGGAGGCCTCGCCGCTGCGGGCGCTGGCGCAGTTCATGCGCCGCTTTGGCACCCCGGAAAAGGTGCAGCGGGGCCCGGCGATCTGCATGATCGTGAAAACCCTGATTGACGCCACGCAGGACGAACCCGAGATCGAGGCCGCCGCGCGGGCGCATCTGGCCACGATGACCGGGGATTTCGCGGCTCTGTTTGCCCGCGCGCAGGCGATGGGCGAGCTGCCCGCCTCGGCCGATCCGCAGCTGCTGGCGCGCAAGTTCCAGATGTCGATCACCGCCCTGAGATTCGAAGCCAAGCGCAGCGGCGGCGATGGCGATCTGGCGGCGCTGGCCGAGGATTTGGCCCGCGATGTGGAACGGCTGCGGCTGCACTGAGGCGCCTCAGCCCAGGTAGACCTCGCCCTTGGGATACCGCACCCGGGGTCGGCTGTGGGTGGCAAGGAAAAAACCCAGCGTCAGCGGACCGACCCGGCCGAGGAACATGATAACGATGATCATCAGCCGCCCCACCGTATCCAGCTCGCCTGTCGCGCCGCGGCTGAGGCCGACAGTGCCAAAGGCCGAGGTCGCCTCGAAGGCGAGGTCGAGGAACTCTTCGTCATGGGCGATGGAGATCAGGAAGATGCCGATCAGCACGATGAAGATGCTGATGGTGGTAAGCGCCATCACCTTCATGATGTCCTCGACCCCGAGGCTGCGGCCAAAGACATGCAGCGCGGTCTGGCGGCGGAAAAAGGCGACGGTCCCGATGATGAGGACGATCAGGGTGGTGACCTTGATGCCGCCGGCGGTGGAGGTGCTGCCGCCCCCCACCAGCATCAGCGACATGGTCATCAACGACGTACTGTCGTGCAGGCCGCCGATGTCGATGGTGTTAAAGCCGGCGGTACGCGGCGAGACCGCCTGAAACCAGCTGGCCCAGATCCGGCTGGCGGTATCGGGCAGACCGCCCAGGGTGGCCGGGTTGCTCCATTCCAGCGCCGCAAAGCCGATCCAGGCCAGCAGGATCAGCGCCAGGGTCCCAGAGAGCATCAGCTTGCTGTGCAGGGTCAGCCGATGCCAGGACCGTGCCTGCACCACATCGCCCACCACGATGAAGCCGAGCCCCCCGAGGATGAAGAGCGCCGGGATGACGAGATTGATGATCGGATCGCCCACCCAGCGCGACAGGCTGTCGGGGTAGAGCGCAAAGCCGGCGTTGTTGAAGGCGGAGATGCTGTGGAACAGCGCGTGCCACAGGCCCTTGGCCCAGCCGAACTCCGGAACAAAGACAAAGGCGAGGATCGCCGCCCCCACCAGTTCGCAGACCAGCGCCACCAGCATGATGGTGCGCACGATAACCGCGAGGCTGCCAAGAGAGGGCTGGTTCAGGTCCTCGCGCAGGATCAACCGCTGCGGCAGCCCCACCGGCAGGCCGAGCGCGGAGAGGAGCAGCACCGCAAAGGCCATAAGCCCAAGGCCGCCAAGCTGGATGAGCAGCGCCACCACCACCTGCCCGAAAAGGGTGAAATCGCTGCCCGTGTCCACCACCGCCAGCCCGGTCACCGTGACCGCCGAGGCGGAGGTGAAGAAGGCATCGGAAAAGCTGACATTGCCGGTCTGCGCCACCGGACTCCACAACAGCAGCGCACCGATGAAGATGCAGACGAAATAGGACAGCGCCAGCACCAGCGGTGGCGGCAAGCCCCGGTCGAGGCTCAGCAGTGGACGGCGGGCGGCTCGTTTCAAGAGAGGCTCGAGGCGAAATTGCGCAGATCGGCGCGCTTGCCCAGAAGGATCAGCAGATCGTCCTTGGCGAGGCTGCAGCTGGCGCCATCCTGGCCGAGGAACTCCGTGCCCCGCATCAGCGCGATGCAGCGCAGGTCATGCGCCGCATAGGGCACATCCATCAAGGCCTTGCCTTCGAGCGATTCCGGGATCTTGAAGTTCACCACATGGTAGCCGTTGCCGAGGCTCACATAATCGCGCACCAGCGGGTTGTGCAGCACCTGGGCGATATGCATGCCCACATCGACCTCGGGGTGGATCACCCGATCCACCTTCAGCTTGCTGAGGATCCGGTGATGGGTCTTGGTGGTTGCCTTGGCCCAGACCACCGGCACCCCGATGGTCTTGAGGTTGATGGCGGCGAGGATGCTCGCCTCGAGGTCAGACCCCATCGCCACCAGCGCCACGTCGCAATCGGCGAGTCCGGCCTGCCGCAACGCGACCTCGTCGCGGGCGTCGACGATCAACGCCTGAGATAGTTCATCAGCGCACAGGCTGACCCGCGCCTCGTTGGTATCGATCCCGATGACGTGATTTCCAAACCGGCGCAACTCCTTGGCAACAGCTGTCCCAAAGGTTCCCAATCCGACGATGGCGAAGGTATTGCGCCGCTCCGGGTTCTTGCGTTTTGCACCCAGCATTCGGTTCCGCTTTCTCTTTCGACGCCGGAAAACCCCGGCAACCGCATGACAAATCAAACCGGTGCGGGCTTGGCAAGCCCTTCCGTGGTGCCACATGCTGTGACGCGGCATCCACCTCCCATCGCTCAGGCACCGCAAGAAACCGGGCGAAAGTCGGCAAAATCAGGCCATTCTCAGCGTTTCACGCAGGGTCCTCGGCGGTCCAACCTGTTGAGTTCAGCCCCCAAAGCGCCTATGTCCTTGCCATTGTGCGTCTGTCACCCCATTGCATCAGGACCAGTCCCTTGGCCAATTTTCTCTATCAGCAGGACCTTCCCGACTCGCTGGATCTGGGTCCGGTGGTGGCCATCGACTGCGAGACCATGGGGCTCAACCCGCATCGCGACCGGCTCTGCGTGATCCAGATGTCGGGCGGTGACGGAGACGCCCATATCGTGCAGATCACCAAGGGACAGACCGAGGCCCCCAATATCGCGCGATTGCTGACCGATCCCAAGGTGTTGAAACTCTTCCATTTTGGACGTTTCGATATTGCCGCGATGTATCACGCCTTTGGCGCGCTGGCGGCACCGGTCTATTGCACCAAGATCGCCAGCCGCATGGTGCGGACCTATACCGACCGGCACGGGTTGCGGAATCTGACCCAGGAGCTGCTCGGGGTGGATATCTCCAAGCAGCAGCAGATGAGTGACTGGGGGGCCGAGACCCTGACCCAGGCGCAGCTCGAATACGCCGCCTCGGATGTCCTGCACCTGCATCGTCTGCGCGAAGTGCTCGATCAGCGGCTGGAGCGGGAAGGCCGCAGCGCCCTGGCCAAGGCCTGTTTCGATTTCCTGCCGACTCGCGCGCAGCTCGACCTGATGGGCTGGCCCGAGACGGACATCTTTGCCCATACCTGATAAGCTGCGGCGGGAGGATATTCCCGCTGCACACCGCTGCCATTGCACCAACTACAGATCAAGATGAGACAGGGAGGCCGACAGATGGACCGTCATTCGCGCAGTATCGCCTATCTCAAGGTGCTCCTGCCACTGGCGGCGCTTGTGCTTCTGTCCACCCTGTTCCTGATCGCGCGGCGGGTGCAGACCGAACCGGTGATCCCCTTTGCCAAATTCGAGATGGAAAGCCGCCTGCGCGGCCAGCAGGTGACCTCACCCTTTTTCACCGGCACCACCGAAGATGGCCACGAGATCACCATTGCCGCTGCCAAGGCGCTGCCGGGAGGCGATCAGAACAGCGCCTCCGCCACCGATCTGGAAGCCGAGATCCGCACCACCGAGGGGCGCAGCATCCTGTTGCTGTCGGACACCGGCACCGTGCGCCCGGACAAGGACACCGCCACCCTCAGCGGCAATGTCCGGATCCTCTCCGCGGATGGCACGCGGGTGGAGACCGACCAGCTCGACACGCTGCTGAGCGGGTTGGAGGCGCGCAGCCCCGGCACCGTCACCGCAACCGGCCCCCTGGGCGACTTCACCGCCGGCGCCATGCGGATCTTTACGAAATCAAAGAATGGCCCGGTGCATATAGAGTTCACGGACGGCGTGAAGCTGGTGTACGATCCTGCAAAAGTAGAAAGATGACCCGTGCGACGACTAGGTATTGTTCTTCTCTCCGGCCTTCTGGCCCTTGCCTCTGCCCCGATCGCGGGGGCGCAGGGAACTGATATTTCCTTTGGCGTCCTCAAGACGGACACCTCGCAGCCGGTGGATGTCACTGCCGATACGCTGGACGTCAACCAGGAGAACGGCTCGGCGCTGTTTCAGGGCAATGTCCTGATCATCCAGGGTGACATGCGGCTGAGCGCCGACAGCGTGCTGGTGATCAACAAGACCGAAGGCTCCGGCATCGAACGGCTGGAAGCGCGCGGCAATGTGCTTCTGGTCAGCGGCGAGGATGCGGCAGAGGCGGGCGAAGCCGATTATACCATCGACAGCGGCACCGTGGTGATGCGTGGCAATGTGCTGCTGACCCAGGGTGGCAGCACCCTTGGCGCCGAGAACATGACGGTGAACCTCACCACCGGCAATGCCACCCTGAGCGGTCGCGTGCGCACCACCCTGTCCGGCAGCGGCAACAACTGATGGCGCGCCCGACCCTGACCGTGACGGCCGGCACCTCCGGCCTGCGCATCGACAAGCTGCGCAAGAGCTACCGCAAGAAGGTGGTGATCCGCGACGTGTCGATGGAACTGAACCGGGGCGAGGTCGTCGCCCTGCTCGGGCCGAACGGTTCCGGCAAGACCACCAGTTTCTACACGATCGCCGGGCTGGTCTTTCCCGAGGCGGGCAGCGTCACCATCGACGGGCAGAACGTAACGTCACTTCCGATGTATCGCCGCGCCCGGCTGGGCATCGGCTATCTGCCACAGGAGATGTCGATCTTTCGCGGCCTGTCGGTGGAGGACAATATCTCCGCCGTGCTCGACATCGCGGTTTCGGACGAGCACAAGCGCCGCGAACGGCTGGAGGAACTGCTCTCCGATTTCTCGATCGAGCATCTGCGCCGCGCCCCGGCACTGGCGCTGTCAGGCGGCGAGAGGCGGCGGGTCGAGATTGCCCGTTGCCTCGCGGCCGATCCGAAATACCTGTTGCTGGACGAGCCCTTTGCCGGGGTCGATCCGATCTCGGTCGGCGATATCCGCAACCTCGTCGCAGAGCTGAAGACCCGGGGCATCGGCGTGCTGATCACCGATCACAACGTGCGCGAAACCCTCGAGATTGTCGACCGTGCCTATATCCTGCACGACGGCCAGGTGCTGATGTCCGGTTCGCCGGAAGAGGTGGTGGAGAACGAAAATGTCCGCCGCGTCTACCTGGGCGACAATTTCCGCATCTCATAAACATCTTTCGCGCAACTTTCCTTGGCAAGACCTCGCTAATAGGGTGTGTTACATGGAAAAATGCCGATGGATTTGCATTGACTCCGCACCGGCTTTGTCATCGAATTGTCGTATGGCAAATGTGCGTACCGCAGCAGTCACCGACCGGGTCCTGAGTTCAGGGCACAGTCGCCTGCTTGCCGCACAGACCGCCCATCCTTCCTGGCGACCGTGAGCTGAACAGGCGCAGGGCAACCTGTGCCCATGCCTGCGCACGGCCCCGGGCAAAACGATAAGGAGATCACATGCGTTACAAAGTCAGCGGAAAACAGATCGACATCGGCGAATCTCTGCAAACCCATGTAGAGACCGAGCTGAGTACGGTCCTGGAGAAATACGCAGGCCGGCCTACCGATGCACAGGTCGTCTTCTCCCGCAGTGCGCATGAATATGTCTGCGAGACCATCGTCCACCTGTCCACCGGCCTCACCTGTCAGGCCAAGGCGCATGAAACGGAAATCTACGCCTGTTTCGAGGGCTGCCTCGAGAAGATGGACAAGCAATTGCGCCGCTACAAACGGCGCCTGAAAGATCACCACCGCGACCGGAGCGAGCCGGTTGAACTTATGGGAGCCAACTCGTATATCCTCGCCTCAGAAGAAGCGGATTCCGAGATCGAGCCGGATACGCTGCAGCCGATCATCGTGGCGGAGATGGAAACCAAGATTCCCTCCCTGTCGGTCGGCGAGGCAGTGATGCAGATGGAGCTTGCAGGCTCCCCGGTGCTCGTATTCCGCAATGAGAGCAAAAACGGACTGAACGTGGTCTACCGGCGCGAAGATGGCAACATCGGCTGGATTGATCCGTAAGCAGTATCCGAAGGGGCCTCTGAGGCCCCTTCACCCCGAGTGGAGCAGAGGCAATGCAGATTTCGACCATCCTCCGGCAAGAGGCCGTCCGGGTCATCGGTGCGGCCTCCAGCAAGAAACGTCTGTTTCAGGAAATCGCCGAGGTTGCCCAATCCGCCTACAAACTGAAACCGCAGACGACTGTGGAGGCGCTGCTGGATCGCGAGAGCCTCGGTCCCACCGGTGTGGGACACGGCGTTGCCCTGCCCCACGCCCGCTTGAGCGGGATCGACCAGGTGGTCGGCGTGTTTGTCTCGCTGGAAAAGCCGCTCGACTTCGGTGCAGTGGATCGTCAACCGGTCGATATCGTCTTTGCGCTGCTGGCACCGGTGGATGCCGGGGTGGAACATCTGAAGGCGCTGGCGCTGGTCTCGCGCACCCTGCGCGAGCAGAGCTTCTGCACCAAACTGCGCGCCAACCCCGATCCGGCCACGCTCTATACCATTTTGACCGAGAACCCCACGGTGCAGGCGGCCTGAAGGCCGGATGATCCAGGCCCCGCAGTCAGAACGCGCCCGTCTCGGGGCGCGTTTTTCTTTTGCGGCGATCAGATCCCATAGGCCTTGCGCACGAAGGTAGCTCCGAACTCCTCGCCCATCAGCCGGTCGACGATCCCGCGCAGCAGCTTGAAACAGTCCTGACGCAGGGTCTTCTCGGCCTCCTGCACCTTCTTGTCGGTGATCTTCGGGTCCTTGTCGATGTAATGCGCGACCAGCGTCTTATTGTCCTTGTCGCGGATGTTGTAGTCGTTCTTGCGGCCGTACTTCTTCACCGCTTCGGGCAAATTGTTCTTCTGCTTCACGAGGATGTAGGTATCGAGCAGCGCCTGGTCATGTGTCACCTTGACCATGGCGACCAGAGCGGAGTTGAGTTTGCTGTCCTTCAGCACCATATCCACCGTCCGGCTGTCGGCCAGCTTCAGCATCTTGCTTTCGAAGACATGCCGTTTCATCAGCTCGGTGTGCATGTCATCCGCCACCTTCATGTAGTTGTCGAGCCCGGCAATGGTGCCCTTCTGGTCGGTGATCTGCTTCTTGCAGACCTTGATCGCCTCCAGAATTTTGACCTTCAGCTTGCCGACCACCATGATGGAGTTCTCCACCCGCTTCACCATATTGGCAAAGGAGCCCAGGGAGTAATCCGCCTTGGCCACATGTTTCTGCCAATCGTCCAGCGCTGCGCCCATGCCGGTGCCCTTGAGGAACAGCGGGCGGTTGTCCTGCCATTCCTTGCGGGTCATCTTCTTGGGTTTGAATGACTTGTCCATCTGGTGTCCCTTTCTCTTTCCCTTGGGTAAGATACGGTCCACTTCTGCGGTTCCGTCGTTGTCAGCCGGTTAACGTCAGGATTTTTTCCACGGCCCATAGCCGAAACTCAGGTAGTCGCGCGGGTAAACGGATTGGCAGAGCGCCTCCAGGCCCTCGTCCCAGACTTCCGCCAGCGAATAGGGCTCATCCGGCAGGGGCTGCGGCATTGGGGCCGGGTCTGCAACGCCCAGCCGTCGCGCCAGCGCGGCCAGGTCCGGCTCCAGATCCTCTGCGCGCAGGATGTGGTCCGGCAGCGCCAGCTCGGCAAAACCGCTCAGCACCTGCGCCTGGCTTGCCCAACCGGCATCCACCCGGATCGAGGTCTGCCCGGCCAGATTGGCCTTGAGGAAGCTGAGGAACTGCGCAAAGGCGGCGCGATGCCGGGCGAGCGAATAGCCCGCGTCCACCGCCCCTTCGGGAATGTCGAGGTCAAACCGCCGCCGCAGGGTGGTGCGGATCTGGGGCAGGCTGTCCGGGCCGGTGGACAGGATGGCAGAACAGAAGACCGCATGGGCCCGTGCCATCGGGTGACGCACCACGCTGAAGCTGCGATGGCCAGGATTGTGCCGCCGCCACTGGCGCAGCTGTTTCTGGTTCATTCCACGGATCAGCTCATCCGCCTCCACCCTGTCCAGGGCGGCGAGCCAGCGGCTGATCGACCCCTCAAGCCCGTTGCGCAGCGGCATGAAGAGAAGCGGAACCTCGGCCCCCGCCAGGTAGCCGGGCACTGCGGGGCCCCGGCGTGGCTCGAAATTCGGGCTGCGGGTAAGGTTGAAGCGATCCAGCCCGGAGAGCGCCAGCAGCATCTCCTCGGGGTTTTCCACTTTCTCCAGCGTGGGGGCCGGGTTCTGCCGCTTGAGCTTGTCATCCAGCGCGCTCAGGCGGGCAGGCACACCGAGCCAGCGGGCCAGCCCGTTCATCACCTCAAGATCCTGCAGATCCTCGTAATCGATGTAGAAACCGGTCTGACCCGTCCGCTGCAGGTGGTTGAGCACCCGGATCTGGAACCCCTGCAGGGCCTCCACATGGGCGGCGAATTCTTCCGGGTTGAAGGTCGCGCGCGCCTCCTTGCGACGGTTCACATTGGTCAGTTTCCACTGCCCCGTGGCCTGGGCGATCTTCCAGGACACGTAACTGTCGAGCGGGTTGCGGGTGAGGATGATCTTGGCGACCTGCGGGTCCCCCAGAAGCCGGGACAGCACCCTTGGATCATGGTCGTGGAAATAGCGGAACCCGGCGAGGACCCCTGGCGCATCGCGGATCACGTCGAGCAGATGGTCGGGGTCCCTCTCCCGCATCTCGGCGGAAACGCCGAGGATCTCGGTCCGGTTCGGATAGCCGATGAAATGCGGGTTGAAAGCCTCGCCAAGGCAGCTCACCCCCTCCAGCGCGTTGAGATTGGCCTCAAGGAAATTGGAACCCGTGCGCATCTCCGCCAGCACCACAAAGCTGGAAAACCTGTCTGCCATCTCGCCTCACTTCACCAGATAGGGTTTGCGGGTTCGTTCCGCCTTGGGCAATGCCGGGGCCTCAACCGGGAAATCCCCCATGAGATAGGGATGCATTCCCTCGTTCTTGAGGTTTTGCAAAAACTGGCCAAAGCCTGCAAGATCAACCATCTGCGGCGGATCCGCCGGGCGCGAACCGGCAGCCGGCCCCATATCGTCGACCACCGCCTGCAGGTTCTCCATCGGTGCCTCGACGAAGTCCGCGAGGCTCCAGATCCGGATGCGGGCTGTGGCCCAATGCGAGCGCAGGATGCGCAGGTGCTCCGCTTCGATCCGCTGCAGGCGCGCGGCTTCGCGGCGCAGCTCCAGAAAGGGGCGTTCGGAGCGGAACAGCGGCACCGCCCAGGCCCCCGAGATCACCGAGATCTGGGCCTGGTTGTCCCGCGCCATGAACCAATTGGCCTTTTGCGTGTCCGCCGGTCCGAACTGGAAACATTGCCGCTCGCCCCGGGTGTTCCAGATCAGGTTCGACAGGAAGCGTTCGGGGTTGTAGTCGCGCAGCGCCGCGCTGTCGCTGAGGCCGCCGTTGAACAGGCTCTGCCCGCCGGCGAATTCCACCCGCTCCGGGGCAAAGAGATGGCCATGCACTCTGGTGCCGGTGCTGCGCGCCAGCCAGGGCTCAAACTCTTGGAACAGTTCGGAAAACCCTTGCAACACGCTGTAGCTGCCGGCAGTCATCCCGTTTTCGGCGCCCTGACGGGGAAAGCGGCTCTGCATATAAAGGCCGCGCCGTCCCCGGGTGCGTCGCTCCACCGCCTTGGCAAAGATGCGGTCGATCTTGCCCGGGTTGGGCTCACTGCCTGGCGCGGGGATGGCGGCGGGATTGAGGAAGGTCTGATAGAGCCGCTCCGCCTGTGGCCAGATCTTGCGGGCGACAAAACAGTCCGAACGCCGCAGGAGCTGCAGGTGGTCATCGTAAAAGACATGTGGCTTGCCCTGATAGTCGAACTTGGACAGGGTCAGCGAACGGCTTTCGATCTTCTTGGAATAGCGCCGGGCCAGGGTCTGGAAATAGCTCTCGTCCGGGATCCAGACATGGCGGAAATAGGCGTCATGGCGGGCGCGCTGCGGGTCGGTGAGGATCGCGCGCAGCGTCGCCCGGGTCAGGCACCACCATTGGCTGCCCATATGAGGCACCAGCCCGGACGGGATCCGACGCTTGACCCCCAGTCGGCGTTGGAGCGCGACATAGCCGTCAAACAGCCGTCGATTGCGGCGCCAGGAAAAAGGAAAGCGCAGGGTGAAACGCTCGCTGCCGAGACCGCCGACGATCCAGGGCACATCGGCGGTGGTGGCGCTCTCGATGAAGTCGGTTGTGGGGCGCGCCGCGAGATAGGCGATCAGCTCCGGCACCGGGCGCAGGGGCAGGCAGGAGCCGGAGGCGAGGTAGACGTGGCGCGCCTCGGGAAACTCCGCCAGCATCAGCTCGGAGGCCGCAAGGGTGGCGGCCACGATGCCCCATGTGCCCCATTCGCAAGGGTGGCGGCGGCTGAAACGGATCAGGGGATCGCGGGACAGCCGGTCACGAAAGGCGCGATAGGCCGCCTTTTCGCGCCCACGATCCACCGCCCTATCCACATGCAAGACCACCGGGCATCCCGCCGCGGTCCAGTGCCGCGCCACCTGCTCGGCGCGGTCAAAGGCCGTATGCACCAGCATCACGATCCCGACCGTGGTGGTCATGCCCAGTTCCCCTTGGACATCAGGCCGAGGATCTCCAGCTGGCGCCAGTTGATGTATTTCTCGCTCCACTTGCACCAGAGGTCGGGATTGTCCTGCAAGGCCTTGGCGTAGGCGGTATATTCCGCCGATCCGGCATAGTGCTGGTGCCGCGTCAGCTCCTCCTCCGCCTTGGCGGTGAAGGTATCGAGGAACTTGGTGTGCATGAGCATGCCGCTGGCCTTTTCGCCACCGTCGGTCTCATAGACCTGGTTGAGGCCGCGCGGCAGCAACGTATGGGTGGAGCTGACATAGGCAAAACGGTGATCCCATTTGACCAACGGGATCTTGTTGAGCGCCGGAGCCTGTTTCGGCCGATCGGAAAAGAAGATCCGCGCCCGCGGGCCGCCCTGAATCCAGAGGTTGCCATATTGCGGATTGCGGGTGACCGCGTAATTGCCGCTGTCGAACCAATGGGCAATCTCGAGCGGGTTCTGCCCGGCCTGATAGGGTTGCGCATCAATCCGCCCCTTCGGGTAGACATCGAGCAGCATGGCGGCAAAGCTGCGGATCTGGGAATTGTCCAGCCAGTCGGTGAGGGCCCGCAACGGGCGGCTGTCGCAGAAGGGGTAGATGAACAGCTCGTCCGGATCGACACAGAGCGTCCAATGGCCATGGGCATAGCGGCGCAGCACCGCGTTCATCCAGTCGACCCCAAAGGTGGCGGCCTTGTAGCTGCCGCGGGTAAACCAGAGCGAGACATCCTCCATGCCGCGCAGATAGGGCTGCACCCCATCGCGGGAGTCATTGTCCACCAGCAGGAAATGGTTCACCCCGAGCCCGCGATAATAGTCGAGGAAGTAGGGGAGCCGGATCTGCTCGTTGCGGAAGGTGGAGATCAGCAGGATATCATCGGGGCGGATCCGGTGGGTATGGTCCTGCACCAGGCGCAATTCGCGGGATTTGCGCAGGGCACGCAGAAGCCGACGCTTCCGCCTGAGCCGCATCCGGTAAGAATCCCAAAGCCCCAAATCGTCAGCCCTCGCCTTTCAGAGCCGGCCCCATTCCCCGGCGCGCGCCTTCCGTGACCGCGCGGGTGACCGCAATATGTCATGTCCACGTTATGGAAACAATGCGTTTAGAAATGGTTACGGGAGGGTTTACGCCCCTGCGGCCCCCGGCGCAGCCCAGTCGAGCGCGGTGCAGAGGCCGAGTGTGGCCAGCTGCTCCGGCCCCTGATAGCGCAGCGCCTGCGGGTGCCAGAGATCCGGCGCGCTGGCGAGATGATCGTAATAGGGCTGAAACAGCTCCGGGTCGTGGAAATGCTGCCGCCGCTGCCGCTCGCGGGCAGAGGTGGCAAGGACATCAGGCAGGAATTTGGTGTGCAGCAGCACTCCGGAGGGGGCATCCCCCCCCGGCCCGTCATAAAGGGCGTTGAGCGCGCGCGGCAGCAGCGCATGGGTGGAATTGGTATAAGCATAGCGCCAATGCCAACGCATCAAGGGCAGTTTGTTGAGCGTCGGCGCATGCTCGGGCGCATCGCCAAAGAACACCCGGTCACGGGTGCCGCCCTGCAGCCAGAGATTGCCCTGTGGCGCCTGTCGCGTGGCACGATAGGGGGCGGGGTCGAACCAGCCCAGCACCTCGGTCGGATCTTGCCCCGGCACCTGCGCCTGACTGCCCAGCGCCCCCTTGGCAAAGAGGTCGAGCATCAGCGCACCAAAGCCCGCCTGCCCTCTGGCGTCGAGCCGCGCGGTCAGCTGTGGCAGATCATGCTCCGCCATGCCGGGGTAGACCAGCAGCTCGTCCACATCCACCGTGAGGCACCAGTGTCTATGGCCGTAGTGCATCAGCAGCCAGCCCGACCAGTCGAGGCCGAAGCGGCTGTCGCGGTAGCTGTCGGCACAGGTCCAGAGCGAGATGTCGCCCGCCTGGGCCTCGCGTTGCAACAGGGCCAGGCTGCCGTCATCGCTGCCATTGTCGACAATGAGGAAATGCCCCGCCCCCAGCGCCCGGTAGTGGCGCAGGAACCAGGGCAGGCGCGCCACTTCGTTGCGCAGCACCACGACCACCAGGATATCCTCGGGCCGGATGCGGGCGGTGTGATCCGCCACCTTTTGCAGGTGATGGCGCGCACGAAAGGCCCGCCAGAGGCAGCGCCGCCGCTTCAGCCGGAGCCGATAGGCGGCTGCGACCGAGATCGGGGGCAGCGCCGCCGTCACATCAGCGCTCGTAATTGCCGCTCTGATGCCAGCGCCAGGCATCGGCAATCATCTGATCGAGGGTGGAGCGCGACGGCTCCCAGCCCAGCTCTTCGCCGGCGCGGGTGGAGCCGGAGACCAGCTTGGTGCAATCCCCTGCCCGGCGTGCGCCGACATTGTAGGGCACGTCCTGATTGGTCACTGCGCGCGAATGCTCGATCACTTCCATCACCGAGAAACCGGAACCGGTGCCGAGGTTGAAGACGCGGCTGCCCTTGCCCTCTTCCAGCCATTTGAGGCCCAGCACATGGGCATCCACCAGATCGCAGACATGCACATAGTCGCGGATGCAGGTGCCATCGGGGGTCTCGTAATCGGTGCCAAAGACGGTGAGCGCCGCCCGCTCGCCCTTGATCGCCTGGATCATCAACGGGATGAGATGGGTCTCGGGCTGGTGGAATTCGCCCACCTCCGCCTCCGGGTCGGCACCGGCCACGTTGAAATAGCGGAAGATCACCGAGCGCAGACCATAGGCGGCGCCGAAATCCTTGAGGATATCCTCCACCGCCCGCTTGGACGCGCCATAGGCATTGAGCGGGATTTGGGCGGTGTTCTCGTCGAGCACCACATTGTCATGCTCGCCATAGGTGGCGCAGGTCGAGGAAAAGACAAAATCGAGACAGCCGGCCGCCACCGCCGCCTCGATCAGGCAGAGCGAACCGCCGACGTTATTGGCCCAGTATTTGCCGGGCTGGCTCATCGCCTCGCCCACCTGGCTCAGGGCGGCAAAATGCATCACCGCAGCGGGCTGGTACTTGGCAAAGACCTCGTCGAGGCGCGCCCGGTCGGTGAGGTCGCCCTGCTCGAAGGGGCCGAACTGCACCGCATCCTGCCAGCCGGTCACCAGATTGTCGTAGGTCACCGGCGTGTAGCCGGCCTTTTTCAACGCCTTGCAGGCATGGGAGCCGATATAGCCTGCACCGCCTGTCACAAGAATATTGGTCACGATCTCAAATCTCCTGAACCCCGGGGGTCGTTGTTCTGGTTGCACAAAAAAAGCAGCCCCCTGTTAAGGGGGCAAGCTGAATTTCATATGACAGGACGCGGCCTTATTCGGCGGCGCGGCTGACCTGGGCAATATCGGTGATATAGTTCAGCAGGTCATCGCGCAGCTCGTCCCGAGCCAGGGCAAAGGCCACGGTGGCCTGCAGGAAGCCGGATTTGGAGCCGCAGTCAAAGCGCTGACCCTTGAAGCGATAGCCGTAGACCGGCACGTCCGCCGCGATATCCTCGGCAATCGCATCGGTCAGCTGGATCTCGCCGCCGGCGCCCTGACGGCCCTTGTTGAGGTTGCGCAGCACGGTCGGCGACAGGATGTAACGACCGATCACCGCGAGGTTGGACGGCGCTTCGCCCTTGGCGGGTTTTTCCACCATGCCGTTGGCGGAAACCACGGAGCCCATGTCCTCTTTCACGTCGAGCACGCCATAGGAGGAGGTTTTCTCCGGCGAGACCTCCATCGCGGCGACCATGTTGCCGCCGGTTTCCTCATAGGCTTCGACCATCTGCTGCAGACAGGGTTTTTCGGCCGCGATCACATCGTCCGGCAGGATCACCGCAAAGGGCTCATTGGCGATCAGGCGACGGGCGCACCAGACCGCATGTCCAAGGCCGAGCGCCTTGTGCTGACGGATATAGGCGATGGCACCGGACTCCATGTTGGTGTCTTTCAGCACCTCGAGGAGATCGGTCTTGCCCTTCTTGCGCAGCTCCTGCTCCAGGATGGGGGAGTGATCGAAGTAATCTTCGAGCGCGCTCTTGCCACGCGAGGTCACGAAGATGAACTCCTTGATCCCGGCTGCCCGCGCTTCGTCGATCGCATATTGGACCAGCGGGCGATCAACGAGGGTCATGATCTCCTTGGGGACGGATTTGGTGGCCGGAAGGAAGCGGGTTCCGAGACCGGCAACCGGGAAAATGGCTTTTGTGACTTTTCTACGCATTATACACTCTCATCTAAAAGTAATGGGTCTTCAGGACGCCACGCAGGTCTGAAGGGTCCACCGGTACCGAGGCCAGAGCCGTTGGTGCCTTGCGCCCTGAAGTCGGTCCTGATCCGAAACGCTCCACCACGCCTTGTGGGTCCAGATTAGCACGAAGGTCTTTTGGGAAATCCAGTTGTTTTAGGTCAATCAAGGCCCATTCGTTTCATCATCGTCTCAATTTTCGGCAAATCCTGAGGATTGTTCAATTCCCAGAACTCACGACCACGGGCGCTGACCTCGACGCAGAGAATCGAACGACCGTTCTCGAGGAAGCGCAGCTGTTCCAGCCCCTCGAGGGTTTCAAGCGGGCCCACCGGCCAGCTCGGATAGGCCGCCAGCGCATCCGGGCGATAGGCATAGACACCGACATGGTGATAGACCGGCGTCGCCGCATCCGGCGCATAGGCGGTGGATGTATAGGGCACCACTTCCTTGGAAAAATAGAGCGCGCCCTTGTCGGCGGCAAAGACCGCCGTGGTGCCACCGACGCGACCGGCCTTGCGGTCCTCCAGCAGGCTGGTGAGGGTGGCACCGTCACATTGCAGCACCGGGGTAGCCAGCCCTTTGTCGGGCGCACCGCGCAGGCCCGCGATCAGGTCCTCGACAAACCAATGGGGGGTGAGCGGTGCATCGCCCTGCAGGTTCACCACGATGTCATAGCCGCCACCCAGCGCCGCATGGGCCTCGGCGCAGCGTTCGGTGCCATTGGCGCAATCGACCGAGGTCATCACCACCTCGGCTCCGAAGCCTTCGGCATGGGTCCTGATCCGGTCGTCATCGGTGGCCACCACCACCCGGTCGACGCCCGCCACCTGGCACGCGGCCAGCCAGGAGCGCTTGATCAGGCTTTTCTTTTCCCCGGAAGCACCGGTCAGCTCCACCAGGGGCTTGCCGGGATAGCGGGTCGAGGCATAGCGGGCGGGAACAACGACAAGAACGGACATTCAGGCGTCTTTCAGCTCTACAGAAGGGGCAAAGGCAATAAAGAACGGGTTGGCATATCCGTCCTTGCCATAGGTCAGCGGGCTCAGGTCGTCGAAACGAACCACCTTGCCGCCAGCCCCGGACAGGACCGCGTGGCCAGCGGCGGTGTCCCATTCCATGGTGCGGCCGACACGCGGATAGAGATCTGCTTCCCCTGTCGCCACCAGACAGAATTTCAGCGAAGACCCGGCACTCTTGGTGTCCTTGACGCTGTATTTGCCGATGTAATCGTCGGTGGCCTGATCGCGGTGCGATTTGGAGGCCACCACCATCAGCGCCGCATTGTCGCTTTCAGCGACGCGAATCGGGCGGGTTTCCCCCGCGACCTCGGGTGCGAAGGGGCCGACTTCCTCCACCGAGGTGCCATCGGCGAGGGTATAGAACATCCGCTCGCGCGCCGGAGCATAGACCACGCCGCGAGTCGGAACACCCTGTTCCACCAGCGCGATATTGACGGTGAAGTCACCGCGACGGTTGATGAATTCCTTGGTGCCATCCAAGGGGTCGACGATCAGGAACGTGTCTCCCTTGGCGCTGTGCGAGGCGGATTGCTCCTCGGTCACCAGCATCACATCGGGAAAAGCGGCCCGCAGACCCGCCGAGATCAATGCATCCGCCGCCTCATCCGCTTCGGTGACCGGGCTGTCATCGGACTTCACCTTCACGTCGAAATCCTCGGAGGTGTAGATCTCCATGATCTTCTGCCCGGCCTCGATGGCCAGACGCCGGATGGTCACAATGAGCTCGTCGTACTGCACCAGAAATAATCTCCCGTTAACCGTTAAGTTGCCACAATGATTTGGCCTCCTTATGCTCACTTAGCAATGGAACGGCAAGGAATGCCTGCGACAGTAGGCGCTGCACTGCTGAAATTTGAGTCATGTTTCAATACCGCACCGACAAATCAGCCCTGACCCGCGCCCTCACCCTTGGTGAGGTCGTGTTTCATTGCGTGGTGCGCAGCGTGCGGGCCAAGCACAACAACGCCTTCTTCGCCTTGGGGCAGAACATCATGCAGGCGGTGATGTTCCTGGCCTTCTTCTATTTCATGCTGACCTTCATGGGCACCCGCAGCGCCGCCATCCGTGGCGACTTCCTGCTCTATCTGATGTCTGGCGTCTTCCTGTTCATGACCCACACCAAGACGGTGGCGGCCGTGGTCGGTGCCGAGGGTCCATCGAGCCCGATGATGCAGCACGCACCGATGAACACCACCATCGCCATCGTCTCTGCGGCGGTGGCCACGCTCTACGTGCAGACCCTGTCGATGGTGATCATCCTCTTTATCTATCACGTCGCCTGGACCCCGATCCACATCGAGGAGCCGGTGCCGGCCTACGGGATGCTGCTCCTGTCCTGGGTCTCGGGGGCGGCCATCGGCCTGCTGCTCTATGTGATCAAGCCCTGGATGCCCGGGGTGATCGGCATCATCTCTTCGATCTACCAGCGCTCCAACATGCTGTTCTCCGGCAAGATGGTGCTGGCCAATTCGCTGCCAGGCTACTGGCTGCCGATGTTCATCTGGAACCCGCTGTTCCATACCATCGACCAGGCGCGCGGCTTCATTTTCATCAACTACAACCCCAAGAACACCTGGTGGGAATATACCGCCTGGCTGGCCTTGGTGTTTGTGGTGCTCGGCCTGATGGGCGAGTTCTACACCCGCCGCACCGCCTCGCTGAGCTGGAGCGCGCGGCGCTGAGGCACAAGCCCGCCGCGCTCTCTCAGGTCACCACCCGCAGCGTCAGGTTGATGCGCCCCCCCTTGGGCAGCAGCCGCGAGGATTTGAAGCGGATCCGGTCGATGCCGTGATAGGCAAGACGCGCCTCGCCGCCCATCACCACCACATCGCCGGAATTGAGCCAGATCGACTCCGTCTTCTCCTTGCGCGTCGCGCCGCCGATGCGCAGCAACCCGTCATCGCCAAGCGAGATCGAGACCACCGGATAGGAGAAATCCGCCTCATCCTTGTCCTGATGCAACCCCATGCGCGCGCCTTCCCCGTAGTAGTTGAGCAGGCAGCACTCGGGCATCCGGTCCGATCCCGCATGGGCCGCCCAGATGTCAAGCACCTGCGAGGGAATGGCGGGCCAGTCCTTCCCCGAGGGATGCGCGGCGATATAGCGATAGCCGGCAAAATCGCTGAACCAGCCATAGGCGCCCGCAGCCGTCATCCGCACGGACATCTGGCCCCCGCCCGGCACGGCGGGCGAAAACAGTGGTGCTGCACGCAGCACCGGGCGCAGCGCCTCGATCAGGGACCTTTGCGCGGCGGGGTCAAGCGCCCCTTTGTGGATCTCGAATCCACGCACCATCAGTCGTGCCATTAGCGTAATCTTAACTCTGTTTGCGGCAAAAGCGCTCTTATTTGCCTGTAGCAGGGTAAACGCGCGGTTGCAGGGGTCTTTTTGGCTCCCTATATACGCCGGGAAGCGGTTGGGATCAGTCCCTGCCGTGCTTTGAATCGGAGCCGGAATGCCAAAACGGGTTTCTGCTTCGGGTAATCGCCTTGTGAAGTAAAAAGGGATCGAACAATGAGCAAAGTGATCGGGATCGACCTCGGCACCACCAACTCCTGCGTTGCCATCATGGACGGCTCTCAGCCGCGCGTGATCGAGAACTCCGAAGGGGCACGCACCACCCCGTCCATCGTCGCCTTCACCGATGAAGAGCGCCTTGTTGGCCAGCCGGCGAAACGCCAGGCGGTGACCAACCCGGACAACACCATCTTTGGTGTGAAGCGCCTCATCGGTCGCCGGTTCGACGATGCCGACCTCGCCAAGGACAAGAAGAACCTGCCGTTCAACGTCATCAACGGCGGCAATGGTGACGCCTGGGTGGAAGCGAAGTCCGAAAAATACTCCCCCTCCCAGATTTCCGCCTTCATCCTCGGCAAGATGAAGGAAACCGCCGAGAGCTATCTCGGTGAAGAAGTAACCCAGGCGGTGATCACCGTTCCGGCCTACTTCAACGACGCCCAGCGTCAGGCCACCAAGGACGCCGGCAAGATCGCCGGCCTCGAGGTGCTGCGCATCATCAACGAGCCGACCGCGGCGGCGCTTGCCTATGGTCTCGACAAGGCCGACACCCAGACCATCGCGGTCTATGACCTTGGCGGCGGCACCTTCGACGTCACCATCCTCGAGATCGACGACGGCCTCTTTGAAGTGAAATCCACCAACGGCGACACCTTCCTCGGCGGTGAAGACTTCGACATGCGCATCGTGAACTACCTCGCGGATGAGTTCAAAAAGGCCCATGGCGTCGATCTGACCAAGGACAAGATGGCGCTGCAGCGCCTGAAGGAAGCGGCCGAGAAAGCCAAGATCGAGCTGTCGTCCTCCTCCCAGACCGAGATCAACCAGCCGTTCATCTCGATGGATCCGGCCACCGGCCAGCCGCTGCACCTCGTCATCAAGCTGACCCGCGCCAAGCTCGAGAGCCTGGTGGGCGACCTGATCAAGAATTCGATGAAGCCCTGCGCCGCCGCGCTGAAGGATGCGGGCCTCTCGGCCTCCGACATCGACGAGGTGGTTCTTGTGGGCGGCATGACCCGGATGCCGAAAGTCATCGAAGAGGTGACCAAGTTCTTTGGCAAGGAACCCCACAAGGGCGTGAACCCCGACGAGGTGGTGGCCATGGGCGCCGCCATCCAGGCCGGCGTCCTGCAGGGCGACGTGAAGGACGTGGTGCTGCTCGACGTGACCCCGCTGTCCCTCGGGATCGAGACCCTGGGTGGCGTGTTCACCCGTCTCATCGACCGCAACACCACCATTCCGACGAAGAAGTCCCAGGTCTTCTCCACCGCCGAGGACAATCAGAACGCAGTGACCATTCGCGTGTTCCAGGGTGAGCGCGAGATGGCGGCCGACAACAAGATGCTTGGCCAGTTCAACCTCGAGGACATCCCGCCGGCCCCGCGCGGCATGCCGCAGATCGAAGTGACCTTCGACATCGACGCCAACGGCATCGTCTCCGTGGGCGCCAAGGACAAGGCCACCGGCAAGGAACAGCAGATCACCATCCAGGCCTCCGGCGGCCTCTCCGACGACGACATCGAAAAGATGATCAAGGACGCCGAGGAGAATGCCGAGGCGGACAAGGAACGTCGCGAGCTGATCGAAGCCAAGAACCAGGCCGAGAGCCTCATCCACTCGACCGAGAAGTCGATCGAGGAGCATGGCGACAAGGTGGACCCCTCCACCATCGAAGCCATCGAGCTGGCGATTGCCGCGCTCAAGGATGATCTCGAGAACAGCAAGGTCAAGGCCGACAAGATCAAGTCCGGCATCCAGAACGTCACCGAAGTGGCGATGCGTCTGGGCGAGGCGATCTACAAGGCCCAGGCCGAAGGCGGCGATTCGGACGAGCCCTCCGCAGCGGATGACGCAGCGGCCGGCCCCGGCGATGACGATATCGTCGACGCCGAGTTCGAGGACCTGGACGACGACAAGCGCTAAGGCAGCACCTTGGCCAAAGATGGGCCGGTCCGATCCCGGACCGGCCCTCTTTCGTTGAGGCAGAAGGGACTATCCGATGTCAAAACGTGACTACTACGAGGTGCTCGGGGTCAAAAAAGGGGCCAGCGCCGACGAGATCAAGAAAGGCTTTCGCACGAAGGCCAAGGAACTGCACCCGGACCGGAACAAGGACAATCCGGGGGCAGAGGCGATGTTCAAAGAGGCCAACGAGGCCTATGACGTCCTGAAGGATCCGGAAAAGAAAGCCGCTTACGACCGCTTCGGTCATGCTGCCTTTGAAAACGGTATGGGCGGCGGCGGTGGCGCACGCCCCGGCGGCGGTCACCCGGGAGGCGATTTCTCCTCCGCCTTCTCGGATGTGTTCGACGACCTCTTTGGCGATTTCATGGGCGGACGCGGGGGCGGTGGCCGTCAGCGTGCTTCCCGTGGTGCCGATTTGCGCTACAACCTGCGCCTCTCGCTCGAAGAGGCCTTCACCGGCCTGCACAAGACCATCAATGTGCCCACCTCGGTCAGCTGTACTTCCTGCAACGGCACCGGTGCCGAAGGCGGTGCGGAACCGACCACCTGCCCCACCTGCTCCGGCATGGGCAAGGTCCGGGCGCAGCAGGGGTTCTTCACGGTCGAACGCACCTGTCCGACCTGCTCGGGCCTCGGCCAGATGATCAAGAACCCCTGCAAGACCTGCCACGGTCATGGTCGGGTTGAAAAAGACCGCTCGCTGTCGGTGAACATCCCGGCCGGGGTGGAAACCGGCACCCGCATCCGTCTTGCGGGCGAAGGCGAGGCCGGTCTGCGGGGGGGGCCGCCGGGCGACCTCTATATCTTCATCGAGGTCGCGCGCCACGAGTTGTTCGAGCGCGAAGGCAGCAACCTGCATTGCCGGGTACCGGTCTCCATGGCCAAGGCCGCGCTTGGCGGGGCCATCGAGGTGCCGACCATCGACGGCGGTCGCGGTCGCGTGCAGATCCCCGAAGGCAGCCAGTCCGGCCGCCAGATGCGCCTGCGCGGCAAGGGCATGCCTGCACTGCGCGGTGGTGGGGTTGGGGATATGTTCATCGAACTTGCGGTGGAGACCCCAGTCAACTTGACCGCCCGTCAGAAGGAGATCCTGAGGGAGTTCGACGAGATTTCGGAGGAAAACACCAACCCCGAAAGCCGCAGCTTCTTCTCCTCGGTCAAAAGCTTCTGGGACGGTATGAAGGGCTGACATCGCCCGCGCCCCGCGACAGACCGCCGGGCCCCAAAGGCCCGGCTCAACCTGCAAAACGCCCCTCGGGGCGTTTTTCTTTTTGGTAACTTCACGCGGTTTCGCGGTGCGGTTAACCCCTCGCTAACCAAGACCGTCGCAGCATGACTCTTGGGGAGGCGGCGCCATGGCACAGTCCGGTCGGTTTGAAGAACAGATGCTGCCCTTGTTTGGCGACTCGCTTGCCAAGACCGATGACGTTTCCAGCGATGAGGCTGCGGCCAACGCCCTGCCTCAGGGACGCTTGCCCTCATACATCAAGGATCACCGCGCCCGTCTGCGCGAACGGTTCATGGCCGGCGGTGCCTCCGCCATCCCGGATTACGAGCTGCTGGAGCTCCTTCTCTTCCGCTCGATCCCGCGCCAGGACGTGAAACCTCTCGCCCGCCGCCTGCTGGACCAATTCGGCGATTTCAACCGGGTGGTGACAGCCTCGCCCGAACGGCTGGGCCAGGTGCAGGGCATCGGCCAGGCGGTGATCTGCGACCTCAAGATCCTCGAGGCCGCCGCCCAGCGCATGGCCCGCGCGAAGGTCATGCAGCGACAGGTGATCTCCGGCTGGGACGCGCTTCTGGACTATTGCCACACCGCAATGGCGCATCGCGAGACCGAACAGTTCCGCGTCCTCTACCTCGATCGCAAGAACGTGCTGATCGCGGATGAGGAACAGGGGCGCGGCACCGTCGACCATGTGCCGGTCTATCCCCGCGAGGTGGCAAAAAGAGCGCTGGAGCTCAATGCCAGCGCCCTCATTCTGGTCCACAACCACCCTTCCGGCGATCCCACCCCCTCGCAGGCGGACATCGCCATGACCCGCAAGGTCGAGGCCGCATTGGAGGCGCTCGGCATCACCCTGCACGACCATCTCATCATCGGCGCCTCGGTGGAGCTGTCCTTCCGCTCCGACGGGCTTCTCTAGGGCCTCGGACTCAGAGCGGGCGTCGCAGCACCCCCGCAGCGGGCAGAATACCGACCTCGGTCTCAACAGCTTCGGCACGATGGTTGAACCAGAACTCCTCGGTCGCGGTGCGGCGGGTGCGGATCCCTTCGGGCATCTGGCGCAGGCTCAGACCCGCCGCCGCCCCCAGGGTCGCGATCAGCCGGTCAAGACCGGCGGCATCGAGCCAGCCGCCGCAATAGGTCTGGCGGCCCTCCCGCATCGCCACCGGTGCGCCAGCCTCGGTCGCAAGAACCACCTCGGCACTGCCTTCCAGTTCTTCGAGGTAGCGCGTCGCCGCGCCGCCCCCAGCAAGCGCAATCGGCATGTCCGGCCTCAGGCTCTCCACCCGCGCGACGGTGACGTCGAGCCCCGGCAGCGCCGGTGGCAACGGGTTGGTCGGAATGTTGAACTGCCCGTCCCGGGCACCGCTGCGCGGGCCGTAGAGAACCTCTGCCCCGCCCGCCGCCAATGCGGCCTTCAGATCCTGCGGCAGATGCATCATCCCGGGTGCCAGAACCAGCTTGTAGCCGCTGAAATCGCGCGTTTTCGGCGGCAGGATGTCGATGGTCTGCCCGGCCCGGCGCAGCGCCTTGTAATGGTCGAGGATCAACTGGAAATAGCTCAGCCCCGCCCCATGCGGCTGTGTCGACCAGGCCCAATCGGCATCATAATCGAACAGGATCGCCACCGGTGCCTGCGCGGGCTGCACCTCGGGCGCGTCCCGCATTTCCTGCGCCACGATTCGGGCTTCCACAATGGCAGGTGCGTCCTTGCTGTCCGGGCGCAACAGGCCCGCGTGCATCTGCTCCTGCGCAAAGGGCGCCTGCCGCCAGCGGAAGTAACAGACCGCCTCGGCCCCATGGGCAAAGGCCTCCCAGGTCCAGAGCCGCACCATTCCCGGCAGCGGCGCCGGATTGTAGGGCGCCCAGTTTACCGGCCCCGGCTGCTGTTCCATCACCCACCAGCGACCATGGCCGACCGCGCGGTAAAGATCGTGATGCAGGGCCTGGAAATCGGGATCGCCCTGCCGCGCATAGGCGCGCTGCTCTTCCGGCGTCGCCCCCACGCGATCTTCCAGAAACCCAAGCGGATAGCTGTCCCAGGTCGCGATCTCCAGATCCTCTCCCACTTTGAAGTGGTCGAAGTCGGTGATCCGCCCCATGTAGTTGTGCGAAATCGGCGCGGCGGAGAACTCCTTGATGATCTCCACCTGCGCGCGGTTGTACGCCACCACCTGATCGGAGCTGAAGCGTTTGAAGGCCAGCACATGCGCCGGGTTCGGCTCGGTCACGGTGAGGTTCGGCAGGCCGATCTCGGCAAAACTGCGGTACTCCATCGACCAGAACACATTGCCCCAGGCCGTATTCAACGCGGTGATGTCACCGTCAAAGGACTCGCGCAGCCATTCCCGAAAGGCAACCTTTGCCGCCTCGGAATAGCTGAGGATGGTGTCATGGCAGCCGTATTCATTGTCCGTCTGCCAGGCGGCCACATGCGGGTTGGCACCGTAACGCTCCGCCATCAGCCGGGTGATCCGCTGGCTTTCGGCAAAGTAACCCTGGTGACTGAAGCAATAGTGCCGCCGGGAGCCAAAGCCGCGCACATGACCCATGGCATCCACCGCAAACATGTCCGGATGCCGGTCCGCCATCCAGCGCGGCGGGGTGGCCGTGGGGGTGCCAAGCACCACCTTGAGCCCACGCGCCCCAAGGGTCTCGATCGCCCGGTCGAGCCATTCCCAGTGCAATTCGCCCGGATTGGGCTCCAGTTTCGACCAGGCGAACTCGCCGATACGGATCCAGGTCAGGCCTGCCTCGACCATGCGTGCGGCGTCTTCGGCCCAGATTTCTTCCGGCCAATGCTCAGGGTAATAACAGGCGCCAAGGGTGCGTTTCATGACGGTCTCACAGGATGACTTGATGTTCGCGCTGCCCAACCGTGGTGGTCGGTGCAGTGAAGGTCTGGCCAGCGGGCGGGGTTTCAACCCCATCGGCCGCCGTGGTGATGTAGAGGGTAGAGAGATCCGCGCCGCCAAAAGCCGGGCAGGAGGATTGCGGCGTCGGAACCAGAACAGTCTCCAACAAGGCGCCTTCAGGGCTGTAGCAGGCCACGCGCCCGGCGCCCCATTGGGCATTCCAGAGGTTGCCACTGGCATCCACCACCGCGCCGTCGACGCCAAAAGCCTCATGACCGAGATCCAGGAAGACCTCCGGTTTGCCCTCGGGCCAGCCATCCGCCGCCGCCAGCGGCTGGCGCATGATCTTGCCGACATCGGTGTCGGTGTAATAGGCGCAAGCGCGGTCCGGTGCGAAGCAGATCGCGTTGGAGATGGTCACATCGCTCACCAGTTTGCGCAGCTCGCCCCGGAAGTAGCGATAAATGGCCCCCGCGCCCTTCTCCGCGTTAAAGCCCATGGTGCCGATCCAGAATCCGCTCCAGGGATCCGCCCGCCCGTCGTTGGAGCGAGTCACAGGATTGTCGGCCTCAAGCGGGGACAGAAGGATGCGTTCCTCACTCAACAGGTCAAGCCGCCAGAGGCCGGTTTCGCTTGCCATCAGCAGAGTGTCGCGGTCCACCCAGCCGGCGGCAGAGACACATTCGTCGAATTGCCAGATGCGTTCCTCGTCTCCCTCGACCGAAAGCATCCGCTTGCCGAGGATGTCGAACCAGAACAGCTGCTGCCGCTCGGGGTGCCAGAGCGGGCCTTCGCCAAGCGTGCAGGGGATCGTGCTGTAGACCTGGGCCGTCATGCAAAGACCTCGTCATAGGCCCGCACCATGGTTTCGGCATTGGCGGCGATCTCCGCGAGAGTCATGCCGGGTTTGAAGAGGCCGGTCCCGATGCCAAAGCCGCTGATGCCTGCGGATTTCCACTCGGCGAAATTCGCAGGTCCAACGCCACCAACCGCATAGGTCGCGGCCTGCGCAGGCAACACCGCCTTCAGCGCCTGAAACCCGTCGAGACCCAGCTTGAAGGCCGGAAAGAACTTCAGCCCGTCGGCCCCGGCGCGCAGTGCGGCAAAGGCCTCGGTCGGGGTGAAGACTCCGGGATAGGAGAGCAGTCCCGCCGCCTTGGTCGCAGCGATGACGCCCGGATTGCAATCGGGCGATACCACCATCTGGGCGCCGATCTCCTTGAGGCGCGCAACAGATTGGGTATCAAGCACGGTCCCCGCTCCGATCAAGGCCCGATCCGACGCATGGTCCACCATGGCGGCGATACTGTCGAAGGGCTGCGGCGAGTTCAGCGGCACCTCGATCCGGGTGATCCCGGCCTCGATCAACGCATCGGTGACCGGCAGAGCCTCTGCCAGTGTCAGCCCCCGCAGAATGGCGATCAGATTGCGGCTCATTATGTGTCTCCTCAGATCATTTTTGCACGGGCGGCGCTGAGGCCCGCCAGCGTGACTTTTTCGGCGTCCGTCACCTCGGCCGTCGCCCCCTGTAGCGCGAGGGCAGTGGCATAGGCCTGCGCGATCTCATTCTCGCCCACGATCACCACGGAACGCCCCTGCCATTCGCCCCGCAGGGCCTCGATTTCCATGCCGAGCAGATAGCCCGAGGCACGGGCGCGGGCTGCAATCGGATCGAGATCGTCGAGCAGGGCCTCCGCGCGCAGACCAAAGAGCGCATTGGCGAGCCGTGCAGGCGCAGCGGCGCCGACCCGGCAGCCGTCCTCGAAGGCCGCGGTATCCCAGCCCTTGGGGGCCAGAGTGTGCCGCAGGACGGAATGCTGACTGACGAGCTGGAACAACTCGCCCGAAAGGAAGGTGGCAAAGCCGGTGATCTCGCCCGCCTTCACCGAAACCCATTTGGTATGGGTTCCAGGCAGACAGATGACCCCGTCGAACTCCGGATGATTGGCAAGGACGCCGGCGATCTGGGTCTCCTCGCCGCGCATCACATCCGCCGGCACCGCCTGCTTGACCCCGGGAAGGATATAGACCCGAAGACGGGCATCCCGGGTCGCAACGCGGGTGGCCCGGTCAAAGGAGGGCGGCGGGCAGGGGGCAGCCGCATAGGGGGCTTCAGCCCAGCCCTGACGCGAACCTGCCATGCCGCAACAGACAACATCCAAAACCGCATCAGAGCCAAGATAAGGCTCTAATAAAGCCAAAAGTGTCTGTTCATAGGCGTCCGCGGTCAGACTCGACATGCCCTTGTCAGAGTCGATCCGGCACAGCGGCACCCCATCCGCACCCATCGGCCAGAGCCGCAGATGCGAGGTGCCCCAGTCCACTGCGACCCAGGCGGCAGGGATATGATCCGGGTCGCTCATCCCGACACCACAACGCCGCCGTCGACCACCAAGGCCTGACCGGAGATCATGCGGCTGGCTTTCGAGGCGAGGAACAGCGTCGACTCCACGATGTCTTGCGGTGCGAGATGGTCCTTCAGGCACTGGCGTTCGAGATGGGCAGCGAGCCCCTCGGGCGTGGCCCATTTCTCAATCTGCTTTTCGGTCAGCACCCAGCCCGGAGCGATTGCATTGACGCGGATGCGGTCGGGGCCAAACTCGCGGGCGAGGCTGCGGGTCATCCCGTTGATGCCGGAGTTCGCCGTCGTATAGGCCGGATAGCCGCTGTTCCCCATCATGTAGCTGATGGAGGTGAAGTTCACGATGGCGCCGCCACCGAGCGCTTGCATCCCCGGGATCACCGCCTGACAGGCAAAGAAATAGGCCTTGAGGTTGATCGACTGCGACCAGTCCCAAAACGCCTCGTCCACCTCCAGCGTCGCGTGTCGCTGGTCGTTCGCCGCGTTGTTGACCAGCACCCCGATGGGCCCATGGTGGTCAGAGGCCTGCGCCACCGCCGCCTTCAACGCGGCGATATCGGTGATGTCGCACTGGAGGAACAGTGGGCGGTTGCCGGTCTCCGCCTCCATTCGGTCGGCAAAAGCACTCGCATCCGAGCGCCCGACAAAGGCCACCTTGGCGCCCTGCCGCAAGAACCCTTCGGTGAGCGAAGCACCGATGCCGGAGCCGCCGCCGGTGATGAAGACAGAGGCGCCCTCAAGATCGTGGAAAGTTGCGTTCAGATCCATATCAGTGGCTCTCCCTCGTCACCGGGCGGGTGTCTTTGCCCACCAGGAAGTCCAGATCAGCGCCCTTGTCCGCTTGCAGGACGTGATCAATGTAGAGTTTCGCATAGCCGCGGGTGTAATGCGGCGCGTCCGGCTGCCATGCGGCACGACGGGTCTCCATCTCCTCGGCGGAGATCAGAAGCTCCAACTCGCCCTTGGAGGCCGAGACCCGGATGCGGTCGCCGGTTTTGACCAGCGCGAGCGGCCCACCGGCCTGCGCCTCGGGCGAGACATGCAGGATCACGGTGCCAAAGGCGGTGCCGGACATACGCGCGTCCGAGACGCGGATCATATCCTTGACCCCTTGGGTCACCAGCTTGCGCGGGATCGGCATATTGCCGACCTCTGGCATCCCCGGATAGCCCTTCGGCCCGCAACCTTTTAGGACGAGAATGGTCTCCGGCGTGACAGGCAGGTCTTCGCGGTCGATATTGGCCTTCATGTCCTCGATGCTCTCAAACACATAAGCCTCGCCTTCGTGTTCCAGCAGGTGATCCGTCGCGGCGGAGGGTTTCACAATCGCGCCGTTCGGGGCGAGGTTGCCGCGCAGCACCCGCAAGCCTGCTGCGGGTTTCACCGGCGCCTCGAAGGTGCGGATCACATCCTCATTGAAGCATTCAGCACCGTCCGCATAGGCCGCGATATCGCCGCCGAGCACAGTCTTTGCCTGCCGCAGATGGCCATTGTCTTGCAGCTGTTTCAGCACCACCGGCACGCCGCCGGCGTAGCAGAAGTCCTCCATCAGATATTTGCCGGAGGGCATACAGTTGACCAGCAAGGGAATCTCGGACCCGATCTCAAAATCCTTGAGGTCCAGCTCCACCCCGACGCGACCGGCCAGCGCCAAAAGATGCACCACCGCGTTGGTCGACCCACCCACGGCGGCATTGGCGAGGATGGCGTTCTCGAACGCTTCTTTGGTCAGCACGTCCGAAGGTTTCAGATCCTCTTCCACCATCTCAACGATCCGCTTGCCAGTAAGATGCGCCAGCGCCATGCGCCGTGCATCCACTGCCGGCAGGGCGGCATTGGTCGGCAGCGACATGCCCATCGCCTCCACCAAAGACGCCATGGTCGAGGCCGTGCCCATGGTCATGCAGACCCCCTTGGAGCGGCTCATGCCCGACTCGGCGTTCATAAAGTCCTTCAGCGTCATCTCACCCGCGCGCACCGCTTCGGAGAATTTCCACACATCGGTGCCAGAGCCGATATCCTGCCCGCGGTATTTGCCATTCAGCATCGGCCCGGAGGAGACAACGATGGCAGGCAGGTCGACCGAGGCCGCGCCCATCAGCTGGCCCGGCGTGGTCTTGTCACAACCGCCAAGCAGCACAACCCCGTCGATGCCATAGGCGCGGATCGATTCCTCCACATCCATCGCAAGGAGGTTGCGGAACAGCATCGCCGTCGGCTTCATCTGGGTCTCGCCCAGCGACATCACCGGGAATTCCACCGGAAAGCCGCCCGCCTCCCAGACGCCGCGCTTCACTCCTTCGGCGAGGTCGCGCAGACCGGAGTTGCAGGGGGTAAGCTCGGACCAGGTGTTGCAAATCCCGATGATCGGCCGCCCGTCAAAGGCGTGATCGGGAAAGCCCTGGTTCTTCATCCAAGAGCGGTGAATAAAGCCGTCCTTGTCCAGCTTGCCGTACCAGCCACGGCTGCGACGGTCTTTGGTCATAGTTGTTCTCCTTCGATCACCCAGATCGTTTCAGGAAATTGCCAGGGAAGGGTCAGCCCCTGCTGCATCAGGATTTGGCCGCTGAGGGTCAGCGGTCCGTCCTTCAGCGCGGTGCGCCCTCGGGAAAGATGGTGCAACTCGTCCCGGTTCACGAGGTCAATCCGGTACAGCGCCTTGGGGTCAAGCCCGGTCAGGCGCAGCGGCCGTGGCATGATCTGATGCGAAGTCCGCGCCTTACCGGCAAAGACCACAAAGCGGCTGCCATCTGCCGCCAGTTGCTGCTCGGCTGTGACACTTGCATCGGCGCTGTCGAGGCCCAGGATATCCGCCCCCATCCGCCAGTCCCGATTGCCCTTCCACCACGTCGTAACACGGGTCAGGACCTGCGTCTCGGCCTCAGTCAACTCGCGCGGGTCCATCTCAAACCCCATATGCCGCTGGGCCGCGACCCAGGCGCGCATATGAATGTCGATAGTGCGCCCGGAGGTATGGCAGGTCCGCGGCCCAACATGTGAGCCGGTCACCGGCATCGGCAACAGCAGCGCCGCGTCGTGCTGGATGCGCAAACGCTCCAGCGCGTCATTGCTGTCCGAAAGCCAGACCCGCTGTGTCAGGCTCAGGATGCCCGCGTCGATCCGCCCCCCGCCAGAGGCGCAGCTTTCGATTTCGACCTCCGGGAAGGAGTTGCGCAGGTCCCGCAGCAGGGCATAGATCCCCTCGGCTTGCGCCGCATCGGCGATGGGCAGCAGGCGGTTGTGATCCCATTTCAGATAGTCGATGCGGTTCTCGCTGAGGATCGCAGAGAGCTTCTGGAACAGGTGCGCGCGCACCTCGTCCCGCGATAGGTCCAAGACCCGCTGTTGGCGGCCTTCGATCTGATCCAGCGGCCCGAGGATCCAGTCCGGATGCGCCCGCGCCAGATCGCTGTCGCGGTTGACCATCTCCGGCTCCACCCAGAGACCAAAGGTCATCCCGAGACGCTCGACATGGTCGATCAGTGGCGTCAGCCCCTCGGGCCATTTGCGCCGGTCGATCTCCCAATCGCCAAGGGAAGAGGTATCGTCATCCCGCTTGCCGAACCAACCATCGTCGAGCACAAACCGCTCCGCCCCCAGTTTGGCGGCGCGCTCGGCGATCTCGCTCAACACGCCAAAGTCGTGCTTGAAATAGACTGCTTCCCAGCAGTTGTAATGGACCGGACGCGGCACCTCAGGCTTCGGCCAGACCACCACATGGTCGCGCAGCAGGCGCTGAAACGCTACCGCGCAGCCGTTGAAGCCCCGTTGCGACACCGCGAGGTAGAGCGGCGCCGTGCGAAACGTGGTCCCAGCAGCGCGCGTCCCTGTCGCGTGTCCCCATTGGATTTGTCGCCGCCCCGAGGGCATCTCCTCGGCCAGCATCACATGCCCGCCGGACCAGCCATAGTGCATGGCAAAGACGGTGCCTTGCGTGTTGGATGCACCCCCTTCCGGGAAATAGGCCAAGGGCGGATGCTCGTGACCAGAACGACCAGAGCGCGCCTCGCGCTTGTGAATGCCCGCCCGCCACGACGCCCGCTCGATCTGAAACTCACCAATCCAGCGACCGGAGAAATCCACGATCTCCTGCCCCATCTGCGGCCCCGGCATAACCGGCGCGGCGAGGTGGTGCAGGGTGATTTCCTCCTCTGAGGTCAATGTGGTCGTGGCCGCAATCGTCTCGCCCAGAACGTCAAAGTCGAAGACCAGCGTCAGCCCCAGCGCGCGATCTCGACAGGTGAACTGCGCCGCATTCGCCTCTTCCAGCCGAAACCGCGGATAGAGCGGCGCGCCATCCCGGTAGGCCACCAACCCCGGCTGGCCTTCAAAGGACAGCGACGCCTCAGGACAAAGCGACAGCGGCGGCAGACTGTCGATCATCCCGCCCGTCACCTCCTGTTCGCAGGCGCGCGCCAGTGCGGCAAGATCCGTCTCCGGCAGCAGCGAAGGCCCCCAATAGAGCGCGCCGGGAAGACCGCCGTCCGACGACAGCACCAGCGTTTGACCCGGCGCATCGATCCGCCAGATTTGCAGTGCGTCGCTCATTTCACCGCTCCGAGGGTCAAGCCCGCAATGAAATGCCGCTGCATCAGGAAGAACATCGCCACCGGAGGCAGGGCCGCCACGATCGAGCCAGCGCTCATCATGTGATAGGCCGCGCGATATTGCGCGTTGAAGGAGGTGATCCCTGCCGTCACCGGCTGGCTCTCCGCCCCTTGGGTCAGCACCACCGCCCAGAAGTAATCGTTCCAGATGAAGGTGAAGATCAGCACCGACAGGGCTGCAATCGCGGGCTTCATCAGGGGCAGCACGATGAACCAGAAGATCCGCCATTCCGCCACGCCCTCGACCCGTGCCGCCTCGATCAGCTCAAACGGCAGCGCCCGGATGAAGTTGCGCATGAACAGCGTACAAAACCCGGTCTGGAAGGCGACATGGAACAGCACCAGTCCAAGCTTGGTATTATACAGCCCCATGTCCAGCGTCAGATCCCGTACCGGCACCATCAGGATCTGGAAGGGCACAAAGTTCCCCGCCACAAACATGAAGAACAGCAACAGGTTGCCCCGAAACTTATACACGCCCAGCGCAAAGCCGGTCATGCAGGACAAGGCTACTGCGCCGATCACCGTCGGCACCGTGATCAGTACCGAATTCATCAGATAGCGCGGCATGTCGGAGGCGAAGAAGACCTTGCCGTAGTTCTCAAAGCCCTTGAAGGCCGAGGGCCAGCCCCAGTAGTTGCCGGAGGTGAAATCCACATCCGGCTTGATAGAAAAGACCGCAACTGCAATGAGCGGCAAAAGCCAGAGCACCAGCGCCATCGGCACCAGCGCCTGGTAAGTGGCCGCCCAGGCGGGCGAGGATTTCTCGATGGGACGCGGGAACATCAGCGGCCGCCTTTCTCTTCTTGATACATCGACCACAGGAAGTAGGCGATGAAGCACAGCATGATCAGGAACAGCACCACGGCGATGGCTGCGCCATAGCCCATGCGGAAGCCGTATTCCGACAGCGCTTTTTCAAACATGTAAAAGGACAACACCCGACTGGAGCCAAAGGGCCCGCCGTTGGTCATGATCGAGATGAGGTCAAAGGAGCGCAGCGCGCCGATGATCGTCACCACAAAAGCGATAAAGGTTGCGGGTCTGAGCTGGGGAATGATCACATACCACAGCATCTTCAGCCCCTTGGCGCCATCCAGCCGCGCTGCCTCCACCTGCTCCGGGTCCACCGCGTTGAGGCCGGTTAGGTAGAGGATCATGCAATAGGCCGTCTGCGGCCAGAGACCCGCCACGATGATGCCATAGGTCACCAGGTTCGGATCCCCCAGCACGTTGAGCGTGCCCAGCCCGAAGAAACCGAGGATCTGATTGAGCAGGCCAAAGGTCGGGTCATAGAACCAGCTGAACACCAGCCCCACCACGACCTGGCTGATCACGAAGGGGAAGAAGAACAGCGACTTGTAGAGGCGGATGCCAAAGACATTCTGATTGAGGAACAGCGCAATCGCGAGGCCGGCCGGGATCGCCAGCAAGTACATCAGAAGCCACTTGAAGTTGTTCCAGAGCGAGACCTCGAAAGCGCGGTCGTCCAGTAGCTCGACATAGTTGTCGACGCCCACATAGACCGGATCGCCCAGACCGTCCCAGCGATAGAAGGACAGGTTGAAGCTCTGCAGGATCGGAAAGATCACGTAGAAGAGAAAGAACAGGACCCCAGGCAAAAGGAACAAGGCAGGCGCGAGCGCCTGCCGGTTGCGGCGGATCCAGCCGGGCGCGCCATCTGAGTGCGGCATCGAAGTGTCGGCCAAAGGAGTATCTCCCGGAACATCTGGCCCGCGCGCGAGGGGCACTCGGCGTCAGGGCAAATCAGCAAGGGTGTGACGGGGCACTGTGCCCACGTAGGTCAGACCAAGGAGATTGCGGGCAAAGGCACAGTGCCTCCGCCCGCAAAGGTCTGGATTAATACACGCGCCCGCGTGCTTTTTCGAGGCGGTCGAGGATCTCGTCCAGATTGTCAGGGAACACCATGAACTCCTGGAAGCCCTCCATCGCCACCGAGGCCATCTCGGCCGGCGCGTCGCGGTCAAAGAACTGCGCGATGCCGCCTGGGCTGTTCGAAGACAGCATCTCGAAGCCTTGGTTCAGCATCTCGTCGTTATCCACCGAGGAGGAGGCATTGACCGGCAGCTGGCCCAGCGCGGAGCCTGCGTTGATCGCAGTTTGCACGTCAGCAGAGGTCACATAGCGCAGGAACTCGCGCGCCGCTTCCTTGTTCTGCGCTCCCGACGGGATGTGGAAGGTATCAGTCGGCGCGTCTTCCGCCAGTGCGACATCCGGGTTGATCGCCGGGAACTGGTAGAAGTCGATCTGCTCATCCGTCAGACCAGCCTCACGCAGCGGCGCCACCGCGAAGTTGCCCATCAGGTAGCCAGCCGCATCGCCGTTCACCATGAAGGGCAGCGCTTCCTGCCAGCTGTAGGACTGGTGGTTGTCGATGAACGCGCCCATGTCGATCAGCTCGCGCCAATTGGCGAAGGTCTGCTTCACACGGTCATCGGTCCAGGCGATCTCGCCATTGGTCAGCGCCATGTGGAAGTCATAGCCATTGGTGCGCATGTTCAGGTAATCGAACCAGCCGCCAGCGGTCCAAAGGAACTTGGTGCCGATGGTGAAGCACTTCTTGCCGCTGTCGATGATCTTCTGGCAGTTCGCCTTGAAGGTATCCCAGTCTTTGGGCTCTTCGAGGCCAAGCTCTTTGTAGATGTCTTCGCGGTAGTAGACGCCCCACTGGTAGTAGGTATAGGGCACGCCCCACTGCTTGCCGTCCAGCGTCATCGCGCCTTTGGTCGACGCCAGGTTATCGGCAATCGCAGGCTCGGCCCAGAGGTCGGAGACGTCCTCAAACAGGCCGGCGGAAACATAGGGCCGCATGCGGTTTGCGGCATACCAGTTGGCAACATCCGGCGCGTTTGCAGTCAGGAAGTTGCGGATCTGGGTCTTATAGGCTTCGCGGTCGATCACGGTCAGTTCGACCGTCAGGTTCGGGTGCAGCGCGTCGAAATCCGCTGCCAGCTTTTCCATCACCGCGCGCGGTGCCGGGTTCGACATATCCGAGAAAATCTTGAGCGTCCCGCTCAGATCAGCAGCCTGAGCAGATGCGGCCAACCCCACGGCCATCGCAAATCCTGCGGCCGTTCCCTTCAGCAAGTTCATGGTATCCTCCCATATTGACTGTCGGTGTTTGGTTTCACATAATGGAACCAGTTTCCAACTATTGAAACCATGGAGGAGTCTGGCTATGAATGTCAACAGTCTCTTCACTTTCGGGTTCAGAGACGTAAGGGAGGAGAGCAATGACAACGCCGGACGCGCCGCAACGCGGCAATGACGGAACCGTCGGAAAAGCCTTGGAAGTTTTGGATCAGGTCGCCGAATACGGACGTCCTGTGCGCTTTGGCGAGCTGCTCTCGGCCTCGCCGCATCCCAAGGCGACGCTCTACCGTCTGATCCAAACGCTGACGAATCAGGGGATGCTCTGTTTTGACGAGGTGCAGCAGACCTATTCGCCGGGATTGCGGCTGGTGCGGCTGGCCCATGCGGCCTGGCGGCAAAGCTCGCTGGCGCCCGTCGCGCGCCCCTACCTTGATGCGCTCTCGGCTGAGGTGGGCGAGACGATTCACCTCGCCCAGCTCGATCGCGGTCAGGTGCTCTATGTCGACAAGCGCAATGCCCGCACCCCGATCGAGATGTTCAGCCAAGCGGGCAAGATCGGCCCCGGCTATTGCACTGGCGTTGGCAAGGCGATGATCGCCCATCTGGAGGGCGACGTCCGCGAAGATGCGATCCGTCGGCAGGCCTTCTTTCGCCACACCGAACACACGCTCAGCGATGAGGCCGCCTTTCGCACCGAGCTTGACGAGATTCGCAACGAAGGCATCGCCTTTGACCGCGAGGAGCACGAGCCCGGCATCATCTGCATCGCCGCGCCGATCCTCTCCTCCAAGGGGCGGGTCATGGGCGGCATGTCGATCACCTCATCCACCGAGCGTCAATCGCTCGAGGGGCTGACCGCCCTGCGGCCACAGCTTTTGAAGACCGTCACTGATATCGCGGAGGCTGCCGAAAGCTGGCAGTTCCCCACCTGAAGGAGGAGCGGCGTCGGGCCGCAATGCGCCCGCGCTAGCAGAAAGGACAAGACCCATGACCGGCGTCACGCTGACCAATGCAGTTAAGAAGTACGGCGAAGTACAGACCATCTTTGATGTGAATCTTGAGATCGAGGATGGCGAGTTCTGCGTCTTCGTCGGCCCCTCGGGATGCGGAAAATCCACCCTGTTGCGGATGGTCGCGGGATTGGAAGAAACCACCGCCGGCAAGATCCACATCGGCAGCCGCGATGTCACCCATATGGACGCTGCCGAGCGTGGCGTCGCCATGGTGTTCCAGTCTTATGCGCTCTACCCGCATATGACGGTGGAGGAGAACATGGGCTTTGGTCTCAAGATGACCGGCCACCCCAAGGAGGAGATCAAGGCCAAGGTGGCCGAGGCCTCCCGCATCCTGAAGCTCGACCAATACCTGAAGCGCAAGCCCAAGGCCCTCTCTGGCGGTCAGCGTCAGCGGGTTGCCATTGGCCGCGCCATCGTGCGCGGGCCGGAGGTGTTTTTGTTCGACGAACCGCTCTCCAACCTCGACGCGGAACTGCGCGTCGACATGCGGGTGGAGATCGCCCGCCTGCACAAGGAAATCGGTGCGACGATGATCTACGTCACCCACGATCAGGTCGAGGCGATGACGCTGGCCGACAAGATCGTGGTGCTGCGCGCCGGTCGGGTGGAACAGGTCGGCAAGCCGATGGACCTCTACAATGACCCCGAAAACCGCTTTGTCGCAGGCTTCATCGGCTCGCCCAGCATGAACTTTGTCGAAGGTGTCGTGCAGGAAGGCAAGGTTTCGGTCGCGGCCTTTGGCGGGCGGGCGATCAGCACCTCCGTCGCCCTGCCGGGCGAAGGCGAAAAGGTCATCGTCGGCCTGCGTCCGCAATGCATCACGATCACCGCCGGAGGCCCGGTGACGCTGGACCTGCGCGAACGTCTAGGTGCGGTGGCCTATGATCACCTGATCTGCGCCGATGGCTCCAAGATCATCGTGGAAACCCGCGGTCAGGATGCGCTTGAGGAAGGCTCGGCCGTCAGTCTCGATTTTGTCGATGGCGACGTGTTCTTCTTCGACACCAAGACCGAAGCGCGTCTGCGCTGACCCCTTGCATCGCCTCGGCAGAGCGAGCCGGGGCGATCCCTTCTATCCCGCAACCGCCCTTTGACCGTCACGAAACCTCGCTGGCCGTCAGAGGGCGCCGATCGCACCTTACCGCACCCAGACTTCGACTCGACGATTGGCCTGACGGCCCCATTCGCTGTCATCGCAGGCAATCGGCAGCGCTTCGCCAAAGGCCTCGGTCTCCAGGTCAATCCGTTCCAGATTGGCGGTCTCAGCCGCCTGCTCCACCGCTTGTCGCACGGTTTCCGCCCGTTTCAGCGCAATCTCGCGATTGCCCTCCGCCGGGCCTTCCCCATCGGAGAACCCGACAAAGACCAGACGCGCCCCATCATAGACCCCAGCCTCGATCTCGCGGGCGAGAAGGTCGATATTGTTGCGGGACTGCGCATCTGGGCGGGAGGATCCCGCCTCGAAGCGGAACGACATGGTCAGGCGTTGCATGCCGTCGAAAGTGGCCACCATCCGCTGCAATTCTTCCAGCCCGATGTCCGGTCCTGCGGCCTTGATCGCATTGGTCAGCCGCTCGCCCTGAATCGCCAGCGGCACACGTTCCGGAGCCTGATCGACAAACCCCGCGCGCCGAATCACGATCTGCGCGGCTGGCCCGCGCACATAGGTCAGGAAGTCCCGCGCCACCCGCGGCAAACGATGCGCAGGCAAGTAGAGGAACATTGGCGCAGTCAGAGGATAGTCCTCGGTCTTGATGCTGCGCCGCCCGGCGCTGAGCGAGAAACCGCAGGGTCCGGTGAGGGTCAACATACGCGTCGTGCCGATCTCGGCAAAACTGGCAATCCCGAGGGCGAAGGGATCGGTGGCAACACTCCGTACCAGCATACTGCCCCGGTCATGGCGGCGAATGCCCTCGGCCAGACCAAGCTGGGCCGGCTGCAGGAGCTTGTCCTCAAGCGCCTGGGCCAGACCGGATCCCGCCACGGGCAGATGCAGCACGATCGGCGCATCAGGCCCGCCCAGTGCCGACCAATTGGTGATCTCGCCGGCATAGGTCCGCGCCAGATCCGTGAGCGAAATTCGCTGCACCGGGTTCGAAGGCGCGACAATCGGCACCATGGCGTCCAACGCCAGAACCCGCCCCCGCTGCGCGTGGCTCAAATCGCCCATCCCGGCCTCTTCGGCCAGAATATGCTCCGCCTCGCGTATTTCCCGCAGCGCCATGACCACATCCGCCTGATCCGCAAGAAGATCGGCAAATCCCTCATCGGTATTGCTGACGAGAAAGACAAAACGCGCGGCCAGCTGACCCTCGCGCGACAGCGTGTATTCAAACTGGTCGCTGCCAAATTGTTCGCGCGCGGTCTGGTAGCCGTTGCGCAGCGCAAAGCCCTCGATCAGCGCCGGCAGCAGCACCTCGGCCATGGAGGAAGAGCCGGAAAAGATGACCTCCGCCACAAAGTCGGACAGGCTTGGACACCCGGGTCCCTCGCAACGCACCCCCGATCCATCCACGGTCAGCTCGCCAAACTGGGTCTCGACCCGGTAGAATTCTCCATCGAATCCCAACAGGTTGCCCGAAACTTCAATCGCGCCATCTGGCGAAGACAGGGTGACGTCCTGCCCGAAGCCACGGGATGCGTCGCCCAAAAAACAGAGTGCGGCGCAAATCGCCGCACGAAAATAGCTCATGAGAAATCCCGGTGTCGTCCCGTCAGTTGACGGCGATTTTCAGGCTTTCCACCAGATTATTCAACACAAGAAAATCCCCCACTGCAGAACAGTCCGGCATCTCCAGCGTGACGGTCCGGCTGACGAGACGCCCCGCTCGGCGCTCCAGCAGTTCCGCTGCCACCGTGCGCGCGCAATTGGACGGCAGGATCTCCGCTTCGACGCTGATCTCGACCGGCCCAGCCGCCGCGCGCACCACGTCATGGGGGATCGAATAGACCTGCGCCAACATCGGTTCCGGTTGCGCCACATCTCCGAGCGCCAGCACTTCGCCTGCTCCCTGGCCGGGGCTCATGCCGGTCCAGACATGACCCAGCGCGCCATAGGCGGCGCCAAACTCGAGGGCATGTAGCTCCAGACCCGCCTCCCCCTGCCATTGCAAGAGGACCCGGTCGACGGTGTCGAGGCCACGCACCTCCGCAAAGGTCATCAGGTCCTGACCGGCGGCGAAATCCACGATCACCACCGCGGGATCCGCAAGCGCTGGCAAGGGACCGGAGAAAAACCCAAGCGCGTCGAGCGTTTCGGTCACTATCATCCCGCCATGATGCAGGGTGATCCGCTCGCCCGCATGACAGGGCGCCTTTATCGACACATCGAGGAGCGCTCCGGGCAGCGCAACCAGCGTCACTTCGCCCGCACAGGAGGGATCGGGCAGGGGATCGCGCCCGAGATCGCCTTGCGCCTCCCCTGCGGCAGGATCGCCGGTGGTGAATGCCATGTCGTCCAGAACCAGCCTGTCAGGCCCTGCCCCGGTACTGCCCATGTCGGCGACAGAAAAGCCGGACTCCCTCTCGGATGCCTGCCCAGCATCACGCTGCATGCCCGCCTTTTTGTGAACGTATAGTCCTGTCCCCAAGGCGCCGACGAGGAAAACCGCGGCGATCAGGGCTCGCGCTTTGATACCCATGCTTCCCTCCTCCGCCCAAAAGGTTAAGGAATCATGGGATCGTCCAGCTCCCCACCGCATCACCTGTCGGGCAAGACCTGGAAGCTGTGGAGAAATTCAAGTGGAGTCAGTGGGTTGTCCCCTGACCACTCTTCCGCCTGGACCCTATCAGCCACACCGGTTTCTCGCGAGTTATTGAAACAAAATTTAGATGGCAGGTCCGAGCCGAAGTCCACCAGGGATCCCCGCAGCGCAAACCACCCAGGCGGCACCACGACGGTCCGGCCCCTGTCGACCTCCAAAAAGCAGAACACCCCGGGCCGAAACCCGGGGTGTTCCTCAGGAAGGGGGCTGGTCAGATGCGGGTCAACGCACGACGAACTCCGCATGCAGCGCCCCTGCAGCCTTGAGGGTCTTCAGAATGTCGATCATGTCCCGCGGTGCGACGCCCAGCGCGTTGAGACCGGCCACGACATCCGACAGTGAGGTCGTCTCGGGCACTTCCGCCAGCTTGATGCCATTCTCCTCGATCGCGGCGGTGGTCCGGGGCACCACCACGGTCTCGCCCTCGGCAAAGGGGTTGGGTTGCGACACCAGCGGTGCCTCTTCGACCCGCAGGGTCAGGTTGCCCTGGGACACTGCCACCCGCGAGATCCGCACGTCGCTGCCCATGACAATGGTGCCGGAGGCCTGATCGACCACCACCCGAGCCTTGCGCTGGGGCTCCACCAGAACATTCTCGATGCGGCCCACCGCATGGGCGGTCGACCGTGCATTGGTGCTCTGAATATTCACCTCGACGGTGCCGGAGTCCCGCATGACCGCGACATTGCGCCCGAACTCGGAGTTGATCGCCTGTTCGATGCGACCCGCGGTGGTAAAGTCAGGCTCGCGCAGGGCCAGGCGCATGGAGTTGAGCGAGGAGAGATCGAAGTCGATCTCCCGCTCCACCCGCGCCCCCGAGGGGATCACGCCGGAGGTCGGCACACCTTCGGTCACAGTGGCAGCCTCACCCTGGGCCACAGCCCCACCGCCGAGGATGGTGCCCTGGGCCACCGCATAGATCTGTCCGTCGGCCGCATTGAGCGGCGTCATGATCAACGTTCCGCCCAGAAGGCTGCTGGAATCGCCGATCGCGGAGACCGAGGCGTCAATGGTGCCGCCGACGCGGGCAAAGGGCGGCAGGGTCGCGGTCACAAAGACCGCCGCCACGTTCTTGGGACGAAACTGTTCGCCACTGACGTTGACGCCCAGCCGCTCCAGGATATTGGTCATGATCTCTTCGGTGAAAGGCGAGTTGCGCAGACCGTCTCCCGTCCCGTTCAAGCCGACCACCAAGCCGTAGCCCACAAGATCGTTGCCGCGGACCCCGTCGAATTCGACGAGATCCTTGATGCGGATTGCATTGGCCTGCACCAGCGTCGGCATGAGCAGGCAGCTCATCAGGATATAGAGATACTTACGCATTACATGTAATTCAGCAGGTTGAGTTGCGAGGAGCGCACGGTGATCGAGTAGAGCGCTTCGAGCTGGAACTGCACCTCTTCGATGCGGCTGGCGGTTTCAGCCGGATCCGCGAGGATCAGATCGTTCAGCGTCGTGCTCATCGTGGTCAGCGCCGCGGTGTTGCGGGTGCGAGTCTCCTCGATCCGGGCCTCGACAAAGCCGAGATCGGACTGGATGTCCGTGAGCTGTGTCTGGGCGGTCATCAGCTCGGTGCCGGCCCGCTCAATCAGGTCCACCGCCTCAACCGAGGACAGGTGACCAAGGTAGTCCGGGCTGGCGAGCGCACCCAGGGCAAAGCTCATCATCGCCTGCTTGAAGCGGTCGTCATCCGCTCGAAGGGCAAAGTTCACCTCTTCATTGGCACCGATCCGTACCGCGCTCATGCTGCTGGTGGCGCCGTTGTACATGATGGCATCAAACCCGGCCGGGTCATCGAACCAGTTCTGCACCGCCGCGGCGATGTCATCCACATCGGTAAGCGCACCCACCTCTGCGACCAGGGCGGCCATCAGGGTGTCCGCGCTCTCCAGCGGGGTGGAGCCGGTATCGGTGCCGGCAAAGAGGCTGCGCCCGGAGAGCTGACCGTTGAGGTTGGAAATCGTCTCGCGCAGAAAGGTCATCGACTGCGTGGACAGTTCCTGTGCCGTTGTCGCGTTGGCAGTGCTGGTCAGCGACAGGATATCGGCACCGAGGTTGAGCGCATTGTCATTGATGCGCTCGACATAGCTCTGGGCCGTGGCGGAAAAGAGCGCAGCCTCCTGCGCGGCCACCTGATAGCTGTCCATACGGGCGATCGAGCGTTCCAGATCCGCCACGAATCCCAGGTCGCCGCCCAGACGGTCGGGCAGGTTGGAGGCGATGCCGGTGCTCATTTCCTGGGTGAGCGTATCGAGGGTCTTGTTCAGTTCCACCGAGCGATTGCGCAGCAACAGGTACTGCGCCATGTCACCAAAAGACGTCACATTCATAGCTTAGAGCCTCATCAGTTCCTGCATCATCTCGTCGATTGCCTGGATCATCCTGGCATTCGCCGCATAGACGGTTTCAATCATCATCAGGGTCTGGAGTTCGGAATCGGTGTCGACCCCCTGTTCCAGCTCGCGGGCCTGAATGTCGGTGAAGATCGCCGAAGAATAGGAGAGTTCCTGCTCCGCCCAAGTGGATTGCTGGGTGAAACTGGTCATCATGTTCGCGGCGATCGAATAGGCGGTGTAGCTGCCAGTGCCGAGGCCCGGCGAGGAGATCGCATTCGAGGCCTCCAGCGCTTCGCCATAGTTGTTGAGCAGGGTGGTATCACCCTTGTTGCCCTGGGTTGCGGCATTCAGCCCATCGCGCAGGCGCCAGGTCTCGGCATCGCCGCTCATCGCGATGGTGCTGTTGATCTGGATCCGGTTGGCAATGCCGGTCAGATTGGCGCTGTCGTAAAACGCCCCATTGTCAGTGAAGATCCCCACATCGGTGGCGCCCAGGGTCGGGTCCACCGAAGGATCCTGGAACCGCAGGATGAGATCTCCGGCCATGGTGTCGAGATCTTCCTGGGCCGCCACCGTGGCAACGTCGCGCACGTAGAACTGCGCGGCCAGGCTGCCGCCGCCGATCTTGCCGTTGATCGAGGTGTCGATCGACTTTCCATCGATCTCCAGACCGGACAGCTGACCATTGTCGAGGGTCATATAGGGGGTGACCGTCGCGGTTTCATTGAAGGTGAATTCCGCAACCGAGCCGCCATCCAGCAGCTTGATGCCCGAATTGGTATAAAGCGCGACCTGATTGTTGTCGCGGGTGTAAATCTGGACCGGGATCACCTTGTTGATCGAATCGATCAGATTGTCGCGCTGATCTTCCAGGCCGGATGTCTCCATGCCCTGGATCTCGGCGGCAAGGATCTTCTTGTTGATATCGTTGAGCGAGGTCAGGTCACGCTCAAGCCCGGTCACCAGCGAGGCAATGCTGTCCTCGGCCTTGTTGCGCAGGGTCGACAAGCCTTCCGCGGTTTCGGTGATCGACATCGCAAGCTCTTCCGCCTGCATCGAGAGATCATTGAGGCGGGCATCGGAATCCGGCAGCGAAGTGGCTTCGATCAGCGCCGATTCAAGATCGGTGAACCGCTGGGCAATCGAATAACCGTCGTTGACGGTTCCCACCAGCTCGGACATCCGCGCGTAGAAATCAGAAGTCACCGTGGTGGCGGCATAATTGGCCTCGGCAGAGCGGACGCTCTTTTGAAGGGCCGGATCCACATTGCGGATGACGGAGCCGATCCGCACCCCGCCGGTCCCGCCGGCGGAGGTGAGACCGAGCGAACGGCTGTAGTAGCCCTCGGAAAGGGCGTTGGCGAGGTTGTCGGAAACTACGGAGGTCGACCTGCCGGCCGCCGTGATTCCAGACATCGCACTGTTCAGGGCGGTCGTGAGAGACATCCCGTATCACCTTCTGTGACTGCGTTTCAGGGGTGGAAAGCGCTGATTTTATCAGCGCTTGATGTTGGTGGTTTCCTGCAGCATCTCGTCCACGGTCTGGATCACCTTGGCGTTGCTGGAATAGGCACGCTGGGTCTGGATCATCGCGGTCAGCTCTGTCGCCACATCAGTGGTGGATTCTTCCAGGCTGTTGCTGGCCACATTGCCGGTCGGACCGGTGCCCGCATCCCAGAGGTAGAAGGCGCCGCTGGTGGAAGAGGGCATGAAGGTCTGGCTGTCCAGCGAGGTCATGCCATTCGGGTTCGGCATGTCTGCCAGCGGGATCTGATAGACGATCCGGCTGCTGCCGTTTTCATAAAGCGCATGGACATATCCGCCCTCATCCACCTTCACGCCGGAGAAGCTCGCAGCCTCATAGCCATCCTTCTCGATGGTGGCGGCAGAGAAGGCGCTGGAGAGCTGGGTCATCACCCCGATTTCGATCTCGATCGGGCCGCTGTCGGCGCTCACGATGATCGACCCGGAGGTGGCATCATAGGCACCGCCGGTGGTGGTGACGACAGAGGACAGGGTGCCCTTGCCGGTCTGGGAGTCGTCGAAGGTCAGCGTATAGAGGCCCACAACGGTGCCGGTGGCGCCATCGGTGATCTCCATGGTCCATTCGTTGTCGGCAAGACCGGTCGGCGTATAGGTGATGTCGAGATCCTGCTGGCCGCCGAGGTTGTCGAAATACTGGATGGTATTCTCTTCGGTATCGCCCGCCGCCCCGGTGACCGCGCTCTCCGCCGGCAGGTTGACGCCGAGGCTCACATAGGTGGTGGGCGCGGCGCTCAGCTGCGCGGTGTCGAACTTGATCGGGACCAGCGGATCATCGGTGTCGCGGGCCACGGTCGGGAAGGTTTCGTCCGCATTGGCTTCCCAACCGAGCAGCACGAGGCCCGAGGAGGTGGTCAGATAGCCTTCCTCATTGGTCTTGAAAGAGCCCGAGGTGGTCAGCAGCATGGTCGGCTCTTCGCCAGCCTTCACTTCGGACAGGCTCGCCACGGGAATGAAGCCGCGGCCGTCCACGGCCAGGTCAGTGGCACTGCTGGTCGAAATCAGCGAGCTGCGCTGGTCGATCATCCGGGTGTTGCTGACCGAGACGCCACCTGCGGCATAGGAGCCGCCGGACTGGGAAATGACCATCGATTCAAAGGAGGTTACGACCCGCTTGTAGCCCGCGGTGGAGGCATTCGCGATGTTGTCGGAAATCGCGGCCAGTCGGCTGGAGTTCGCGGCAAGTCCGGCGACGCCGGCATTCAGCGAAGAGGAAATAGTCATTAGATACGCCTTTCTGCTGCATCTTTATTTTTCTTCGAGGAAAGGCTTACCGCGCCTGTGCTTAACGTGCGGCTAACAGATAAAATCCAATCTATCTGCTAGCCGCCTTTTCCTTGATTTTATGGCTGCTTCACTTGCGCAGCAGGATGATTTCGACCCGGTTGTTGCGTACCGACATTGGATTCCCGGTGGCCAGATCGCGGTCGGCGTGACCCGTCACACGGGAGATTCGCTGGGCCTTGAGACCGCCGGTTTCCAGAAGTTCACGGGTCATGTTGGCTCGGTCCTGGGACAGCCCCCAGACGGGGTTGTTGGCAAAGACCACCGGTGCCGAGGCCACGTGACCGCCGATGGCCGCACTGTTTTCGACAGAAGCGGTCACGCGGGCCACCATCCGCATCAGGTCGCGCATCAGCGGTGTCGGCCGGTCGGTGCCTTCCTCGAACAGACGCGCGGTCTCGGTCTCGAAGAGTTCGATGATCAGACCTTCGTCCGTCACGCGGGTCACGATGTGGCGCGCCATATCGATGCTGACCATGCTCTCGCCGCCACGACCCATCAACTCTTCGGCGATCTGACGGAAGCTGGCTTCCTCGTCCGCGTCATTCTGCTGATTGTCGGCCACGCCAGAGTCACCTTGAGCGCGGGACGCATCCGTCGGGTTTTCCTTGGTTGCGCCAATGCCGTTCTGCGGCTTCACATCCTCGGTGAACATGGTGTCGCCCTGGAAGGCGCCGTTGCCCCCGCCGGAGACCCGGCTCAGCGGAATCGAGGGCGAGAAATAATCCGCCAGACCTTTACGCTGTTTTTCCGTCGTCGCGTTCAAAAGCCACATCAGAAGGAAGAAAGCCATCATCGCGGTCACGAAGTCGGCATAGGCCACCTTCCATGCGCCGCCGTGGTGTCCGCCACCGACAACCTTCTTCACCTTCTTGATAATCACAGGAGCTTCGTTGCTATGAGCCACCATGTTCCCACCACCTTTTCTGTTCACCCACATTCGGGATACAGAGAGGTTCCTTAATCAGGTCTTAACAGATAAAATTGCCCCAGTTAACACGTCTAAACGCATGGTTTATAAGGCAAAAGTGAGGCCATCCTGGCTTTTCGGGGGTGGAGTTGCGGCGGCCTCCGGGCGGAAATATGGCCCCTTTAAGGCGGGGCCTGAGGCGGGCCAAATTCCCGCCTCTATCGCCCCTGGTCACAAGAGCATATCACCGTACGATTCGCGGAGCTTGTTCTTCTGAACCTTGCCGGTTCCACCGAGCGGCAGAGCCTCCACGAACACCACGGCGTCGGGAATCTGCCACGAGGCGACCCTGCCATCATAGTGTTTAAGAAGCTCTACCTCCGTAAGGCTATCGTCGGATTTCACCACAACAAGCACAGGACGCTCATCCCATTTGGAATGGCGGGCGGCAATGGCGGCGGCCTGTGCCACTTTTGGATGCGACATGGCGATGTCCTCGAGCTCCACGGTGGAGATCCACTCGCCGCCTGATTTGATGATATCCTTGGAACGGTCGCGGATGATCATGTAGCCATCCGCATCGATGGTGGCCACGTCGCCGGTGTCGAACCAACCATCCTCGGTCAGGGCGGGCTGCTCGCCGCCAAAGTAGGTGTCGATAATCCAGTGTCCGCGGATCTGCAGGTCCCCCTGGGTCTTGCCGTCATGGGGCAGAACGGAACCATCCGCTCCAATCAGGCGCAGATCGACCCCATAGGGCGGACGTCCCTGCCCTTCGCGGATCTTGCCCTTCTCGGCGTCACTCAGATGCGCATGTTTCTGCAGCAGCTGGTTCAGGGTGCCCAGCGGGCTGGTCTCGGTCATGCCCCAGGCATGGATCAGGTCAACACCATAAGTGTCGCGGAAGGTGGGGATCATCACCGTCGGCAAGGCCGAGCCGCCGACCACGGTACGCTCCAGGCTCGGGATCTTGCTGCCGGTGGTTTTCAGGGCCTGCAACAGGCCCATCCAGATCGTCGGCACACCGAGTGCAATCGTCACCTCTTCCGCATCGATCAGCTTCACCAGACTTTCGCCATCCAGCTTGGGTCCGGGCAACACCAACTTCGCGCCAACGGCAGCGGTGATATAGGGCACCCCCCAGGCATTCACGTGAAACATCGGCACCACCGCCATCACGCTGTCACGTGCCGCCAGGGCCAGACCGTCCGGCTGGTTGCCCCCCAAGGAGTGCAACACGGTCGACCGGTGGGTGTAAAGCACGCCCTTGGGGTGCCCGGTGGTGCCGGAGGTATAACACAGGCTCGAGGGCGTATTCTCGTCCAGCGCGGGCCAGCTGTAGTCGCCCGTCTCTGCCTCCAGCAGGTTGTCGTAGAACAGGAGCCCCTCGATCTGCGCCGCAGCTTCGGGAGATTCCGGCCCCATCAGCACCACATGGCGCAGCTTGGGCAGATGCGCGCGCAACTGCGCCACCGCGGGCACAAAGGTCGCGTCGATGAACAGAACCTCGTCCTCGGCATGGTTCAGGATATAGATGAGCTGCTCCGCCTTCAGGCGCGGATTCAGGGTGTGGCAGACGAAACCGGCACCCGCGACGCCGAAATAGATTTCCAGATGGCGGCGGTTGTTCCAGGCAATCGTGCCGCAGCGCGCGCCTTGGTCGATCCCCAGCCGCTCCAGCGCCTGCGCGAGCCTGCGGGCATTGCGGGCTACCGTTCCCCAGGTGCTGTGGCTGACCTCGCCCGTGGTCTCGACCGAAGTCACAACGGTTCCGGCGTGGTATTTGCCCGCATGTTCAATCAGGGAACTGATCGTCAGCGGTTGTGTCATCATCTTGCCCAGCATTGGGTCTCCTCCTCGCATTTCCATGGATCGGTGTCTCAAACGGTTGCCCCGGCCGGGGGCATGGCCGGGCGGCCAAGGATCATATCCGCAGCCTTCTCGGCAATCATGATGGTCGGCGCATTGGTATTGCCGCCAACAAGCCTCGGCATCACCGAGGCATCGACCACGCGCAGCGCATCCAGCCCGTGCACCCGCAGGTCCGGTCCGACAACGGCCCCGGCGTCGATGCCCATGCGACAGGTGCCGACCGGGTGATAGATGGTATCCGCCCGGGCCCGGATATGCGCCTCCAAAGTGGCATCGTCAGGCTCTTGCGCGATGAACAGTTCCCGCGTCAGATAGTCCGCCAGCGGTGCCTCGGCCATGATGCGACGCGCTTGACGGACCCCCCGCATCAACACGTCGAGATCCGCGCGCTCGGACAGGAACCCCGGATCGATCCGGGGCGCAGCCAGAGGGTCGGCAGAGGCCAGGGACACGGTGCCACGCGATTTCGGTCGCAGCACGCAGATGTGGCAGCTTGCCCCATGACCCCAATGCAATCGGCGGGCGTGGTCATCAACGATGGAGATGACGAAATGCAACTGAATATCCGCACGGGTCAGGGCGGGGTCGGTCTTCAGAAAGGCGGCCCCTTCGGCAAAGGGCGTTGCGATCATGCTGCGCCCGTCCAGGCGCCATTTCAGTGCTTCGCGCAGCAGGGTCATTCCGGCTTGCAGCGAGATGCCGAAATTGTCCCGGTCCCGCGTTCGGTAGGCCAGGGTGAAGTCCAGATGGTCCTGCAGGTTTTGCCCGACCCCAGTCAGCGCATGATGCAGGGCGATGCCCTGCGCTGCCAGATCCTCCGGCCGCCCGACGCCGCTCAGTTGCAGCAGTTGCGGAGAGTTGAAAGCGCCACCGCTGAGGATCACCTCGCGCCGCGCCGCGATCACCTTCTTCTCTCCCCCTTGCAGGATTTCAACCCCGCTGGCGCGGCACCCGTCAAACAGCACCCGCAGCGCATGGGACCGGATCAGGATACATAGGTTTTCTCTATGCATGTTGGGATATACATAGGCTGCAGCTGCGGAACAGCGTTCGCCATTGCGGGCGGGGTCATGAAACTGGGTCACCTGGTAGAGGCCGATGCCCTCATTGTCGCCCCGGTTGAAATCCGTGGTGTGCCGGATCTGCAAACGCCTGCCGGCCTCGACGAAGGCACGCGAGATCGCCCGCGGAGCCTTCTGATGGCTGACCTGAAGCGGCCCCTCCGCCCCGTGCAGCGCATCTGCTCCCATCTCGTTATTCTCGGCGCGCTGAAAATAGGGCAGGACCTCTCGCCAGCTCCAGCCGGCGCAGCCAAGGTTGGCCCATTCGTCGTAATCCGCGGCATGGCCCCTTATGTAGAGCATGGCGTTGATGGCGCTGGACCCGCCGAGGACCTTGCCGCGCGGCTGATAGCCCCGACGCCCGTTGAGCCCGACCTGCGGCACCGTTTCATAGGCCCAGTTGTTGATCTTCGGACGGCCCGGCAGCATTGCCACAACCGCCGCAGGGGTGCGCACCAGAAGCCCATCTCCCGGCCCGCCGGCTTCGATCAGGCAGATCCGCAACGCCGGATCCTCGGACAGTCGCGCGGCCAGAACCGATCCTGCCGACCCACCGCCGACGATCACATAATCGAACTCCATGCGGTTCTCTCCCATGCCTGCACCTGGCTGGTGCCTCCCCGGCTCGATCAGCGCGCAGTTCCTCACGCCTGTCCACTTTTACCATGCGTCAGACAGCGTGACAGCGTTGGGTTGTGCCCTTTCTTTCAATTTCAATCCTTGAAAGAATGTTCTGCTCTCGCCGGCCACATCAAAACAGGATAAATCCGACAAACGCCTTGAAGCGAGCCGCGGCACTGGAACCCAAGCTTAACCTCTGTTTGCTAGAGATGAAGCAAACCTGCAGCAAAACAGAAGTGCCATGTCTCTCAGTTTCTCGATCCGTACCGCCATTCTCTCGATCGTCGCCTTGGCGACCGTCATCATGCTCGCCCTCATCGGTCTGAGCTTTTATACCCATGCGATACGGGATGATGTTCAGGCGGAAATCGAGCGGATCGAACAGCTCGACAGGACCATCGCCACCTTGGAAATCGGTTTCCTGCAGGCGCGCCGGGCGGAAAAGGATTTCCTGCTCCGCCAGGAAGAAACCTATGTGAGCCGACATGACCAGGTCACCGCGGCACTGCTGGAGACCGTCAGCTCTGCGGAAACCCAGACCTCCGCAGTCGCCGGTCTGGAACAATCGACCGCTCTGCTTGCCGGCTTGAAATCCGCAATTTCTGCTTATCAAGACAGTTTTGCGGATGTGGTCGCGGTGAAACGCAGCCTTGGTTTTGACGAAACCCAGGGGCTTCAAGGTCAGCTCAGGCAGGCCGTGCATGAGGTCGAAACCAGCCTCGAAGCCACCAGCTATCCCGAACTGCAGGTCAAGATGCTGATGATGCGTCGGCATGAAAAGGACTTCATCATGCGCAAGGACAACAAGTATCTTGAGCGCCTGAACGCCCGCGTGAGCGAGTTCCACGCGTTCCCGCCTTCCTATTTTGCCGACGCCGCCCAGCAGACCCAGATCCTCGCGCTTCTTGACACCTATCAATCCTCCTTTGCAGCCTTTGTCGACCAGACCGGGACCGAGACGCAGCTCGTTTCGATCTTGTCTGATCGCTATGCCGCAGCCGAGCCGCTGGTCGTCGAAATCCGCAACCTGATCAGCCAGCAGCGGGCGGACAAGGCCCTGGCCGCCAAATCGCGCCAGGAGCAGATGGTGCGCACTGCCGCTCTGATGGGACTGGGCGGGCTCCTCCTCTTCATGCTGTTGGCCTTTGTCCTGGCCCAGAAGATCGCTACCCCACTTGGTCGGGTGAAACGGGTGCTCGAGGGGATGTTGGCGGGCCGGTTTGATCTCGACGCTCCCTCTTCCCGCATTGCGGAGATCAGGGCCGTCAGCACCGCGATCGAGAATTTCCGCCGCAGTGCGGCCGAGAAGGAGCGCCTGGCGCAAGAGATTTCCAAGGTCATCAACGCCTGTGCCGAAGGCGATTTCTCACGTCGTATCCTGATCGAGGATGACAACAGCGATTTTGCGGTGCTGGGGCATGGGGTGAATGCGATCGGGGAGGTGGTCCAACGGGGCCTCGGCGATGTCAGGGACACCCTCGATGCCCTGTCGCAGGGGGACCTGACCGAACGGATGCCCTCCGCCCACAAGGGAGTCTTTGCGGAGATTTCCGCAGCGATGGAGACCCTGAGCCTGTCGCTGACCGAAATCGTGACCCAGCTCTACGAAAGCAGCGTCACCCTCAACCAGACCGCAAACGAGATTTCCGCCGCCTCGCTGGAAGCGTCCAAACGCGGCGAGACCTCGGCCGCCTCGCTGGAAGAGACCGCCGGTGCCATCCAGGTCCTGAGCGATGCGGTGCGCGACACGGCAAGCAACTCCCAAAAGGCGCGGGACTTTGTGCTCAATACCCAGAACCGGGTCACATCCACCCTTGCCGTCTCTGAGGAGACCACCGCCTCGATCAACCGAATCCGCGAAGCCTCTGAAGCCATTGGCAAGATCACCGACCTGATCGAGGGGGTCTCGTTCCAGACCAACCTGCTGGCGCTCAACGCCGGGGTCGAGGCCGCCCGCGCCGGGGAAGCCGGCGCCGGATTTGCGGTGGTGGCCTCCGAGGTGCGCGCCCTTGCGCAGCGCTCTGCGGCAGCGACGCAGGAAATCAACCAGCTCATCCGCAACAGCAGCACCGAAGTCACCCAAGGGGTCGAACTTGTGGGCCGCACCGGCGGGGAGTTGGATGCGATCCGGGAAACCGTCGCCAGCATGGTTGTGATGATCGACCAGATCTCCTCGGCGGCGGCCGACCAGTCCAGCAGCCTCAGCGAGGTGAACTCAGCGGTGACACAGCTGGATCAAAGTTCTCAGCAGAACGCCGCCATGCTGGAACAGACGGCGGCCTCGACGCAGCTCTTGCGCGACGAAGCGGCCAAGCTGGTATCCGCAGTCAAACGATTCCGCCTCAGCGACGCGCCTTTTGCCGCGGCCAATGACGCGGCAGACTGGACCGAAGCCAAACGGACTCGGGTCGCCTGAGGAACAAAAGGTTCCCCCCACCGAAGGGCCCCGCGGCAGCAATCTCCGCCCGGGGGCGACGACACTACGGAGCCCTGCCCAGGTCCCGCGGGTCCAGGCGCTGAAGCCGAACCGCCACGGATCGGCCAATTCGGATATGGTCTGGAAAGTGGTGCCGCTGAAGGGACTCGAACCCCCGACCCCATCATTACGAATGACGTGCTCTACCAGCTGAGCTACAGCGGCGGCGCAGCGCAACGGCGGTTGCGCCTGCTCCTGCCGCGCGATTTAGCATCGGCGCGCGGCGCAGAAAAGACCTATTTCTCCGGAGAGGTGCTGTTCTTCGCAAGACCAGCGGAACCTGGGGTGAGAGGTTCTTCGACGAGATCCACCGTTTCGGCCGCCCGGACCGTCATGGCGCCCGCGCTCTGTCCACCGGCAGAGGTCAGCAGGGGCAGCATCGCGGCACTGGCCAGACCGCTGTAGTCCCGCGCCTCGGGGCGTTTCCAGGTCAGGGTGTCGAAACTCGTGCAATTCTCACAGGTCGGAGACCATTCGGCGTGGATGTGGTTGCAGGCCTCGCAGACCCATTGCGGACCACGGGGCGCCGACAGCGCCTTGGTCAGCCAGCCCTGGACCATCGCATCCGGTCCGCCCTGTCCCTTTTCGATGGCCGCCATCAAGGTCAGCGCGCGGGCATCCGGTGCCCTCTCGACCAGATCACCCAGCGCCCGGCGCGCTTCGGGAAAGTCCTCCGCCACGATCAGCAGTTCGGCCTTCACCAGGCGGGTTTCGTCGTGGTCGGGTTTGAGACGCAGGAGCGGTTCAAAGCGCTTGACCCTATCTCTGGGGCTTTCGGTCGGCTCGATCTCGGCAAAGGCGTGGGCAAGGTCAGGATGCGGCTGCGCCTCCCAGGCCTTTTTAAGGATCCGAACCGCGTTGCGCGGCTTGCCCTTGGCAATGTAGCTGCGCGCGGCAAGCGCTGCGGCCGGCACCAGATCGGGCGAGAGCCGATTGGCCTCGATCGCCTGCTCCTGCTGCTCGGGCGTCGCATCCTCGGCCAGAAGCGCTTTTGACGAGGAGAGCGCAAGAACCGCATCGCGCCGCTTGAAGACCTCGCGCGGCAAGGTTCCGGTCTTGAGTTTCGTGGCGAGCGTCTGGCGCGCGCCCGCCCAATCCTGCGCCTGGGCCTGCAGCCGCAGCAGAGTGTCCTGCACTTCCTCGTGTTTGGGGCGCAGGGCCAGAGCTTTTTCCGCAAGGTGGCGGGCCGTCTCGGTGTCGCCTTCGGACAGCTTCTGTCGCATGATCCCGCGCACACCGACAAATCGGGTGGACTGATCCGACAACAGGCGCTTGTAGGCCTCGGCCGCCCGCTTGGTATCCCCCGCAAGCTCGGCCGCCTGCGCCACCACAAGATCGGTCAAGGCGGGGTTCTGCAGGTATTTCTCCGCCCGTGCGGCCTTGGCCAGGGCCGTGCGCCCCTCTCCTACGGCCAAGGCCATGAGACTGTCTGAGAGGGCCTGATAGCCTCGCTGCTCGCGCCCCTTGTCGAAATATCGGGACAGGGCGGTTTCATCCCCGTTGAGAAACTTGAGCGTGGCCACAAGCAAGGACAACAACTTGAAAAACAGCCAGGTGAGCAACATCAGCGCCAGTAGCGCGATCACCGATTGCAGCGCACCCAGGGTATATTCGGTCCCCGCCACGGTGATCTGCACACCGCCCGCGGTCTCCATCAACACGCCAGCCCCAAGGGCCAGCATCGCCACGATCGCGACAAAAACGAGAATCTTCAACAATGACCAGAGCATGGCGACGTCCTTAGTTGGCGGTCAGGCTTTGCGAGAGCGCTTCGGTGGCGGCTTCAGCATCAAGGCGGGTCCGGGCGGCACCGACCCAGGCGGCAAGCGGCGGTTGCGCACTCTCCGGCAAGGTATCAATTTCGCGCAAAGCGGTGTCGAGGTCACCCGCCTGAACCGCGGCCCCGGCGCGTGACAGGATTGCATCGGGGTCATCGCCCTCTCGCGGCGCAACCGAGCGCGCCCCGAGATGGCGGTTCACATAGGCCATGAGACCGCCGCCCTTGTTTTGCTCGCGTGCAGCCGACAGTGCCTCACGCGCAGCCGGGGCAAAACCGTCCCGCAACCCTGCAAGCGGCGAGACCCCGGTGTCCGCCGCCGGGGTCAGAGCCTCCGGCACGGTGACCTGCAATTGCTGAAGCTCAGCAAGAAGGGAGCTGTAGGGCGCACCGGCATCCAGCGCCGACCGCAGGCGGGACACCACCGTTTGCGCCGATGCGATCCGCGCCGCTTCGTTACTGGCGGCCTCCATCGCCTGCGCTTCGGCCACCATGCGCGTCACATCGGCCTGCTGGGCGCTCAGACTGTCGCGTACGCGCTGAAGCTCTTCCTCGAAGGCGGCAACTGCCTCAGCCGAGGCCCCTTCGGTCAAAGGACGCGCTTCCAGAGCAGAGACCCGGTCCACAAGGGCCTGCAGGTCCTGTGCAAGTGTTGCCACGTCGCCATCGGTCCCCTGATCAGCGGTCGCCACGGCCAGCGATCCTTCCAGCGCCCCAATTCTTGTTTCCAGCGGCGCGAGATCCGGTTGCGGAATCGCCGCCACCGTAGCGCGCAAGGCGGCGAGATCGGACCGCAAGGCCTCCTGTGCGGCGGCGACCGGTGCGATATCGGCGGATCCGTCGCGCATCGAAGGCGGCAACAACGGGTCCAGGGCGCCGGATTTGCCCGCCACGAACCCGATCAGGGCCGCCACAACTCCACCCAGGACCGCAGCACCAAAGCCGCCGCGTTTTTCCACGATCCGCTCCGCCGCCGCAGGAGGCGGAACAAGGGTCTCGGTCTCGGTCTCGGTCTCGGTCTCGGTCTCGGACTCGGACTCGGACTCGGACTCGGACTCGGACTCGGACTCGGACTCGGACTCGGACTCGGACTCGGACTCGGACTCGGA
>CAKZRP010000063.1 GCA_937146765.1 uncultured Paracoccaceae bacterium | reverse complement strand
GCGTCACAACCGTCTTTCCGATCCGTCAGCAGCGTCTCCGCCGCGCCCCGCAGCGCCTCAGCGCCGCCGGTGAGGGGTCTTCTACGGATAGGCGCGCAGAGCCGCAACCCCAAAATGCAAAATTCCTGTGGCAAAAGTGAACTTTCTGAAGAAACGTCATAAAAACAATGACTTAACGAGAAATCTTTTCTCAAAGATCCCCACAGACCTACCCTTCCCCGCCGCAAATCACCCCCTCATCCAGCGCCCAAATCCCCCCCCCAAACCGCCTTATCCACAGATCCACCCCACTTACCCACAGACTCGCGCACCAAATCCCAGGTGAATCGCACCAGAGGCACCCCCAACTCATCCCGTGAAGCACCCAATCCCAACCGCCAGAATCAAAACAGGCGCGGAGGAAAAACCTCCGCGCCTGTTTTCGCTATAACTGAGACTGAGACTGAGCCGATTACTCTGCGGCCAGCTTGCTTTGAGCTTTTTCCACCCGCACCGCGGAGAACTTGAACTCCGGGATCTTGCCATAGGGGTCGATGGCCGGGTTGGTCAGAATGTTGGCAGCCGCCTCCACATAAGCGAAGGGGACAAAGACCATATCCTCGGCAATCGCGCGGTCCGCCCGCGCCATGATCTCGATCGAGCCCCGGCGGGTCGTCAGGCGCACCATCTCACCCGGCTCCACGCCAAGCGCGCGTAGGGTCTTGGGATGCAGCGAGCAGTTGGCCTCCGGCTCCACCGCATCCAGCACCAGCGACCGGCGCGTCATCGAGCCCGTGTGCCAATGCTCGAGCTGGCGACCGGTGGTCATGATCATCGGATACTCCGCATCCGGTGCCTCATCCGGCGGGATCACCGAGGCAGGGGTGAACTTTGCCCGGCCCTCGGCCCGTGGGAAACCATCGCCAAACACAATCGCCTGACCGGGGTCGGTCGCATGCAGCGAGGGATAGGTGATGGTCTCGGTCTCCAGACGCTCCCAGGTGATATTGTCGAGCGACTTCATATTGAGTTTCATCTCGGCAAAGACTTCGGAGACCTCATTATAGGCCCAAGGCAGGCCAATGCGCTGCGCCAGTTCGACCGTGATCTGCCAATCCTCGCGCGCATCGCCCGGCGGGGTGACGGCGGGACGGACCCGCTGCACCTGACGGTTGGTGTTCGAGACCGTGCCGTTCTTTTCATACAAGGTAGAGGCCGGAAGGATGATATCGGCAAAGTTTGCCGTCTCGGTCAGGAAGATATCCTGCACGATCATCAGGTCCAGCTTGGCAAAGGCCTCGCGGGCGTGATCGGCATCCGGGTCGGACATGGCGGGGTTTTCACCCTGAATATACATGCCCTTGATATTGCCCGCGTAGACCTGATCGACGATCTCGGTCACGGTGAGGCCCTTCTCGTTCGAGAAATCGCCGCCACCCCAGACGTCCGTAAAGGACCGACGCACGTCGTCGGAGGTCACGGTCTGGTAGTCCGGCAGGAACATCGGGATGAGGCCCGCGTCCGAGGCACCCTGCACGTTGTTCTGACCGCGCAAGGGGTGCAGGCCCGCGCCGGGCTTGCCGACATTGCCAGTCATCAGCGCGAGGCTGATCAGGCAGCGCGAATTGTCGGTGCCGTGGATATGCTGGCTGACGCCCATGCCCCAGAAGATCATCCCGGCCTCGGCCCCCGCAAACATCCGCGCCACCCGGCGCAGTTGTTCGGGCGAGATGCCGCAGATTTCCGACATCTTCTCCGGCGTGAAGGCGCGCAGGTGTTCCTTTTCCGCCTCCCAGTTCTCGGTCCAGCGGTGGATATACTGGCTGTCGTAGAGCTCTTCTTCGACGATCACATTCATAATCGAGTTCAGCATCGACACATCGGCGCCGGGGCGGAATTGCAGCATCTCGGTCGCGTAGCGGCGCATGCCGACGCCGCGCGGGTCCATCACGATCAGCTTGCCACCGCGTTTGGTGAACTGCTTGAAGTAGGTCGCCGCAACCGGGTGGTTCTCGATCGGGTTGGCCCCGATGATGATGGCCACATCGGCGTTGACGATCTCGTTAAAGGTCGCGGTCACAGCGCCGGAGCCCACGTTCTCGATCAGCGCCGCCACCGAGGAGGCGTGGCACAGACGGGTGCAGTGGTCGACGTTGTTGTGCTTGAACCCTTGGCGGATGAACTTCTGGAACAGATAGGCCTCTTCGTTGGTGCATTTCGCCGAACCAAAGCCCGCCACCGATTTCGGGTCCTGATCGCGCAATCTCATCAGCCCCTTGGCGGCGGCATCCATCGCCTCTTCCCAGGTGGCTTCGCGGAAGTGGGTCATCAGATCGCCGGGATCGACGTTGAGCCCCTTGGCGGGCGCATCGTCGCGGCGGATCAGCGGCTTGGTCAGGCGGTGCGGGTGGTGGATATAGTCAAAACCAAAGCGCCCTTTGACGCAGAGGCGGCCTTCGTTGGCGGGGCCATTGATGCCCTCGACATATTTGACTTTACCGTCCTTGACCTTCAGCGAGACTTTGCACCCCACCCCGCAGAAGGGGCAGACGCTCTCGGTCTCGCTGTCGAAATCCATCCGGTCGCCGACCTGATTTTCGTCCACCACAGTGGCGGGTATCAAGGCACCGGTCGGGCAGGCCTGCACGCATTCGCCGCAAGCCACGCAGGAGGAAGCTCCCATCGGGTCGGCAATATCAAAGATCGGATAGGCATTGTGCCCGCGCCCCGCCATGCCGATCACGTCGTTCACCTGCACTTCGCGGCAGGCGCGCACGCAGAGCCCGCAGGAGATACAGGCGTCGAGGTTCACGCTCATCGCGACGTGGCTGTCGTCCAGCAGCGGAATATGGCCCTCTTCCAGCTTGGGAAAGCGCGACTCCGAAACCCCGTTCAGCTCCGCCATCGCCCACATATGCGAGGACTTATCGTGGGCCACATCCTGGGCCGGTTGGTCGGCGACCAGCAGCTCCATCACCATCTTGCGCGCATTGGTGGCGCGGGCGTTGTTGGTGGTGACGACCATGCCTTCGCTGGGTTCGCGGATGCAGGAGGCGGCAAGGGTACGCTCGCCCTCGATCTCGACCATACAGGCGCGGCAGTTGCCATCGGGGCGATAGCCGGGCTGCGGCTTGTGGCACAGATGCGGGATCTTCAGACCGCGACCATTGGCGACTTCCCAAATGGTCATGCCTGCCTCGGCCGTGACCTGTTCGCCGTCGAGGGTGAAGGTGATTTTATCGGACATCTCTCAGATCTCCTCGGGGAAGTGTTTCATGGTCAGGCGGATCGGGTTCGGCGCGGCTTGGCCGAGACCGCAGATGGAGGCATCCACCATGGTCTGGCTCAGCTCTTCCAACAGCGACTGGTCCCATTTGTCCGCCTGCATCAGCTTCACAGCCTTCTCGCAGCCGACCCGACAGGGGGTGCATTGGCCGCAGCTTTCATCCTCAAAGAACCGCAGCATGTTGAGCGCCGCATCGCGTGCGGAATCCTGATCCGACAGCACCACCACAGCCGCGGAGCCAATGAAGGACCCATGCGGTTGCAGCGTATCGAAATCGAGCGGAATGTCGTTCATATGCGCGGGCAGCAGGCCAGAAGACGGCCCGCCCGGCTGATAGGCCTTGAAGCTATGCCCGTCGAGCATGCCGCCCGCCGCCTCGATCACGTCGAGGATGGTGGAGCCTGCGGGCAGAAGATGCACGCCCGGCTGCTTCACCCGACCGGAGACGGAATAAGAGCGCAGCCCCTTGCGGCCGTTCTTTTCCACCGCGTTCAGAACCTCCGGCCCTTCGCGGTTGATGCGCGCGATCCACAAGAGCGTTTCGACGTTATGCACCAAAGTCGGGCGACCAAAGATGCCCACCTGCGCCACAAAGGGCGGTCGATGGCGCGGCTCGCCGCGTTTGCCTTCGATGGATTCGATCATCGCGGATTCTTCACCGCAGATATAGGCCCCTGCCCCACGGCGCAGGTCGATATACCCTGCCTCCACGATACCGGCCTCTTCCAGAGCCCGAATTTCGCGGGCAAGGATCTCCAGCACCGCAGGATATTCGTCGCGCATATAGATGAAGGCTTTTTCCGCCTCCACCGCCCAAGCGGCGATCAGCATCCCCTCAAGGAACAGATGCGGTGTGCGCTCTAGGTAGTAGCGGTCCTTGAAGGTGCCCGGCTCGCCCTCATCGCCATTGACGGCGAGATAGCGCGGCCCGGCATTGCCGCGCACAAAGCCCCATTTCTTGCCAGAGGGGAAACCCGCACCGCCAAGGCCACGCAGACCGGCCGCCAGCACCTTGCCCTGCACCGCCTCCCAGTTGCCGTTTGCGCGCAAATCTTTGAGCACGGCATAGCCGCCCGCTGCCGCGTAGGTCGCAAAGGTCTCGTAATCGGGCAGATGCGCATGGGTGTCGCCCGCCGCAATCGCCGCTTCGACCTTTTCCACGGTGGCGTGGTCGATGTGGTTATGACCGATCTCGAGCACCGGGGCGGTGTCGCAGCGCCCCATGCAGGGTGCGCGCAGCACGCGCACCTGAGACGGGTCCATCCCGGCCTCCAGAGCGGACTTCAACTGCGCGGCCCCGGCCAGCTCGCAAGACAGCGAGTCGCAAACCCGAATGGTCAGCGCGGGTGGCGGCGTCTCGCCTTCTTTCACCACGTCGAAATGGGCGTAGAAACTGGCGACCTCGTAGATCTCCGCCTGCCCGACCCGCATTTCCTCCGACAGCGCGCGGATATGCGCGGCGGAGATATGGCCGAACTTGTCCTGCACCAGATGCAGGAATTCGATCAGCAAGTCGCGGTTGCGGGGGCGGTCGCCCAAGAGGTCAAGGACCTCGGAATGCGCCTGATCGTCAAGTTGACGACCTTTTGGGGTCTTGCGCCCCTTGCCGCGTCCGGATTTCCAAACGCCTTTTGTGTTGTCCAGAGGTGCCATGGGTCACTCCCAATTTCGGTGCCTTGACGCTAGGCCATCTCACCCGCCCCCCCTTGGGTCAAATTGGAATGCCAAAAGGCGCAATAAGCATCGTTTATGATGCGCTCGCAGCAATGATCCCCTTTAGGGCGCGGATGGTGGTGAGTTCCGGTTGACGGTCCACCGTAGCGAGACAAATAGGGCGCATCGGCTCCGGCTCCACCAAGTGAACAATCCGGGCTCCCTGCAAGGGCCCCAGCGCATCCACCAGAGCGCGCGGCAGGATGGTGGCCACGGATCCCGCCCGCGCCATCACAATCGAAGCCATGAACCCGGTGGATTCCGACATCACCTCAGGTCGCAAGCCCTGATCCGCGAAAATCCTGTCGAGGATGCGCCGGTTCTGCATCTGCGGTTCCAGCAGGCTCAGCGGCAGGGTCGCAGCCTCGGCCCAGGTCATGCGATCCCCATACCCCTCGAGCATCTGCTCGCAGGCCATCAGAACATAGGCTTCGTCATAGAGCGGCGTAAGGCTCATGTGGTCACCGCCAAGACTGTCACCATAGGTCACGCCGACATCGATGGTCCCCTCGTAAAGCCTTTGCTGAATGCTGAGCGAGGTGGTTACCTCGAGACGGGCCAGCACCCGCGGATGCGCCCGGTGCAGACGGTTGACCAACTGGGCGGCAAAGGACGTGGCTGTCGGCACCACGCCGATCACAAGGGTTCCAGTCACCTCGCCTCGCGCCGCAGCCACTTCCTGTTCGAGCGCCTTGGCCCCGTCGAGGATCCCCCTGGCCCGGTCGACGATCATCTGGCCTTCGCCGGTAAGGCCCTGAAACCGGTTGCCCCGCCGCACGATTGAAATGCCCAATTTGTCCTCGAGGCTGCGAATGCGCATCGAGAAGGCAGGTTGGGACATGTTGCAAGCCTCTGCGGCCTTGGCGAAATGCTGATGACGCGCAAGGGCTGTCAGCAGTTGCAGATCCTTCAACTCGATCATCGATATGATCCTACTCTCTCAACCACCCGCAGGCATTATCGTCATCCTGAGGCAGAGCTGGCCGCGATTCCAACGTATAATTTGCGCAAAAACCGCAAGTCCGGCTGTCGCGACTGCCAGCGGTCTTTCTGTTTTCTGCACACCGCAACAGCTTGAGATCAAGAGCGTTTTCCCTCCGCAGGGCTGCAAAAGCGGATGCGGTCGCAAAGCAGAACCAGAGAGTCGCATCATGGATGCACATCCGGTCGAATGGGCCGATTAATCGGCTGGTAAACTCTCTACGGTAGACCAGATGGAACGGTCCTTGCCCTGACCTTGGCATGAAGGAGTTCAATCGTGCGCCTTGTTTCCACCCTCGTCGGCCTTTTACTCGCAACGCCTGTGCTTGCGGATGAATTCACCCCTGCGCTTCAGTCCTACATGGACTCCGAGATCAGCCATTGGTCCAACAGTCCCGAGATCGTCGCCGCGATCAAGGCCCAGAACGCAGCCAACAGCGGCCTTGATCAGGCCCGGATCGATGAGATGGACAAGGATTGGCGGGCAAATGTCGGCAATGCCTCTCATGCGCTGATAGCACCTGTTCTGGACAACCCGGTGTCCGATGGCCTGCGCGCCCGTGTCGAGGCCTCCGGTGGTGCGATGACAGAGGTATTTGTCATGGATGAACATGGGCTGAACGTGGCAGCCTCCGCCGTCACATCCGACATGTGGCAGGGCGACGAAGCCAAGTTTCAGGACACCTTCGGAAAAGGCGCGGGCAGCGTTCATTTCAGCGAAGTCGAGCTGGATGAGTCCACCCAGAGATACCAGGGACAGATCTCCGTCACCGTGATCGACCCGGACACTGGAGCCCCGATTGGCGCGATCACCGTCGGGGTTGATGCCGAGAGCCTCCTCTGAGGCTTCACCACAGTTTTCGCCCGCGTGACGTGACAAGGGGACGGACACATCCATGACCACTGCATCTCAGACGCCAGCCGGCCTGAAAGGCATGTCAATCTTTGCAAAAATCAGCCTTCTGATCACGGCTGCCACCTTGGTGACAGCCCTCTTTCTGACAATTGCAAACAAGGTCATCATCGACAAGGCGGTGCAGGACGGCATCCATTCGCTTGGCGCAAATGTAACGGCCTCCCTCGCGTCACGCAGTGGCGCTCCGATCCGGTTCGGCGATGGCGCCAAGCTGGAAGCGGACTTGCTGGCCGTTATCGAAAGTTCCGAAGGTCGCGCGGTTCACAGCCTTGTCATCAATACCCAAGGAACTGTCCTCGCCAGCGTCGGGATCTTGACGGAGGCTGAACAGCAGGATCTTGTTGAGCTCGCCCTCGCCGCGGCCCAGTCCGGCAAGGACGCGCGAAGCGCCGATGGCAGCTGGTCCGCCGCCCCTGCCGCCACCGCCAAGGGTGAACTGGTCGGCGCCGTTGCCATGGTCTGGTCCAGCAAGGCGGCAATGACTGCCGCTCTGATGGACCAACTTCTCGCCTGCGCCATCGGTCTCGGACTGGTGCTGGCGATGATGCTGGTGTCCGGCGCCATTCTGCGTCGGGTCCTGAGCGTACCCTTGCAGGACGTCGGATCAGTGATCGACGACATCGCCACAGGCGACTACAGCCAGCCTGGAAAACATCTCGGCCGCGCGGATGAGGTGGGGCACATTGCCCGCACCGTAGAGAATCTCAAGCAGCAGCTCGCCACTGCCAAGGCGCTGGAACAAGAGCGTGAGGCAGCCCAGGCCAGCCAGCAACACGTTGTGGTCACCCTCAACCATGCGCTGAAACAGATGTCCGACGGCGATCTCACCCATGCGATCACCGAGGCCTTCTCAGACGAATACGAGAGCCTGCGGCGCCATTTCAATTCGACCCGGGCAACGATGGTCAGCATCATCGATTCGGTCATCGAAAGCTCTGAACGGATCCGATCCAGTGCCGAGCAGATCAGCGTCTCCTCAGGCGACCTGTCACAGCGCACCGAGAGCCAGGCTGCAACGCTCGAAGAGACCGCCGCGGCAATGGAACAGCTCAACAGCAGCGTCAAATTTGCCGCCGAGGGCGCACGCCAGGTCGAGAGCATCGTAGAGGAAACGCGCAACACCGCCGAGGAAAGTGGCAAAGTGGTCTCCGACGCTGTAGAGGCCATGTCCAAGATCGAAGCCTCGTCGATCAAGATTTCGCAGATCCTCACCTTGATCGATGATATCGCCTTTCAGACCAATCTCTTGGCCCTGAACGCCGGTGTCGAGGCCGCCCGAGCCGGCGAAGCCGGGCGTGGCTTTGCCGTTGTCGCCGCTGAAGTCCGCGCCCTTGCCCAGCGATCCGCCGACGCCGCTCAGGAAATCAAACATCTGATTTCGGTCAGTACCGAGCAGGTGGGCTCCGGTGTGCGCCTTGTGGGACGTACAGGAGAAGAACTGGAAAAGATCATCAGCCGAGTCGAGACGATTTCCAAACATGTGAGTGGCATTGCGGTTGGCGCCGAAGAGCAATCCACCACCCTGAACGAAATCAACACCGGCGTGTCCCAGCTGGACCAGGTGACGCAGCACAATGCGGCCATGGTCGAGGAAACCACCGCGGCGAGCCAAGTGTTGCGCAACGATGCCACCCAATTGGCCCGCGTAGTTGCTGTCTTCAAGACCGATGGCACAGAACGCCGCATCGAGACTCCCGAGACTTCTGCCCAAGACAAAGCGCCTCCGGCCAGGAGCCAAGCCCCAGCGCCCCAGGACGAGGACTGGGTATCGCTTCCGGCCAAGACCGAAACGCCGCTGAAGGCCGCGGTTGGGTGGGAAGATTTCTGAGCCTCAAGAAACCGCGCACAGCCCCCGCTGGGCCGGACGAGCGCAAAACTCTCGGAAAAGCTTGACCAGGGGGAGGCCCGTTTACGCCTCCTCCCCCTGCGAGCGCAGCAAGGCTCCCGGAACCGCAAGAACCTTGGCCGCGTGCCTATGTGCCTGTCGCGCCGCCTCGGAGGGACCTGCGCCCTGCAGGCGGGCGGAAATCCAGCCCGCATTAAAAGCGTCTCCGGCCCCAGTGGCATCCACAAGGAGACCCGCCATCTCCGGTGCAGCCACACAGAACTCCTCTGCGCCGATGCGAATGAAGGCAGGTTGCCCCCCATCTTTGACGATTATTTCTCCGGCACCGGCTTGTGCATATCGCGCCGCGGTCTGGGCAGGCGCGCTGTCGCCAAAGAGCCGCGCTTCGTCTCCGAAACTGGGCAGCAGAATGTCTGATCGCGTGGCCGCCGCGGACAGCACCTCCCGGCAGGTTGCCTCATCCGGCCAGAGTTGCGGTCGAATGTTGGGATCGAATGCAACCCGCGCTTCACTCTTGGCAATTGCTTCCCAGAGCAGGACCCGAGACTGCGGGTCAAGGATCGCCAAAGTGATCCCGGACAGGCAGATCAGATCCGCTCCGGTCAATGCCTCGTTTAGCGCAGATGGGTCCTCCGCCAGCCTCCGCGCGGCAGATTGGCTTCGCCAATAGCTGAACGCCCGGTCACCATTTTCCTGACGGATCAGATAAAGACCCGGCGTGGCTCCGGGAATCGTCCGAATGTGGCAGGTGTCGATACCCTCACGCCTCATGAAGGCCAGCATGTCAGCGGAAGGCGCATCATCACCGACCGCCGTCAGATAGGTCACCTCATGGGCCCCTCCGAGAAGGTAGCGCAAATGCCAGGCCCAGTTGAACGTATCGCCCGCATATCCCATCCGGTAGAGCCCGGCTTCGGTCGGGGCCAATTCGACCATGCATTCACCGATGAAAACAATGCGCATCAGATCTCTCCCATGAACCAGTTGCGGGCGTTTTCGTAGCAGATGCCACGTACAAGACCATAGAGGGTGTCCTGATCCGCGGGCAAATGCCCGTTCTCCGCCCAGCGACCGATCATCCCGCAGAGGAGACGGCGGAAATATTCGTGCCTTGGAAACGACAAGAAGGAGCGGCTGTCGGTCAGCATACCAAGGAAGGTGGACAGAAGCCCGACCTGCGCCAGAGTGCGCATCTGCGCCTCCATCCCGTCGAGCGTGTCGTTGAACCACCAGGCCGCCCCCGCCTGCACCTTGCCGGGGATCGAGCCGTCCTGAAAGGTACCCGCGGTGGCCGCCAGCACCGGATTGCGCGCCGGGTCCAGCCCGTAAAGCACCATACGCGGCAACTGCCCATCGCGGTCGAGACGATCGAGAAGGATGTTAAGTGGCCCCGCCATATCGGTGTCGCGCAGGCTGTCGCCGCCTGCATCAGGACCGATCGTGGTCAGCAGCCGGGTGGAGCCATTGCGCACCACATTCATATGGCACTGCATCACCAATCCGCGCGCCGCATAGGCCCGGCCCAGCGCGTCAAACAGCGCCGCACGATGGCCTGCCGCCGCCTCGGGTGAGATCGCCAGCCCAGCCCGCGCCGCCTTTAGCGCGGCATCGAGCGCATGGGCACCGGGGATTTCGCCTGCGTCCAGATGGTTGATGCCATGATCCGCCGCCTTGCAGCCATGGGCGACAAAGTGGTCGAGCCGCAGGAAAAGCGCCGCCACCAGATCGTCAAAGCTGCGGATCGGATGGGTCAGCGCCTCCAGCTGGTTGAGATAGGCGGCAAAGCCCGGCGCCTCGATCTGCACGGACTTATCCGGGCGAAAAGTCGGAACGACGCGGATATCCGCGCCTTTGAGGGCGGCGTGGTGCTCCAGACTGTCGATGGGATCATCGGTGGTGCCAACCAGTTCGACCTTCATCCGCCGCAGCAGGTTTTGCGCGGAATAGGCCTGATCGGCGAGCCGTTCGTTGGCAGCCTGCCAGACATGGTCAGCGGTCTTTGGCGACAGAACCGTGCCGGTGAGGTCAAAGTAGCGCCAGAGCTCCAGATGCGACCAATGGTGCACCGGGTTCAAAACCGCGCGCGGCATGGCTTCGGCAAAGGCGTCGAATTTCTGCCGCCAAGAGGCCGCGCCGGTGACGCGCGCCTCGTCAATCCCGGCCCAGCGCATCACCCGCCATTTGTAGTGGTCATGCGCCAGCCACATCTCGCCCAGCGTCTCCCACTGGCGATCTGCGGCGATCTCGGCCGGGGGCAGATGGTTGTGGTAATCCACGATGGGCAAGTCCGCCGCCACCTCGTGAAAGAGCCGCCGCGCGGTGGCGGTGTCGAGCAGAAAGTCGGAGGAGAGAAAACCGCTCATGCCTGCACCTTTTGCAAAATGGACGCGTTAGCCTCGGTTGGGCCGGAGTGTAGCGCGGCATAGGCGGCGCGCACCTCTGTCAGGAAGTCCGGGTGTGCCAGGAGGTCGGCGGGCACCAAAGCTGGCAGCGACAAGACCGCCGTCACCGGGTCAGAGTCTTGCGCGGCGGCGCGCAGATCCGCTTGGCGGGGATCGTCAATGGGCGGCAAGTCCTGCAATCCTTTGATCCAAGCGGCCAGCGCCAGCGCTGACACGGGCCAGTCGCGCCCCGCTACCAGATTGGCCGCAATCGGCGCAAAGAGGCGCTGCGGCATCTTCTGGCTGCTGTCACAGGCGATCTGCGCCAACCGATGTTTGAGCCGGGTGTTCTCGAACCGTTTGAGCAGCTCCTCGGCATAGGCCTCGACGCCTATTTCCTCGGGCAGGGTCAGGGTCGGCGCTTGCTCAGACAACATCAGCTGGCGGATCACCGCACGCAGGGCGCTGTCGCCCATGCAGTCGGCCACGGTCTCGTGCCCCTTGAGCTGCCCGAGCCAGGCGAGCGTGGTATGGGCGCCATTCAGGAGCCGCAGCTTCATCTCCTCAAAGGGGCGCACATCCGGCACCAAAAGCGCCCCACCAGCGGCAAAGGGCGGCGGCGTGCCGACAAAATCCTCCTCGATCACCCATTGCCGGAAAGGTTCACAAAGGATGGCGTTGGGATCGTCCCGGCCCAGCGCCTCCCGGATCACCGCATGGCTTTCCTCGGTCATCGCGGGCACGATGCGATCCACCATAGAAGAGGGAAAGCGCACCTCGGCCGCGATCCATTGCGCCAGATCCGCATCCAAAGCCTCGGCAAAGCCCAGAACCGCCGCCCGGGTCAGCGCGCCGTTGTGGGGTTGGTTGTCGCAAGACAGGATGGTGAGGCCACCAAGCCCCGCCGCCCGCCGCTGCGCAAGACCTGCAACGATCACACCAATCGCGGTGCTGGGCGGACCTCCAGCCAAATCGGCGCGGATGCCCGGATGGTCGAGATCCAGCGCGCCGCCTTTGGTGCAATAGCCCTTTTCGGTGATGGTCAGCAGGATCACCGCCATCTGAGGCGTGGCGATCAACTGCGGCAGCGCCTCGACCCCGTCGCGGGCCGGATGGCAAGTGCCACAAAGCACGCCGATCTCGCGCAGGGTTGTGGTCTCGCCATCGGCTTCGGCCACGTGATAGCGCCTCTCGGCCGCGTCCAAGGCCTCAAGCTCGGCCACGCCGGAATTGAGCCGGGCCGCCACCACGCCCCAATCGCCGCCTTGCGCGCTCAACCCATGGTGCAGGTAGACCATGGGATGCGCGCGCCCAAAGGCCCCAAAGCCCAAGTGCAGGATGCGCGGCTTCAGCGCTGCGCGGTCGTAAGGAAAGGGCAGATCGGGGGCAGTCACAGGCTCATCCTCGTTTCGGTCAGAAGGGTCCGGCGCTCGCCTGCGGGCAGGATCACCTCCGCCTCGGTCAGCCGCGGCGCGCTGGGGCCGTCGCGTCGGGTCGTCAGGCTCAGGCGCTCGCCCTCGCTGGTCAAGGTGAGATGCGACAGGCACCAGTCGCCTGCGGTGCTCACCCCGTCATCCTCGTAGAGCAGGCTGGTCTCGGTCGCATCACCGCCGGCCGGAAACAGTGCCAGCAGTCGGGCGGTTTCCGCCTCGGGCGCGGCGCGGGTGGCGCCCTGCCCCATCGGGATCACCGCCCCGCCCCGCACAAACAGCGGGGTCGTATCGAGCGTCACCGGCACGTCTAGCCATTGGCCGCCCTCATGCCAGATCCCGGTGTGGAAATCCCACCAGCCGCCTGGGTGCTCCGGCAGGTAGACAGGTCGGCTCTCCAATCCTTTGTCGAGCACCGTTGCCACCAGAAGATCGCGCCCTAGAAGGAAGCTGTCGCTCTCCTTCCAGGTCTGCGGATCAGACCCGAAATCAAGGAACAGAGGCCGCAGTATCGGCTCGCTCCGCTCCGCTGCTTGCCAGAGACAGGTATAGAGGTAGGGGAGCAGCTGGTAGCGCAGCTCAATCGCGGCGCGGATATGGTCGGTGACCTCCGGGTACATCCAAGGTTCGTTCACCGTGGCATCGTCGTTCCACGAATGGATGGTAAAGCGCGGATGGAAGACGCCGTTCTGCACCCAACGCACAAACAGCTCCGGCTCCGGGCGCGGGCCGGAGAAGCCGCCGACATCGTGACCAATGTTGTAGAACCCAGAAAGGCTCATGCCCAGGCCCATCCGCTGGTTCCAGCGCAGGGTCTTCCAATCGGTGCGGTTGTCACCGCTCCAGGTCTGGGCATAGCGCTGCAATCCCGGCGCGCCGGAGCGGCTGATGAGATAGGGGCGTTTGTCGGGGGCATGTGCTGCCTGCGCCTCCATCGAGGCGCGGGTCATCAGGATCGGCATCACCGGGCGCATCAGCGCAATGTCGATCCCCTCGCCAAAGCCCGCGCATTGGGCGTGGCGGTCCCAGATCTCGTATTCGTTGTTGTCGTTCCAGGTGGAGCCGATGCCGCGCGTCAGCAGCGCCAAGGTCACATTCTCCTTCCACCACGCAATCGTCGCCGGGCTGGTAAAATCGAGGTGCGAGCCTTCATCGTCCCAAAAGACCGAGCGTTCCGGGCCAGCGTTCGCATCCGCCGCGGCGCTGGCGCGAATGAACAGCCCAGCATCCGCCGCCTCTGCGTAGCGCGGGTGGTCCTGCAGCAGACAGGGTTTGATATTGGCGATGAGATGCACGCCTCCCTCCGCGAACCTCGCCGCCATCCCCTCAGGGTCGGGCATCTTGTCGTCGTTCCAGTTGAACACGTAGCGTTTGGGTCCGATCGAGGTATAGCCCGAAGACATCTGGAAACTGTCGCAGGGGATCTGATGCTTTTCGATCTTGGCGAGGAACCCTTCGAGCTGCGCCTGGGCGTCGGGGGCGTCGGTATAGGACATGGTGGAGCCGGAATAGCCAAGGCTCCAACGCGGCGGGAAAGCGGTGCCGCCGGTAAGCTGCTCCTGCCGTTTCACCAGATCAAGCAGTTCAGGCGCCCAGGCCATGTAGAAATCGAGATCGCCATCCTCGGCCCGATAGGCGCGATAGGGGGCGTGGTAATTGTCCAGCTCATTCCCAAGGTCAAACCAGCAGCCCGCGAGGTTGTCGTAAAAGATCGACCAGCAGCCCGCGCCTTGGGTGCAGGTCAGGGTAAAGGGGACATGTTTATAGAGGGGATCTGTGCTCTCCGCGTCATAGCCCATCGCATCGAGGTTGCGCATCTCGTAGCGCTTGCCGACTCGGTTGAGAGGGCCTGCCTTCTCGCCCAGACCAAAGACCGGCTCGTCCGGCTGGCGGGAGAGGAAATGCGCGTGGGCATGATCGCGCAGGCCAAGGTGAATGCCCCCGGTGGCGCGGTCCTTGGCAAAGACCCGCCAGGTGCCGTCTACCTTCGCCTCCCAGATCATCTGCAGCGGGGTCAGCACCCGCAGGCGCAGGCTCTCGGTTGCAAGCGTCACCTCGCCCGCGCCCACCGTCACCTGCGGCTTGGGACATGTGAAACCGGAGAGATCCTCGCGGCTGCGCCCCTCCCACGGGGCCTCGCCCTCAGGCGCCACCGTCCATGTACGCCCGAGCCGCCATGCGCCGTCCTTTTGCAAAGACACCCGGAACAGGCTGTCTTCCAACACCGAGAGATGCAGCAGGTGGCGCCCCTCGACGCGCAGGGTGAGGCCGGTGGCGGTTTCCGCCTCCAGACCCCAGGACTTCAGGCATTTCATTATTGGTACCCCAACAGAAGACGCGGCAGGAACAGGCTGATTTCAGGCACATAGGTGACCAGCATCAACAGCGCGAAGAGGAGCCCGTAAAAGGGCAGCAAGGGCCGGATTACCTTGGCAATCGAGGTGCCGCCCACCGAACAGCCGACAAACAGCGCCGAGCCGACAGGGGGCGTGCAGATGCCGATGCACAGGTTCAGCGTCATCACGATGCCGAAATGCACCGGGTCCATGCCCAGCCCCTTTACCACCGGCATAAAGATCGGGGTGAAGATCAGCAGGGCCGGCGTCATATCCATAAAGGTGCCGACAATCAGCAAGGCCACGTTGATCGCCAAAAGGATCGCAATCGGATTGTCCGACAGGCCCAAGAGGAAATCCGAAATCGCGAAAGGAATGCCGCCAAAGGCCATCACCCGGCTCATCGCAATCGAGGCGCCGATCATCAGGAGCACCACGGAGGTGGTCACCGCGCTCTCGATCAGGATGGCGGGCAGATCCTTCACCGTGATCTCGCGATACCAGACCAGCGCCAGCACCAGCGTGTAAAGCACCGCCGCCGCCGAAGCTTCGGTCGCCGTGAAGACACCGGAGATGATGCCGCCCATCACGATCACGATCAGCCCCAATGGCAGCGCCGCATCGCGGGCGGAGGTCAGTACTTCGTTGAGGGAGGGACGCGGCGCCACCGGATAGCCGCGCCGTTTGGCGATGACACCGGCCACCACCATCAGCCCCAGCCCCATCAGAATGCCCGGTACATAGCCCGCCACAAACAGCGCCGCGATCGAGGTGCCGCCGGTGATCAGCGAGTAAACGATCAGCGTGGCGGAAGGCGGGATCAGCAACCCGGTGGGGCAGGACGCGATATTGACCGCTGCCGAGAAGGCCGGATCATAGCCCTCTTTCTTTTGCAGGGGCGCCATCACGCCGCCCACCGCCGCGGCCGAGGCCACTGCAGAGCCGGAGATCGAGCCGAACATCATATTGGCAATCACGTTGCAATGGGCCAGCGCGCCGGGAAGACGCCCCCCCAGCACCTTGGCGAAATTGATCAGCCGCATGGCGATACCGCCCCGGTTCATGATGTTGCCGGCTAGAATGAAAAAGGGGATTGCCAGGAGGGTAAAACTGTCCAGCCCCGAGGCCATCTGCTGCGCCACGATGAACAGGGACTGATCGACCCCCATGAACAACAGAAAGGTGAATGTGGTCGCGATGCCGATGGCAAAGGCAATCGGCACCCCCAGCAGCATCAAAAGACCAAAGCTGCCGAACAGAAGAAGAATAGGTAGGGTCATATCGCAGCCTCAGTCCAGCGGCCCACCGACCGGGGCGGCATCCGCCTCCGGGTCAGAGGGGCCATAGCGCCACAGGTCAAACGCGAAGATCGCGCAATAAAACAGGATGATCGCCCCGGCAAAGGGGATAGCGCCATAGACGAAGCCCATCGGGATTTGCAGCGCCGGCGTCACCTGGCCGGAGGCGACGGTCTTCAGCACCAGCTGGCCACCGCCCTTGACCATCACCAAGGCAGCAAAGCCCGCGATGGCAAAAAGAACAAAACCTTCGGAAAGGCTGCGCCGCCGCCCCCGCAGCCGTTGCGTCAAAAGATCAATCGCCAGATGGCGCTTAAGCCCCAGCGTATAGGCGCCACCGATGAGGGCGAGCCACATGAACAGGAACCGCGCCAGCTCGTCCGTCACGGTCGAGGGCGTGCCGAGGATATAGCGGCTGATCACCTGCCAGCTGACGCAGGCCACCAGCACCACAAAGATCACCACGATCACCGATTTGAGGAGCAGATCGACAGGCGCCCTCATCGCCGCCCCTCCGCACATCCGCGTTTTGCCTTGCCAGTCATAGGTTTCCTCCCTCTCACCGGTCCTTCAGCATTGGTCAGGCGCATGGGAACAGGCACCCCTGGCCCGCCAAACCTGCGCCAGACCCTCGCGCGGAAATTCAAATTGGTCAACCAATTTATGGCAGAACCGCAAAACATCGTGCAATCTGGCGATTCAGAGAAGTTTTGGTTGACTACATAGCGATTCTAAGGAAGCTTTCCGACACATTGGTTGACCAATTTAAGTCGGTCAGACCGAAATACTTGGGAGGAGAGACCATGACCAAGACCTTTACCACCGCCCTGTCGGCGCTGGCGCTGGCCGCATCCGCGGGGTTTGCCGGGGCCACTACGTTGAAACTCAACCACAACAACCCGCCGGATCACCCGGTCCATATCTCCATGCAGATCATGGCCGACCGGGTGGAAGAGCTGACCAATGGTGAGATCAACATCCAGATCTTCCCGAATGCCCAGCTTGGCACCCAGCGCGAATCGATGGAACTGGTGCAGAACTGCGCGCTGGAGATGGCGCGGTCGAACGCCTCCGAACTCGAAGCGTTTGAGGAAAGCTATTCGGCGCTAAACCTGCCCTATATCTTCTCCTCCGAAGAGCATTTCAACACCGTCATCACCGGCGATATCGGTCAGGACATCCTCAATTCCTCGGTGGATCAGGGCTTCCGGGGCGTGGCCTTCTACACCGAAGGCGCGCGGTCGTTTTATGCGCAAAAGCCGATCCTGACCCCCGCTGACCTGCAGGGCGTGAAAGTGCGCGTGCAGCCGAGCCCCTCGGCAATCCGCATGGTCGAGCTTTTGGGCGGCAACCCGACCCCCATCGCCTGGGGCGAGCTTTACAGCGCGCTGCAACAGGGCGTGGTGGATGCGGCGGAAAACAACCCGACCGCTCTGACCACCGCCCGCCACGGCGAAGTGGTCAGTGACTTCTCGCTGGACGAGCACACCATGATCCCCTCCGTTGTGGTGATCTCCAATTGCGCCTGGGATGCGATGACCCCGGAACAACAGGCCGCGCTGCACACCGCCGCGCTCGATTCCATGGCCGCGCATCGCGCCGCCTGGAACGCCGCCTCTGACGCCGCCATCGACGAGGCCAAGGCGACGCTGAACGTCAACGTGCATATGGTCGACAAGGCCCCCTTTGCCGAAGCGGTTCTGCCGATGCATGAGGAAGTCGCGGCCAAGTCCGAAGCGCTCGCCGATCTGATCACCCGCATCAAAGCGGCGCAATAAGCTCTAGGGACAGGCATCATGCTCGAACGCTCCGATCTGGCAGAAAATGCGCTGCAGGCCCTGCATGACGAGGACTACGACCGTCCGTTCAACACGCAGAGCCTCAACGCCGACACACTGATCTTCACCAAGGGCCGCCATGGGCAGTCCTTGGACGGAGATTGGAATTTCTGCGTCGATCTTCTGGACACCGGCCTGCGGCAAAAATGGTTCGCCATGACGCCCGAGGCCCCGGAAGATCGGATCGAGCCCTGGGATTACGATCCCTATATGGGCGAGACGGTGCCTGTCCCCTCCTGCTGGCAGATGCAAAAGGAGAAGTGGTACTTCTTTGAAGGCTCTGCCTGGTACACCCGCCCGCTGGAGCATAACCCCATGCCTGGACGGCGGCAGGTGCTGCGCATTGGCGCGGCGCAATATGACTGCAAGGTCTTCCTGAATGGCGCTTTTCTCGGCAACCACTATGGCGGCTCGACGCCGTTCTGCGTGGAATTGACCGAGGCGCTGAGGCCGGGACAGAATTGGCTGATGCTCTGCGTCAACAACACCCGCACGCTGGACCGCGTGCCGATGCGCAATACCGATTGGTTCAACTATGGCGGTGTCTACCGCGAGGTGACCCTGTTTGACCTGCCCGAGGTGGTGATCCGCGATCTCTTTGTTCGCCTTGAGGGCGGTGCGATCCGTATCTCGGCCGAGGTTGATGGCGACTGCACCACCGCGCGCTTTTCCATTCCCGAACTTGGGATCGAGGCGGACCTGCCATTGCAGGACGGCAAGGGCGAAATCACCCTCGCCGCCAGTCCCGCGCTCTGGTCGCCGGACACCCCGAAACTCTACGATGTGATCCTGACCGCGGGCGCGGATCAGGTGCAGGACCGGGTTGGCTTTCGCGCTATCACGCGCGAGGGCACCGAGATCCTGTTGAACGGCGCGCCGATCTTTCTGCGCGGAATATCCGTGCACGAGGACGACGCGACCCTGGGCAAGGTGAGCTCCGAGGCCGACATTCGCCGCCGCTTTGCCCATGCCAAGGAGCTGGGCTGCAATTTCCTGCGCCTCGCCCATTACCCGCATCACGAACGCGCGGCAGAGATTGCCGACGAGATGGGCCTGATGCTCTGGGAAGAAGTCCCGGTCTATTGGGCGATTGATTTCGCCAACCCCGCCACCCGGCGCGATGCGGAAAACCAGCTGCGCGAATTGATCCGCCGCGACCGCAATAGGGCCAGCGTCATCATCTGGTCGGTGGGCAACGAGAACCCCGACACCGATGCGCGGCTTGATTTCATGCGCGGTCTGGCCGAGATCGCCAAGGCCGAAGACCCCACCCGCCTCACCTCTGCGGCCTGTCTGGTGAACCACGCCAAGCTCAAGATCGAGGACCGTCTGGCGCAGCACATCGACGTGATCGGCCTCAACGAATATTATGGCTGGTACGAGGAGAACTTTGACGAGCTGGGTGAGATCGGCCGCAACTCCGCCCCCGACCGCCCGGTGGTGATTTCGGAAACCGGCGCGGATGGCGACAGCACCGACCAAGGACCAAAGCGCGGGCTGTTCAGCCTTGCCTATCAGGACGAGGTCTATGCCAAACAGATCGAAACCCTGCGCGGATTGGATTATGTAAAGGGCATGTCGCCCTGGATCCTCTATGATTTCCGGGTCGAGCGGCGGCAGGGCATCTTTCAACGCGGCTGGAACCGCAAGGGATTGATCGCCGCCGACAAAGCGACGAAAAAGCCGGCTTTCCAGCGGCTCGCCGCCTATTACGGCGAACGCGCGGCCATCGAGCGCCGCAAGGCCGAAACCCTCGGGGAGACAGAATGACCCAATACCGGCGCTATCAGGACGTGGCACAGGCTTTGCGCGGGGTGATCCGCGCCGAGGGCTTTGCGGTGGGCGATCGCCTGCCGCCAGAACGGCAATTGTCCGAACGGCTCTCTGTGTCGCGCTCGCTGGTGCGCGAGGCGCTGATCATGCTGGAAATCGACGGGCTGGTGGAGGTGCGCAAGGGCTCCGGCATCTACCTCGCCGCGCCGTCTGCCACCAAGGCGCCGCCGGTGCGCGATGATATCGGCCCGTTTGAGCTGTTGCAGGCGCGGCAACTCCTGGAAAGCTCCATCGCCGCCTTTGCCGCCGAGATGGTGACCAAGAACGACATCACAAGGATGCGCGAGGCGCTGGAGATGGAGCGCGCCGACATCGAGGCCGGCAGCACCGACCATTCCGGCGATGAGCTGTTTCACCGGCTGATCGCCGAGGCGACACAGAACTCGGTGCTGGTCGATATGGTGGACGAGCTGTGGCGCAAGCGGGATCAAAGCCCGATGTGGGCCAAGCTGCACGACCGCATCTTTGACGCCGACTACCGCAAGAACTGGCTGGAGGATCACCAACAGATCCTCGCCGCCCTGCGCACCAAGGACCGCGACGGGGCGCGCGCCGCCATGTGGCAGCACCTCGCCCATGTGCGCGAAACCCTGATGGAGCTGTCGGACGTCGATGATCCGGCCTTTGACGGCTACCTCTTTCAATCCATCTCCGCGCCGAACTGAGGCCGGAGGTCCCCAAGGCGCCCCTCTGCGGCGCCCCATAACGACAAGAACACGAGGATCGCATGATCGAGACCTGGCGCTGGTTTGGCCCGAACGACCCTGTAACGCTGGACGATATCCGTCAGGCCGGGGCCACCGGCATTGTGACCGCCCTGCATGAGTTGCCCAATGGCACCGTCTGGCCGCTGGAGGCGATTGCCGCACGCCGGGACATGATCGCAGCGGCCGGCCTCACCTGGGAGGTAGTCGAAAGCGTGCCGGTGCACGAGGACATCAAACGCGCCGCCCCCGGCTGGGAGGATAAGGCCGAAGCCTGGGCGCAGTCGATCCGCAACCTCGCAGCCTGCGGTATCCGCACCGTCTGTTACAACTTCATGCCGCTTCTGGACTGGACCCGCACCGACCTCACCTATGCGCTGAGCGATGGGGCGCTCTGCCTGCGCTATGACGCGGTGGATGCGGCGGTGTTCGATATTCACATTCTGGCGCGCGAAGGGGCCGAGGCCGACCATCGCCCGGAAATCGCGGCCAAGGCCGCGACCCGCTTTGCCCAGATGAGCGAAGAGGCGCAAGACGCGCTGACCCGTACCATCATCGCAGGCCTGCCGGGGGCTGAGGAAAGTTTTGACCTCGACGGTTTCCGCGCACATCTGGCGATGTATGACGGCATTGACGCGGCCCGCCTGCGCGCAAACCTCGCGGCCTTCCTGGCCCGGGTGGTGCCGGTTGCAGAAGAAGTCGGTGTCCGCTTGGGCGTCCATCCCGACGATCCGCCTTTCCCGATCTTCGGCCTGCCGCGCGTGGTTTCCACCGCAAACGACCTGCAGGCGATCCTCGACATGGTGGAGAGCCCTGCAAATGGCCTCACCTTCTGCACCGGATCGCTCGGCGTGCGCGCCGACAATGATCTGCCCACGATGCTCGCGCGATTTGGCAAACATGTGAACTTTCTGCACCTGCGCGCCACCCTGCGCGAAGAGGATGGCGTCAGCTTCCACGAAGCGCCCCATCTCTACGGCGATGTGGACATGGTCGCGATCGGTCAAGCCGCACTTGCCGCCGAGGCGCAGCAGGGGCGCGCCCTGCCCTTCCGCCCCGATCATGGCCACATGCTGGCGCATGACCAGCGTGTGACCAGCACTCCCGGCTATCCCTACATCGGGCGATTGCGCGGGCTGGCGGAATTGCGCGGCGTGCTGCACACGCTCGCGCGCCTGGGATGACAAAAGGCGCGAGGGATCCTCGCGCCTTCCTTCTCCCAGGATCAGGCCGCCATGTCGAAAACCAGCGCGGCCCCGTTCGTCTGCCAGGTCAGGAGCAGTTCCTCACCTGAGGAGAGCTGAAGACCGTCGCCGGCACTGATCCTCTCGCCTTCGCTCTCTGCCAGCCCGTCCACGACCTGTGCAAAGAGCAGCCGCCCCGGCGCCGCACGCAACGGCAGGGAGCCATCCTCCACCGTTCGGCGCAGCCAGAGCCGGGTATCGGAACCCAGCGTGACAAGCGCCCCTGCCCCCTCCGGTCCAGCCAGAAGCACATCTCCGGTTGCGGAAATACCAGCCTGTTCGTAGCGGGGGAGTCCGCCGGGGTGATCGGGGATCAACCAGATCTGGTAGAGATGCGCCATCGCCTCCTCAGACAGGTTCCATTCCGAATGCTCCACGCCGCTGCCTGCGGCCATCAACTGGATTTCTCCCGCCCGCGTCAGAGAGCGGTTGCCGGCACTGTCTTCGTGGCGCACCTCGCCCGCCATCACGAAGCTCAGGATATCCATGTCCTGATGCCCGTGGCGGGGAAAGCCGGACTTGGGGATGATCCAATCCTCGTTCAACACTCGCAGGTTGCCGAAGCCCATGCGCGCGGGATCGTTGAAAGTGCCAAAGGAAAACGTGTGCCAGCTGTCAAGCCAACCCCCACGGGAATGGCCCCGCATTGCTTTTTCGTGAAACAGGATCATCCGGGCCTCCTTTGTGCACAACATCCGTATTGCCGGGAATATGGGGTCCCCTGCCAGCCCGCAAAGAGGTTGGGACACAGGTCGGCTCTGCGCCCGGAGCATGACACAGCTTTTGCTCCGGTCCCGACAGCGCCTCCTTCAGGCTCAGCGCGGGCCTCGGCCTTTCGCGCAGGTCCAACGCCGAATGCAGATCGACCAGATGGCTTTGCATCAGCTCTTCGGCTGCCTGACCATCGCATTGACCCAACGCCTCGAGCAGCGCGTGATGGGCATGTTTCTCGCAAAGCGCGCTTTGCCGCCGCCAGTAGAGTGCGATAATCAGCGAAGAGCGCGCCACCAGGGCCTCCAGATACCCGGCCAGGGTGAAGTGACCGGCGATGCGGGCGATTTCGATGTGAAACAGGCCCGAGAGATGCAACGCCCGCCCCTGATCCCCTGCGGCCAGGGCCACATGTTCAACCTTGATGAGCCGTTGCAGAAGCGCGATATCCGCTGACCCCGCCCGGTCAGCCGCGCGCCGTGCCAAGCCCGGCTCCACCAACATGCGGGCCTCAAAGACCTCATGCGCCTCGCGCACCGAAGGTTGCGCCACAAAGGCCCCCCCGGTTGCGCTGATTCTCCACCAGCCGGTAGTACCAGAGCGATTGCAGGGCGGACCGGATGATGGTGCGCGAGACGCCAAAGATCTCCGCCAGTTCGTCTTCGCCCAGTTTGGTGCCCGGCAGGATACGGTACTGGTGGATCGCCAGCGTCAGTTCGGTGGCAACGGTCTCGGCCTGCGAATTGCGGCTGCGGGAAGCTGTGGTGTCGGGATCGCTCAACTTGAGATCAGACACGGCAGAGCCTCCCTCAGCAAACAAGTGAGTCTCGGATTGACCTCAATATGCGTGGCAATTGTATACAATTTTGCGCCCAATCTTGCATCAACGGTCGATATTTCCGCCAAAGCATTGAGTAGCGAGAGAATTCCGTCGTCTACCTTATTGCTCGGGCTTTGCCGCAGCGCCGCATCGCTGGAGGAATGGTCGCCGGTCATGAGAGCATCAGCGATGGTGCCATTCTGATCGGCAAGAAGGACGTCTCGCGCCGCCCCGCCCGCCAAACGCGGCACCGCCATGATGTTCCAGAACTACGCGCTGTTTCCGCACCTAAGCCTGGCCGAGAACGTCGCCTATGCGGTTCTGGACAAGGTCCGAGAATGGCAGAGCCGGGCGCTGGATCGGATGTATCCCTTCGTGCTCTTCGGCGCTCTACGGGTGAAAATCCGTGATGCCGACAGCCGGACCTTCAAGAACAAGGCCGTCTACGCCGCCCTGGGCGTCACCCGTGATGGGAGCCGTGAGGTTCTGGGCCTTTGGATCTCAGAGAACGAGGGCGCGAAGTTCTGGCTTTCGGCGATCAACGAGCTGAAGAACCGGGGCGTCCAGGACGTTCTGATCGCCGTCGTGGACGGGCTGAAGGGCATCCCCAAGGCTATCACCGCGGCCGTCCCGGACGCCATGGTCCAGACCTGCATCGGGCATCTGGTGCGCCATTCCCTGAACTTCTGTTCCTGGAAGGATCGTAAGGTCGCGGCCGCCGGCCTGCGCCGGATGCTCAGCGCCCCGACCGCCGATTTGGCTGAAGCTGAGCTCGATGCCTTCGTGGAAAAGTGGGCCAGGAAATACGCGTCCATCGCCCCGGCCTGGCGGCGGGGCATGGCAGGAGGTAATTCCGTTCTTTGCTTTCGATCCGGCGATCCGGAAAATCATTTACACCACAAATGCTATAGAAAGCCTGAACCGCGTGATCCGGAAATCAATCAAAAGGCGTGGCTCCTTCGCCACCGATGAGGCCACGTCCAAGCTGATCTACCTCGCAATCCGAAAATTTGAGAAGGATGGGCGAAATGTCCGGGACTGGTTTTCAGCCCGCAACCTGTTCGCCATAATGTTCGGCGAGCGCTTCGACGCTTGAGTAACTGAGACCGCATCGGCCGGGACAGATACGCAAACTTCACGACACTCCCTGTGATCCGCCTCAACCAAGGCAGCTTTGCCCTGCGCACGGATGCGCTGGCGCTGGCGGACAGCGGTCAGGGCCAGATCGAGGCCAGCATCACCAGCGTTGAATACCAGAGCACGCATGTCAGCGTGACCACCCGCACCACAGATGATCAGGAAATCTCGGTCCTTCTCAGCGACCGCGACTTCTTTGCCAATGCACGCAACCCGGGCGGGTCCGTCGGCCTGACCTAGGACCAAGAAACATTGCACCGACTTGAAGGCTGAACAGCCCAATTCCCAACAGTCCGATATGGAGAGGAAGACACCATGACGAATTCCCGCCGCATACTGATCAAGACCGGGGTGGCCGCCGTTGGCGCCAGCACCCTCGGCGCCCCGATGATCTCGGCACAGAACATCAAGGACATCACCCTGCGCCAGTTCGGCACCGGCGTGTCCAACCTCAATGAGGTGGGCGCGAAGGTGAAAGAGGATCTCGGCTTAACCCTCGAGATGACCGCAGTTGATTCCGACAGCGTGACCCAGCGTGCTGCCACTCAGCCGAAGTAGTTCGATATAGCCGACATTGAATACTGGATCTGCAGAAAAGTCAGGCCGACCGGCAATTTGCAGGCGATGGATGTCTCCAAGATCAAGAATTGCGACAAGATCGTCGGCATCTTCAAGGATGGCAAGCTGACCCCGGAGTCCACCATCGCGCAGGGCACCGCGCCCCATACCGTCGGCTTTACCGATGTGCTAGATGGCACCACCTTTGCCGCCGGTCAGACCGGTTGGATGACGCTGATCCCGACCATCTACAACGCCGACACGCTGGGCATTCGCCCGGACCTGATCGGCCGCCCGATCTCCAGTTGGACCGAGCTGTTGAACCCCGAGTTCAAGGGCAAGGCCTCGATCCTCGATATCTCTTCGATTGGCATTCCCGGCTCGACGGTGCTATTCTACCTCGTCCTCACCGCGCTGGTGATCCTCTCCATTTTGGTGTCCTTCGGCGTGGGTCTTCTATTCAGCCAATCGGGGCTTGAGGTGCATTGGGCGACCTCTGGCTTGGGTGCGCAGCTGGCCTGGACGCTGCCCTTTGGCCTGTTGATCATGTTTGCGGTCTTCAACCGCTTTGATCGCTCCTATGAGGAAGCGGCGCGCGATCTCGGCGCAACCCCGTGGCAGGTGCTGCGCTATGTGGTGATCCCCATCATCGGGCCATCGTTGATCGGTGGGCGGTTTTCGGTGGTGACCACGCCTGAGGTCTCGGTGCCGATCCTGGGGGACAATGTGCTGGCCTATGGGCTGGGCGGGGCGCTGGCCAAGGTGCGCGCCAGTGGCGTGCCGGTCTTGGCTCTTGAACAAGCCGAAGCCCGCGTGGCCGATGAAATCCGCCGCGCCATTGCCGAGGATGGCGTAAGCTCGGTGGTTTTGGGCTGTGGTGGCATGGCGGCGTTGCGCGACCGGTTGCAGGCTGAAACCCCGGTGCGACTGATCGACGGTGTGCGGGCGGCGGTCGCCATAGCCTGCAGCCTGTTCGCCTGAAGCCCCCCCAAAAAAATAAGACCGCTGGCCGGTTGCCCGACCAGCGGTTCTGACAATCACCCCCTGCCTCATAAATACAGCACACCGAGGGTAGAGGTGATGTGGCGCGCCAGCTTAGAAGAACCCGAGTTTGTTCGGGTTGTAGCTCACCAGCATGTTCTTGGTCTGCTGGTAGTGGTCGAGCATCATCTTGTGGGTTTCCCGCCCGATGCCCGACTGTTTGTATCCGCCAAAGGCCGCATGGGCCGGATAGGCGTGGTAATTGTTGATCCAGACCCGGCCCGCCTCGATCGCGCGGCCAAAGCGATAGGCGCGGGTGCCATCGCGGGTCCAGACCCCGGCGCCAAGGCCGTACATGGTGTCATTGGCAATCGCGAGCGCCTCTGCCTCGTCCTTGAAGGTGGTCACCGAGACGACAGGGCCAAAGATTTCCTCCTGGAACACCCGCATCTTGTTGTGACCCTTGAGGATCGTCGGCTGGACGTAAAAACCCTCGGAGAGATCGCCGTTGAACTTCGCCGCCGCGCCGCCGGTCAGCACCTCGGCGCCTTCTTCCACCCCGATGGTGAGGTAGGAGAGGATCTTGTCCTGCTGCTCGCGGCTGGCCTGCGCGCCGACCATGGTGGACAGATCACGCGGGTCGCCCTGTTTGATCGCCTCGACGCGGGCGATGCAGCGCTTGATGAATTCCTCGTAGATGTCCTCCTGGATCAGCGCGCGGCTCGGGCAGGTGCAGACCTCGCCCTGGTTGAAGGCAAAGAGGACAAAGCCCTCCACCGCCTTGTCGAGGAAGGCGTCATCCTCGGCCATCACATCGGAGAAGAAGAGATTTGGGCTTTTGCCGCCCAGCTCCAGCGTCACCGGGATCAGGTTCTCGGTCGCCGCCTGCATGATGATGCGGCCGGTCTCAGTCGAGCCGGTAAAGGCGATTTTGGCAATACGCGGCGATTTGGCGAGCGGTCCGCCCACCTCCGGCCCCATGCCGTTGACGATGTTCAGAACGCCCGCGGGCAGCAGGTCGGCGATGGTCTCGATCAGCACCATGATCGCCGCCGGGGTCTGCTCGGCCGGTTTCAGCACGATGCAATTGCCCGCCGCCAAGGCCGGCGCCAGTTTCCACGCCGCCATCAAAACGGAGAAGTTCCACGGGATGATCTGACCGACAACGCCCAAAGGCTCGTGGAAGTGATAGGCCACCGTGTCCTGGTCGATCTCGGACATGGAGCCTTCCTGTCCGCGCAGCACCCCGGCAAAATAGCGGAAGTGGTCGACGGACAAGGGGATATCCGCCGCCATGGTCTCGCGGATCGGCTTGCCGTTGTCCCAGGTCTCTGCCGTGGCGATCAGCTCGAGGTTTTCCTCGATCCGGTCGGCGATCTTCAGCAGAAGGTTGGACCGTTCGGCGGCTGAGGTCTTGCCCCAGGCGTCCTTGGCCGCATGAGCCGCATCAAGCGCCAGTTCCACATCCTCTGCGGTGGAGCGCGCCACTTCGCAGACCTTGGCGCCGGTGATCGGCGTGATGTTGTCGAAATACTGGCCCTTCACCGGGGCGACGAATTTGCCGCCGATAAAGTTGTCGTAGCGGGCTTTGAAGGGCGAGAGATACTCGCTCGCCACTTGGGTCATCTCGTTCATTTTATCCTCCTCTGAGACCCGGTCCTCCACCGGGTGCTCATCGAAGGGTGCGTCTTTCTGATTTGACTGTCAGCCTAGGGGCACGAGCAGAAGCCTGTCACCTGTCTCACTCCTGAGACAGGTTGGCGCCTCCATCCCCGAGGCCAAGACGTTTCATCCGCCGATAGAGGGTCGCGCGCCCGATCCCAAGGCCGCGTGCCGCCTCGGAGACATTGCCCTGCGCCCGCGCCAGCGCCCGCACAACCGCTGCCCGCTCGGCCTTTTCAAAGCCGGTGCGATCGTCATCGCGGCCAAAGAGGTCAGAGGCCGGCAGGGCCGCAATCGGACCCGTCGCGCTGAGGCCAAAGACCTTGCGTGCGCCCCGTGTCGCCCCCAGTACGATATCGTCCTGATCCACCGCCAAAAGCATCGCCGCCTCGCTGCCGCCACTGTCCGCCACGATGATGCGCGCCTTGGGGAAGGAGGCGCGGAAGTGATCCACCTCGATCTGCCGCGCGGTCTGCGCCACCTGCGCCGCGATCAGGCGGTTAAAGGCTTCGGTCTGATCCGCCCGCGCCGAGGAGACATCGAGCGCGCCGATCAGACTGCCGTCGGCGCCAAAGATCGGCGCGTCCATGCAGCTCATCTCGATGTTCTGCACCCGGAAATGTTCGTCGCGGTGAATGGTGATCCTGCGCGCCTCGGCGATGCAGGTGCCGATGCCATTAGTGCCTTCCGAGGCCTCGGACCAATCGCAGCCCCGCGCCAGTCCCCAGCGCTGGAACACGTCCTGATCGCCCGCCCCGACCCGCACATCGAGCACCACGCCCTTGTCGTCGGTCAAAAACACGCCGCAGCCAGAGCTGCCGACCAGCTGATAGAGCGCATCAATGCGCGGGGTCGCCACCCGCACCATCGCCTCAGAGCGGTCGAGCCGCTCTGCCAGCGCCTCGGTCTCCAGCCGCCGCACCTGCCCGCCTTGACCGGGATCAATGCCGTGATGGGTCAGCGAGCGCCGCCAAGAGGCCGCCAGCCGACTGCGCGCCGCCGCGCCGGGATCGCCGGCCACCTCCAGAATGCGGTCAATATGTTGGGTGTTGCGTGCCACGGCCCGTCCCTCCTGACGCCCCATGTTACCCAAGGTCACGCCTGCCGCAAAGGGAATGTGAACAGCGGGTGAACTGCCGGAGATTTGCGTTGAGAAACAGCGGCCTCGCCGCTAGCCTCGCGGGTGGGAGGCGCCATGAAGCTCACGTCTTACTCCAATTTTGCCCTGCGATCGCTGCAACTTGCGGCCCTCAAGGCCCCGGATCTGATCCGCGTGGATGACGTGGTCAAGGTGCATGGGCTGGCGCGTCCGCATGTGGTGAAGATCGTGCACGAATTGGGCCGCGCAGGGTACCTCAAGACCCAGCGCGGACGCGGCGGTGGCTTTCGCCTTGCCCGTCCCGCTGCGGACATCGTGATCGGCGATGTGGTCCGGCTGACCGAAGGGCCGCTCGATCTGGTCGAATGTTTCACCCCCGAGGTCAACACCTGCCCGCTGATCGGCGTCTGCAAGCTCTCCAAGGCCCTCATGCGGGCGACCCGCGCCTTTATGGAGGTGCTGGACGATCTGACCCTTGCCGATATCGCCTCCAACCGGGGCGAGTTGCTGGAGCGGATCGCGCCTTTGGAACAGGGGCTCACAGCGCCCAGAAGGAGACCTGCATGAGCAGCATCGGCGATTGGACTGAACGATTCTTGGGCACAAGGCGGCTGGCGCGCCCCGTGCGGGATCGCCTGCTCGTCGAGGCACGGGTGACGCAGTATGCCAAGGGTCAGGTGATCTTTGACCCGCATCACATCCCCGACAGCCTGATGTTTCTGGTCGAGGGCACCATCCGGGTGTCGCAGACCTCGGACAATGGCCGCGATATCGTGCTCTACCGGGTGGAGGCCGGCGACAGCTGCGTTCTGACCACCGCCTGTATGCTCGCCGAAGAGGCCTATAATGCCGAAGGTCTGGCGGAGACCCCGGTGACCGCTGTGGTGCTGCCCCGCCCTGCCTTTGACCGGCTGGTCGCGGAGGAGCCGGAGTTTCGCAGCTTTGTCTTTGCCGCCTATTCGCGCCGCCTCATCGACCTGTTGCGGGTGGTGGACGACGTGGCCTTTGGGCGGATCGACGTGCGCTTGGCGGAACGTCTCCTTGCGTTGGCCGGTGAGGCCGACGAGGTCGTTAGCACCCACCAGCAACTTGCCAGCGAGCTCGGCAGTGCGAGAGAGGTGATCTCGCGAGTCTTGCAGGATTTCCAGAGACGCGAGCTGATCTCTCAGACTCGCGGCCATATCCGGCTCATCAATAGGGCCGGTCTCGTGACCCTCGCCGCCAGCGCCTGAGGGAAACATGCAAGATTTATGCAGGATCCGGCGCCCTTGGTGACATAATCACTGAAGCCCAGACGTCAAAGATATATCCAGAGGCTAAGTTTTATCTCGGGAGGACCTGAAAATGACTGTCAATGTCGGCTCCATCGATCGCATCCTGCGCGCAGGACTGGGCATCGCGCTTCTCTATCTCGCCTTCTTCAGCGACTTGCCATTGTTTGCGGGCGGCGCAGTGAAGTACGGTGCCGCCCTCATTGGTTTCGTGATGCTTGTGGTGGCCCTGGTCCGGGTTTGCCCCATTTACAGCCTCTTCGGCATCCGCACCTGCCGAATGTGATCCGTCGTCCCCCTGCCCGCTTCACTCCGACAAAGGGAGCCTCCACATGACCGCCTACCCCGTTCAGATCGACATCAAACCAGAGGTCGAAGCCTTTTTTGACGAGGCGACCAATACGATCAGCTACATCGTCAAGGACCCGACCTCCGACGCCTGCGCAATTGTCGACAGTGTGATGGACATCGACTACGCCGCCGGGCGCATCACCTATGGCCATGCGGATGCCATGATCGCACGGGTCAAGGACATGAGCGCGCGGCTGGAGTGGATCATCGAGACCCATGTCCATGCCGACCACCTGTCCGCGGCGCCCTATATCCAGCAGCATCTTGGCGGCAAGATCGGCATCGGCTCCAAGATCCTTGTGGTGCAGGACACCTTCGGCAAGATCTTCAACGAAGGCACCGAATTCCAGCGCGACGGCAGCCAGTTCGATGCGCTGTTCGAGGATGGCGACACTTACCAGATCGGCAACCTGCAGGCCTTTGCCATGTATACCCCCGGTCACACGCCGGCCTGCATGGTGCATGTGATGGGCAATGCCGCCTTTGTCGGCGATACGCTGTTCATGCCCGATGGCGGCTCCGCGCGCGCCGATTTCCCCGGCGGCGATGCGGGCGTACTTTATGACTCGATCCAGAAGGTCCTCGCCTTGCCCGACGAGATGCGCCTGTTCATGTGCCACGACTATGGCCCCAATGGCCGTGACATCCAGTGGGAGACCACGGTGGGGGACGAAAAGGCCCACAACATCCACGTAGGCGGCGGCAAGACCAAGGCGGAATTCGTCAAGTTCCGCACCGAGCGCGATGCGCAATTGGCGATGCCGAAACTGATCATTCCCTCGCTGCAGGTGAATATGCGAGCCGGAGCGGTTCCGACCGACAAGGACGGCCGCCCGATGCTGAAAGTGCCCGTAAACGGTTTGTAAGGGCCCCCAAGGGAGGAGTTTGCCCCAATGGAAATGAAATGCATCTCGCCGGAGCTTTCGGTGAGCCCTCAAGTCATGCCTGCAGATGTCGCAGTGATCCAGTCCGCAGGGTTCCGCTCGATCATCTGCAACCGGCCGGATGGCGAAGGAGCGGACCAACCCGGCTTTCCGGAAATCGAGGCCGCGGCCAAGGCGGTCGGGCTAGAGGTCCGCTACATTCCGGTCACTTCCGGTCTGGTGCGGGACGAAGACACGCTCGCCTTTGGCGCGGCGCTGCGGGATCTGCCGGGACCGACCCTGGCCTATTGCCGGACCGGCACCCGCTCGGCCACCCTCTGGGCCCTGAGCCAGGCGCGCCATCGCAACATGTCGGAGATCCTGGCCGCCACACAGGCCGCCGGTTACAATCTCCACGGCGTGGCCCGACGGATCGCCAACGGTGGCCGCACACCGACCGATACCGGGGATGCCAAGTTCGATGTGGTGATCGTCGGCGGCGGCGCGGGCGGCATTTCTGTGGCCGCCAGCCTCAGGGCACGCAAGGGTGATCTCGAGATCGCGCTGATCGACCCGGCAGATGTACATTACTACCAGCCGGGCTGGACCATGGTCGGCGGCGGTATCTTCGACGCCAAGACCACTGCCCGCACCATGGGCTCGCTGATCCCGCAAGGGGTACATTGGATCAAGAGCGCGGTCGCCGCCTTTGAGCCGGACAACAATGCTGTCATCCTCGATGGCTGCAAGGTGGTGAAATACGACCGGTTGGTGGTCTGCCCGGGGCTGAAGCTCGACTGGGCCCGCGTCGAGGGTCTGGAGGAGACCCTGGGCCGCAACGGCGTGACCTCAAACTATCGCTACGACCTCGCCTCCTACACCTGGGAACTTGTGCAGGGGTTGAAGAAAGGGCGCGCGCTCTTCACCCAGCCGCCGATGCCGATCAAATGCGCCGGTGCGCCGCAGAAGGCGCTGTATTTGTCCGGAGATGCCTGGTTCCGCCGCGGCGTCCTGAAGGATATCGACATCCAGTTCATGAATGCCGGTGGTGTGTTGTTCGGGGTCAAGGACTATGTCCCCGCCCTGATGAAATACATCGACAAATATGGCGCGGGACTGAATTTCTTCCACAATCTGGTGGCGGTTGACGGGCCTGCCCGCAAGGCGACCTTCGAGGTTGCCGCGCCGGAGACCGAGAAGACCCGCATCGAGGTGGACTTCGACATGATGCATGTCTGCCCGCCGCAAGTGGCGCCAGACTTCATCCGGGTGTCACCCCTGGCCGACGCCGCCGGTTGGATCGACGTGGACCAATCGACCCTGCGCCACAAGACGCATGACAATATCTGGTCGCTGGGCGATGTGATGAACGCCCCCAATGCCAAGACGGCAGCAGCAGCCCGCAAGCAGGCCCCGGTTGTGGCGGAAAACATCGTCGCCGATATCGACGGGCGGTCTGCCGTGGCGCAGTACGACGGCTATGGCTCCTGCCCGCTGACGGTGGAACGCGGCAAGATCGTGCTGGCGGAATTCGGTTATGGCGGCGTACTGAAGCCGAGCTTTCCCAAGATCCTGCTGGACGGCACCAAGCCCACCCGCGCTGCCTGGTTCCTGAAGGAGCGGATGTTGCCACCGATCTACTGGAAGGCGATGCTGCGCGGCCATGAGTGGATGGCCAAGCCCGACCCGTTGCAGGTCGCAAAACCCTGATCCCGCAAAAGCTGCCGTGGCGCTCAACAAGGCGCGCCACGGCAGAATGCCTCCTTTGCAAGAACCACCTTTTGAAAGCCCGCACGCCATGAGTTTTCTCCGCCAGTATTTGCCCATCCTCGTCTGGGGTCGCAGCTACAATCGTCAGGCTCTCTCCAACGATCTCGTCGCGGCGGTGATCGTGACAATCATGCTGATCCCGCAATCGCTGGCCTATGCGATGCTGGCAGGGCTGCCGCCCGAAGTGGGGATCTATGCCTCTATCGCACCCATCGTGCTCTATGCTGTCTTTGGCACCAGCAGGGCACTGGCGGTGGGGCCGGTGGCAGTGGTCTCGCTTCTGACCGCTTCCGCCATCGGACAGGTGGCGGAACAGGGCACGGCCGGATATGCGGTTGCGGCGCTGACACTGGCCTTTCTGTCCGGTGGCTTTCTGGTGCTGCTCGGCCTCCTGCGCCTTGGCTTTCTGGCCAATTTCCTCAGCCATCCGGTGATTGCCGGCTTCATCACCGCCTCCGGGCTGCTGATTGCCACCAGCCAGGTGAAGCATATCCTTGGCATTCAGGCCTCCGGTCATTCCCTGATTGAGCTGTTGGTGTCTTTGGTCAGCCATCTGGGCGAGGTGAACCTGCCGACGCTTGCGATCGGTCTCTCGGTCATCGGCTTTCTGTTCTGGGTCCGCAGCGGGCTGAACCCCCTGTTGCAACGGATCGGCATCGCACCGGGGCTGGCAGGGGTTCTCACCAAGACCGGGCCGGTCGTCGCCGTTGGCCTCTCGACCCTTCTCACCTGGGCCTTTGCCCTGCCCGAGAGCGGTGTGAAAATCGTTGGCGCCGTGCCCCAGAGCCTGCCGCCGCTGACCCTGCCCGGCTTTTCCCCAGACCTTCTGCAATCGCTGCTCCTTCCCGCGATCCTGATCTCCATCATCGGCTTCGTGGAATCCGTTTCGGTCGCACAGACGCTGGCTGCCAAAAAGCGTCAAAGGATCGACCCGGATCAGGAGCTGATCGGCCTTGGCGCCGCCAATATCGGCGCGGCCTTCACCGGCGGCTATCCTGTGACCGGAGGTTTTGCCCGGTCGGTGGTGAATTTCGATGCCGGGGCCGAAACCCCGGCCGCCGGGGCCTTTACTGCCCTTGGCCTTGCGATTGCGGCCCTCGCCCTCACGCCTCTGATCTATTACCTGCCGAATGCGACCCTCGCCGCCACGATCGTGGTTGCGGTGCTGAGCCTGGTGGACTTCTCGATCCTGAAGAAAACCTGGCGCTACTCCCGCGCCGATTTCACTGCCGTTGCCGCCACAATCCTTCTGACCCTCACCCTAGGGGTGGAGATCGGTGTGGCCAGCGGGGTTGCGATTTCGGTGCTGCTGCACCTCTACAAGACCTCGCGCCCGCATGTTGCCGAAGTGGGACTGGTCCCCGGCACCCAGCATTTCCGCAATATCAACCGGCACGATGTGACCACCGACCCGCAGCTTCTGACCCTGCGGGTGGATGAAAGCCTGTACTTCGTCAATGCCCGCTTCCTCGAAGATCTGATCCAGTCCCGCGTCACCGAGGGCTGTGCCATTCGCCACGTGGTGCTGATGATGTCGGCGGTGAACGAAGTGGATTACTCGGCGCTGGAAAGCCTTGAGGCAGTGAATTCACGCCTCAAGGACATGGGGGTCGGCCTGCATTTCTCCGAGGTCAAGGGCCCTGTGATGGACAAGCTGAAGAGCACCCATTTGCTGCAGGATCTAAACGGCGCGATCTATCTGGCGCAATACGACGCCTGGACGAATCTCTCGACCTCTTCGCCCCCCGCAGGACGCGCCGCTGAATGACGTGCTAAACGCCCATCCAACATGGAAAAACAAGCAGATCACACAGCTGGTGATTTCAAAATCCACGTCTTTGGGATAGGCAAGAGGAACCGGATCCCCAGCGGCCCTTGCCAGACAGGTACCCAATGTCTCATCCCGCGCGCGGCATGACAGATGCCGAGTTCTTCAACGATGACGAGGCGATCGTTTCCTACAATCGCGTCTGGTTCAACATCATGCGCGCCCATCGCAGACTGTTGCCGAGGATCGCCAAGGCGTTGAAGGCACATGGGCTAGCCGATCCGATCTGGTTTGAGATCCTGCTGGAAGTGGAGCGTGCCGGCCCCGCGGGGCAGCTGATGTCAAAACTGGAGGAATTGCTCTTTGTGCCGCAATACGCCCTGTCCCGCCATATCTCCCGGCTGGAGAAGGAGGGCTTCCTGCGTCGCGAATATATCGCTGACGGGCGGCGCAAACAGGTGTTGTTCCTGACGGAAAAAGGCAGCGGCAGCCACCTGCAGATCTGGCCGCATTACATGGCAGCGATGCAGGAGGAGCTTTCGGACAAGATGAGCACCGATGAGGCCTATCACCTGTCGAGTCTGCTGATCAAACTCCTGCCCGGAGGGCGGGAACCGGGGCGTTCGTGACAAACGCCCCGGTTCCGGTGCATCCCGAGGGGGATCAGAAGCGCGCGATGGCTTCCAGCACGAAGGTGCGACCGGGTTCCTTCAGAGCCACGATGGAGCTGTAGTCGGCCCCGTAAGTGGCCCGATCCGCGAAATCCTCGTCAAAGAGGTTGTTGATCGACGCCCGCAGGGTCAAGGCGGGCAGACGCGGCGGGCTGTATTCCGCAAACACGTTGACCACCTGATAGCCCTCAAGTCCGAGGTCCGAGGTGTTGGCAGTATCGTCATAGTCAAGCGCCACATCGAGGCTGCCACCAATCAGGAGGTTGGCAGCAGCCAGGTGGTGCTGCACGTCGAGCGCGATCACCTGTCCCAGCGGCGCACCGAGGTCCTGCACCTCGTAGCTGCCGGTGGCGGCCCCGTTGACTGTCACATCGCTGTTGGAATAGGTCAGACGAACAAAACCGTCGATCCAGTCGTAGGTGGCGCCGAGGTTGTAACCCATGCTCTCGAAGTCGAAGTTGCCATCACTACCGCGCGCATTGTCGATCTCTGTCAAGAAGAACTCGCCACCGAAAGTCAGCGCGTCGGTCTGCCAGTCGAAGCCGACGTTCATGTTACGCGCCCGGGCGCTGCGCAGCCCGGAATAGTCCCAGCTCGGGGTGAAGACATAGTTGTCTTCCAACTGGATGCCGCCGAACACGTTGGAATACCCCGCCCGCAGCGAGAAGGCATCGGTCACGTGATAGGTAACGGAGGCATTGCCGCTGGCCCCCTTGGGGGCGGCTTCATAGCCACCGATGCCGGTGAAATCCTGCCAGTCATAGCGCAGGCCCGCGGATACCGCCCATTTGGAGGTCGGCTCGAGCCGCGCCTGTGCGAATAGACCGAGGTTGTTGACGGATTCGTCGAACGGACCCCAGGTCGGATCGGAGTATTCCGAGGTCTTGCGGTAGTAGTCGAGCCCGGCGGTGACGGTGTTTGTCCCCGAAAGGTGGAAGGTGTTCTGGACCTTGGCCGACCAGGTGCTGGAAACCCCGACACTGGCATAGGGATCTGGCACCCGAATATCGCTTTCGGAATAGCCGAGGACCACTTCCGGGTCCCACATGCCGAGGTCGTTGGTGTTCTCGTAGCGCAGGCTGTAGCTGCTGCGCTTGGTGTCATAGACCCGGGTTGCCGGAACCGGGCGACCGCCGATGACGGCACCGATATTGGCGCGATAGGGACGGGCGCCGTCGTCCTTGATCTGTTGGCCGGAGAATTCCACCCGGTGACCTTCCAGGGATTCATAGCCAAGTTTCAAAAGGCGGCTCTGCAATTCCGCCCCGGTACCGGCAACAGTATTTCCGGAACCGTCCTCGTAATCCTCACCGGTAGCGGATTTGGCATAGGCAAGGATTTCAAAGCCGTTTTCGCTCCGTCCGGCCAAGGTCAGCGAGCGACCGAAAGTCTCGCCATTATCGCCATAGCTGAGGCGCAGGACGCCACCGAAAGTGTCGCCCTCCTCCAGGATATCCTCCGCATCCACGGTTTCCATGATCACCGCCCCGGCAACCGCGTTGGGGCCGGTGTCCGCTGCGGCGATACCCGGGTCGGCTCGGACGAATTTCAGCACGCCGGGATCAAAGGCATTGGCGCTAACATGGTGGAAGGCGCGGTTGTTCTGCAGCGCACCATCAAGCGCAATGGTCAGGTTCAGCATGTCCACGCCATTGACGAAGATCTTCTGTGCAACCGGAATGGCGCCGCCAACGGAAACCGAAGCAATCCCCGCAAAGAGGTCCTTGAGGTCCCCCATCCGGGCTCGTTCGACCTCGGCATCGGCCACATAGGCGGCAGTGGCGCGGTCCGCCGCCTCGCCAACCGGGTCCTTGTAGCGGACTTCGATCGGGTCGAGCGAGATGATTTTGGAGGTGCCGGTGTCCTGTGCGAAGGCCGACATAGCCGTCATCAGGACCAGCGCGGTTCCCCCCAGAAGGCGGGCGCGCGGCGCAAAAGAGGTGCGGTTCATGGAATTTCCCGAGTATCACAGTGCTTGGTGTGCGGGCTGGCTCGGGGACAGGGCTGGCTGCTTGATTGACGGCTGTATAGAGGAACACCCCTTGATATGCAAGTGCATGTCAAGGGGTGTCGACCGTCATCGTCAAATCGTTTCGCACAGGACTCAGGGCATCGGTTCGTCGGGTCTACCCTGTGATAAGATCAGCGGGAAGCAACGCCTCCGGCATGTTCTGATAACAGACCGGTCGCAGGAAGCGGCGGATGGCCAGCGATCCTACAGAGGTCGCACCAAAGTTGGTGGAGGCTGGATAGGGCCCGCCATGCACCATCGCATCGGCCACCTCGACCCCGGTGGGAAAGCCGTTGACCAGAACCCGGCCCGCCTTGCGTTCCAATACGGACACTAGAGGGCGCGCCACCTCGATGTCCGCGTCTTCCATCTGCAGGGTCGCGGTCAGCTGTCCCCTGAGGCTGCGCGCCAGCGCCATAATCTGCGCAGAATCCTCTGCCTCGACGATCAGGCCGAGCGGGCCGAAAACCTCCTCCGCCAATGCTTCATTCGCCAGCCAGTCGGCGGCAGAGACGCGATAGACCAAAGGCGCCGCGTTCCGGCGCTCACAGGAGGAGCCCAGCACCTCCTGCACCCCTTTGGCGCTGGCGATCTCGTCTGCCCCCCTGCGATAGGCTTCGGCAATACCCTCCGTCAGCATGACACTCTCGCCAGCCCCGGCAAGTGCGCCTTTGGCCGCCGCGACGAAACTCTCCAGCTCTGTGCCTCTCTGTGCAATGACAAGCCCCGGATTGGTGCAGAATTGCCCGACCCCCATGCTGAGCGAGGCAGCCCAGCCCTGCCCCAGCGCCTCGGCGCGGGTCGCCAGTGCGCCCGGCATCAAGAAGACGGGGTTGATCGATCCCAATTCGCCAAAGAAGGGGATCGGTTCCGAGCGGCCCGCACAAAGGTCAAACAGGGCCCGCCCCGCCCCAAGCGAACCGGTGAACCCAACTGCCCGGATCAGCGGATGCGTCACCAGCTCGTGGCCAAGCTGGTGACTGACGCCTTGCACCAAGGAGAACACCCCGTCAGGCATCCCGGTCCGTGTGATGGCGGCGCGGATGGCCTCGGCCACGATCTCGCCAGTGGCGGGATGGGCCGGGTGGCCCTTGACCACCACCGGACACCCCGCAGCCAGGGCCGAAGCGGTGTCGCCCCCAGCTGTAGAAAACGCGAGCGGGAAGTTCGAGGCCCCAAAGACCGCCACCGGGCCAATCGGGCGCTGCACCATTTTCATGTCCGGGCGCGGCAGCGGCTGGCGGTCGGGCAGTGCCTCGTCATGACGACGGTCGAGATACTCCCCATCCCGGATATGGCTCGCAAACAGGCGGAGTTGACCGGTGGTGCGCCCCCGCTCCCCCTCCAGCCGCGCCTGCGGCAAGCCGGTCTCTGCCATGCCAAGCCGGGTGATATCGGCCCCGCGCGCTTCGATCTCTTCTGCGATGGCTTCAAGGAAGGCAGCTCGGGCCTCGCGGCTGGTCCAGCCATAGATCTCGAACGCGGCCTCGGCGGCCTGCACCGCCTGATCTACCTCCCTGGCCCCACCGGAAGAGATCGACATCCCCTCGCCCGTCACCGGCTGCGAGGTAAATTGATCCTTGCTGGCGATCCATTCGCCCGCGATCAGATGCTTGCCATGTGGTTGATATGTCATCTCTTATCCTTTTCCCCAGCGCAGAGCGATCACGTCCAGTTCGCCCGCCAGCTGCAGCAACCGCGCGCGGGTGCGCTCTGACATCGGCTTCAGCGGATGGCGCACATGGTCGGATCGGATCACGCCTCCTTCTTTCATCACGACCTTGGCCGCGCGCAACCCGCATTGCCGATTTTCGTGATTGATCAGCGGCAAACAGCGTCGCCATTGCGCTAACGCTGCGTCCATCCGCCCGGCGCGGTAATCCACGACGATCGGCCGGATCAGCTCTGGCTGCAGGGCCGAGGTCATGGTGCCGGTGCAGCCCGCATCGAGATCGGCCAGCAAGGTGACGGCTTCTTCACCATCAAAGGGCCCGAGGATATCGGCCCCGCCCGCCTCGACCAGCGCCGCCAGTTTATCAGCCGCGAAGGGCGTTTCCATCTTGAAATAGCTCACATTCTCAATCTCCCGCGCCATCCGCGCGAGGAAGGGCACTGTGAGCGTCACGCCCGACAGAGGTGCGTCCTGCACCATGATCGGGATCGAGATTACCGCGCTCACGGCGGCAAAATGCTCAAAGATCGCTGCCTCCGGCGGCACCAGGCCCACCCCGTGATAGGGTGGCATCATCATCAGCATCGCGGCGCCCATGTCTTGCGCCTCGCGTGCTCTGGCCACCACGATTTCGGTGCTGAAATGGCTGACCGTGACGATCACCGGCACGCGCCCTGCTACATGCTCCAGCGAGAGCCGCGTCAGCGTCGCACGCTCAGCATCGGACAGGACAAATTGTTCGGAATAATTGGCGAGGATACAGATCGCGTCCACACCTTGGTCGATCATACAGTCAAGAACACGGGTCATCCCCTCCAGATCCAGACTGCCATCGTCCAGAAAGGGGGTTGGGGCAACGGGCAAGATCCCGGTGAGGGCTTGGGTCATAGAACCTCCTTGCGCGACGGGCGCGCGGGTCTGTGGTTTGGATGCGCCTTTTGGGCCCACGGGGCCGAGGCGCGATTATTCGATAAAGGCTTCGGTGGTGATCCGGCGGCCCAGCGTGAAGGCATCAGCCACAAGCGTCATCGGGCGCAGGTCCATATCGATCCCGCCCTGCTCCACCAGCCGCGCCATTTGTTGGTAAAGGCGGGGATATTCTCCTGCGAGGGGCGCCGCCTGACCCGATGCTGTGCCATCAATCAGCATTACCGCGCCGCCATCTTTGAGCGTCAGGGTGCCCTGATCGGTCACGGCCTCAATTTCCCAGGTTTGATCGCCCTCCTGCCGCCAATCGAAGACAGCCGAAACCTCGGCCCCGCTCGCATGGGCAAAGCGGATCCGTGCTGCGATGGGCGTCTGGCAATTCTCCGGCACCTCTAACGTGGCCTCTGCCACATGGATCGCCTCGGGCAAAATCTCGGTAACGATGGACAGCGCATTGATACCGGGATCAAACACGCCAAGCCCTCCCGGCTCCCAGATCCACGCCTGACCGGGATGCCAGCGGCACACGTCTTCCTTCCAGGTCACAATGAGGCGGCTGAGGTGTTTGTCCGCAAGCCAGGCCTTGGCCGCCGCGACCATGTCGGCTTGCCGCGAATGCCAGGTGGCATAAAGCGCGGTGCCCGCCGCTCGCGCCGCCTCGGTCAGAGCATGGCATTCCGCCAGCGTCGCGCCAGGCGGCTTTTCCAGCATCAGATGCCGTCCCGCCTTGATCGCGGCCATCGCATAGGCAAATCGCGGCACCGGCGGCAGGCAGAGGGAGATGGTGCGAATATCTGGTCGAGTCTCGAGCAAGGTTTCAAGGTCGGTAAAGGCCTCGACCCCATCGACCCGGCCAGAGCGGCTGACAGTAGCCGCCAGTTCCCAGTCGGGGCTGGCCGCAATCGCCGGAACATGCTGGTCGAGCGCAATCTTTCCGATGCCAACAAGTGCGATCTTCATCAATGGCTGTCCTTTCCAACCGGCGCGCCGCGACAGCCTTTGAGAAAGTCGAGGTCGGCACCGGTATCCGCCCCTTCCACATGGGATTGGTGCAGCATCAAGTAACCGGAGGTCGCGCGCTCATGATTGGGGGTCCAAGCGTCAAGTCTGGCCGCCAGCTCTTCCTCCGGGATATCGAGATGCAAGCGGCGTCCGGCCACGTCCAACTCGATCATATCGCCGTCGCGCACCACGGCAAGTGGCCCGCCGGCGGCGGCCTCGGGCGAGGTATGGAGCACCACGGTGCCATAGGCAGTGCCCGACATTCGCGCGTCAGAGATGCGCACCATATCGGTGATGCCCTTCTTCAAGAGCTTGGGCGGCAGGCCCATGTTGCCGACCTCGGCCATGCCGGGATAGCCCTTGGGGCCGCAGTTCTTCAGCACCATCACGCAGGTCTCGTCGATGTCGAGATCGGGGTCGGCGATCTTGGCCTTGTAGTCGTCGATATCCTCAAACACTACGGCCCGGCCTCGGTGCTGCATCAGTGCAGGCGTCGCCGCCGAGGGTTTCAGCACTGCGCCGTTCGGGGCGAGATTGCCCCGCAGCACCACGATGCCGCCCGATTGGGTCAGCGCCTGCGCGGCGGGCAGGATCACATCGGGGTTGTGGTTTTCCACATGGGCGATCTCATCCCAGATCGCACCGCCCGAGACGGTCAGCGCGTCGCGATGCAGCATCCCTGCCTCGCCCAGTCGTTTCAGCACCACGGGCAGACCGCCGGCGTAGAAGAACTCTTCCATCAGATACTTACCCGAAGGCATCAGATTGACCATGGTCGGCACATCCCGCCCGCAGCGGTCCCAATCATCGAGCGTCACATCGACACCGACCCGGCCCGCAATCGCCAGGAGATGCACCACCGCATTGGTCGACCCGCCGATGGCGGCATTGGTGCGGATGGCGTTTTCAAACGCCTCCTTGGTCATCACGTCAGAGGGTTTCAGATCGTCCTTCACCATCTGCACAATGCGCCGCCCGGACATTTGCGCCATCACGCGGCGGCGGCTGTCCACCGCCGGGATCGCCGCATTGCCCGAAAGCGCCATGCCCAAGGCCTCTGCCATCGAGGCCATGGTGGAGGCGGTGCCCATGGTGTTGCAGGTGCCGGTGGAGCGGCTCATCGAGGCTTCGGCCTCCAGAAACTCCTCTTGGGTCATCTCGCCCGCCTTTACGGCTTCGGAGAATTTCCACAGATGGGTGCCGGACCCGACACGCTCGCCCTTGAAATAGCCGTTCAGCATCGGCCCGCCCGAGACCACGATGGTCGGCAGGTCGCAAGACGCCGCCCCCATCAGCAAAGAGGGGGTGGTCTTGTCGCAGCCCACCAGCAACACGCAGCCATCAAGGGGCTGGCCGCGAATGGCTTCCTCGGTCGCCATGGCGGCGAGATTGCGGAACATCATCGCGGTGGGGCGGTAGGTGTTTTCCGAAGCCGAGAACACCGGCACCTCGACGGGAAAGCCACCCGCCTCGTAAATGCCCGCCTTCACCTTCTCCGCCAGTTCGCGCAGATGGCCGTTGCAGGGAGTGAGGTCGGACCAGGTGTTGAGGATACCGATAACCGGGCGGCCGTCGAACATATCATGCGGCCAGCCTTGGTTCTTCAGCCAACCCCGGTGATAGATCACATCGCGGCTGGAGCCTCCGTACCATTCCTGACTGCGCAGAGGGCGGGGCCATTTTGCGGGCATAAAGCGCATCGCGATCAGCCTTTCTGTTTGTTGTAGACGTCGAAGATCACAGCGGCGAGCAGCACGAGGCCCTTGATCATCTGCTGGTAGTCGATGCCGACCCCAAGGATGCCCATGCCGTTGTTCAACACCCCCATGAGGAAGGCACCGACGACCGCGCCGACGATCTTGCCGACGCCGCCGGACATCGACGCCCCGCCAATGAAGACCGCTGCGATCACGTCAAGTTCCAGCGCAAAGCCGGCCTTTGGCGTGGCGGAGTTCAGACGGGCGGCAAAGACCAGCCCCGCGATTGCCGCCAGGATGCCCATGTTCACAAAGGAGAGAAAGGTCAGCTTTTCAGTCTTGATCCCCGACAGTTTGGCCGCCTTGCGGTTGCCGCCCAGCGCATAGACGCGGCGCCCCAGCACAGTTTGCTCGGTCAGGAAGGCGTAGATCACCGTCAGGACGCCCATTGTGATCATCACATTGGGCAAACCGCGAAAGGTGGACAGCTTGAAGAACACGAACACCAGCGCGAGGGCGACGATGCCGATGCGGGCAATGAAGAAGCCCTGCGGCTCGTCCTCGATGCCGTATTTGCGGTTCTGCGCCCGTTTGTTGAGCCCGCTCCAGACCACCAGCCCTGCCGCGATCAGACCAACCACAAAGGACAGCATGTTGAAATTGCGCAGGCCAAACAGCTCTGCCATGGCGGCACCGCCGGGAAACAGATCAGGCACAAAGCCGCTGGCGATGGATTGGAATTCGCGCGGAAAAGGTCCAACGGACTCGCCCCCGAGAAGCCAGAGCGACAGCCCCCGGAACACCAACATGCCCGCCAGCGTCACGATAAAGGAGGGAATGCTCCAATAGGCGATCCAATAGCCCTGCGCCGCGCCGATCAGCGCCCCCACCGCGACACAGACCAGGGCCGTGACCAGCAGGGATTGATCCCAGTTCACGATCATCACCGCCGCCAGCGCGCCGACAAATCCCATGACCGAGCCGACCGAAAGGTCGATATTGCCCGACACGATGACGATCAGCATGCCCAGCGCCATGATGATGATATAGCTGTTCTGCAACAGCAGGTTCGTCAGGTTGATCGGCCGCAGCAGAGTGCCGCCGGTGACGATCTGGAAAAACGCCATGATGGCGATCAGCGCAAACAGCAGGCCATATTCCCGCAAATGCGCCGAGAGATAGGCGCCAAGACCGCCTTTGGTCTCCTCGCCCGTGTGTGTGTCTGTTTGTCCTGCAAACGTCATCGCTTACATCCTTATTCCGTCACGATGAGCGACATGATGCGCTCTTGGCTGGCCTCTGCGGCGCTGAGTTCGCCGACAAAGGCCCCCTCGTTCATCACGTAGATCCGGTCGCACATGCCCAGAAGCTCGGGCATCTCGGAGGAGATCATCACAACCCCTTTGCCTGCGGCAGCGAGATCGTTGATCAGCCCGTAGATTTCAAACTTCGCGCCCACGTCGATGCCGCGGGTGGGCTCGTCGAGGATCAGAACCTCAGGTTCGGCAAAGAGCCATTTGGCCAGAACCACCTTTTGCTGGTTGCCGCCAGAAAGGTTCACCACCTTCTGAAACACCGAGGGCGTGCGGATGTTGAGCGAGCTGCGATAGCCCTCCGCCACCCGGGTTTCCTCGTTGTGGTTGAGCACCGGCCCATTCGCGACCTTTGGCAGGTTGGTCAGGGTCACGTTGCGGCGGATCTGTTCGTCCAACACAAGGCCAAGGCTCTTGCGGTCCTCGGTCACATAGGCAAGACCGGCCTCGATGGCGCGGCCCACGGTGGCAGTATTGACCTCCACTCCGCGCATCCTCACCCGGCCCGAGATCCCCTGCCCCCAGGACCGCCCAAAGATCGACATGGCAAATTCGGTGCGCCCGGCCCCCATCAGGCCCGCGATGCCAACGACTTCACCGGCGCGCACGTTGAGGTCGACGCCGTGGATCACCCGGCGGTCGGCGTGCTCAGGGTGGTGCACGGTCCAGCCTTCCACCTCCATAAGCATATCGCCAATCTTGGGCGTGCGCGGCGGATAGCGGTTCTCCATCGACCGACCCACCATGTCGCGCACGATGCGGTCCTCGGTGATGCCGTCCGTGGTGCCGAAACTGCTGACCGTATGACCATCGCGGATCACCGTCACGGTGTCGGCGACCCGGCGCACCTCGTTGAGCTTGTGGCTGATGATGATCTGAGTGACGCCCTGCGCCTTCAGTTCCAGCATAAGATCAAGCAGCGCTTGGCTGTCGGCCTCCGACAGGGCTGCGGTCGGCTCGTCCAGGATCAACAGGCGCACGTCCTTCGCGAGTGCCTTCGCGATCTCCACCAGCTGTTGCTTGCCCACGCCCAGCTTGTCCACCAGTGTCGTGGGCGCGTCCTTCAGGCCCACCTTCTGCAACAGGCCCTCCGTCCGCCGATAGGTTTCCGGCCAGTTGATGATACCGTTCTTCTGCGTCTCATTGCCAAGGAACAGGTTCTCGGCGATAGACAGAAGCGGCACCAAGGCCAGTTCCTGATGGATGATGATGACGCCTTTCGCCTCGCTTTCCGCAATGTCGTGGAACTCGGCAAGGCCGCCTGCGTAGTGGATTTCGCCCTCGTATTGCCCAACCGGATAAACCCCGGACAGGACCTTCATCAGGGTGGATTTGCCAGCGCCATTCTCGCCACAAATCGCGTGGATCTCGCCTTCGCGGACGGTGAGGTTCACATCGTCCAGCGCTTTGACGCCCGGGAACGTCTTGGTGATCGACCGCATTTCGAGCAGGTTTGTCTGCACGGGATCATCCTCTGGTCTTTATAGGAAAATCTGTCCCGTCCACCCTTGCTGACAAGTGGACGGGACGTCTCTGCCGGATGGCTTGAGCATCCGGTCAGGGAGGAGCGTTACCACGAGATCAGTTGATCTGATCTTCGGTGTAATAGCCGGAGCCGACCAGAACCTCTTTCCAGTTCTCCGCTGTCACCTTGAGCGGTTCAAGAAGGTAGGAGGGCACCACCTTGACACCATTGTCATAGGTCGAGGTATCGTTGATCTCGGGCTCACCACCCTCAAGCAGCGCATCGACCATCCCCACGGTCACGCGGGCCAATTCGCGGGTGTCCTTGAAGATGGTGGAATATTGCTCGCCGGCGAGGATCGATTTGACCGAGGGCACCTCGGCATCCTGACCGGAAACAATCGGCATCGGCAGGTCGCCAGAGCCATAGCCCACGCCTTTGAGCGAGGAGAGAATGCCGATCGAGAGACCGTCGTAGGGCGACAGCACGCCATTGACCTGCGCATTGGTGTAATGGGCCGACAGAAGGTTATCCATCCGCGCCTGCGCCACCGCGCCGTCCCAGCGCAGGGTGCCGACGGTATCCATGCCCATCTGGCCAGAGACAACCTTCACTTTGCCACTGTCGATCAGCGGCTGCAGCACCGACATGGCGCCGTTGTAGAAGAAGTAGGCGTTGTTGTCGTCCGGGCTGCCGCCGAACAGCTCGACATTCCAGCTCTCCGCATCGGGGAAGCGTTCCTCGAGCCCCGCCACCAGCGTTTCCGCCTGCTGCACGCCGACCTTGAAGTTGTCGAAGGTGGCATAATAGTCGACATATTCGCTGTCGCGGATCAGCCGGTCATAGGCGATGGTGCGGATGCCAGCGAAATGCGCGTTCTCCAGAGCGTTCGATAGGGTGGTGCCGTCGATGGCGGCCACAACCAGCACGTCAACGCCGTTGGTGATCATGTTTTCGATTTGCGCCAGCTGGTTCGGGATGTCATCCTCGGCATATTGCAGGATGGTGGTGTAGCCGGCCTCCTCAAACTGCTTCACCATGGATTCACCGTCCGAGATCCAGCGCGCCGAAGACTTGGTCGGCATCGCGATCCCGATGGTGCCCTCTGCAAAGGCGGCCGTCGCAAGGCCACTCACCAGCGCGGTGGTGACCAGAATGGATTTCAGGGTCATGTCTTTTCCTCCTCAAGGTCGCGGTGTTGTCCCGCGATCTCCCGAGTCGGACGATAGGAGGGCTTCACATATCATACCAATGCGAATAATGCTGATAGACATATCAAAAACGGTATGCTGCATATGGTCCTGCCCCTCGCCACCCGGTTAAAACCCGTCCAACTGCGCCTCGTGCGTGCAATCCACGACTCCGGCAAGTTGCAACTGGCGGCAGAGGCGGTGAACATGACCCAGCCCGCAGCCTCGCGCCTTCTGGCGGATATCGAGGCCGAGGTCGGCGCGCCGCTATTCGACCGCCATCCGCGCGGCATGACTCCCACTGCTCTGGGCGAGGCCTTCGTACGTCATGCTCAGGTGATCCTCGCGGAACTCGACTCGCTCGCCGCCGAGGTGGAGAGCCTGCAGTCCGGCAAGGCGGGCGGTGTGCGGGTGGGTTCTGTTACTGGCCCGGCGGTCTCGGCCCTTCTGCCCGCGCTGATGAAGGTCCGACAGGTGGCGCCGGACATCCAGCCCACCATCGAGGTGGCGCCATCGACCGAATTGATGCGCGGATTGGAGGAAGGGCGGTTTGATTTCATCATCGCCCGCATCAGCCCCGACAGTGATGCCCGCGCCTATCAGGCCTATCCGGGTCGCACCGAAGAGGTGGCCCTGCTGGTGCGAGAAGGCCATCCCCTGACCGGACGAAGGGTTTCGTTGCGCGACACAATCGACCATGAATTCGTGATCCAGGAACCGGGCTCTCCGATCCGGCTGGCCTTTGAACAGGGGTTTCTGGAAAATCGAATCCCGATGCCCGAGCGGATCACCAATTCTTCCTCGCTGTTGATCGCGCTCAGCCTTGTCGGGCAATCAGATGCGATTGCAACTCAAACCCGGGAAGTGGCCCAGATGCTCTCAGGCATGGGTACCGGACTCAGCACCATCGATCTCGACATCGGGATCACCGTGCCGCCTTTCCTCGTCATTCATTCCGGCAAGCGCAAATTGACCTCCGTGGCCCAGCGACTGCTGGACGAGGTGCTGCGGCATCTTTGATGCCAACCGCTTTGTATGAGGAGTGACCGCTAGTCACGGGTCATGCTGAAATACCGTTCTATCCCAGTGTGCTAGAAGAAATCTACAACACGGCACCCCAAGCGTTTTGACAGCGGGTGTGCATGAAAAACGCCAAGTCGTGCAAGCTTATGGTGCATTGGCAACAATGAAAATGAGTGGCGAGCCGTGGAGGACACTCCCCGGCTATTCCTATCAGCACGTTAGTCTGGCGAACCCCGAAAATGCCTCCCTTGAAAACAATAGGGAATTTCAGCGTCTGGCGAACGCGAAGAAGCCTCGCGCAAAGCGTTCGGCCATGTCCCGTTTTGCCAAAGACGGACACAAGCGCGTTGTGCGCTGTCTTGGGTACGCGCTGACGCTTGCCACCCCGCAAGCATGGCTCGACCTGTCTGTGATCCTGTTGGCCCGCCTGTCCAAGGCGGAGCGCGCAGGGCTGGCATATGCTGCCCTCATCAGCCTGAACCCCGACGACGCGCATGACGTGGCCTCTCTGGCGCTCTTCGGCACTAGCCGGGGAGGGTCGAGCCAATGAGCCGCACGGTCGAACACCTCCTGTTCTACATGCCCCGCCTGTCGCGCACCTCTAGCAGCGCATGGGAACGCCAGTTTGCCAAGGACATGGCCCGCCGTGCCCATTGGAAGAACTGGACCCCCACACAGAAGCAGCAGGAGACCATGCAGGGCATGGTTGCGCGCCTCTTCAATGAGGACCCGCTGGACGTCATCGAAATCGAGAAAGCAGGCCCCAGCGCCGCCTGATTGGCGCTGTCGATGCGTGGACGGTTCAGACGGTGGCACGCACCGAAACTATTGGCACACCACGGGGTGGGGACACAGGCCAAGCGCAGCCCGAAAGGTCGAAGCGCGTCCCCCGGCGTCAATCCAAGCGCCGCAAGTAGCGACTGAGCCTCCGGCATGGATCGTCGGGACTGGAGGCGCCTGAAAGCGATGGGTCGGCTCCGTTGAGCAGGATCTTCACGCTGAAGGCTAGGGACCAGCTCGGCCAGATTGGCCGGGGCTGGTCTCCCTATGCCTTCTGCTCCGGGTCTCACCATTGAGCAGTAGGGACTTGGTGCAACGGTAGAGAATAGAGAGAGCAGCGATGAACGATAACTGGAAGAAACTGAGCGACATTATCAAAGCGATGAGAGAGGGCCAGCGCGATGAGTAAATGGCCCTACTGCACCAGCGCATGGAAGCGCCTGCGCCTTGCGAAGCTGAGTGAATGCCCTCTGTGCTTTGCCTGCGACAAGCGCGGATTGGTGGTTGAGGCGACTGCCGTGGACCACTGCAAACCGATCAGCCAAGGCGGCGATCCTTTCCCTGAACTCTCCGGCCTCATGTCTCTGTGCGAACGGTGCCACAACGAGAAGACCTCCGGATTTGATCGCACCCATGGCAACGCGACCGGACGCCGCTTCAAAGGCTGTGACGCCAATGGCAACCCGATCGACCCCGCCGATGGATGGTGGGGGCACCCTTAATCACCAGAAAGAAACACCCCCGAAACCGAGGGGATAACTGAGCAAATATTTAATTAGGCAGGATAAAATGGGACAACGAGGCAAAGGCGCAAAACCCAAACTGGCAGTGGTATCGGACAGCTCGCAGGGCAGCTTTGGCTTTGCCACCAGCGAGGTTTCCCCGCTCCGCAACACCCTGCCGTGGGAACTGCCCGGCCTGAGCCGTGTGGAGCGCGTTGTGGCCTTTCTGGAGGATCTGCCGATCACCCAAGGCAGCCTCGCAGGCACCAAACTCCAGGTGCGCCCGTGGCAGCGCGATTTTCTCGAAGCGATCTATGCCGAGGATTCGGACGGCCTGCGCCCGGTGCGCACCGCTGTCCTGTCGATGGCGCGCAAGAACGGCAAGACGCAGCTGGTGGCCGGTCTCGGTCTCTGTCACCTTCTTGGACCTGAAGCCGAAAGCCGGGGCGAGGTCTACGCCGCAGCGAACGACAAGGCGCAGGCGGGCAAGACCTTTTCCGAGATGGTCGCGATCCTCGATGAACACCCCGAGCTGGATGCCCGCGTCAACGTCATCAAATTCAGCAAGCGCATCGAGGTGCTGACCGGCCAAGGCAAAGGCTCGATCTTCCAAGCCCTCTCTGCCGATGCAAGCACCAAGCAGGGTCTTTCCCCCAGCTTCACCATCTATGACGAATTGGGCACCGCCCCCAAGCGTGACCTCTACGAGGCGCTGGATACCGCCATGGGCGCGCGCGCAAACCCGCTCTTGTGCGTCATCAGCACCCAAGCCGCCGACGATCACGCGGTCATGTCTGAACTGGTGGACTACGGCCACAAGGTCAATTCCGGCGAGGTCGAGGACCCCAGCTTTCATATGACCTTCTACGGAGCCAGTGCCGACGATGACCCGTGGATCGAGGACACTTGGCGCAAGGCAAACCCCGCCCTGGGCGATTTCCGGTCGCTGGAAGATGTGCGGCGACAAGCGGCACAGGCGCAACGGATGCCCTCAAAGGAACAAGCCTTCCGCAACCTGATCCTGAACCAGCGGGTGGATGCCCATGTGCGCTTCCTCGCAAAGGCGGAATGGGACGCCAATGCGGGTGCGGTGGACTTCAAGGCGCTGGAGGGGCAGCAATGCTGGGGCGGGCTGGACCTGTCGCAGTCCCGCGACCTCACCGCCTTTGTGCTGGTGTTCCCGGATGGTGCCGGCGGTTTTGATCTGCTGCCGCGCTTCTTTCTGCCGGAACAGGGCATCCGCGAGAAATCCGAACAGGACCGGGTGCCCTATGACCTCTGGGCGCGCCAAGGTTTTCTGACCCTGATCCCCGGCCCGGTGGTCGACCCGTCCTTTGTAGCCGAGGCGATTGCCGATGCCTGTCTCTGCTATGACGTGCAGATGATCGCCTATGACCGCTGGCGGATCGAGGACCTGAAGCGCGAGCTGGGGAAGATGGGAGCGGAACCGCCGCTGGAACCCTTCGGGCAAGGTTTCCGAGATATGGCCCCTGCGGTGGACCGGCTGGAGCGCGCCGTGGCCGAGGCCCGCCTACATCATGCGGGCAACCCGGTGCTGACCTATTGTGCGGCTAATGCGGTGGTGGAGATGGACCCGGCGGGGAACCGGAAACTGGACAAGGGCAAATCAAGCGGGCGCATTGATGGGATCGTGGCGCTAGCTATGGCCTTGGCGGTTGTAGACCGCGAGGGAGAGGAGGACTTGCCCCTGTGTTTGGCGGAGCTGCTTTAGTCATCGGGATCAGTGAATTCGTTCACAAGCCTAAGGAGTTCAGCACTTGTCATGCCAATAGAAACCCTGTTCAGTACGCGACGCACCTTCTTTATTTCCTGAATAAAGCTATCGCATAATTCGATTAGGTTTTCATATCTTTGGCTGCTGTTCTCTGGCTGGCGAGTTTGAATCAAGTAGATCCCGTGTCTAACCACTTCTCTTGTTTCGCGATCTGTTTCCATGTTGAAAACAGGCAGCCCATGAATAATTGCATTGCGGGGTTTTGAGAGCTTTAGAAGGCTTTTCAAAGCATCAAGTGTTTCAACAAACAATTCGTCACCAACCTGCTGCTTTGCCTGAGGCATGTTCTTCATGAGATGAATCAATAGGTCGATACGTTGCTCATCCCCGCTAAGTTTAGCGAGACATATCTGAACAGCTTGGTAATTTTCAAAACCAAAGCTTCTGGGGATTTTGTATACGGCTGCCATTGCGCCTCCCCATTGAATTACACAGTCACCGACCGCTGACTTGGCCTCGTTCCAGAGGTCATCAAGAGTCGCATTTGAATTGCTGTTTACTTCTTCGCTCATTTTAATCGCACCCCAACTCCACCACCATTTTCCGGTATGAACTCGATTCCTGCCTTTTCAAGTGCCGCAACCAACTGCTGAACCGTCTCAGGCGACGCTGAGGCTTTTGCAGCACCCTCCGCACGTTTGACAGTTGGTATCGACACCCCAGCGGCATCAGCCAGTTGTTTTTGCGTCCAGCCTATCAAGGCTCTAGCTGCGCTCAGTTGATTTCCTAACATTTGACCCCTTGATCCCTAAGGATCATATGTGCATATTGATCCCTAGGGATCATAACACAATCGGAGAACCGAACAATGCCCAAAGAACGCGTTTGCGCGAACGGTCGCGCCATGTCTCGCCGCAGCCTGATCGCTGGCTTGCCCATGGCCGGTGTGCTCGCCGCATTGCCCGACCTCTCGGGCGCGGCAGCGATTGACCCGGTAGTGCCCCACTACCGCGAGTGGAACAGCGCAACCACCGAATGGCTGCGCCTGTCGCACATGCCAGGCAATGGGGATTGGGAATGGCCCGAAAGCCTCGCAGCAGAAGCCCGCGCCGAGGTAGCGCTGCGCAACATGGTGACACACACGCCCACAACGCCCGAGGGCGTCGCAGCCTGCACCCACGCAGTGTGGCACCTGATCGGCCCAGGAAGCGCCCCTTGGTCACCAGATTTCCAGCGTGAGTTGGCATTGCCAGAGTTCAAGCTGCTGGCTGCGATCTGGCGCGCTACTGGTGGTGAAGGGCAGCACCCAAGCGATGGCCTATTGCCTTAGGCCGCAACTTTCTATACTTATGGCCTTACACCGCTGGTATATGGCAATAGGAAAACCCAATGTCCCAAATCCCCCAGAAGTTCAAACCGATCCCCTTCCGGTTTCGCACCAAGCTTGCTTGCGAGATCGTTGATATGGACCCGTTGCGTCTGAACGAAGCAATCGCCGCCAAGGATGGCTACAAATGCGCGCCTGAAACCACGCCGGGGCGCGCCCGCGAGTTTGGCGAGTTCGACATCATCGCGCTCTTCATCTTCAAGTTCCTCACCAACCTCGGCTATCCGCAAAACCTTGCTTCGATGTACGCTTGCGGCGTGCTTGAAGCGCTGTCCTCGCACTACATGACGCTGCCTGAGCGTTTTGATTTCCCTCTCAACCCCTTCCCCGACACGGCGGTGGCCTGCACCGCAGAAGACCCCACCACATTCGCCCATTCCGACAATCTCGTGTCCTACGCGACTATCGGGTTCAACATCCCGCTTTTGCGGAAGGAGATCCAAACACGGATGAAGGCAATTGCGGAGCGCGAATCGAACGTTTTTGGCGACGAATAGCTCCCTCAAGGAAAAGCAGACCAGCGCGGCCCGGTCGGCAAACTAGAACCGCGCTGGCCTTCCACCTCAATCCCAATCGAAGGAACCAAGATGCCCACACATAACCTGCGTGACCTGCAAGAGTCACGCGGCAACAAGATTGCCGAAATGAACACCATCCACGACAAGGCCGCGCAGGAAAACCGCGACTTGTCTGGCGAGGAGCGCAAGCGCTTCAACGATCTGGAAGCCGAGGTGCGCAGCCTCAACACCCGCCTGAGCGACGCGCAGAAGCTCGCGGAATTTGAGCGGCTGGAGGCCCACGGTGATACCCTGACGCAAGGTGCCGTGGCACGGCGTTCGCTGGAGGGGTATTCCGTGCGCAAGGCGCTGATGGAAGCCCGTTCCGGCCACCTGTCCGGCGTCGAGGCCGAATGGCACCAGGAACTGGCAAAGGATCGCGGCGAGGTGCGGGGCGTGATGGTCCCGACCGAGATCCTGCTGGGCGGCGAGACCCGCGCTCTGACCACTGCCGGTAGCGCTGGCAATCTGGTCAAAACCGATCTGGCCGCAATGACCGACCGTCGCCGCGCCGCCCTTAAGGTTGAGGGTATGGGCGCGACCGTCCTGCGCGGTCTGACCGGCAACCTCGAACTGCCCCGCCTGGTCGGCTCCGGCGCGGCGGGTTGGGTGTCGGAACACACCAACGCCAACCGCAGCGATGCCACCTTTTCCAAGAAGGATATGGGTCCGAAGACAGTCACGGCAGAATACGAACTGTCCCGCCGTATGTTGCTCCAGTCGAACCAAGCGCTGGAACCGATCCTTCGCGCCGATTTGGCTTACCTCTTGGCACAAGCGCTGGACAGCGCAGCGATCAAAGGCGGGGGCGCAGACGAGCCGACCGGCATCCTCGCAGATGGGGGTGTAACAGCTGTTACAGGTGGCGCTTTCAATTCCGATATCACCGCTGATCTGATCGCCGCGCTGGAGACCGACAACGTGACCGGCACCACCGGCTTTCTCACCAACACAAAGGTGATGAACACCGCCCGCAAGATCAAGGACGCCGATGCCCGCACCATTCCGCTGTCGGAACTGTTCCACAATGAGCGCGTGGAAAGCTCGACGCAGGTGCCCGACGATATCGGCGCGACCACTGACAAGAACGCCCTGATTTATGGCGAGTGGGCCAGCCTCTATATCGGCTATTGGTCCGGCGTTGACCTGATGGTGAACCCCTACCACAGCGACGTCGCCAGCAAAGGCGGCGCGATCCTCCATGCCTTCCTCGATGCCGATGTGGTGGTGCGCCACCCCGAGGGCTTCCGTTACGCGGAGATCGACTGATGGTGACGCTGGAGGAAGCCAAGGCGCACTGCCGCGTGATCGAAGACGACTTTGACGGCGAATTGCAAATCGCTATCGCCGCTTCGGTCGATCATCTGACCTCTATCGGGATCGACATGGCAAGCGACCCGCTTCCTCCGGCTCTCAAACAGGCGACCTTGATGCTGGTCGCCCATTTCTTTGAGAACAAGGAAGCGGTGGCGGAGGCCTCTTTGCGGATGGTGCCCATGGGCGTTGATCGCCTCATCGCCCCTTATCGGAGTGTGTCGCTGTGATCGAAAAACGTTTCCAGACCACCGAATTGCGGGCCAAGGGACGCCGCTTGGAGGGCTACGCGGCCCTGTTTGGCTCTGAGGCGCGCATCGGTGCCGGGATTGTCGAAACCATCGCCCCCGGTGCCTTTAGCCGCACCCTCGCGCAGCGCGCCGACATTCTGGCTTTGGTGGACCACGACCCGACCCGTGTGTTAGCCCGCACCCGCTCTGGGTCCCTGCGCCTGTCTGAGGACACGCGCGGCCTCAGCTTTGACATGGATGTGCCGGACACTCAGGCAGGCCGTGACGTGCTGACCCTTGCCGAACGTGGCGATCTGGGCGGCATGTCCTTCGGCTTTGAGGCGCGTGACGAACACTCGGACGGCACGCGGCGCGAGCTGCGCGTGGTCGATCTGTTCGAAATCAGCGTGGTCTCGGCCTTTCCGGCCTATGAGGGCACCGTCATCAACGCCCGTTCGCTGGCGCATGGCTTCCCCGTGCGGGAGGCCGCTGCCCGCCGCCTGCGTATTCTGGAGTTGCTGAAATGAGCCTGATTTCCCGTTTCTTCGGGCGCGAACAGCGCGAGACCGTAACCACCTCCGACCCCGCCCTTGCCGAGTTTCTGGGCCAGCGGGTGAATGGCTCAGGTTTTGTGGACCCCGCCCGCGCCTCTGGTCTGGCTGTGGCGCAAGCCTGCATTTCCGTGATTAGCCAGAACCTCGCGGCCATGCCCATGAACGTTTATGAGCGTAGCGCCAATGGCGGGCGGGAACGGGCCACCGGCCACCCGCTGCACAGCGTTTTGCATGATCAGTTCAACCCGCAGATGACCGCCTTTGAGGGACGGGAATTTCTGTTGGTGTCGCTGCTGACCATGGGCAACGCCTTCGCCCGGATCGAGACCAATATGCGGGGCCAGGTCATCGGACTTTACCCGCTGCACCCGTCCACCGTCACGGTTGAGAAACTGGACAACGGCCGTTTGCGGTATCGTGTCAGCGACACGCGCGGCACCTCCAAGGTGTTGATCCAAGAAGAGGTGCTGCACCTGAAGTATCGCCTCGCGCAGGACGGCGTTATGGGCGTTTCCCCGATCCAACTGGCGCGGGAGACGTTTTCGCTGGCGCTGACGCAGCAGGATCAGGCCGCACGGCAGGCAAGCCGCGCGTTCCGCGCCGAGGGCGCATTGGTGTTCCCGCAGAAGATCAATAGCGACACCAAGGCCGATGCCCTCCAGAAGATGCGGGATCGCGTGGAAGGTCAGGCCGAGACCTCCGGCATTCTGGTGTTGGACGGTGGCCTTGACTGGAAGAGCCTCAGCATTTCCGCGAAGGACGCCGAGTTTCTGGACAGCCGCAAGCTGTCCAACATGGACGTGGCCCGCACGTTCAGCGTTCCGCCGACCGTTGTAGGGATCACCGACAACGCCACCTATTCGAACGTCGATGGCGAAAGCCGCGCGCTTGTGGTGCGCTGCCTCGCCCCCATGGCGCGCCGCGTCGAACAGGTGATGAACGTCGCCCTGCTGACCGTAGAAGGGCGCAAGCGGTTCTTTGTGGAACACGACTTGGCGGGGCTGATGCGCGGCGACATGAAAGCCCGCTATGAGGCTTACCGCATTGGGCGGGAATGGGGCTGGCTTAGCCCGAATGACATTCGCTCTTGGGAAAACCTGAAAGGCATCGAGGGCGGCGAGGAATACCTCTCGCCCCTCAATATGACCGTGCTGGGTGAACGGGAGGACCGCACCGATGGCGAATAGAAAAGCAACCGTCACCCAGTCGGAGTTGACCCGTTGCCTGAAGGCTCACCGGGACGCTGGCATTCCTATTGCCAAGACTGAAACGAAGCCGGACGGCACCATTGTCGTCTATGCGGTCAGTCAGGCTGACCAAACTAAAGACAACCCGTGGGATCACCCGTGAAACACCAAAAGCAATACCCCGGCGCAACGCCCTACACCGATAGGCACGGGAACCGTCGCTGGCGCTTCCGTAAGGGCGGATTTTCCGCCGAGCTGGGCCGGGAATACGGATCTGAAGACTTTATCCGTCGATATGAGGCTGCTGTCAGCGGGCACAGGACACGCGGTCTCATTGCAGCCGAACGCACTATCCCCGGCAGCGTTAATGCCTTGATTATCTCTTGGTACCGCTCCCCTGAGTTTCTCGACTTGTCGGAAAGCACCAAGCGCAACTACCGGGGCATCGTGGAGAAGTTCCGCACGAAGCACGGAAACAAACCGATTGCGCAGATGGAGCGCCGCCATGTTCAAGCCATGCTGGCCGAGAAGGCTGAAACTCCGGGAGCGGCCAACAATCTCCGCAAACGTCTGATCCAGCTCCTGGACCACGCAATTGCTCTGGACTGGCGGGGCGACAATCCGGCGCGCGCAACAAAGCCGTACCGCAACACGGGAACCGGTTTTCATTCTTGGGAAGAGGCGGAAATCGCCCGATTTTTTGAAGTCCATAAACCCGGATCGATTGCCCACACCACGGTCACTCTCATGCTCTACACGGGCGCTGCTCGTGTGGATGCAGTTCAACTTGGCCCTTGAAACTTGAAAGGCGGTCGCATTGAGTACCGGCGACAGAAAACAGCCCGCTCCGGCGGGATCATGATCAGCATTCCGGTTCACAGCGACCTGTCTGCTGTCTTGGAAAACCTGCCCAAGGACCGCCCTTTTATTGCAACTCAGGCGGGAAACGCCCGCACCGCCGCAGGGCTGGGCAACTCCATGCGTGATTGGTGCGATGAAGCTGGGCTTCCCGCCTGCACGTCGCACGGTCTCAGGAAAGCCTGCGCACGCCGATTGGCCGAGGCGAGAGCGACAACACACGAAATCGCGGCGATCACAGGCCACAAAACGCTAGCGCTCGTACAGCTCTACACGGAAGCCGCAGGACGCGAAGGTTTGGCTGACTCTGCGATGGAAAAACTCATTGCGCGCCCAAATGGCGAACAAAACGTGGTGAACCTTCCCGAAGAGTTCGCCAACTCCGAACACAAAGCATTGAAAGGTAAGGAAAAATGACAATGAGTGGCGAGCCGTGGAGGACTCGAACCCCCGACCTGAGAATTAGAAGTTCCCTGCTCTAATCCAGCTGAGCTAACGGCCCTCTCACGCGGAGCGCTTATCCTTCACTTTATTCAAGCCTGTCAACACACTTGTGCAAAGTATGACGGGCAACTTATCCGACGTTGGGATCACCAGTTTCAGGATCACGCCCTCGATTTGCGCCAGCCAGAGGCGTGGCATCATCCTGGCCCTTGTCGGTCTGGGGATCCTCGCCTATCTCAACCGCCATGCCCTCGACCAGATCATCCTGCCGAAGCGCCAGGAATCTCGCAGTTTCGGCGGGTGATCGGTTCAGCACGCGCAAGAAAACAACCTGCGCCTGACGCATGAGCCTCACGGCCTCCTCCAAGGCAGCCAGATCGTTCGACTGACGCGCCTGCCCGATCGAAACCGCCGCGGCTTCCATCTGGTCGAAGGCTTTTTGCAACACGTAGTCCGTCGCCTTCAACCGGTCCGCGCCATCGCCCGGATCGGTATCATTCATCAGCTTCTCCGGCCAATCTCTGTGAATTCGCACCGCTACGCCAACCCCAAGACGAAGCCTGCAACCGGCGCAGCGGCCGTCCGGAAGACCTTGTTCAAAAGCACTCTTTACCCACACTTCCGGAAACTGAAACCTGAACGCATAGCGGTTCGTTAGTTGCGCCGACGACCCCGACTTTGGGGACTGGAGCCGCCGGCGCCACGCTTACCTGTCCAGGGAAGATGTACACCAACCACATCGTCCTGCACGTAACGGTTCGCGCTATGTTTGCGGAGATACTCAATACACCTTACAAAGCACTGGTTCTGAAAAAACTTCACTCAACATTTGTCCGCACTCACAAGTATGACTATGGCGTTAACGCCTCTGGAATGCACCCGATCGGTTGTGATGAATGCGTGAAAAAACCTCCTCCCGGCCTGCGGAAGGAGGTTTTAATCCCAGTGCGACAAGATAGCGATGCAGGGGTCACCCCGTCCCGGCTATCCCGCCAAAGCCGGCCCGGTCCCACGGCAGATGCGGGCCGCGCACTGCAAAGGTTTCCGGTGGGGCAAAATCCGCCGGGGCGACACTGGGTGCATCCGCGTGCCAATGGGACAGGGCCAGCGCCAGCGCCCGGGTTGCGAGGGGCGCCGCGACGCTGGTGCCCGAAAGCCGCACCTGGGATGCAGCGCGGGATCCGGCCGCGCGCCGCCCCTTGCGCAGAGGACTGTCGTCAGCCGGAGCATGAAGGGTCACGCCCGCTCCTTCAGCAAGCGGTCCACCCGGTCCGGCAGAGGAATAGTCCGACAGCAGCTCGCGATCCGCATAGGAGGAGGCAAGAGTCCAGATCTGACGACCACCGGAGAGGGCATTCAAGGAACCGCGCCGGGTGATCGAGCACCCGGGGTCCTCCAACGCGGTGGAGCGGTGACCGTCAGGCGTAAACCCCTGCCACGCGGGGTCGAGCAACCAGGACCTTTGGCGGATCGGGTTTATCTGGCGGGGAACATCATTACGCAGCACCCGCAACTCGATCTCGCAGGCCTCCCGTTGCCCGGGCGCAAGGGCGATCTCGATCACCCACTCGCCACCGGGCGGCAAGGGCCGATAGGGATCGCGGGCAGCATTGGCCGGGATGGCCACGGTCACGATCTCTACACCCGTGCCTTCCGGTGCCGGGGTCTCCGGGGCGAAATCACGCTGGAACCCGTGATAGATCCCGCATTGTGCCAGCCCTTTGGGGCCGAAGGCAGCGTCCTCGCATACGAGGTGCAAGGCGGTATCCATCGCCAGCGGTGCGGGCGGCAAGGCCGGCGGGAAGATCCCCGCGCCAGGCGGTGGCGTCACCTTGACCGAAAGCGCGGAATGCGTCGGTTTCAAGCCGCGCCGGTTCAGCGCAATTTCAAGGTAGGTGGAGCCCCGATTCTCCGGTGTGACCCGCAGCACTGCGCGATGCGGGCGGCCCGGCGCGATCTCGGCGCGCGCGGCCAGTCGAGATTGCAAAGTATTTCCCGCAGGCAGGACCACCCGCATCGGCACACCATGGGTTGCGTGCCAATAGTCCATCGCCTGTTCAAGCGCGGCGGCGATCAGGTGCCCGCCGTTCTTGCCGATGCCGCCGAGACCAAAGCTGAGGTTCAGCACCAGCGGAAACCGGCTCTGGGCCTGGGCCATCATCGCCTCGGTGCGGCGCAGGACGTCCTGCAACCCGAGAATCATAGCCGCCGCCATAAAAGTGCCACCGGTGTCGCTGACCAGAGCTGTCGGCAGGTTCACCGCAAGGATCGGAAAACGCTCCGGATCCACGTCGATCGCATCGCCGCGCCCGGCACCGCAGGCCAGATCGGCAACATGGGTGCCATGCAGGTGTCGGTGTCGGAATGGCACTCTTTGCCCCTCTCCGAGCCGCGGCAGCGCGGCATAGAAGCGATCCTCCTCTCCCCCGGCCTCCGCCAGGCGGCTGTCGATCTCTGCCCGGCTGAAGACATGACCAAAGGGCACATCCGCCATCCGCCCGCGCAGCCCCGGCGCGTCCTGCTGCCAGACCGCGGCAAAACGGGTGCCGCCACTGGGGGTGCGAAAAGTGGGATGGGCAAAGGCGATCCCGTCGTCGATCACCGCAATGACCGTGCTGTCCGCGGGCATCTGCGGCACCACGAAGCCGTCGCAGGACGGTTCCGCATCGGGGGCGTTGAAGCACCCCTTTGGCAGAACCGGCGCAAAAAGCGTCCGGTCGCGCAGCCCGTCCTGCACCCGTGTCAGCAGATCAGCCAGAGGTGCGGTCGCCCCCCACACCGTCGCGCCCTGATGCAGGGCCTGCGCCTGTGACGGCGACAAAAGATCCGTTGTCGCGCCACCAGCATCGAGGTCCAGCGCCAGCAAGCTGGCTGCGGGCGGGGTTCCCACCGCGCGCGCCTCATCCTCCAGCGTGTACCACCAATGCGCCGCCGGATGGCGCGGCAAGGGATTTCCCGGTCCCGCCGTTTCCTGTCGCCAGAACAGCGCCATGATCAGCTCTCCTGTCCCGGTTGCCCAACTGCCCCGCGACGCAATTCCTTCACGCAAGATTGCCACAACCAATCAAGCTGCGCGCTGTAGCGAAGGCTGAGGGCTTCGGTGCGCAGGGAGGTGACCGTTTCGCCGTTGATAGCGGATCCGTTGCGCAGGGCCGACAGGGTGTCGACGGTGTAATCTGCCGCCCCGAAGGCCTCCATATCTGCATCCAGGCGGCTCCAGGCGATGGCAGACCCAGTCAGAGCCTCGGTCGCAGCCCCCGTCTCACCCCCGGTGGCATTCGCTGTCGCGGTCGGGGCGGGAACCTGAACCCGGGCAAGCACATAGCGCGCCAGGGTATCGCCCAGAACGGCACCGGCAGCGCTGTCGACCGGGAAATGCACCCCGGCCACGGTCCGGCTGGCGGCAATACGCACCGCGAGCCGGTCGCACTGGCTGTCGAACTGCGCCAGCCAGGCCGCCTGGTCCCCCACGATGCCCAGCGACAGCTCTCGCGCCATCGCCTTGAACAGGGTGGCGAGGAACAGGGCCTCGGTGGCATGGCCGCTCGGGAGGGTGCCATGGGCCGGCGTCTGGATCATCGGCATCACCTGCGGCGACAGGCTCGAAGGGCGCGCGCAGCCGAACCCGTGCTTGATGCGGAACTGCACTGTGGCACAGAACCGCAAGGCCGCCTGAATGAAGGTCAAGGTCGCCTTGTTGCGGGCCGGATGCAGATGCGCCAGCGCGGCAAAAAAGGACGTGAGGTCCGTCAATTGCACGTCGATCTCCTCCATCCGGTCCGCCCGCAGGTCCGCGTAGTGGTCGAGATGGTCGATTTGCCGGGCAAAGACGGCCGGAGAGGGGGCAGCCAGCCGCATCAATTCCACCAGAGGTCCGGGATGCAGGGCATCCGAATGGCAGAGATAGGCGACCCCATGGGCGTTCTGAGCGTCAGAAGGCACGATGTCGATAAAGACCGGCGCCATCAGTTCGTAGTCGATCACGCTGGTCTGGGGCGGACCGGACAAATGGCCGAGATCGCCGCCGTCAAACATGTGCTCCGCCGTCACTGCAGGGGGTTGCCAGCTGCCGATCACCCCTTCACGCGTCAACATCAGCGCCGTCATCATGGCCGCGCTGTGTCCCGATCCGGTATAGGACGCCCCTGTATGGCCTGTATGGCCTGTATGCCCCGTATGGCCGGTATGACCCGTATGGCCGGTGTGCCCCGTGTGACCAGTATGCCCCGTGTGACCAGTATGACCGGTATGTCCAAATCGCGCCATTGTCCCCAATCCCTTGTTTTGTGCGGATGAAAAATGTCCCTCGCGCAGCAAAGCAGCCCGAAGCGCAAAGGAACCGTGAATAATCTGTGAGAAGCGTGCTAATCCCGCGTCGGGGTGGCCCGGTCAGGCGAGGCCTGCGCGCCTGAGATTGCCCGAGGGGTATTCGGGCTCCTTCAGATCGGACATCTCGAAGCCGTCTTCGATCACACGCATCTTGCCGACCAGCGTTTCCACCGCCTCGCTGTCCCCGCGTTGCTGCTCCAATGCCGCAAGATAGCGCAGCGGCGGGCGGAAGGTGGGCATCAGCGAATGGGCCATCTTGCTGTGGACCCGGGCAGCCTCGTAGTTTCCGCTCAGCGCCGCCGAGACACCCGCCTGCATCTCCCACCAGTGCCGCGACCGCGAGAACCGTCCGATCCGCAAGGCGCGGCGGGAGAAATCCACCGAAGCTTCGATCCGCCCCGAGGCGATCTCCGCATTGGCGCGCGAGGCCCAGCCAAGCGGGTTTGCGGGGTCAAGCGCGGTGGCATCGCGCGCCAGCTCGCCAGCCGCCGTCACATCCTGTCCGGTCAGCAGAAAGACATGCGAGGCCGCCGCCTTGAGCGCCGCGTTTTCCGGCTCCTCCAGCAGGCCTCGGCGGGCCAGATTGGCCGCGAGCTCCGCCTGATACCCGGGATCGAGATCGGTGCTCTCGACAATCAGATTGGCCTGGATGAAGGCACGCCAGCCGAGGAAGACGCCCTTGGGAACAAGGTCATAGGCCGCTTGCAGATCGCGGTCGGCCTGATCGAGATTGGGCCGGTCCATGCTCAGGATCTTGCGCATGGCACGCAGCCCGAGAAGGCTGGCACTGATCCGGTTCTTGCGACTCTCGCTCACGGTCAGCGCATCGACCGCCGCCTCCTGGGCGCGGAAGGCAAGCTGCAAAAGGTCTTCGTCCTCGCAATGCAGGATCGCCTGTTGCATCCCCCGCCAGCTGGCGGTCCAGTTGCGCTGTCCCGGCGACAATCCCGGCATCACCACACGCAAGAGCGCCTCGTGACCGGACTTCAGGATCTGGGTCTTGATCAGCGTGTGGCGGTCCGCGTCCACCTCGCGCGCCGTGTAGCGGATTTCGAGTGGTGCCAGGTCGCTCATCCCCTTCTCGATATGGCTCTGGAACACCTCATTGGCGATTTCCAGCTCCATCTCGCCGGGGCTGACCCGGTTGAAGTAGACCAGCGGCTCGCCGGTTTCCGCCACGGCGGGACGCTCGCTCTCCTCGTGCTCGACCACTGCGGCAGGGGCCCAGTTCACCTGCGCGCGCTGATCGCAGAGCCAAGACGCCACCGGGTCCGGCAGGTCGATCCCTTCGAGGAACTCGCGCTTGTCCGGTCCCGCTTCCGGCTCGACGGAAGCGGAGATCAGATCCGGGTTGAGGCAGAGCATTCCATGGTCGGAGAGGATTACGTCCGGGTGGTCAAACGCCTTGCGGATAAGGCGCAACTCCTGCCGCAGACTTGAGGAGGCCTGCACCTTGCCACGCCCCTGCCACAGGAGGTTCTGCAACCAGTCGCGGGTGCGTTGCCCCTTGCGTCCGGTGGCCAGTGCCGCAATCAACACCTTGCCGCGCTTGCTGGGCACATGGACGATGCTGCCGTCCGCCGCCAAGACTTCGAACGGGCCGAACAAATTGACCTGAAACGCAGATTGCTCCGACAAGATAACCGCCCGACGTCCACCCCTAATCCCAAGGGGAAGTATCTGAAATCTCGCCACCCGCTGTCAATGCATCATAAAAAAGAGATTTCTCCCTAGCATTTGTCCAATAGCTCTGGATGCACCGGGTTCAATAGATCAACCCTTCCATCAGTTTGCGGGCCGTCCGCAGCACTTCGGTGCGGCAAAGCACCCCGCCGTGTCGCTGACAGAGGACCTCCATAGACCCGGTCGGATGCTCGATGGACAGGCTGAGCAGATCGCCTGTCCCGCATCGGGCCAGCCCCTCGGCCACTGTGCCGGGGGTGAGGCAGGCGGTCGCCACGCTCACCGCGCCAAAGACTCCAATCGCCTTATGGCAGCGATGCGGGATAAAGCTGCGGGTGGCGATCCCCCCGCCCGCGCGTGGCGCGCTCAGCAGAACCATTTTCGGCACCGAAGCCGCCTGCACATCGCCCAAGCGCATCAAAGGGCCGGCCTGCAGACGGATCGCCTCGATCCGCTGGCGCAGGGGGGCATTGGCCTCCAGCACCTCCGGCGCCTCATCGCCGCGCAGCCCGAGGTCGGCCGCCCGCATCAGCACGCAGGGCATACCGTTGTCGATCAGCGTGACCTCGAGGCCCTCGATCTGATCGCAGGACCGGCCGGAGGGAAAGAGGGCGCCGCAGCTTGACCCCTCGGTATCGCGAAAGGCCAGAGGCACCGGCGCCGCCTGCCCCGGCACGCCATCAATGCGCGCCGTGCCCTCATAGGCCACGCGTCCATTCGGCGTCGCCACCCGCGCCACCGCCACCTGCCCGGTGTTCTCCATATAGATGGTGACGTGGGTCTCGCCCTCTTCTGCCCGCACCAGCCCGCGCTCGATCGCAAAGGGGCCGACCCCGGCGAGGATATTGCCGCAATTCTGCGCATCGCTCACCCGCGCCGCGTCGACAAAGACCTGTAGAAACAGATAATCCACGTCGACTCCGGCGCGCGTTGAGGGACGCACCACCGCGACCTTGGAGGTCAGCGTATCGCCGCCGCCCATCCCGTCGATCTGACGCGGATCGGGGGAGCCCATCAGCCGCAGCAACAGCGCATCGCGCGCCGCGGGGTCCTCCGGTAAGTCGGAGGCTAGGAAATAGCCCCCTTTCGAGGTGCCCCCTCGCATCCAAAGGCAGGGAATACCTTCAGACATATCGCAGCCCCTTGGCCAAGAGACGCGGCCGCATGTCGTAGATATCAAGACCCAACTCACCCGCCGCCAACCGCTGGCGTTTTGCCTCCTCGGCTGCCAATCGCTTGTCCGCCTGATCGGCGACCTCTGCTGCCGTGGCGCGGGGCACCACGCAGATGCCGTCGTCATCGGCCACGATCACATCGCCGGGCTGCACCAGCGCGCCGCCGCACACGATGGGGATATTGACCGAACCCAAGGTCTCCTTCACCGTGCCCTGCGCCGAGATGGCCGAGGACCAGACGCGAAACCCCATCGCCCGCAAATCCCGCGTGTCGCGCACGCCTGCGTCAATAATGAGGGTCGAACATCCCCGCGCCATGGCAGAGGTGGCAAGGAGGTCACCAAAATACCCCATGTCACAGGGCGCAGTTGGGGCCAGCACCAGCACATCGCCCGGCTGCAACTGCTCAATCGCCACATGGATCATCCAATTGTCGCCCGGCGGGGCGGAAATCGTCACGGCGGAGCCCGCAACGCTCACCTCCTGTTGGATTGGCCTGAGGCGTGAGGCCATCAGCCCCATGCGCGCCTGCGCCTCATGCACGGTGGCGACGCCTGCACGGCCCAGACGCTCGATCACCTCGGTCGGGGCGCGCTCGATCTGTTGCACAACAACCGCCATATCAGCCCTCCCCTCTGCTGGGCGGAGTGCCGTGGGTGTGGAAACTCTCGATGGTTTTTAACCCCCAGGCTTGCCCTTTCTTGCGGTCGGCCTCGGTCCAGCAGATCGGCTGCCAATCGGGCGCTATGATCAGCCGTGCGCCCGCATTGGCCAGCTCCACCCGATTGCCCGCAGGCTCCCAGACATAAAGGAAAAACGTGCCTTGGATGGCGTGCTTGTGTGGTCCCGTCTCGATATGCACTCCCTGCTGCAGGAAGTGATCGGCCGCCCGCAGGATATCCTCGCGCTGGTCGGTGGCATAGGTCACATGATGCAGCCGCCCCTGCGCGCCGCTGTGTTCCTCGGTGCAGGCCAGATCATAAGTCTTGTTGTTGACCGTGAACCAACAGCCGCCAATCCGCCCATTGTCGAGCTGGATATACTCGGTCACCCGGCTGCCAAGACAGACCTCCATAAAGCGTCTAAAGGCGCTGACGTCTTCGCTCAGCAGGTTCAAATGATCAAGCCGCCGCGGCGCCGCCCCGGTGAAGGCGGAAGCCGTGTTCTTCAGCACCGCCTGATCCGCGCCCTCGCCCTGATACCAGCGGGTGTCATAGTAGATCTCAAACACATGGCCAAACGGGTCCTCGAACCGAAAGGCCGCGCCGTGGCCCGCGTCTCCCTCGACCCAGCCATGGGTCTTATAGCCGCTCTCCTCGATCGCCTTGACCCGCCGCGCCAGGGCCTCGGGGCTCGCCGCGCGATAGCCGATATGGCCGACCCCGGTGGTGTGATGGCGAGTCAGCTTCAGCGAGTGGTATTCGTAATCATCCCAGGCCCGCAGATAGGCGCTGTCGCCCTCAAGCCCGGAAAGCTTCAGCCCATAAACGCGGGTGAAGAAATCGAGGCTCTCCTCAAAGCGGTCAGTGTACATTTCCACATGTGCCAGATGGGCGATGTCAAAGCTCGGATTGGTCGGTGCGCTCATCTCCTTGGCCTCCCTTACAATTCGTCCACGGTGCGCGGGAAGACCGATTGGAACCCCTCGGCGAATTTGCAATCGCGCCCGCCCGCCATGCCGCCGGAGTTGCGTTTAAAATGATTGGCCCGCTGCTGTGCCACGCGGGTGTAATAGTCCCACAGATGCACCTGCCCGTTCATATGCTCCATCGCGGCGCGCTTCTTGTCCCAGACCGGGGTGATGTCGAGGAAGGTATCCGGCTTCCAACCCATCTGCTCGGTTTGATGCGGCTCGAACAGGTAAAGCTGCGGAGCCCCCAGCACCTTCTGCCCCAGATTATGCCCCCAGGCCTGCGCGATCATCCGACAGGTCAGCGCAAATTCGGTCGTGCGCATATGGTCGGTGTTGTAGGGGTCATATTGCGAATGGCACATCATAAAGGCCGGCTGCACCGCGCGGATGATATCCACCATCTGCGCCTGAGCCTCGGCGCCAAGGTCCAGGGGATAATCACCGAGATCAAGACAGCGAAGCGCATGCACACCCAGCACCTCTGCCGCCGCCTCGGCCTCGGCGCGGCGGATCGCCTTCACCTCCTCAAGGCTCTTGCCCTCTTTCCACAACCGCGCGCTCTCCCCACGCTCGCCAAAGGACAGGCAGGCCACTGTGACCTCATAGCCCAGCTCCGCGTGCAGCGCGATCACCCCACCGCAGCGCCAGACAAAATCCGCCGCATGGGCCGAGATCACCAGCGCTGTCTTCTTCTCCCCTTGCGTCTCCGTCATGGTCACGCTCTCCAGCAAAAAACAACTGGCCTCATTTTTCAGCAAAGCCCTTGCCTTTGCCATTTCAAAGCCCGAAGGCTACCATTCAAAATCTCTATAGGGAGCGACAGATATGTTGGGAGAGGACTTCAACCTCCGCCACTTGCGCGCCTTTGCGGCGGTCTGCGATCAGGGCGGCATTTCGGCGGCCTCCGACCTTGTGCACCTGTCGCAACCCGCGATCACCCAAGCGATTTCCAAGCTGGAGCGGCTGTTTGAAACCCGCCTGTTTCAACGCAGCAGCAAGGGGATGTTCCCGACCGAGGCGGCCCTTGTGCTGCTCGGACGGACCCATCGGGCTTTTGACTTCCTCGCCTCGGTGACCGACCTGCCGGGACGGCGCGAGCGGGTGGACCCCGGCTTTCTCAGTCTGGTGACCAGCACGCAGTTGCGCGCCCTTATCGCGGTTGCGACCCATGGCAACTTCTCGGTCGCGGCGCGCGCGCTCGCTATCGCCCAGCCCAGCCTGCACCGCGCCGCGCGCGACCTCGAGGCGCTGGCCGCGCAGGTGTTTTACCTCAAATCCGCCAAGGGGATCGAGCTCACCCCCGCCGCCGAGGCGCTGGCGCGCGCCGCCAAACTGGCCTTTTCCGAACTCGATCAGGCCATCGAGGAAATCGCCGAGGTGAACGGGGAAAAAGCGGGAACCTTGCGAATCGGCAGCCTGCCCTTGTCGCTCAGTGCAATCCTGCCCGACGCTTTGAACCAGATCACCGCCCAGCGCCCCGCCCTGCGCGTCTCGGTGATGGATGCACCCTTTGCCGAGCTGCTTTACGCGCTGCGCAATGGCGAGATCGACATCCTCCTCGGCGCCCTGCGCGACCCGGACCCGGCCCCCGATGTGGTGCAGGAACCGCTGTTCGACGATCGCCTCTGCGTTGTCTGCCGGCCCGGCCATCCATTGCTGACCGAACGGGAACCAGATCTGGAACGCCTTGCCTCCTACCCTTGGGTGGTGGCGCGCGGCAAGACCCCGACCCGCGCGCATTTCGATCGGTTTTTCGCCTCGGTTCAGAGCCTTGAGCGCGGCCCGACGGTGGAGTCGAACTCCCTCGTCATGGTGCGCCGCATCCTGCAGGGCAGCAACAAGCTGTCCATGATCTCGCTAAACCAGGCGCGCGAGCATCTGGAGGCTGGCACCCTGGGCCGTGTTGCAATTGATCTTCGCGATAGCCCGCGCCGCATTGGCCTCACCCATCGGCAAAACTGGCAGCCCACCCGCGCCCAAAGCGCTTTCCTTGAGATCATCCGAAAGGTAGCAAGAGCCCTGCCAGACGATCAGGCCCTATAGCTAAAAAGAATAGGATATGCTGGCTTCGAATTTCTGGTTTCGCCCCCCGTTCCGCTAGCCTTCTGAGCAATCGGTTGATCTAGGGAGGACACCATGAACCGACTGTTCCAGACCGCGCTGACCTCATTGGTCCTCGCCGGTGCCGCGACATTTGCGCAGGCCCAGGACGTCACCATCCGCATTCACCACTTCATGTCGCAAAAGGCGCCGCTGCATGCCGAGTTCCTCGCGCCCTTTGCCGAAAACGTGGCTGCCGCCAGCGACGGCCGCATCAAGGTAGAGCTGTTTGACAGCATGTCCCTCGGCGGCACCCCCGGCGATCTTTACACCCAAGCCGTTGATGGCGCGGTGGAGGCGGTGCTGACCCTGCCCGGCTATACCCCCGGCCTGTTCAACCGCTCCGAAGTCTTTGAGCTGCCGTTTATGATGCAGGACTCGGTGGCGACCTCCAAAGCCTACTACGACCTCATCGAGAGCGAACTGCAGGATGGCGAGTTTCAGGACACCAAGATCCTCGCCGCTTGGGTGCATGGCCCCGGCGTGATCCACTCTGAGGCGCCGATCACCAAGCTTGAGGATATGGCCGGCAAGGAAATGCGCGGCCCGACCCGTCTGGTGACCGACCTTCTGGGCGAGTTGGGCGCAACCCCGGTGGGAATGCCCCTGCCCAAGATCCCGGAAAACCTCTCCAAAGGGGTGATCAACGGCACCGTGATCCCTTGGGAGGTGACCCCTTCGATCAAACTGGCCGAGCTGGTGAAGAATCACACTGAACTGGGCGGCGACCGCGCGCTTTACACCGCGACCTTTGTGCTCGCCATGAACTGGGACGCTTACGAAGGCATGCCCGAGGATCTGCGCGCCATTCTGGACGCACAGACCGGCAAGACCCTCTCGGAGATGGCAGGTCAAGTCATGGTAAAGGCGGACGAATTTGGCCGCAGCAAGGCGACAGGCAACAATATGATCCTGCTTGACGAGGCCGAAGTCACTCGCTGGATCGAGGCCGCCCAGCCCGTCTATGACCGTTGGATCGACGCAGCCAAAGCAGCGGGTTTTGACGGTGAGGCCGCCATTGCGCAGGCCAAAGAGCTGATCGCGGCCAACCAGTAACCCCCCTCGGGCTCGGCTACCGCATCTGTGGCCGGGCCCGCTCCTTTCGAGGGATCCTTCATGACTGTCTTCGACCGTGTCGAACGCGCAACCTATCGCTTTGCGTCGGGTCTGGCGCTCTTCGGTGGGCTCGGCCTGATCTTCGCCACTGCCACCACCTGTCTCAGCATCCTGTTGAAACTTGTCCGCCGCACCGCCGATGCCTTCTTCGGCACCGAGGCCGTGGGTACAGCCCTGCCCTGGCTTCATGCCATCTTCGGGGAGGAGGAACTGGTGACCTACGGCGTCGGACTTGCTCTCTTTGCCGCCCTGCCTTGGGTGATGATCAACAAGGGTCACATCAAGGTCGACCTGTTTGAGCCGCTTTTCGGGGGCCGCTTCAATCGGGTTCTCGACCTTCTGGGCGATGTCATACTCTGCGCGCTCGCCTGGCTGATCCTGACCCGCCAATGGTTCCTGATCTTCAAACCCGCCCGCCGTTCGCAGGAGCCGCTGCTGGATCTCCTGTTGCAGGGCGACATGGCCGGGGCGATGACCCGGATGGAGACCCGGCAGGAAAGCCAGATCCTCGGACTGCCGCTCTGGCCGACGTATATCGTGGCAGAGATCTGTGTTCTGGCCTTCTTCCTCGTCGCCTGCGTCTGTGTCTGGCGCAGTTTGCGGACCCTTCTCGACCATCCTCAATCCGAAAGCACCGCCTGACGCCATGCTGGACCTTATCTCCTCCGCCTTCACCCCGTTCCAGATCGGCCTCCTCAGCTTTCCGGTGATGCTGGTGTTGATCGCCTTTCGCATTCCACTGGCGGCGGCGATGTTCGTTGTCGGTCTCCTCGGCACCTATCTGGTCGCGGGCAACATGCGCATGATGGACAGCCAGCTGAAGACTTTCACTTATGGCACGCTGACCAATTACTCCCTTTCGATCATTCCCCTGTTTCTGTTGATGAGCGAGTTTGCCATGCGCGGCGGCATGTCCTCGGCGCTGTTCAAGGCGGCCGAGGCCTGGCTTGGCCATCGCAAGGGCGGGCTGGCCATGGCCGCGATCGGCGCCTCGGCGGGGTTCGGCGCGGTCTGCGGCTCCTCCCTAGCCACGGCTTCCGCCATGGGGCGCGTCGCCCTGCCCGAATTGCAGCGCGCCGGATACAGCGGCGCGCTCTCCACCGGTGCCTTAGCCGCGGGCGGCACGCTGGGAATCCTGATCCCGCCTTCGGTGGTCCTGGTGGTCTATGCGATCCTTGCAGAGGAGAACATCGAGAAGCTCTTCACCGCAGCGCTGATCCCCGGCATTCTCGCCATGCTCGGTTACATGCTGACTGTCGGCCTTTATGCGCGCTGGGTGCCGGGGTCTGGCAATGCACTGCCGCGCTTGGCCTACCGAGACCGTTTCCGGGCCTTGATCGATGTGTGGCCGGTTGTGGTCATCTTCATCCTCGTCATCGGCGGCATATATACCGGTGCCTTCTCCCCCACCGCCGCCGCAGCGGTCGGCGTCGCGGGGACGGCGGTGGTGGCGCTGGCGAACCAGAGCCTCGGCCTGCAGGACCTGAAAGATTCCCTCCTGAGCACCGGGCGCACCTCGGCGATGATCTTCTTCATCATTCTCGCAGCGGGAGTGTTCAACTCCTTCCTGTCCTCTGCCCAGGTGCCCCAGACTCTGGCGACCTATTTCCTCGAGGCCGACGTCTCCGGCTGGACCATTCTGATCGGGATGCTGCTCTTGTACCTCGTGCTTGGAACAGTGATGGACTCGCTCGCGATGATCTTCCTCACGGTACCGATCTTCATCCCGATCATCACCCAGCTCGACTTTGGCATTCCGCAGGCGGAGGTCGGCATCTGGTTCGGCATCCTCGTGCTGATGTCGGCCGAGATCGGCCTCATCACCCCGCCGGTCGGGATGAACCTCTTTGTGATCAATGCGCTGGCCAAAGGGGTCGGCATCGGTCAGACCTATCGCGGCGCCCTGCCCTTCGTGGTGTCGGATATCCTGCGGATCATGATCCTCGTCGCCTTCCCCTCGATCACCATGGGGCTGGTGCGCCTGCTCTACTAAAGCCCAATCGCGCGCGCCCTACCCGCAGACGCGGCTCCGGACCTGGGGCCGCGTCATGCCCTGAGGCGAGGGTCATTGGCCGCAAGGACCGCAGCACCACCGGAGATCGCTTCCAGTGCCGCCCGTCCGAGGTCGCGCCGCGCAAGGGGGGCATACCGGTCTGCGACGATCCGGCGCCCGAATGCACCGCAGAGATCCCGCGCCAGTACCAACTCCGGAAAGAGATCGAGCAACTCGCGCCGATCCTGCGCGGACAGACCGCGAATGGCCTCTGGTCCGGGCCAGAAGCTCTCGGTAGCGACCCCCTCGGCAAAGATCACCTGATGCTGTTCTGTCATCAGGTGAATATAGCTGACCGCCTCGCAGCCGGTCTCCGTTTCCGCTCGCGCACCCGCCATTTGCGGCAGCAGTCGCGCCCTCAGAAAAGCTTCCCCCTCGGAACCGAGATCTCCGAGTTGCCGACGTCCAAGCATGAAGCGGTGCTGGGGCGAAACCAGGAGACGACGGTCATTGCACAGCAGACCACCGGGAGAGACCGCAATCGGGCGCAAATGCGGACGCTCTGCCAGAGTGCGCGCGCTCAGATCCCGGCGCCCGGTCCAGATCACCGGCTGATAGCCATTGTCTGCGGTCTGCAAGAGATCACCCACCACGATCTGCTCGACCGGCACCGCCCCGCGGGCGGTGGCGATCCGGATCCCCGGCGTGAAACAGGGGATGCCGGTCGTGACCGGATGCGGCTTGCTGCATACTTCGGACGGACTGACCCCTTGCAAGGACAGTTGCTCGCCATTGGAAAAGGTCAGCAGGGCATTGCCCGCGCCATCATCCGCAACCAGGACATCGGATGTAGCGATGATGGCACCCTCGGTCCTGCGGGGAGGGCCGGCAAAGGCGAGATCATCCGCCGATGTTTCTTCAGCCTCAGACACGGCTTCGTCGCTGCGACTCAGCGCAGGTCCGGTCTTGCGCCCATCGTCGCCCCGGCTCCGTGCCGATATCGCGTCCCAGGGCGTTGTCCGTCGATAGCCAATCGGCCAGTTGCGCAGCTGCGACGCCGATCCCGCCCCATCGGTCAGGATCGGTGACCAGACCGCCCGGTCCGCGTCATGGGCTGATGTGACCACAAAGGTTGCCATCCAGGCTCAGCGTCCCTCTCGCGCAGCCGATCCACTTCCTGCCACGCTTGTCTTGCCCGCAAACCCGATGACGCTGCGCCGGTGCAACGGCGCCGAGCCAGTGCTGGCGGAGATCGGATTGATGCTACCGGAAAACGGTTAACAGCTTGCCAAAGATAGGAACTTTATCGGTGTCTGCGCTGCGCGATTGAGGCGGATGCGGCTTTCGGAAAGGGGTGCCGGAGGCACCTCCCCAAAGGTCAGCCAAGGACCGAGCGCACCGCGCGCACCGCACCTTCCACCACGAGATCGGCTTCGTCCCGACGGAGGCAGAAGGGCGGCGCAAAGCCCAGGATATCGCCCTGCGGCATGGCACGGGCGATGATCCTGTCCTGTTCCAACAGCTTGGCCGAGACCTTCGGGCCAATCTTGTCCGACGTGTCAAAGAAGGTCCGGCTGTCACGGTCCTTTACAAACTCGACTGCACAAAGCATCCCCTCGCCGCGAATGTCACCCACATGTGGATGGTCGCCCAGTGCCTCGGTCATGCATGACTTCAGATAGGCGCCGACTTCCCCCGCGTTGGTGACGAGGTTCAATTCGTCGAGCAGCCTGAGGTTCGCCACACCCGCCGCCGCACCGATGGGATGCGCCGAATAGGTCCAACCGTGGCCGATGGGACCGTTCTCATCGGTGCCCCGTTCCAGCACCTTCCACATGCGCTCGCCGACGATGGAGCCGGAGAGCGGCGCATAGGCCGAGGTGAGCCCCTTGGCGATGGTGATCAGATCCGGCTCCAGCCCGTAGTGGTCCGAGCCGAACATACAGCCAAGACGGCCAAAACCGGTGACAACCTCGTCCACCACCAGAAGAATATCATGCTTCTTCAGCACCTTTTGGATCGCCTGCCAATAACCTGCTGGGGGCGGGACTATGCCGCCGGTGCCCATAACCGGCTCACCGATAAAGGCCGCGATGGTGTCGGCGCCCTCGCGCGCGATCAGCGCCTCCAGTTCCGCAACGCAATGGGCGACAAACTGTTCTTCGCTCTGGCTGGGGTCCGCGCGGCGATAGTAATATGGTGCCTCGGTATGGATCACCTGAGCCAGCGGCAGGTCGAACTTCTTGTGAAACAGCTCCAGCCCCGTCAAGGAGCCGGTGACCAGCCCCGACCCATGATAGCCGCGCCAGCGCGAGATGATCTTTTTCTTCTCGGGGCGACCAAGGATGTTGTTGTAATACCAGATCAATTTGACGTTGGTCTCATTCGCGTCCGACCCGCCTAGCCCAAAATAGACCTTCGACATATTGGCGGGCGCGCGGTCAAGGATCATCTTTGCCAACGTGATCGAGGCCTCGGTGCCATGGCCGACATAGGCGTGGTAATAGGCCAGCTCGCGTGCTTGTTCGGCGATGGCCTCGGCGATCTCGGGGCGGCCATAACCGACGTTGACGCAATAGAGCCCCGCAAAAGCATCCAGCAGCCGGGTGCCATCGCGATCCTCGATATAGACGCCGGAAGCGGTCTTGATCACCCGGCTCGGGCTCTCGCCCCGCGCGTGCTGCGCCAGATGGGTCGAAGGGTGAAAGAAGCTGTCGCGGTCCCACTGGTCCAGTTGATCGTTCTTGAGCATGGCGTCTCCTTTCCACATTTCCGCCCGATGACAGGGCGCTTATGGCGGAGTGTGCCGGGACCATAGCAGAGGAAGGAACTGAACTTTGTAGATTTGGCAGAGGATTCATCTGCCTTTCAGGAGGACATCCAGAGGAGGCATCTGCCCCCCCTTTACAGGCTTGGTCACCACATAGGTGTAATAGCGACTGAGACCGATGCGCGCCTCCAGCATGGCGTCGATGAGCTGCTGATAGGCGTCGATGTCACGTGTCACCACCTGCAAAAGATAGTCAAAGCCGCCACCCAGCGCCCAGCACTGGGCCACCTCGTCATAGCGCTGAATTGCCGCCTCAAAGGCCTGAAACCCCGCCGCCGTATGGCCGGAAATCTCCACCGCGACAAAGACGGTGACATGCGGCGCTAGTTTCTTGAGGTTGATGCGGGCGCCATAGCCCTCGATCAGCCCGGCCTTTTCCAGCTTGGCGAGCCGCTCCCAACAGGGGGTGGGCGTCAGCCCCACGCGCTCTGCCAAAGCAGCCTTGGTGATGCGCCCCTCGCGCGACAGGATGCGCAGGATCTCAAGGTCGCGCTGGTCAAGCTGCATGGCTCACGCCTCTCCCGGCACGCCTATGACCGCCACGCAATCACCTGCCTTGATCAGGCCGGGAAAGTGGCGGCTGATCAGGATGCCGTCACGTTTGGCGCGAAACTCCTGCGGGGCAACCCCGGTGCGGTCCTGCGGCCAGATCCGGGCCACCAGATCGCCCGTCTGCACAGGATCGCCAAGGTCCAGCATGATCTCGAACAACCCGTCGACCTCGCTGAAGAGATAGCAGTCGTCATCCGGCATGGTCAGCGGCACCGAAGGCTCCATCTGCATCTCGCCATCCAGAATACCGAAGTGGATCAGGACGTTGCGCAGCCCCTTCTTGGCAATCGCATTGCTGCGTGCGCTCGACGACCCACCGCCACCGAGCTCGGTGGTGACCAAGATCTTGCCCATCTCTTCAACCGCCGTGTCATACATGCCGACGCTGTCGATCTCGCGCAGTTGCACCGAATAGGGTGCGTTGAAGGCCACCATCGCCGCGAAACAGGCCTCTTGCGTGGCGATGTCCTCCAGCAGATGCGCGGCGGCGAAGGGCACAAAATCGAGCGTCTTGCCACCCGAATGGAAATCCACCGCGACATCCGCCAGCGGCAGGAGTGTGCGTTGAATGTAGTCGGCAATCTTCTCCGTCACAGTGCCATCCGGCCGTCCGGGAAAGGCGCGGTTCAAATTACCCCGGTCGATGGGTGAGGTCCGGGTACCGGCGCGAAAGGCCGGATAGTTGAAATAGGGCAGGATGATGAGGCGCCCCCGCACCTCCTCCGCCTTGGTTCCAAGGGCCAGGTCTTGCAGCGCCACCGGGCCTTCGTATTCGTCGCCGTGGTTCGCCCCGGTCAGGAGCGCGGTCTTGCCGATACCATTCCGGATGACCGTCAAGGGGATCATCACCGAGCCCCAGGCGCTGTCATCCCGGCTGTAGGGCAGGCGCAAAAAGCCGTGATGGACCCCGTCCTGATCCAGCGGGATGGTTGGAGTGATCGGATTTGCGGTCATCTTCTGCTCCCTCGTTCCAGTGCCGCCAGTGTTGCACCGGTGACGCCCGGCTCCGCAACCCGAAGGCCCGGCAGGGGTGATTATTTTCCGCCCGAAAAATCCGCAGGCAGGGTCTTGTTCCGACATTCTGGTCGCATCGGGGGCAGAAACACCAGCCTCACGTTGAGAGCTTCGGTCCTGAAAGAGGATCCAATATGTTTGAACGTCGTATTCCCGAATGGCTTCGCCACGCCCCGCACCCCTCGGTGCGCGGTTTTGCCACCCTGGCCGGTTTCGAGGCCATCACCCGTGGGATGCTGATCTCGGTCTTTCCCATCGCGCTATATGATGCGTTTCAGGATGCGGCCTTCATCAGCTCCGTCTATTTTGCCATCGGGATCATCTCGCTTTGCACCGGGCTGCTAGTGCCCTTCCTCAACCGCTGGATCCCGCGTCGTTGGCTTTATACCCTAGGCGCGCTGTCCTATGTTCTGGGATCTGCGCTTGCGACCACCGGCACCCCGGAAATGATCGTCCTAAGCCTCGCGCTGAACATGATGGCCACTGTGGTCACTTTCGTCTGTTTCAACGCCTATGTGCTCGACTTCATCGAGCGGGTCGAACTGGGCAAGAGCGAGACCCTGCGGATGTTCTACTCCGCCCTCGGCTGGACCGTGGGCCCGGTTCTGGGCGTGACCCTCTGGAGCTGGTCAAAGCCCGCCCCCTTCCTCATTTCCGCCAGTGCCGCAGCGGTCATGCTGGCGGCTTTTCTCTATATGCGACTTGGCAATGGCCGCATCATCACCCGCGCCCGGCGCCCCACCCCCAATCCTCTGGCCTTCCTCGGTCGCTTCCTGCAGCAACCCCGGCTGATCGCCGGATGGCTCTTTGCCGTCATCCGCTCCTGTGGCTGGTGGGCCTATGTGGTCTACCTGCCGATCTTTGCGGTGGAGAACGGCCTCGGCGAGCAGCTGGGCGGTTTCCTTTTGTCACTCACCAATGCCGGCCTGTTCCTGTCGCCCCTGATGGCCCGCTGGATGCAGCGCCATTCGGTGCGTCATTCGGTGCGCACCGGTTTCCTCATCTGTTCCTGCCTGTTCCTGACCGCCGGCCTCCTTGGCGCCCTTCCCTGGGTCACGGTTGGCCTGTTGTTCTGTGGCAGTTTCTTCCTGATCCTGCTCGACATCTGCGCCGGTCTGCCTTTCCTGATGGCTGTCAAACCGTCGGAGCGCACCGAGATGTCCGCGATCTATTCCTCCTTCCGCGATGTGTCCGGCATCCTGACCCCCGGCCTTGCCTGGCTGATCCTGCTGGTCACACCGATTTCCGGGATTTTTGTAGCGTCCGGCGCAGCAAGCCTCTTGGCCTGGCGGATCGCCGGAACCCTGCACCCCCGCCTCGGCGCAAAACGCATGGTTCCGGTCCCAGAGCCAAAGGAAGACCACGACACACGCCTTCAGGCCAGCGCCTGAGGGCGTCTCCCCCTCACATCGTGGCTGACACGCCTCAGCTTGCCGACAATTCGATCGCCCGGGCATGAGCCGCTGCCACCGCCTCGCGGAACAAGTGCGCCAGCCCGATTTCTTGCTCCAGAATGGCGAGCCCGGCGGCAGTGGTGCCGCCCTGGCTGGTGACTGCGGCCTTCAGATCCAGGGCGGAGCGTGTCTCCTGTCCCAACAGGATGGCCGAACCCAACAGCACCTGACGCACCAACCTTTGCGCGTCCGGGGCCGAAAGGCCGGCCGCGCAGGCCGCCTGTTCGAAGTGGTGGGCCACCGCAAAGATGTAACCGGGACCGCTGCCCGCGACGGCCGTGCAAAGATCGATCTGTGCCTCCTGCTCCAGCCATTGGAAATCACCAACGGAGCGGAAAACCTCCTCGACCTGGCACCGGGCACTGGACGTGAGATCCGAAGCGCCATACCCGACGGTCATACCTTCCCCCACCAAGGCCGGCAGGTTTGGCATCACCCGCACCACGGCCGCGCCCGGAAGGCTCTTTCCGATGGCCTCTGATCCGATCCCCGCCATGATCGACACCACGGTGCCCCCCTGCACTGCCGCGGGCAGTGCTCCTTTTGAGGCAAGATCCTGAAACTGTTGCGGTTTGATGGCCAGTATCGTCATGTCGGGGCAAAAGGCGCCAAGCTCCTGCAGCGAGGCCACAACCGAGATTGCCCCGGTTTCGGGCAACAGGCTGCGTGCGCGATCAATTGCAGGGTCGACGGCCACGACCTGGGCATCCGGCTGTCGCGTCAGAACCCCGGAGAGGATGGCGGCCCCCATGTTGCCGCAACCGATGGAAAGAAGTTTGAGGGGAGAGCCCATGAGATTTCCTTTGTAGGGTGCCCGTAAAGGCAAAACAGTCCAGGTGCCAACATATCCGGAGATCTACAGTCCATTCACCCGAACTGAGCCCCTCTTGCGGTCCCATGAACCTATTTTCTGCCGTTTCCCGGGCCAAACTCCCAATCGCCCCTGAGGCGGATACGCGCGAGGTCAGCGGTTCCGCGCGGCGGCATCTTTTGCCCCTGCCCACCCCAATAGGATGCCTCTGCTCCCGCTTTTTCGCCCCTTTCGCCCCTTTCGCCCAAGCAGAAGGCTGGAGAGCGCCCGGGGAAGAAACGGAGAGGTTTATGCTTTTTTTCTCAAATCGCTCAACAGGCCATTAACCACTTTGCCGCTAGACACAGAACAGAGAGGCGCGAAGTGCCAGGTGCATTTCGACGGTCGGGTGGCGACGCCCGGCGCTTGCAAGAATGGAAGCTGACAGAGGATCACATGCTGGATTCGGTATCTGGACACACATCTGACTGCCTGGTCTTCATGCCGGCACGCAATTGCGAAATGTATGCGGCAGACGCCATTCGCAGCCTCGCCCGGCAAAGCTTCGATGGCATCCACGTGCTCTATGTGGACGATGCCTCGCAGGATCGCACCGGAGAAATCGCGCGCCATTACCTGCAAGAGCTGTTCCCAGGCCGACACAGTTACATCCGCAACGAGACGCAGTTCGGCAAGTCGCGCAACGTGTGGGAACACCTGCGACCGCGCGCGGGTGAGTTTGAATTCATCGCCATTCTCGATGCCGACGACCAGTTGGCGGATGTTGCGATCCTGGAAAAAATGTCGCGCCGATATCAGGCGGGCAAGGATGTGGTCTGGACCAATTTCTTCACCGACCGTGGCCATCAGGGCAAGAATTGCGCCCTTGATCCCAGGCGATCTCCCCGGGAACAGCGCTGGTCGACGAGCCACTTCTTCAGTTTCCGTGCCGCCTTGCTGCCGCCGATCCCTGAAAGCTACTTCAAGGATGATGCGGGCGACTGGTTCATGGGAGCCTGCGATGTTGCCCTCGCCCTGCCGGTCCTGGACCAGACCCGGAATTACGACTTTCTCCCGGACCTGGCCTACCGCTACACGATGACCAACCCGCTGTCGCTGCACAACAGCACGCCCGCGGTGAACGAGGTCACCTCCAAACTCCAGCTCAAGAACAGCAATATGGTGTTTTCCAAACCGCCGCTTCCATTGCTGAAACACGAGGACACTCCGGTGACAGACGCTCCCACCTCTCCCGCGCCTGCTGCAAGGCCTGCACCGCGCAGCACCGACCAGATCTGGCAGGACCAGGCCGCGACCCTGCTTTTCAACCGCTACCCAGGATTGTTGGCCGCCAAGGCCGTTGCCGTCGGCGCCGAGCTTGAACCGTTGCAGCTTCTCTCCCTGAGCCAGAGCCTGGAACGGATGCCCGGCCCTGTCCTCTTCATCGGTCCCGCTCGTACGGCCGCCCTGGTGTCTGCCCTGGTTGCCGGGCACCCGGAGTGCACGTTGACCTGCCTGCTGGACGGCGAGAGCGAGGCGCCGGCGCTGCGGGCGCAACTCCATCTGAGCGGGCTGGCCAAAAAGGTGTCGATCCTGCCGACGACACGGGCCCGCGTCCAGATGGATGGCAAGGAGTGCAGCTTTCCCGCTTCCGCCGTGCTGGCCGGAGCCGATCCCTTCTCGGTTGTGATCGTGGATGCCCGCGGCGAGGAAAACGAGGATGTCTTTGCGATCCTGGCCCTGCCGGCCCTGTCCGAGCACATTGTCGAGACCGGGTTTCATTTCTGTACCCTCACCTCCAGTTCGGCCTTGGCAGAACGGGTGGTCAAGCGCATCGGCGAGTTGACTGTGGGCCTTCAGCACTGCCTTGGCGGCATCGGCGGAACCGGGATCGTCACCTTTCCCGCGCAACAGGGCTGAACCATGACCCAGATGACGCAGCCCCTCAAGGACGAGGTTAACCGTCCGCTTCCCCTTTCCGCCACGCCGGATCCGGCAAAGGTTCGGACCCTGACCGCCTATGACAAGGAAGTCTCATTCTACCTTCCACTGAGCGGCGATCCGATCCAGCAGATGATCCGCACCAATGGCACCTTCTTTGAACAACAGATGCTGGCAGAGGTCACGGCCCTGCTGCCCGAAGCGGCGACCGTGGTGGATGCCGGAGCGCATGTCGGGAACCACAGCCTGTTCTTCGCTGCCATCGCCGAAGCGCAGGTCATCAGTTTTGAGCCCAATCCGCTCGCTTGCGAGATCTTCGAGCAGACCATGGCGCTCAATGACAGCGGTACGCGTGTCGAACTCCATCGCTGTGCGCTGGGTGCCGAGGCGGGCCGCGGCAGCATCGAGATGGCTGCGCCGGAGAACCTCGGTTCGGCCCGTGTTTCAATCGACGCCGAGGGCCCCATCGAGATCCGTACCCTCGACCAGGTGCTCGCGGATCGCCATGTCGACCTGATCAAGGTGGATGTCTCTGGCCTTCAGGACAGGGTTCTGAGCGGGGCCAAGGGCGTGTTGGAGCGTTGCAGCCCGATCCTTCTGGTGGAGGCCGCTACCTTGCCGGAATTGACTGCAATCGAGGCCTTGCTGCGCCCCTTCGGCTACCAGAAGATCCGCCGCTACAATGATACGCCAACGATTCTGTTCCAGAAGGGGATGGAATGCCCGAGCGGGGAAAGGTCCTATACGCAGACCCTTCTGGACCGACATCGCCACGCCTTGCCGGAGACCGCAGGCATCTACGCCGGTCTGGCAAGCCAGGTCGGCAATGAGGCCGCACTGCGAGCTGCAGTGACCTCCTTGTTGCCGCAAGTGGACGGGTTGTTCATCGATCTGCAAGGTCATGTCGAGGTGCCGGCCTTCCTGGCACGCTTTGACAAGATCAAGTGTCGGATCAGCAGCGATGAGGTCGGCCTTGGCGATACAGGCCGGTTCTGGGGCATGGAGTCCCTCGAAAATGCCGTCTACCTGACCTGCGACGACAGTACCCTCTACCCGGTCGATTTCACCGAACGACTGCTACAGGAACTGGCGCAGACTGGCGGCGAGGCCATCATCGGTGTTCAGGGCAGCCTCCTGCTCCAACCCGCGGAAACTTTCGACGGGCCGGGAGCCCGCAGCCTGTTCGCGGCCACGCAGGATCTGGTTCGTCGCCGTCGTGTGCATGTGCTGGAGACCTCAGCTTGCGCGTTCCATACAAAAAAGGTGCAGATGAGCCCCGCGGGCTTCACCCCCGACGAGATGGCGGATCTTGCCTTGACCCGATATGCCGAGAGCCATGAGATCCCCCGTTTCGCCGCCCCCCGGCGCGCGGATTGGCTGTTGCCGATCAAGACGCAACGTCCGGCGCACCGCGATGCGATCTCAGGCGGACAGGCTGTCGCCAAGGAAAGCTGCGGAACCGATACGAAGGGGTTCGCGTCCCTTCTGCCGCTGACGTTGACCCGACAAAAGGACCGGAGCGAAGTGCATCTCGTGAACCTCGAGAAGGACGAGAATATCCTCTCGGCCCTGCAGGCAATCCGCCCAACGGACCGCGATCCGGTTGTCATCCTGATCTGTGACGCGATCACCGACAGGCTGCGCATCATGATCTCCCAGCATAGATCCCGATGGGAAATGCATCTGGTCCGGCGGAGCGAGCTGCTGCCCTCCCATTGCCGCGACATCCTCGCCAAGAAGTCCAATGACCTGCGCTACTGGGAGGTGCAGAACCGGCGTATGCGACCGGCACAGCCCTCGGGACGGATGGTCCAGTGGATCGAAGGCACGCTGCACTAGGGGTTGCCCGACCGCGGCCTCCATCCGATCTGCCCCATAACAAAGGCCTCGCGTCATCACGCGAGGCCTATTAGCGCCGAATGCGATCCAAAACCTAACGCACCCTAGGCAACGGACGGCCGCAAAGACACGTCCGCATCGCAAGACCGGTCCGAACATCCCCCTATGTGGCACCCTGCGTCCAAACCAGGGATTCATTCCGGACACCCCAGGGCGCCCGGATCAGGCCGCTTTGCAGCTTTCTCCTGCAGCATCCGCACCCTGATCGAGAACAAAACGCGCGACCAGGTCAGTCAGCTTGGAGGCTTCCTCCTGCAGGCGGACCGAAGCCTGCGTGCTGTCATGCACCATCGCCGCGTTTTCCTGAGTCACCCGATCAAGGCTCGACACGCCTGCGTTGATCTCGCTGATCCCCTGTGATTGCTCGGCAGCGACAACGGCATAGGTGCTCATCAGGTCGGAGATATGCTTCACCTTGCCCACCACTTCGGCGAGCGCACGACCTGCGCTTTCGACCAGCCGCACTCCTTCAGAGACCCGTGCGTGGGATCCATCGATAAGCCCCTTGATCTGGGCCGCGGCAGTGGAGCTGCGCTGTGCCAGCGCGCGCACTTCGGAGGCCACCACGGCAAACCCGTTGCCCGCAGACCCGGCCCGCGCCGCCTCGACCCCGGCATTGAGAGCAAGTAGGTTGGTTTGAAACGCAATATCGTCGATCAGGGAAATGATCTCGCCAATCTTGTCGGAGAAGCGCTCCACCTCCGCGATTGCTTCGATGGCACGTTGCATTTCAGCGCCATTGGCTTCGGCCAGCGCCGTGGTGCTCCTGACCACCCTATCCACTTCGCTCGCCCCGGACGCCGCCGCCTTTACGCTGCTGGAGAGATCGTCGAGGGCAGCCGAACTTTCCTCCAACGTGGCCGCCTGGGTCTCGGTGCGTTGCGACAGCTCATCCGAGCCGCGCGCGATCCCGGCAGCGCCAGCAAGAATGGTCTGCGCCCCGCTGCGTACCTCTTCGATGGCCAACCTCAGCCCGTCGATCGCCCGGTTGAAGGTCTGGCGCAGCACCTCGTAGTGTTCGGGAAATTCGGTATCGATCCCCCGCGACAGGTCGCCCTGCGCCAGCTGATGCAGTCCCGAAGTCAGGTGCCGGACCACTTCGGCCTGCAGGGCGGCTTCTTCCTCCCGGTGCCGTTCCCCTTCGCGAGCCGTGGCCAGTGTTCCGGCCAGTGTCGCCACCTTGTGGGCAATCCCGCCGAATTCGTCACGACGCGACACCATGGGAACCTCGAGATCGTAATGCCCCTCCGAAATCGCTTCGATCGAAGCGCTGAGCGAGCGGATCGGCCTGCCGATGATGCGACGGTTGAGAAAGACGAAGGCGACGAGCAAGATCAGGAAGACGGCTCCGGTTTGCGCCAATAGGACGATTTTATCGCGGACAATCGCCGCCATTGCCGCATCCGCAGTCCAGATCATTCCGACCGAACCTATGGGCGGCAGATTGGCCATCTTGCGCACAGGCACCGCCAGCATCATGCCATCGGACTCCAGTCGGGTATCTCCGTCTGCAACCGCAGTCTGGGCCAAGGTCTGCAACTGCGCCAGAAGTGCGGGGTCTTCGCCGCCCGCCTGCAGCAGCATGGTTCCCTCCTTGTCGAAGGCCGCAGCAAGGACCCCTGCCCCCTTGGAGGAGGAGAGCGCCGCATCGAGGGCTTTCTGGATGTCCGGCGTCACATTGTAGCGCAGGGCATTGGGCAGGGAGTCCGCTGCCGCCGTTGTCACGCTCATCGCGCTGGTGACGATATCTTCGGCCACCATCCGTTCGATCAACCGCAGCGAGCTTGCCAGCAGGATCACGGAGACAATGGCCGTAACCGCGGCAGTCAGCATCGTGGTCTTAAAGAAAACCGAGGACAGAACTCGGCGCGGCGCCAGGAGCCGTTTCACTTGAAGTGCTTTCAGTGCCATTTGCATTTACCTCCCGAAACACGCAGGCCACGCAGAAACTTTTCGCGCGTAAATTTAATATCGCAAAATCGTTAAAGCATAGCGAACAGCCTTCCCAATACCTTGGAAAGGCTTTGCTCGGGGAAAGTTTGACTCGATTGGGGAGCCTGTAGCAGCTAGGTGTCGAGATCGAGCGGCACGGTGTCCCATGCGCTGTCTGCGGGGTCCAGTTCCAGCCTCATGGCCTCGAAGCGGGTGGTCAGGTGATCCCGCATGGCAATCCGGGCCAACTCTGGATCCCCCGCGGCGATGGCCTCGATAATGGTGACATGTTCGCAATGCGAGACTTCCAAGGACGGCTCGCTACGGGCGCGGGCGCGCAGGCGGATCCACTCGGGATTGGTACGGATCTTGTCCAGCAGTGCAAAGGCGGTCAGCAGGGGACGGTTGCGGGCGCATTGGGCGATCAACCGGTGAAAGGCGCCATCCCAGAGTTCGATGGCCTCCGGCCCATTGGCCTCAAACTGACGCTGCGCCAGCCCGCGCAATCGCGCCAATTCCTCCGGTTGCATACGCTTGGCGCAGAGACCGGCGAGCTCGGGCTCGATGCATAGGCGGGCCTCCATCACCTGCAGCGCATTGGTTTCCCCGGCAATCCGAGCCGCAAGGTCGCCGGTTGGGTCCGCCGGCTGACCGGCAAAAGTGCCCTTGCCCTGCTTGCGCCAAACCAGCCCCTGCTCCTCGAGGCTGTCCAGCGCCAGGCGGACAGACCGGCGGCTGACGTCGAATTGCTCCGCCAGCACCCTCTCGGTGGGCAGTTTTCCATCCGCAGCGAGGTGACCGGAGCGGATCAGCGCCAGAACCTGTTGCGTGATCGGTTCAATGGAGAGGTTGCGGTTGGATATCGACATGCCGTCAAATTCTCCGATCTGTTCGGCAAAGAAAAGCCTGCAATAACGCTGGGCTGAAGAATTCCAGACGGGCGACCTGAGAGCCGCCCGATCGATCAACTGTCGGTCGCGAGGCTCCGGCTGGGGATGCCAGCCGCCCGGCGTTCCGCCTCGGCGCGGGCGATATCGGCGTCGAGGCCGTCGCGGGTGGGCAGGCCGGAGAATTTGGCCGCCGTGGGCATGCCCTTGGCGAAATGCACATAGCGTTCCTGCGCCACCGCCCACAGTCGCGCCAGCTCGCCCAAGGGGTCGGCATGGTCATCGGCGCGGATATCAAGCCAGGCGTGGTCTTCGCCGTGATGGATCACCAGCCCCGCCGCTTGCCGCCCGCGTTTGTCGCCCCCTGCGGCCTCGCCCGCCTGCATCGCGGTGATCAAGCGCTGCGCAAAGGGCAGATCGGCATGGGTCTGATAAGCCTCGGACGTCGCCTCGATCACCTCCGACCCAGTGAGCATATTGCCCGCGACGGAATGATCGGCGGCGATCAGATGCCCGGCCCAATCGACACAGTCGGCGCCGGTATGAGCGGCGAAATTGCCCTTGGCGTCCATCATATGCGCCTGGCGGATCGCTTGGCCCGCGTCGCGGTGGATAAAGTCAGACAGAACCTCCTCCGCCGTCTCCCCTGCCGCCAGCCGACGGCGCCCCTCGGTGCCCCAGACCGGGTTGCAAAAGGCTTGGCTGGCCACCGCGACAGAGGCGCCCACATAGGACACCGCCGCGCCGCAGGCGAAAAAGCGGGAGGCGACGATCAGGCCGATCGCGCCATCCTCGGGGTTCTTGGCAATCAGCGAGAAGGTCATCGACCCACCGCATAGGCTTGCATCAGGCGCGGGGTGGCGGCGGCGCGCAAGAGCCCGTTTGGTTCGCGCAGCGCGGCGGTCAGGCGACCCACGGTCCAGGGGTCCGCGACGATCACCTTGTGGCCACGGGCGCGCAGATCGGCGATGACCTCTTCGCCGAAATTCGGCTCCAGCATCATCTCGGCCGTGCGCACCTCGCGCGGGAAAAACGACCCTTGGAAGTGCATCGAGTGGAACAGCGGTGCGTCCATACACTGTTGCAACTCCATCCCGAAATGAACAAAGCGCAGGAACCAGACCAGCTGCCATTGGTCCTGCTGGTCGCCACCGGGGGTGCCAAAGACCATCTGCACGCCGTCCTTTTCTGCAAGGCTCGGCGTCAGCGTGGTGCGCGGGCGACGGTTCGGCGCGAGCGAGGTCGGCAGGCCTTCCTCCAGCCAGAACATCTGGGCGCGGGAATTCAGCGGAAAGCCGAGGCCGGGGATGACCGGCGAGCTTTGCAGCCAGCCGCCGGAAGGGGTCGCGGCGACCATATTGCCCCAGCGGTCGATCACATCAAGGTGCACGGTATCGCCGCGCTTTTCCGTGAGATGCGACATGGTCGGCTCTTGCGCCGCCACTTGCCCAACGTTGAAGTCGCGCGCGGCGCGCTCGATATAGGCGTCCGCCAGATGCTCAAGCCCCGGCACCCGTCCCGGACGCTGCTCGGTTGAGGCCTCGGCGGTGATCAGCTTGCGTCGCTCGACGTTGTACTCCTCGCTCAACAGGTATTCCATCGGGATCTCGGAGTGATCGGGGTCGCCGTAATAGGCTTCGCGGTCGGCATAGGCGAGCTTCATCGCCTCGGTTACCGTATGGACGAACTCTGCTCCCATCGGGTCCATCGCGCCAAGGTCAAAGCCTTTGAGGATCGCCAGCGCCTGCAACAGCACCGGACCCTGACTCCAGGCCTGGGTCTTGTGGACCGTCCAGCCCTCGTATTGGTAGCTCAGCGTCTCCTCGTAAGAGGCGCGCCAGTTTCTCAGATCCTCCGGCGCCAGCACCGCGCTGTGTTTCTGGTCAGAGACATCCATCACGCAGGCGTCTTCGAGGTAGTCAAAGATCGCCTCGGCCACAAAGCCCTCGCGCCATTCGGCCCGAGCGGCGTCGATCTGGGCCACGCGGTCCGCACCTGCGGCCTCGCCCGCCTCAACCAGACGCTCGTAGGTGCGCGCCAGATCGGGATTCTTGAACAGCTCCTGCGCCTTTGGCGCCACGCCATTCGGGGCCCAAACAGCAGCTGAAGTCGGCCATTCCGTCTCAAAGAACTCCTGCAGCCCGGCGATGGTCGCCGCCACGCGCGGAAGCATCGGATGACCGTCGCGGGCATAGAAAATCACCGGCTCCAGCACCTCGCGCAGGCTCATGGTGCCGTGATCGCGCAGCATCAGCATCCAGCCGTCAAAGGCGCCGGGCACCACGGTCGACAACAACCCAGAGCCGGGGATAAGGGTCAGCCCCTGCGCCTTGTAATGCGCAATCGTCGCAGCGGCGGGCGTCACCCCTTGGGCGCAGAGCACCTTGGTCTCGCCTGTCTCCGCCTTGTGGAAGATCGCCGGCATATCGCCTGCGGGGCCGTTCAGATGCGGCTCCACCACTTGCAGCACCAGCGCGGTGGCGACGGCGGCGTCAAAGGCATTGCCGCCCTTTTCAAGAATGCTCATCCCCACCGCAGAGGCGATCCAATGGGTCGAGGTGGCGACCCCAAAGGTGCCGCGGATCTCCGGCCGTGTGGTGAAATCGGACATTGTATGACTCCCTTAGTCTTTTTAGTGCTCGCGCGGGTCCAGCGCATCGCGCAGACCGTCGCCGAGAAGGTTGAAGCCCAGCACCACGAGAAAGATCGAGATGCCCGGCCACAGGGCCATCCAGGGGGCTTGATTGAGGAAATTCTTCGCCGTGTTCAGCATCGACCCCCAGCTCGGCGCAGGAGCCTGCTGGCCGAGGCCGAGGAAGGAAAGCGAAGCCTCCGCGATGATGGCGGTGGCAATGGTCAGCGTCGCCTGCACCAGGATCGGCGGCAGCACGTTCGGCAGGATGTAGCGGCGCAGGATCTTCGGCGTCGGCAGGCCAATGGCGCGGGCGCTGTCGACGTAATCCTCGGACCGCACGTTCAGCACCTGGCCACGGGTCAGGCGGATGAAGATCGGCATGGCGGAAATCCCGATGGCGATCATCGCATTGGTGAGGCTCGGCCCAAGGAAAGCCGCCAGCGCAATCGCAAGGATCAGGAAGGGCGCGGCCAACAGGGCCTCGGTACAGCGCGAGATCACTGCATCGGTCCAACCGCCAAAATACCCCGCCAGAATGCCCAGCGGCACGCCCAGACAGAGCGCGATCCCGACCGAGACCACCCCGGCCAAGAGCGAGGCCTGCGCGCCCCAGATGAGGCGGCTCATCACATCGCGGCCAATCTCATCGGTGCCCATCCAATGCGCCATGGAGGGCGCCTGCCGCACCGCGCTCCAGGAGGTGGCGGCGGGATCGGGCACCGGCAAAACGGGGGCCAAGACCGCTATCAAGACAAAGAACCCCACAAGGATGCCACCCAGCAAGGCACTGCGATGGCTCCGGAATTTCTTCCAGACGCGGTTTTCGGCCTTACCAAGCTGCTCTGGCGAAATCTGGGCGGTGGCTTCGGTCATCTCACTGCCCTCTCAGTCGCGGGTTCAGAATGAAGTACAAGGCATCCGCCACGAGGTTCATGAAAATGAAGCCCACAGCGGTCACCAGAACGATGCCCTGCACCACGGCGTAATCGCGGTTGAACACGGCATCGACCACCATCTTGCCAAAGCCGGGGATGGTGAAAATCTGCTCGGTCAGCACGGCCCCCGCGACCAGCTCGCCAAAGAGCAGCGCGGTCAGCGTCACAATCGGCGTCAGCGCGTTGCGAAAGGCGTGTTTCAACACCACGCGGCGTTCTGTCAGGCCCTTGGCGCGGGCGGTGCGTACGTAATCGGCGCTTAAGACCCCGAGCATGGCGGAGCGCGTGTGCCGCATCATCGTTGCAGCCAGCGCGGTGCCGAGCACGAAAGAGGGCATCAGCATGGTGCGGATCGACTGTCCAAAATCCTCCGACAGCGGCACATAGCCAGAGGCGGGCAGCAGTTGCCATTTCACCGAGACCAGCAGGATCAACATGATCCCCAGCCAGAAATTCGGGATCGACAGGCCGGAAAGCGCCACGATATTGGCGATGTAATCGGTCACCGTGCCCTTTTTATAGGCCGAGAGGATCCCGGCCGGCACGCCGATCACCAGCGCAAAGATCATCGACATCGCCGCCAGTTGCAGCGTCACCGGCAGCTTTTGCAGCATCAGCTCGGTCACCGGCTGGTTGGTGCGCAGGGAAATCCCAAGGTCTCCGGTCAGCGCATTGGTCACCCAGGTGAAATACTGCACCACGAGGGGGTCGTTCAGCCGGTATTTCTCCCGCAACAGCTCCAGAACCGCAGGGTCGCGCTCCTCGCCGGCAAGCACCAGCAAGGGATCACCCGGCAAGAGCTTTTGCAGGGCAAAGACAAAGACCGAGATCAGAAGGATCGTCGGCAGCGCGATCAACACGCGGCGAGAAAGAAACAGGAGCATAGACCGGGCCTGTGGCTGTGTGGCGCATCTGCGCCATGGAAAGGGTGCGCCCCGCCGCAAGGATCGGCGGCAGGGCGCGGCAGGATCACTCGGACCAGGTCACGCCTTCCAGACGGATCATCCCATCCGGATAGGCGGTGAAGCCCTTGATCTTGCTGTTCAGCGCCCAGATCCAGGTCTCGTGGTAGAGATAGACCAGGGGTAGCTCGTCATTCAGGATCGCGCTCGCCGCGTCATAAGACGCCTTGCGCTCCTCCGTGGTTGGGGCGATGCGGGCTGCGTTCAGGGCCGCATCCACCTCGGCGTTGGAGAACTTCGCATCGTTCAGCCCCGCATCGGTGGTGACAAAGCCGTGGATGTTGCCATCGGGGTCAACCCGCCCGGACCAGCCGATCTGGCTGGCGGTGTAGTCACCGGCGGATTGATCGGCCAGCAGCGTGGCGAATTCCTTCGACACGATCTTGACGGTGATGCCGGCCTCGGCCGCCATCGCTTGCACCACCTGCATCAGCTGCAGCGGCACGGTGGTATTGGGGACCTGAACCTCCAGCTCCAGCCCATCGGGATAGCCTGCCTCGGCCAGCAGTTCCTTGGCCTTGGCCACGTCGCGTTGCGGCACCGGGAAGGCGGCATCATACCAAGGCGAGTTCGGCGGGAAGGGCTGGTTGCCGGCCGCAGCCGCGCCCTCAAACACCACTTGGTTCAGCGCCTCGCGGTCCACCGCATAGCTGAAGGCCTGCCGCAAACGCTTGTCATTGCCCCAGGGGTTATCGCCCTTTGCGCCATTGCCGACGTTGAAGGTAATGCCCTGATAGCCCAGAGAAACCGCCTCGGCGACGGTGATATTCGCATCACCCTTCGCCTGGGCCAGATCTGTCGCCGCCAGACGCTCCAGCATGTCGATGTCGCCGGACTGGAGGTTCGCCAAACGCACGGTGGTGTCGGGGATCGGCAGGAAGGTCACGCTGTCAAAGCTGATCGCATCGGCGTTCCAATAGTCGGGAAAGCGCTTCAACACGATCTTGTCCTGCGCCACCCGCTCGGAGAAACTATAGGGGCCGGAGCAGACCGGGTTGAGGCCGAAATCCGCACCCGCCGCTGCTGCCGCAGTGGGGGAGATCATCATGCCCGCACGATCCGCCAACTGCGCCATCAGGGTCGCATCGGGGCCCGCAAGGTGCAGTTTGATCTCGTACTCGCCGGTGACTTCGGTGGAGCTGACCGAAGCCAGCTCGGACTTGCGGCGCGACTCGTCCAAGGTTTTGGAGCGTTCGATATTCGCCGCCACGGCCTCGGCATTAAAGGGCGTGCCATCATGGAACACCACCCCTTCGCGCAGCTGCATGGTGATGGTGGTGCCATCCTCGGAAAGCTGCCAGGCGGTCGCCAGCTGCGGGATGATCTCCAGATCGGGAGTGATATCGACCAGCTTGTCGCAGAGCGACGTATAAACGATCCGCCCGACAAAGGTGCGCGACTGGTCCGGGTCCAGCACATCCGCATCCGATTGCAGGCCGATCCGCAAGTCCTTGGCGCTGGCACCGGTGGCGGCCAGCCCCAGGGCGGTGGCGCTCAATAGGGCCGCCATCAGGGTGGGTTTCAGCAGGGTCATAGGGTGGGGTCCTCTCTGTTGATGTCTTTTTGGTGTTGGTGTGCGTGAGTGGGTCGGCGTCTTGTTTTTATTGTTTTAAATCTCGGTGTTATGGCTCGGCGTATTGAACCTCTGCCCCCGCCAGAGCCGCGCGGTAGAGGGCAAACCGCGCCTCTGCCTGCTCGGACCTTGCGGGCGGGGTGGCCTGTCCCTCGGGAGCGGGAATGTCCGCCCAGCGATGACAGGCGACGCTATGGCCACTGTCGGAGACCCGCACCGGCGCGGGGATCGCCGCGCTGCAGGCGGGTGTTGCGTGCGGACATCGGGTGTGAAAGGCACAGCCTGAGGGCGGGGCGGAAGGGCTCGGCATCTCGCCCGTCAACTGGGGGCGCGCCTCCTCAGCGCCACGCGGCGCCGGGATCGAGGCCAAGAGCGCCTGCGTATAGGGATGGCGCGGCTGGTCAAACACCTCCGCCGCGGTGCCCATCTCGACGATGCGCCCCAGATACATCACCGCGACCCGATCGCTCATATGACGGATCACGCCGAGGTCATGGGCGATGATCACCAGCGTCAGCCCGAGGTCACGGCTGAGGTCGCCCAAAAGGTTGATCACCTGCGCCTGCACCGAAACATCCAGCGCGGAGACCGGCTCATCCCCTATGATCAGCTTCGGTCCCGAGGCCAGCGCGCGGGCAATGCCGATCCGCTGTCGCTGCCCGCCGGAGAATTCGTGCGGATAGCGGTTCGCATGCTCGGCGGGCAGGCCGACCTGCTGCAACAGCTCCGCCACTTTGCGACGGCGCTCATGGGCGGTCAGTTCGGGCGCATGAACCTCCAAAGGCTCGCCGATCAGCTTGCCCACGGTCATCCGGGGATTGAGCGAGGAGAACGGATCCTGAAAGATGAACTGCATGTCGCGCCGCAACCGGGTCAGGCCCGCGCCCGCAACATGGCTGATGTCCTGCCCGTCGAAGGTCACCTGCCCCGCCGTCGGCTCCAAAAGCCGCATCAACAGCCGCGCGAGGGTGGATTTGCCGCAACCGGACTCACCCACGATGGCAAAGGTCTCGCCGCGCCGCACCTCGAGCGCGATATCGCTGACCGCCTGCACCACCGGCGCTTTCGCCAAAAAACCACCACCGCCAAAGCGTTTGGTCAGGCCTTCCGCCTTGAGGATCACATCCGTGCTCATGTTGTCACCGCGAGGTTTTGTTCGAGGGGGGCAAAGTGGCAGGCGACGGTATGGCCAGCTTTGGCCTCAACGCGGGGGGCGGGTTCAGCGCAGCGCGCATGGGCAAAGGCACAGCGGCTGCGGAACCGACAACCCGAGGGCATATTGGCGATGCTCGGCACCGATCCCGGCACAATCGCCAGCCGCCCACCAGGTTGGTCCAGCCGTGGCATCGCGCTCATCAACCCGATGGTATAGGGGTGCTGCGGGTTGTCGAAGACCGCCGCGACGGGGCCATATTCCACCACCTCGCCGCCATACATCACCGCCACGCTATCGGCGATTTCCGCCACAACCCCAAGGTCATGGGTGATCATCATCGTCCCCATACCCATATCGCTCCGCAAGTCCCGAATGAGGTCGAGGATCTGTGCCTGGATGGTTACGTCGAGCGCCGTTGTCGGCTCATCCGCAATCAGGAGCTTGGGCTCATTGGCCAGCGCCATGGCGATCATCACCCGCTGGCGCATACCACCTGACAATTGGTACGGATACTCTCTCAGCCTTTGCTCTGGCGCTGGTATGCCGACTTTCACCAACATCTCCCAAGCACGATCCATCGCCTCGGCACGTGTACCGCCCCTGTGCCGCAAGACCCCTTCGGCAATCTGGTCGCCCACGGTGAAAGACGGATTGAGCGAGGTCATCGGCTCCTGGAAGATCATCGAGATCTGATTGCCACGCAGGTCACTCGGGACGGTCTCCTTTCGCAGATCATAGGTTTTGCCCATAAAAGACAGCGATCCGCTCAAGACTTCCGAGGAGCCTTTTGGCAAAAGACCCATGATCGACATGGCCGTTACGCTCTTCCCGCACCCCGACTCACCGACGATGCAGAGGATTTCTCCCGCCGAGACCTTGAGGTCGATGCCGTTCACCGTGGCCGCAGCCTGGCCGCGAAACCGCAGCCTGAAGTCCTCCAGCTCAAGAACTGCCTGCCCCCGATCCGGAGCCGCCTCACTGCTGGAAGATCGCCAGACAGCCATAGAACCGCCCCCTTTTCTCGACCAAAGAATCCAATATCTGAACCATTTCAGGATTGGTTCAAAAAAACATGATGTCAACCACCCTTTGCCAGATCCGCATCGGGTGCCGCCCTCGAACCGCCGTCCCGCGGACAAGCCGCACGAAAAAAAGGCAGGAGAGGTTCGGGGGCCAGTTCTCCCGCCGGGTGAAATTTCCGGGCTCCGCAGAACAGAATTCTTGCCTCGAAGGACCGGGCGGCATTAGGGTTGCGGCATTCGCGCACTGTTTCCATGTTCAGACGACGTTGCGGTCCTGCGGTGTCCTTCCGCAGACTGCCTCAGTTTCCGAGAGTAATGCTCACATGCCTTTCGACAGTCTCACGCCACAGCAGCAAGCCTTCATTTCCGCCTATCTGAAGGGGGGATTGTTCAGCCGCTCCAAGGACAAGAAGACGGTCGCGGCCTATGAAGCCTATGTGAAACAGGAGCGGGCCTTTAACGAGGTGGCGACTCGTGTGTCGCGCGAGGATCCGCAGATGATGCAGATCATCACCGATCTCAGGGCCGTTCTCGATCTGAAGAGGAATGGTGCGTTCAAGGATGCCACCACCGGCATGACGCAGCTTCTAGGGCGGGCCTTGAAGCGCGAAACCGAGCTGAAGGAAGAAAAGGCGGCCTTGATCAAGGCGGCCACGGATCTGAAGCTGGTTGCAGGCGCGACCAAGGCAGATGGGGAAAGCTTCGAAAAGGCCACTGCAGCGGTGGCCGCAGCGATGCCCGACGACCTGCCGAAGCCGGCCCAGTTCAAGGCCGCGCGCGAAGCGCTGGACAAGGCCAAGGCGCTCAAGGTGCAGATCGACCGCATGACCGCGCTGGCCAAGAAGAACCCCAAGGCAGCGGCCGCCGCGCATGATGCACTGGCCGAATTTGCCAAGGCCACCGGAGGCGATTTGCCGAGCCCTGAGTCGATCAAGGCAGCAGGCGAGGCCGTGGGCACCTCGAAAGAGGCGCTGGGACGGGCTGAAACCCTGCTGAAGACCGCCCGCGCCCTGCCCGAAGGCACCCCGACCGAGAAATCCGCGCGTGAAGAGGCGATCAAGAAGGCGGAAGAGGCTCTTGAGAAGGCCAAGACCGATCTCAAGACCGCGCAGGATCGCGAAACCGGGCTGCTCGGCACCAAGCTGCTGACCGAGGCGATGGAACTCGGCCCGCTTTCAGGTGACACCGGCGCGCCTTTTGACGATGCGACCTCGGAGAAATTCATCAAGGCCTTCCAGAAGGATCCACGTTTGGCGGCCAAGGCGGTGGAAGCCTCCACCGGGGCGCGCCATCCCGAGGCGGTGGCCGATGCGCTATCCTCTCTTTCCGACATGGTCTCCGGTGGCTTTGTCGACAAGACCGGCAAGGGCCTGCCCGAGGGCACCGACCCGCGCGCCTATGCGGATTCGATCCTCAGCATGGGGGCCCATTGCGGGGGCGACTACTTCGGTCGTCTCAACGATTACATCGCTTCCGGCGACCACCTGAAACCGGCGGGCCTGGGCGACAGCGAAGACGATGCCGCCAATGTACGTGCCCAGAAACGTGCGGTGGCCGTGGCCGGGACGCTGTGTGACAAGGACGGCACCATCGACCTCAGCACCGACAAGGCCAAGACGGCCATCGGCAACATGCTGTTCCACCCCGACAGCATGAAACACCCCATGCCGGCAATGAACGACACCGTGCTGCGCACCCTCGAAGAGCTGAAGAAACCGAAGGCCAGCGAGATCCTGAAAGGGATGACGACGCCCGCCCCCGGCGGCAAGGCCGAGACCCTGGTGACCCGGGCGCTTGGCTCCACCGCCCCCGCCACCGCAGGCGATGCGCGCACCGCCGTGCTCGCCACCATGCTGAAATCGCTGGACCAGGGGCCGGTCGGCTCCTGTTTCTCCACCGCCCCGTCGCGCCGTCTGCGCGAGGGTGAGCCGCTGCGGGCGATGGAAAAATTCGCCGAAATCGCCTCCAAGGGCACGCTGACCACCGCCAAGCCGCCCGCAATGGCGGTGGTGACCAATATCCCGCCGGGCGAAGACCCGATCATGCGGACGCTGGAATATACGCTGGCCACCACCATGGCGCGCGACGCCAACAGCGATCAGAAATCGCGGGTGAAGAGCGACTCCATCAATGGTACGCTGGCGATCCAGGACGATATCCGCACCGCCCTCGGCAAGGACCCCGGCGACAATATCAATGCCGAGCTCTGGAAGGTGGTCGACGCGGTCAAGGACGGGTTCCGCATCGAGTATGACCCGACCGCCAAGCTCGAAGGCACCTCCGGCGACGGCTCCTCCACCGAGGGGCGCTATGTGATGATCGACACGGTCTCCAAGGAAGTGATCACCTCGCGGGAGAAATATGTCACCGCCATCACCTCTCGGGTGCTGGGGGCGCTAGGTCTCGATGCCAACAGCAATGAAGCCAAGGCTCTCAAGCCCCTGATCGAAACCAACTTCGTCGATGCGACCGAGGTGAAGGACAGCAACGGGAAACTGACCCGCGCCCCCTGGAAGATGCCCTCCGGTGGCGAGACCGCACGTGCAACCGAGACGCTCTTTGGCCCCATGGACGAAACCGAAACCATGGCGCGCAACCCCAACACCTCCGACACCCGCGAGAAACAGGGCGAGCGGACCCTGAAGGTGATGGAAGGCCTGTTCTCCAGCTTTGGCGCCACGCCGCCGGACATGGTCACCATGAAAACCCAGAGCATCCACGGTTTCAACGCCCTGCCCAACAATCCGACCCTGAAGCCGATTCTCGAAGGGCCGGGCACCATGGAGGACAAGCTGAAGGCCGCTCTGGTCGACCCCGGCAAGGCCATCGCCACCACCAAACTCTCTGCCGAGCGGGCAGCCAAGCATTTTGAGGCCGGTGTAAAAGACTCGCGCAGATGGGTGCAGGGCTGGATCACCAATGCCAAGGACGATGTGGAACGGGCAGAATGCGAGGAGCTGCTGAAGCAGTTCGACGCCAAGGCCAAGACCCTGCGCCCGACGGCGGAGATGGTGCCCTCGGATATCGCCGATCTTGTGGTAGATCTGCGCAATGGGTTCTTCAACAAGCCGGAAAGCGCAAAGGACACCATGTCGGCCCTGATGGTCCAGGATCTCGGATGCCCGGAAATCGTCATCGCCGACAGCAATTGGGGCGACAGCGAGGATCACACCTTCTTCGTGGTGGCGCCGGATCCGGTCAGCGGCCAGCCGGTCCTCTGGCAAAAGACCGAACCGCCCGGCAGTATGCGCATTCTCGATCCCAAATGGATTGACGACAAATGGGCGGTTCTGACGCCCAAGACCAACCCTTGACGCGCCACGTGACGCAAGGAGCACCCAAGAATGTCTGACTATGTTGACGTGATGGAATTCGGCCTCAAACCCACCGGAGAGATCGTGGTGATGATCGGGGAAAAGGGCGAAGCCTCCTCCCTGCAGGATCTGCTCGCCCTGGCGCCGGATGCCTCTCCGCTCAACTGGGCCAAGGTCCTCAACGAGCTGGAGTACAGCGGCGCCTTCACGGTGATCGCCGATCCCGAAGGCTATCAGCGCGACTATATCGGCCAGATCGAGGCCGAAGACCCTGGCCAGCCCTGGCAGGAAGGGGTGATCCGTCTGCGCGACTTCGGGATGCCGGATTTTTCCCTGATCAGCCCGCCTTCGATCAGTGGCGGGCATCTGGTCTATTTCGTCTCCGATGACACCACCGGCCTGCCCTATCGCGCGGAGGCAGATCTGGCGCCGGGCTCCGCCGCGCCGGTCTACGCGCCGCTGGACCTGTCACCGATGCAGGATCCGCCTGCCCCGGTGACCGCCAAGCCCGCGAACCCGGATGTCGCGGCCGCCGAGGCCGAAGAAGGCGCCCGCAAGACCGATTGAGCGCCGAAGACTGCAGGCCGACGCTCCTTTGGGGCGGGCGGCGTCGATGACAACACCCTTTTGCCCGACCCGGGCGAAGGCAGGACCAAACCGGTCGACCTGTGACCGGACGCAGAGGGGACGTGAAGGTGGCAAGTTTCAAGGTTGAAGGCCCAGAGCTGAAGAAGCTGGTCAAAATTGCCCGCAAGCAACCGGTCGCCTTCGGGTTCAACCCCGGAGCGAAAGAAGAGGAGCACTACTTCGGCCTTGACCGCAAGAAGCCCTCCAAGGTGGTTGGCAAGGAAGCGAAAGACGAAGGTCCCGGCGCCAAATTCGCCTTTGGCGAGATGACGGTTCTCGGCAAGGAGATTCACCTCAAATGCGAGCGTGAACTGCCAGGCATGGCCAAGAAGCTCAAGAAGTGGCTGAAAAAGCAAAAGGTTGCCCTGAACGTCGTCATTCTTGATGCCAGCGGCAACCTGCTGGAACAGGATATCGAGGACAATCTGCCGGACGATCCGGAGCTGGAGCTCGACGATGCCGCACCCGAAGCGGGATCCGCCCCCGAGGCCCCGGTGCCTGCCCCTGCGCCGGAAGAACCCACCTCAGAGGACACCACGACAACCGGGGCCGACGCCGAGGCGCTGACCCGGCGGCTCAAGGAAATCTCTGCCCGAATCAAGGGCCTGCCCGAAGATCGCGCCGCCCAGATTGCGGCAGCGTTCAAATCGGTGGTCAAACTGGCGCAGTCCGGCGATCTGACCGCCGCCGCCGCCGGGGCGGACAAGCTGGAAGCCGCACTGGCAAAACTGTCCCCCATCCCCAAAGGCGACGACAGCGCCCCCGCTCCGGACAATCCGCAGGTGGCCAAACTGCTGAAAGCGGTAGAGACCCTGCGCGCTCAGGCCGCCCCGATTGCTGACCCGCAGAGCCAGTCACAGGTGGCGGATCTCCTCAAGGAGGCGGAAGCCAATGCAGGCGGCGGCCAGGCCGAAGCCGCCCTGGGCCTGTTGAAACAGGCTCAGGAAGCCATCAAGGCCGCTCTCGCCGCCCCCAAGGACGCGACCTCCAGCGATCCCAATGCTGCCAAATGGGTCGCGCAATTCCCCAAGCTCGAAGAGGCGGTGAAAGACGCACGCGCTCTGGACGGCAAGATCAACCCGGATCATCCGGACCTGGTGGAGTTGTCCCGGCTCTGGCAATGGGCCACCGACAACGCCAATGACGATCCGCCCAATTACACCAAGGCGCTGGAGACGGTGCCCGCGCTGGTGGCGCAGATCAAGAAGCTGCGCGCCGCCAAGGCAGCCGGCGATCCCGCGCTCAACGTGGCCACCGATGTCAAACCCTTTGCCGAGGCCCAGCTGAAATGGCGCGCCGCCCGCGGCACCATGAAGAGCGAATTGCAGAAACTTCAGGCCGAAATCGTCAAGGTCTGTGCCGATGACCCCGAGCTCGAAGGGGTTGCCGCCGAGGTGGGCTCCCTCTCGGACAATCTCATCGGTCTCGACGCGCGGCTGGAGGATGCGCTGATCGCCATCGTGAATGCCGCACCCGGCACCACCCGCGAGGAGGCCAAGACATCCGCCAAGACCTTGTTGGCGGAATACCGGCGCGAGCTTGATGCGGATTTCTTTCAGGTGGTGGATGGAGGCAATGGCTTTGTCTCGGTCGCCGTGGCGCAGACCGCGCGTCAGGCCCTCGACGATATCGCCCGCACTCTTGGTTGATGGACCATCCTGCGGCCGCGCAAAGCCGCTGCCCAGCACCTTAAGGCGGCGTCGGATCAAAGACTCGGGTGCCGCCCATGCATGTCGACGGTAGATTTCCGAAAACATCGCTAGATCCCGCGAGCCGTCGCCGCGCCCCTCAGGGCTGGAACCACTGGGCGGGATGGCGGGGAGACAGGGATTCGAACCCTGGGAACGCTCTCACGTTCAACGGTTTTCAAGACCGCCGCATTCGACCACTCTGCCACCTCCCCGGTCACAGATCGAATTGCCCTGCGGTGTAGGATGCGACGCAGGCGGAGGCAAGGAGAAATCCACGCCCCGGCCGCCCTGGCGCCCATGGATCACAAACACGCAATCTGTCGCCCAACAGCTGCAGCCGCAAAATCGCAGGGTTTCCATAAGAAACCGCAACGTTTATGCTGCCGCCAAATAGCGCATTCGACCGGCAAACGGCAGCCGCCCCATCGCGAAATCGAGGGCGGGGATGCGCAGAGGCACAGACAGACCGGACACAGACACGGATCATGAGCAGTCAGGACTCCCGCATGAGCGACCACTCCTTCCCCAAAGCTTCCCCGCGTGGGGCCGCCCCCCGCAACCTGGCCCTGACCCTTGTTGCGGTTCTGGGCCTAGCCGCCTGTAGCGAGGGCGGGTCCGGCGGCGCGGCCTCTGGCGCAAGCGACGGCGAGAAAGGCTCCTTTTTCGCCTTCCTGAAACCGAAAGAAGAGGCCACTTCCGCCCGCCCGTCCAATTCCACCAAGCTGGTGGAGCGTGACGTCGAGGCCCCGGATGTCTTTCAAGTCACCGAAGCCGGTCTCTGGGACGGGCGCCCCTCCATCGGCGGCGTCTGGGTGGCACATCCCGATGTGACCGAACCGGAGCGGGTCATCATCCGCAACAATGCCAACGGCAAATTCGTGATCGGGGCGTTGTTCCGCCGCGAGCGGGCGATCCCTGGTCCGCGCCTTCAGGTGTCCTCGGATGCGGCAGCAGCCCTGTCGATGCTGGCCGGTGCCCCGATCGAGCTCAACGTGACTGCCCTGCGGCGCGAGTCGGTGTCGGAAGCTCCCGAGGGCGCCGAGACTGCCCTTGAGGCTGCCGCCGAGACCACGCCGATCGCCGCAGCCGCCAGTGTCGAGACCGAAGCCCTGGATTCGATTGCAGGCGATGCGGCCGCAGCCCTGTCTGCCTCCGCCCCGGCCGCCTCGGCCAGCCCGGTGCCCGCAGCGACAGTGGAGCCTGCACCGCAACGCTCGGCACTCAACAAGCCCTATATCCAGCTCGGCATCTTCAGCGTTGAGGCAAATGCCAAACGCACCGCCGACCAGATGCGCAATGCCGGGGTGATCCCGACCGTTTACGAGCAGGCCTCCAACGGCAAGACTTTCTGGCGGGTCGTGGTCGGTCCGGCCCAATCCAAGACCGAACTCGCGCAGTTGTTGAAGAATGTGCAGGACGCCGGCTTTGCCGATGCCTATGCGGTGACCAACTGATCCTGCCCCCCCTGAGGGGGACAGAGGACCTGAAACCTAGACCTGCGAACCAAGGGAGGATCTCCCCCGTGCCCAACTGCGTCTCCCCCGCCCTCCGTCTCGGCGCTCTTGCCGCGCTCTGGCTTTGTGCGTCCGCCTCGGCCGTGTTGGCCTTCGACACCAAGGCCCGCGCCGCCTATGTGATGGATCAGGGCACCAATACGGTGCTTCTGGACAAGAACGCCAATGAACCGCTGCCGCCGGCCTCGATGTCCAAGCTGATGACGCTTTACGTGGCCTTCGAGGCCGTGCGTGACGGGCGACTGACAATGGAGGAAGAGCTGCCGGTCAGCCTGCATGCGATGAGCTACAAGGGCTCCACCATGTTCCTCGACACCACCGATCGCGTGCGGGTCGAAGATTTGATCCGCGGCATCATCGTTCTGTCGGGCAATGATGCCTGCGCGGTGATTGCCGAGGCGCTGAGCCCCGATGGCACCGAAGCCGGTTTTGCCCGTTACATGACCCGCCGCGCACGCGAGCTGGGCATGACCGAGAGCACCTTTATGAATTCCAACGGCTGGCCCGATCCCAACCACCGCATGTCGGTGAAGGATCTCGCCATTCTCGCCAAGCATCTGATCGAGGATTTCCCGGAGTTCTACCCGCTGTTCTCGGAAACGGAGTTCGACTTCGACGGGCGAGCGCCCTCCAACACCCTGAACCGCAACCCCTTGTTGCAACTGGACATTGGCGCCGACGGGCTGAAGACCGGCCACACCGAAGAAGCGGGTTACGGCCTCGTGGGTTCTGCCAAGCAGGGCGACCGGCGGGTGATCTTCGTGATCTCGGGCCTCAACACCATGGCCGAACGCGCCGAGGAGAGCGAGGCGATCGTCAACTGGTCCTTTCGGCAATTTGCCAAGAAGACCATAGCCAAGGCCGGCGTCGCAGTGGAACAGGCCGAGGTCTGGATGGGCAACAGCCCGACCGTGGGTCTGGTCCCCGCGCAGGATCTGGAAATTTTGCTGCCGACGCTTTCCAATGATGCGGTCAAGGCAGAAGTTGTCTATACCGGCCCGGTAACCGCGCCGATCCAGGCCGGTCAGCAACTTGCGGAACTGGTGGTGAAGCCCGAAGACCTGCCCGAAATGCGCCTGCCGCTGGTCGCGGCGAGTGATGTGGGCACCGGCGGCTTTCCGGTCCGCGTGATGACGGCTGTCCGGGTGCTGGTGAAGCGGTTTCTGAACGGACCCGAGGACAACGCGACGTGACCAGCCCCAAAGGCCGCGGCCTGTTCCTGACCTTCGAGGGGATCGACGGGTCGGGGAAATCGACGCAATGCCGCCTTCTGGCAGAGCACCTGCGCGGCCTTGAGCGCGAGGTAGTGCTGACGCGTGAGCCCGGCGGCTCCGCCGGCGCCGAGGAGATCCGCCGCCTGGTGCTCGAAGGCGATCCCGACCGCTGGTCGGCGGAGACCGAGATCCTGCTGTTCACCGCCGCCCGCCGCGACCATCTGGAGCGCACCATCCTGCCCGCGCTGGCCGAGGGCAAGGTGGTGGTCTGCGACCGGTTTGCGGATTCCACCCGCATGTATCAGGGCCTGTCGCGTGGCGATCTGCGCGCCACGGTGGACAAGCTGCACGCGCTGATGATCGGCCGCGAGCCGGACCTGACGATCCTCATTGACATGGACCCCACCACCGGCCTGAGCCGGGCCAAAGGACGGCAGGGCACCGAGGAGCGGTTTGAGGACTTTGGCCTTGAGCTGCAGGAAAAGATGCGCGCGGGTTTCCTGTCGTTGGCAGCGGAATTCTCCGACCGCTTCCGGGTGATCGACGGCGCCCGCCCCATCGAGGCGGTTTCTGCCGCGGTCGCCGAGGTGGTCGAAGCCGCCTTGGCCCAGCGCGCATGAGCGAGACCGAGGACCTCCCCCGCGCCGATCAGGCCGAAGGTGCGCCGCACCCGCGCGAGACCGCACGCCTCATCGGTCACCCACAGGCTGAGGCGGAGTTCCTGCGTGCCTTCAACTCCGAACGGCTGCATCACGGCTGGCTCATCATGGGCCCGCGCGGGGTGGGCAAGGCGACCCTGGCCTGGCGCATCGCGCGGTTCCTGTTGGCAACGCCCTTGCAGCAGGACGAAGGATTGTTTGGCGCCCCGCCACCGCCCGAGACGCTCGCCATTGACCCAAATCACCCCGTCAGCCACCGCATTCAGGCGCTGGCCGAGCCGGGTCTCGCTGCAATCACCCGCAGCTACAACGACAAGGGCCGCCTGCGCGACCAGATCGTCGTCGATGACGTGCGGGTGCTGAACAAATTCTTCGGCCTCTCTTCTGCCGAGGGCGGACGTCGGGTGGTGATCGTCGACAGTGCCGACGAGATGAACCCCAATGCGGCCAACGCGCTGCTGAAGATGCTGGAGGAGCCGCCTGCGCGCACCACGCTCCTGTTGATTTCGCACCAGCCCTCACGCCTGTTGCCGACCATCCGCTCGCGCTGCCGCACCCTGCGCCTTGGCCCGCTGGAGGCGCCGGACATGCAGGCTGCGCTGGAACAGGCCGGCGCAGAGCTGCCGCAGGATCCCACCCATCTCGCCGCACTCGCCGCCGGGTCCGTGGGCGCGGCAATGCGGCTCCTGTCGCTCGACGGGCTGAAGCTCTACGCCGAGATCCTGCGCCTCGCCGACAGCCTGCCCCGCCTCGACCGGCAAGGCGCCATGGCCCTGGCGGAACGCGCCGCCACCCGCAACGCGGGCGAGCGGTTCGAGCTGATGCTGACCCTGTTTGACCTCCTGCTGGTGCGCCTGGCCCGCACCGGGGCCACCGGCCAGCCCCCCTTCCCCGAGGCGGCCCCGCAGGAGGCCGCCATCCTGTCCCGCCTCTCGCCCGATCCGCACAAAGCGCGGGCATGGGCCGATCTTGCGGCGGTTGTGACGGAGCGCACGCGTCATGGGCAGGCGGTGAACCTTGACCCTGCGGCGCTGGTCCTAGATACGGTGTTCAAGATGCAGGACACCGCGTCCCGCTGATCCGGGCGATCATGCGGCGGCCTGCAGCGCAGAAAAGACGTCCACCGAGGCCCCCGACATGAGCACCCCGCAAATCCCGCCGCAGATCACTGACAGCCATTGCCACCTCGATTTCCCGGATTTCGACGGTCAACTGCCCGAGATCCTCGCCCGCGCGGCAGAGGCCGGGGTGACCCGCATGGTGACCATCTGCACCCGGTTGCGCAATGAGCCCGCCGTGCGCGCGCTGGCCGAGGCCCATGCGCCGGTCTTCTACGCCGCAGGCACCCATCCGATGAGCGCCGCCGAAGAGCCGATGGCAACCGTTGAGCAACTGGTCGCGCTTGCCCAGCATCCGAAGTTTGTCGGCATTGGCGAGACCGGCCTTGATTACCACTACACCGGCGACAGCGCCGAGGTGCAGAAACAGAGCCTCAGGATCCATATCGAGGCGGCGCAGGAAACCGGACTGCCGCTGATCATCCACGCCCGCGCGGCGGATGACGACATGGCCCGCATCCTTGCCGAAGCCCATGCGCAGAAGGAATATTCCTGCGTGATGCATTGCTTCTCCTCCTCGCCGGAGCTGGGCCGCGCCGCGCTTGACCTCGGCTTTTACCTGTCGATGTCCGGTATCGCCGCCTTCCCCAAGAGCCAGGAGCTGCGCGATATCTTTGCCGCCGCGCCGCTGGATCGCATTCTGGTGGAGACCGACAGCCCCTATCTCGCGCCGCCGCCCTATCGCGGCAAAAGGAACGAGCCGGCCTATACCGCCCATACCGCTCGCGTCGGCGCCGAGGTCTTTGGCCTTGCGTATCCCGAATTTGCCGCCCGCACCCAGGAGAACTTCGACCGGCTGTTCTGGAAGGTCGCTCAATATGAGGCCGCCGCCTGATGCCCGAACTGCGTTGCACGATCCTCGGCTGCGGCTCCTCCGGCGGCGTGCCGCGCATCGGCGGCCATTGGGGCGCCTGCGATCCCCAGAACCCCAAGAACATGCGCCGCCGCTGCTCCCTGCTGGTAGAGCGCACCGGCCCCGAAGGCACCACCACGGTGCTGATCGACACCAGCCCCGACATGCGCAGCCAGCTTCTGGATGCGGGCGTCGGGCGGCTTGATGCGGTGGTCTATACCCATGCTCATGCCGATCACGTGCATGGACTCGACGACCTGCGGATGATTGTCTTCAACATGCGCGAGCGGGTGCCGGTCTATGCCGATGCGCCCACACGCGCCGACCTCCTGGACCGGTTCGGCTATGCCTTTGTGCAGCCCGAGGGGTCGAATTATCCGCCGATCCTCGAGATGCGCGACATTGACGGAGCGTTTGAGGTGACCGGCCCCGGTGGCGCCATTCCCTTCCTGCCCTTCCGCGTAAACCATGGCGGCATGGATGCGCTGGGCTTCCGCATCGGCGATCTCGCCTATCTGCCCGATGTGGCCAAGATCCCAGAGGCGGTGGTGCCGGTGCTGGAAGGGCTCGACGTCTGGATCCTGGATGCCTTGCGTCACACGCCACATCCCACCCATTTTTCCTACCCCGAGGCGCTGGCCTGGATCGACCGCATGCAGCCTGCCCGCGCGGTGCTGACCAACATGCACATCGACATGGATTACGCCACTGTCGAGGCCGAGACGCCCGAACATATAACTCCCGCCTATGACGGGATGGTTATCCATAGCGATTACTGAAGACCCTTTTTCCAGACCTGGACGACAGCCCCATGATTTTAAACCTCATCAATGTCGTCCTGCCGGTCTTTGTGGTGGTGGGCATCGGCTACGGTCTGACCCTGCGCGGCATGTTCAAGCATGAACAGATCGACGGGCTGATGAAATTCGCCCAAGGGGTCGCCATCCCCTTTCTGCTGTTTCGCGCCATGGCGGGGATCGACCTGCACGCGGGCTTTGATCCCAAGCTGCTATTCAGCTTCTACACCGGGGCCGGTACCTGTTTTGCGGCGGGGATGCTCGGCGCGCGGTTCATCTTCAAACGTGACTGGGAAGACTGCGTCGCCATCGGCTTTTGCTGCCTTTTCTCGAACTCGGTCCTGTTGGGCTTGCCGATCACCGAGCGCGCCTTTGGCCCCAATGCGCTGACCGGCAACTATGCGATCATCGCCTTCCATTCGCCCTTCTGCTATGCGCTCGGCATCACCGCGATGGAGGTGATCCGCAATCGCGGCAATGGCGGGATGCGCACCGTGACCTCGGTGCTGAACTCGATCTTCCGCAACAACCTGATCCTGGCGATCATCGCGGGCTTTGCGGTAAACCTCGCCGGTTTCACCATCCCGGAACCAGTGGACGAGGCGCTGGCCTTGGTGGCCAAGGCCGGGCTGCCGACCGCGCTCTTCGCACTGGGGGGCATCATGGTGCAATATCGCCCCGAAGGCGACTTGCGCACCATTGCCATGGTCTGCTGCATCGCGCTGGTGCTGCATCCCGCCATCGTTTACACGCTCGGCTCGGCGCTCGATGTGAAACAGGATCTGTTCCGCTCCGGTGTGCTGAACGCGGCCATGGCGCCAGGGGTCAACGCCTATATCTTTGCCAATATGTATGGCCACGCCAAGCGAGTCGCCGCCTCTTCGGTGCTGATCGCCACGGCCGCTTCGGTGGTCACCGTTCTGGTCTGGCTGACGCTCCTGTCCTGAGCCCAAAACCGCCCGAAAAACGCACAAGCATGCAAGAAAAACGCCCTTTCGGGGCAGGCATTTGAATCACTTCTGTGAAGTTCCGCCATCTCCATCCTTGCCCCCTTGCACCCCGGGTCAGATCCGTTAAGAACCGCGGCGCATATCCCAAATTTTCCAAGGATCTCCCATGTTTGCTGGACAAAAACTCCCCCAGGTGACCTTCCGCACCCGCGTTCGCGACGAGAGCATCGAGGGCCCGAACCCCTTCCGCTGGCAGGACATGACCACTGCTGATTACTTCGCGGGCAAGCGCGTGATCCTGTTCTCGCTGCCGGGCGCCTTCACCCCGACCTGCTCCACCTACCAGCTGCCCGGTTTCGAGAACGGTTTTGCCGATTTCCAGGCCGAAGGCATCGACGACATCTACTGCATGTCGGTCAACGACAGCTTCGTGATGAACAAATGGGCCGAAGCCCAGGGCATCAAGAACGTCAAGGTGATCCCCGATGGCTCGGGCGAGTTCACCCGCAAGGTCGGCATGCTGGTGGCCAAGGACAACCTCGGCTTTGGCATGCGCTCCTGGCGCTATGCGGCGATCGTCAACAACGGTGTGGTCGAAGCCTGGTTCGAAGAGCCGGGTCGTGACGACAACCACGCCGAGGACCCCTATGGCGTCTCCTCGCCGGAAAACCTGCTGAAAGCGCTGAAAGAGAAAGTTTCCGAGGCCGCATAAACCGCGCCCGAGACCGGACAAATGGAAAGCCCCGCAAGATCGCTTGCGGGGCTGTTTCGTTCCTGATGTACGCAACCGGCTGCAGTCGAACCGAAGCGCGCAACGATCCTATGCCGTCAGCCGCCCACCCGCGCCAGGAACCGCTGCAAACGCGGATCCTGCGGTGTGTCGAAGATCTGCGCGGGCGTGCCCTGCTCGACAATCTTGCCGCCGTGCATGAAGAGGATCCGATCCGCGATCTCGCGGGCGAATTGCATCTCGTGGGTGACGATCAGCATGGTCTGCTTGCGCTCGGCCACCCGCCGCATCAGGTCGAGCACCTCGCCCACCCATTCGGGATCCAGCGCCGATGTGGGCTCGTCAAACAGCATCAGCTCGGCATCGAGCGCCATGGCGCGGCCGATGCCGACCCGCTGCTGCTGCCCGCCCGAAAGCGCCGCCGGGTAGCTGTCGGCCTTGTCCGCCAGACCGGTCTCCGCGAGGATCGCGCGGGCGCGGTCTGCGGCTTCGGCCCGTGGCAGACGCTGCACCGTCACCAATGCCTCCATGATGTTTTCGGCGGCGGTCTTGTTGGCAAAGAGCGCGTAATTCTGGAACACGAACCCCGTGCGCCGACGCAGGCCGAGGATCTCGCCCTTGCGCGCCCGTGCTGCATCCACCCTCAGATCACCGATGGAGATCAGACCCTCATCCGGCCTGTCGAGAAAGTTGAGGCAGCGCAGCAGCGTCGACTTGCCGGTGCCGGAGGGGCCAATGATGACCACCCGCTCTCCCGGTGCGATCTCAAGGTCGATACCGTCGAGAATGGGCGTGCCGCCAAAACTCTTGCGCAGCCCCTTGATCGATATCCCGTGGTTGGAGGTCATCTTGCGTAAGCCTTGTTCAGATGCGTCTCGAGCCATTTCTGACCCTGGCTCAATGCCTCGACCATGCCCCAGTAGATCAGTGCCACCACGAGGAAGGCCTCGAAATAGAGGAAGCTGCCCGCGGCTTCCTTCTGGGCCGCCCCCATCATCTCGGTCACGCCAAGGGTAAAGGCCAGTGAGGTGCCTTTCAGCATGTCGATGAAATAGTTCACCAATGTGGGCGCCGCCACCCGTGCCGCCTGCGGCAGGATGATGCGCAGCATCAGCTGGCTCTGGGTCATGCCGATGGATTGTGCCGCCTCCCACTGGCTGCGGTCGACGCCGAGGATGGCGGCGCGGATCGATTCCGCCATATAGGCGGCGAAATGCAGCGTGAGGCCGAGGATCGCCGCGCTCACCCCGTCGATCCGGGTCAGCACAGAGACGACTTGCGGCAACCCGTAATAGAACAGGAACAGCTGCACCAGAAGCGGTGTGCCGCGGAAGAAGCTGATAAAGAGAACCACCAGCCAGTCCAACACCGGCACCCGCACCACGCGCTCGACCGCGAGCAGGGCCGCCAGCACCAGTGCCGCCACCATGCCCGCCGCCGCCATTCCGAGCGTCAGCGGCACATAGCCGAGGATCACCGGCGCCAGCCCGATCATATACCCGAGGTCGAGCCCTTGCATGGGTTACTCCGCCGTGATGCTGGTGATGTCGGTGCCGAACCACTTGACCGAGATCTCGGTCAGGGTACCGTTCTCGCGCAGGGTGGTCAGCGCCGCATCGACGCGGTCGCGCAGGGCCTGGCCTTCGGCATCATTGCGGAAGGGCAGCGCATTGCGGATCTCCGAAAAAGGCTGACCGGCCAGTTGCAGCGGCAGCGGGCTTTGCTGGATCACTTGCGCCGAGGAGACCCGGTCCATCACAAAGGCATCAACCCGCCCCAGCGCCGTGTCCTGCTCGATATTGCTCTCGTAGGTCTTGATCTCGACCTCATCGGCAAAGGGCAGATCACGCAGCAGCTGCTCGAAGTTCGAGCCGAGGTTCACCGCCACGATCTTGCCCCGCAGATCCTCGACACCGGTGATGGAGTCATTGCCCTTGCGGGTAACCACCTGCGCGCCGTCGATCACGTAGGGCTGGCTAAAGGCGAATTTCGCCTCGCGCTCCGGGGTGATGGTGATCTGGTTGGCGATGGTGTCGATACGGCCCGCATCCAGCGCGCCGACGAGGCCAGAAAAGGACATGGTCTCGAACTGGATATCGAGGTCTGTCAGCTCGCCCACCGCGTTCATTACATCGACTTCGAACCCCTGCAGCACGTCCTGACGGACGAAGGTGAAGGGGAAGTAGCCGCCGGACATGCCCACGGTGAGGGTGGTGTCCTCAGCCTGGGCGGCAGGGGCAAAACTGGCGATGAGGCCTGCGAAGGCGGCGGCGCGGAATGCGGTCTTCATAGCGGGAGACTCCTTGATGTCTGGTGTTGTCGCACAGGTGTCCATTTTTTGAGCAAACCGCAAGGGTGGCGGAAATTCAGGGACTTGCATCCTACAGATGGGACAAAACTCGGAGAGAGACATGTATTTTCTCCCCCTTGCCGAACGCTGTTCCATGCAAGCGGTCTGTTGTGGGACGTATGTTTCCCGCATCGCAGGTCAACTCCGGCCTGACAGCGGCAGATCAAGGCGGCTATGCAGCCTCTGCAAGGCCACAGATGCGCCATTGCGCCCCACGCCGCCGCCCCCTATAGAGCGCCCCACCGGTCGCAGCCTACCCGGTCATCAAAACAAGGACTGAAAACTTGAAAACACTTGTCATCTGCTCGGGCGGATTGGACTCCGTGTCCCTCGCCCATATGACTGCCGCAACCCGGCAGCTCACCCGTCTGGTCTCCTTTGACTATGGCCAACGTCATAAAAAGGAGCTGGAGTTTGCCCGCGCCGCGGCGGATCGCCTTGGCGTACCCTTCCATCTGATCGACATGCGCCCGATTGGCGCCGCGCTCACCGGCTCGGCCCTGACGGACGATATCGACGTGCCCGATGGCCATTACGCCGAGGAGACCATGCGGATCACCGTGGTACCCAACCGTAATGCCATCATGCTGTCGATTGCCTTTGGCATCGCCGCCGCCAATGGCGACGTGGCGGTGGCGACCGCTGTGCATGGCGGCGATCACTTCATCTATCCCGACTGCCGTCCCGCCTTTACCGAGGCCTTTGACGCGATGCAGCAGGCGGCCTTGGACGGGTATGCGACCACCCGCCTGTGGACGCCCTTCGTGCACCGCACCAAAGGCGACATCGTGACCGAAGGCGCGGCCCATGGCACACCCTTTGCGGAAACCTGGTCGTGCTACAAAGGCGGCGCGCATCATTGTGGGCGCTGCGGCACCTGCGTCGAGCGACGCGAGGCCTTTGATCTGGCGGGTGTCACCGACCCCACGGTCTATGACGATCCGGAGTTCTGGCGGCAGGCGATTGCGGATCGGGCCAATTCCGAAGGGGAGCGGCGCTGATGTTTCGGATCTCCAAGGAGTTTCACTTCTCGGCCTCACACCAGCTCTCGCATCTGCCCGACGACCACCAATGCGCCCGCCTACATGGGCACAATTACGTGGTTGTGGTGGAACTGGCCGCGCGGGAGCTGAACGCCGACGGGTTTGTGCGCGACTATCACGAGTTGGCCGCGCTCAAGACCTATATCGACGGCACGTTTGACCATCGCCACCTCAATGAGGTGATGGAGGGCCCCTCGACGGCGGAGAATATGGCGCGCCATTTCTACCAATGGTGTCACGCCCGCTGGCCCGAGGTGAGCGCCGTGAAGGTCTCGGAAACGCCAAAGACCTGGGCGGAGTATCGTCCATGAGCCTGCGGATTGCGGAAATCTTTGGCCCCACCGTGCAGGGCGAAGGCATCCTGATCGGCGAGCCGACGGTCTTTGTCCGCGCGGGTGGCTGCGACTATCGCTGCGCCTGGTGTGACAGCCTGCATGCGGTCGAGAGCGTCTATCGCCAGACCTGGACCCCGATGTCGGCTGAGGCGATCATGGGCGAGGTGCGCAAACTGTCTGGTGGGCAGCCGCTGACCGTCTCGGTCTCTGGCGGCAACCCGGCGATTCAGGACTTTGCCCCCGTGATCGCGCTGGGGCGCGCCGAGGGCTATCGCTTTGCGCTCGAAACCCAAGGATCGGTCACGCAAGATTGGTTTGCCGATCTCGACACGCTGGTGCTCAGCCCCAAGCCGCCCTCCAGCACCCATGACACCGATTGGGACAAGTTCGCGGACTGTCTGGCAGCGGCGGGCGATGGCCCCACCGTGGTGATGAAGATCGTCATCTTCAACGACGCCGATCTTGCCTATGCCCGCGCCGCCCATGCCCGCCACCCGGAGCTGCCGCTCTTCCTGCAACCCGGCAACCCCGAGGTGAACCCGGAGAGCCCTATCAACCTCAACGAGGCCACCGCACGGCTGCGCTGGCTGATCGACGAAACCGTGGGCAAGGGCTGGTTCGCCCCCCGTATTCTGCCGCAGCTGCATGTCCTCGTCTGGGGCAACCAGCGCGGCGTCTGACCTTTTGAAAGGCCGATCATGACCGACAGTATCTACAGCAATCTCAAGCAATTGGGCGGCGCAACCGTGCTGCCCGACAACCCCGAAACCGCCGAGCTGGAGCGGGTCGCAAACCCGCAAAGCGATGTGGCCTATAACGTGCGCTTCACCGCGCCGGAGTTCACCTCGCTCTGCCCCATGACAGGCCAGCCGGACTTTGCCCATCTGGTGATCGACTACGTGCCGGGCGACTGGCTGGTGGAGAGCAAATCGCTGAAACTCTACCTTGGGTCGTTCCGCAACCACGGCGCCTTCCACGAGGATTGCACGGTCTCCATCGCGCGCCGTCTGGCGGATTTCCTTGATCCGAAATGGCTGCGGATCGGCGGTTACTGGTATCCGCGCGGCGGCATTCCGATTGACGTCTTCTACCAGACCGGCCCCCTGCCCGAGGGCGTCTGGATCCCCGATCAGGGCGTGCCGCCCTATCGCGGGCGCGGCTGATCCTCACCGCCTGACGGGCACATTTGGCCGCATTCCCCTCCGCCCCCCGGACTGATAGGTCTGGGGGCGAAGTCATTTGCGAGGCGACCCATGCCAGCCCCGACGCAGGACCTGATCGTCTTTGATGCCGAGTGTATAGTCTGCTCGGGCTTTGCACGGTTCATCACCCGCCACGACCCAGAGGCGCGCTTCCGGTTTGTCAGCGCGCAATCGCCACGCGGGCAGGATCTCTACCGCGCCCATGGGCTCGACCCCCATGACTGGTCAACCAATATCGTCATCGTCGAGGGACGCGCCTATACCAGGCTTGCCGCCTTTTGCGCCACCATGCACCGCCTTGGATGGCCCTGGCGGGCGCTCATCCTGCTGAACCTCCTCCCCCTGCCCATCGGCAACTGGCTCTACGACCGGATTGCCCGGAACCGCTATGCCTTTGGCCGCCGTGCCTGTCCGTTGCCATCGGCCGAGCTACGGGGGCGTCTCCTTGACTGACCGCATCCTTGTCCTTGGCGGCTATGGTGTCTTTGGCGGCAAGCTCTGCGCCTATCTCGCCTGCAGCGGCCTCTGCGAGGTACTGGTGGCGGGTCGCTCGCTGGCCGCCGCTCAGGCCTTTTGTGCGGCCCATGGCGGTACACCCACAGGTCTGGACCGGATGTCCCCCAGTCTAGCGGCGGAGGTTGCCGCTCTCGCGCCGCGGATCGTTGTGGATGCCGCAGGTCCGTTTCAGGCCTATGGCACCACACCTTATGCGCTCGCCCGCGCGGCCATTGCCTGTGGCGCCCATTACATCGACCTCAGCGATGATGCCGCCTTTACCGCCGGGATCACCGCGCTGGACAGTGAAGCACGCGCCGCCGGGGTCACGGTGATCTCGGGCGCATCCAGCGTGCCGGGCCTCTCCGCTGCGGCGGTGCAGCACCTTGCCACCGGCCTGAGCCGGATCGAGCGGATTGAAAGCACCATCCTGCCGGGCAACCGCGCCCCGCGCGGGCGTTCCGTGATGCGGGCCATCCTGGCACAAGTCGGCCACCCGCTGCCGCGGACCCGGGCCGGACGGACTGCGCCGGTCATCGGCTGGAGCGGGTTGAAACGGGTCCGGCTCAGCCTGCCCGGCCTGCCACCGATCACCAGACGGGCTTCCTATATCGGGGCACCGGACCTGCGACTGTTCCCCGTCCGTTTTGGCGCCCGGACGGTCCTGTTCCGCGCCGGGCTGGAGCTTGCGGTCCTGCATCACGGGCTCTGGCTGCTGAGCCTCCTGGTGCGCGTCCGGCTCTTGCGGTCCCTGGAACCCTTGGCCCCCCTGTTGCAGCTTGTGGCGCAAGGCTTCGCCCCATTCGGCAGCGACCGGGGCGGCATGCTGGTCGAGGTGCTGGGCCAGAGGCAGGACGGCGGTGTCGAGATGCGTCGCTGGGTCCTCATCGCCGGGACCGGGGACGGCCCGCATGTGCCCAGCCTGCCCGCTCGTGCCCTCTGCCGCAAGGCGCTTGGCGGCACGCTCGCCCCCGGTGCGCGCCCCTGCCTTGGCGAGGTCCCGCTGGCGGAGATCCTCGCCACCGCCGAAGGGCTCGACATCCGCACCGGCACCGAGGCCGCGGAGGTGACCCCTGTGTTCCGCAGCGCCCTCGGCCCGGTCTGGGACCAGCTCCCCAGCGCGATACGCGATCTGCATGACTGTGTGGACACCCGCCGTTGGCGGGGCGAGGCGGAGGTGGAAAACGGCCCCTCGCCGCTGGCACGGCTCCTGCGGCGTCTGATCGGCTTTCCCAAGGCCGGTCGGGCCCTGCCGGTGCAGGTGGAGATCCGCCGCGAAGGCGCCAAGGAGGTCTGGCTGCGCCGCTTTGGCGACAAGGCGTTCCATTCGGTGCTCTCCGCCCATGGCCCGCCGGGCAGCGGTCAGGTGACCGAACGGTTTGGTCCCTTGCGCTTTGTCATCGACCTCAGCCTTGAGGCAGGCGCGTTGCGCTACCCGGTGACCCGCGGCTGGGCCTTTGGCCTCCCGCTGCCCCGCGCGGTTCTGCCCCGCAGCCAATCCACCGAGGAGATGCGCGAAGGCCGCTTCCACTTCGATGTGGCGGTGTCGATGCCGCTGGTGGGACTGATCGTGCGCTACCGAGGGTGGCTCAGGCCGGATTGAGCGCCTCTGCCACCGCCAGTTCCGCCATCTTCAGGATGGCCTCACGGCTCTGCGCCACCGCGATGAAGCGGCCATTGTGACAGAACTTCGCCCCCGGAACGCCGGAGGCCTCTTCCAGCGCGCCATCGGTCAACCCGGCCCAGGATGCGGGCAGGTCCGCCCGGTTGTCGAAGGTGTCATCGCTCAGCCGGATCGTGGTCAGGGTCCAGTCCTGCCCACGCGGATGCACCACGAAAAGCATGTGGTCGGCCCCGGCCCGCTCGATGGCGGAGCGGAAGGGCATCCCCATCGCCAGTTCCAGCACCGGATTGTCCCCGGCGGCGCGGATCGCCTCCAGCACCTTGGTCTCCGCCCGGTGCTTGGCGGCCTTGCGGCGCAGGCTGGCCTCGACAAAGGCGCGCGCCACCGCAAGCGCCTCGCCAAAGGCGCGGTCATCCGCATCCGGGGCAGGATCGTCGAAGGAGGGCTTCAGCGTCTCCAGCAGGGCAGGCAGCGTCAGATCCGCCAGCGGACCCGCCACCGAAGGATCCAGCGCGCCATTGTCCATCAGGTCGACCGGCAGCACGAAGCCCCGGTCGAAGGCCGCATGGATCGCCTCGCGATCCGCCTCCGGCACCGCAAGCGCCGCAAGGTAGTCGCGGCCGAAATGGGACCAGACGAGGCCGAAGCTGCTGTAGGGTTGGCCGTCGCTGCGCAGGGGGGCGTCCTTCTGGTGGTGGTCGAAGATGGCCGCCTCGGGATCATAGGCGCGACCGACGTCATAGATGATCTTGCCCGCGCCGGGGGTGATCCAGGCCTCGTCCCGGGTGCGCAGGATCTGCGCCTGCGGGAACAGGCGGGTCAGGATGACCGAGGACAACAGCTCATCCGCGTGGAAACCGCCGGAATGGGTGACAAGATGGGAAATGGTCATGAAGAGGCCCGGATCAGGGAAAAGGTCGCGTGAAACCCGCCTGACAGGCGGATGGCCCCGCTTTTAGTCAGCCCCTGACCCAGCGCCAAGGTCAAAGGCGCTGCTGTCCCCGGTTTTCCCATCGCGGTGGCACGGCGCACACGATTGGCCCGGCCCCGGCTTCTCCGCCCCTGCACAAGCGGTCAGAGCGCCGACAGCGCCAGCGCCGCCGCGGCAGAGATCGCCAGAACCCAGCCGATCCCGAGGTGCAAGCGCAGCAGGAGATAGCCGGAGAGGGCGATCAGGAGGGCGGCCTCCCAGCGCAGGGTGGCCAGATCCGGGGTCCAGAGGATCAGCGGACCGGCCCGGTGCTCCGTCACCCCGGCAAAGAGCACATGCAGGGCAAACCACAGCGAGAGGTTCAGGATCACCCCGACCACGGCTGCGGTGATCGCGGAGAGCGCCGCCGAAAGCCGGGGTTGCGCGGCGATCCGCTCCACATAGGGCGCCCCGGCAAAGATCCAGAGGAAACAGGGGACAAAGGTCACCCAGAGGGTAATCGCCCCCGCCGCCAATGCCAGCCCGAGCCCGCTCTGGTGATAGCCGGCGACGAAGCCGACGAATTGCGTCACCAGGATCAGCGGCCCCGGAGTGGTTTCCGCCAGACCCAGCCCGTCCATCATCTCGGTCGCGCTCAGCCAGCCGAGGTTGGTGACCACATCCTGCGCCATATAGGCCAGCACCGCATAGGCTCCGCCAAAGGTCACCACCGCCAGTTTGGAAAAGAAGACTCCGATCGCCAGCAACAGGCTGGCCACAGGCCCTTCCGGCATCAGGAGGAGAATGACCGCCATCGGAAGCGCCCAGAGGGCGAGCCCCAGCCCCAGCGTCACCAGCAAGCGGCCCGGCCCCTGGGGCCGCACGGGGGGCTCGGGCGCAGGATCCTGCGCCTTGGCAAAAGCGGCCCCATAGAGGCCCGCCGCCAGAACCAGCAGCGGGAAGGGCACCCCGAGAAAGAAGATGGCGACAAAGGCAAGCGCCGCCAGCCCCCAATGCTCCCTGCCCCGCAAGGCCCGTTTGGAGACCCGCAGCAGGGCCTCGACCACGATGACAACCGCCGCGGCCTGCACCCCGAGGAACAGGGTATCGACCAGCGGCACATCGCCAAAGCTGACATAGAGCGTCGCCAGCGCAAAGATCACCAGCGCGCCGGGCAGCACGAACAGGCCGCCCGCGACCAGCCCGCCGCGAATGCCGTGCAACCGCCAGCCCGCATAGGTGGCGAGTTGCATCGCCTCCGGGCCCGGCAGCAGCATGCAGAAACTCAGCGCATTGAGGAACTGCCGTTCCGAGAGCCAGCGCCGCTCCTCGACCAGAATGCGGTGCATCAGCGCGATCTGCGCTGCCGGACCGCCAAAGGACATCAACCCGATACGCAGGAAGTCCCGGGCCGCCTCCGCCGGGCTGACCTGAACAGTCTCCCCGGCGGGTACCGGCTCGTCCATCACCTGTTCCACCATCGTCTCAGCCCTTCGTCAGCGCTGCGGGCCAGTCGTGGCCCTCAGCGGTTGCATCCCGTGCCCAGCGATAGAACATATCGTACAACGCCATGCCAGCCTCCAGTTGCGCCAGGTCATCGCGATACATCCGCGACAGGCCGAGCGAGGCCGCGAGAAGGCCCGCAGCCTCGGGGGCAAGATCGTGACGATTGGTGTCCGCTCCGCGCACGATCACCGCCAGACGGTCCAGCGCCGGAAGCCTCAGGCCGAATTCGGCAATCATGGTGTCAAAGGTGCAGAGCGCGCCCCGATGGCTCCAGAACACATCCTCCACATCGAATGGCGTCGCCTGGAACCGTTCGGCGACTTCCAGGACCTGTCCCGGATCCACAAACAGGAACTGCGCCGCAGGATCGACAAAACGGCGGATCAGCCAGGGGCAGGCTATCCGGTCGATCTTGGGCCGATGCCGCGTGACCCAGAGGGTGCCGCCGGTGGCGGATCGCTCCGGCAGGCGGTCGGCGGTAACGGTGGGCAGGTCAGCCGCGCTCCAGGCTGCAAAGCCGCCTTCGAGGGTCTCCGCCGCCAGCCCCCGCGCGCGCAGCATCGCCGCCACCCCCTGCCCCAGCTTCAGCCCCTTCTGGCAATAGACCAGGGCCCGGCGTCCCCGGAGATGGTCGGCAAGGTCGAGGGATCTGGTCCAGTCAAACCGGAACGCGCCGGGGATCAGGCGCGGGTCGCGTGCAAAATCCTCGTCGATCCGCACATCGACAAGGCTGGGGCAATCGGGGGTTCCGATCAGCCGCGCCAGTTGCATCGTCTTGATTTCAGTGGGAGAAGCCATGTCGGCATCCTTCTCTGCAAAAAGGGGGAGAGGATGCGGCAATTCGGCTGGCGCCTCACGAGGCTTCCGCAAGCCCCATGCGCCATAATTAACAGATCGTCGGCCCGGCTGTCAAACGCGCGGCAGGCGCCGACGCCGGGGGCCTTCAGGCGAGGCCCACAGCCCAGGCGGCCACTCGATCCGCCGCGACGTTCAGATGATCCTCAAGGCTCTTGCCCGTCAACCGTTTGCGCGGTTTCAGGTCATGATCGCCATCCTCGGCCCAGAACAGCGACACGGCGGGCGAAAGCGCATAGGTCTCCACCTCGGCGCGGGTGCCAAAAGGGTCCCGGGTGCCCTGACAGATCAGGGTCGGACAGCGGGTCGCGGCGAGATGGGCGCTGCGGACCTGTTCGGGCTTGCCAGGGGCGTGGAACGGAAAGCCGAGGCAGAGCAGCCCGCAGATGCGCCCCTCCTCCCTCTGGCTCTCGGCGATCAGGCTGGCCACCCGCCCGCCCATGCTCTTGCCGCCAATGATCAGCGGCCCGTCACAGTCCAGCGCGGCGATGGCGGCCTGATATTCCGGCATGAAGGTTTCGGCCTTGCCCGGCGGCTTTCGTGCGCCCCCTGTCCGACGCGCAGCCATGTAGCCGAACTCGAACCGGGCGACGCGAAGGCCTCGCTCTGCCAGCATCCCGGCCACTGTGGACATCCAAACGGTATCCATCGCGGCCCCAGCCCCATGGGCGAAGAGTATGGTCGTTCGCCCCGATTCATCCCCATCCAGCAAGAAGTCCATCAGCGCCTCCAAACACTCGAAGAGGGCCCAAGGGCACCCCCATCACCCGCACCCGCCATTAAAGAAAACCGGTCGTCGCAACAACCAGGGCCACATAGCGCGCGGCTTTCGCAAGCGTGACGATCAGCGTGAACCGCCACAAAGGTTCCTTCATTGCGCCCGCCGCCAAGGTCAAGGGATCGCCCAATATGGGTAACCAACTGCCAAGCAGGCTCCAGTATCCCCAGCGCCGGTACCACCCTGATGCCTTGGAGAGCTTCTCCTTTGACACGGGAAACCAGCGCCGATCTGAGTAACGCGTCAGGTAACGGCCCAAGATCCAGTTGACCACGGAACCCAGCACGTTGCCCACTGTCGCCGTTCCCACCAGAACCCAATCCGAGTGATTGCCGGATAAAAGCAAACCGACCAGCGCAGCCTCAGACTGTGCCGGAACCAGCGTCGCGGCCAGAAAGGCGGCGAAGAACAGACCTGTAAGGGCGATCATCCTAACCCTGCGTCGGCCACTGACGGTGCAAATCATCGATGATGATCGCGTGCCGATGGCCCTGCGGACCATGTTCGCGCAGGTGCGGGTGATCCGGTGGCAGGTCAGCGTGGCTATGTTCGACCTGTCCCACTGCCTCCTCTGGCCACAGGCGCAGGCAGGCTGCGATCCCAAGGGCCGAGAGGGCCGCAAGCGAGAGCAATGCGACCAGCGCGCCAAATTGCGTCAGGAGCCAGCCAGAGAGCGGATAGGTCATGAGCCAGCAGGCGTGCGACAGGGCAAATTGCGCCGCAAAAACCGCCGGACGGTCCTCGGCATGGGCGGAGCGCCGCAGCAGTCGTCCGGAGGGCGTCTGGGTTGAGGAATAACCGATCCCTACCAAGAACCATGCCCCCAGCAAAGCCTGCCACGTCAGCCCCGACAGGGCGATCACCCCAGAAAGGCCCAACAGGGCAAGGACCATGAGGGACGCTCCGGCGATCATCACGGGCCTGTCCCTCATTGTGTCGAGCAGGTGCGGCAAGATCAGGGCTGCCAGCATCGAACCCGCGCCAAAAGCAAACAGTGTCCAGGCAAGGTCGCTGTTCGTCAGGCCCAGGTCGCCGCGCACCAGCACCACGGAGTTGACCAGCACCATGGCCCCGGCAGAGGCAACCGCTAGGTTGAGGGCAAAGAGCCCGCGCAGACGCGGCGTGGCGAGGTAGATCCGAATGCCCCGCGTCGTGCGCTCATAGACGCCACGGGGCGCCGACGGCTTTGGGCTGGGCAGCAGGACCGAGACCACCAGCAAGGCCGACCCGACAAATCCAAGCGCCGTGCCGAGAAACAGCGTGTTGTAGGCCATCACTGCCAGCAACAGCGCCGCGAGAGTGGGGCTGATGATGTTTTCAAGATCATAGGCAAGGCGCGACAGCGACAGGGCGCGGGTGTAGCGCTCTTCCTCCGGCAGGACATCTGGTATGGTCGCCTGAAAGGTCGGCGTGAAGGCGGCGGAGGCCGATTGTAGCAGGAAGATCAGCACGTAGACTTGCCAGACCTCGCTCACAAAGGGCAGCGTCACCGCCACTCCGGCCCGCACCAGATCCAGAGCAACCAACAAGCGACGCCGGTTCACCCGGTCGGCAAATGCTCCGGCCACTGGCGCGATCGCCACATAGGCGACCATCTTCACGGTGAAGACGGTGCCAAGCACCATGGCGGCTCCGTCACCTGCCAGGTCATAGGCCAGAAGGCCAAGCGCCACGGTCGACAAGCCGGTGCCCAGCAAGGCCACCACTTGCGCGAGGAACAGATGCCGATAGGTGCGGTCCGCCAGAATGGAGAGCATTTGAGGCCTCAGAGATAGCGTGAGATGGCTTTGAGTTCGGCGCGGTCCGCGTCCGAGCTCTCCGCATCAAGGCAATGGTCAAGGTGATCGTGGATCAGCGCCTGTTTGGCGTTGCGGATCGCGTTCTCCACCGCATGCAGCTGTTGTGCGATGTCGTGACAGGGCCGTCCCTCTTCGATCATGGCGATGACCGAATGAAGGTGCCCATCGGCACGTTTCAGCCGCGCGGCGATCCGTGGGTGGCTTGCATGATAATGTGGTTTTGCCATGGGCAAAATTATCCTCCTCGGGGGGATATGGCAAGACCATGCAAAGCCCACCGGCATTGTTGCAGAACCGAGCAAGTGAGCGAGTTTTCCCTTTCCCATTGAGTTCAGGCCACGCGTTCGATCTCGGCCATGCCGAGTTCGTTGAAGCGGTTCATGAGAGCGATACGGATGTGGATTTCAGCGGTCTGGCGGTCGGGGTCTCGTGAGGCGATGCGTTCGCCGAAGGATTTCAGGCATCGCATCTTTGCCTCGATCCGACTTCGGGCATGATAGCCGGTCCATCGCTTCCATATGGCTCGCCCGAGGTGCCGGGTGGCGCGCAGGATTTCGTTGCGAGCCGTTGCGGCCGGACAGTCTTCTTTCCAAAGGCGCCCGTTCTTGCGGATGGGGATGACGGCGGCCGCGCCTCGATCCAGGATGGCCGTATGGCAGCGGCGCGTGTCGTAGGCGCCATCACCGGTCACGGTACGGATCTGTTCCTCTGGCGGCACCTGGCTCAGCGGTTCGGGCAGGACCGGACTGTCGCCTTTGTCGCTGGAGGTGAACTCCACCGCCCGGATGTCGCCGGTGCCGGTGTCCATCGCCAGATGAACTTTTCGGTATTGGCGCCTGCGATGGGATCCATGCTTGCGGGCCAGCCACTCGCCATCGCCGAGGAACTTGATCCCGCTACTGTCCACCAACAGGTTCAGCGGGCCTGCCGCGCGACGGCCCGATATCTGGACGGTGATGGATTTCTGGCGTCGGCTCAGGGTGGAAAAGTCGGGCACCGGCCACTCCAGCCCGGCCATCGTCAGGATGCTGCCCACCATCCCGCCTCGCCATGGTTACTCTGACCAGTGGCGTTCCCATGGCTCGATTTGCCTCAACGGCAGGCCGAACAGCACTTTCACCATCAAACAAAACTGGATCGCATTCGTCGGGCAGACGGTCCCCCGGACCGCCTGCCGTTCCTCCTCATTCCGAGAATACAGCAGGGCGGCCGTTGCGACCGGCCCTGGGTGCTAGCCACACCATGTCCTTGTCCAGCCAGATCAGCAGCGAGCCGCGCTGCTTCAGCGCGTCGTTGTAGGACTTCCAGCTCGTCGTGCGGTAGCGGGCGGGTTCGGGCTTGCTCATGCGAGCCTCTTAATCCACCGGATTCTCGTGGTGAATCCGTATCGGTCAAGTTCTGCAACAACGCCATCTCCATGACCAAGATCAAGTTCATCGATGCCCGCTTCCCCGACGGAGGCCTCGACGAGATGGGTATCAAGCGCCGCTTTGAGGGACACCTTCGAAAGCTCCGAGCTCTGCGCGATGGGGTGAAGCCCCAGGCGCCAGGCGACTTCGCGGACGCGCTTCGCTGGGAAGGTGATTTGAGCGAGGTGCGGATCTCCAGTAATGACCGAAACAAGATCCTTCGCAGGGCGCAGTACCTTGTGCAGCGTCGAGACGCTTTGTCTGGGACCAGCCATCTCTCCAGTGAC
>CAKZRP010000062.1 GCA_937146765.1 uncultured Paracoccaceae bacterium | reverse complement strand
TTCATGAACCGGATGCAGGGCGGCGGCAAAGGCGGCGCCATGGGCTTTGGCAAGTCCAAGGCCAAGATGCTGACCGAGAAACACGGTCGTGTCACCTTTGACGATGTCGCTGGTATCGACGAGGCCAAGGAAGAGCTGGAAGAAATCGTGGAATTCCTGCGCAACCCGCAGAAGTTCTCACGTCTTGGCGGCAAAATCCCGAAAGGCGCGCTTCTTGTCGGCCCTCCGGGGACCGGTAAGACGCTCCTTGCGCGCGCCATCGCTGGCGAGGCCGGTGTGCCCTTCTTCACCATCTCCGGCTCTGACTTTGTAGAGATGTTTGTCGGTGTGGGCGCTTCGCGCGTGCGCGATATGTTCGAGCAGGCGAAGAAAAACGCGCCCTGTATCGTCTTTATCGACGAGATCGACGCTGTGGGTCGTCACCGGGGTGCCGGCTATGGCGGTGGCAATGACGAGCGCGAGCAGACCCTGAACCAGCTTCTGGTAGAGATGGACGGCTTTGAAGCCAACGAGGGTGTGATCATCCTTGCGGCGACCAACCGTCGTGACGTGCTGGACCCGGCCCTGCTGCGTCCCGGCCGTTTTGACCGCAACGTGACCGTGGGCAATCCGGACATTAAAGGCCGCGAGAAGATCCTCGGCGTTCATGCCCGCAAGACCCCGCTTGGCGCGGATGTGGACCTGCGCATTATCGCGCGTGGCACGCCGGGTTTCTCCGGTGCGGATCTGGCGAACCTCGTGAACGAGGCGGCGCTGATGGCTGCGCGCGTGGGCCGTCGCTTTGTCACCATGGAAGACTTCGAGAACGCCAAGGACAAGGTGATGATGGGGGCCGAGCGCCGCTCGATGGTGCTGACCGCCGATCAAAAGGAAAAGACCGCCTATCACGAGGCAGGCCATGCGGTGGTTGGTCTGGTGCTGCCCGAGTGTGATCCGGTCTATAAAGCGACGATCATCCCGCGCGGAGGCGCTCTGGGCATGGTGGTGAGCCTGCCCGAGATGGACCGCCTCAACTGGCACAAGGACGAGTGCGAGCAGAAGCTGGCGATGACCATGGCCGGCAAGGCCGCGGAAATCCTGAAGTACGGCGAGGGCCATGTGTCCAACGGCCCGGCCGGAGATATCCAACAAGCAAGCCAGCTGGCGCGCGCCATGGTGATGCGCTGGGGCATGTCGGAAAAGGTCGGCAATATCGACTACGCCGAGGCGCATGAAGGTTACTCCGGCGGCACTGCAGGCTTCTCGGTATCAGCCAACACCAAGGAATTGATCGAGGAAGAAGTGAAACGCTTCATCGAAGACGGCTATCAGCGGGCCCATCAGATCCTGAAGGAACACCATGACGAATGGGATCGCCTTGCGCAGGGGTTGCTGGAATACGAAACCCTGACCGGGGAAGAGATCAAGCGGGTCATGAAGGGCGAACCGCCGCAGGCGGGCGATGGAGCCGATGATGACTCGGAGCCGGGGGCCACATCCGTGACCGCCATTCCCAAGGCCAAGCCGAAGAAGCTTCCGCCGGAAGGTGGTCTGGAGCCGGAACCGTCCGCCTGATCTGAAGGACTGAACGAATTTGACAAGAGGCGCCCCAACCGGGGTGCCTCTTTTTTGTTTTGCTCTTCTGCCTGTCGGTAGGCGGGGAGAATTGCATCGCCGACCGGACTGGATAAAGTGCCGATCACGACATGCATGAAACGGTAGAAAAGGAGTGGACCATGCCCGTATTGCGCGAGACCGAGTTTCGGGGAGACATCGTCTGGCTGGGCATGGTCCCCTCCGGCGGAAGCATTCGCGCAGTGGCGCGCGATCAGCTTGAACTCGGGTTTCACGGAATTCGCGGCGAGCGCCACGAAGGCGAAAATCGCCCTTCCTGCGTCAGGGTGAAGAATCTCTATCAGCGCGATACCGAGATCCGCAATGTCCGCCAGCTTACCATCCTCTCGGTCGAGGATCTGGCCTTGATTGCAGCCGATATGGGGCTCGATCGGGTTGACCCGGTATACCTTGGTGCTTCGATCGTGGTACGCGGCATTCCCGATTTCACCTTCGTACCGCCCTCGTCGCGGCTGCAGGGACCGGATGGCGTGACCCTGACCGTCGACATGGAGAACCGTCCCTGCGTGCTGCCGGGTCGGGAGATAGAGCAGGATCACAGCGGTTATGGTCCCAAGTTCAAGACTGCCGCTGAAAACCGTCGGGGAATCACCGCCTGGGTCGAGCGGCCCGGTCACTTGCGGCTTGGAGACTCCCTGCGCCTTTTCGTTCCGGACCAGCGGGCCTGGAACGGCGAAGCCTGAGGTTCTTGCGCAACATTGTTTTCCTTTCGAGGTCTCTTGACGGGGACCGAAGGCGGGCAAAGACGCTCTGAGACGGAATTATGTCGGAAACCAATGGCGCGTCGTTTTTGTGACCCGTTAAGCCTATGGGGATACCGGCGGCTTGCCGCCGGACCCTGCAACGCGACACTTTAGGAACCAGGCCATGAGCTATAAGAGTGACATTGAAATCGCCCGCGAGGCGAACAAGCTCCCGATCCAGGAGATCGGCGCCAAACTGGGCATGAAAAACGAAGACCTGCTGCCCTATGGTCACGACAAGGCCAAGGTCAGCCAGGACTTCATCAATTCCGTGCAGGGCAATGCCACCGGCAAGCTGGTTCTGGTGACCGCAATCAACCCGACTCCGGCGGGAGAAGGCAAGACCACCACCACCGTGGGTCTGGGCGACGGTCTGAATCGCATCGGCAAAAAAGCGATGATCTGTATCCGCGAAGCCTCGCTCGGGCCGAACTTCGGCATGAAGGGTGGCGCGGCAGGCGGCGGCATGGCGCAGATCGTGCCGATGGAGGAGATGAACCTCCATTTCACCGGCGACTTCCATGCCATCACCTCGGCGCATTCGCTGCTGTCGGCGATGATCGACAACCACATCTATTGGGGCAACGAGCAGGACATCGACATCCGCCGCGTCGCATGGCGTCGTGTGGTCGACATGAACGACCGCGCCCTGCGTCAGATCACCGCCTCTCTGGGTGGTGTGTCCAACGGCTTCCCGCGCGAAACCGGCTTTGACATCACCGTGGCGTCGGAAGTGATGGCGATCCTCTGCCTGTCCAACGATCTCAAGGATCTGGAAAAGCGTCTGGGCGATATCATCGTGGCCTATCGCCGCGACAAGACCCCGGTCTATTGCCGCGACATCAAGGCCGAAGGCGCGATGACCGTTCTGCTGAAAGACGCGATGCAGCCGAACCTGGTGCAGACGCTGGAAAACAACCCGGCCTTTGTGCACGGCGGCCCCTTCGCCAATATCGCGCATGGCTGTAACTCCGTCATCGCCACCAAGACCGCGCTGAAAGTGGCCGACTATGTGGTGACCGAAGCAGGCTTTGGCGCTGACCTTGGCGCTGAGAAGTTCATGAACATCAAGTGCCGCAAGGCCGGGATTGCTCCGTCGGCGGTGGTGATCGTGGCCACCGTACGCGCGATGAAGATGAACGGCGGCGTCGCCAAGGCGGACCTTGGTGCAGAAAACGTCGATGCGGTCAAGAAAGGCTGCGCGAACCTCGGCCGTCACATCGAGAACGTCAAATCCTTTGGCGTGCCTGCGGTTGTCGCCATCAACCACTTCGTCACCGATACCGAAGCGGAAATTCAGGCGGTCAAAGACTATGTCGCGACCCATGGGGTTGAGGCGATCCTGTCCCGTCACTGGGAACTGGGTTCCGAAGGCTCCGCTCCGCTCGCGAAGAAAGTGGTTGAACTGGTCGAAAGCGGTTCCGCCAACTTCGCTCCGATCTACCCGGACGACATGCCACTGTTCGAGAAAATCGAAACCATTGCCAAGCGTATCTATCGCGCGGACGAGGTTCTGGCGGACCAGAAGATCCGCACCCAGCTGAAAGAGTGGGAAGCCGCAGGCTATGGCAATCTGCCGGTCTGTATGGCGAAAACCCAATACTCCTTCACCACCGACCCGAACCGTCGCGGTGCGCCCACTGGCCACTCGGTTCCGGTGCGCGAAGTGCGCCTCTCTGCAGGCGCCGGCTTTATCGTGGTGGTCTGCGGCGAGATCATGACCATGCCCGGCCTGCCGAAGGTGCCGGCGGCGGAAAGCATCCGCTTGAACGATGAAGGCCTGATCGAAGGCTTGTTCTAAGCCTCCAAATAGGCAATCTGCGGCCCGGGGAGACATTCCCGGGCCGTAGGAGTTTTTAGGTGACGATGACCCAGCGAAAAGCGCCGCAAGACTGTGGAGATATGACGGAATTGCGGGCGGCGATTGATGCGATCGACGTCGAACTGGTGCGGATGCTGCGCGCGCGGGCGGATTACATCGACCGCGCGGTGGAGCTGAAGCAGGCCAATGGCTGGCCCGCCCGTATCCCGTCCCGCGTGGAAGAGGTCATCGCAAACGCCTGCCGGATCGCCGAGGCCGAAGGGTTGGACCCCGCCTTGGTGGAAGGCATCTGGCGCGATATGGTGGACTGGTCGATTGCGCGCGAGGCGCGCGTGATCCCCGAGACATGAGCCCAAGACCACATCCGGTCTTGTTGCCCTGAGAGGAACGAAGCGATGGCAGCAAATATCATTGACGGCAAGGCCTTTGCGGCCAAGGTGCGCGGTCAGGTCGCCGAACATGTGGCGCGCCTGAAAGAAGTGCACGGCATCACCCCCGGTCTGGCGGTGGTGCTGGTTGGCGAGGACCCGGCAAGCCAGGTCTATGTGCGCTCTAAGGGCAAGCAGACCGTCGAGGTCGGCATGAACTCTTACGAGCATAAGCTCGATGCCGAGACTTCCGAGGCGGATCTTCTGGCGCTGATCGATCAGCTGAACAACGATCCCGCGGTGCATGGCATTCTGGTGCAGCTGCCGCTGCCGAAGCATCTGGACGAGGATTTGGTGATCAACTCGATCGCACCCGCAAAGGACGTGGACGGGTTCCATATCTCAAACGTGGGTCTTTTGGGCACGGGTCAAAAGTCCATGGTGCCCTGCACGCCGCTTGGCTGTCTGATGATGCTGCGCGACTATCACGGCTCGCTCTCTGGTATGGATGCGGTGGTGATTGGTCGTTCTAACATCGTTGGCAAGCCGATGGCGCAACTGCTGTTGGGTGACAGCTGCACCGTGACCATCGCACATTCGCGCACCAAGGACCTGCCGGATGTGGTGCGGCGCGCGGATATCGTTGTTGCGGCCGTCGGCCGTCCCGAGATGGTGCCGGGCGATTGGATCAAGGAGGGCGCCACCGTGATCGATGTGGGCATCAACCGGATCGAGCGCGACGGCAAGAACGTGCTGGTGGGCGATGTGGATTTCGCCTCTGCCGCGGCGCGCGCAGGTGCGATCACGCCGGTGCCCGGTGGGGTAGGTCCGATGACCATTGCTTGCCTGCTGGCCAATACCGTGACCGCCTGCTGCCGCGCCAATGGTTTGGCGGAGCCGGAAGGTCTGACCGCCTAAGGGGGAGAACGGAGCCTGCGGCTCCGTGGCCTCCGGCGGGGATATTTTTAAGAAGATGAAAATGAAAAGCGGCGGTCCGGTTCGGGTCGCCGTTTTTATTGTGGCAGAGGACAGGGCAGCGGGCGGGGGCCGGTCAGCACTGCGATGGCGTTTGGGGCGAAGAGATCACGCAAGGTCGGGTCGTTGCTGCGCAAACCGCCGGTGTAGGTGCCAAAGGCAGGCAGGATCAGACGGCTGTTGTCCAGCAGAAAGGCCGGGCGGGAATGGCCGCGCAGACTGGCTTTTGGGTGGTAGTGGCCGCTGACCTCGCCCTTGGCCCCTGTCGTGGCGATATGGCGGAAGGTGAGCGGGCCGAGGGAGAGCTCGCTGCAGGCTGTACCACCAAGGGTTGGCGGGGCCGGGTCGTGGTTGCCTTCGACCCAGATCCATTCGAGTGATCCCATCATCGCGGTGAGGGTGGAGGTGTCTGTTTGGGTGAGATTTTGCCCCGCGAGGTCGTCGTCAAAGGTATCGCCGAGGCAGATCACACGGCTCGGCCTCAGCGCGTTGATCAGGGTCTTGAGCCGCTCCAGCGTATCTCGGGTCTCATAGGGGGGCAGGGAGAGGCCGCTGCGGCGGGCAATGCGCTCGGATTTTCCCAGATGCAGGTCAGAGACCACCAGCGTGGCCTTCTCGGCCCACCAGAGCGCGCGCGCGCCTAGGAGGCTGAGGCGGGTGCCGCAGAAGGTCACATTGTACGAGGCGATCATTGCGCCAGCCCCGCAAGGCCGGAGGTCTGCATCAAGGCCTCAGCCTCGGCGGCCATCAAACGTTCGATCCCGGCACCTTTGATCGGGATTTTGCCGACCTCCAGCAGGAGGGGGGCCGCCAGAGGCGTGATGCGGGGCAGGCGCTTGAGGTCGATGCGCGGGCCGACACGGGCCATCATCTCCTCGATGCGGCCGAAATCGACCAGACCGCGCAAGGCTTCCTCGCGGGTGATGTCGAGGAGCAAGTGGTTGGGGTCGTATTTCCGCAGCGTGTCATAGAGGATATCGGAGGAAAAGCTGGTCTGCCGCCCGGATTTGCGCTGGCCGGGGCTGTTGCGCTCGATCAGGCCCGCGATTGTGGCCGCGGTGCGAAAGGCGCGTTTCATCACCGCGTTCTCTGCCAGCCAGCCGTCGAGCCCATCGCGCAGGGCGTTGAGATCGAACAAGGCGATCGCGTCGGTCACCGGCTCCAGCCCCCAAATGAGGGTCGCGTAGTCGGTGGCGACAAAGCCCAAGGGATCGAGGCCCAGATCCTCCATCCTTTTGGTCAGCAACAGACCGAGGGTTTGCTGCGCGTTGCGCCCGGCAAAGCCATAGGCGCAGAGGTGTTCGCGCCCGTCATGCGGGAAGCTTTCCACCAGCAAGCGGCCCGCGCGCGGCATCTGCGACACGTCACGATGGAGGGCAAGCCAGTCGGCGGTGTGCTCGGGCAGATCGGGCCAGCTGTCTTGCGCCAAGAGCCGCAGGATGCGGGCCGACAGCTGGGTGGAGGTTGCGAATTTGGTGCCGTTAAAGGTTGCGACTTTTGGCTTTTTCGCCGCGTTGCGAGTCACCTCCACCGTCATCTCGCGCAGGCCCTCGTAACGCACGATCTGACCTGCGATCAGGAAGGTGTCGCCGGGGGTGAGGGTGGCGGCAAAGCCCTCTTCGATCTCGCCCAAGGGCTTGCCGCCGCGGCTGCGTTTCAGGCGGACCTTGAGCGTGTCTGTGTCCTGAATGGTGCCGAGGTTCATGCGGATGCGGGCGGCGGCGCGCGGGTCGCGCAAGTGCCAGCGGCCCTCGGCGTCTTGGCGCAGACGCTGCCACTGGTCATAGGCGCGCAGGGCATAACCACCGGTGGCGCAGAAGTCGAGGCAGGCGTCAAAGGCGGGGCGGGTCAGCGCGCTATAGGCGCCGGCGCTGGTGACCTCGGCATAGAGGTCGTCGGCGTGAAATCCCCCGGCGCAGGCGGCGATCAGAATATGCTGGCAGAGTACATCACGCGGCCCGGGCGGCAGGGGATCCCCGTCAAGGTCGCCCGCGCGCACCGCCTCAAGCGCGGCGTGGCATTCCACCACCTCAAACCGGTTGGCGGGCACCAGAAGCGCCTTGGAGGGGGCGTTGTAGCGGTGGTTGGCGCGGCCGATCCGCTGCACCAGTCGTTTCACATTCTTTGGCGCGCCGATCTGGATCACCAGATCCACGTCGCCCCAGTCGATGCCAAGGTCGAGCGAGCCGGTACAGACCACCGCGCGCAGCTCGCCGCGCACCATGGCGCCCTCCACCCGCTCGCGCTGGGTGCGGTCGAGCGAGCCATGGTGGATGCCGATCGGCAGGCTGTCCTCGTTTGCAAGCCACAGGTTGTGAAAGAAAATCTCGGCTTGTGCGCGGGTGTTGTGGAAGATCAGCGTGGTGGTGTGCTGGCGGATCTGCTCCAGCACGGCGGGGATCGCATAGGCCGCGCCGCCGCCAGCCCAGGGCGGCGCCTCGGGCACGTTCAACATGCGAATGTCCGGGGCAGGGCCGGGATCGGCCAGCAGGATCGGGCAGGGGTCCGGGTGGCGCGCCAGCCGATGCGCGATCACCTGCGGATCATCCACCGTGGCGGAAAGCCCGACGCGCCTGAGGCCGGGGCAAAGCGCTTGCAGGCGGCTCAAGGCCAGCATCAGCTGATCGCCACGTTTGCTCTCGGCCAGGGCGTGGACCTCGTCGACGATGATCCTCTGCAGCCCTTGAAAGGTGCGGGCCGCATCCTCGTAAGAGACCATCAGCGCGAGGCTTTCCGGCGTGGTCAGCAGGATATGTGGCGGATCGGCGCGCTGGCGGCGCTTGCGCGCAGAGGAGGTGTCACCGGTGCGATCCTCGATGCGGATCGGCAGGCTCATTTCGGCGACGGGGCTGGTGAGGTTGCGTTTGATATCCGCCGCCAGCGCCTTCAGCGGCGAGACATAGAGCGTGTGCAACCCGGCGTGCTCGCCCGAGGCCAGTTCCGCCAGCGTGGGCAGAAAACCGGCCATGGTCTTCCCGCCGCCGGTGGGGGCGATCAACAGAGTGGCCGGGGCGTCCTTGCGCGCCAGCATCTCTTGCTGATGCGGGTGGATGGACCAGTCCCGCGCGATGAACCAAGACAGAATCTGAGGGGGCAGGGTGACCATGTTCCCCATTTAGTCCAAGCTGGGGCAAGGCCAAAGGGAAAACTGTCGCAAGTGAAAGTGACCGCGCGACCCTCGTGCGGACGCCGCCCTATTTCACGATTTTCTCGTCCTTCACGAACATATTGTCCCAGGCACGATCGATCAGTGCCGGCGACATCTGATATGGGATGCCTTCGAATTCGCAGATCGAGATCATCTGGTCGATCAAGAAGACCGGCTGGTAATTGGCATAGATATTGCCGATGGTCGGATACTTGTTCTTGAGCAGATGCACGAGAGCTGCCTCATCCAGCGGCATCCCCTTCTTGCGCGCGACAAGGGCAAAGATCTTGAGGTAGTTTTCCTGATCCGGTCCGTCGATCTTGATCTTGAAGAAGATCCGCCTCAGTGCCGCCTGATCGAAGATCTCGTTGGGATGGAAGTTGGTGGAGAAGATGACCAGCGTGTCAAATGGCACCTCGAACTTCTCGCCCGATTGCAGAGCGAGGATATCGCGGCCCTCTTCCAGCGGCACGATCCAGCGGTTGATCAGGGCCTGTGGAGGCTCGGCCTGACGACCGAGGTCGTCGACGATGAAGATGCCGCCGGTGGATTTCAGTTGCAACGGCGCCTGATAGGTACGGGCGGTGGGATTGTAGACCAGATCCAGCATGGAGAGCGACAGCTCGCCGCCGGTGACCACCGTGGGGCGCTCGCAGCAGACGTAACGCTCGTCAAAGCGACGGCGCTTGCGCAGGGCGGAGGGGTCGTCCTCCTCCGGCTCCACCGCGGTATGGACGATCGGATCGTAGACGGTGATGACCTGTCCGGCATATTCGATGGCGCGCGGCACATAGACCCGATCTCCCAACGCATCGCGGATGCCGTTGGAAATCGAGGATTTGCCGTTGCCGGGCGGGCCGTACATCAGGATCGACCGACCCGCGCTGACGGCGGGGCCGAGGTGATCCAGCAGGCTTGGAGGCAGGATCAGATGGCCCATGGCCGCGGTCAGTTGCTGGCGTGTCACCATGATATTGCGGATCGACTGGCGCTTCACCTGCTCGCGGTAGACATCCAGCGGCACCGGCATGGCGCCGAAATACTCCGACTGCGACAGGGCATCGAGGGCGCGCGCCTTGCCCGCATCGGTGAGCTGATAGGCCATTTCGCTGCCGGAATTGGCGTTGAGCGTGCCGGTTGCCTGCAACAGCTTCTGTTCGCGGGCGATGTCGATCAGCTCCTGGGTGACAGCGGCAGGCAGGCAGATCGCCTCGGCGAGATCGGTGACGGTGTCGAGCGTCTTGCGGAACATGGTCTTGAGCAGGATATCCCGCATCATCACCAGCGGCAGGCGCATCTCGCCCAGACCCTTGGGGGCGGGCGGCGCTACGACGTTGGAGGTCTGCATGTTCATCGGCTCGGGCCTCTCTCTCTGCTGCAATCCGGGCAATCGGAACCGGGACCCGAAGGCGCGGCGCTCCTGGTCCGAGACTATGCAACACTGTGGCGAGACTGCGGCGGACGTCGTTCAGTTCCACGAAGGAAAGCGCGGATTGTTTGCGTTTTTTCCCTGTGCTCAGGGCGCCGCGAAAGCGCAGAGGCAGAGATAGAGGGCCAGGGTCGCGCCCAGACAGAGCCCCATGGGAAACTTGCTGCCCACGTCCCAGCTTTTCCACTCCGGTGCCAGACGGCGCAGGGGCGTGTGGCGGGCGATGCGATGGGCGAGAAAGCCGGCAAGAAGAGTGGCGCAGAAGATCAGGGTGACAGTGGAGAGATCCGCAAAGGCCACATAGGGTGCGGCCGCGCCGGCGAATTTCGCATCGCCCGCGCCGACCAGTCCAGCAGCATAGACCAGAAACCCCAACGCCACGCCGAGGGGCAGGTGCAGCAACTGCCAGCCGTAGTCTGACCAGCTCGGCATGACCAGCGCGCCGAGGATCACAAAAAGCGCGCCCAGCGTGTCCACGGTCCAGTTCGGTATCCGCATATGGCGCAGGTCAGTCAGGGCGACGATCAGGCAAAGCGGCAGCACGAATGGCAGGAACCATCGTGCGGCCTCGACCGGGAAATGCATCGCCCAGCCCTCCGCTCAGCCGTTTTCGAGCGCTTCCAGCGCGCGGGCGGCGGCGTCGAAATGCTGTGGATGGGTCGCTATCGCATCCCGCAGCAGGCCCTCGCCGGTGCTGACGTCGCCCTGCTTGACCGCCGAAAGCGCCATGGTGTGCAGGAGCTGTGCGCGTTCGATCTGGGTCATGGAAATGACCGGCAGGCTGTAGTTGCGCTGTGCGCCACGGGCCAGCACAAGGTTGTTCTTGGCGGTGAACAGGTTCGGGTCCTGTCTGAGCGCCTCGCCGAACAGCCGTTCCGCTTCGGCATAATCGCCGCGGGTCAGCTTGGAAAAGCCCCAGTTATTGAACACGCCGCCCGGGGTGGTGGTGAGGCCCACTGCGGTTTCATAAAAACTGTCTGCCGCCTTCCAGTCCTGCCGGGAGTCCGCCACCATCGCCTCCAGCCGATAGCGTTTGAAGGTCTCATGGGTCGGCGGCACCGTCGCCAGAACGTCCTTTGCCTTGTTCCAGGCATTGGTGCGGATCAGGGCATCGGCCAGATCCACCTTGTCCTCCTGGGTCGCGCCGGGCATGGCGGTCACTTTCTGCCAGGCCGCGCTTGCCTCAGTGTAGCGTTTTGCACGCACCAGAGAGCTTGCAAGGCCGCGCTGCATGTCGATCCGGTCCGGGTTGTGGGCCAGTGCACGCTGGAAGTAGCTCACCGCCTCGTTGGGATCGGAACTGTTGAGAATGACGCTGTTGAGATTGCTCTCGTCGATGACATTGACGTCCTGAAGCGCGCGTTCCACCGCTTCCTTGTCGATTTCCCTGCTGCAGGAGGCAAGGGTCAGCGCCCCGATCAGCCCTGCGGACAAAAGAACCATGTGGCGCATTGCTCTGCGTCCTTTTCTGCTCTGCCTCTGGCGTTACGGCGTCTGGATGCGGTAGACACCACCCCCCTGACGCACCAGATTGTATTCGCTGCCTGTGGCCTCACTATGCTCTGGATTGTCAAGATTTGCGAGGGCCAGCCGCAGATTATCGCGGATTGCGTCACTTTCGCCATTGTCCAGTGCATAGGCCCGGCGCAGGATCTGTTCGGCCTCGGCGTATTTCCGCTGTTCCAGCAGCACGATGCCGAGATTGTTGAGTGCGGCGGGCCACTCGGGGGCCTCCTTGACCGCGCGTCGCAACAGCGCTTCGGCCTGCCCGAGCCGCCCGAGGCCGAGATTGGCTGAGCCAAGGCTCGACAGGATTTCCGGGGTGAGACCCTCTTCGAGTACGGCGCGGTTGAAGGCGTCGATTGCAAGCTCGTACTGGCCCGAGGCCATCAGCCGGTGGCCGACTTCCAGCCCGCTCACCGCCGCTTCTCGAGTGTCGACGCCGGGCGCCCAGGCCCCGCCTGGTTTGCCGGGCGACAGCCGGTTGTCCTGTCCCCACATGCAAGCCGCCACCAGTGCAAGAACACAGGTGGCGGCCGCGGGTGGGACCGGGCGGAAAAGGTGGGTGCGCCGGGTCCGGGTGGTCATGGATCAGCCTTAATGTCCGAGATTTGCAATGCCCTGTGCCGAGGGCCCCACCAGGATGATCAGCAGGGGCGGCACCGTCAGCCCCATTGTGGCAAGGGTCATTTTGGTTGGCAACTTGTTTGCCGCTTCTTCGGCGCGCATCACCCGCTTGTCCCGCATCTCGGCGGCATAGACCCGGAGCGCCTCGGCGATCGAGGTACCGAAGGTGGCGGATTGGATCATCACGGTGACAAAGGAGGACACGTCGAGAACTCCGCAGCGCGTGCCCATGTCGCGCAACACTCGGTCCTTGTCCTTGCCAGCTTTCATTTCATAGGCGACGACTTCGAATTCCTCGGCCAATTCGGGGTAGGACGCGCGCAGTTCCTGACCCACCCGAACGATGGCCTGATCCAGCGATTGACCGGCTTCGACGCAGACAAGCATCATGTCGAGCGCATCGGGAAAGGCGCGAGTGATCGCCTGTTTGCGTTCCTCAATCCGTCGGGTGATCCAGTAGCGCGGCAGGAAATAGAGCGCGCCACCGGGGCCAAGAACCCGCATCGCGATATCCTGGGAGGTATATTCTACATCTGCCTTCAGCACATAGACAAAGAACAGCCCAAGCCCAAGGCCGATCAGGCCGAGTGTGAATTGGGCAAAGTGGAACAGTCGTACCGCATCCTTGGATTGATAACCTGCCTGCCGCAGCTTCAGCTCCATGGCCGAGAGTTCCTCGGCGTTCTGCGGTTCGAGGAAATTAGCGAACTTCTGCAGTTGCTCGTTGCGGCTGGCCTGGCGCAGGCGTTCCTTCTGCGGCTTGGTGGAATGGGTCTCGTTCAGGCTGCGCTGGAGTTTCTTCAGCGGATCCTCGGGCTGGTTCAGGATCATCGCGACCGCAACCACGATCAGCAACAGACCGGCGAACCCAAGCATCAGCAACAGGCCGAAGTCTCCGAAGTAGCTGGCCAACCCTGCCTGCAAAGAAGTGAACACATTCATGGAGACCTCCTTAGACCTGGATATTGGTCAGCGAGCGCATGACAAAGAGGTTCGCGGTCAACATGCCGCCGACCAGGAAACAGGCGGGAATGAACCAGGGGTGATCCATCACCGAGTCGTAGTAGTTCGGGTCGTTGACCAATGTGGTCACAAGGCAGAACACCGGAAACCCCGACAGGAACTTGCCTGACCATTGCGCCTCTGCAGTGATCGCCTTCACCCGACGGAACAGTCGGAAGCGGGCGCGGATCACCTTGGCGAGACCGGAAAGGACCTCTGCAAGGTTGCCGCCGGATTGCTGCTGGATGGTGACCGCAACCGACAGGAAGCGCAGATCCTGCATGTCCAGCCGCTCGGCCATTTCCTTCAACGCCTCCCCCACTTCGCGGCCATAGGCGCATTCGTCGGCGATGATACCGAACTCTGTGGCCAGCGGATCGGGAACCTCCTTGGCGACGATCTGAATGGCGGAGCTGAACGGATGGCCGACGCGCAGGGAGCGTACCATGAGTTCGACCCCATCGGGCAGCTGTTCCTCCAGCATCGCCATGCGTTTCTTGGCCTTGGAGTTGACCCAGAAAAACACAGCGCCAACGCCGATCACCACTGAAGCCAGCACACGGACCGGGGCCTCCGTCTGGGTGCCGATGCTCAGCCCGACATAGGCCAGCACGGCCACCCCGACCATGATCAGCATGAGCTGGCGGGGCGTGAAGGCGATGGCGGCCTTCTGCGCCCGCTCCGCCAACAAGGAATAAAGCGGGATCGACTGCGACTTGAGGTGCTGCTGCATCTCCTTGCGGAGCTGCGCCAGAACCTGTTCGCGGTTGGCGCCCTTCTCCAGCATGTCGAGGCGGCGGTTCACCCGGCTGTTGAGGCTGATCGACTTGCCGAAGGTCACGAGGTAGATGCCTTCGACCAGCACCAGCACGCCGATGAAGATCAGCCCATAGATGAGGGGTTCAATCCCGATCTGCATCAGCGTCGCTCCATCACGGTGGGTTCATAGATCGAGGCCGGCAACTCATATCCCCAGAGGCGGAAGCGCTCGGAGAAATGGCTGCGCACGCCGGTGGCGGTGAAATGGCCGATGATCTTGTTGTCAGGGGTCAGGCCGACGCGCTGGAAGCGAAAGATCTCCTGCATGGAGATCACGTCGCCCTCCATACCTGTGATTTCGGTGATCGAGGTCATCCGGCGCGAGCCGTCCTGCAGGCGCGAGGCTTGCACGATCAGGTTGACCGCCGAGGCGATCTGGCTTCGCACCGCCTTGATCGGCATTTCGATCCCGGCCATGGCGATCATGTTTTCCAGACGCGAAATACCGTCACGGGCGGAGTTGGCGTGGATCGTGGTCATCGAGCCATCGTGGCCGGTGTTCATCGCCTGCAGCATGTCGATCACCTCGGCGCCCCGGGTCTCGCCTACGATGATGCGGTCAGGACGCATCCGGAGGGCGTTCTTCAGACAGTCTCGGGGCGATACCTCGCCCTTGCCCTCGACGTTGGGCGGACGGCTTTCCATCCGGCCCACATGGGTCTGCTGCAGCTGAAGTTCCGCGGTGTCCTCGATGGTCAGGATACGTTCGGAGTTGTCGATGAAGCTCGACAGCGCGTTGAGGGTCGTCGTCTTGCCGGAGCCGGTGCCGCCCGAGACGATAATATTCAGCCGTGTCGAAACGGCGGCTTGCAGATATGCAGCCATTTCTTCGGTGAAGGCGCCAAAATTTACCAGATCATCGATCTGCAGTTTGTCTTTTTTGAACTTCCGGATCGAAACCAGCGATCCGTCGACGGCAATCGGCGGCACCATGGCGTTGAAGCGCGACCCATCGGCCAGGCGGGCGTCCACATAGGGGTTGCTCTCATCCACGCGACGCCCCACGGCCGAGACGATCTTGTCGATGATCCGCATCAGGTGCTTTTCATCCTTGAAGGTCACATCCGAGATCTGCAGCTTGCCTCCGCGTTCGACAAAGATCTGATGCGGACCGTTCACCAGGATATCGGAAACGGTGTCATCCTTCAGCAGGGTCTCGAGCGGGCCGAGGCCGGTCACCTCGTCGTACAGTTCCTTGTTGAGCTGCTGGCGGTCCTCGCGGTTGAGGACGATGTTCTTTTCCTGCAGCACTTCACCGGCGATGGAGGAGATCTCGTTGCGCAGATCGGCCTCGGAGGCCTTCTCCAGCGCCGCCAGGTTCAGGTTCTCCAGCAGTTCGCGATGAAGCTCGATCTTGATCTCGCTGAGGCGCTCCTTGCGCTTGCGCTCGCGGTCCACCGGCGCGGCCTCCGCGGCGCTGCGCTGGACGGGTCGGCGTAGGATGGTCTTGACCGATTCCGCCGGAGCGGCCGGGCTCGGCTGCGCCGCCGGGGCAGGAGCGGGGGCCGCCGCCTGCGGCTTGCCGGCCGGGGTCATCGTCTGAGTGGTTTGTTTCTTGTATCTCGAGAACATCGTCTTACCCCCAAATGGTCAGGCAGCCCATGGTCCGCTCAAGCCGCTTCCGCTTCCGAACGCCCCAGGTCGTGCAGGTTGCGCGCCAGTTTGGCGATCTCCTTGCGCAGGGGGTTCTTTGGAGCGGACAGCGCGAGCGGCAGCCCATGGTCGCAGCTTTGCAGAATCTGTTTCCCACCGTCCGGCAGCTGGACGTCGATGGAAATGCTGAGGCTTTCTGCCAGACGTTTGACCCGGCTTTTGCCGTTGAGGTCGGTGAATCTCGGGGCGCGGTTCAACAGGAACCGCAGCTTGTCAAAGGGCAGATCCTCGGCCTGCAGCGCCCGCTTCACCCGCAGCGCATTCTGGGCCGAGCGCATGTCGAGCTCGATCAGCGAGAAGTAGACATGCGACAGGGTCATCACGGTCTCGGTCCATTGCACCAGCGTGTGCGGCATGTCGATGACGACAAAGTCGAAATGGCTGCGGGCCATTTCGACGACCCGCAGGATGTCCTCGGGGGTGATGAATTCCAGCGGTACCATGTCGGCCGGGGCCGTCAGCACCTGCAGCTTGTCCTGAAAGGTCACCAGAGATTGGCCAAAGATGTCCTCATCCATCGACTCGGTTTCGCTCAGCATCTCCATCACCGCCTCACGCCGGGGCAGGTCGAGGTAGGTGGAGACCGAACCGGTCTGCAAGTCGAGGTCGATCAGGCAGACATTGGGCCGCTCTGAGGTATTGAGGGCCGCCAGTTCCCAGGCGAGGTTGACCGCAAAGCAGGTGGCGCCGGAGCCGCCCGCAAGTCCATGCGACACGATCACCGCGCCTTCGCGCTGGCTGTCGGCATGTAGCTTATGGGCACGCGGAGTTGCGGCCGAGGTCGGGACCGCAGTCTCGACCGGTCGGCGCAACCGTTCGACGGCGGCGGCCAGCTCCTGTTCCGGCAGCGGGTAGGGGATGAATTCATCTGCACCCTGGCGCAGCAGCTTGTGCAAGGCGGCCGGGCTGACGTCTTCGGCCACCAGAATGATCCGGATGCCGCGTGACTTCGCCTGCGTGATGATCTCGTTCATCAGCGGCAGGTTGTCCTCATCTTCGGCATCAATGGCCAGGGCGACAAATTCAACCATGGCCGCTTCGGGTTGGTAGAAGAAGGCCAGTGCCTCGGTGAAACCCAGATCGCCCCAGGCCTCGCCCATCACGGCTTCCATATCCTCGATCAGCAGATCGAAGTTCTGGACGTCCCGACTGATCGTACAGGCCGCAATTGGCGCGGCTTCTGTGTGCGAAGTCCCACTTGTCATCGCCAGTTTCCCCACATTGCTCGGCAGGGGTCCAACTGAGACCCCGACCGACGCCGCCCCCACCACAAGGTACACGGCGCCCTATTGAGTGAGTGTCGGCGGGAATCTGGGCGAGATTGGGGCCAAAAAACCCCGATTATAGGGACAATTTAATCATCGTTAACAGCCAGTTAACGAACTTGAGCGGGAACAAGCGTCGTAACGCTCTGATGCGAGGTTACTCAGTATCCAGCTTGGATTCTACGCTCAGGGTGCTCGGGCTGGCGGCGCTGGCAATATAGTCGCGATAGATCACCTGCGCATATTTGCCATCGAGTTCGTTGATGCGCGCCGCAACAAAGCCGCTGACTTCGGTCACTGTGCGGCGGTTCTGGCGTTCGCGGGCCTCGGTGACGATCAGAGGCTGGGTTTCGCCATAGGACACGACCGCTTCCAGCCGGTCCCGGCCGATCCCGCGGGTGACCAGGTAGTTGACCGCCGCCCGCGCCCGCCGCAGACCCAGGGATTTGTTGTACGCGGTGCTGCCGACCGCATCCGTATGTCCATAGACCCGGAAGCGCACCTCCGGGAACTGACGGATCCAATGCGCCTGCTGGTCCAGAGTCTGACGGGCCGCCCCATCCAGTACCGCGCTGTCGAAATCGAAGTTGATGGTCGAATTGACTTCCTTGGCAAACCGGGTCGCAAGCTGGATCTGGTAGCTGCGATCCCCGGTCAGAACCGCAGTATTATTGGCGGTTGCGACGCCGAAATACTCGCGGTCGAGTGGCTGACCCGCCTCCCGCTGGGCGCAGGCGCCGGTAATCAGGGCCAGTCCGAAAATTGCCGTGTATTTCAACATCTGCGCCACCCGTGGTCCTGCCGAAGTCATGAAGTTAGTCGAGAAGATAGCCGTAGGAGCCGTCAAAGTCCTGATTGGCGACTTCCCCTGCCGCACCGCGTTGAGTGCGTTCGGTGCGCCCGAAGAGGAACAGATTCTTTTCGCTCGGCGGCCGGATCCGATCGGTCGGCAGGGCATAGGCCTCGCCGCGGGTCGGGGTGACCAGATGGGCAGACACGATGATCACCAGCTCGCTCTGGTTGCGGGTGTAATCGGCGCTGCGGAACAGGGCGCCCAGCACCGGCACATCGCCGAGCCACGGGATCTGGGCCGCATTGTCGAGAAACTGATCCTCGATCAGGCCGGCAATCGCGAAGCTCTCGCCATCGCGCAGCTCAACCGTCGTTTCGGTCTCGCGGCGGGAGAAGGCGTTGATCGAAAACCCGCTGAGCGTTAGCGAATTGGTGGTGTCGATGGCGGAAACCGCGGCCTTGAGCTCAAGGTTTATCAGATCACCGTCCACGACGCGCGGAATGAAATTCAGCTCGATGCCAAAGGGTTTGAATTCGATCGACACGGCACCATTGTCCTGTGAGACCGGGATCGGATATTCGCCACCGGCGAGGAAACTGGCTTCTTGACCGGAGAGGGCCGAGAGGTTGGGCTCGGCCAGGGTGCGAACCAGGCCCTTCTGTTCCAGAGCCTCGAGGAGGACACCGAATTCGACGGAGCCGATGTCGAAACCCACGAACATGGCGCCGAGCGAGTCCTCTTGCGGGGTGATCGTGCTGCCGCCGAGGCCGTTGTTGCCCTGGAGCCAGGTGCCGGTTTCGCCAGTGACCCGCGACCCACCAAAGGCAACCGAGCTGCCGAGGGATTTGGAAACACTGCGTTCCATCTCGGCAAAGCGTACCTTGAGCATCACTTGCTGCACGCCACCCACTGTCATCAGGTTGCTGACCCGGTCAGGGGCATAGCGCTCGGCGAGATCCAGTGCCCGTTGCAGGCGCTGTGCGCTGGAAACGCTGCCCGAGAGAACGATACCGTCATTGGCGGTCCGCACCTCGATCTTCTCGTTCGGCAGGATCTGCTGCAGGCGCTGCTTGAATTCCGAAACATCGGCGGCGACGCGCACATCCACATTGGTTATCAGCCGACCGGAGCCGTCGAGCAGCGTCAGCGTGGTCAGGCCCGGCGACTTGCCAAGCACGTAGATGGTACGGTCCGATAGCGAGGAAATATCGGCAATGCCCGGGTTGGCGATGGAAAGCTCGGCAAAGGGCACATCCGACTCCACCACCACCGCGCGGTTCATCGGCACGTCGAGAATGGCATTGGTGCCTTTCTTCACAACCGTGACCGCCTGGGCCAGTCCGGCCTCGGGTGCAGATACGCAGAGCAAGGTCAGCCCGGTCAGGGCTGCCGCGAAATACCGTCCAATTGACATGTGACCTGCCTTTCCGATCACGCCTCGATGTGGGGTCTTGTTGCCCCGATTTTGCAGCCAATCTGCGCTACTTCGCCCTTCATTGCAACACTCAAGGGGCTTGTGCAGGTGGATCCGGAGGTTGTGCTGTAGGCTTTGGGCCACAACGGCACTGCCCCGCACCTTTGTCAAAAGGCACGGGGCAGGCCAGGAGAGAGGGCGGTCTTGCAACGCGGCTCAGTTGCTGCAGGGGATCGGAATGCTGACCACTTCGCCCCCGCGACGGTTTCGAATGGTGCAGACTTTTTCTTCCTCGGCCGGGGCCGGGGCTTCGGCCTCGGCAATGCCCAGGAGACTGCGTTGGTCCACCTCCACCAGCGAAGCAATGGTGTCATCCTCGCTGCCCACAAGCGCCAGCGACAGCCGTCCCGTGGCCTGGGCCTGGGCCAGTGCGGCCACCTGTTCCGGTCGGGCAGTGACGGTGACGGTGCGGGCGATTGTGGCGCCGGTCAGATCAGAGCCTGCGCTCTGGTCGACAGCGATGAGTTCGATATTGGTCTCGATCAGGCGGGTGACCTCACCCCGGCGATCCTCGCCCCGTCCGGAGGGCGGGCTGCCGCTCCAGTAGACATCCACCCGGTCGCCCGGGCGCAGGAAGCCGGAGACTCCGCTGGCCACATCAACGCGAATGGCAAAGGCGCGCATCCCCTTGGTTAGACGTGAGGTAATACCTGCATCCTGCCCGGGCTCGGTAATCTTGACCGCCATCAGCGGCTCGCCCTTTTCCATCGTGCGCAGCACGTAGCGGGCATCGTTGAGGTCTTCCGAGGGAAAGAGGGTGGCCTCGTCGGTAAAGGCACCTTCGGGAATGGCATTCTGTGGCCAGGCCACGCGCTTGACATCCGCCTTGGTCAGTTGCCGACCGTATTTCAGTTGCTCGCCTGCGACATAGACGCCAACGGTGGGAACGCTTTGCTGGTTGTTGGCCCGTTCCCGCGCCAGCGCGGCCTGGTTGGCCTCGATGTGGTTCTTTGCCATCAGGACGGCACCGCCGGCCAAGGCGACACCTACAACAAGCACGAGTCCGAATGCGGCTCTCATGATATTCCCTTTCCGTGTTGCATCGCGATACGCTCCGCCAGTGCGCAGGCATGGTGCTGCGGCAGGCCCGAAGAGGCGGATAACGACGTTTACGGCCCCGGATGGCATATCCGGTGCCGCCAGTCGGGCTTCCTGTCGTACCCGCGCAACCCGAAGTGAAGCGTCCTAGTAGGTCCAGCTCAACAAGAGTGAAGAGATCAGCCCTGTTGTTCCTTCGACGCCGTCCTGCATGGCAGATGCGGCGAGAACGGCGATCGCCACCATGGCAGCGGTCAGAACGATCCAATCGACGGTGACCGCCCCTTCGTCCCGGGCGAGGAAATCTCGTATGGCCTGCATGATTGGCCCCCTTGTCCTGCGCCCCCTATGGTCCAGGCCGAAAATCTATCTCCGGCCCGGACAATCGCATTCAGGTGGTCCAACGATGCGAGATCAGTTGGACAGGATCGCCTAGATTAGTCGGCGGCTTCTTCTGCCGTATAGGAGTCTGGAGTCTGCTCGGTCATGAAGGTCGCGGTCGTCTCGGTCAAGCCGGACACGCCGGTCTCGATGGAGCTATAGACGATGGTGCCAAGCACGGCGATGGCTGCGGTCAGCACAACCCAGTCAACGGTGACAGCGCCGGAGTCGTCTTTGCGGAAGTTCTTGAAAAACTTGATCATGGTCGTCCCTCCTGAGGATCGATGAGTGTGGCATCCTGCCCGGGCCCTGAGTGTCATCCGCTCTCTCACCTTCAGATGACGTCCCGTCTTGGATGTGTCATTTATCCCGGTCCAGCGTGGCAGGAATTGGGCCAATCGCCCTAGGTCGGCGGGCATTATTAATACAATCTTATTGAATTGGATAAGGCCTTGGCTTGGATGGAAATTTCCCGTTCTGACCTGGTGGGTCCAGGCTGGAGAGCGCGGATTCGAGGTCGCAAATGTGGCGAAACTGTCCAAATTCCCCGGTGTGGACTGGATTTCGGGCCCGCTTTCCCGCAGTCTTTGCCGCAAAAGAAGAGGCAAGGACGAGCAGAGGACCAGATGCACTGGGGTTTCGCAGCACTATGCGGGCTGGCGGTTGCCAGTGGCGTGGCAGCCCAGGAGGCGCCAGCGCCGCAACCCTTTGCGACCTTCGAAGCCAAACGGGTGCGTCCTCCGGCCCCGGGGACGCAAAAGCGGATCACGGTTCAGATCGACCCCAACGCGGTGGTCTTTGCCGCTCCCGTCCCTCGGACAGAACGGGAGGACGAGCCGGCACCGGGTGGGTCTGCGCAGACGGGCGCTACGGCGCGTTATTCCTGGTTCTGGGAGGCTGTCGGCTCGGATCTCGACGGTGCATCCCCCGGCAGGCTGGCCGAAGGCCTTGCCGTGCTGGAGCGCCGGGGCGAGGTTCCGGCCCCAAGGCTGCAGGATCTCCAGGCAATGATCGGCCAATATGGGGTGGCCCTGCTGACCTCGACGATTGGAACCGAAGTCTCGCCCGCGCTCGTCCTGGCGGTGATGGCGGTGGAATCCGGTGGCAAGGCGGATGCTGTCAGCCGTGTGGGTGCGACCGGGTTGATGCAGTTGATGCCGGGGACGGCGCAGCAGTTCGGGGTCGAGGACAGTCTGGATCCGGTCCAGAACATCGAGGGCGGGGTGCGTTTTCTGAATTGGCTGATGCAGGAGTTTTCCGGTGATCCCCTTCTGGTGCTGGCCGGATACAATGCCGGACCGGGCGCCGTGCGGGACAACAAGGGCGTGCCGCCGTTTGCCGAGACGCGGGACTATGTGCCGAAGGTGCTTGCGGCCTATCAGATTGCACGCAACCTCTGTGCGACCCCGCCGGTCATGATCTCGGATGGCTGCGTGTTTCAGACGATGAAATAGACCGCCGGGGTCAATCGAACCAGGACGTGCGCGGAAGTCGGCGGTCCCCGATTGGGGGACCGGATCGGATCGCAACGCGATCCGACCGGAGCGGGGGCGCGGCGGGCCAAAGGCCCGCCGCGCCCCCGCTCACCTCCCGAGAGGAAGGTGCAAGATCCGGTCTGTCGGATCAGTTGACGATGGTCGCCTCGGTTGCGGCGCGCAACTCTTCTTCGGTGACGCCTTCGGCCAACTCAACGAGTTTGAGGCCGCCTTCGACCACGTCGAGCACGCCGAGGTTGGTGATGATGCGATCCACAACTCCGGTGCCGGTCAGGGGCAGGGTACAGGCCTTCAGCACTTTGGATTCGCCGTGTTTGTTGGCGTGGTCCATCACCACGACCACGCGACCGACGCCGGCGACGAGGTCCATCGCGCCGCCCATACCTTTGACCAGTTTGCCGGGGATCATCCAGTTCGCCAGGTCGCCGTTCTCCGCCACTTCCATCGCGCCGAGGATCGCCATGGCGATCTTGCCGCCACGGATCATCGCAAAGCTCTGCGCCGAGTCGAAATAGGCAGTATGCGGCAGCTCGGTAATGGTCTGCTTGCCGGCGTTGATCAGGTCCGGATCCTCTTCGCCCTCATAGGGGAAAGGGCCCATGCCGAGCATGCCGTTTTCTGACTGCAGCGTCACGGTCATGCCTTCGGGGATGTAGTTCGACACCAGCGTCGGGATGCCGATGCCGAGGTTTACATACCAGCCGTCCTGCAGTTCCTGCGCGGCGCGTGCCGCCATTTGATTGCGGTCCCAAGCCATGGATCAGGCCTCCTTCTTCTGGCGAACAGTGCGCTGTTCGATACGCTTCTCGTGCTCGCCTTGGATGATGCGGTGCACATAGATGCCGGGCAGGTGGATCATGTCGGGGTCAAGGCTGCCTGCGGGCACGATCTCTTCGACCTCGGCGACGCAGATCTTGCCGCAGGTGGCGGCGGGCCCGTTGAAGTTGCGCGCAGTCTTGCGGAACACCAGGTTGCCGGTCTCGTCCGCTTTCCAGGCCTTCACGATGGCCAGATCCGCAAAGATGCCCTCTTCGAGGATATAGGTCTCGCCGTTGAAGTCCTTGTGTTCCTTGCCCTCTGCAATCACGGTGCCCACGCCGGTTTTGGTATAAAATCCGGGGATGCCTGCGCCACCGGCGCGCATCCGCTCGGCGAGGGTGCCTTGCGGGTTGAATTCCAGCTCCAGTTCGCCAGAGAGATACTGGCGCATGAATTCCGCGTTTTCGCCCACATAGGACGACATCATCTTTTTGACCTGCTTGGTCTGCAGCAGGATACCGATGCCAAAGTCATCCACGCCCGCGTTGTTGGACGCAAAGGTCAGATTTTGCGTACCGGCCTGTTTGATGGCCTCGAGCAGCAGTTCGGGAATGCCGCAGAGGCCAAAGCCGCCCGCTGCGATGGTCATGCCGTCGAAGAGCACTCCGTCCAGTGCCTCGGCGGCCGAGCCGTATACCTTCTTCATGGAACTCTCCCTTCCATTTCCTCTGGCTCAAGCTAATCGCTCCGCGCCGGGTGTCGAGTCAACGAATTGGAAGGGCTACGCGTATTTCTACCGATGAAATGACGGGGCCTTGCGGCCCCGTGCCTCCGGCGGGGATATTTGAGAGAAGATGAAGCCTTCAGGTGGGCAAGGCCTCGGCGGTATATTGGCTCACATAGTCACCGCTGGGCGGGATGGGGGTGATCACATCGATCAGAACCCCATTCGGGTCACGCAGGATGAAGTGCCGCTGACCAAAGGCTTCGTCTTGGAGAGGCTTCACAATGTCGAGGCCAAGCGCAGAAAGACGGTGATATTCGGCCGCCGCATCTTCCACCTCGAAGTTGAGCAGCAGGCAGGAGGACGATCCATGGGCGCCCTGCGGGATGGTTTCATGGCTGCCGTCCAGGATGGCGAGGTTCACACCTGGGTCGGTTTCACTCTGCAGGTGAATGTACCAGTCGCTGGTGAAAGCAGGCAAAAAGCCGAAATGCGCCTGATAGAACGCAGCGGTTGCGGCAACGTCGCCGGTCTGGATCACGGGGTAGAATTGGGTGGTTTTCATCTTGGGAACTCCGAATTAACATACAGTCAGTATGTTTCTTAATTAACAAACAGGCTGCATGTATGCAAGTTGAATCTTCCTCCACTCCAAACGCGGAGCGCCGTGCCCTGATGCGCGCCAAACTTTTAGCGGCGGCGCGCACGCTCTTTGTCGAAAGGGGATTTGCAGAGGCGAGCACGCCCGACATCGTGAAGCAGGCGGGGGTGACCCGGGGGGCGCTCTATCATCATTTTGCGGACAAGGAGGCGCTGTTTCGCGCGGTAGTCGAGGCCGAAGCTCTGGCGGTGTGCGATGCGATAGACGCGATAGCGCCTGCATCGCAGGCAGAAGATGCCCTGTCCTTGGGCAGTCGCGCCTTTTTCGCCGCCATGGCAGTTGAGGGGCGGACGCGCTTGTTGTTGGTCGATGGGCCTGCGGTCTTGGGGATCGAGGAGATGGACCGGATCGACGCCGGAGGCGCGCGTGCCGCGTTGCGCGCGGGATTGGCTGACGCGCAACCCAATCGGCGTGCCGCCGAATTGGATGCGCTCTGCGTTCTGCTGTCTGCGGCATTTGATCGGGCGGCTCTGGCAGCCAAAGACCAATCAGATGAGGAGAGAGACCTCTATCAGCGCGTGCTTGAGGACTTGATTCTCAAAGCCCTTCGCTGATCCGCGCAGGTCAAATTTGTAGACCAGGCGGATCAGACTGTGGTGTGCGCGTCGCGTCAGCTGCCGCTGGCGGTTTTCTTAGTGGCCTTTTTGGCGGGCGTTTTCTTTGAGGCCGCTGTCTTTGCTGGCGCTTTTTTTGCAGCAGCTTTTTTGGCAGGCTTTTTTGCGGTCTTCTCGCTCAGCAGGGCGAGCGCCTGTTCCACGGTGACGTCCTTGGCCTCGGTGTCCTTGGGCAGGGTTGCATTGACCTTGCCCCATTTCACGTAAGGCCCATAACGGCCGTCCATGATGCTGATCGGGCCGCCTTCGCTCGGGTGTTCGCCAAGCTCACGCAGTGCCTTGGCTGCGGCAGAGCTGCGCCCACGACCGGGGTTGGCGCGTTTCTCTGCCAGCATTTCCACCGCGCGGTTCATACCGATCTCAAACACCTCAAGCGTTTCCTTGAGGTTGACATAGACCGGCTTCTCCTCATCCGGCAGCTGGTGCGCGATATAGGGACCAAAGCGGCCCAAGTTCGAGGTCACTATGCCGCCTTCGGGGTGCATCCCGATTTCGCGGGGCAGGGTCAGCAGGGTGACTGCCTTTTCCAGCGTCACGTCGTTGGGGCCCCAACCCGGCAGGAAGTCCTTGCCCTGTTTTGGCAGGGAGGAGCGGGCGGGTTTCTTGTTCTCCGGCGTGACTTCGCCGCGCTGAACATAGGGACCAAAGCGACCCGATTTCAGGTGGATCTCGTCGCCATTGTCTTCGCCCAGGATGCGTTCATAGCCTTCGGCACCCTCGCCGGAGATGGGGCGAGTGTAGTTGCACTCGGGATAATTGCCGCAGCCAACAAAACCGCCGGTGCGCGAGGTCTTGAGGTGCAACTGGCCGACACCGCATTTGGGGCAGGAGCGCGGATCGCCGCCATCCTCTCGCGGCGGGTAGAGCTGCGGCGCAAGGGCTTCGTCCAGCACGTCGAGCACTTCGGAAATCCGCAGATCGGAGGTTTCCGAAATCGCCGCCGAGAAATCGCGCCAGAAGCTGCTCAGGAGATCCTTGTAGTCCTTTTCGCCCGCACTCACGTCATCAAGCTGGTTTTCCAGCGCGGCGGTGAAGTCATATTCCACGTAGCGCTTGAAGAAGTTCAACAGGAAGATGGTCACGATCCGCCCCTTATCCTCGGGGATCAGGCGGTTCTTGTCCTTGCGGACATAGTCGCGGTCCTGGATCGTGGTGATCACACTGGCATAGGTGGAGGGGCGGCCGATGCCCAGTTCTTCCATCCGCTTGACCAGCGTCGCCTCGGTATAGCGCGGCGGCGGCTGGGTGTGATGCTGCAGGGCCAGCGTGGCACCGTCACGGGAAATCCGCGAGGCCTCGGCCCCGGCCTTTTCCGCCAGTGCGGCAAGGCTGTCGGAGAATTTCAGCTTCTCGCCCATCATGATCTGCGGCAGGCGGTTCTCATCCTCATCCACCACGTCGTCGCGGCCTTCCTCGTAGACGCGCATGAAACCGTCGAACAGTACCACCTGACCAGTGGCGCGCAGCACGACCTGTTTGTCATCCGAGGTGATGTCGACGGTGGTGCGCTCCAGTCGGGCGCCTGCCATCTGGCAGGAGAGGGTGCGCTTCCAGATCAGATCATAAAGCTTGCGCTGATCGTCTTCGGAAATCTTCAGGCTCGACGCGTCCCGGCTCATATCCGTGGGGCGGATACATTCGTGCGCCTCTTGCGCGTTCTTGGCCTTGTTCTTGTAGATGCGCGGCTCTGCGGGGACGTAGTCCTTGCCATAGCGTTTGGCGATCTCGTCGCGCGCCGCGGTCACCGCCTCCGGCGCCATGTCGATGCCATCGGTTCGCATGTAGGTGATCAGACCCGCCTCATAGAGCCGCTGGGCTGCGTTCATACATTGACGCGCGCCCATGCCGAACTTGCGGCTGGCTTCCTGTTGCAGGGTCGAGGTCATGAAGGGGGCAGAGGGGTTGCGGGCGGCGGGCTTGGCCTCCACCGACAGCACCGAGAGTTTGCGCTTGGCCACGGCCTCCACCGCCAACTCCGCAGCGGTGCCATTGGCGAGCGAGAATTTATCGAGCTTTTCGCCACCCAGAACCGTCAGTCGCGCCTCAAAGCTTTGGCCGCGCGGGGTGGCGAGATTGGCGCGCACCGACCAGTATTCCTGCGCGCGGAAGGCCTCGATCTCCATCTCGCGTTCCACGATCAACCGCAGGCAGACCGATTGCACCCGTCCCGCGGAGCGCGCGCCGGGCAATTTGCGCCACAGCACGGGAGAGAGGTTGAAACCCACGAGATAGTCGAGCGCCCGGCGGGCCAGATAGGCCTCCACCAGTGGCATGTCGACCTGGCGCGGGTTCTTCATCGCCTCGGTCACCGCGTCCTTGGTGATTGCGTTGAAGGTCACCCGGCTCACGGCGGTGTCCTTCTTGATCGAACGGCGCTTGGTCAGCGCCTCCTGCAGGTGCCAGGAAATCGCCTCGCCTTCGCGATCAGGGTCGGTCGCGAGGATCAGGGCGTTGTCGTTTTTCAAGGCTTCGGCAATAGCGCTGACGTGCTTCTTGCTGTCATTGGCCACTTCCCATGTCATCGCAAAGGAGTCGTCGGGATCCACCGAACCATCCTTGGCCGGCAGGTCACGGACGTGACCATAGGAGGCCAGAACGGTGTAGTCGGAGCCCAGATACTTGTTGATCGTTTTGGCTTTGGCCGGGGATTCAACGACGACGACTGGCATTAATTCGGGCACCTTTTCAGACGGATTCAAGCGCGTTCTATGGCCGGGCAAAATGTGTCGCGCAAGGGGAGAATGTCAATCACCCGGTCACAGATCCCGTTGGGGAGGCGTTAAATTACAGTGATTTCACGCTGGATCTTTCAGCTTTTCCGCATCAACACCCCGCCGGGGCCGCGGTCGATGTCGCCGGAGAGTTCAAGATCGGTCAACACGCTGCGGACCGTGCGTGCGGGGCTGTCGAGGTCGTCGATCAGCTGGCTTTCCGGGGTCGGGGCACGGGTCAGCCGATCGAGGATCTGCTGGTGCAGCGCGGCGGTCTGACGCAGGCTTCGCCGCTCCGGAGGCGGTGGCGGCAGGTCGCGCAGAGGCGATCGCTCCGGCAGCTCGGGCGTTGGCCGGTGCAGCGGTGGCAGCGCCTCGATCACGTCCTGAGCGCCGCGCACCAACACCGCACCGTCGCGGATCAGGAGATTGCCGCCACTGGCGCGGGCGTCAAAGGGGTGTCCCGGCACCGCCATGACCTCACGCCCGAGGTCGAGGGTGTCGCGGGCGGTGATCAGGCTGCCGGACTTGACGGCCGCTTCGACCACCACTGTGGCGAGGCTGAGCCCGGCAATGATCCGATTGCGCGGCGGGAAGTGGCGCGCCTGTGGCTGAAGGCCCATGGGCTGCTCCGAAAGGCGCAGGCCCCGGGCCGCGATATGTTCGGCCAGCCTTGTGTTCTCGCTCGGATATACGATGTCGACGCCGCCGCCCTGCACCGCGATTGTGCCTGAGGCCAGCGCGCCCTCATGGGCGCTGGCGTCGATGCCGCGAGCCAGCCCAGAGACGACGACATAACCGGCCTCGCCCAGATCGCGGGCGAGGGCATATGCCATGCGCCGCCCAAGCGAAGAGGCATTGCGCGCACCCACCAAGGCCACGGCAGGGCGGGCCAACAGGGCCGGATCGCCAATCGCCCAGAGGACCGGCGGCGGGTTGGGAATGTTGGTCAGGAGGTCGGGATAATCGGGCTCCCCAAAGCACAAAAGCCGCGCACCGGCGGCTTTTGCGTTCATGAACTCGTCGTCCACTGCATCTTGGGGATATGTTTCATACCCTTTGACGCCTGCAGATGCTGCCACTTCAGGCAGCACTTCCAGCACATTCTGCGCTGAACCATACGCGGCCAGAAGCCGGTAGAAGGTCACTGTCCCGATACCTCGGGAGCGCAACAGGCGAAGCCAGGAATACCTTTGATCTTCCGTGGTGGGTGGGAGTGGGGGGTGAGTGGAAGAATGTGCTTCTCCGGTCATGCCCTCGCCTCGCCTTGTTGCAAGATAAGGTTTACGCCCCGAAGAGTTAACAGGTGGTGAATCCCTTTAGAGTTTAGCGAAATTTTTCAGTAAATTGCGCTATGTGATTGAAGTATAATGACTAATTTGGGGGAGTGGTTGGCGAGAGCTCTCGCGGAACCTTGGGGCAATGTGGCGAAAACTGGTAAACAGAGACCCTTTTCCGGCATAAACCGGAGCGATTTTGCCGACTTCGTAAAGGGAAGGTAAAAGCGCGGCATTGATCTGTCGCCGCCTCTCCGGAGGTTCCACGACTCGCAGCCGGTCGGGGCGGCGAGTCGCGGATTCTTTCAAGGCGTCCAGGCTCAGGTGGCCGATCCACCCACGGTGAGACCGCCCATCAGCACGCTGGGCTGGCCGACGCCCACGGGCACCCATTGGCCCTGCTTGCCGCAATTGCCCATGCCGGGGTCCAATGCCATGTCATTGCCAAGGCCGCGGATCTTTTGCAGCGCGGTGGCGCCGTCACCGATCAGGGTGGCGCCCTTCACCGCCTCGCCGATGACGCCGTTGCGCACCCGATAGGCTTCGGTGCAGGAAAAGACGAACTTGCCATTGGTGATGTCGACCTGGCCGCCGCCGAAACCCACCGCCCAGATACCATCCTTGATCTCGCGCACCAGATCTTCGGGGGCGGCCTCGCCACCCAGCATGTAGGTATTGGTCATGCGCGGCATCGGTGCATGGGCATAGCTTTGGCGGCGACCATTGCCGGTGGGGGCAACACCCATCAGGCGGGCGTTCTGGCGGTCCTGCATGAAGCCGACAAGAATGCCGTCCTCGATCAGAGTGGTCTTCTGGCTTGGCGTGCCCTCGTCATCGACGGTGATCGATCCACGCCTGTCGGGAATGGTGCCGTCGTCCAGAACGGTGACACCGGGGGCGGCAATGCGCTGTCCCATCAGCCCGGCAAAGGCCGAGGATCCCTTGCGATTGAAGTCGCCCTCGAGCCCGTGGCCAATCGCCTCATGCAGCAGGATCCCCGGCCAGCCCGGCCCGAGCACCACATCCATTTCCCCGGCAGGCGCGGGCATGGCCTCCAGATTGACCAGCGCGATCCGCAGCGCTTCGCGGGCCTGGGCTTGCAGGGCGGAGGGCTCGATCAACCCGTCGAGGGCGACCCGGCCGCCACCGCCGGCACTGCCGCTTTCGCGACGTCCGCCCTGTTCGACGATCACCGAGACGTTGACGCGGGCCATGGGGCGCACGTCGCGCACCCGGACCCCATCGGCCCGCAGGATCTCCACTTCCTGCAGCGAGGCGGCAAGGCTGGCCGAGACTTGAACCACCCGCGAATCCAGCGCCCGGGCATAGGCGTCGATCTCGCGCAGCGTCTCCACCTTGACCGGAAAGCTCTGGGCCGCGATCGGATCGGCATCCGAATAGAGCCGATGGTTGGTCGCCTGTGGGGCAGGGGCCATGGTGCCACCGCCATCCCCCACTGCAAGCCGGGCGGTTTCGGCAGCCCGTTTGAGGGCGGATACGGTCATGGTGGTCGAATGCGCGTAACCGGCCACCTCACCGCGCACCGCGCGCAGGCCAAAACCTTCTGCCGCGTCATAGCTGGCAGTCTTCAGGCGGCCGTCGTCGAAGACCAGTGCTTCGGATTTGGTGCGCTCGGCAAAGATCTCACCGTCATCGGCGCCCGCCAGCGCCGCACGCAGCAAGGGCAGCGCCTCGTCCTCGGGAAGGGTGGTCTCAAACGGGCGAAACGCGGGTGTATCCATGATTTGGGCCTCGATTTTTTTGATCTAAGTCAAGAAAGCGACGCTATGACGCGAGCTACCCTCTTTATAACTTCCCAAGAATATGATTTTTACCGGCACCAAAGACAACGGGCACGGTACGGTTTTTCGAGCGATTCCGTGAACCCATATCCATGCAAACGATCAAGCGATCAGGAAACGACATGAAGAATGCTTTGACGCTTTCGGGCTTTATCGCCGCTCTCTCGAGCCTTCCAGCAATGGCGCAAGAAGGTCTGGAAACCATCGGCAAGCCGCACGACGGCCTGATGGGCTTCCAGCCGGCAGGCTCTGAATTGGCCGAAGGCATTCATGCGCTCGACCACATGATTCTCATCATCATCACCGCGATCTGCGTGTTCGTGGCGGGCCTGTTGCTCTATGCCATCTTCCGGTTCAACCGCCGCGCCAACCCGGTGGCAGCCAAATTCACCCACCACACCCCGATCGAAATCGCCTGGACCGTGATTCCGATTCTGATCCTCGTCGTGATCGGTTCCTTCTCGCTGCCGGAGCTGTTCCGTCAGCAGCAGATCCCCGAAGGTGACGTGACCATCAAGGTGACCGGCTACCAGTGGTACTGGGGTTACGAGTATGTGGACGAAGGCTTTGCCTTCGACAGCTACCTGATCGGTCACCCGGCGACCATCGATACCAATGAACGCCCGGCCGATGCGGATGTGACCCCGTTCGTCTACAACGATGCGATGAAACTGAAGCTGGAAGACGCCGGTTACGCCGGGGACGAGTTCCTGCTCGCCACCAATACCGCGGTCGTGGTTCCGGTGAACAAGACCATCGTGATGCAGGTGACCGGCGCCGACGTGATCCACTCCTGGGCAATGCCCGCCTTCGGCGTGAAGCAGGATGCCGTGCCGGGGCGTCTGGCTGAACTGTGGTTCAAGCCGACCAAGGAAGGCATCTACTTCGGTCAGTGTTCGGAGCTTTGCGGCAAGGACCATGCCTATATGCCGATCACCATCAAGGTGGTCAGCGAAGAGGCCTATGCTGAATGGCTGAAGACGGCGGCAGAAGAATACGCCGACGCGGATCTGCCCCGGTCCTTCCAGATCGCCTCCAACTGAGGCCTGATCCCTTGCTTGCGCTGCGGCGGGGCAGGGGAGCGCTATCCTGATCCTTTGGCTGGCCACGCCCCTCGCGTGGCCGCCGTCCTCAAAGAAGAGCCCGAAGCATGAGCGACGCCAGCATCAACGCAAGCATGATCCGCGAAGATGACGCCTCCTTTGGCGATTACTTTGCGCTGCTGAAGCCACGGGTGATGTCGCTTGTGGTCTTCACCGCCTTTGTCGGTCTGATGGCGGCGCCCGTTGGCGTACATCCGGTGATCGGTTTCTGCGCCATCCTGTTCATCGCCATCGGCGGCGGTGCTTCCGGTGCGCTGAACATGTGGTGGGACGCGGACATCGACCAGGTGATGAAACGCACCAAGTCGCGTCCGATTCCGGCGGGCAAGGTCGATAAGGGCGAGGCGCTTAGCCTCGGTCTGGCGCTCTCCGGTCTCTCGGTCATCATGCTGGCGCTTGCGACCAACGTCTTCGCTGGCGCCTTCCTGGCCTTTACGATTTTCTTCTACGTGGTGATCTACACCATGTGGCTCAAACGCGCGACGCCGCAGAACATCGTGATCGGTGGCGCGGCCGGGGCCTTTCCGCCGGTGATCGGCTGGATCGCGGCCACGGGTTCCATGACCGTCGAACCCTGGTTGATGTTCGCCCTGACCTTCCTCTGGACGCCACCGCATTTCTGGGCCCTCGCGCTGTTCATGCGCAACGATTACGACATGGCGGATGTGCCGATGCTGACCGTGACACACGGTCGCCGCTCCACCCGCAAGCACATCCTCGTCTACACCGTCATCCTGGCCGCGTTTGCCGTTGCCACCGCCTTTACCGGCGTGGGTGGACCGATCTATCTGGCGGTCGCGCTGGTGCTGAATGCGCTGTTCCTGAAAGGGGCGGTGCAGATCTGGCGCCGGGACGAGGAGATCTGCGAAGCCGATAACTTCAAGGTGGAGCGCTCTTTCTTCAAGCTGTCGCTGCTCTATCTCTTCCTGCACTTCGGTGCGATTCTCGCCGAGGCGCTGTTGAGGCCCTACGGTTTTGGAGGCTGGTAAGTTGAGCCTGCGCAAGGAACACGAACTGCATGATCGCCGCAAAGGGCGCAATACCGGCGTTGGCCTCCTGCTGGGCGGGTTCGTCGTGCTGGTGATGGCCTTGACCGTGGTCAAGCTGACCTCGAATTCCTTCACCTTTCCCGAGGTGCAGGAAGACGGAACCCTGGGGGGCAGCAACTGATGGCCCTCACCGGACCGCAGAAAACCGTTGTGCAACTGGTGACGGTGGTTGCCCTGATGGGCGGCCTCGCCTGGGCTTCGGTGCCGTTTTACGACTGGTTCTGCCGGGTGACCGGCTTTGGTGGCGTGACACAGGTGGCGGAAGGCGATTCCGATACCGTGCTCGACCAGACCATCAAGGTTCGCTTCGATGCCTCCAAGGATCGCGGCATGCCATGGGAGTTCAAACCCGTGGAACGCATCATGGAGCTGAAGATCGGCGAGACCGGGCTGGCCTTCTACGAGGCCTACAATCCCACCGATCGACCGGTCGCGGGGCAGGCTTCGTACAATGTGGCTCCCTATTCGGCGGGCTACTACTTTGAGAAAATTCAGTGTTTCTGCTTTGACGAGCAGGTGCTGCAACCGGGGGAGCGGGTCTTGATGCCCGTGACCTTCTTCGTTGACCCCGAGATTATCGAGGACGCGGAGGCAAAATTTGTGCATACGATCACCTTGTCGTACACATTTCACGAGATCGATCTGCCAGAGGGCTTTGCCGCCCTGGATACCGGAGACACATCCGGGGCAGAGACGGAACTGAACTAAGGCCGCTTTGGTGAGGGACACTTAAATGGCGCATGCTAAAAATCACGACTTCCACATTCTGCCGCCGTCGATCTGGCCGCTGCTGAGCTCTGTTGGCGCCTTCGTCATGCTGTTCGGTGCCGTGCTCTGGATGCACGACGTTACCGCGTGGATGTTCTGGGCCGGCCTCGTGGCCGTGCTCTATTCCGCCTATTGCTGGTGGGCTGAAACCGTTGCGGAAAACAAGGCCGGCGACCACACTCCCGTCGTGCTGATCGGTCTGCGCTACGGCTTCATCCTGTTTGTTATGTCCGAGGTGATGTTCTTCTTCGCTTGGTTCTGGTCGTTCTTCAAACATGCCATGTACCCGATGGAGCAATACGTCGGCACCGAATACGTCGCACCGGAAATCTACCCGGTGGATGCATTCCACCTGCCGCTGATCAACACCCTCGTGCTGCTGCTCTCTGGCTGTGCCGTCACCTGGGCACACCACGCGCTGGTGCATGAGAACGACCGCAAGGGTCTGGTGCAGGGCCTCGCCATCGGCATCGCGCTCGGCGTGTTCTTCACCGTGCTGCAGGGGTACGAATATTTCCACCTGCTGCACGAAGGCTGGCAGTTCGGCGGCGACGAGTTCTATTCGAACTTCTTCATGGCAACCGGCTTCCACGGCTTCCACGTCGTGCTCGGCACCATCTTCCTGATCGTCTGCCTCATCCGCGCGATGAAGGGCGATTTCACCCCGAAATCCCACGCTGGTTTCGAGATGGCGGCATGGTACTGGCACTTCGTGGACGTGGTCTGGCTGTTCCTCTTCTTCGCGGTCTACATCTGGGGCACCGCCGGTCTGGCACACTGACCACAATGTAGCGGGTACATGATTGCGGTTTTCCTTTCGGCAATCAGCACGTATCTAACGGGGCGCGCGGGGGTATCTCGCGCGCCCCTTGCTTTTGGCGCAGGGGCCGAACCGAGATACGGATCAGGAGCAAAAGGGTGATGCGACGGATGGTCTTTCCCAGTCTGGTGGGCGGCTTGGGGCTGGTGGTCCTTCTGGGCCTCGGCACCTGGCAGCTGCAACGGCTGACCTGGAAAGAGGATGTGCTCGCCACCATAGAGTCCCGCATTGCGGCCGACCCCGTGGCCCTGCCGGAACAGCCGGATGAGGCGAGCGACCGCTATCTGGCGGTCGAGCTCACCGGCGAGATCGCCGAAGGAGAGCTGCATGTCTTCTGGGTCACGGCGGGGCAGGGAGCGGGCTACCGCGTGATCTCGCCCTTTGTGACCGACACAGGTCGCCGCATCCTGATTGATCGCGGCTATATCGCCGCCACCGACAAGGGCACTGCGCGCACCACAGGCCCCGCCACGCTCACCGGGAATCTCCTGTGGCCGGATGAGGGTGATTGGACCACACCTGCCCCGGATGAGACCGCCAACATTCTTTACGCCCGCGATCTCGCCTATATGGCGGCGCGCCTCGGCACCGAGCCTGTGCTGGTGGTCGCCCGCGCGGGCGAGACGGGGGCAAGTCCCTTGCCCGTCTCCACCGAAGGCATCCCGAACAACCATCTGCAATACGCCATCACCTGGTTCGCGCTGGCCCTGATCTGGGCGGCGATGACCCTGACTTTCATCCTGCGTACGCGCTCCAAACCCTGACAGGATCTGACGCTATGAAATTTATCTCCACCCGCGGCCAGGCGCCGGAACTCACCTTTGAAGAAGCGATGCTGACCGGGCTCGCCCGCGATGGCGGTCTTTATGTGCCTTCAGAGATCCCGACGCTCAGCGCCGAGGAGATCGCCGGGTTTGCGGGTCTGCCGTATGAGGAAGTCGCCTTTCGCGTCATGTGGCCCTTTGTCTCCGGCTCCTTCACCGAGGAAGAGTTCAAAGGCATCATCGCCCGCGCCTATGCGGATTTTGGCCATGCCGCCCGCGCGCCCTTGAAGCAACTCAGCGCCAATCATTTCCTGCTGGAGCTGTTCCACGGCCCGACTCTGGCGTTCAAAGACTTCGCGATGCAGCTCATCGGTCAATTGTTCCAAGTGGCGCTCAAACGCCGCGGCGACAGCGTGACCATCGTGGGCGCGACCTCCGGAGACACCGGGTCTGCGGCGATTGAGGCCTTCCGGGGGCTGGATGCCGTCAACGTGTTCATCATGTACCCGCATGGCCGGGTGTCGGAAGTACAGCGCCGCCAGATGACCACGCCGGCAGACGCTAATGTGCATGCGCTCGCGGTGGATGGCGACTTTGACGATTGTCAGGCCGCTGTGAAGGACATGTTCAACGACTTCGATTTCCGCGACTCGGTGCATCTCGCGGGTGTGAACTCGATCAACTTTGCCCGCGTGCTGGCGCAGGTGGTCTATTACTTCACCGCCGCCGTCGCACTGGGCGCGCCGCATCGCAAGGTCTCCTTCACCGTGCCGACCGGCAACTTTGGTGATATCTTTGCCGGCTTCATCGCGCGTCAGATGGGCTTGCCGATAGACCAACTGGTGGTTGCCACCAACCAGAACGACATCTTGCACCGCTGCCTCTCGGGCGAGGGTTATTTCAAGGGCGAGACCATCCCTTCGATCTCTCCCTCGATGGACATTCAAGTGTCGTCGAACTTTGAACGCGCGCTGTTTTACGCCTATGGCCAGGACGGCGCGGCCGTCGCCCAGCTGATGAACGAGCTGAAAACCGGTGGCGGCTTCAACGTCAGCCAGGGTGCGATGGAAGCGCTGCGCGAGATCTACACCTCTGGCCGCTGCTCGGAGGAGGAAACCAAGGCGACCATCAAGGCGGAAGTCGAAGCCTCTGGCGAGCTTCTCTGCCCCCATGGCGCGGTTGGCGTGAAGGTTGCCAACGAGACCCTCAAGGCGGGTGTGCCCATGGTCACCCTCGCCACCGCCCATCCGGCGAAATTCCCGGCAGCGGTCGAAGAGGCCTCCGGTGTGTTTCCGCCTCTTCCCCCGCGCATGGCAGACCTGTATGACAGATCGGAACGCGTGACCCGGATCGCCAATGATCTCGGCACCATCGAAGATCATATCAGAAAGCACATCGCGCATTGACCGTCCAACAAGACACCCTGCCAAACGGGTTTCGCATCGTCACTGAACATATGCCGGGGCTGCAATCCGCCGCCATCGGCATATGGGTTTCCGCTGGCGGGCGTCACGAACGGCTGGAACAGAATGGCATCGCCCATTTCCTCGAACACATGGCCTTTAAGGGCACCAAGCGGCGCAGCGCGTTGCAGATCGCCGAGGCGATCGAGGATGTGGGCGGCTATATCAACGCCTATACCAGCCGCGAGGTCACGGCCTATTACGCGCGGGTGCTCAAGGATGATGTGGCGCTGGCGCTCGACGTGATCGGCGACATCGTGCTGAATTCGGTTTTCGACGCGCGCGAGATCGAGGTGGAGCGCGGCGTGATCCTGCAGGAGATCGGCCAGGCGCTGGATACGCCCGACGACATCATCTTTGACTGGTTGCAGGAAGAAAGCTACCGCGATCAGGCCATCGGCCGCTCGATCCTCGGCCCCGCCGAACGGGTGCGCAGCTTTACCAAGGAAGACCTGCGCCGTTTCGTGGATGAGCATTATGGCCCCGGCCAGATGATCCTCTCGGCCGCAGGGGCGGTGGATCACGACGAGATCGTGAAGATCGCCCGCGACCTCTTTGGCGAAATGGAGCCGAAGACCCAGAGCGGACTGATCAGCGCGACCTTCACCGGCGGCCAGATCCGCCGTGACAAGGCGCTGGAACAGGCCCATGTGGCGCTGGCCTTTGAGGGGCCGGGCTATCGCGCCGACGATATCTACACCGCGCAGATCTACGCGGCGGCCCTCGGCGGCGGCATGTCCTCGCGGTTGTTCCAGGAGGTGCGCGAAAAGCGCGGCCTCTGCTATACGATCTTCTCGCAGGCGGGTGCCTATGAGGACACCGGCATGATGACCATCTATGCCGGCACCTCGGGCGAGCAGGTGGCGGATCTCGTCACCCTGACCGTGGACGAGCTGAAGCGTGCCGCCGAGGATATGTCGGATGCCGAGGTGGAGCGCGCCAGGGCGCAGATGAAGGCGGGTATGCTGATGGGGCTGGAAAGCCCCTCGAACCGCGCCGAACGTCTGGCCCGTCTGGTCCAGATCTGGGACCGGGTGCCGAGCCTCGAGGCGACGGTGGCCAAGGTCGATGCGGTCACCACTGCCGATGTGCGTGCCATGGCCGCCTGGATGGCGCATGAGGCGCCTGCCGCGCTTGCCCTTTATGGTCCGGTGGCCGCTGCCCCGGATCTGGAGGAGATCGCCCGGAGGCGCGCCGCCTGATGCTGCTTGCCCGCAGGACGGTGAAACTGGAGACGGAGCGGTTGACGCTCCGCCCACCGGTGCATTCGGACTTTCGGTCCTGGGCCTTCCTGCGGCAACAGTCGCAGGATCACCTGATCCCCTGGGAGCCGGCCTGGTCGCCGGACCATCTGAGCCGCAAGTCCTTCACCAACCGGGTCTATTGGGCGAAGCGCTCCATCGCGCAGGGCTCTGCCCTGCCGCTGTTCCTGATCCGCCGCTCCGACGAGCAGCTGGTGGGGGCGATCACCCTCGACAATATCCGGCGCGGTCCGGCGATGGCGGGGACCGTGGGCTATTGGACCGGGGCGCAGTTTTCCCGCAAGGGCTACATGCGAGAGGCGATAGGCGCTTTGGTGCATCACGCCTTCACGCGGCTTGATCTGTCCCGGCTCGAGGCGGCCTGCCTGCCGGAAAACGCCGCCTCGCGCGGGCTTCTGGAACGCTCCGGTTTCAAATACGAGGGAGTCGCCCAGTCCTATCTGCAGATCAACAGGCGCTGGCGGACTCACGTGCTTTATGCCTCTTTGCGCAGCGATCGGCGCGGCAAGACCATGATCGGACAGGCCTGAGACCCAAGCCATTTCCGCAGAGTGGAACGCCTTTCCGCCACTGCCCTGGCCGCGCAACTTTTTTGCGTGGTCGTTGCGTTTTTTGCGTGACCTTGGAAAAATGCGATCTACCCTCGACTTATGCGAGTGTGCCTTGGGTGTGTTCTTACGGCTGGCCTGGCCGTCTTGACTGGTGCGGCCTCCGCGCAGGAGCGCCGTGCCAGCCATTGCATCGCCCTCGCTCAAGAGACGCCGGGCCTTGAATTCATTCATAAAGCCAGCTGGAACGACCCCTTGCCGGACGACTACTCCGTGCGGCTGCGCTACATTGCCCATGCCTCTTTTCTGATCCACACCGCCGGTGGCCTCAATGTGGTGACCGATTACACCGGCTTTATCGGTTCCGCGCCGATGATCCCGGATGTGGTCACCATGAACCACGCCCATAGCACCCATTGGACCGAATATCCGGATCCGGCGATCAAACATGTGCTGCGGGGCTGGGGAGAGTTCGGGGTCAGTGTCGACCACCATCTCGATCTTGACGAAATGCTGATCCGCAATGTCTCGACCGATATCCGCTCGGCGGCGGGCGGGGCGGAGGCGAATGGCAATTCGATCTTCGTCTTCGAGGTGGCGGGCCTCTGCATCGGGCACCTCGGTCATCTGCATCACGTGCCGACACCGCAGCAATATGCTGCCCTCGGGCGGCTCGACGTGGTGATGGCGGCAGTGGATGGCGGCACCACCCTGCCATTGCCGGAAATGGTGGAGGTGCTGACCCGGCTGCGCTCCTCTGTCGTTATCCCGATGCATTGGTTCGGTGAGTTCACGCTGGACCGGTTCCTGTCCGACATCAGCACGACCTTCGACGTGGTGCGCAGCGACGACTCGCAGATGGAGATCTCCCTGCGGACTCTGCCGGACCGGCCTACCGTCTATGTGCTGCAACCGGCCTATCTGCGCGCCGACGAGTAGGCGCTTGCCAGCCCGGGCGAAATCCCGCATCCCTTGGGCATGAGCCTGAACCCCGCCGATCCCGCCTTTCTCGACACCCTCGCGGCCCGCCTGCCCGGCGACACCCTGCGCGCGCCCGATGCCCGTTACCTTGAAGAGCCGCGTGGCCGCTACCGAGGGCAGGCCGGGGCCGTGGCGCTGCCGCGCAGCGTCGCGGAGGTGGCAACCATCGTCCGTGCCGCCCATGAAGCCCGCGTGGGCCTTGTGCCCTATGGTGGCGGTACCGGGCTGGTGGGCGGGCAGGTGATGCCCGAGGGGCCTCTGCCGCTTCTGGTTTCGCTGGAACGGATGCGAGCGATCCGGGGCATCTACCCGGGCGAGAATGTCATTGTGGTCGAAGCCGGCGCGATCCTCGCCGAGGTGCAGGCCGCCGCTGCCGGGGCCAACCGGCTGTTTCCGCTCTCGCTCGCTGCCGAAGGCACGGCGCGCATCGGTGGCAATCTCTCGACCAACGCGGGCGGGGTCAACGTGCTGCGCCATGGCAATACCCGCGATCTCTGTCTCGGGCTGGAGGCGGTGCTGCCCACGGGCGAGATCTGGCACGGGCTGACGCGCCTCAGGAAGGACAACACCGGCTATGACCTGCGCAATCTCCTGATCGGTGCAGAGGGCACGCTGGGCATCATCACCGCCGCGGCGCTGAAACTGGCTCCGATCCCGGCCAATCCCGGCACCGCGCTCTTTGCCGTGCGCGATCCGCAGGCGGCCATCGACCTGTTGGCCCTTGCACGGGACGCGGTGGGCGAGGGGGTGAGCGCCTTTGAGCTGATCCACCGTCAGGGGCTGGAGTTCCTCGCCGAAACCCTGCCGGACCTGCGACAGCCCTTTGTTATCACACCGGACTGGTGCGTGCTGATCGACCTCGGCCTCGGCAAGGGACAGAGCGCCGAAGAGGCGCTGACCGATCTATTCGAGGCGGCACTGGAAGCGGGTCTCAGCACCGACGGCACCATCGCCCAGTCCGAGGCGCAGCGCCGCGCGCTCTGGTCCCTGCGCGAACATATCCCCGAGGCCAACCGCCGCATCGGCTCGGTCTCCAGTCATGATATCTCGGTGCCGATCTCCCGCATTCCTGAATTCATTCCGGCAGGCATGGCGGCCATCGCCGCGCTGGATCCGAGCTTCAGGATCAACTGCTTTGGCCATCTCGGCGATGGCAACCTGCACTACAACGTCTTTCCGGGGAAGGGGCGCACAAGGGCGGACTACGACCCGCTGCGCGGCGAGGTGAAACGCATCATCCACGACCTCGTCCACGCCTATGACGGTTCGATGAGTGCGGAACATGGCATCGGCCGGATGAAGGTCGCAGATCTCGCCCACTACGGCGATCCGGTGAAACTGGCGGCGATGAGGGCGATCAAACAGGCGCTGGACCCCAATGGGATCATGAATCCCGGCGCGGTGATGCCAGCGGTCTGACCCGGAAGAAGCAAAAGGGGAGGGCCCGCAGGTCCTCCCCAGACTTTGGTGTCGAACCGGATCAGCTGCCCGGCATGATCACCTTGTCGATCACATGGATGACGCCATTCTCCGCCTCGATATCGGCCTGAATGACTTTAGCGTCATCCACCATGGCGCCGCCCTCGATCGCCACGGTCACTTCGGATCCCTGCACGGTTGCGGCCTTCATCCCGTCCACGAGGTCGGAAGACATGACCTTGCCCGGCACCACGTGATAGGACAGGATCGAGATCAGCTGATCCTTGTTCTCGGGCTTCAGCAGCTCTTCCACCGTGCCCGCAGGCAGTTGTTCAAAGGCTGCATCGGTGGGCGCGAAGACGGTGAAGGGGCCGTCGCCCTTCAGCGTGTCCACCAGACCGGCAGCGGTCACGGCGGCGACGAGGGTCTCAAAATCGTCGTTACCGGCGGCGATATCGACGATGTCATTGGTTTGGTCAGCCGCCAGTGCGGCAGAGGCAAGGGCGATACTGGTGACGGCGCCAAGGGCGATCTTGCGGAACATGGAACTCTCCTCTGTGTCAAACTGTGAAGCAGGCCGCAGCAGCGCGACCTCTCGTTCAGGTCAACGCAGGGGAGGCTGTTTTGGATCAGGCGGAACCTTGCCGGTGACGGTTTGACACAAGAAAAAATCCCCCTAAGCTCGAGGCTCGGGGGATTTCCACTCACATCTTGGTGCGCAGCTGTGATCGCTTGTGACCCGTCGAACCGGGTCGACGGGGTCAGAGCCCCTCGAACTCGCAAAGCACATGCACATCCATCCCGAGGCTCTCGAGGTGCTTGCGCCCGCCCAGTTCCGGCAGATCGATGATGAAAGCGCAGGAGATGATCTCGCCCCCAAGCTTCTCAATCAGCTTGATGCCCGCACCGGCGGTGCCGCCGGTGGCCAGAAGGTCATCGACCACCAAAACGGTTTCGCCGGGCTGGATCGCATCCTTGTGCAGCTCCACCACCGCCTCGCCGTATTCTAGCTTGTATTCCTGGCTGATGGTGGCACCGGGCAGCTTGCCTTTCTTGCGGATCGGCACGAAGCCGGTGCCGAGCTGATGCGCGATGGCACCGCCGAGGATGAATCCGCGCGCCTCAAGCCCGACCACCTTGTCGATGCGCTGACCCGCATAGGGGTGCAACATCTGGTCCACCGCCATGCGGAACCCGCGCGGGTCGGCAAAGAGGGTGGTCACGTCCCGGAACATGATGCCTTCATGCGGGAAATCGACGATGGTGCGGATGTAATCCTTGACGGTTTTCGACTTGCTCATGGGGCGGTGATCCCTGATCTGCTTTGGTCAGCGCTGATGGTGCGGCCGGACGGGTCATGTCAGGCCAACTTGCGCGGTTTGACCGAAGCACGCCTGTCATGCAAGCGTCAACGTCTCATCCGGGTCTTGGTATGCAGGTCGAAAGGCGGCGCGTCTTATTTCCGCAACGCCAGATAGGTCCGGTAGAGGTTTTCCGGCAGCCAGGCCAGATGCGGACGAAGCCAGTCCTGGCGGCGCTGGATCAATAGGCTGGACGCAACATGCAGGTTCATTGTTGAACTCTCCTTATCAATTACAAATACTCGTGCCCGTGGCTGCAGTTCACAAACTGCATATGCAATGTATATACGTTTTTGCGGCAAATCTCAAGGAACCCGTGCGGAGGGCCCGTGAACAAGAAGATAAAATCGAAACCCTCCAAGAAGGACAGCCAATTGGTCCTGCGGCTCGACAAGGCGGAGCGGGATGCCTTTGTCGACCTCTGCAAGTCGCTCGACACCACCGCCGCCCGCGAGATCCGGCAATTCATGCGGGAGTTCGTGAAGGCGCATGACAAGGACTGAGGCGCAGGCTCAGTTCCGGCGCGTCGTCATGCGGCGCATCAGCGCCTCCAAAGGTCCCATTTTGCTCCAGCGCGCCCAGAGCCGGGCATAGGTTGCACTGGCGAGGCAGAAGAGCAGGCTGAGGCCGAAGATGGCCGAAGGGGAGAGGGATCCGTCCAGCCTGCCGAAGGCCTCCAGTAGCCCCATTCCAACCACGATATGCAGAATGTAGAGGCTGAGCGCCTGCCGCCCCGGCGCCACCAGCCAGGGGGCCAAACCGCTGGCTTCGATCCGCGGGGCGACGCGCAGGATCAGGCCAATCACCGCCACCGC
>CAKZRP010000061.1 GCA_937146765.1 uncultured Paracoccaceae bacterium | reverse complement strand
CGAAACAGGGTGCCTCATCATTAAGGGAGTTCTGACTTGAAGAAGAACGTTCTCATCATCGGCGCCGGTGGCGTCGCGCAAGTGGTGGCGCATAAATGCGCCCAGCACAATGACGTGCTTGGGGATCTGCATATCGCCAGCCGGACGCAGGCAAAATGCGACGCGATCATCGAAAGCGTCTATGCAAAGTCGGCGATGAAACAGGAAGGCGTCTTTGCCTCTCATGCGGTGGATGCCACCAATTCGGCTGAGGTTGCGGCCCTGATCCGCAAGACCGGCGCCGAGATCGTGATCAACGTCGGCACCGCCTTTGTGAACATGCACGTGCTCGATGCCTGCATCGAAACTGGCGCCGCCTATATCGACACCGCGATCCACGAGGAGCCGGAAAAGGTCTGCGAAACTCCGCCCTGGTATGCGAATTACGAGTGGAAGCGCCGCGACCTTTGCACCGAAAAAGGCGTGACCGCGATCCTTGGCGCGGGCTTTGATCCGGGCGTGGTCAATGCCTATGCGCGCTTTGCCATCGACCAGATGGACGAGGTCAAATCCATCGACATCGTCGACATCAACGCAGGCTCGCACGGCAAGTATTTTGCGACCAACTTCGATCCCGAGATCAACTTCCGCGAATTCACCGGTGTGGTCTACTACTGGGAAGACCAGCAGTGGAAAGAGACCACCATGTTCGCCTCGGGTCACGAATGGGACCTGCCGGTCGTCGGCCCCTCCAAGGCCTATCAATCCGGCCATGACGAGGTGCACAGCCTTGCGACCAACTATCCGCAGGCCGATGTGCGCTTCTGGATGGGCTTTGGCGATCACTACATCAATGTCTTTACCGTGCTGAAAAACATCGGCCTTCTGTCCGAACAGCCGGTGAAACTGGCCGAGGGTCAGGAAGTGGTGCCGCTCAAGCTGGTCAAGGCCTGTCTGCCCGATCCCGCAAGCCTTGCGCCGAACTACACCGGCAAGACCTGCATCGGCGATCTGGTGAAAGGCGTGAAGGACGGCGAGGAGATCGAGCTCTTCGTCTATAACGTCGCCGATCACAAGGAAGCCTACGAGGAAGTGGGCAGCCAGGGCATTTCCTATACCGCTGGCGTGCCGCCGGTTGCCGCTGCCCTGCTGGTTGCCACCGGCGAATGGGACGCCAAGACGATGAAAAACGTCGAGGAACTGGACCCCAAGCCCTTCTTTACCCTTCTGGACCAGATCGGCCTGCCGACCCGCGTCATCAAGGGCGGTCTCAAGGGCGAGGACATGGCCTGGACCGACTACAAGGGCTGAGGCTTTCAGGGCTCTGAACCCGAAGCTCGGGCGAAACGCGAAATGGCAGGGATCTTCCCTGCCATTTTGCTTTGTACCGACAAGGGGCAAATCCCTGCTCAGGCCAGAGACAGGCCCGGCGCGATGGTGGCGGGACGCGCGTTCAGCTCTTCGATGGAAAAGCCCGAGATCGCTTTGTATTTCGCCGCATGGGCGGCCAGTTCCGCCTGCGGGATCACCGTATCGATATGGTCAAAGGCCCCGCCGCAGAGGTCCTCCACCTGTTGCAGCACCGCATCCGGCCCCTTGCCGGAACGATTGGCCAGACCGATGCGGGTGGCCGCCGGGCGCATCTCCGCCTCATAGGCCAGAAGCGCGGCGGGGCTGATCCCATGTGCCAGCATCTGCGCCCCGATGACGCGGGCGTCCAAAATCGCCTGACTCGCCCCGTTGGAGCCGATGGGATAGGTCGGATGGGCGGCATCGCCCATCAAGGTGCGGCACCCGAAGGTCCAGCGCGGTAGCGGATCGCGGTCCACCATCGGGTATTCATAGACCACCTCGGCGCCGCGGATCAGGGCGGGGACGTCGATCCAGTCGAAACGCCAGGCCTCGAAATCGCCGATGAACTGGTCCACGTCGACCGCCCGGTTCCAATCCTCGCGCTGGAAATCCTGGTTGGGATCAAACCGCTTTTCCGCGATCCAGTTCAGCACCGCCAGCCCGTCGTCATCAGGGGCGGAAATCGGGTAGGAGACGAACCGAAGATTGTCATGGCCGATCATCACCATCGCCCCCTCGCCCCGGAACAGAGGGCCGCGGGTGGTGGCGCGCCACAGGATACGACCGTCCCAGATCGGCGCACCTTCCTCGGGGTATTCGGCGGCACGCAGGGCAGAGTGGATGCCATCGGCGGCGATCACCACCGCGCCCTCCACCTGGCGACCATCGCCCAGATGCAGCACCGCGCCGGATGCGCTTTCGCTCCAGCCGACCGCGCGAGCGCCGGTCTGCACTGCCTGCGCCCCGGCCCGCGCCAGCAGCGTGCGGTAGAGGAGCATCTGCAGCGCGCCGCGATGCACGGAAAACTGCGGCCAGGCATAGCCTGCGCCCATGCCGCGCGGCTCTTCCCAGATCGTCTTGCCATGCTTGGAAAAGAACCCGAGGCTCCGGGTGCGCACGCCGATCGCGTCCAGCTCCGCCTCCAGCCCGAGGTCGAACAATTCGCGCACCGCATTGGGCTGCAGGTTGATGCCGACCCCCATCGGCTTCAGCTCCCGCGTCGCCTCGAAGATCTGAAAGGGCACCCCGATCTGGTGCAGCGTCAGCCCGAGGCTGAGGCCGGCAATGCCGCCGCCTGCAATCAATACTGTCATGTCACTGTCCTCCCGCCGTGGATAAGACCACGGGCGGCGCAGGTCAGCAAGCGGGTGTCAGTTGCGTGAAGTGACGATCAGGTCGGGACCGAAGATCACATCGGCATAATCCGCAAGGTAGATCTTGAGCCAGGGGGTGAACCGCTCGGGATGGCGCGTCACCTCCGCCAGCAGGTCGTGGTAATCGACCCAGCGGGTCTCCATCACCTCGGCCGGATTGGGGCTCAGACCCAGCGGGGCCAGCATATGGGCGAGGTAGACATCGACCACCTCATGCTCGATCAGCCCGTCGCCCACATCGGCACGGTATTCCAGCGTATGACGGTACTCGGGATGCAGTCCGGTCAGGCCCAGTTCCTCCTGCAGGCGGCGCAGGGCGCAACGGTCGGAGGCTTCGCGCCACATCGGATGGGTGCAGCAGGTATTGGCCCAGAGCCCCGGCGTGTGATACTTGCCCATCGCCCGGCGCTGCATCAGGATCTCGCGCCCCTGCACCACAAAGACCGACACGGCCTTGTGCCGCAGGCCTTCGCGATGGGCGCGCAACTTGTCCACCGGAGTAAGCTCTCCGTCCACCCAGGCGGGGATCAGATCGGGACGACGCTCGGGCATGGCTCTTTTTCCACAATTGGGCAACCGGCGAACCGGGGGAAGCCGGTCATGTAGGGCAAGAGCCTACAGATCTCAAGGCGCAACACCATGACGCAAGACGCCGCGGCGTGGCAGCCGCGGCGTCAGATTGGCAGGACTATGCCGAACCGCTCAGTTGGTGGCGGCCGGGCCGAACTGCGCCAGATAGGCAAAGATATCCTCGCCGCCCGACTTCAGCTTGAAGGACATCTTGGACTTGGCGCCCTTGTCGCCAAGCTTGTCCTGCAGAAAGCCGCGCGGGTCCTGCACATAGGCGGCAAAATTCGCTTCGTCCCAGACCAGCCCGGCGGCGCCGGCGGCAACGATGTCGTCGCCGTATTTGAACCCGTCGACAGTGCCCGCGGTGCGGCCCGCGACACCCCAGAGATTGGGGCCGGTCTTGCCGCCCTTGGCGATGGTTTCGCCCGCATCGGATTCGATCTGGTGGCAGGATTTGCACTTGCCGAACTCTTTTTCGCCTGCAGCGGCATCACCTTCGGCAAAGGCCGGGGCGGCCAGGCACAGAAGGGCGGCGGCGGTGGTCAGACTATGTTTCAACGAACTGGCTCCTTTGGGTTCAAGTCGCTGGCGGAAGGTTCCTGCGGATCGCCTTGATGAGTCAACGCGACATAACTGCCATATGGGGTCGGTTGCGGCGAAATCACTTTCAAATCATGCCAAAAGACTATCCAACCGAGCCGTTTTGCGCCGACCAGCTTGGCAGGATGTCGCCTTGCGCCGGGCGGGCCTCGTAGATGGCGCGGGCGATGGCGCGGGCAAGGCAGAGCGCGGCCCCGTGGCAGAGCGCCAGCATCTCCGCCGCCGGATCGCCGAGCGGCCGGGCGCCGGTGGCGGCGGCAAAGACCAGATCGCCGTCATGTGGCCCATGCGAGGGCACAATCGCGCGGGCCATGCCGTCATGGGCGGCGGTGGCCATGCGCTGGGCTTCGGCCTTGGTCAGCAGTGCATCGGTGGCGACGATGGCGATGGTTGTATTGGCCCCGTGGGAAGAGACCGGCGCGCCGACCAAAGCGGCCATTGCCTCCATCTTGCGGCTGCGCAGGGAGCGACCCAAGCCGCAGGCTGGGTCCACCCCCAGGCCGCCGAACTCCCCGTCGATCTCAAAGGGGGCGGCCCAGAAATGCCGCTCGCCCGGTGTGGTGACCGAGCCGATGGGATTTGCCACCACCAGCGCCCCGACCGTGTGACCGCTGTCGAGCACAAGCGAGGCCGAGCCCAAGCCCCCCTTCTGCATGCCGGTCAAGGCTCCCGTGCCCGCGCCATGGCTGCCCAGTTGGAAGTCCGGGCCGGCAGAGGCCAGCGCGGCACGGCCCAGGGCGGGGTAGGGGCTGTCATCCCAGCCCTTGTCACCACCATTCAACAGGTCAAAGACGATGGTGCCGGGCACGATCGGCACCACCGCCGGGCCGAGGCGAAAGCCGCGCCCCATCGCCCGCAAGCCCGCCACCACGCCGGAACAGGCATCCAGCCCAAAGGCGGAGCCGCCCGAGAGCACCAGCGCATCCACCGCCTGTACTGTCTTGTCGGGGGCGAGAAGGTCGGTTTCCCGCGTGCCCGGCGCGCCGCCCATGACATGTACGGCGGCGGTAAAGGGCTGGTCGGCGGTCAGCACCGTGGTGCCGGACTTGAGGGCGTGATCCTCGGCATTGCCGACCTTGAGGCCGGCGACATCGGTGATCAGGTTGCGGGGACCGGGTTTCATGGCTCTGTCCTATTCGCTTTTGGGGTCTGTTACCAAGCGGAGCGCCCCTTGCGGGGCGCACAGGTTTTGCGCTGACGCGCGGCGGGAGCGGGCCGCAGGCGTCAGATGCAGCGGCCGCCGTCGACTTCCATGCAGACGCCGGTGACCATGCTGGCCTCGTCCGAACAGAGGTAGAGCGCGGCATGGCCCATGTCCTCCGGCGTGGAGAACCGGCCCAGGGGGATGGTCGAGAGGAACTTGGCGCGCATTTCCGGCGTGTCCTCTCCCATGAAGGACTTCAGGAGCGGCGTCTCGCCGGCCACCGGGTTGATCGCATTGACCCGCACACCGGCCGGGGCGAGTTCGACCGCCATGGTGCGGGTGGCGGTGATCATCCAGCCCTTGGAGGCATTGTACCAATTGAGGCGCGGGCGCGGCGACACGCCTGCGGTGGAGGCGACATTGAGGATCGCGCCCCGCCCGCGGTCCTTCATATGCGGCACCAGCGCCTGCGCGGTCAGGTAGACGGACTTCATGTTCACGTTGAACACCCGGTCGAACTCCTCCTCCGAGACCTCCTCCAGAGGGGTGGGCAGATGGGTGACGCCGGCATTGTTGACCAGAATGTCGAGATGGCCAAAGGCCCGCAGCGCCGCCGCCGCCATCTCGTTGACTGAGTCGCGCCGTGACACGTCAACCGTCTGGGCCAGCGCCCGGTCACCCAGCTCTGCGGCCAGCGCCGCAGCGGCAGCGCCATTGATGTCGGCGATCATCACCTGCGCCCCTTCGCGCAGAAAGGCGGTGACAATCCCCTTGCCAAAGCCCGAGGCGCCGCCAGTGACGATGGCAGTTTTCCCCTTGAGACGCATGAATAATCCTCCCGTCATTCTGCATGTCCGGGCAGGATGGCGCGGGGGCGGGCGAAGGGCAATGGCTGGTTGAGTGCCGCTACGTCAGGCGCGCCTAGTCGCCGTCGACGCGGCCACGCAGGCTTTTGACTTCGGCGCGGGTTTTCTTCGCTTTGATGCGGCGCTCGACGCTGCCACGGGTGGGTTTGGTGGCGACCCGGCGCTTGGGGGCGACCAGTGCGCGGCGGATCAGCTCGGCCAGGCGCTCGCGGATGATCTCGCGGTTGCGCACCTGCGAGCGGGTCTCGTCGCATTGCAGCACAAGGGCCCCGTCATTGGTCCAGCGTCGTCCGGCGATGCGCTTCAGCCGGGCTTTCACCGGCGCGGGCAGATGCGGCGACCGCTCCGCCTCGAATCGCAGCTCAACGGCAGAGGAGACCTTGTTCACGTTCTGCCCGCCGGGGCCGGAGGCCCGCATGAAGCTCTCGGTCAGCTCCCAGTCCTGCAGGATGATTGTGTCACTGATACGCAGCATGGCCGCACCATAGAGACTTGATGCAAAAGGGCAAAGCGCAGAATGCAACCTGCTGGCGGTTGCCGTTGGACAAGACTGGTCGGGATGGAAAAGGGCCGCGCCCGTCATGGGTGCGGCCCTTCCGAAAGTCTGTTCGGAACAAAGGCAGATGAGGGTCTTTCCATCGACCCGGCCGGTCGGCCACTGCCACCGAGGTCTGCCTAGCGGTAGAGAGCTCCGGTTGTTGCTGCGCCTTGCTCCAATCCCTTTCTCGACACTGGATCACCTCCTTTGCTAACTGTTTCCGTTAGCTTGAGGGTGGCACGGAACATCCGATCCGCAAAATGAAATCCGCGCGATTTCAGACCTTGGCGGTCTGACTGCCCGTCAAACGGGCAACGATCAGGCGGAAGGGCACCAGTGCGATCAGCGCGAGGGAGAGTTTCACCAGCCAGTCGGCCACCCCGAGAGAGACCCAGAGCGGCGCCACCGGACCCCAGCCCAGCAGGGGCAGCATCTCACCGGCCCAGGCGACGTCATTGGCGGGTTCAAGGAAGGTCAACGCGCCGGAAAAGGCGATGGTGAAGAAGATCGCGGTGTCGAGCGAGGAGCCCACCAGCGTCGAGGCGAGCGGCGCACGCCACCATTTGCCCTCGCGCAGCGCGGCAAAGATCGCCACGTCGGAGAGCTGCGCCAGAAGGAAGGCGAGACCGGAGGCCAGCGCGATGCGCAAGGTCACCAGCGGGCCGAATTCGCCCATGATCTGGGTGCCGATCAGCGAGCAGATGACGCCGACGACAAAACCGGCCAGCACCACCCGGCGGGCCGGGCCCGCGCCATAGACGCGGTTGGTCACATCGGTGACGAGGAAGGCCACCGGATAGGTGAAGGCGCCCCAGGTCAGCCAATTGCCGAACAGGAATTGAACGAGGATGTTAGAGGCCACCACGACGGCAGCCATGGCGAGAACGCCAGGAAGATAAGTGCGAGTCATGTATATGGTCCGTTTTTTAGACAAGGTCGCGGAGACTTGTGCACCCCCGTCCGGTCGGCGGGCATCGCCTTGGGAGCCGGGGCGCGAAGGATCGCCTTCGTTAGGCGCCTTGGGGCCGGTTTGCAAGCATTTTTGTCCACAGGTCCGGCCCATAGGTCTTGTCCATGGCGCTGCGAGGGGGCCCGTGCCCCGCTCAGTCCGGCAGGGCGTATTCCACCACTTCGGTGCGCTGCACCCAGAAGAAATTGTCGTCCGAGATCATCGTCGCCCGCAGCTGACCGTCTTCGCCGCGCCAGACGCTCAGCCCTTCGAGATTGTCGTGCTGGGCCAGCGCCGAGGTCATCAGCACCTCGCCCCCCGTCAGCCCCTGCGGACCGAGACTGAACCGGCGCAGGCGGCTGCGAAAGCCGATGCTGAGGAACTTGCGCTCCAGCACATAGAGCCGCCCGTCCGGGCCGAAATCCGCGCCGACGGGCAGGAAATCCTCCTGCTCGGGATAGGCGCCAAAGCCGCGCCAGCCGCCGGTCCCGGACCATTGCCAGATCCGGTCCACTTGCGGATCGCGCGCCGGGCTTTCGGAGATCACCAGCAGGCTGCCGGCCGCGTCGAGGGCCAGCGCCTCGAAGGAGGAATTATAGCGAAAGCTGCGAAAGGCGACCGGGTTGACCAGCTCGCGCACGCCTGCGGGGCTGTATTCCAGCACGAAATGCGGGCTCTCGAAGGAGACGTAATAGGTCTCGCCCGCGCCAAAGGCGAGGCCCTCGCTGTCCTCGCGCGGCTCCGGCATCCGCGCGCCGCCGACATCACGCAGGCGCTCGTTGCGCAGGGGCTCGATACCGGTGATGCGGCCCTCCTCGCGCCAGAACCGACCCGTGACCAGATGCGAGCGGTCGGTGATGGCGACAAAGCCCATGCCATTGGCCGAGACTTCGAGACCGGAGAGGCCGCCGAACCAGCTCTCCGGCATGGTCCAGCGGAAACTGCCGAGGAACCGGGCCCGGTCCTCCTTCTGCTGGCTGTCCTTCCACGCGGCACTGGCGGCCCAGGCCGCCGCACAGAAGGTCAGAACCAGGGACAGGCTGACCGCGGTCAGTCGGAGGAGAGAACGGCGGCGCATTGCTGTGGCAGATCCGAAAGGGTGATGTCCCTGCGCGGTTTAGGCTTTGGGGCGTTCGGGTCAACCGGTTTCGGCGGCGGCGGGTTCAGGATGTTCGCGACCCATTCGCGGGCCTCGTCGCAGCCGTCTCCCGGCGGCGGCGCGTCCTGGGCGGCACAGCCGCGCGCGCCCTTGGGGCAGTTCAGCCGCACATGGAAATGATAGTGGTGCCCGTACCAGGGCCGGATCTGGCGCAGATAGCTGCGGTCTCCGGTCTCGGTGTCGCACATCTTCACCTTGGCGCCCGGAAACACAAAGATCCGCGCCACGCGGGGATCGCTCGCCGCGGCTTTCAGGAGCGCATGGTGGGCGGGGGTCCAATTGTCGTTGACATAGGCCCCCTCGGCGCGCCGGAGCGAGATCGAGGAGATATTCTCGCGCTCCTGCGCGGTCAGATTCAGCCGGGCGGGCGGCAGCATCCAGATATCGGCGTCAAGGCCGATCTGATGACTGGCATGTCCCGAGAGCATCGGCCCGCCGCGCGGCTGGCTGATATCGCCGACATAGAGCCCCTGCCAGCCGGGCAATCGCGCGGCAAAGCGGCTCAGGTCCTGGACAAAATCCACCGTGGCGGGATGGCCCCAGTTGCGGTTGCGGCTCAGGCGCATGGCCTGCCAGGTGGGGCCGGTCTCGGGCAGCTGCACCGCCCCGGCGACGCAGCCCTTGGCATAGGATCCGAGCGGTGAGGGAGATTGGTTTGACGCCTGCCGCTTGGCCCCGAAGAGCTGCTTGGCAGGCACCGAGGAGGCGGCGGCCTTGTTGGCAAAGTCACTGGCCGAGACGCGTGGACTGTCCTGCGCCGGGCTGCAGGCGGCCAGCATCAGGGCCGCAAGGGTGATATAGCGTGTAAACCTCAAACCTGATCTCCTTCACCATCCACCCGAGCCAATAAAAGCAGACCAAGGGCAAAGAGCGCAATCACCGGCGTGATGCCGAGCCGCGCGCTTTCGGTCAGGGTGGTGACCAAACCGATCAGGGCAGGCGCGAGAAAGGCGGTGGCGCGACCGGAAAGCCCATATAGACCAAAGGCTTCGGTCGCGGTCTCGGGCGTGGTGTGGCGCACCATCAGGGTGCGGCTGGTGGCTTGCAGGATTCCGCCGAAGCCGCCAATCAGCACGCCGCAGCCGAAAAAGATCGCATCCGGCAGGCCGGAGCCTTCGGCCAGCGGCAGGCCCAGGACCTGCGTGCGCGACATCGACACCACCACGACGCAGACAAGGCCGAGGACAAGGATGGAGACGGAAATCACCGGCTTTGGGCCAAACCGCCTGTCGGCGAGGCCGCCGAGCCAGCTGAAGGCAGCAGCCGAGATCGCGGCGATGATGCCGAAGATGCCGATCTGGGTGATCGACCAACCCAGCACCAGCCCGGCGTAGACACCGCCAAAGCCGTAAAGCCCGTTCAACGCATCGCGGTAAAGCATGGAGGAGACAAGATAGGTGGTGAGGCTCTTGCGGTGGCGCAGCGCCTTTATGGATGCGGCCACCATGGCGACCGCCCGCCCCAGGCTTGCCCGCCCGCGGCTGTCTCGGCGCGGCTCGCGCACCCAGAGGAAATAGGGCACCATGAACAGTGCATACCACAGGGCCACAAAGGGGCCGACCGCGCGGGTGCCTTCCTTGCTGCCGGCATCGAGCCCGAGGATCGGATCGAGCCCGATCAGCGTCTTGCCATTGGCCTGTTCCACAAAGAGCAACAGCATGAGGAAGAGCGACACCACCCCGCCGAGGTAGCCAAAGGCAAAGCCGGAGCCGGAAACCTGCCCGACCTCTTCGCGGCTTCCCAGTGTCGGCAGCTGCGCGTTCACGAAGATCAGCGCAAATTCCGCGCCGATGAAGCCGATCCCGAAGCTCAGCAGCATCCACCAGAGGTTGCCGCCCGCCGGGTCCATCAGCCACAGCCCGGCCGAGCCGAGCACATAGGCCACCGAAAACCCGATGATCCAGGGCAGCCGCCGCCCGGTGATATCGGCCAGCGCGCCCAGAAACGGCGCGCAAATCCCGATCGCCAGCCCGGTCAGGGTGAGGCAGAGCGACCAGCTGGCCTGCGCCTGCGCCTTGGCGGCCTCCGCCTCAAGTCCGGTGCCGAGGTAATACTGCGTCGCGGTGGCCGCAAAGAAGGGGCCAAAGACAAAGGTCACCAGAAGCGTGTGATAGGGCTGGCTGGCCCAGTCAAAGAACCACCACCCCCAGATGCGTTTGCGCGCGGAAATCCCATGCGCCGCCGTCAGATCCGCCATCCCTGCCCCTCGATGTGCCTGTTTCGGCCTAGCTATGGCAGGGGTCAGGAGGCGCTGGCAAGCCTCGCGTCGGATTTCTGTGCAGATGCAGCATCTTCCATCGGCGGCCAGGGGCGCTGGTCCTCTGCCGCGATCCAGGCCTCGACCCAGCCGGGCAGGGCTGGGCTCTGGGTGTCCTGCCCCCAGGCGGCCAGGACGCGGGCCGGGGCCACGATGCCATCCCTATCCGTCACCACCGTGCGCAACAGCGCATGGTTGGCGCAGTCGCCATTGGCCTTCCACATGCCCTGTTCGACATAGATGAACCGCTCATCCCAGCCCACGGCGCGGCTCTTCATCTCAAAGCTCTCAAAGGGTTTGATCCTGCGGCGATAGCGGATCGAGGTGCCGGCCACCGCCACCGCCCAGCCCTCGCGCTTCAGAACTCCCGCCAGCCCGGTGCGCAGCGTCAGCATGGTGCGCCCGATATCAAAGAGCGTCAGCGTGCGGCCATTGTTCAGCTCCATCCAGATATCGATGTCCCAGGGCCAGCAGTGATGCCGCGACACGTGGGTGTCGAGCACGCCAAGGCGCGGCTGGCGGCTGGCAAGGAGGGCATCTTTCAGCAGGCGGACAATCGGGTACATCTAAACGCTCCGGTTCACTTGTCTCCTTGATGCCACCTGTTCATCGCACGTCAACCTAAGACCTTGCGGAAGGGTTGCGAAAAATCCTGCAGATGATTACCTCGACGTCGACAACAGACGAGGACCTGACACCGATGATGGCAATCTATGGACCGCTGCAGCTGATCCTGAGCGTGGTGTATTTCATCATGATCGTTCACATCATCATGAGCTGGCTGATCAACTTTCAGGTTCTGAACCTGCACCAGCAGTTCGTGGCCCAGATCTGGTACGGCATCAACCGGATGCTGGAGCCGATCTACCAGCCGCTGCGTCGCATCCTGCCGAACACGCATCCGCTCGACCTTGCACCTTTGGCCGCGCTTCTGATCGTGATCTCGCTCAGGGCCTATATCCTGCCCTCGATCTTCGGCTTTATGTAAGCACATCTGCCGGGCTTAAGGAGGCACGACGCCCCCTTGCCCCCCTCCGCCGCCTGTGGGAATGTGCCGCCCATAGCATGAGCAGACCAACCCGCAGGCCCTGATGGACGACGCAATCCCCCTGTTGCGCGATATCTTTGGATTCGATGGCTTCCGCCCCGGGCAGGAAGAGATCGTGGATGCCGTGACCGCGGGCGAGAACGTGCTGGCGATCATGCCAACGGGGGGCGGCAAATCCCTGTGTTATCAATTGCCTGCGCTGCTTCGACAGGGGATCACCGTGGTGATCTCGCCGCTGATTGCGCTGATGCGCGATCAGGTGCGCGCCCTGCAAGAGGCCGGTGTCTGCGCCGGGGCCCTCACCTCTGGCAATACCGAGGAAGAGACCGAGGCGGTCTGGAATTCCATCGAGGCGGGTGAGCTGAAGCTTCTCTATATGGCGCCGGAACGTCTGGCTTCGGGCAGCGCGATGGGGATGCTGCGGCGCATCGGCGTCTCGCTGATCGCGGTGGACGAGGCCCATTGCGTCAGCCAATGGGGCCATGATTTCCGCCCAGACTACCTGCGCATCGGCGAGCTGCGCCGCGCGCTGGGCGTGCCCTTGGCGGCCTTTACCGCGACGGCGGATCAGGAAACCCAACAGGAGATCGTCCAGAAGCTGTTTGACGGCGAGGCCCCGCGCGCCTTTCTGCGCGGCTTTGACCGGCCGAACATCCATCTCGCCTTTGCAGCGAAGGATAGCCCGCGCAAGCAGATCCTCGACTTTGCCGATGCGCGGCGCGGCCAATCGGGCATCGTCTATTGCGGCACCCGCGCCAAGACCGAGGATATCGCTCGCGCGCTCGAGGCCTCGGGCCATCTCGCCTGCCACTATCACGGCGGCATGGAGGCGGAGGACCGGCGCATTGTCGAGACGCGGTTTGCGCGCGAGGACGGTTTGATCGTGGTGGCCACCGTCGCCTTTGGCATGGGGATCGACAAGCCGGACATCCGCTGGGTCGCCCATGCCGACCTGCCGAAATCCATCGAGGCCTACTATCAGGAAATCGGCCGCGCCGGGCGCGATGGCGCCCCGGCCGAGACGATGACGCTGTTCGGCCCCGAGGATATCCGCCTGCGTCGCAGCCAGATCGACGAGGGCCTCGCGCCTGCGGACCGCCGCGCAGCGGATCATGGGCGGCTCAACGCGCTTCTGGGGCTGGCCGAGGCGATGACCTGCCGGCGGCAAAACCTGCTCAGCTATTTTGGAGAAAGCCCAAGCCCCTGTGGTTATTGCGATTTGTGCGATGCGCCGGTGGAGACCTTTGACGGGACCACCGCTGTGCGCAAAGCGCTCTCGGCGATCCTACGCACGGAGGAGACCTATGGCGCCGGGCATCTCATTGACATTCTGGTTGGCAATGCCACCGATAGGGTGCGCCAGAAGGGCCATGACGATCTGTCGGTGTTCAACTGCGGGCGCGAGCATTCCAAGGCGGAATGGCAGGCGATTTTCCGGCAGATGATGGGGCGCGATCTGGTGCGACCGGACCCCGAACGCCACGGGGCGCTCAGGATGACCGAACCGGCGCTGCCGATCCTGCGCGGCGAGGATACGATCACCCTGCGCAAGGATACGATCAAATCCGCCACCCGCCGCCCGGCGGTGAAGGCGCTGGTCTCGGACGAGGATGCGCCGCTATTGTCGGCGCTGAAAGCCAAACGCCGCGCGCTGGCCGAGGCGCAGAAAGTGCCGGCCTATGTGATCTTCCCCGACCGCACCCTGATCGAGATGGCGGAGCGCCGCCCGCAGTCCCTCGATGAGATGGCGCGGATCAGCGGGGTGGGGGCCAAGAAGCTCGACCGCTACGGCGATGAGTTTCTCAATGTGATCACCGGCGAGGCCGAGGCGCTGCATCCAGCGCGCCGCAAGCTGGCCGGGCGTGCGCAGGGATCGATCTACGACACGCTCCTCGAGGTGCAGGCGCGCCTGCAGCGCGGGGAATGCGGCACCGACAAGCCCCTGACCTGTTCCGCCTCCATGCTGGCCAAGGTGGCGCAGATGCGCAGCGATGACGCCGGCGGCATGGAACGCCTGCTGGGGGAGCGCCGCGCCGAACGTTTCGCCGCGGCGTTTCTGGACGTTTTGCGCGGCGCGGGCTAAGTCCCACCCAGATCCACCGGAGGCCCCCATGCTCGTTGTCACATCCCCTGCCAAGAAACTCGACTGGTCCGACCGCGCGGTCGAGATGACCTTTCCCGCGCTGCACGATCAGGCGGTGGCTTTGGCCGAGGTGGCGCGCGATCTCTCGGTCGCGGATCTGATGAAGCTGATGCATATCAGCGAGGATCTGGCCAGGCTGAACCACGACCGGTTCCGCACCTTCCAGGCCGACCCCAAGGCGGAGGTGCTGCGCCCGGCGGTTCACGCCTTTGCCGGCGATACCTACCAGGGGCTCGAGGCGGCCTCGCTGGAGGCGGAGGAAATGGCCTGGGCGCAGGATCACTACCGCATCCTGTCGGGGCTTTACGGCGTGCTGCGTCCGCTCGACGCGATGCAGGCCTACCGTCTGGAAATGGGCTCGCGGCTGAAATCGCCGAAGGGCAAGACCCTCTATGACTATTGGGGCAGCTCCATTGCCGAGGCGCTGAATGAGCAGGCGGCGAAGATCGGGGCCGAGGTGCTGGTGAACTGCGCCAGCCAGGAATATTTCGGCGCTATCGACCTCAAGGTGCTGAAACCGCGGGTGGTCACCCCGGTGTTTCTGGAAGACAAGCCGGGTGGCCCCAAGGTGGTGAGCTTCTACGCCAAACGCGCCCGCGGCGCGATGACACGGTTCATCATCCAGCGCCGTCTGGTGGAGGCGGAGGCGCTCACGGAGTTCGACGCCGGTGGCTATGCCTACCAGCCGCAGCTCTCCGAAGCGGACAAGCCGGTCTTCCTGCGCCGGGGCTGAGCCGCCTCAGGCGGTGGCGCGCATCTCGCCATCGAGCATGACCAAGGGCGCCACGTCGCCGGGCACATTGGTCATGATCCGCTCGTGGATCAGCGCCTTGCGCAGGGGTTTGGTCAGGTAGTCGTCGAGGCCCGCCGCCAGGATACCCTCGGAATCGCCGTCCATCGCATGGGCGGTGAGGGCGACGATCTGCACCCGTCCGCCACCGGCCTGTTCCAGCGCGCGAATGGCCTGGGTTGCCTGTTTGCCATCCATCTTCGGCATGGAAATATCCATGAAGATGAGGTCGGGGGCAAAGCTCTGGTAGAGGTCGACCGCCTCCTGTCCATTGTTGGCGAACTGCAGCTCGATATTGAGATCCTTCACCATCTTGCGGAAGACGAGCTGGTTGGTACGGTTGTCCTCGGCCGCGAGAACCCGCATCAGCCGCCGGTCGCCGCCCGGTCTCGGGGCAGGGCTGGCCTCGGTAGGGGCCGGGGCCGGTGCGCTTGCCTCGGCGGGGGCGGCAACCGGAGCACTGGCTGCGGTGGGATCCAGGGCGGAGAGCGCTGCAAACAGCGCCCCGCGTGGCAGCGGTTTCTGCAGGACCCCGGCAAAGATCTCCTTGATCGAGGGATCGCGGGTATCGGCGGGATCGGAGGAGAGCAGCATCACCGGCAGCGCCTGCCAGGACTGCCGCAGGCTGCGCGCCAGTTTCAGCCCGTCCATGCCCGGCAGGTTGCGGTCGGTGATGACGAGGTCGATCTTGTCCGACATCGCCTCCAGCGCCTCGGCCCCATTGGCCACCGGCACCACCTCAAGGCCGAGCCGCTGCAACTGGCGGTTCAGGATTTCGCGGTTGATCTCCATGTCGTCGACGATCATCACGCAGCGCAGGTGCTCCGGCAGCTCCGGGGTGCTGACATTGCCGCCGTCGGCCTCCACCAGCGGGATGCGGAAGCCAAAGCAGGAGCCCTTGCCGAATTCGCTTTCCACCCAGATGTCGCCATCCATCATCTTGATAAGACGTTCGGTGATGGCAAGGCCCAGGCCGGTGCCCTCGAACTGACGGTTGGTGGCATCCTCGACCTGGTTGAACTCGCCAAAGATGTGCTGGATCTTGTCCTCGGGGATGCCGATGCCGGTATCCTCGATCGAGATATGCAGCATCACCGTATTGTCCTCGGGATGCGGCACGCCGGTGACCCGCAGGGTCACGCTGCCCTCGATGGTGAACTTGACCGCATTGCCAATGAGGTTGGTCAGGATCTGCCGGATCCGGCCAGGGTCGCCAATGAAATTGGTCGGCATGAAGAGGTCGTAATCCACCAGGAGCGTCAGACCCTTGTCGCGCGCATTGGCCTGCAGCAGCATGACCACCTCATGCATACAGGCCTCAAGGTCAAAGGGTTCCGGGTGCAGGACCAGCTTCTCCGCCTCGATCTTGGAATAATCGAGCACGTCGTTGATGATGACCAGCAGTGCCTCGCCGGAATTCTTGATCGTATTGGCGTAGAGGCGCTGTTCCTCGGTCAGATTGGTGTCGTTGAGCAGCTCCGCCATGCCGACGACGCCATTCATCGGCGTGCGAATCTCATGGCTCATATTGGCGAGGAAGGCGGATTTGGCGCGGTTGGCGGCCTCGGCACGCTCGCGGGCGGCGCGCAGCTCTTCCTCGTAATGCACGGTTGCGGTGATATCGAGCGCGAGGCTCACGATGTCGCCGTCATGGCCGCGCTGGTCAATCAGCTTCAGATAGCGGTCGTTCCACAGGCGGATCACCGTCGGCTCCGGCGCGGGGGACATCCAGCGGTCGGTCATCATTGCCCGCCAGGCATCGGCCGAGAGTTCCTCGGTGTCGATCAGCCCCTCGTCGGTCAGCACCTGCAGGATGCGGACGTAGGAGACCCCCGGCGCGACCTCCTCAACCCCTTCAAATATATTGAGATATGCCGTGTTTGCCCCGATCAGCTTGCTGTTGCTGTCGAAAAAGGCAAAGCCGTCCTGAAAGGCCTGGATCGAATGCCAGAGGCGGCGTTCGGCCTGTTCCACCTTTTCATTGGCGGTGTTGAGGTCGCTTTTCACCTTCTCGTTTTCATCCCGGAAGGTGGCAATCTCGGCCTGGGTGGCGCCAATGCGTTTGGTCAGCGCCAGCGCATGACGACCGAGCTTGCGGTTCGCATCGGTCAGTTCAGCCTGTTTCAGCTCCAGTAGCCGCTCCGCCGCCAGCCGGGCCCTACGCTCCTGTGCCAGTTTTTCAGCAAGCGACATACGCGCTGACTCCAACTCTGTTCTTATCTGCTCCTGCAGGTGCAACTTCGCAGGCAAATCTTAATTTCGCTTTAGCGATGCTGTTATGTCTTGCTGCCTTGCTATGAGGTTAATCGCGTGTCAGCCTCCGAGGGGTGACAGGGAGGATTCCATGCGGCACCTATTGATTTTACTTACATTTATTTTTTCGACTGTGTCTTCTTCCGGGCTTCTTGCGCAATCGGACGGCGCAGGGCCCCTTCCCGAGATGCGATTTGTCACCCAGGCGGATACCGATCATTTCGGCGCCGATCTGCAAGCGCTGTTCGATACCTCCCTGTCGGCCTGTCAGCGCGCCTGCGCCAGCCAATCGACCTGCGTGGGTTTCGTGTTCAACCAAAGGTCGAATGCCTGCTTCCCCAAGGCAGAGATGCGCGATCCCTCGCCCTTTGTCGGCGCCCTGTCGGTGCGCAAGCTGACAGTGGAGGCCGGGCTTGCCAGCCGCGCGTCCGACCGGGCCGGTCGGCTGGAGGGGATCTACGGATATGATCTGGACGCCGCCCGCACTCTTGCCACCGAGATCGGCACCCGTTACCCGCTCAGCGGGCTGGACCTCGACGCGCTGATTGCCGGGGCGCAGCAATTCTACGATGGCAACAATGCCACCATGGCCGCCCGCTGGATGGGCGAGGCGGTGGCGCTCAGCGATGCGCCCGACCTCTGGGTGGACTACGCCCGTTTCCTGCGCGCGATGCCGACGGACAATGGCAGCGAGAGCCGCCGCAACATGGGCGAGGCGCTGGCCGCCGCCCTCAATGGCTATCTGCGGGCGGATGCGGCGCCGCTGCAGGCCACCGCCCTGACCGAGGCGGCGCTGCTGCTGGAGAAACTCGACCGGGGCCGCGACATGCTTTCTGCGCTGCGTCTGGCCGAGGAGCTCGCACCGCGGCAGGAGACCGCTGCGCTGCTCGATCGGGCCATCGGCAAATACGGCTTTCGCATCACCGACACCCGGGTGGAGTCCGACAGCGCCGATCCGCGCTTCTGCGTGCAATTTTCCGAAGACATCGCCAAGACCGGGGTGACCTATACCGACTACATCAAGAGCGAGGCCGAGGGGCTGGCGGCCGAGGTCTCGGGCTCCGACCTGTGCCTCTCCGGCCTGACCCATGGCCAGCACCTGCGCCTGACCCTGCGCCGCGGTCTGCCTTCCGAGGCAGGCGAGGCGCTCCTCAAGGATGTGGAACTGACCCAGTATATCCGCGACCGCAGCCCCGCGGTGCGCTTCCCTGGTCGCGCCTATGTGCTGGCGCGCGCTGATGTGGTAGCCCTGCCGGTGGAGACGGTGAACCTCGACAGGGTGGATTTGACCCTCTCCCGCCTCAGCGACCGCAACCTCCTGCGCGCGATGCAGGAGGGGATGTTCGCCAACCCGCTGAATTACTGGCAGGCGGAGAACTTCACCGAGACCATGGCGGAACCGCTCTGGAGCGGCACCGCCGAGGTGGCGCAGGAGCTGAACCGCGACGTCACCACCCGCCTGCCGCTCGATGAGGTGCTGGCGGAGCAGCCGGTGGGCGTCTATGTGCTCAGCGCCTCGGTGCCGGGGGCCGATCCCTATGACAGCCCGCCCGCGACACAGTGGTTCGTGCTCACCGACCTTGGCCTCAGCTCCATGTCCGGCGCCGATGGTCTGCATGTGCAGGTGATGGGCCTCAGCGAGGCGAAGGCCCGCGCCGGGGTGGCGGTGGAGCTGGTTTCGGAAGGCAACGCGGTGATCGCCACAGCCACCACCGACGCCACCGGCTATGCGCATTTCGCCCCCGGTCTGACCCGGGGCAAGGGCACCGCCGCCCCGGCCCTTCTGGTGGCGCGCGGGGCAGAAGCGGACTTCGCCTTCCTGTCGCTGCGTGATGCGGCCTTTGACCTCTCGGACCGCGGGGTGGAGGGGCGTCCGGCCCCCGGCCCCGTCGATGTCTTCCTCGCCACCGACCGGGGCGCCTATCGCGTCGGAGAGACGATCAATGTCACCGCCCTCTCCCGCGATCCAAAGGCGCAGGCCATCGAAGGTCTGCCGCTGATTGCGGTGCTGAAACGCCCAGATGGTGTAGAATATTCGCGCCACATCTCGGACGGGGGCGCGGCCGGCGGCCATGTCTTTGCCCTGCCGGTGGGCGATGCCGCCCCGCGCGGCTCTTGGGCGGTGGAGGTCTATACCGACCCCAAAGCCGCCCCGCTGGCGCGCCAGACCGTGTTGGTGGAGGATTTCCTGCCCGAACGCATCGACTTTGACCAGGTGATCCGCGACGCGCAGAACCTGGTGCCCGGCGGCCAGGTGCTGGTCGATATCGACGCGCGCTTCCTGTTTGGCGCGCCCGGTGCGGGCCTTGCGGTCGAGGGCGACGTGACCCTGCGCCCGGTGCGCGCGCTGGACCAGTTCCCCGGCTACCGCTTTGGCCGCTATGACGCCAATGTCGCGCCGCTCACAAGCTATTTCGGCGGCGAGGAGACGGACGCCGAGGGCAAGGCGCTCGCCTATGGCGACCTGCCCGAGGCCGAGGCTGAAGGCCTGCCGCTGGAGGCGCGCCTGCGCACCCGTCTGTCGGATGGCTCTGGCCGCCCGGTGGAGCGGGAAGTGACCGCGCCGGTGCGCCCCGCTACCCCGATCATTGGCCTGAAGCCGATGTTTGAAGACGATCAGGTGCGCGAGGGCTCCGAGGCCAGCTTCCAGCTCATCGCGCTGGGCAGCGACCTCGCGCCCGCGCCGATGAAGGTGCAATGGGTGCTGAACCGGGTGGAAACCCGCTACCAGTGGTATCAGCTCTATGGCGATTGGCAGTGGGAACCGATCACCCGCCGCAGCCGTGTGTCCTCAGGCGAGGCCACCTTGGGCGGCGATCCGGTGACGGTCAGCGCCGCTGTGGACTGGGGCCGCTACGAGTTGGTGGTGGAGCGTCTGGACGGCGACTATGTCGCCGCCTCGGAGGATTTCTATGCCGGCTGGTATGTGCCCGCCTCGGACGCGCAGACGCCCGATCGGTTGGAACTGTCGCTGGATGCCGAGACCTATGCCCCCGGAGACACCGCGCGTCTGCGCATCGTGCCGCAGGCGGCGGGCACCGCGCTGGTGACCGTGATGGGCAGCGAATTGGTGCACCGTCAGGTGGTCGAGGTCGTGGCGGGGGAAAACGTGATCCCGCTGGAGGTCACAGCGGATTGGGGCAGCGGAGCCTATGTCTCCGCCTCGGTGATCCAGCCGGTCACCGCGCGGCAAGGGCGCACCCCGACCCGCGCGTTGGGCATCGCCCATGCCAGCGTGACGCAGCCGGGCCAGACCCTTTCGGTCGCGATCAAGGTGCCCGAGGTGACCCGCCCCCGCCAGACCATTGAGGCCGAGGTGGTCATAGACGGCGCGCAAGCGGGCGAGGAGGCCTATGTCACCCTCGCGGCGATTGATCTTGGCATCCTGAACCTCACCGGGTTCAAAAGCCCCGATCCCGAAGGCTATTTCCACGGCCAGCGCCGCTTGGGGATGGAGCTGCGCGACCTTTACGGTCGGCTGATTGATCCCGGCAACGGGGCCTTTGGTCGGCTGCGCTCTGGCGGGGACGCGGGCTTTGGCGCGGGGTTCCAATCGCCGCCGCCGACGCAGGACCTGATGGCGGTTTTCCACGGTCCGGTCACGGTGGGCGAGGGCGGTCGCGTGACCCTGCCGATCCCGCTGGGCGAGTTCAACGGCACCGTCCGGCTGATGGCGATAGCCTGGACTGACCGATCGGTAGGGCAGGCTGAGGCCGACATGATCGTGCGCGATCCGGTGGTGCTGAATGCCGCCCTGCCGCGCTTCCTCGCGCCGGGGGACCAGAGCCGCATTCGCCTTGATATCACCCATGCGGATGGGCCTGCGGGGCAGATCAGCCTTGCGGCGGATGTGATCGGCTCCGGGCTGGTGCTTGGCGGCCTGCCGCCGTCGATCACCCTCGCCGAACAGGGCCGCGCGGTGCTGGAGCTGCCGGTCACGGCGGATGTGGTCGGCGATCCAGAGGTGCGCCTGAGCCTCACCACGCCTGCTGGCGAGGTGCTGAGCCAGACCCTGCGCCTGCCGGTGCGCGCCAATGATCCGGAGGTCTCGGAAACCCGCCGCTTCTCGCTCGCGGCGGGGGACAGTTTCCTGTTCAACGGGGATGTGTTCGACGGGCTGCGCCCTGGATCGGCGCGGGCGGTGATCTCGGCGGGGCCCTTGGCCAAGTTCGACGTGCCGGGCCTCCTGTCGCAACTTGACGGCTACCCCTATGGCTGCACCGAACAGGTGACCTCCAAGGCGCTGCCGCTGCTCTATCTCTCTTCCGTAGCGCAAGCGGCGGGGCTGGGCGACGGGCCAAAGGTGGACGCGCGGATCAATGCCTCGATCCAGAAGGTGCTGACCCGACAGGCGGCCAACGGCGGCTTTGGTCTCTGGCGGGCCGAGAGCGGCGATATGTGGCTGGATGCTTATGCCTCCGACTTCCTGAGCCGGGCGCGGGCCAAGGGCTATCTGGTGCCGGATCAGGCCTTTGCCCGGGCGATGGACAATCTGCGCAACCAGCTGAATTACGCCTCGGATTTCGACTCTGGCGGCGAAGAGGTGGCCTATGCTTTGCTTGTCCTTGCACGTGAGGGCGCGGCGGCGATGGGCGATCTGCGCTACTATGCGGATGTGAAGGCCGAGGCCTTTACCACCCCGCTTGGCGCCGCCCAATTGGGTGCGGCTCTGGCGGCTTACGGCGATCAGCGGCGCGCGGACAAGATGTTTGCCCGCGCCGCCGATATGATCTCGCGCCAAGGGCCGGAGGTGCCTGTGCTGCGGGTCGACTATGGCACCCACCTGCGCGATTCCGCTGCCGTTCTGGCGCTGGCCTCGGAGGCGGGCAGCAATGCGGTGAACCGCGACTACCTCTTGGCGCGGGTGGCGGAGGGCGATGGCTATCGTTCGACCCAGGAAGCGACCTGGAGCCTGCTCGCCGCACAGGCGCTGGTTGATCACCCGGAGGACTCCGGTCTGCGGGTGAATGGCCAGGCTGTGAGTGGCGCCTTTGTCGAGGTGATGGAAGGTGACGCGCCCAGGGAGCTGTCGGTCACGGCGGCCTCCGGTCGGGCGACCGACATCACCCTGACCCGGATCGGTGTGCCCGTGGTGGCGCCCGAGGCGCGTGGCTATGGCTTTGCCCTCAACCGCAGCTACTACACTCTGGAGGGGCAGGAGGTCGATCTGGCCGAGGTCGCTGTGGGCACCCGTCTGGTGGCCGTGCTGCGGGCGGTGCCGCAGGAGACCATCGGCGCGCGGTTGATGGTCAATGATCCGCTGCCCGCGGGCCTTGAGATCGACAACCCGAACCTGCTGCGCTCGGGCGATATGCGCGAGCTGGAATGGCTCGACCTCTGGGAGGCGGATGCGGTGGAGTTCCGCGCGGATCGCTTCCTTGCGGCGGTGACCACCTCGGGCGATCAGACCATCACGCTGGCCTATATGGTGCGCGCGGTGAGCCCCGGCGCCTTCCACCACCCGGCGGCCTCGGTCGAGGATATGTACCGCCCGGCCTATCGCGCGAATACTGCTGCAGGCCGTCTCGTGGTGCGATGATCCCGCGTCTGCTGCACCTCTTTCGCCCGCGGCGAGGGGGGCGGGGGCGCCCGATCCCTGCCGGGCTCGGGCGCGACCCGGCCTTGCGGCCGGGCGGGGGCGCCGGGCGCCCCCTGTGGCGGGAGGGCAGGACGGTTCTGCTGGCGCTGATGCTCTGCGGGGTCCTGGCGGGGCGGGGGCTGGACGCCTGGGTTGCGGCCACGGTGCTGCCGGTGACGCTGGCCGAGACCTCGGTGGAGATACGCGACCGCAACGGGCGCCTGCTCCGGGCCTATCCGGTCGACGATGGCATCTGGCGGATGCGGGTGACCTTGGCAGAGGTGGACCCGGACTATATCGACCTGCTGCTGGCCTATGAGGACAAGCGGTTCTGGCAGCATCCGGGTGTTGATGCGCGGGCGATGCTGCGGGCCATGGGGCAGGCGCTGTTTCACGGGAAACCCGTCTCTGGCGGCTCGACCCTGACGATGCAGGTGGCGCGGCTCTTGGAGGATGGCTCCACCGGGCGCTGGGCGGGCAAGCTGCGGCAGATGCGGGTGGCGCTGGCGCTGGAACGGCGGCTGAGCAAGGCGGAGATCCTTACGCTCTATCTCACGCACGCGCCCTTTGGCGGCAACCTCGAAGGGGTGCGGGCGGCGAGTTTTGCCTGGTTCGGCAAGGAGCCGCAACGGCTGACCACGGCGCAGGCTGCCCTGCTGGTGGCCCTGCCACAATCGCCCGAGGGGCGACGTCCTGACCGATCGGTAGGCGCGCGGGAACGCGCGCAGGCGGCGCGGCACCGGGTGGTGGCGCGCGGCATTGCGGCGGGGCTGCTGGAGCCGGAGGCCGAGGCGCTGATGGCCGGGGCGAGGATGCCACAGGCGCGGCGGGATTTTCCCCTGCTGGCGCCACATCTGGGCGATGACCTGCGGGCCAGAGCCCCCGCGCAGGGGCGGTTCGACGTCACGCTGGAAGCGGGCCTGCAGGGGCGGCTGCAGGAAATGCTGCAACGCAGCATAGACGGGCAGGGGGCGCGGCTCACCGGGGCCATTCTGGTGGCGGATCATCGCAGCGGCGAGATCCTCGCCTCGGTCGGGGCCGCCGAATATACGGATACGGCGCGGCGTGGCTTTGTCGACATGACGCGGGCGTTGCGGTCGCCCGGCTCGACGCTGAAACCGCTGGTCTACGGCCTCGCCTTTGACGAGGGGCTGGTGCATCCCGATACGGTGATCCGCGATGCGCCGGTCTCCTTTGGTGGCTATGCGCCGCAGAACTTCGACGGGCTCTATCGGGGCGACCTGCGGGTGCGCGAGGCCTTGCAGATGTCGCTCAACACGCCGGTGGTGACCCTGACCGAGGCCCTGGGCCCCTCGCGGCTGATGGCGGCGCTGCGCGCCAGCGGCATGGCACCGGAACTGCCGGGCGGCAAGGCGGGTCTGGCGGTGAGCCTCGGCGGGATCGGCGTCAGCCTGCGCGACCTGGTGCAGCTCTACGCGGTGCTGGCCGGAGGCGGACGCGGGCCGCTGCTGTTCGACCATAGCATCGGCACTGGCGAAACCGCTCAGGTGATCTCGCCCGTCGCGGCCTGGTATCTTGGCGATATCCTGCGCGATCTGCCGGTGCCGCAGGGCAGCAAAGCGGGCGTGCTGCCCTACAAGACCGGGACCTCCTACGGGCACCGCGATGCCTGGGCCCTGGGCTGGGACGGGCGGCATGTGATCGGGGTCTGGCTGGGGCGGGCGGATGGCACCCCGGTGCCGGGGGCCTTTGGCGCGGAGCTGGCGGCGCCGCTGCTGTTTCAGAGCTTTGCCCTGCTGAAGCCGGAACCGGAGCCGCTGGCCCCGCCGCCGCCCAATGCGCTGATCCTCGGCGCGGCGGAATTGCCGCAGCCCCTGCAGAGGTTTCGGGCCCGAGACGAGGTCTTCTCGGGGGAGGGGGGCGGAGCGCCGGAGGTGGTTTTTCCCCCCGCCGCCGCCCGCCTGGCCCTGGGCGAGGGCGGGCTGGTGTTGAAATTGCGCGGCGGGCGGCTGCCCTTCACGGTATTGGCCAATGGGGTGCCGGTGGCCCGGGGGCTGAAGGCGCGCGAGGTCGAGCTTGCGAGCCCCGGGCCGGGTCACGCCGCGCTTGTGGTGATCGACGCGGACGGGCAATCTGCCCGGGTCACGATCGAGATCGAGGAGGCGGGATGACACAGCAGCATGGGGCATGGCGACGCAACGGGGTGATCTTTGCCCTGCTGGTGACGACCTTAGGCCTGGCCGCCGCAGAGAGTCACGCGGGCTGTGAGAGCAAGGAGGCGGTTGCGCGTTTTGCACGCGACTATCTGGCCAAACAGCCGACAGAGGCGCTGGGGGCGGGGGGCAGCCTGGTGGATGCGCTGTGCACGCAGGCCCGGCTGGCGGAGGTCCTGGCCGAGGCGATGGGTCCGGTGATCGGCTACAAGGCCGGGCTGACCAGCGCTCCGGCGCAGGCGCGGTTCGGGGCCAGCGAACCGGTGCGCGGGCTGCTCTACCGCGATATGATGCTGATGGATGGCGCCACGGTGGAGCTGCCCTGGGGCGCGGTGCCGATGGTGGAAGCGGACCTGATCCTGGAAATCGGCGATTCGGCGGTCAATGCGGCCACCACGCCGCTGGAGGTGATGCGCCATGTCCGCGCGGTCTATCCCTTCATCGAACTGCCGGATCTTGCCCTCGCCGAGGGGCAGCCGATGACACCGGAGACCATCACGGCGATGGGGGTCGGTGCCCGTCTTGGCATCCTCGGTGCGGCGATCGAGGTCAGGGATGCCGAGGCCATGACATCGAGCCTCGCCGAGATGCAGGTAGAGATTCGGGACGGCGCCGGCGAGGTCCGGGACAGCATTCCGGGCAGCGCGGTGCTGGGGCATCCGGCGGAGAGCATCCTGTGGCTGCACGAGGCCGGGGTGACCTTCAAGGCGGGGGATCTGGTCTCGGTCGGCTCCTTCGGCGCGCTGATGCCCCCTGCCAGTCTGAAAGGGGCGCTGCGCCTGCGCTACGCAGGCTTGCCGGGTGACCCGGAGGTGGCGGTCCTGTTTGGTCCGGGGTCCTGAGACCTGGTCCTGAAGGCCCTGAACGCCCACAAGGGTCCGGTCTTGCCGTGCATGGCGGTCGGCTCGGGCCGCGAGGCCCGGCACTCTCCCAACAGATGGAGGCCGGATCACCCTGCAGGGTCCGGGGGCTTGTGTCTTCCGGGCGCCTTGTCCCGGATGTCTCTGTCTCTGTCTCTGTCTCTGTCTCTGTCTCTGTCTCTGTCTCTGTCTCTGTCTCTGTCCACCGCCCCGCAAGACTTCGCTTGTCGGGATTGCGGGGGCGGGCCGGAGGTCTGGGTTCGGATCGTCGAATAAGGATGGCGGCGCCGCCACGGGGGCGGAGGTGGCCGGGGGTATCCCCCCGCGTGCTCAACGTTATCTCTGCACTGCTCCCCAAACTGGGAAGCCGGTTCCAGGTGGTGTGAGGCGCGGGGGTGTCAGGCCCGCCCCTCGGGGATCGCGATCCGGGTCAGACTAGCCGAGAGGCGTTGAGGCGGCGCAAAGACAGCGCACGCCGGACAGGCAACACCCAGGGTCGGGCGGGAGGCTCCCGCCCCCTGCGCCTGCCTTGCCTTGCGGCAAGACCTTCGACAGGCGTTGGGCCGCGCCTTGCCCCCAAGGGGGCAAGGCGCCACCCCCAACCAGGGGCCATGTGCCAAAGGCGCAGGGCAAATGGGCGGGAGCGTCCCCCGCCCTGCACCACCCCTTGCAAAAGGGGTACATCTGCAAAAATTGTACCCGGCGCGCATTCTGTTTGCCCTGACGTCGACCTTGCGCCACAACCCCTTGGGGAGGCGCGCAAGAATGAGCACAACTCTGTCCAATTCCAATGTCTTAGGCATCCTCGCGGCGACCGGCGCGGCGGCGGCCTTTTCCGTCATCGACGTGACCTTCAAGTTCCTCTCCGAGGGCTATCCGCTCTATCAGGTGGTCTTCATCCGCTCGGTGGTGGCCCTGGCCCTGCTGCTGGCGATCATCATCCCGCTGGAGGGCGGCTATCGTATCCTGCGCACCCGCAACATCCGCCTGCACCTGATGCGGATCGCAGCGGTGGCCTTTGCCAATATCACCTTCTTCTCCGGCCTGGCGGTGCTGCCCTTGGCGGAGGCCGTGGCCATTGCCTTTGCCACCCCGATGATTGTCACGCTGCTGTCGATCCTGTTCCTGAAGGAACGCGTCGGCCCCTGGCGCTGGGGCGCGGTGGTGGTCGGCTTCAGCGGCATCCTCGTCATCGTGAAGCCCGGCGCGGAGGCCTTTCAGCCCTATGCGCTGCTGCCCTTCCTCGGCGCCTGCGGCTATGCCACGCTGCATGTGCTGACCCGACGGGCCGGCGGCACCGACAAGGCGGCGACCCTGTCGTTCTACCCGACGCTTGGCTTTCTCGTGATCAGCGCGCTGGCGGGCGTGGTCTTTGGTCATGGTGCCTGGGCCACCGGGGATCCGCTGGCCGATGTGGTGCTGAAACCCTGGGCCTGGCCCGCGCCAAGCGAATGGCTGCTCTTTGTCATCGCCGGCCTGGCCGGGTCGATCGGCGGCTATCTCGTGGGCCAGGCCTATCGACTCTGCGAGGCCGGCCTCGTCGCCCCCTTTGAATATATCGCCATGCCGCTGGCGGTGCTCTGGGGGGTGCTGGTCTTTGCCGAATGGCCGACGCCCACGGTCTGGATCGGCTCGGCCTTGATTATCGGCGCCGGTCTTGTTTCTCTCTGGCGCGAAACCCGTACCCCCGGCCCGCCGCCGCGGCCGCGCCCCCGTTCTTCCGGATAGAAAGGCTCTTGCCCCATGCCCATCACTGCCGTCGTCTTCGACATCGGACGCGTCCTCTTGGAATGGGAGCCGGAGCGCTTCTATGACCGCACCATCGGCGAGCCGCGCCGCCATGCCCTGTTCAAGGAGGTGGATCTCCATGCCGCCAACCTCGACGTGGACCGCGGCCATCCCTTTCGCGAGACCATCTATGGCCTGGCGGAGGCGCATCCCAAATGGGCCGCCGAGATCCGCCTCTGGCACGATCGCTGGCTGGAGATGGCTAGCCCCGAGATCCCGCATTCCGTGCGCCTGATGCGTGCCCTTCGCGCCAAGGGCATTCCGGTCTATGCTCTGACCAACTTCGGGGTGGAGACCTTTGTGATCGCGCAGACCCATTACCCGTTCCTGCGGGAATTCGACCAGGCTTTCGTGTCCGGGCAGCTGCGCTGCATCAAGCCGGATTGGGAGATCTATGCCCATCTCGAAGAGGGCACCGGGCGCGCGCCGCAGGACTTGCTGTTCACCGATGACCGCCCCGAGAATATCGCCGCCGCCGCAGTACGCGGCTGGCACACCCACCTGTTCGACCGGCCGGAGACCTGGGCGGCGCGGCTGGTGGCAGAGGGGCTGCTGACCGAGGAGGAGGCGCAATGAGCCTGACACAGATCGGTTTCGAGGCCGGTGAGGCGCTGCTGGACTGGGTGGGGCTGACCGAGGCACTGGCCGCGGGCCATGCCCTGCCCAAGGCGGAGGTCGGCGACACCTTCCTCTATCGCGGCAAGGACACGCTCCTGTCGCGTTCGGCCTGGATCGACGGGCTCGGGCTGGCGGTGAAGACGGCGACGATCTTTCCCGGCAATGACGCCCATGGACTGCCCGCGATCAACGGCGGCGTCTCGCTGTTCTCCGACCGCACGGGGGTGCTGGAGGCGCTGGTGGATTTCCACCTGGTGACCAAGTGGAAGACCGCGGGAGACAGCCTATTGGGGGCGCGCCGCCTGGCCAATCCGGCCGCGCGCGAGATCCTGATCGTCGGGGCGGGCACTGTCGCCGGAACGCTGATCGAGGCTTTCTCGGCGGTCTGGCCGCAGGCGCAGATCCGCCTGTCGAACCGCACCCTTGCCAAGGCGGAGGATCTGGCCGCGCAGTATCCGGGCACTCTTGTGGCCCCGGATCTGGAGCCTGCGGTACGGGCCGCCGACATCATCCTCACCTGCACCATGGCCACCGATCCGGTGATCCGGGGCGACTGGCTTCGCCCGGGCCAGCACCTCAACATGATCGGCGCCTATCGCCCCGACATGCGCGAGGCCGATGATGTGGCGCTGGCCCGCAGCCGGATCTATTGCGACAGTTTCGACACCACCCTCGACCATATCGGCGAGTTCAAGATCCCGCTGGCCTCGGGGGTGCTGACGCGCGCCGATGTGCTGGCGGATTTCTATGCCCTTGACCGGTTTCCTGCCTGGAGCGGAGAGGAGATCACCCTGTTCAAGAATGGCGGCGGTGCCCATCTCGACCTGATGACGAGCCGCCATATCCTCGATCTGTGGACCGCGCGGGCATGATCTGGCTGCTGATCTCCGGGATGCTGGTGGCGGGACTTTTGTCCCTGCCTTCGGTGCAGGAGACCCTGCGCAAGCCGATCACCGACTCGATGCGCCGCTTTGCGCCGGGCAAATTCGCCGAACTGAGCGCAGGGTTGACCCATTACCGCTGGATCGGGCCGGAGCGCGGCCCGGTCGCGGTCTGCGTGCATGGCATCACCACCCCCTCCGAAGGCTTTGTGCCGCTGGCGCAGGAGCTGGCGCAGATGGGATACCGGGTGCTGCTCTACGATCTCTACGGACGCGGCTATTCGGACTATGTTCCGGGGCCGCAGGACCGGGCCTATTTCCATCAGCAGCTGCAGGAACTGCTGGCCCATGAGGGCATCGTGGAGGATTTCACCCTGATCGGCTATTCGGCGGGGGGCTGTATCGCCACCTCCTTTGCCGCCGCCCACCTGCCGCGGGTGCGCCAGCTGATCCTGATTGCCTCGGTCGGGCTGCATACGCCGCGCACCGCCACCGCCTCTTTCATGGAAAAACGCCCCGGGCTGCGCGACCTCGTGCTGCGCTGGACCTATCCGATGGCGGCGCGCCGCTACATCCGCACCGAGATCGCCGATGGTCTCACCCCGCCGGAGGTGGCCCGGGCGCAGCGGGCGCAGACCCGGCGGCGCGGCTTCTTTCCCTCCAACCTGGCGGCCATGCGGGGCCTGTTGCGCGACGATTTTGCCCCCGAGCACCGACTGTTCAACCAGCAGGGCCTGCCGGTGCTGGCGATCTGGGCCGGTGCGGACAAGATCATCCCCGCCCATGTGATCGGGCGGCTGGCGCAGATCAACCGCTCGGCCAAGCAGGAGGTGGTGGAGGGCGCAGGCCATGGCGTGCTCTACACCCACCCCGAGGCGGTGGCCGCGCTCATCGCCGAGAACCAGCGCGGCGGCTTGTACTGAGGTCGTCCAAACAAAAAGGGCCGCGTCATCCGCGGCCCTTGTGCTGTCTTGTCTTAGTGGATCAGGCCGCTGCCGCCTGCAAGGGGCGTTCGCGCACCGGCAGGTGGACGATGGCGCTGAAGGCTCCGACGCCGACGCCGATCCACCAGACCATGGTGTAATCGCCGTAGATGTCATACATCCGCCCGCCGAGCCAGACGCCCAGGAAACCGCCGATCTGGTGGCTGAGGAAGACGATGCCGTAAAGCGTGCCCATGTAGCGCAGCCCGTAGATATGGGCGACCAGCCCCGAGGTCAGCGGCACGGTCGCAAGCCAGAGCGAGCCCATGGCGACCGAGAACAGGATCACCGTCAAGGGCGTGATCGGCATCAGGATAAAGGCGCCGGCCACGATGGTGCGCGCGGTATAGATGCCGGCCAGCAGGTATTTCTTGGAGTAATGCTTGCCCGCCCAACCGGCCAGCAAGGTGCCCGCCACATTGGCCAGACCGATCAGCGAGATCGACACCGCCCCAAGGGTCGAGGTCGTCGTGATCCCCAGCCCATGCAGCACGCCGCCGGGCATGATCGGGCCACACATCTCGGTCACGAAGGCCGGGAAATGTGCGGTGATAAAGGCCAGCTGATAGCCGCAGGAGAAGAACCCGAGGAAAATCAGCGTGTAAGAGGGGTCGCGGAAGGCTTTCTTGAGGATCGCGCCCATGCTCTCCTCCAGCTCGGCCTTGCCAGCCGAGACCGGTGCGCGCATCAGCGGCAGCGACAGGATCAGGGCCAGCACCACGCCAGCAAAGACGAAGAAGACCGACTGCCAGGGCATCAACCCGAGGAGATATTCCGCTGTCGGCGCGCCGACGATCTGCCCGGCAGAGCCTGCGGCGGTGACAATCGCCAGCGACATGGAGCGGTTCTCGTTGGAGCTGGCCCGGCCCACCACGGCCAGCACCACGCCAAAGCCGGTGCCCGCGACGCCAAAGCCCACCAGCCATTCATAGGCCTGCATCTCGCCCGGCGTCGTCGCACCCGCGCTCAGCACCAGACCGGCGGCATAGATCACCGCGCCCATGATGATGGCTTTGCGGTCGCCGATCTTCTCGGCCAAGGCGCCAAACAGCGGCTGGCCAATGCCCCAGGCGAGGTTCTGGATGGCGATGGCGAGGGAGAACTCGCTGCGCAGCCAGCCGAAATCCTCGGCAATCGGGATCTGGAAGACGCCAAAGGAGGCGCGTACCGCAAAGCTCACCATGATGATGATGCAGCCCACGATGAGGACGGGGGTAAACAAGGGGGCTGGACGGTCCATGGGTGTTCTCCACTGTGTCATTGCGCCGCAACCTGTTCCCAATGGCTTCAGCCGTCAATTCAGGAGTTTTGTGTGCATACATAAATAAAATTGAACTATGGGGTTCAGCAGGACGGGGACTGTGGCTTTCCTTTGCAAAATCATCCGGCTATGGCTGGAGGCATGACACATATGAGCACCCTTTATCAGGCCCGTGTTGCTGCCGGGCAGATCCAGGCCGATCCCGCGCAAGAGGCGGTCTTGGTGGAGTTCGACCGCATTGCCGAGGGCCTGCGGGCCGAGCCGGTGAAACGCGGGTTGTTCCGCAAGGCGGTGCGGCCAGAGGTGAAGGGGCTTTACCTCTGGGGCGGGGTCGGGCGCGGCAAGTCGATGCTGATGGACCTCTTTGTCGAGAGCCTCGCCGATATCCCGAGCCGTCGGGTGCATTTCCACGCCTTTATGCAGGAGGTCCACGCCAAGATGCATGTGGCGCGCAAGAGCGGCATCGAGGATGCCCTGGCTCCGGTCGCGGCGGATGTGGTGGCCTCGGTGCGGCTTCTGGCCTTTGACGAGATGCAGATCACCGATATCACCGATGCGATGATCGTGGGGCGGCTGTTCCAGGCGCTGTTTGAGGCAGGGGTGGTGGTGGTGACCACTTCGAACCGGGTGCCGGATGACCTCTATAAGAACGGCCTCAATCGCCAGCTGTTCTTGCCCTTCATCGACCTCATCAAGGAAAAGATGCAGGTGCATGAGATGGTGAGCCCGAAGGATTACCGGCAGGACCGTCTTACGGGCAGCCGGGTCTATTTCACGCCCTTGAATGCTGAGGTGCGCGCCGAGATGGGGGCGATCTGGTCCGATTTGACGGGTGGGGCGGCGGAGCCTTTGGTGCTGAAGGTGAAGGGGCGGGATGTCACCCTGCCGGCCTATCGCAACGGCGTGGCGCGGGCGACGTTTTATGACCTCTGCGGCACCATGCTGGGGCCGGGCGACTATCTGGCGGTGGCCGAAGCGGTCAAGGTCTTGGTGCTGGAGAATATTCCGGCGCTGGGGCGCAACAATTTCAACGAGGCCAAGCGGTTTGTGACGCTTATCGACGCGCTCTACGAGGCGCGGGTGCGGCTGATCTGCTCGGCGGCGGCAGAGCCGGAGTTTCTCTATCTGGAAGGCGACGGCGCCTTTGAGTTTGAACGCACCGCCTCGCGGCTGCGGGAGATGCAGGACAAGGACTGGGGTCAGGCGTGATCCCGGTTCAGATGAGTGCCCGAAGGAGTCTCATCTGAGCATCTTCTACGGTTTCTCCACCCGGATTGCAGAGTTTCCTTGCAGGAGTCGGGATCTCCCCTAGAAAGGGAATGTTCGTATGAACAGGAGAGCGCCGATGACCGTCCTGAACCTGAGCGAGCGCCAGCGCGCGATCCTGCGGCTGGTGGAGCAGAGCGGCTTTGCCACCATCGAGGATCTGGCGCTGCGTTTTGAGGTCACCACCCAGACCATCCGCCGCGATGTGAACGATCTGCGCGATCGGGCGCTGTTGACGCGGGTGCATCGCGGGGTGCGTCCAAACGAGGCTGCGCGGCCCTATGCCTCGCGCGCAGGCGAGCAACAGGGCGAGAAGGCGGCGCTGGCCCGGGAGGTGCTGCGGCTGATCCCGCCGGGGGCCTCGGTCTCGATCGGCCTCGGCAGCACGCCCGCCGAGGTGGCGCGGTTGCTGGCGGGGGCCGGGCCACGCGATGTCATCACCAACAACCTCGCCGCGGCCAGTCACCTCTGGGACGCGGAGGAGATCCAGCTCTCGATCTGCGGTGGCACGGTGCGGGACCGCAGCGTCTCGGGCAGCGCGGCGGCGGAGTTCTTTGCCGGGTTTCGCGTAGATTATGCCATTTTCGGCGTCGCCGGTGTCGACGAGGATGGGGCGCTGCTGGATTTCCGCACCGAGGAGGCCCGGGCGCGCGCCGCCATGCAGGCCCATGCACGGCACGCGGTTCTGGTGCTGGATCAGGTGAAGTTCCTGCGCCGCGCCCCGGCGCGGGGGGGCTGGCTCAGCGCGGCGGATTTTGTGGTCACCAACGCCCCGCCGCCGGAGGCGCTGGCGGCAGGGTTGCGGCAGGGGGCCTTGATCCTCGCCCCCTGATCGCGCGGGTGTTCAGCCGTTCTCGCGCAGGATCGAGCCCGCCAGGTAGAGCGAGCCGCAAATGAGCACGCGGCTGTCGGGATCGCGGGCGAGGATCGCCTTGAGCGCCTCGGTCACGCTCTCGGCCGTGTAAGCCTCAAGCGCTACCGATTTCGCCGCTGCCTCGGTTTCCTCGGCGCTGAGGGTGGCGGCCTCGCCGGGGATGGAGACGGCGGTGAGGCTGCTGGCCTCGGCCGCGAGCGGGCGCAGGTAGCCGGTCACATCCTTGGTGTTGAGCATGCCGCAAATGAGGTGTGTTGGGCGCTTCGGCAGACGGGACAGCACCTCGGCCAGCGCGATGCCGGCCGCCGCATTGTGGCCACCGTCGAGCCAGAGCTCTGCCGGGCCTGCGATCTCGACCAAGGGGCCGGTCTTCAGCCGTTGCATCCGGGCGGGCCATTCGGCGCGGGTCACTGCCGCCTCGCAAGCCGCCTCATCCGCGCCGAGGTGGCGCAGCACCGCCAAAGCGGCGCCGGCGTTTTGCACCTGATGCGCGCCCATCAGGACCGGCAGCGGCAGGTCCAACAGCCCGTGATCGTCCTGATAGACCAGACGACCGGCCTCTTCGCGCACGTCCCAATGCTGGCCATAGGCGATCACCGGCGCGCCGAGACGCAAGGCGGTGGCCTCGATCACCTCCATCGCCTCCTCGGTCTGCGGGCCGACCACAACGGGCACGCCGCGCTTGATGATGCCGGCCTTCTCGCCCGCGATCTTGGCCAATGTGTTGCCCAGATATTGCTCGTGGTCGATCGAGACCGGGGTGATCACCGAAACCGCAGGCGTGATGACATTGGTGGCATCAAGCCGCCCGCCAAGTCCGACCTCGAGCAGGGTGTAATCGGCCGGCGTGCGGGCAAAGGCCAAGAGCCCCGCCACGGTGGTGATCTCGAAATAGGTGATGCTCTCGCCGCCATTGGCGCTGTAGCACTCGTCCAGCACCTGCGTCAGATAGGCCTCGGAGATCAGCTCGCCCGCCAGACGGATGCGCTCGTGAAAGCGCGCCAGATGCGGCGAAGTATAGGCGTGGACGGATTTCCCCATCCCCTCAAGCCCGGCGCGGATCATCGCCTGGGTGGAGCCCTTGCCGTTGGTGCCCGCCACATGGATCACCGGCGGCAGCTTGTCTTGCGGATTGTCGAGCGCCGCCAGCAGACGCCAGACCCGGTCCAGCGTCAGGTCGATGATCTTGGGATGCAGCGCCATCATACGGGCGAGAATGGCGTCGGAGGTGTCTTTGGTCATCTGACGTGATCCAGTCTGATCACGGAGCGCAGCGGTGCCACAAGCGATAAGGGCAGCGCCCGTCCCGTCGGGGTGGAAGCGAAGCGCCCGCCCCAGCTTTACCGAAAGCAAACCGACGGTTTGACGGGGGCGGGACGGGCGCTGCCCGACCTTCGGTCAGGCAAATTCAAAAATAGGCCAGATCAGGCTTTTTTGTCTTTGGCGTCTGCGGCAGGCTTGGGTTCTTTTTCGTCTTTTTTCACCGCTTCGGCCTTGGCGGGCGCTTCGGGTTCCGGCGCGGGCAGGTCGCCATGCACCTGCGGCGGCAGGTTCATCAACATGCGGATGATGGTCACCAGCTCCTCGCGCATCTGGGTGCGCGGCGTCACCCGGTCGAGCATCCCGTGATCGAGGAGATATTCGGCGCGCTGAAAGCCCTCGGGCAGTTTCTCGCGGATGGTTTGTTCGATCACCCGCGGCCCGGCAAAGCAAATGAGCGCATTGGGTTCGGAAATATGCACGTCGCCCAGCATCGCATAGGAGGCCGTCACCCCGCCGGTGGTCGGATGGGTCAGGACGACGATATAGGGCAGGCCTGCCTCCTTCAGCATCTGCACGGCAACGGTGGTGCGCGGCATCTGCATCAGGGAGAGGATGCCCTCCTGCATCCGCGCGCCGCCAGCGGCGGAGAACAGCACCAGCGGACGGCCAAGCTTCACCGCTTCCTCGGCGGCGGCGATGATGGCATTGCCGACAAACATCCCCATGGAGCCGCCCATGAAGGAGAAATCCTGCGCCGCCGCCACGATGGGGGTGCGACCGATCTCGCCGCGGGCGACCAGCATCGCCTCTTTTTCGCCGGTGGTCTTCTGCGCCGTCTTCATCCGGTCGGGATAGCGTTTCTGGTCGCGGAATTTCAGCGGGTCATGCACCGGTTCCGGCACTTTGACCTCGGAAAAGATGCCGCCATCAAACAGCGCCTCGAAACGGGCGCGCGGCGTGATGTGCATATGGTGGCCGCAATTGGTACAGACGTTCTGATTGTCGCTCAACTCGCGGTGAAACAGCATGGTGCCGCATTCATCGCATTTCTTCCACAGGTTCTCGGGCACCTCCCGGCGGGAGAAGATCGAGTTGATCCTGGGGCGGACGTAGTTGGTGATCCAGTTCATCTATAGGCCTCTGCCTTGTGGCGGTTGGCTCCCCAGATAAGGCGACTTGGCGTCAATTGCAATCAGACCCTGATCGCAAGCCTTGCGGCGAGCCAGGAAACCGCGATCACCGCGAAGTCGAGCCAGATCCAGGGGCGCAGGGCGGCGACGTCCTCCATCGGGAAGGGGTGCAGCATCAGGGCGAGGCCGGAGAGGCTGCTGGGCGTGGAGACCACCAGGAGCGACCAGACGTTATTGGCGAAATGCACCGCGATGGCGGGGCCGAGGCTGCCGGCGCGGGCGGTGAGATCCGCCATCAACAGCCCGTAGAACCCGGAGACCGCAACGATCAGCCAGGCATTGTCGCCCGCCTGCTGGGGCATGTAGTGGCCCATGCCGAAGAGGGCGGAGGGCAGGAGCATCCAGACAAGGGGGCTCCGGAACCGGGCGGCGAGCCCCTGTTGCAGGTAGCCACGGAACAGGATTTCCTCCGCGCTGGTCTGGATCAGCACCAGCAGGAGGGAGAGCGGCAGGAGCGTGAGCCAGCGGCCCAGGGCCATGTTGCGCTCTACCGGCGCGCCCATGTCATAGGGGGGCAGGACCAGGATCACCACCATCAGCAGCGCCATCGCGGCAAGCACCCGTCCGCCCTGCCACAAGAGACGCCTGCGGGATCCGAGCAGCGAGGCGAGGCTGCGCCCGTGCAGGATCGGCAGGGTGAGGGCCACCGCCAGTGTCGGCAGCAGGAAGCCGCCAAGCAGCACCGCCATGCCCGCAGGGTCATTGCCATGTTCAAGGTCGCCGCCGCCGGTGAGCGCCAGCACCACCGGCAGGATCAGGCTGTCGAAGGCCAGCCCCAGCATGAACCAGAGCGCCAGCACCAGCATGACACCGGCGGCGAGGCGCCAGAGCTCGGGCTTCTTGCGGGCCTCGGTCAGCAGGAGGTCATGCGGGGCGTAGGTCATCGGGGAAGTAACGTCCTTTTGAAACTGACAGCTTCTTATGTGGCAGCGTGTTCTTTGACCAGTGCGGAGGGCAGGCGCTGTCCTGCCTGTCACCGAACGGGGTTACTCCTGCCCGTCCCGCTTGCCCGACCGCGCCTCCTGCAAGGCGACCGCAGCACCGGAGAGATGGCCGGAAACCGTTTGCAGCAATTGCAGCGCCACGGTGATGTCGCTCTCGATCACGGTGCGGTATTCTTCGGCACCGATGCGCAGAAAGACGCAATCCTCCACCGCGAAGAGGTCGAGCTGGCGCGGCTCGCCGGTGATGACCGAGAGATCGCCGATCAGGCGACCGGGGCCGATCGTGTCGAGATGGCTGCCATCCTCGGGAAAGCGCAGGTCCGCCTGCCCGGTGAGGCAGAGGTAGACCGCATCGCCGACCTCGCCCGCGCGAAAGACCGCCGCCCCGGTCGGCACCCGGACCCAGGAGGCGGAGAAGGCCAGCAGCCGCTGATGGCGTGGACCCAGTTTCGCAAACAGATCCACCGCGCTCAGCACCGCCAGCTTGCGGTCGAAATCGCCGCCCTCGGGCTCCGCCTGGACGCCTTCAATCGAGGCTTCGGTCTCGTCCTCGATCCGCCCGTCCTTCAGCTTCAGGAAGAGGTCATAGCGCGAGGGGTTCTCGAAATGCGCCTCGAGGTGGATCATCGTGGTCTTCGGCAGCAGCGCCTGCAGCCGGGTGCGGGTGCGCAGGCGGCTGTCGGAATCATGGCTGGCGAGGATGCGGTCGAGGATCAGGATATCGGGCCGCTTGATCGCCGCACGGGTGAAGGCGGCGCGTTCGCGGAACACCGGTTCCAGCAGGGCGCCGCCGAGGCCGGTGGGCAGGTCGTAGATCATCAGCGCCAGCCGCGCCTTCAGGTCGTGGTCGGCCATCACATCGGCCACCACATCCTCCACCGCCTGCGCCTTGGCGCCCGCGTGCAGCGACACCCGCCCGAACAGCACGTTTTCCAGCACGGTGAGCTTGCGGGCATATTCCTCGGCCCGCAGACGCCGGAAGACCCCGCCGCAGTCCGCCAGCAAGAGATCGTCGCGGCGGGCGCGGATCTGCAGGATGCGGGCCTTGTAGGCGCGCGGCAGGCCGGGACCGAATTGCTCCTCGGTCAGCAGGAAGGGCAGGGTGCAGAGCAGCGCCCGATCCTCGCGTCCCAGCGCGCCGCCGCCGGCGTGATGATCGGCGGCCTTGGTGATGCGGGCATAAAGATCCTCGTCAAGGCCAAGGCGGCGGAACAGGGGATGCGTGGTCTCGCCCTTGCCGAAGGTCCGTTGCAGGGTGTCGAGCAGCGTCAGGCTGACGGCGCGGGTCTCCTCCTCCAGCCCCTCGGCGCGCAGCACCCGCTGGAAGGGGCCATCGGGGTCGGTGAACAGCGTGGCAGGCACCGGCTGCACCGGAAAGGCAAAGAGCATGTTCTCCGCCAGCGGCAGGGTCGGATTGTAGCGGTCGGGCAGGAAGCGGTAGACCACGTCGCGCAGGCCCTTCTGCTCTAGCCTGCTTTCGATCTGGTCGCGCAGGGCGACGATCTGCGCCTCGAGCGCGCGGTGCCGGGCCTCCAGCCTTGTGTGCAGGGTGCGGTGGAAGAGCTGGCCATCGACCCCCATCGCCTCGACCAGCTGGAACCACCAGTCGCGCAGGTCGTGGTCGGTGCCGAGACCGGCCAGCTCCGGGTTGACCCAATCCGCCTGCAGGGGATCGGCGCTATTGCCGGCGCGCACCGCTTCGGCGCGCTGCAGGATCTGCAGCTCTGCCGGTGTGGCGCGCGGCCGACTCCTGAGCGGCATCAGCACATTGTCCCCCAGAGAGCCGTCAAAGAGATAGGGGTCGGAATAGGCATAGCCGATGCGGGCGGCGATCACCCCCTGATGCAGCGCCGCCAGCTTCTGGCCCGCGATCACCACCTCGCCCCGGGCAGGCAGCACCTCGCGGATCAGAAGCTGCGCCAGCGCCTGGCGTTCGGCAGAGGAGGCGCTCTGGATCGCCACCTGCGCCCCGGCGGGAATGGTCAGGCTGAGCCCGTCGAGGATCGCCTTGCCCTCGCCATCGCGCACGGTGACATCGCGCAGTTCGATCGCGCCGCGCAGATGCGGCAGGCTGCGCGGCTCGCCCTCGAACAGGGCTTCGTCCAGCATCCCCGGGGGGGCGAATTTCTCCCGCATCACCTGCCAGCGCAGATCCATGTCCTGCACCTGGTTGTAATAGGCCAGAAGCTCCTTCCAGGGTGCGGAGAGATCCTTGTAGGCCGCCAGCGCGGCGACGAGCGCCCCGACGGTGATCTCGCCCCGGATCGCCAGCAGCCCCCCCACCGAATAGAAGAAGAAGGGCGTCAGATGGCCGATCATGTTGTTGAGGAACTTCATGAAGAACTTCTTCATGTAGATCCGGCGGCGGATTTCATAGAGCCGCCCCAGCCGGTTCGCCACCTGCGCCAGCCGGTAGCGCCAGCCACCGTTGCCGCGCAGATCGGCCAGCCCGGCGGCGGTCTCGCCGATCTCGGCCGAGAGCGCGCGCACCTCGGCGATGCGGTCCTTGTTCAGCAGGTTGATCTGCCGTTGCAGCATCGGAATGAGCCAGGCCTGCAGCGGGATCAGGGCGACGGAGGCGAGGCCGAACCACACGCTCTGGACAAAGAGGAAGGAGACGATGGTCAGCATCTGCCCGGCCTGAAACACCGGCTGCGCCACCGCATCGCCCATCAACCCGCCCATCGGCTCTGATTCGGAGGTGATGAGCGAAACCATCTCGCCCTGCGAGGTGGTGCGGAAATGCGCGGAGGGAAAGCGCATCATCCGGGCGATCATCTGATAGCGCAGGCGGCGCAATAGCCGCTCGGAGAGGATCCCCTTGAGCGTGTTGAGTCGCATCTTCATCAGCCCCGAGGCCAGCACCGCAGCGAGAAAGGCAAGGCAGAGCAGCAGCAGGTAGCCCTCGGAGGAGAGCCGCCAGCCCAGCAGGTCGATCCAGTCCGAAGGCGCGCCTATGGCGTCGTTCACAATCCGCTTGGGCAATTCCAAGCTGGCGTAAAGAAAGGGAAAGGACAGCACCGTCAGCAGCAGGAGCCCGAGCTGCTGGCGTCTGGAGTAGCGCCAGATGAAGGCAAAGAGGCTCGGCTCCAAGGGGATGTCCTTTGTGTCTGGCCGCGGATCGGCCGGATCGGAGGGGGCGGAGCGCCCCCGGGCGAAGCCGCAGGCGCGAAGGGGCGTCAGGTAAGCGTGATCCCGCCACAATTCAAGGCTGGCGCATTCAGTCTTCGTTAGCCCTTGTTCGGCTACAAGGCTGCGTTTAAAACTTTAAGCTATGCAAAACAGGATTACCATTTTGCGCTGGGGGGCGCATGGGGACCTGTCGAGAGGGCACAAGTTGATCGTTTTCGGGTTTGGACCGGCGGCTGCGGCCGCTCTTCCTGCTGTCATGTTTCGTCGCATCGCACGGCGCTGCGGGGCTGCGGTCTGGCGCATCCTGCTGCCGGTGCTGCTGGCACCCCTGCTGCTGGCAGGCTGCATGGAAGGCAACCGCCTGGCCTTCGCCCCACCGGGCGAGGAGGCCTCCCGTCCGGGCCAGAGCCGGGGGCGGGCGCTCACGGCCGTCTTTGGCGATGGCGACCTGATCCTCGCAGCCCCGAGCGGCTTTTGCTTCGACGCCCAGATGGAAGAACATACCGACAACGGCGGTTTTGCCCTGCTGGCGCGTTGCGACAGCCTCAATGCCGTGGGGCGGTTGCGCGGCTCCGAGGGGGCGATGTTGACCGCCACCGTCGGTTCGGTGGCGGCGGATACTCCGGCCCCCTCGACCGAGGCGCTGCAGGCGGCCTTTGCCTCGGCCCGGTCCGCCGCGCAGGTGCTGGAAACCCGCAGCGATAGCGACATGCCGCTGATCAAGCTGCATCTGGACGGCCATTCCGCCGAAGGCGCCAGCCGCACCCATTGGCGCGGTGCCTTCGTGATGCATGGGCATCTGGTCTCGGTGGCGCTCTATGCTCCGGATGGCAGCAGCTATCTCGGCGACAAGGGCGCGCGGCTGATCCGCGAGTTCATGCGCGCCTCGCGCAACGCCACCCGCCTGGCGGAGGTCATCGCCCCCGCGCAACAGCAGTTGGACCAGCCCCCCGCCGCTCCGGTCCGGAGCGCACGGCCGCTGCTGCGCCCGACGCTGGGACCGGGCGAGACCGGAGTGCAGACCGCGCGCGGCTGAGCGGTCCCAAACCCCGCTTGTACACCGGCTGTCCGCAAAGACGCCGGGCTGTCGCCACAAACGCCTTTGTCTGCGGCCCGGGCTTCGCTAAGGTGACGACAGGTGGACGTACCGCAGGGCCACGCAAAAAGGTCTTGCGAAACAAGAGGTCGACGGATCAATAAGTCGGCACGATGCAGGCGGCAACATTTGCGGGACAGGGACGCGCGAGGACGTGCCAGGACGCGCGGGGGCAGGATGGGCAAACTAATCGATCGGCTGATACATACCGGTGCCCTCCGGTATTGGCGCATGGCGGCCCGCGCGGCGGCGCAATCGCCATTGTCGTTGCTGCGTCAGCAACGCGGGGCGGCGCGCAGGCTGCGCAGCCATCTGGACCAGTTGATCCATACCGCGGACGACCGGCTGGCCCTGCCGCTGATCGGATCCGAGACCTTTGCCCGCCCGCATGGCACCGATTGGGCCTGGCGGCCGGAACTCTGGCGCGCCCCCTTGCCGCGGGCCGGGGTCTCCTCGGTGCCGAGCAAGACCCAACTCGGCGAGGAGGTGCAGATGTTTCATGACTGCGCCATCACCGAACTGACCCTGCGCCAGCTGCGCAACAGCCGCGAAGAGGATCTCGCCCCCTATGGGCTGCGGCTCGATGTGTTCAAGTTCGACGGCTCCTTCCTGTCGCTGGTGATCGACCTGCCGGAAGCGGCGACGCGGGGGCTGACCCGCGACCATCTGATCCGACTCGACTGCATCGTCGAGACCGAGCAACCGATCGAGATCTATGCCCGCCTCAACGTGCGCCACGGTCCCAATACCGAGCAACTGGTGAGGGCACTGCCACAGGGCGAGAGCCGCACCATGGTGGAATATGACCTCGCCTATTCGCGACTGAACGAGAAGCGGATCAGCAAGGCCTGGCTGGACCTGATCTTTGAAGCGCCGGACATGAACCAGGTTATCCTGCGCGACCTGACCTTTGCACGGGTGCGCCGTGCCAACCTGTGACCCCAGCCCGCCGGGAGATCTCTCATGAGCAGCCTGACCCTCACCAAGATCCGGTTTCGCAATGGCACCTGGGAGGGGCTGATCGAACAGGCCGGCAGCCGTGCGACGCCGCCCAGGATCAGCGTGCGCCATCTTGATCGCGAGATCGACGGGGTGACGCTGACCGCCGGGACAGAACCTGACAGCTGGATCCTGGCCATCGCCATCCCGCCCGAGGTGATCGGGGACGGGGTGCAGAGCCTGGTGATCTACGACAGCGCAAAGGGCGAGAAACTGGGCGATTTCACCCTGATCGCGGGGGATGCGCTGGCGGACGACCTGCGCGCCGAAGTGGAGCTGCTGCGCGCCGAACTCGACATGCTGAAGCGGGCCTTCCGCCGCCACTGCCTGGAAACCGCCTGAGGATCACAGGGGCGGTTCAGGCGGCGCTGGGCTGGCTCAGGGCGCGTTCGATCTCGATCAGCCGCTGCTTGCGCCAGAGGCCGCCGCCATAGCCGGTGAGCGTCCCGTCGGCGCCGAGCACCCGGTGACAGGGAATCATCACCGCGATCTGATTGGCGCCATTGGCCCGCGCCACCGCGCGGCTGGAGCCGGGGCGGCCAAGCGCGGTGGCCAACTGGCCGTAGCTGCGGGTCTCGCCCGCCGGGATCTCGCGCAGGGCGCGCCAGACCTCGGCCTCAAAGGCGGTGCCGTGATAGGCCAGCGGGGTGTCGAACCGCGCCGCCTCGCCGGCGAAATAGCGCGAGAGTTCCTCCGCTGCCTGGTCGATCACCGCCGGGCGACCAAAACCAAGTCCCCCCGGCTGGCGCTTCTGCAGCTTGGCCACCTCGCGCGGCAGCGCCTTGCGGTCGGCGAATTCCAAGAGATGCAGCCGATGCTGGCAGGCCACCGCCACCATGGCGCCCAGCGGCGTGTCGATCCAGTCGGCGAGGAGTTGCGCATCGCGGCGAAACGCACCCGGCGCCACGCCGACCAGCCGGGCGAAGGCGGCGCGAAAGGCGCTGGGGCTTTCAAAACCCGCATCGATCTGGGCGGCGATCACCGGCTCGCCACTGCTGAGCGTGGTAAAGCCCTCGCGCAGGCGGCGCTGGCGCGCCATCTCGAGGAAAGTCATGCCGAACTGCCGCTTGAAGGCGCGGCGCACGGTCGAGGGGTCAAGCCCCATCGCCTCCAGATCCTCCTCGCCCCAGCGATAGGCGGGGCGGTCCTCCAGCGCGGCCAGAAGGCGGCGCACGGAGGGGTCGTTGCCCGCCGCGGCATCAAGCGGATGGCAGCGTTTGCAGGCGCGGAACCCGGCTTCGATACAGGCGCCGGGGGTGGGATAGAACTGGCAGTTCTCATACTTCGGCTTGCGCGCCGGACAGGTCAGGCGGCAGAAGATGCCGGTCGAGGAGACCCCCACATAGGCGCGCCCGTCATAGGCGGCATCGCGGGCCAGAAGCGCGGCATAGAGGGTTTCGGAATCAGGCAGGTCAAAGAGTGTCATGGCCGCGATCCTAGCGCGGATGCAAAGGGCCTGCCGCCGGAAATCGGGCGTCTATTCGAGGTTGTGCCGATTACCTTTGCTTCAGTCGCCGCACACCCGGCCCGTCAATAACCCGTCCGGCCAATGGGCCGGGCAAGCATGAAGCCGCCCCCTTTCACGGGAGCGGCTTTCCAAGATTTCGCAACCGGACGAAAGGTTTACTCTTTCGGACCCAGCGCCGACAGGCCCTTCAGGATGTCGATGGCATAGGCGAGTTGGTAATCCTCTTCGCGCAGTTCGGCGGATTTCTCGGCCTTTTCGCGGTCGGCCTCGATCTGGCGGATCTCGTCCTCGGAGAGGCTGTCATTGTTGAGGCGGCCACGCAGATCTGCCTCGGAGCGCTGGCGGAAGGCGTTGGAGGCGGGTTCCTCCTCCTCCGCTTCCGGGGCGCGGCGCGGCTGTTCCACCACGATGTCGGGGCTGACGCCCAGCGCCTGGATCGAACGGCCCGAGGGGGTGTAATAGCGCGCCGTGGTCAGGCGCATGGCGCCGTCACCGCGCAGCGGCATCACGGTTTGCACGGAACCCTTGCCGAAGGATTTGGTCCCCACCACGATGGCGCGGCGGTGATCCTGCAGCGCGCCGGCCACGATCTCGGAAGCCGAGGCGGAGCCGCCGTTGATCAGCACCACGATCGGCTTGCCGTCGATCAGGTCGCCCTCGGTGGCGTTGAACCGCTCTCCGTCCTCGGGATTGCGGCCGCGGGTGGAGACGATCTCGCCGCTTTCAAGGAAGCTGTCGGCGACGCTGATCGCCTCGTTCAGCAGGCCGCCGGGGTTGTTGCGCAGATCGAGAACGATGCCGTTCACGTTCTCCATGCCGCCCAGTTCCTCCACCTGCTTGTCCAGGGTCTCCTTGAGGTTCGGGGTGGTCTGCTCGTTGAAGGTGGTCACCCGCAGCACCACCGAGGTGCCCTCGGTGCGGCCGCGCACGGCGGTGAGCTTGATGGTGTCGCGGATGATGGAGACGTCAAAGGGTTCTTCTTCGCCCTCGCGCACCACGGTGATGATGATCTCGGAGCCGACCGGCCCGCGCATCATTTCCACCGCCTCGTCGAGCGACAGGCCCAGGAGGCTCTCGCCGTCCACATGGGTGATGAAATCGCCCGCCTCGACGCCGGCCTCATCGGCGGGGGTGCCATCCATCGGCGAGACCACCTTGACGAAGCCGTCTTCCTGGGTGACCTCGATGCCGAGGCCGCCAAATTCGCCGCGCGTCTGCACCCGCATGGAGGCCGCGTCGTCGGGCGAGAGATAGCTCGAATGCGGATCGAGCGATTGCAGCATGCCGCCGATGGCCGCCTCGATCAGCTCCTTCTCGTCGACCTCTTCCACGTATTGCGCACGGATGCGTTCAAAGATGTCGCCAAACAGATCGAGCTGCTCATAGACGGTTGAGTCCTTGCTTTCCTGCGCCAGGAGCGGCGCGGCCACATAGGTCGTCGCCACAAAGCCCGCCAGCGTCCCGCCCAGAGCCGCCATCGCAAATTTCTTCATCTCTTGCCTATCCACCTTGCCCTGTCCGGAACCAGGTTGTCGGGTCCACGGGACTGTTTTCCATTCTGACTTCTATATAGAGCGTTTCCGAGCGGCCAGTTCCACCCCCTTCACCGCTAAGTGAGAGAATTGCGCCGGTCTGTGCCGTCTCGCCGCCCATCAGCCCGATCGGGGTGCCCTCGGGGATCACCTGACCGGCGCTGCCAAAGACCTCGGCGAGGCCCGACAGGATGAACAGAGTGTCGGGCTGGGGTTCCAGGATCACCACATTGCCGAGGTCCAGAAGCGGGCCGAGATAACGGATGGTGGCCGCGGTCGGGCTGGTCACCAGGGCCCGCGGCCGGGCGGCCACCAGAATGCCCGCGCGGGCGACCCCGGCGGCATCGCGCTCGCCATAGCCGCGCAGGGGCAGCCCCTCGACCGGCAGGGGCAGATCGCCGCGCAGGTCGGAAATATCGGCATCGGTATCCTCGACCCCATTGGCCTCGGCGATCAGGGCCAGACCGTCGGCAAACCCGGTCAGGGTCTCGGTCGAGGAAATCAGGATCGCGGTCTGCACCGGATCCTCGGTGAAACGCTGCGGCAGGTCCTGACGGTCGGCAATCGCGGTGGAGAGAGCGCTGCGGGCGGTCTGGACCCCCTGCAACCCTTCCTCAAGCTTGTCGGAGGCGTTCTGCTGCAACAGGCGCAGGTCGCGCACCTCCTGCAGGTCGTTCCTGAGCGCATCGGCCCGCGCCTGAAGGCCCGGCGTCACCTCGGCCAGCATCATCGCAGAGCGCGCCGCGCCGAGGGGGCCGGAGGGATGCAGCATCAGCACCGGCGGCGTCGAGGTCTCGATGGTGGTGATCACGCCAAGGAGCTCCGCGACCTCGCTGTCGCGGGCCTTGAGCTGGGCGGTGAGCTGGGTTTCCCGCCGCGCCACCCGGCGCAGACCTTCGCGCATGGCTTGCAGGCCGGCCTCATAGGCGCGCACGGTTTCGGTCAGGGCCTTCACCCGGTCGCCGGCACTCTGGGCGGCGTCAAGGCTCTGCGCAGCCGTTTCCAGCGCGTCTGCGGCCTCCAGCGCGGCGTCGGTGGGATCCTGGGATTGAGAGAGCGCGGGCCCGACCAGCGTCAGGCCCAGCGCCAGAGTGAGCGCGAGGGATCGCATCATGCAAGCAGGCTTTCCCCGGTCATCTCGACAGGTTTGTCGAGCCCCATCAGCGCCAGAAGGGTCGGCGCGAGGTCGGCAAGGCGGCCATTGCGCAAGGACGCGCCCTCGGGGCCCCCCACCAGCGCGACGGGGACGAGGTTCGTGGTATGGGCGGTATGGGCGCCGCCGGTTTCCGGGTCCACCATCACTTCGCAATTGCCGTGGTCGGCGGTGACGATCATCGCGCCACCCGCCGCTTTCAACGCTTTCACCACCTCGCCAAGGCCCTGATCCACCGCTTCGCAGGCCTTGATCGCCGCATCGAGATCGCCGGTATGGCCCACCATATCGGGGTTGGCGTAGTTGGTGACGATGAGGTCATAGCCCGCGCGGATCGCCTCGACGAATTTCTCGGTCACTTCGGGGGCGGACATTTCCGGCTGCAGATCATAGGTCGCCACCTTGGGCGATTTCGGCATGAACCGATCCTCGCCTGCCTCCGGCGTTTCCTTGCCGCCGTTGAGGAAGAAGGTCACATGCGGATATTTCTCGGTCTCGGCCAGACGGAACTGGGTCTTGCCCTGTTTCGCCACCCATTCGCCCAGCGTGTTGACGATGCTGCGTTTGGGGTAGGCGGTGGTCATATAGGTGCTGTGGCCTTCGGAATATTCCACCATGCCCAAGAGCCCGGCCAGCGCGGGGCGGGGGCCGGTGTCGAAATCGGCAAACCCCGGCTCGCCAATGGCGCGCAGGATCTCGCGGGCGCGGTCGGCGCGGAAGTTGAGGCAGAAGAACCCGTCGCCGTCCTTGATGCCGTCGAAACCCTCGATCACCGTGGCTTTGACAAATTCGTCCAGCTCCTCGCGGCCATAGGCGACCTCAATCGCGGCGCGCGCGCTTGGGGCAGTGAATTGGCCGGCGCCTTTGACCATCGCCTCATAGGCTTGCGAGACCCGCTCCCAACGGTTGTCGCGGTCCATCGCGTAGTACCGCCCGGTGACGGTGGCGATCTTGGCGCCCTCGGCCATGCCATTGGTGAGCTGATCCATATAGGTCAGCGCCGATTTCGGCGCCACGTCGCGCCCGTCGGTCACCGCATGGAGCCAGACCGGCACGCCCGCGTCGCGGATCGCTTTGATCGCGGCGAGGATATGGGTCACATGGCCATGCACGCCGCCATCGGAGACCAGCCCCATCAGATGCGCCGCGCCGCCGGTCTCTTTGAGGCGGGCGATAAAGGCTTGCAGCGCGTCGTTTTCGTAGAAGGAGCCGTCTTCGATCGCGAGGTCGATCTGGCCGAGATCCATCGCCACCACCCGACCGGCGCCGATATTGGTATGGCCCACCTCGGAATTGCCCATCTGGCCGGTGGGCAGGCCCACATCGGGGCCATGGGTGATGAGCCGCGCCGAGGGGCAGTGCGCCATGATCTCATCCAGCACCGGGGTCTTTGCCAGATAGGGCGCGTTGGCCGGACCGGGCTCAGCACTGCCCCAGCCATCGAGGATGCAAAGAACAACGGGTTTGGGTGCGCTCATGTCGGGCCTCCGGGCAAGGGCTGCTATTTTGCCTGCGTTCTACAGCCTGTGGCAGGGTTGGGAAACCGGGGATCGCGCAATCGCGGCGGATTGTGAGGGGGAGCGGTGCATTTTGGCTCATTCGCAGCAGTCTTGAGATAAGGACAGTGCCCGACCGAGGTGGGGGCACAGCCCCCGCCTGGGGGGCGGGCGGGGGCTGTCCGACCTATCGGCCGGACGGGACTTGTCGATACGTGGAGGCCCCACTCAGGGTCGGGCGCTGCCCGGCCTATCGGCCGTGCGAAACCCTCATATTGCCGTCTTACATCCCCGGCGTCAGCCGCGACCGCAGCAGGGCCATCGGATGCGCCTTGAGGCTCAGACGCATGGAGACGTAATCCTCCACCACCTCCTCCCCCAAAGTCATCCTGGGCAGGAGGGCCGCAGGCTCGTCGATGATCTCGCCGTCCAGTTCGCGCGCAAAGAGCGGCAGGGGCTTCGTGGCCTTCAGCGCCTTGGCCGCCCAGAGCGCCTCGCGCCGGTTGAGGCCCAGCGCGGCAAAGGCATCCGCCTCGGCCAGACGCTCCACCACCGAGGGCGCCAGACCGGCCTTGCGCCAGACGTCCTCGACCTCGTGATAGCCATTGCCGCGCGCGGCGGTGAGCCAGCTGGTGTCCTCGTCCGACAGGCCCTTCACCTGCCGGAACCCCAGCCGCAGGGCGAGGCCGCCCTTTCCGTCCGGCTCCATCACATTGTCCCAGTAGGAGGCGTTGACGCAGACCGGACGCACCTCGACCCCATGCTCGCGCGCATCCCGCACGATCTGCGCGGGGGCATAGAACCCCATCGGCTGCGCATTCAGCAGCGCACAGGCAAAGACGCCGGGGTGGTGGCATTTGATCCAGGCCGAGGCATAGACCAGCAGGGCAAAACTGGCCGCATGGCTTTCGGGAAACCCATAAGAGCCAAAGCCTTCGATCTGGGAGAAACAGCGCTCGGCAAACTCCGCATCATAGCCGTTATTCGCCATGCCGCGCAGGAAAAGGCCGCGAAACTCACTGACGGTGCCGTGTTTCTTGAAGGTCGCCAGCGAGCGGCGCAGCCGGTCCGCCTGTTCGGGGGTAAAGCCCGCGCCGACGATGGCGATCTGCATCGCCTGCTCCTGAAACAGCGGCACGCCGAGGGTCTTGCCCAGCACCTCGCCCAGCGCATCCGAGGGGAAAGAGACCGCCTCCTCGCCATTGCGGCGGCGGATATAGGGGTGGACCATATCGCCCTGGATCGGCCCCGGCCGGATGATCGCCACCTCGATCACCAGGTCGTAGAAATTGCGCGGCCGCATCCGGGGCAGGAAGTTCATCTGCGCCCGGCTCTCCACCTGAAACACCCCGATGCTGTCGGCCCGGCAGAGCATGTCATAGACCTTCGGGTCCTCCTGCGGCAGGGTGGCGAGGTCATAGTCCTGCCGCAGATGCTGGCGCATCAGGTCAAAAGCCTTGCGGATGCAGGTCAGCATCCCCAGTGACAGCACATCGACCTTGAGGATGCCGAGCGCGTCGATATCGTCCTTGTCCCAGCAAATGACCGTGCGCCCCTCCATGGTGGCGTTCTCGATCGGCACCAGCTCGTCCAGCCGCCCTTCGGTGATGATGAACCCGCCCACATGCTGGCTAAGGTGGCGGGGAAAGCCGATGATCTCCTCCACCAGCTGCATGGTCTGCACCAGCCGCCGGTCGGTGGGGTCAAGACCGATCTCGCGCATCCGCTCCGCCTCCAGCCCGCGGGCGCTGAAGAAGCCCCAGAGCTGGGAGGAGAGCGCGCCGATGGTATCCTCGGACAAGCCCATGGCGCGACCCACCTCGCGGATGGCGCGTTTGCCGCGATAGTGGATCACGGTGGCGCAGAGGCCGGCGCGATGGCGGCCGTAGCGGTCGTAAATCCACTGGATCACCTCCTCGCGGCGTTCGTGTTCAAAATCCACGTCGATATCCGGCGGCTCGTCCCGCGCCTCGGAGACGAAGCGTTCAAACACCATGGTGCCGATCTCGGGGCTGACCGAGGTGATGCCGAGGCAATAACAGACCACCGAATTCGCCGCCGAGCCGCGCCCCTGACAGAGGATCTCGCGCGAGCGGGCAAAGGCGACGATGTCATTGACGGTGAGGAAATAGGGCTCGTAGCGCAGCTTGCCGATCAGGGTCAGCTCATGGGCAAGCATATCGCGCACCTTTTGCGAGGCCCCGCCGGGGTAGCGCCATTTGAGGCCCTGATGGGCGAGGCGCGACAGGCGCTCTGCCGGGGTCTCGCCATTGCCCTCGTCCGGGTAGTCGTATTTCAGCTCGTCCAGACTGAACTGCAGCTCGCGGGCCAGCGCGCCGGCGCGGTCCACCGCGTCCTCGTAACCGGCAAAGATGGCGCGCATCTCCGCCTCGGAGCGCAGGCGCTGCTCGCCATTGGCCTGGGCGCTGCGGCCCAGCGCCTCGACCCGGCAGCCAAGGCGGATGGCACAGAGCACATCGGCCAGACGCCGCCGCCCCCCGTGGTGCATGCGCGGCGCGGCAGAGGCCAGCGTCGGCAGGCCCAGCCGCAGCGCCAGCGCGGTGAGATCGCGAAAGCGCGCGGTATCTCCCCCGTCATAGGTGGGCGCCAGCATCAGATGCATCCGCCCGGCAAAGCGGCGCGTCAACCGGTCTGCGTGAGGCCCCCATCCATACGCGCCGCAGGGCGTCTGTTGTGGGTGAGGCACCAAGAGCAAGTGGAGATCCTCCGCATGGTCGAGCACATCCGCGAGGTGAAGGAGACAGGCGCCCTTCTCCGCCCGAAGCCGCCCCTTGGACAGGAGCCGCGACAGTTGCCCCCAGCCGACGCGGGTGCGCGGCAGGGCGATCACATCCGGCGCATCCGTCAGCACCAGCCGCGCGGCGGGGATCAGCCGGGGGATCAGGTCGATCGGAAACGACTTCGGTGCCGGGATATGCGCGGGCCGCGGTGGCCCGATAGGGTCATGGTCGCGATCCCAGGCCTGCCGCTCGCGCACCCGGCGGCCAATGTCACGCATCAACACATGCGCCCGCACGATGCCCGCCACCGAGTTCTCATCCGCCACCGCCAGGGTGCCCATCCCAAGGACCAGCGCACGATGTACGTAATCCTCCGGATGCGAGGCTCCGGTGAGGAAGGTGAAATTGGTGAGGCAGGCAAGCTCGGCAAACATGGATCGCATTATATTCACGTTTTGTTCCATTCGCGAGTCCTCTCCAGCGCCCCCAAACAGCCCACCACGGACCTAGACCTTTGGAGGCGGCTGATCCCGCAGGATCCGGGTCGCGCCCTAAGGCCCCCACTTGATAGGCCTTAAAAAACAACCACTCCAATAGGATCAGACCATGCCCAAGATCATCGCCCTGCCCACCGAGATTGCCCGCGCCTATCAGGCCGGCGCCGCAGACGCCCACGGCCAGCCCCCCGAGCGCGCCACTTCGGACGGTAGCGGCAATCCCTGCCGGCATTGCCTGCGCTACATTCCCAAAGGCGCCGAGATGCTGATTCTCGCCCATCGCCCCTTCCCCAGTGCGCAGCCTTACGCGGAAACCGGGCCGATCTTCCTCTGCGCCGATCCTTGCATCCGCCACACAGGCGACGAGATGCCCGAGGTTTTCACCCGCTCGCCGGATTATCTGATCAAGGGCTACTCGGACAGCGACCGCATCGTCTACGGCACCGGCATCGTGGTTGCAAAGGACAGAATGATGGATCAGGCAGCAAAGATCCTCTCGGACCCGCGCGTCGCCTATGTCCACATCCGCTCGGCCCGCAACAACTGCTACCAAGCCCGCGTGGAGCGCGACAGCACCGCCTGACCCCTTCATCTTCTTGAAAATATCCCGGGGAGCGCGAGGGGCAGCGCCCCTCGCCCCCTCAACGCAGAGCACGGGCGGCGGGATATCCTTAAGCCGTCACAGCGTCTTGATCATCGCATAGTTGTGGAGTGCCACCCCGCGGCGTTCAAAATCGCGCCGCCCTTGGACAACAAAGCCCTGCCGCAGGAAAAACCGCCGTGCTGCCTCGCTGGCCTCCACATAAAGTCTGGCCAATCCCATCCGGCGGGCCTCCCCCTCCAGCGCTGTATAAAGCGCGGTGGCGATACCCGTGCCGGCAACCTCAGGCGCGAGGTAGAAACAGTCGATATGGCCATCCGCATCCAGCTCGATAAAGCCCTGCGCCACATCCGCCGCATCCGTCGCCACCCAAACCCGGTATTTTGCCGCCACATGGGCCAAGACACCCCCAACAGGCACAAGGGAGGGGCTCCAGGCTGCGCATTGCGCGGGGCTATAATCCCGCGCGCCTATGGTGTGCACGGCTGCGTGAAAAATGCGCGCCCAATCGGAGGCATCTCGCGCCTCAAACGGGCGGATCTGCATCAGCGCGACTTGGTCAGCGCGAGGAAGACATCCTCCAGATCGGCTTCTTCGGTCTTCACGTCGCGGATTGAAATACTGGCGCCGCGCACCGCTTCCAGCACCGCCTCGGCCGGGGTTTCATTGCTGTGATAGCGCAGCACAAGGGCGCCGTCGCCGCGCAGCTCGGCCTCGATCCCCGCACCCTGCGGCAGGGCCTGCACCGGGGCGGCGGGGTGGACCACCATGGCACGGGCATCGAGACGCCCCAGAAGGTTCGCCGTGGAATCGCGCGCCACCACCTCGCCCTGGTTGATGATGGCGATCTCGTCGCACATCTCCTGCGCCTCTTCGAGGTAATGGGTGGTGAGGATGATCGTCATGCCCTGCGCATTCAGCTTGCGGACGTTTTCCCACAGCATCTGGCGCAGCTCGATATCGACCCCGGCGGTGGGCTCGTCCAGTACCAGAATCGCCGGGCGATGCACCAGCGCCTTGCCCAGCAACAGCCGCCGCCGCATGCCGCCCGACAGGGTGCGCGCATAGGCTTCGGCCTTATCCTCAAGCCCGATCAGCTTTAGAATGCCATCACTGTCGCGCTCGGATTTCGGCACGCCGTAAAGCCCCGCCTGCACTTCGAGCGCGCCGCGCGGGGTGAAGAAGGGATCAAGGTTCAGCTCCTGCGGCATCACCCCGATGGCGGCGCGGCTTTGGCGCGGATTGGCGTCCTGATCAAAGCCCCAGATCGTCACCTTGCCAGAGGTCTTCAGCACCAGACCGGCCAGAATGTTGATCAGCGTTGATTTGCCCGCGCCATTCGGCCCCAACAGACCAAAGACCGAGCCGCGCGGCACGGTGAGGTCGATCCCCTTCAGCGCGTGTTTCTCCGGCTGGCCTTTGCGCCCCTTGTAGGTCTTGCGCAAAGCTTCAATACGGATTGCCTCGTCAGTCATCGCGGCTCTTGCCCCCGGTATTTCCATGGCTCATAAAGCCCCTAACCCATTAGCCAGAGGACTGCCAGCGATGAGCATTGAAGCGCCGGAAACCAAGATCGTCGACAGCTACAAAGTCGCCTGCGACGGAAGCGAAGGCGCGCTTGGCCACCCGCGGGTCTATCTGCAGATCCCCGAGGGCGACGGGTTCGTCGAATGCCCCTATTGCGACTGCCGGTTCATCCATCGCGATTTCGAGGGTAAGGTCGCCTGAGCGATCCTGCTGGTCTGCACCGGTCCGCCGACCTAGGCTAGGGTCATGGCGGAGCTGTTGATTGTCTATCATTCGCGCACCGGTGGCAGCCGGCAGATGGCCGAGGCCGCCTATGCGGGGGCCGCGGGCGAAGGGCCTGCGCGCCTGTTGCGGGCCGAGGCGGCGGGGCCCGAGGATCTGCTGGCGGCGGAGGGCTACCTCTTTTGTGCGCCGGAAAACCTTGCGGCGCTGTCGGGGGCGATGAAGGAATTCTTTGATCGCTGTTATTATCCGGTGCTGGGGTGCCTGGAGGGCCGCGCCTATGCGCAGATGATCTGCGCCGGATCGGACGGCAGCGGGGCCGCCCGGCAACTGGCGCGCATCGCGACGGGCTGGCGGCTGAAGGCGGTGCAGGAGCCGCTGATTGTCTGCACCCATGCGCAAACACCTGAGGCGATTTTGGCCGAGAAGGTGATCCCCGAGACGGACTTGCAGACCTGTCGCGATTTGGGGCAGGCCATGGCGGCGGGTCTCGCGATTGGCATGTTTTGAGGCACTGAGCACAGCCCCCGAGCCTGGGTGGGGTAAAATATGTCCTATCAGTGATGCCCCATCCGGCCGATAGGCCGGACAGCGCCTGACCTTCCCCCGGGAAGGCGCTGTCCTCTGCACTGCTCCGCAATCCTGCTGAAAACCCGGCACTCCCCAAACTCCAATTGCCCTCACCCGCCGGATCACCGATAACCCTGAAACAGAACACGAACGGTTTCCCAGCAAGGAGCGCGACAGTCATGAGCGGTACGCAATTCGGCAAAGGCTGCCATCTTCACCTGATCGACGGCTCCGCCTTCATCTTTCGCGCCTATCACGCGCTGCCACCGCTGACGCGCAAATCCGACGGGCTGCCGATCGGCGCTGTCTCGGGCTTTTGCAACATGCTGTTCAAGCAGGTCGAGGACAACAAGGGCCCCGATGCGCCGACCCATGTGGCGGTGATCTTTGACCACTCGGGCAAGTCCTTCCGCAACGACATGTACGACAAATACAAGGCGAACCGCCCCCCCGCGCCCGAGGATCTGGTGCCGCAGTTCCCGCTCACCCGCGAGGCCACACGCGCCTTCAACATCGCCTGCAAGGAGATGGAGGGCTTTGAGGCCGATGACATCATCGCCACCCTCGCTTGTCAGGCGCGTGAGGCGGGCGGGCGCGTCACCATCATCTCCTCGGACAAGGACCTGATGCAGCTTGTGGGCGGCGGCGTTGAAATGCTCGACGCGATGAAGAACAAGCGGATCGACAGCGAAGGCGTGCGTGAGAAATTTGGCGTCGGGCCGGAGCGGGTGGTGGACGTGCAGGCCTTGGCGGGCGATGCGGTCGACAACGTGCCGGGCGCGCCGGGCATCGGCATCAAGACCGCCGCCCTGCTGATCAACGAATTTGGCAGCCTCGAAGAGCTGCTGGACCGCGCCGAGGAGATCAAACAGCCCAAGCGCCGCCAGACCCTGATCGAGGCGCGCGCGCAGATCGAGCTCTCCAAACGCCTCGTGCAGCTGGATTGCAACATGACCCTCGACTTCACCCTCGACGATCTGGAGGTTCGCGACCCCGACCCCGAGGTGCTGGTGGGCTTCCTGTCGCAGATGGAGTTCCGCACCCTTTCCAAACGGATGGCCGACCAGCTGGGCGTCGCCGCCCCCGCGATCCCCGAGGCACCCGCCAGCGCCGAGGCCGCCGCGCTGGAGCACCCCGAAGCGCCGAGCTTTGACAAAGCCGAGTATACCACCGTCCGCGATGCGGCGACCTTGCAGAGCTGGATCGACCTCATCCGCGAGCGCGGTTATGTGGCGGTGGATACCGAGACAACCGGGCTCGACGAGATGGTCGCCGATCTGGTCGGCATCTGCCTCTGCGTCATCCCCGAGCAGGCCTGCTATATCCCGCTGACCCATAAGGCGGGGCAGAGCGACGACCTCTTTGGCTCCGACGCGCTGGCCGAGGGGCAGATGCCGCTGGCGGAGGCCCTGGCGATGCTGAAGCCGGTGCTGGAGGATGAGGCCATCCTCAAGATCGGCCAGAACATGAAATACGACGCCAAGATCTTTACCCGCTATGGGGTCGAGGTGGCGCCGATCGACGACACCATGCTGTTGTCCTATGCGCTGCACGGCGGCCTGCACAACCACGGCATGGATGCGCTCTCGGAACGCTATCTGGACCACACACCGATCCCGATCAAATCCCTGTTGGGCACCGGCAAAGCCGCGATCACCTTTGACCGGGTGCCGATTGACCAAGCCACCCCCTATGCGGCCGAGGATGCGGATGTGACCCTGCGCCTGTGGCAACAATTCAAACCGCAGCTGCACCTCAAAGGCGTGACTACCGTTTACGAAACGCTGGAGCGCCCCCTGGTGCCGGTGCTGGCGCAGATGGAGCGCGAAGGGGTCAAGGTCGACCGCGACACTCTGAGCCGCATGTCCAATGCGTTTTCGCAAAAGATGGCCGCGCTGGAGGCGGAAATCCACGAGCTGGCGGGCGAAAGCTTCAACGTCGGCTCGCCGAAACAGCTGGGCGAGATCCTGTTTGATAAGATGTCCCTGCCCGGCGGCAAAAAGGGCAAGACCGGCGCCTATGCCACCGGGGCCGATATCCTCGAGGATCTGGCCACCGAGCATGACCTGCCGGGACGTGTGCTCGACTGGAGGCAGCTCTCAAAGCTGAAATCGACCTATACCGATGCGCTGCAGGACCACATCAACCGGGACACCGGGCGGGTGCACACCTCCTATGTGCAGACCGGGGCCAATACGGGCCGCCTCGCCTCCACCGATCCGAACCTGCAGAACATCCCGGTGCGCAGCGAAGAGGGCCGCCGCATCCGCGAGGCCTTTGTCGCGGAAGAGGGCAACGTGCTTCTGTCGCTCGACTATAGCCAGATCGAGCTGCGCATTCTGGCTCATGTGGCGGGAATCGACACGCTGAAACAGGCCTTTGCCGATGGCCATGACATCCACGCGATGACCGCCTCGGAGGTCTTTGGCGTGCCCTTGGCCGAGATGACCTCGGACATTCGCCGACAGGCGAAGGCGATCAACTTCGGCGTCATTTACGGCATCTCCGGCTTTGGTCTGGCCCGCAACCTGCGCATTCCGCGCGCCGAGGCGCAGGGCTTTATCGACCGCTATTTCGAGCGCTTCCCCGGCATTCGTCAGTATATGGACGACACGGTGAACTTCGCCAAGGAGCACGGCTATGTGCAGACGCTGTTTGGTCGCAAGATCCACACGCCGGAGATTGGCGCCAAGGGTCCGCAGGCGGGCTTTGCCAAGCGGGCGGCGATCAACGCGCCGATCCAAGGCACCGCCGCCGATGTGATCCGCCGCGCCATGGTGCGGATGCCGGGGGCGATTGCCCATCTGCCGGCGCGGATGCTGTTGCAGGTGCACGACGAACTGCTGTTCGAGGTCCCGAAGGCCCATGTGGAAGAGACCATCGAGACCGCCCGCAGGGTGATGGAAGGCGCGGCCGCGCCCGCCGTCCATATGGATGTGAAACTGGTGGTTGAGGCCGGCCAAGGCCAGAACTGGGCCGAAGCGCACTAAGGCTCCATCCCAAGGGCCACGCCGCCCGCCCCAAACGCGCCCCGCGCCGCGCCAGCGGCGCCGGGCCCAACGCCCGTAGATCATCTGTGATGATCGCCCGCGGGGCGGGAGCCCCCCCGAAATTAAGACTGCGGGGCGGGGGCCTGCCGACCGCTCGCCTTAGTCGCGCGCGACCTCGCCCGGGGCGACGGTCAGTTTCGCCACCATCCAGCGCACCAGCGGCGCCACCCCCAGCACCACGACAAAGGCCACCGGCCAGCCAAAGCCCCAGGCCCCGAGCCAGGCGTGGATGAAATCCGGCGCCAGCCCCAGGGCGCGCAGGGTGGCCACGCCGGTGACGATGAAGGACATCAATCCGGAGAGGAGAAAACCGAAGAGGATGGGAGCAAAGCGAGCGGGAATCACGGCAAGCGGTCCTTGTGGCAGCACTGCATCCGCAGCAACCTTTCCAAGATAGGTAGCTCTGCGCCCGAGTCCAGTCCCGGCCCCCCGCCTGTCGCCGGGAGGTGTCGTCTGCCCATCCGGTTTGCCCGAGTTTTTTGCGCAGGCCAATTGCTCAGGCCAATTCCGCAGGCCAACAGGGCAGGTCAGTCACGCAGGCCATTTGCTGAAATCGCCCGCTCAGGCCGCCTGTAACGCCTGTTTCATCCAGCTGAGACTGTCCTCGGTGCGCGGGGTGCTGGGCGTATATTCCGCCGAGACCCAGCCCGAATACCCGCTCTCGTCGATGGCGGCAAAGAGCGCTTCGAAATCCAGCGGGCCCTGACCCGGTTCGCAGCGTGAGGGCGCGGCGGCGAACTGCACATGGGTGGCGCGATGGCCGAAGGTCTCCCAGACCTTGAGCGCGTCGCCATGGATCAGCTGGGCATGATAGGCGTCGAACTGCAGGGTGACATTGTGGCGGCCCACCTCGTCGAGGATCTCGATGGCGAGGTTGTAATCGTCGAGGAAGTAGCCCGGGAAATCGCCGCTGTTCAAAGGCTCGATGGTGAATTGCTGATAGGGGGCGGAATCGGCGGCCTCCTGCAAGTTCCGTACAAAGGTGGCCCGCGCCGCCTCGCCCCGGGCCGGACCCGCCATCACATGGATGCGCCCGGCCTTCAGCATCTCCGCATAGCGCAGCACCCGGCGGATGTCGCGCTGGAAGCGATCGGCGAGCTCCGGCACCGCCGCATAGCCCGGATCCCCGCCGGTGTAATTCGGCGGCGGCGCATTGATGAGCAGAAGCTCAAGCCCGTTGGCCAGAAGCGCCCGCTGGGTCTCCTTGGCGGCGAACTCATAGGGAAACAGCACCTCGACCGCCTCGAATCCCGCTGCCGCGGCAGCCGAAAACCGGTCCAGATAGGGCAGCTCTGCAAAGAGCATGGATAGATTGGCCGCGAACTTTGGCATTCTCACCTCCTGCTGCGCACGCAAGTCCCCCATCCCCACCATAGCACGACAGCCTGCGTCGGCGGGCGAGGATTTAATTTAACTTGGAACTGCATCTGCTCACGCGATGCAGCGCATATGCCTCCCGCCGGAGCGGAAGAAAATGCTTTGATTTGCGCAATTTTAATGGCTCTCCAGTCTGAGACGGATTGCTCCGCGCAGGCTCCACCCCCTCAGTCTGCCCCCCGGCGTGGCGGCTGGCAAGATGGCTGCTGCGCCTTTGGCGCGATCAGGCGGGATCAAGCTCTGCCGCGGGCAGAATGCGGAAAAAAGCGCCACCGGACCAGAGGCCGAACCAGCCCTCCTCGACGCATCCGAGGTCCATCAGCCGGTAGAAGGTCTTGCGGTCGATCAGCGCCTCGAGGCCCGCGCGCAGATGCACGTAGGGCGTCGGCTCGCCGGTCTTGGCATCGCGTTCCACCCGGATCGGATTGCGCGCATCAGCGGTGACCCTGTCGCCGAGGTTGCTGGTGAACCGCAGCTCCTGCGCGGTGCCCTGGCCAATGGCCTCGACATCGACGGCGACAAAGGGCGCGTCCTCGACGGTTATGCCGACCTTTTCCACCGGCGTCACGAGGTAGAATTTGCCGTCCTCGCGCTTCAGGATCGACGCGAAGAGTTTCACCAGCGCAACCCGATGGATCACACCGCCCTCATGTACCCAGGTGCCATCGCGGCGGATGCACATGTCCATATCGCCGCTGAAGGGCGGATTCCACAGGTGGACCGGCGGCAAACCGCCCTTGGCGACGGCCTCGGCGCTGGTTTCAAGGGCGTTCACATCCGGGGTCACGCGTTTTTGTCCACTCATTCGTTTTGCCATTCCCTCGCTGCGCGATACACTCAAACCATATAAGCCCAGGGGAAGGGAAGTCATGAGCGAAGCACAGGATCTGTTGGCCGACATCGAGGCGCTGGAAGGCAAGTTGCAGGAGGCTCGGACCTCCATCACCAAGCGGTTCATCGGTCAGGAACGGGTGGTGGATCTGGTGCTGGCGACGCTTTTGTGTGGCGGCCACGGGCTGTTGATCGGCCTGCCCGGCCTCGGCAAGACCCGGCTGGTGGAGGCGCTCTCCACCGTGATGGGGCTCAAGGGCAACCGGGTGCAGTTCACCCCTGACCTGATGCCCGCAGATATCCTCGGCTCCGAGGTGCTGGACACCGCCGCCGATGGCACCCGGGCATTCCGGTTCGTGCCGGGGCCGATCTTCTGCCAGTTGTTGATGGCGGATGAGATCAACCGCGCCTCGCCGCGCACCCAGTCGGCGCTCCTGCAGGCGATGCAGGAGAAGATGGTCACCGTGGCGGGCGAAAACCGACCGCTGGAGGCGCCGTTTCACGTGCTGGCGACCCAGAACCCGATCGAGCAGGAGGGCACCTATCCCTTGCCCGAGGCGCAGCTTGACCGCTTCCTGTTGCAGATCGACGTGCATTACCCGGACCGGGCGACCGAGCGCGACATCCTGCTGGCCACCACCGGGGTGGAGGAGGAACAGGCGCATCAGGTCTTTACCGCCGCCGAGCTGATCGCGGCACAGACCCTGCTCCGGCGGATGCCGGTGGGCGAATCGGTGGTGGAGCTGATCCTCGACCTGGTGCGCGCCTTCCGCCCGGAGGAGCCGGGGGTGTCGGACCGGGTGGCGCAGACCGTTGCCTGGGGACCGGGGCCGCGCGCGGCGCAGGCGCTGATGCTGGCGGTGCGGGCGCGGGCGCTGCTGAAGGGCCGCCTGGCCCCCAATGCGGAGGATGTGATCGACATGGCGCGCCCGGTGCTGAGCCACCGGATGCAGCTCAACTTTGCCGCTCGGGCGCGCGGTGACAGCCTCGCCGCCCTGATCGACGAGACCGCCGCCACCCTGAGCCGGGCCGAGGCGGCGGCGTGAGTCCCTCCGCCACCTCCCGGGCGCAGGCCGCGCGCGGGCCCGCGGGTCAGCTGCGCACCCGCGCCGAGGAGGCCGCAAGCGTGCTGCCGCCGCTCCTGGTGCAGGCGCAGCAGCTGGCGGGGGCGGTGCTTCTGGGCGAGCACGGGCGCCGGCGCTCGGGCGTGGGCGATGATTTCTGGCAATACCGGCCGGCGGCCCAGGGTGACAGCCGGCGGATGATCGACCACCGCCGTTCGGCCCGAGGCGACCTGCAATATGTGCGCGAGCGGGAATGGCAGATCGCCCAGACCGTCCATCTCTGGGTCGATCAGGGCCAGTCGATGCGGTTTTCCTCGGATCGGAACCTGCCGCAGAAAGTGACGCGGGCGCGGCTGATGGGGCTGGCGATGGCGGTGCTGATGGTGCGCGGCGGCGAGCGGGTCGGCCTCACCGGCGGGCGGCTGCCGCCCCGGCGCGGCAATATGCAGATCCTGCGTATGGCCGAGCACTTCACCTCCGACGAGGACATGACCCCCTATGCACCGCCCGAGCACCGGGCCTTGATCCCACATGCGCGGGCGCTGTTCCTGTCGGATTTCCTCGGCCCCTTCGAAGAGCTGGAAGTGGCGCTCTCCAAGGCCGCCGACCGGGGGCTGCGCGGAGTTCTGATGCAGGTGCTTGACCCGACCGAGGAGGCCTTTCCCTTTGCCGGGCGCACCCGTTTCGAGGGGCCGGGCGACGGCACCATCCACGAGACCCTGAAGGCCTCGGCCCTGCGCGACCGCTATCTTGACCGGCTGGCGGAACGGCGCGACGCGCTGGAACGCCTGTGCCGGGCGGCGGGCTGGACCTTTGGCATCCACCACACCGGCGACAGTGCCCAGGCTGGGCTGCTCTGGCTTTATCACGCACTGGAGCGGCGCACATGACGATGATCGCGGGCATAGGCTTTGCCAGCCCCTGGCTCTTGCTGGGGCTGATCGTGCTGCCGATCCTCTGGCTCTTGCTGCGGGCGATTCCGCCCGCGCCGAAACGCCAGCCCTTTCCTGCGGTGTCGCTGCTCCTCGGCCTCAAGGATGACGAGAGCCTGTCGGATCGCACCCCCTGGTGGCTGTTGCTGCTGCGGATGCTGGCGGTGGCTGCGGCCATCATCGGCCTCTCCGGTCCGGTGCTGAACCCGGCCCAGCAAGAGGGGGGGGCTGGCCCGCTTCTGATCGTGATGGATGCAAGCTGGGCCGGCGCCCCCGCCTGGGAGCTGACCCGGACCCATATCGAGGCGGAGCTGACCGAGGCCGGGCGCGCCGGGCGTCCGGTGGCGCTGCTGCGGCTCACCGCGCCGGAGCCCTTGCAGTTCCTCGCCGCCGGACAATGGGCGCGGCAATTGCCCGGACTGCTGCCCCAACCCTGGGTCGCCGCTCCCGAGCAGGTTGCCAGTGCCAGCGAGATGATCGCGGCTGTGGAGGGCGGGTTTGACACGCTCTGGCTCAGCGACGGTATCGCGATGGCGGGGCGGGCCGAGCTGGTTGCCACCCTCGCCGAACGTGGCGAGATCGAGGTCTACGAGACTGGCGCGCCGGTGATCGGCCTGTTGCCCGCCACCTATGAGGACGGGGCCATCGCCCTGAGCGCCCTGCGCAGCAGTGGTGGGCTGGCGCAGGAGGTGACGGTGCAGGCAGTGGGCCCGGACCCCAGCGGCACCGAGCGGGCGCTGGCCTCCGCCGGGCTGCGGTTCGACACAAATGCCACCCGGGCCGAGGTGCAGCTGGCGCTGCCGATGGAGTTGCGGGCCCGCATCTCCCGCTTCGAGGTGCTCGACCTGCGCTCTGCCGGGGCGGTTTCGCTGACCGACGACCGGCTGCGGCGGCGCGAGGTGGCGCTGATCTCGGCCGCCAGCAGCGACGAGGGATTGGCGCTTCTGTCGCCGCTGCACTACCTGCGGCAGGCGCTGGAGCCGACCGCGGAGCTGCTGGAAGGCGCGCTGTCGGACCTGCTGCCGGCCAATCCCGACGTGGTGGTGCTGGCCGATGTGGCCCGCCTCGCCCCCGACCAGGAGGCGGCACTGGTGGACTGGGTGGAGGAAGGCGGCCTGCTGCTGCGCTTTGCCGGGGCGCGGCTGGCGGCCAGCGACACCGCCCGCGACGCCGAGGAACCGCTGATGCCGGTGCGCCTGCGCATCGGCGGGCGCAGCATCGGCGGCGCGATGAGCTGGGGTGAACCTAAGGCTCTGGCACCCTTTGCCGAGGGCTCGCCTTTCTTCGGCCTCGACATCCCGGCCGAGGTCACGGTGAGTTCGCAGGTAATGGCCCAGCCCGACCCGGAACTGGCGGCGCGGGTGATTGCCGAGCTGAACGATGGCACGCCGCTGGTCACCCGCAAGGCGCTGGGGCAGGGGCAGGTGATCCTGTTCCATGTCACCGCCAATGCGGAATGGAGCACGCTGCCGCTCTCCGGCCTCTTTGTCGAGATGCTGGAACGGCTGGCGGTCTCCTCCGCGGGCAAGCCGCCTTCGGCCGACGCGCTGGAAGGCACCACCTGGACCGCAACCGAGGTTCTGGACGGGTTCGGGCGGCTGCGCGATGCCGACGCGTTGGCCGGGGTCCCCGGTCCCGATCTGATCGCGGCCCCGGCCGGCCCGGCGTTGCAACCCGGGCTCTATACCAGCGGCAGCCGCGCCTATGCCCGCAATGTGCTGCGCGAGGGCGAGGAGATCGCCCCGGCGGTCTGGCCCAACTGGGTGCCGGTGATGCGCTTTGAAGGGGCCGAGGAGCGCCCGCTTGGCGGGATCCTTCTCAGCCTCACGCTGGTGCTGATGGCGCTCGATGTGGCGGCGGCGCTGCTGGTCTCCGGCCTTTGGTCCCCGGCGCGGGTGGCCGGGCTGGTGCTGGCGGGCGGTCTGGCGCTCTCTGCCCTGCCCGAGGGCACCCAGGCGCAGGAATTGAGCCCGGTCGAGCTGACCTCTGAACTGACGCTGGCCTATGTGCGGACCGGCGATGCGGAGGTCGACCGGACGGCCCAGGCCGGGCTGCAGGGGCTGAGCAACGTGCTGGCCCTGCGCACCTCGGTCGAGCCGGCACCGCCCTATGGGGTCGATCTGGAACGCGACGAACTGGCGTTCTTTCCCTTCCTCTACTGGCCGGTGACCGGCAATCAGCCGATGCCCTCCTCCGAGGCCTACGGGCGGCTCAACGCCTATCTGCGCACCGGCGGCATGATCCTGTTCGACACCCGCGACGCCGATCTGGCGCTGACCGGCGCCACCAGCCCGGCCGCCCGCCGCCTGCAGCAACTGGCGCTGCCGCTGGACATTCCGCCGCTGGAACCGATGCCGCCGGATCACGTGCTGACCCGCGCTTTCTACCTGCTGCAGGATTTTCCCGGTCGCCATCCGCGCGGCGAGATCTGGGTCGAGGCCGCGCCGCCCGATGCCGAACAGGTCGAGGGGCTGCCATTCCGCAACCTCAACGACGGGGTGACGCCGGTGGTGATCGGCGGCAATGACTGGGCTGCGGCCTGGGCGGTGGATGCGGAGAATGTGCCGCTCTACCCGGTCGGGCGCGGCTTTAGTGGCGAGCGTCAGCGGGAGCTGTCCCGCCGCTTTGGCATCAACCTCTTGATGCATGTGCTGACCGGCAACTACAAATCCGACCAGGTGCACGTTCCCGCCCTGCTCGACCGTCTGGGGCAGTGATCCGATGGCCCAGGGACCGATCCGCAAAGGAGCCTGCCGCGCATGACCCAGACGATCCTGTTTGATCCGCTGGTGCCCTGGCCGGTGCTGATCGCGCTGGCGGTACTGACCGCGCTGGCACTGGCGCTGGCGCTATGGCGACGCCTGTCGGGCTGGGGCCTCAGGACGTTGGCGGCGCTGGTGCTGCTTGCGGCCCTCAGCGGCCCGGTGATCCAGCGCGAGGACCGCAGCCCCCTGAGCGACATCGTCATCGTGGTGGAGGACCGCAGCGCCAGCCAGGCGCTCTCGGACCGTCCGGCGCAGATGACCGAGGCGCTGCAGGAGCTGGAGACGCGGCTGGCAGCGCGCCCCAATACCGAGGTGCGCCGTGTCACCGTGGCCGACAGCGCCGAGGATGGTGGCACCCAGGTGATGGGGGCGATCACACGGGCGCTGGCGGATGAGCCGAGTGCGCGGGTGGCCGGCATCATCGCCTTGTCGGACGGGCAGGTGCATGACATGGAGCGCACCCCAGACCTGCCGGCACCGCTGCATCTGTTGATGACAGGCCGGACCGGGGATTGGGACCGCCGCCTGATCGTCCGCAACGCGCCCTCCTTCGGGATCATCGGCGAGCCGATCACCCTGACCCTGCGGGTCGAGGACCAGGGCGCGGTGCCCGAGGGCCAGCAGGTGACCGAGTTGCAGATCGCGGTGGATGGTGGCACGCCTCAGAGCTTCCGCCTGCCGGTGGGGGTCGATTTCGACCTGCCGCTGACCTTGCCACACGGGGGGCGCAACGTGGTCGAATTCCGCGTCCCCGAGGCCGAAGGCGAACTCACCGCCCGCAACAATGCGGCGCTGTTGCAGATCAACGGGGTGCGCGACCGGCTGCGGGTATTGCTGGTCTCCGGCGCGCCGCATCCCGGCGGGCGCACCTGGCGCAACCTGTTGAAATCCGACAGCGCCGTCGATCTGGTGCATTTCACCATCCTGCGCCCGCCCGAGAAACAGGACGGGGTGCCGGTGGAGGAGCTGTCGCTGATCGCCTTCCCGACCCGCGAGCTGTTTCTGGAAAAGATCGAGGATTTCGACCTCATCATCTTTGACCGGTACAAGCGGCGCGGCATCCTGCCCGCGGTCTATCTCGACAATGTGGCCAATTACGTGCGCGGCGGCGGTGCGGTGCTGGTGGCGGCAGGGCCGGATTTCGCCAGCGCCGACAGTATTTTCCGCACCCCGCTGGCCTCGGTCCTGCCCGCCCGACCCTCGGCGCGGGTGCTGGAGGAGCCCTACCGCCCCGCGATCAGCGCCCTTGGCCTGCGCCATCCGGTCACCGCCGAGCTGACCGGGGCCGCCGACTGGGGCCGCTGGATGCGGCAGGTGGAACTGGAGCCGACCAGCGGCACGGTGCTGATGGAGGGGGTGGAGGAGCGTCCGCTGCTGCTGCTCGACCGGGTCGGCGAGGGGCGGGTGGCGCTTCTGGCCTCGGATCATGCCTGGCTCTGGTCCCGCGACTACGAGGGGGGTGGTCCGCAGCTCGAATTGCTGCGCCGCCTGGCCCATTGGATGATGAAGGAGCCCGAGCTGGAGGAAGAGGTGCTGAGCGCCGAGGCGACCGGCCAGCGGATGCGCATCCAGCGCCGCACGCTGGGGGATACGGTGGGGTCGGTGCAGCTCGTTGCGCCGGACGGATCCGAGGCGGAGGTCCCGTTGCGCGAGACCCGCCCCGGCCTTTGGGAAGGTCTCTACGAAAGCGATCAGATCGGCCTCTATCACCTGAGCGAGGGCGGGCAGAAGGCGGTGATCGGTCTGGGGCCGGCCGCCCCCCGCGAATTCGAACAGACCATCGCCACCGAGGAGCTGATGCGCCCCGCGATCGCGGCGCTGCGGGGCGGGGCGATGGCTCTGGAGGCGGGGATGCCGGCGCTGCGGGACATCCGCGAAGGCCGCCCGGCCTCGGGGCGTGGCTGGATCGGCCTCACTCCGCGCGGGGCTTATGAGACCACGGCGGTGATCCAGACGCCGCTGCTGCCGGCCTGGCTCATGCTGGTGCTGGCGGCTTCGCTGCTGATCTGGGCCTGGCTGCGGGAGGGGCAGAACTAGGCCGACACCCTGCCTTTCAGCCGGGGCCCTATGCCCTATGCAGGACTTTGCAGCACGCGGCCAGGGGGGCACGGGCGGGGAAGGGGCGGACCTGACATCCCCGCGCCTGCCCCCACCTGGAATCGGCGTCCTATCTTGGCGAGACGTGCAGAAAGAACACTGAACGCGCGGGGGATGGCTGGACTTCTACCTTTGCGAGAGAAACGGCGAGCGGGTCAATCATGAAGCCACCTTTAGCCCCTTCCAACTATCCGCCGACGATTGCACCTTCTGCTTGGACCGGCTGAGGCGATTTTGGCGGGCACAAGTCCGCCAGCAACAATCGCCATCCCTGCAGGCAGCGCTGGCTATCCGTTTCCAGTGTCGGCCGCGCAAAAGCGAGGTCAGCCGTGTTGGCCGAGGGCAAGGTCATGAGCCTCTCCAATGCGTGCGCCCAAGCGTCGACGGTGTAATCGCGCACGTTTATGACCCCGCTGCCCGCTTGGTCGCCTAGACCGTCACGCCCGCTACTCAAGACCATGCGACCCGCCATGCGCGCCTCTTGTGCGACCAGGCCGTATGGTTCCCACCGCGACGGCATCGCAACCGCATCGCAGCTTTGCAGTGCCAAGATCTTTGGTACGTGGCCGCAAAAGCGAATGCGCTGGTCCCCCATTGCCGCCTCGCGCAAGGCGAGCTCTTCAGAACCCGCGCCAAAGATCATCAACCGCGCGCCTTCCACCTGGACCCTGCGAAAGGCCTGGATCAACAGGTCAAATCCTTTTTGCGGATGGAGCCGACCCAGTGCACCTATGCGTCGAACCGGCTCTTGCGGCGCTGCCAGATCCTCAATCGCACTGAGCAAGACGCTGGGCGATATCACCGTGAGCAGTTCGGCACGCACGACGCGAATGCGTCGCAGCCACGCGGCCTGCGCCGCGCTCACCGCAACCACGCGATCAAACAATGCATAGGCGCACCGCAACAGGGTATTGAACCGGCGCTGATGCGGCACATTGAGGGCCGCGAACCCCTCGCAATAGCTGTGCTCTACATGGACAAGCGGCGTCTTTGGGTGCTGCGCCCGCAAAGCCACCAGTCCCGGCATCCCCCGCCAGCAAATGCCGAGATGGGAGACGATCACATCGCCCTCGATTTGGGCGCGCGCCGGATGAAAGCGCGAGACAGGTATCACTTTGTGATGCGCCAGTTCGGTCATGCCCGGATGGTCTTGCAGGAATTGCAGATATTCCGTGACCCCTCCCGGCGAGAGATCGTCAATCAAATGGCACACTGTAATCATCTTGGGTTCTCCCTCCCAAAGTCTGTTGCCCATTGGCGCGCACCGATCCGTCGACGGGCGCGCCCTTCTTTCCCCGCCCACAGGCCGGATCTCTATGTCCTTTGGATTGCGCTCGGCATCCGCATCAGGCGCAGGCCTAGGGCTGCGCCCCATGTCACCGCAGTCTTGAGCGGCTCTTCCCAAAGCGGGCGGCGCGACGCGGCAAGGCTTTGTCTCAGCAATGACAGCGCCATCGCGCCATCGCGGGCGGAAATCGAACGGCGCGCCAAATAGCGCAGCTGATAGGCGCGGGCGGCCGGCGTATGACGCGCGAAGAACTCAGGCGACAAGGGTGTCAGCTTTTCGACCATCCGGTCCCAGGACACATATTGCCTGCCTGTCGCCGCCGACAGGCCACCAGGGGTTACGCGATAGAGCGTCAAAGCCCCCGGAACTCCTTCCACTCTCCAGTTGGTGGTCAGCATGAACCGCAACCAACATTCGATGTCCTCAGACTGGCGGAAGCTCTCGTCGAACCAGACCATGCGACCCAAGCTGTCGCTGTAGCTGGCAATCTCGTCCAAAGCGGCGCGCCGGAACACGGGGGTTGAGCCATTGCCAAAAGGATTGCGGCGAAACATATGCGCGGCAGAGATGTCGCTCAGGCGCGGCCGTTGATAGAGACGCAGGCTGTCGCCCGCCTCATCAATCAACTCGGAGCCTGAAAAGCTGGCCCCCACCAATGTATTGCCGCGCAGATGGGCGATATGCGCAGCCAACTTGCCCGGTCGCCACAGATCATCCGCATCGCAAAAACCGATGTAGCGCCCGTTTGCCTCGGCAATGCCGCGGTTTCGCGCCCCGGCGAGACCGCGATTTTGCTGTCGGATCAGACGGATACGCGGGTCGTCATAGCTTTGGGCCAGCGCAGCGGTGCCATCGGAGGAGCCATCGTCAATGACAAGGATCTCAAACTCCGGAAAGGTCTGTTTCAGAAGACTGTCGAGCGTCTCCGCAAGAGTCGCTTCGGCGTTGTAGGCGGGGACCACGATGGTCACGAGGGTCATTGGCGTTCTCCTTTCTGGAGGGATCAACGGGAAAACAACGTGTGGCGCAGAGCGCGGGGCATGAGGGGCGCAATCAGCGTCGCCCCCAGCACAAGACAGCCGCGCCGGGGGGCGGAAAACCAGCCAGCGGGGCTTGTGACGACCCCTCTGAGGCCGAGCCCCAGCGCCTGCAGCGGCGGGGAATCCACCCGCAACGCGCGGCGTGCGAGATAGCGCAGATGCACCGCCTCGCAGAACGGCCCGCTGCGATGACCAAAGCGCGCCGCCGTGGCCAGGACCTGCCGGCGGCTCTGCGCCATCGCTTTGACGTTGGAAGACAGACCCGTGGGATTGGTGCGGTATTTCACCATGACTTCGCGCAGCCCGTTGATGCGGAACCCCAGCCCTACAAGGCGCACTAGGAATTCTAAATCTTCGTTGTGTACCATGCGGTTATCCATGCCGCCGCTGGCCTCAACCACGCTGCGGCGCAGGGCGAGATTGGACATGGTGCAGACCGGATTCTCGCCGAGCAAGGTCGGGATATCGAGCTCATCGCGCAGGATGTCGGAGACCGTGCCCTCACGCTGACCGTCAAAAAAGACCACCTTGCCGAAACATCCGGCCATCTCTGGCGCGCCGTCAAAGGTCGCGATCAAGCGCGCCACCTTCTGCGGCATCCACAGATCGTCTGCGTCGCAATAGGCGATGATATCCCCCTGCGCGCAGGCCGCGCCAAAGTTACGCGCATCCGAAGGACCATTGCCCTGATTGACCATCACCCGAATGCGCGGATCTCCATGGGCAAAGCCCACCGCCACCATCCGGGTGCAATCGGTCGACCCGTCATCGACAACGATGGCCTCCCAATCCGCATCGCTCTGCTGCTGCAGGCTCGACAAGGTTTGCGCCAGTGTCTTGCCCGCATTGAGACATGGGATGATTACAGAAACACGCGCCATATCAGCTGGCCTTTCGCAAGAGCGGCACAAAGGCCGGAGTGAGAACGGGGAGTGCCGCGCCAACCTGGATCACGGCGGTGACCACGAGATACCCCAGCGCCACCGCGCCAAGGCCGTAGGGGGCGAGCAGAATGGCGCTGCCGATCAGGGCAAGTGTCAGGGCGGCGGTCACGACCAACTCGCGCTCTGCCGCATCATGGGCGCGTAGCCATTGCGCCGCCGCCGACCAGATCACCCCCGGAACAGCCGCCAGACACAGGGTCGCGACGATGTCCGCCAGCTCCGCCCAATCCGCGCCAAACAAGATCGGCACGTAGGAGGGCGCAGCCAGGGATTGCAGGATCACCAACGGCGCAATGACACCGAGGCTGAGGCCAACCGCCTTGCGCAAAGCGCCGCTGCGGTCCTCAGCACTGCACAGGTGTGGAAAGAATGCGGTGGCAAAGGCCTGAGAGAGCGAGTTGGCAAGACCAAGCCCCGCGTTGAAGGCGAGGAAATAGTAGCCAAGCGCCTCCACCCCCATCAGCCCGCCAATCACCAGCTTGTCCGCCTGCGGGCCCATCGCCTTGACCAGTTCAACACCCAGAACGGTGCCACCGTAACGCAAGAAGGGGCGAAGGGGCGCCGGGGTCACACCGGGCATCCGCGCCCAGGGCTGCAGACGGCGCATCGCCAGGAGCCAGACCGGGGCCGACATCAATCGGGGCAGCACCAGCGCCAAGGGGCCAGGCATCACCAGCACCAGAAGCGCCGTCATGACATTGGCAAAAACCACCTGCCCGCCCGCGATGGCCGCGGTCTGCTTCAGCTTGCCCGCCCGCATGGCCAAGGCGGCCTGCACAAGACCGGCGGGCATAAAGAGGTATTCCGCCGCCAGCACCGCAATCAAGGTGAACATCAAGGCGTTTCCGCTCAGCATCCAGACCAGCACCCCGCCGAGCATCTGCAAGCCAAAGAGCCCCAGACACCAGACCCAGAAAATGCGATGCGCGGTGATGCAGGTGGCGGCCAGATCCGCCTCTTTGGCGCGGATGATCCGCTGGCCGACGCCGTTCTCTGTCAGTGATTTCAGAATGTCAGCCGCCGCAAATGCTGCGGCTGCAATGCCAATCGCCTCTGCCTCCAGACAGCGCGCGACCACAATCACCACCAGCAAACGGCTTGCTTTCCCCGCTGCCTCCGACAGGCAATAGGCGAGGAGATGCCCCGCAAAGGGCATGTCCCGGATATACCGTTTCATAGAGGTCCCCCGACCAAAAAAATCTTCCCGAATAGAAGGTTAACGTGCCCCGGGGAGAGGAGTCGCCTGCCCAAGGGGCCAGTGCAGCCAAGCAACAGAGTGCACCGGCTATACGTCCGAAGAGGGTCCTACGCCCTTCTCGCGATAGACAGGCAAATCACCGCGCGGCTAGGGTCACTGGAAAACAGGTGTCAAAGACCATTGAGGGTATCGCGTGAGGTTTTTCGCAGCAGCAGGTCGGCTCGTTCCCTTTATGGCCTTGGCCGTTGCAGGCTGCGGCACCCCCCGCCAGGCGGACAATATCGAACCGATTTCACGGGGTGATGGCTATCAGGCGCAGTATCGGGCCTTTGTCTCTACCAGCGCCAATCCGGTCTTGACCTCTGCGCGCCTCAATGCCGAAAAGTGCCGTCCCGAGGCAGGGGCGGGCAATGGAGTGAGTGCTGGCAAGCTGGGCCAACCCATTCCCCGCGCGCTGTTGTCAGAGACATTGACACGGGGTGACCTGCTGGAGTTGCGCCTGCCCGCCGATGAAGAATTCTCCGCCGACTATGTGGTCTCGCGCGATGGCACGTTGAAACTGCCCTACCTTGCGCCGATCCCCGCCCAGGGGCGCACGACGGAGGCCGTGCTGAAGGACGTGCTGAGGGCCCTGGTTGCGGGCGGCTATTATGCCGAGACACCGCAAGGCTCGCTTCTGCTGAAGGATTTCGCGCAGATCCGGGTGGCCGTCTCTGGCGCAGTGTTTGAGCCACAAGCGATGAACATTGGCGGCGTGCCCGGCGATCAGGTGGACAGCCTGCGCCAACAGGCCCTTGGTGCCTATACCGAAGATCGCAATCTCTCCGTGGCCTTGCGCGCGGCGGGCGGTATCCGCCCCGATGCGGATCTGTCCGCCGTGCGGCTGACGCGGGCCGGAACCAACTACACGCTCGATCTGCGCGGTATGGTCACCGGGCACTCCGCCCCTGATGTGATCCTTGTCACCGGAGACGAGATTTTTGTGCCGACCCGGGTGTGTTTTCAGGATGACCTGATGACACCGAGCCCCGTCAGCCCGCCGGGAATATCCCTCTACCTGTCCAACCTGACCCAACCGGCCACGGGCAATGCGCCCTCCGCCGTGGGTCAAACCGTACGCGAAGTGCCCTATGGCACAAGGTTCATGCAGGCGGTGATCGATACCAATTGCGTCGGCGGTGCCCGGGCCACCAGCGCGCATCGCTCTGCGGCGTTGTTTTCGCGCAATCCGATGACCGATGTTTCGGTGGTGATTGAACGCCCCATTGAAGAGATGCGCGCGCGCGCGGACCGCGACGACTACGACCCTTACCTTCTGCCGGGGGATGCGATCGCCTGCTATGACAGCTCGGTCACCAATATCGCGGAAGTGGGCAAGGTCCTTGGCATCTTCGGGCTGTTGGCGGTCCTCGACTGACCTCAGCGCGACAGGTACGGCCACATGTCAAAAACGGCCGACCCACCTTGGGTCGACCCTGTCCACTGACTGGTCGCTGGGCCATCCTGCCCCTGCGGTCTCAAGGGTTCAATAGGCCCCACGTCCCCCCAAAACGGCGCGCGCCGTCAGTGCAACCAAAAGCAGATCCAACATCGGCGAGCGCGAGCGCACATAGGCCACATCCAGATCCACCATCTTGTCAAAGCTGATGTCCGCTCGACCCGCCACTTGCCACATGCCGGTCAGACCCGGCTTCACCGCCAAGCGCTCCAGCGCGCGTTTGGGATAGGCGTCGACCTCTTGCGGCAGCGCTGGACGCGGACCGACCAAGGCCATCTCGCCCTTCATGACGTTCAATAGCTGCGGCAGCTCATCCAGCGAGAAGCGCCGCAACAGCCGCCCAACCCGAGTGACACGTGGGTCGGTTGCGGATTTGAAACAGATCCCCTCGCGATCCGATGTGGCCAGAAGGGCGGCGCGGCGGGCCTCGGCATCGCGGTACATCGAACGGAACTTGTAGAGGGTGAATGTCCTGCCATCCTTGCCGACGCGGGTCTGTTTGAACAGCACCGGGCCGGGGCTTTCCAACCGGATCGCCAGGGCCACCAGCGCCAGCAGCGGCCAGATCGCCAAGAGCCCCACGCCTGTCAGGGCCAGATCAAGACTGCGATGCGCCAACTCGCGGCGGCAGGTCTTTGACAGGCGATGCGCCACGGCGCGCGCCAGAAAACTCGCATTCCCCAAGAGGTAGCGCCCTGCCATCCGGCGCGGCTCCATCGCCAGACGCCAGATCCATTCGCAACGCGCCTGCCGAACGAAGACCGGCGCCCGCCGAACGCGCCCGGCGGCGAAATCGAGAAACGCGCCGACCCCCAGCGTGATACGTGGGCGCAGGCGGTCTGCATTGCGTGCCAACCACAGGTCCTGTTTCGGCACTCCAAGCGCCACAATGAGGATCTCGGCCCCGCTTTGATTGATCGCCTCGATCGCCGCCTCCTCTTGCGCGAGGCCAGTGTAGCCGTCGCGGCATCCCGCGATTTGAAGCCCCGGAATGTCGCGACACAGGTTCTGTGCCGCCTCTTCCGCGACACCGGGCTGGGCTCCAAGCAGGAACACGCTCTTCCCCATGAGCGCAGCCCGCGCCAAGAGGCGCGGCGTAAAGTCGGTTCCGTTGAGGTTCTCGCTCAACCGCGCGCCACACATGCGCGCCGCTACATCGACCCCGATCCCATCGGGCAGCAACAGGTCCGCCGTGACCAATGCGTCGTAATAGGCCCGATTGCGCGCCGCGATATTGGCGCAATGGGCGTTCAAGAACGAAATCCGCGCCGACGCCGGATTGGACAAGATCCGATCGATCACCCGCTCCGTGGTCGCATCAACAACATCCAACCCGAACAGGTTGACCGCGCGCATCCCCTCCGTGCGCGCCGCTCCCCTGACAAAGCGATGTAGATTGATGCGACCTTCCCCAAGGCGCCCCGCCACTGCATGTGCAAAATGTGCCCCCATGTCTTCCCTCCGGTTTGTGTAAAACTTTAATTAACCGTGCCGGACATTTGGCAGGCTCACAATTCTGCCGAGGCATAGGAAAGAACAGCGCTTGCACTGGGTTAACGCACGGATGCGCGCTTGCAGTAGGCGGACGCGCGCGTGGTTTCTCCTTTGGGCTAGACGCAAAAGTCGCAAGCCCCCAGCAATCGGATAGGAAAGCTCCCCATTCGCGCGGGCACCACTGCTTTGGTCTGGCGCACGCGGCAGAATCTTCAGCACGCGCCTAGCCCTTTGACTGCCAGTCCTATCAGGATGACAGGATCGTCCCTCGCCCTCCAGTTGCTATGCTGACCCAAGGGAATGGACATCCGAAGAGATGGACGCAACGGGGGGGACCATATGAAAGCTCTGGAAGACCTGCGCAAGATCGCGACGAAATTCCCGCGCGTGGTACGCACGCCGATGCGCGATATCAGCCCGGTGCGCACCCTGCGCGGTGGGCGTATCGCCGATGCAGGTCGCCTGCCGCGCTATGCTGGGCTCTTCGCCATAGCGCTGGTTCTGATCTGGTCGCCAATCCTGAGCTATCTCAAGACCGCAACGCCGCAGTTTCGCTCCAGCATGTCGCTGATCCTGCCCGGTTCGGGCGCCTCTGCCTCGGTCAATCTGGAGCGGATCGGTCAGGCGTCGTCCTTTGCCAACTCCGCGTTTTCCAGCAATTCGATCAGCCCGACAGAGACGTACAAACGCCTCTTGGTCGCCGAGCGCATTTTGAACGCTGCCGCCTATAGCGAAGGGATCAGCCCGAAGGACCTTGGCAAACCCCGGGTGCAATTGGTCGATCAAACCAGCTTGATCCATGTCTCGCTGGATGCGTCCTCACCCGAGGCGGCGAAGGCGCGGCTGAATGCTCTGCTGATGGCCTTCCAGCGCGAGATTGAGGCGCTGCGCTCGGATGAGATCGCGGTGCGCGAGGATGGCGCGGCCAGTGCGATCGAGGAATATCACGCCTCGGTCGTGCGCACCCGCATGGAGATCACCATGCTGCAGCAAAAAACCGGACTTTTGTCGGTGGACCAATATGACGCGCTGATTGCCGAGACAGATGCCCTGGCCGCCATAGAACGCGATCTGGCCGTGCAGCTGGAAGAAGCCGCCGGGCGCGTGCGTGCCATGGAGGCCTCGCTTGGGCTGGATCACGCCCGCGCGGCGGCCACGCTGCGGCTGCATGCCGACAGCGCCTTTGCCGCCCTCTCGGAAGAGATGTCGACCCGCGCCACCGAACTCTCGGAAGCGCGCGGCCAATATGGTGCGCAGCATCCGAACATGCGGGTCGCACAGGCCGCCTTTGACAGCGCGCGCGCCGCCGCCCGGGAGCGCGCGCGTCGCCTGACCGGCCTCACCGATAGCGCCCTCGATACGATGGAAATGTCGCTCACCGGCAACCGGGCCGACCTGCTGGGACAGTTGGTGAGCGAGGCTGCCCGGCGCGATGGGTTGGCCGCCGAGCACGCTGCCCTGCGCGCGCAGCTGACCGCCGCCCAGACGCATCGCTCCGATCTCTTGCGCCCGGCGGCGCGGCTCGAAGACCTGCAGCGCGATTTCTCGGTCGCTGAGGCGGTCTTTGCCTCGGCCATGGCGCGGATGCAAAGCTCCAAGGCGGATCTTTTTGCCTCCTATCCGCTCATTCAGGTGTTGGAGGACCCCTCGCTGCCCTTTGATCCCGTCTCACCGCGCACGAAACTGGCGCTGGCGGCGGGTGGGGCCGCGACCATCTTCTGCATGATCGGCCTGTTCCTCGGCTGGATGCGTCGCCCGCTCATCGACCGGTTCTTGAACAAGGACCACAGCGCCGACGCCACTGACGCTCGCACTGTGGCCGCGGAATGAGCCGCGCCTGTATCGCCGAGGGCCTGCCGGAGCGGATCGTCTATTGCACCCTCGTGCTCACCTGGCCGTTCTACTTTGTCGGCGCACTCTATGTGGTCGGGCCGGTGCTGGGCTGGATCATTGGCGGGCTTGCGGCGCTGTCGCTCTACCTTGGCCCGGCCCTGCGCCGTGACCTGCAACCGCAGGGCCCGATCCCACCGATGATCTACGGCTGGATCATCGGCATGTGCGTCATGCTGGTGGTGCTCTGGGCGGGTCATCTGGACTGGAGCCTCGGCACCGGCAAGACGATCAAATCCACCGTCGGCTGGGCCAAGGGCTGGGCGCTGCTGGCACTGTTTCCCTTCGCCGGGGCCGTGTTGAAAATCCGGCGCGAGGTCTTGGTGCGGGGCCAATGCGTGATCGGTCTGTGGACCCTTGTCCTGTTGCCTGTCATGGTCGCAGCCCCCTATGCGGGCCTGCCAGAGCGCATATTCACCTCTCCCCTCAAGGCCGTGGGCGGCCCGGGACCGGAGTATTTCTCGGTCTATTTCTTCACCTGGGATCCCGCCAGTTGGACGCCCCGCTGGCAGTTCTTCGCGCCATGGTCCCCCTTTGCCGCCCTCCTTGGGGTGCTTCAGGTCTGCTTTGCGTTGGAGGAGCGCAACATCCGCTGGCGCAGCATCGGCATCGCGGCCGGCAGTGCGATGATCCTGCTATCGAAATCCCGCATGGGACTGGTCGGGTTGGTCGCCTGCACCATGGGGCCGCACCTGCTCGGCCTGATCCTGCGCAGTTGGGCCTGGCAGGTGGGGGCCGCAGCGGCAACCTCCTTTGCGATGACTGGCCCCGCGGTCCTCGGCGGGATCAACGACGCGGTTGCCGGGTTCAAGGGCGCGCGCGCCGACAGCACCCGCGTGCGCGAGACCCTGCAACGGATCGCTGGCGAACGCTGGCAAAACGAGGCTTTCTGGACCGGTCATGGCATCGTCCATCCTGGCGCGCATGTGGTGGAATACATGCCGATCGGCAGCCATCACACGTGGTGGGGGCTGTTGTTCGTGAAAGGACTGATCGGACTGCTTGCCCTCGCGGTGCCCCTGGTCTGGCATCTGGTGTTGGTGCTCGCCGATGCAGCACGCAATCCCCGCGCCCGCCTGCCGCTGGCGGTCTTGATGACCTTTGTGCTCCTGTCCTTTGGCGAGAACATCGAGATCGAAGCCTATATGCTCTGGCCCGGCCTGATGATCCTCGGCAGTCACGCCGGGGAAATGCACCGCGCGGCCAGAACTGGGAACTCGCCAGCCTGGCAAGCCATCTAGGGCCCAGACTCATTGAGTTTCACAGCCAGAACAAGACAGTTGCGGCGAGCAGTATGGCGGGGAAGAATGTTTCCGGGCAGCGATCGTATCGAGTTGAGACGCGCCGCCAATCCTTCAACCGCCCGAACATGATCTCGATGCGGTTGCGCCGTTTGTAGCGCCGCTTGTCGTATTTCACCGCTTTCTTGCGGGACGTCCGGCCTGGAATGCAGACCTTTATTCCTTTGTCTTTCAACGTTTCTCTAAACGAATCGGCATCATGGCCCCTGTCGCCCAGAAGCCATCCCGCCTTCGGCAGGCTGCCCATCAGGGCCGCTGCGCCGATGTCATCGCTGACCTGTCCGGTCGACATAGAGAACCCGATCGGCCGTCCCTTCGCGTCAGTAACAGCGTGTAACCTGGTGTTCATGCCGCCTTTACCGAATTGGGCGCGAGTGGGGCTGGCTCAGCCCAAACGACATTCGCGTTTGGGAAAACCTGAAAAGCATCGAGGGCGGCGAGGAATACCTTTCGCCCCTCAACATGACCGTGCTTGGTGATCCGTCATCCTTTTATGAAAGTCCCTTTACGGACCTCGACGATATGGGCATCTCCGGGATTTTCAGCAGAGAGCAGACCCAACAAATCATCCAAATCGTGAGGGCACTGAATGACGCCGTAGCGGCTTGAGGTCTGGATCTCTTCTGGAGGTTCCGCCCACCTTGTCCATTGGCTTTACTCAGAAACACTCGCAGAATCACTTCTTGCTGCGATTGGTCGAGGACTCAGCCAACCGGGAAGCTGTTGTGTCGGCTGCGCTTGGCGCGTTCTCTGACTTTCGTAAATTGATTTTCGCCTGGGCTGGCGATACTGTACCGATGTCGGTGTCGCTTTCCATTGCAGGACCCATCGCTCTTTTTTGAGCCGTGCCCTTGGGGGGTTCCCCAGCGCCGACAACCTAGCACCTTGTTGAATGGAATGGGGCATCGGGCCATGTGGTCTGCGTTGCCCCTTCCAATAGTTTGAGGACACTCTCCCAGCGGAGAGTTCGTCACTCTAGAACGCTTTCATCGAGCGCGGCTTCCCGCCTGAGGCTTGGTGTTTGGTGGCGTCCGGGCCTTGTTGCACAAATCGGAGGCTGAGCGCAGTTTCCCTTTCCCCGGATAGATCTATTCCACGGGCCGCGTAACA
>CAKZRP010000060.1 GCA_937146765.1 uncultured Paracoccaceae bacterium | reverse complement strand
ATGACCCCCGCCCAGAAACTGAGAATGGCCGCGTAAATTCTACGACCAAGCCCCCGCAAAAATGGGGGGATTACCCACGCACTGCTTCGGCGCGGAATTCCTCGGTCGGTCGTGATGCCATCTGTGTTCTCCTTTAAGGCACGATACCTGGTCAAAGGAGCGGCACAAATGCGTGACAGGTCCACTACGGCAGTCACGACCAGTTGCACACGCACCTCGCGGACTTCATGGCAGCCTACAACTTCGCACGCCGCCTCAAAACGCTCAATGACCTCACACCCTACGAATACATCTGCAAAATCTGGACTTCAGAGCCAGATCGATGCATCCTAAATCCGATCCACCAAATGCCGGGACTGAACACCTAGAGACAGCCATCTCAAGATCGGGGAGGTCTGAAAGGCCGCCCCAAATGGGGCGACCTTCGTCGCGTATTGGCGGCCAATCGGCTCACAGCAGCTCGGCAATCTCCACCGCGCGATGCTCTTTCATCGAAAGCTGCGCAGCCATGCCCATCAGCACCGCCATCTTGCCATCCTCAAGGCTCACCTCGGCCACGTCACGTTCGCCCCGCACCAGTTCGAGGAAGCCCTTGTGTTGATAAAAGGTCGATCCATTGTGGTCGCCCGCCTCCAGAAGGGTGGGGTCCACCGGAATCTCGCGCATTTCCGGCCCCTTTGGGTCACGCGGCGAGACGATGACCTGCGGCACCGGGGGCTCGCCCAGATGCGCGGGCCAGAAGCGCCCCGGTCCCGGCACCAGCGCCTCGATCTTGCCTTTCGGACCCACGGCGGAGATTTCCTCCTGATAGCGCGCCCCTTCGGCGAACATACAAAGTTCCAGCATCGCCCGCGCGCCATTGGCGAAATCGACGATCACATAGCCGTTGTCGAGGATATCCGGCGTCTCGCCCGCGTAAGTCTCGTCAAGGTGGTTCACATCCATGCCACCAGAGGCCAGCACCCGGACTGGTTCAGACTTCAGCGTGAGCCGCATCAGGTCGAAGAAATGGCAGCATTTCTCGACAAAAGTCCCGCCAGTGTAGCGGTTGAAGCGGTTCCAATCGCCGACCTTTTCCAGAAACGGAAAGCGATGCTCGCGAATCGTCAGCATCTTGATGCCCCCGGTGGCGGTATCGGCCTCGCTCAGCAGGGTCGCGACGGGGGGCATGTAGCGATATTCCATCGCCACCCAGACCGGGGCGGGGTAGGCGGCGCGGAAGGCCTCCAGCCGGGCCACATGGGCGGGATCGGTGAACAGCGGCTTTTCCACCAGCACTGGCAGCGGGCGCTGCGCGGCCAGCGCCTCCAGTTGCTCCACATGGCGGAAATTGGGGCTGGCGATCAGGATGCAGTCCAGCTCCTCCACCGAGAGCAGCGCCTCAACGCTGTCGACCAGCTTGGCCTCGGAGGCAAACTTCAGGCTCTCGGCGGCCATATGCGCGTCCGGCTCGAAAATCGCCGCAACGCGGGTTTCCGGCAGCAAGGCGATATTGCGCAGGTGTTCCTGCCCCATCATGCCGCAGCCGATGACGCCATAGTTGGTGATATGTGACACGGGTGATCTCCCTTAAATCAGGCGCTGCACATAGAGCGCTTTGTCTGTGTCGAACCAGGTTCTGGAGAACTCCACCGGGGCGGGGGTGTCCGCCCAAGAGAAGCGTTCGATATAGCCGGTGAGGGTGCCGGGCGTGAGCGCAAAGCCCGCCGGTGCCCAATCCGGCACATGTCCGATGGAGACGCGATCCTCGGCCCGCGCGATGATCAGGCCGAATTGCATCTGGTAGGTGCGGTAGAGCGAATCCGACATCTGCTCGGGCCGGATCACCCCGGCATCGCCGTCGAGCCAGATCTCTTCTACCGCGATCGGAATGCGGTTGAGGAATCGCAGGCGGCGGATGCGGGTGCCGTGGTTCGCGGTGCCAAAGGCGGGCAGGTCAGCGGGTTTCGCCACCGCCGCCAGATCAAGGATATCCGCCGTCGGCAGGCCGCCCCCGGTGGTCAGTTCCAGCCGGAACATCGAATAGACGCTCTGCGCCTTGTGGTTGGCGCGGATGTAGTTGCCGGAACCTTGGATGCGTTCCAAGAGCCCCTTCTTTTCCAACTCGGCCAAGGACTTGCGCAGGGTGCGCACGGTGGTTCCATGGCTCTTGGCCAGATCACGCTCGGGCGCCAGCCTTTGCCCGTCCACCAGCCGCCCGGCGGCGATCTCGCGGATCAGGAATTCGCTGATCTGCATGTAGATCGGCAGCGCGGTGGGCGTGTCGCGGTCGAGGTCATGGGGGGGCGTCATGGGGCAGGGGCCTTGGTCTTTGCGCGCCGGGCTGGACGGCTAGAAAAAATTGATGCACCATTGATGTACTTTAAATCTGCTGCTACGCAAGAGGAAATTCGATCGCTCTTCGAGGAGGAAGACATGACCGTTGTCCCCATCACGTCCCCCGATCTGGACGCTGCCGAAGTCTCTTGGTTTGCGGCGCTGTGTTCGGACGATTACCAGTTTCTGGGCGTGCCGGATGGCAACCTGCGCTCCTCTTGGGCGCATTGTTCCGAGATCGTCAAAACCGCCGAGGCGCAGGGCTTTCGCAACATTCTGTGCCCCTCCTCCTATCAGGTCGGGCAGGACACCCTGTCCTTTGTGGCGGGCTGCGCGCCGATCACCGACAAGATCAACCTCTTGGCCGCGGTGCGCTGTGGCGAGATGCAGCCGATCATGCTGGCGCGCACCATCGCGACCCTCGATCACATGCTCGAAGGTCGCCTGACTGTGAACATCATCTCCTCGGATTTCCCAGGCGAGCAGGCGGACAGCGCCTATCGCTATCAGCGCTCTCGCGAGGTGGTGGAGATCCTGAAACAGGCCTGGACCCGCGACGAGATCAATTACGAAGGCCAGGTTTATAACTTCAAAGGCCTGACCACCGATCCTGTGCGCCCCTATCAGTCCGGCGGCCCGCTCTTGTATTTTGGCGGCTATTCCCCCGATGCGCTCGACCTCTGCGGTCAGCATTGCGACGTCTACCTGATGTGGCCGGAAAAGATGGAAGAGCTGCAGGGCCGGATGCGGGCGGTACATGCCGTGGCCGAGAAATACGACCGCACGCTGGATTACGGCCTGCGCGTTCATGTTATCGTCCGCGATACCGAGGCCGAGGCGCGCGAGTATGCCGATTACATCGTTTCGAAACTCGACGACGATCAGGGCCGCGCAATCCGCGAACGCGCGCTTGATGCGAAATCGCTGGGTGTCAGCCATCAGGCGAAGAACCGCGAGATTGCCGATGATGCGGGCTTTATCGAGCCGAACCTCTGGACCGGGGTGGGTCGGGCGCGCTCGGGCTGTGGCGCGGCGCTGGTCGGCTCCACCGATCAGGTGATGAGCAAGCTGGAGGCCTATCAGAAAATGGGCATCCGCGCTTTCATCCTGTCGGGCTATCCGCATCTGGAGGAAGCCAAGCACTTTGGTGCCCGTATCCTGCCGAACATGAAAACCTGCTCGCTGCCCGAGGCCTATGGCCGCGTCCCGGCGAGCACCCCGGAAACACCCCTTGGTGTAGGAGTGCGCCGCTGATGGACCGCGTAAAACTGTCTGACGACCTCGAATTTTCCCGGCTGATCTACGGCATGTGGCGGATTGGCGATGATGTCGATACCTCCGTCAAGCATGTGGAGGCGAAGATCCACGCCTGCCTCGAACAGGGGGTCACCACCTTTGATCAGGCTGATATCTATGGCGCCTATACCGCCGAGGGCATCCTTGGCGCGGCGCTGAAGGCGAACCCTGCCTTGCGCGGCCAGATGGAGATCGTGACGAAATGCGATATCGTTGCGCCTATCGGCATGCACGCGGATAAGCCGGTCAAATACTACGACACCTCGCGCGCCTATATCGAAGGCGCGGTGGACCGCTCCCTGACCGAAATGGGGATCGAGCAGATCGACCTTCTGCTGATCCACCGTCCCGACCCCCTGATGGACCATCACGAGACCGGCGCGACGCTGGATGATCTGGTGAAGTCCGGCAAGGTGAAGGCCGTAGGCGTGTCGAACTTCCGCCCCTGGGACTGGAAACTTTTGCAATCGGCGATGTCGACCCCGCTGGTCACCAACCAGATCGAGATTTCTCTGTCGGAGGTTGCGCCCTTCACCAATGGCGATCTCGCCTTCCACCAGATGGAAGACCACGCGGTGATGGCTTGGTCGCCGCTCGGCGGCGGCAGCCTGATGACCGGCTCGGGCGAGCTGGCGACGCGTCTGGATGAGGTCGCAACCGCACAGGGCGTGGACCGTGCCGCGGTCGCCGTCGCCTTCCTTCTGCGCCATCCGGCCAAGATCCTGCCGGTGATGGGCACAAACAACCTCGCCCGCATTGCCACCATTTCGGATGCGCAAAAGGTCGAGCTGGACCGCCAGACCTGGTTCCGCCTCTACGAGGCCACCTTGGGCCGGGAGGTCGCATAACATGGGCCTGCAGATGAGCGATAAGACACAAAAAGCCTTTGTGCCGGACGAGAGCAACACCCGCCTGCTGCGCGATGCCTTTGGCCGCTTTGCCACCGGCGTGACCATCGTGACCGCCAATACGCCCGAAGGGGTGGTGGCGATCACCGCCTCGAGCTTCTCGTCGGTCTCGCTGACGCCGCCGATGGTGCTCTGGTCGCCGGACCGCAATTCCCGCCGCTTTCCCTATTTCGAGAAGGCCGAGCATTACGCGATCCACGTCCTCGCCGCCGATCAGCAGGATCTCTGCTACAGCGTGGCCAAGGATGCCGCCGGTCTGCGCGGCCTCGATCTGGCGCTGAACGCGGAGGGTGTTCCGGTGCTGGAAGGCTGTCTCGCGCGTTTCGAATGCACCCGCCACGCGGTCTACGACGGAGGAGACCATGCCATCGTGCTGGGCGTCGTGAACCGGGCTGAAATGCGTGAAGAAGGCGAGGCGCTTGCCTTCTTCAAAGGACAGATGGGCCGCATCACCGCGCATTGAGCCGCGCGTTTTGGCAGTGCCGGGGGGACGCTCCCGGCCTATCTTTGGGGAGGAAAACATGAACGCACTAATGGCGGTGGTGACACCGCTGTACTGGATCAACGCAACCCTGCTGCGCCTTGGGCGCTGGGTGGGCTGCTTTGCCGTGGCCGCGATGGTGGTTGCGATCCTGATCCAGGTCTTTTTTCGCTATGTCCTGAACAACGCGCTGCCCTGGCCGGACGAGGCAGCGCGCTTCTGCATGTTGTGGATGACCGGGCTGATGGCGCCCACTGCCTTTCGTCAGGGCGGCTTTGTCGCCATCGACACGGTTTCGGCCATGCTGCCCGCGCGACTGGGCTCCGTCCTGTCGCTGATCCTTCTTGGTCTCAGCCTAGTGGTGCTGATCGTGGCCGTGCAGATCGGCTATAAGGAGGTCACCGGCCTTGGCGGACGTTTCGCCACTGCCTCGCTCTACTTGCCGACCTCACTGGGTTTTGACAGCTGGTTCCGGCTGCCGCGCTCCTGGATGATGCTGTCCCTTCTGATCGGCATCGGTCTCTTGATCCTCGTCAATATCGAACTGATCCTGCACCGGCTCGTCGCGCTCTTGGGCGGCGCGGACCGCCTGCCAGAGATCGAATTCGCCGCCACAGGAGGCGCGGAATAATGCTGATCTGGTTCCTGCCGCTGTTCCTCGTGTTCCTGATGATCGGCCTGCCGGTGTTCTTCGGCCTTCTGGCCGCGCCGGGCATCCTGCTCTGGCTCAACGGGCAGGAGCGCGACATCACGCTCCTGTACCGTAACCTCTACAACGGGATGGACAGTTTCCCGCTGATGGCGATCCCCTTCTTCATGCTCGCGGGCGAGCTGATGAACAAGGGCGGCATCACGCTGCGGCTGGTGGAGTTCTCCCAGGCGCTGATGGGCCATCTGCGCGGTGGGCTTGCCCATGTGAACGTGCTCTCGTCGATGCTGTTTGCCGGCCTTTCCGGCTCGGCGGTGGCGGATACCTCGGCGCTCGGCTCCATGCTGATCCCGGCGATGGAGAAACAGGGCTATACCCGCAAGTTCGCCGCCGCGATCACCGCCGCAAGCTCGGTGATCGGGCCGATCATCCCGCCCTCGGGCATCATGATCATCTATGCCTATGTGATGGGCGAAAGCGTCGCAGCGCTGTTTCTGGCCGGTCTGGTGCCGGGCATCCTGGTCGGCGTTGGCCTGATGATCATGGTCAAGGTGATGGCGGACAAATACGACTTTCCTGTCGCGTCGCGCCGCTACACTTGGGGCGAGCGGGGGCAGGCCAGCCTGAAAGCCTTCTTCCCCCTCCTCACGCCGGTGATCATTCTCGGCGGCATCCTCATCGGCGTCTTCACCCCGACCGAAGCTGCCGCGGTGGCCGTTGCCTATGCATTGATCATCGGTCTCTTCGTGTTGAAGACTCTGAAATGGGCAGAGATCCCGGACGTGTTGACCCGGGCAGGCATCACCTCTGCCGTGGTGCTCCTGCTGGTGGGGGCTGCGATGTCGTTCAAGACCGTCGTCTCGCTGAGCCACGCTCCAGAGCAACTGGCCCAGTTCATCCTGACCCTGACCGAGAACCCGCTGCTGCTGCTGTTCCTCATCAACTTGTTGTTGTTTGTGGTTGGCATGTTCCTCGATGCGGGTCCTGCGATCATCATTCTGGGGCCGATCCTGGGTCCGGTCTTTGTGAGTCTCGGGGTCGATAGCGTCCATTTCGCCATCATCATGTGCGTTAACCTCACCGTGGGGCTGGCGACACCGCCGATGGGGCTGGTGCTGTTTGTGGCCTCCGCCGTCTCGGGCGAGCGGGTCACCACCATTGCCCGCGCCATCCTGCCGTTTCTGGCCGTGGAAATCCTGGTGATCTTCCTGATCACCTATGTCCCGGCCATTTCCATGACGATCCCGCGCCTGACCGGGTTCGTGAATTAACTGCATAATCAGGAGCATAAGGGAGGATACTACATGCTCAAGACAACGCTGAAGACCGTCGCACTCGCGGCACTCATGGCCGGGACTGCGCTCTCGGCCTCGGCGGCGGATTACACCATCCGCGCCACCGCCAACTCGAACGAGAACGACGAGGACTATGACGGTCTCGTGGTCTTCAAGAACTACGTCGAGGCGGCCTCCAACGGCGCCATCGAGGTGGAGCTGTTCATCGGCACCCAGCTCTGCTCGAACGGGGCGGAATGCCTGCAGGGCGTCGCCGATGGCTCCATCGATGTGTTTATCTCCACCTCTGGCGGGGCGGCGGGCCTGTTTCCCTACGTTCAGGTGCTGGATCTGCCCTACTTGATGAGCGACGACCGGGTGGCGGAACATGTCCTGTCCGGCGATTTCACCCGCACCCTGCGCGACATGGCGCTGGAGGATTCGGGCAATACCATCCGCCTGATGACCATCGGCAACACCGGCGGCTGGCGCAATTTCGCGAATACCAAGCAACGGGTCGAAAGCCCGGAGGATCTGGCTGGCCTGAAACTGCGCACCGTGGTCGCCGACCTGCCGCAGGAACTGGTGAAGTCCCTCGGCGCCGCTCCGACCCCGATCCCGTGGCCCGAGCTGTTCACCTCGCTGCAGACCGGTGTGGTGGAAGGCACGGCCAATGGCATCACCGACATCATGAGCATGAAATTCCCCGATGCCGGCCTGCAGTACCTGACCCTCGACGGGCACAGCTACATGGGGGCGCTCTGGTGGATGTCGAACGAGAAGTTCCTCGCCATGCCCGAGGACGTCCGTCGCGTGGTTGTTGACGGTTTCTATGCGCTGCAGCAGGCCACTTTTGCCTCGCCCAAACGCAAGTCCATCGAAGCCTATGAGGAATTCGTGAAGGGCGGCGGCGACCTCTATGTGCCCTCGCCGGAGCAGAAGGCGGTCTTCAAGGAAGCAGCGGCACCGGTCTATGACTGGTTCACCGCCAATGTGACCCGGGGCGAAGATGCTCTGGCGGCACTGAATGCGGCCGTGGCCGCGGCCGAAGCCGATATCAACGCGGCGCGGGACAAGGATCTGCAATAACCTGTCACGTGACTGTGTACGCGCAGGAGAGGGCGGGCCGCTGGTCTGCCCTTTTCCTTTTCCGCAGCCTGCGCCTAGGGTGACGGCACTGACACGAAGGCCAGAGGAGTTGGACGATGATCCTTCATTGCGTGTTTTGCCATTTTCAGGACTTCGCCCCCGAGGCGGCGCGGCAGGCGGTTTTGGAAGGGTTGCGTGCCTTCAGCCTGTCGCTGCCCGGGGTGCTGGGGTTCGAGGCGGGTCCCAATCGCGATTTTGAAGGCAAATCCCCGGACTATGCGGCCGGTTTCGTGATCCGCTTTGGCTCGGCGGCGGCCTTGAAAGCCTATGCCGTGCATCCCGAACACCAGCGCCTTGGGGGTGAACTGGTGGCGCTCTGCGTCGGAGGGGCAGCGGGAATCGTGGTCTATGACCTTGATCTTGAATGAGATTTGCGGGGAGAGGGCGCAGCGCACTTGATCTTCCGCGCCAGAAGATCAAGCTGCGCGGGACCCAAGACCTCAAGTGTAGGAGCCCGAGCCGCCGTATGACTGACATCCCAGCGACCAAGGCACCGACCGATCCGCAGATCTTCACCTTTCGTGGCCAACCGGTGATCCGCGATGGCGATCTGGCAGCACTATTTGACTACACGACCGGCAACCTCAACAAGCTGGTCACCAACAATGCCGATCGTTTCGGAGAGGATTTCGCCTTTCGCCTGACCGAGGAGGAATTTGCCGACTTGATCTTCCAGATCGGAACATCAAGCGGCCACGGCGGCCTGCGCAAGCCGCCGATGATGTATACAGAGCACGGCGCGGTGATGGCGGCGACGCTGATGCGCTCGCCTCGCGCCGCCACTGCGTCGCGCTTCGTGATCAAGACCTTCGTGGCCGCCCGGCGGGGGCTTCTGTCTAAGGGAAGGGGCCAGAACCTGCCGCTTTCGCTGCCGGTCACCGACCTGGTGCCGGTGGCGGGGCAGGAGCGCAGCGGGCTGCTGGCGAAACTCGACGGGGCGCTTGGCCGGGTGCTGGATGCCATTGCCGATCCGGTGGAGGAAACCCGGGTCCGCGACGAGGCACGCGCCATCGCGCTGGAAGGACTCTCGGCGATCAAGGCACATCTGCGCAAACAGGACATCAGCAACGAAAAGACCCTCGCGGAAGTGCAGAAGCTCCTGAAGGAAGCCGAGGCGATCGATACCGAGATCGCCGCCCGCCATATCGAGAACAATCACCGCCAGCTGGCCTATCTGGCCAAGCAGCTCCGCATGGTGATCGAGGTGCAACGCTACCTCGACCAGGGCGATGTGGAGAGCCTGCTCAAGGTCTTGAAGGACCTCGGCACCTGAACTGTTTCGGCAATCCAGCGGCGCGCCTGCGGCGCACAGGTCATGGCGCTGTCGCGCCGGCCGGTGCCTGTCGCGCGGGCAGATCCCCCAGTGCCGTCAGTTGCTTCAGCGATTCTCCGACAGAACCCGTCCGACCTCCAGCATATGGCGCCGCATGGCGTCCCGGGCCGCCTGCTCCTCACCGGCGCAGATGGCGTTTGCGATGGCACTGTGATGGAGAGAGACGGCGGCGATTTCCGCCTCGCCCAGCGCCCTCTGGCGCGCGCGGGTCCAGTCAGCGGCCTGGCGCAGGCTGCGGATTTCCTCGAACAGGGTCAGGAACACCGGGTTCTGCGCCATCTCGGCAATCTTGTAGTGGAAGATGTCATCCGCCCGTTCATAGGCGGTGAGGTCCGGTGCCCGCAGGCTGTCCTCCATCAAACGCAAGAGGCGCGCCTTGTCCGCGGCACTGCCACGCAGGGCGGCCCGCGCGGCGAGGGCGGGCTCCAGTTCGAGCCGTACCTCCATCAGGTCCAGAGGCGAGACCCGCCGGGCTAGGGCACCCAAGCGCTCCTGCGCCTGAGTGGGTGGGGGTTGCAGAAAGGTGCCCTGGCCCTGACGCCGGAACACCAGACCTTCCTGCACCAGGTCTTCGAGCACAGCCCGCAGCCGGTTGCGCGAGACCGCCAGGCTCTCCGCCAGCGCCCGCTCGGGCAGAAGGCGTCCGTCCACGGCCAGATCTCCGCTCAGGATCGCCGCGCGCAGCGCTTCCGTTGTCAGGGTCGTTGGCTTCACAGCCATCCGGCCTGCTCGGCGAGATCCACGAACATCCGCACCGAGGTCGCCATCAGGAACAGGCCGAAAGCGAGCTTCAGCGCCCTGCGCGGGATGGCATGTGCGAGTTTCACACCAACCCGGGCAAAGCTGGTGGACAGCGGGATGATCACCGCCGCCAGCAGGAGGTTCACATAGCCAAGCGAGAAGGGCGGCAGTCCCTCGGCGCCAAAACCTGTGGCCATGTAGATCAGCGCTCCGGGCAGGCCGATCACAAAGCCGATGGCGGCGGAGGTGCCAACCGCCTTGCGGATGTCGTAACCGAGAAAGCTCAGGGTCGGGACGCAGACGGTGCCGCCGCCAATCCCCATCATCGCCGAAACCGCTCCGGCAAAGATGCCGAGCCCGGCCCAGACCGGCTTGGAGAAGCTGCGCGGTTCCGGGCTTTCCTTGGGTTTACGCAGGATCATGTCGAGCGCTACCGCCAGGGCGACCGTGGCAAAGACGAACAGGAGCACATTGCCCGAGACGATCCCCCCGAGGAGGCCGCCGATGAAGACGCCGACAAGGATCGAAGGGGCCCAGAGCTTCAGAAGGCCCATGTCGATGGCGCCCTTCTTGTAGTGGCCATAGCCGGAGGAGAGTGAGGTGAAGACGATGGTGGCCAGCGAAGTGCCGACCGCGACCTGCATGGTCAGGGCGGGGTCCATGCCGGTCAGCGAGAGGGCGAAGTAAAGCGCCGGCACGATGACGATGCCGCCGCCCACGCCGAGCAGCCCGGCAAGAATGCCGCCGGCGACACCGGAAGCAGCGGCCACCGCCAGAAGCGGCAACAGATTTGGAAGGTCGAGCATGGGAGCCTCGAAAGTTGACCAATTTTAAATTGGTTCTATCGAAGCCACGGCCCCTCCGTCAATCCCCACATCTCGGCGGAGCAAGCGATCAGACGGCGGGGGCAAAGCCCTTGTGGCTGTCAAGGAGGTACAAAGCGATCAAGGGCTTGGCAGCGGCTCCGAGGGCAGAGGCATTGGCACCGATCTGTCCCTCCTGCACCGATGGGCAGATCAGGCCACGGGCATCCAGATGCGGCAACTCGGCTCGCATCAGCTCCACCAGGCGGCCCCGCAAGGCGGTGGGCATGGCGCCGTCGATCACAACCGCCTGAAAGTCAATCACCGCACAGGTGGCCAGGGCGGCCCGCGCCAGCGCGGCGGCTGTGTCCTGCAGCCAGAGATCCACGTGACCGGCGATCCGGCTCCAGTCTTGCGGTTGCTGCCAGAGCAAGGTGGGGTCAATCTCCGCCTCCACCAGACGCCGTTCCAATTCGCGGATGGAGGCGGTGTCCAGAAGCCGCCCCTCACTGCCATCGGCCCTGCGTGAGGGCAGGGGGCCGAGGGCTCCGGCATTGCCGTGGCTGCCTTCGTAGACCGAATTGTTCAGCACAACGCCGCCGCCGATGAAGGATGCGACGAAGAAATAGATGCTGTCGCGCCAGACCCGGCTGCCGCCAAACATATGCTCGGCCCGGCAGGCAGCGGTGGCATCGTTGATGACGAAGACCTGCAAGTCGCAGAATCGGGCGATCTCCTGGCGTGGGTCGAGCTCCTTCCAGGCCTCCAGACTGGCCTTGGGTGCGCCCACCTGCGCGTGCCAGCGCCAGAGGTCAAAGGGCGTGGCCACGCCGATGCCGCAGATCCGCTCCCTCTGGTCTTGGGTCAGATCCGCCGAAATCTCGCGCAGGCTGGCTTCGATGAACCCAAAGACCTCGCGCGGTTGCGGATAGCGATAGCGCAGGTGGCGCTGCGCGCGGATGGTGCCGCAGAAGTCCACCAGCAGCAGGTCGGTGCTGCGCCGCCCGATCTTGACCCCATAGGAAAACAGCCCCTCGGGGTTGATGCTCATCGGAACCGAAGGTTTGCCGACCCGGCCCTTCTGGGTCTCGCCCCGCGCAATCAGCCCGTCCTGTTCCAGCTTGCGCAGGATGACAGAGACCGTCTGCGAGGACAGGCCGGTGCGACGTGCCATTTCGCTGCCCGGCAAGGCACCGTCCTGATGCAGGACGGACAGCATCAGCCGTTCATTATGGGCGCGCACCTCGCTCTGGTTCGCGCCGCTGGTATAGGGGCGTATTTCGGGCATGTCTGACATGGGCGGTCTATGCGCTCCTCCTCCTCCTGAAGCAAGAGCCTGCCCAAGCCTGATTAATAAATCAAGTTGAATTATTTATTGACAGGGAGGCGGAATCGCGGCTTTGTTATTGCCAAGCGACGCGTCGACCCTAGGGAGATGAGGGCGGGGTGAAGCGGTAAATCTAAGTGAAAACGTGTTTCTGGGAGGAGACCATGAAGAAACTTCTGCTGACCACCATCGCCGGTATGGCTCTGATGGCGGGGGCCGCGCAGGCGCAGGACAAGGTGACTGCGTGCCTGATCACCAAAACGGACACCAACCCCTTCTTCGTGAAGATGAAGGAAGGGGCGACCGCCAAGGCCGAGGAACTGGGCATGGAGCTCAAGTCTTTTGCCGGTAAGATCGATGGCGATCACGAGACCCAGGTGGCCGCAATCGAGACCTGCATCGCCGATGGCGCCAAGGGCATTCTGTTGACCGCTTCCGACACATCCTCCATCGTTCCCGCCGTCCAGCAGGCGCGCGATGCGGGCCTCGTGGTGATCGCGCTGGATACACCGCTGAGCCCGATCGACGCGGCTGACGCCACCTTTGCCACCGACAATTTCCTGGCCGGCGAGTTGATCGGCCAGTGGGCCGCCGCAGCGCTGGGGGAGGAGGCTGCCAATGCCAAGATCGCCATGCTTGACCTCGCCGTCAGCCAACCGACCGTGGGCGTTCTGCGCGATCAGGGCTTCCTTAAGGGCTTCGGCATTGATCTCGGTGATCCCAACAAATGGGGTGACGAGACCGATCCGCGCATCATCGGCAACGATGTGACCGCAGGCAACGAAGAAGGGGGCCGCAAGGCGATGGAGAACCTTCTGGCCAAGGATCCGATGATCAACGTGGTCTATACCATCAACGAACCCGCCGCCGCCGGTGCCTATGAGGCGCTGAAGGCGATTGGTCGCGAAAACGACGTGCTGATCGTCTCCGTCGATGGCGGCTGCCCTGGTGTTGCCAACGTCAAGGACGGCGTGATCGGGGCGACCTCGCAGCAATACCCGCTGCTGATGGCCTCTCTGGGCGTCGAAGCGATCAAGAAATGGGCCGACGAGGGCGTGAAGCCGGAACCGACCCCGGGCAAGGACTTCTTTGACACCGGTGTAGCCCTTGTGACGGACAAGCCCGCGGAGGGCGTCGAGAGCATCGACACCACCGAAGGGACCAACCTCTGCTGGGGCTGACCTGACCCGGCCTGACATTCGCGGGGCGTCGCAAGGCGCCCTGCGGCTGAAGACGGGCGATTGGTCGTCCCCTCGACGACCCTTTGAGATCAGGGGCGGCGCGCTGTCGCCGCCCCTTGGTTCCTGGCCCGCAAAGAAAAAAGATCCATATAAAACAAGGCACCAACCCCGCTGACCCCGGGTGATTTGGAGGAGTATCATGTCTACCCCGCAGAGCTATGAGGCCGCGGTTGCCGGCAGCCCGCAAACGGTGGCCGAGTTCGACCACGGCCCGCAGAGTTTCATCCAGAGATTCCAGCACGCGCTGCATGTGACACCATCCCTGGTGCCGCTGATTGTGCTCCTCCTCTCCACGGTGATTTTCGGCCTCCTCTTGGGGTCGAAATTCTTCTCACCCTTTGCGCTCACCCTCATCCTGCAGCAGGTGGGGATCGTGGGAATCGTTGCCTGTGCGCAGTCGCTGGTGATCCTGACCGCCGGGATCGATCTCTCGGTCGGCGCGATCATGGTGCTCTCGTCCGTGGTGATGGGCCAATTCACCTTCCGCTACGGTCTGCCGCCGGTGATCGGTGTCGGCTGCGGGCTGATCTGCGGAACCCTTTGCGGCTACATCAACGGCTGGCTTGTCGCCAAGATGAAGCTGCCGCCCTTTATCGTGACCCTCGGCATGTGGCAGATCATACTGGCCACCAACTTCCTTTATTCCGCCAATGAAACCATCCGCAGCCAGGAGATCGCCGAACAGGCGGCCTTCCTGCAGTTCTTCGGCGAGAAGTTCAAGGTGGGCGGCGCCGTTTTCACCTATGGGGTGATCTTCATGGTCGCGCTTGTCCTGCTGCTCGCTTATGTGCTGCGCCACACCGCCTGGGGACGCCATGTCTACGCGGTCGGCGACGACAAGGAGGCGGCAGAGCTCTCCGGCGTCAATACCGACAAGGTGCTGATCTCGGTCTACATGCTCTCGGGCCTCATCTGCGCCTTTGCCGGCTGGGCCCTCATCGGTCGCATCGGCTCGGTTTCCCCGACCTCGGGGCAGCTGGCCAATATCGAGAGCATCACCGCGGTGGTGATCGGGGGCATCTCGCTCTTTGGTGGGCGGGGCTCGGTTCTCGGCTCCTTCTTCGGGGCGCTGATCGTCGGCGTCTTTACCCTCGGTCTGCGCCTTCTCGGTGCGGATGCCCAATGGACCTATCTCCTCATCGGCGCCCTCATCATTGCCGCCGTCGCGGTGGACCAGTGGATCAGAAAGGTATCAGTCTAATGCAACCCATCCTGAAGGCCCGCAATCTGGTCAAACGCTACGGCAAGGTGACGGCCCTTGATCACTGCGATTTCGACCTGATGCCCGGAGAGATCCTCGCGGTGATCGGTGACAACGGCGCTGGCAAATCCACCCTGATCAAGGCGCTCTCTGGCGCGGTGATCCCCGATGAGGGTACGGTGGAGCTGGACGGAAAGCCGGTGAACTTCGCCTCGCCCATCGACGCGCGCGAAGCCGGGATCGAAACGGTCTACCAAACCCTCGCGATGTCGCCGGCCTTGTCGATCGCCGACAATATGTTCATGGGCCGCGAATTGCGCAAACCCGGCTGGCGGGGGCAGGTCCTGCGCCAGCTCGACCGCAGCCGGATGGAGGAGATCGCCCGCGAGAAGCTCAACGAACTCGGGTTGATGACGATCCAGAACATCAACCAGGCGGTGGAAACCCTCTCGGGTGGCCAGCGTCAGGGGGTTGCGGTGGCCCGCGCGGCGGCCTTCGGCTCCAAGGTCATCATCCTCGACGAACCCACCGCGGCGCTGGGCGTCAAGGAGAGCCGCCGGGTGCTGGAACTGATCCTCGACGTGCGTTCCCGCGGCATTCCGATCATCCTCATCAGCCACAACATGCCACATGTGTTTGAGGTCGCCGACCGCATCCATGTGCATCGCCTTGGCCGTCGGCTTTGTGTGATCGATCCGAAACAGCATGAAATGTCCGATGCGGTGGCCTATATGACCGGGGCCAAGGAACCGGACCCGGAGCGCTCTGCCGCATGACACAAGATACCATCGACGCGCTGTGCAGCCGCGTGCTCGATCATCTGGATCTCAGCCGGGAGGGCCGCCATCTGGTGGCCCTCAGTGGTGCACCGGGGGCAGGGAAATCCACCCTTTCCGCGCCACTCGCCGCCAGGCTTTCGGCACGGGGGCTTGCGACGGAAGTGGTGCCGATGGACGGGTTCCACCTTGATAACCACCTGCTGGAGCGCCGTGGGCTTCTGGCCCGCAAGGGGGCGCCGGAGACCTTTGATCTCGGGGGCTTTGCCCGTCTCTGCCGGGCGTTGAAGGCGGAAGAGCACGTGATCTACCCGGTTTTTGATCGCGCCCGGGATCTTGCGGTGGCCGGGGCGGGTGAGGTGGATGCCGCCTGTCGGGTGGCGATCATCGAAGGCAACTACCTGTTGTTTGACGAGCCCGGCTGGCGCGATCTCGTGCCGCTCTGGGATTTGTCGATCCGCCTTGAGGTGCCGCTGGCGGAGCTGGAGGCGCGGCTGGTGCAGCGTTGGCTTGACCTTGGGTTCGCCCGGGCGGAAGCGGAGGCGCGGGCGCGTGGGAACGATCTGGTCAATGCGGCCCGGATCGCCGCCGCGCCGCTGCCTGCGGATATCAGCTGGCCCTGATCCGGGGCTGCTCGCAAGATTTGAGAACGAGGGAGGTTGGGGCATGAAACGCTCTGAGGTGAACGAGATCCTGGACCACAGCTGGTCTTTCATGAAGACCCATGGCGTGCATCTGCCGCCCTTTGCCCATTGGGCGCCGGAGCAGATGCGGGCGCCCGAGGCCACCGAGATCCGCGCCCGTGGTCTGGGTTGGGACATCACCGACTACGGCCAGGGTCGGTTCGACGAGCTGGGCCTCTTCCTCTTCACCGCCCGCAACGGGCGCGCGGAAGACCTCGGTGCCGGTCGCGGCATGCTATATGCCGAGAAGATCATGATTTCGCGCCGCGACCAGCTCTCGCCGATGCACCGTCACAACATCAAGGCCGAGGACATCATCAACCGGGGCGGCGGCACGCTGGTGATCGAGCTTTTTGCACCGGATGCCGAGGGCGGCATCGACCGCGTGGCGCCGGTGACGGTGCCCTGTGACGGGCTGGCCCGGACCCTGCCGGCAGGTGGCAAGCTGCAACTCGCACCGGGCGAGAGTGTCACCCTGATGCCGGGGATCTGGCATGCCTTCTGGGCGGAGGGTGACGATTGCCTGATCGGCGAGGTCTCAACCGTGAACGATGACCGCACGGACAATATCTTCGAGATGAAGATCGGCCGGTTCAGCCAGATCGAAGAGGACGTGGCGCCCTCGCACCTGCTGGTGTCGGACTACTGAGCGCGCCTCGCGCTCCTCTGCGTCTTATGGCCAGGAGCAGGGGATCAGCGGGTCAGTGCGATTGCGCGGTCGGCGGCCAGGGGCGGCAAGGTGAGGACGGGCAGCCCATGCTCTGCGAGCAGCGGCGCGGCGACCTGCATCGACGCCTGGGCGAGCAGGATGCAATCGGGGCGGCCATCGGCGGCGATCTCGGCGTCGATGTCGCGGGCGATGGCGGCGGCATAGGCCAGCATGTCGCCTCTCTCGAAATGGCTCCAGGCGGTGCCGCAGTGGAGCGGGCGCGGGCTCAGCGGTAGCTCTGCGGCGCGGGCGCAGTCGGCCAGCAGGTTGAGGCTGGGTGCGCTTGTGCTCTCGAGGCAATAGGCGAGGAGGATGTTCGGCCCGCAGGTCAATGCCGCCTCCATCAGCGGCCGGTCGATGCGTATCACCTGCGGGTGTCGCTCTGCAACGAGGTCGGCGAGCGGGCCGAGCGTGGAGCAGGTGCAGACCACCGCATCGGCGTTCTTGGCCAGATCGGTCAGCAGCCGGGTCACGTCTTCCGCGACGGCGTCGAGGCCGAGGTCGCGGGCGGTTTGCAGCAGGTCGTCGCGCACCAGATGGTGCACCGGTCCGTGGAAGGCGCGCTCGGCCAAGAGGCGGTCGAAGGTTGCCTGATGCAGGGCAGCAGTATGCAGGAATGCGATGGACACGGATCAGTTCTCCACGGGGTGGCCCTCGACCGCATAAGAGCCGGTCGCGGGCAAGGAGGCCAGCCAATCATTCACTTCGCCAATCGATTTGAACACATGGATCGACTTGTCCTGCGGCGCCTGCGCCAAGAGGCGCGCCATTGCGGCGTGGGAGGAGCGGCGGGTGCGCCAGATGAAGCGATAAAACTCGAGACTGAATTGCTCCGGACATCCTTCCGGCATGTCGGGTCGGGTCCGGCCAAGGCTGCGCAGGGTGCGCCAGAACACCCGCCACAGCCGCAGCATGACCGGCACATCGACCCAGATCACTGTATCGGCGCGGTCAAAGCGCTCGGGCCAGGTGGCGGAGTGCCCGCCCTCGAAGATCCACTGCGGGCGGGCATGTACCTCGGCGCAAAGACGGGTCTTTTCTTCTCGCGAGCGTTCGATCCAGCCGGGCATCCAGTGGATGTGGTCGATGTGATAGACCGGCAGCCCGGTGCGGGCCGCCAGAAGGCGTGCGAGGGTCGATTTGCCAGAGCCAGGCTGGCCGATAATCATGACACGCTGCATTGGGGTCCTCGGCGCAGGCAGGAAGGGAAGCGTGTCCTACGCCTTCTGGTTGTGCCGTGCAAGGGTCCTGTCCGGAACCCATCAGGTGTCGCCACTTCTCGGCCGCGACCGGCATCGGTGCTAGGCCCGATCTGCCGCAACAAGGCATCAGCCAAGGGGGCATGACCCAAAGAACTGGGGCCCAAGCAAAGAGGCACCCGAGGGTGCCTCTTTCTCTGTCTTTGCGGTTTGTCGACCTCAGGCGAAGCTGACACCGGCCTCCGCCATCGGCAGTTCCGCCACATGCTCCACCCCTGACCCCAGGGCCACAATGGCATTGGCAAGAGCGGGCGCCGCCGGGGGCGTGCCCGGTTCGCCGACACCGCTGGGGGCAAGGGCGGAGGGCACGATATGCACCTCGATCGCCTTGATGTCGGAGATCCTGAGCGGCTCGTAGTCCGGGAAGTTGTACTGGTCCACTTCGCCGCCCGAGAGCGTGATCTGGTCGCGCATCGCATGGCCGATGCCATAACCGATGCCGCCTTCGATCTGCGCACGGATCACATCGGGGTTCACTGCAATCCCGCAATCCACTGCCGCAGTGACCTTCTCGATCACCACACCATCTTCGACGCTGCCGGAGACCTCGACCACCTCGGCCACGTAGGAGCCAAAGGACTTGTGCACGGCGATGCCCTGCGCGCGCCCCTCGGCGGGTTTGCCCCAGCCGGCCTTCTCGGCCACCAGTTTCAGCACCGCAGCCTCGCGTTCCTGCTCCTCGCTGCCGCCTTCGAGCAGCGACAGGCGAAGCTCCACCGGATCACGACCTGTCGCACGGGCAACCATGTCCATCATGGTTTCCATCACATAGCCGGTATGGGTATGCCCGACCGAGCGCCACCACAGCACCGAGGTGGCCTTCTCGGTGTCGGTGAGGCCGATGGCCATGCCGGGGATGGCATAGGGGTTCTCGGTCACGCCCTCGACAGTGGTGCCATCCACCCCGTCGCGCACGGCCATGGGCTCAAAGGCGGTGCCTTTCATGATCGACTGGCCTGCGACCTGATGATCCCAGCCCGCAATGGTGCCGTCAGCGTTGAGGCCGACGCGGACCTTGTGGCCGGCCGCCGGGCGGTAGTAGCCGCCGCGAATGTCATCCTCGCGGGTCCAGACCAGTTTCACCGGACGGGAGCGGTCGGTCATCACGAAGGCCAGCGCCGCCTCCACCTGATAATCCGCATCCGGGGTGGCGCGACGGCCAAAGGAGCCACCGGCCAGCATGGTCTTGATGTGGATCTTCTCGGCCGGCAGGCCAAAGATCTGCTGATAGGCCATATGCGGCCCGGTCGGCATCTGGCAGCCGTCGTGCAGGACGATCTCGCCGTCGGCAGTCTGCTCTATGGTGCAGTTCAAAGGCTCCATCGGTGCATGGGCGAGGAGGGGGAAGTAGAAGGTTTTCTCCAGCACCTGCGCCGCGCCATCCACCGCTGCCTTGACCGCCACCCGGTCGGCGCCGTTGACGTTATAGGTCGGCTCGGCATTGAGGGCGGCGATGATCTCCTCGCGGATCTCCGCACTGGAGCGGGTCTCGGCCGCCGAAAGATCCCATTCGACACTCAGCGCTTCGCGCGCCTGGATCGCGGCCCAGGTGCTTTCGGCATAGACCACCACGCCGTTGTTCTGCGGCAGCGCCTTGGCCATGATGAAGCCTTTGACCTCTGTCGCGCCGCTGTCGTCAAAGCTGGCGACGGTGCCCCCACGCTGCGGCGGGCGGGCGATCATCGCGACCATCTGGTTCGGCAGATGAAGATCCATGGCAAATTGCGCCTGACCGTTCACCTTGATCGGGCTGTCCTTGCGGCGGGTCTTCTCATTGCCGATGATCTTCCATTCCGAAGGGTCGCGCAGGCGCGGGCTCTCGGGCGGAGTCATCGTGGCGGCAGCGGCGACGAAATCCCCAAGCGGCGCGGATTTGCCATCGCCGGTCACTTGGCCCTCGACGATATCGAGGCTGGCGGCGTCCACGCCCCATTCGGCGGCAGCGGCGGCGATCAGCATCTCGCGCGCGGCAGCACCCGCGGTGCGATACTGCTGGAAGGAATTCGCCATCGCGGTCGATCCGCCAGTGCCCTGGAAGGGGCCAAAGAACAGGTTGTTATAGACCTGCGGGTTGGAGGGGGCAAAATCATAGTCGATCTGCTCCATCGTCACACCAAGCTCTTCGGCGATCAGCGAGGTAAGGCCGGTGGCCGGGCCTTGACCCTTTTCAAAGTGTTTGACGATGGCAATGACTTGTCCATCCGAGGTGATCTTGACGAAGGGCGTCAGCATCGCCTCTTCGGAAGAGGCGGCGGCCATGGCCCCTTTGGCAGTGGCCCCGATGACGAGGACAGCGGCACCGGCGGCTGCGGATTTCAGGAAGCCGCGACGAGAGGTTGCAAGGGTCATGGATCAGGCCTCCAGAATTTCAGCCGCGCGCTGCACCCCGGCGCGGATGCGCTGGTAGGTGGCACAGCGGCAGGCATTGCCGTACATATATTCGTCGATTTCCTCGGCCGAGGGCTTGGCGTTTTCGCGCAGGAGGCCGACGGCGGACATGATCTGGCCGGACTGGCAATAGCCACATTGCACCACGTCAAGCTCCAGCCAGGCCTGCTGCACGGCGGCGCCGATCTTGTCCTCTTCCATCGCTTCGATAGTGGTCACTTCGCTGCCTTCCAGATCTTCGATGAAGGTCTGGCAGGAGCGCACCGGCTGGCCATCCACATGCACAGTGCAGGCGCCGCAGGAGGCGACGCCACAGCCGAATTTGGTGCCGGTCATCTTCAGGTCGTCGCGGATCACCCAGAGAAGGGGCGTTCCCGGTTCGGCATCGACCGTCTTGGTCTCGCCGTTGATCTTGAGGGTCATACTCATGGCGTGAGTTCTCCTGTTGGGGTGGCGGCCCGCCTGTGGCGCGGGCCCGTGCCTGCAGTTCTTGGGGACGAGGAGTGGGGGCGCCGTTCCGCCGTCCTGTGACATCTCACTAGGTAGGCAGAATGCGTGCGGCTTCAAAAACAATTGGTGCCAATCTTCATGCAGATGCGGCCAGAGTGCCAAATTCTGCCCGAGGCTCAAATGCGGACGGCCGGCAAGAGGGGCGAGAGGTTGGGGAGGAGCGGTTTCGCTTCAGGCTTCGCCTGAAGCGACCGGCGGGGGCGCTGGCTCCGGATGGAGCCAGCGCCCCCGCCGCCCGGCCCAACGAAAGAGACGGCATCTGTGATGCAGGCGCTTTTGGCGGGAGCCCCCCGCCCTTGAGGGGGCTTGATCAGACGTTGCCGGAAAGGCGGGTCATCCGCAGCCACTCAGAGCGAGGCGACCAGATCCCCGGCGGCAAGCCGGGCGCGCGCCTGCAGCGGCGTCATGCCGGTCCAGTTGCGGAAGGCGCGATAAAAGGAGTTGGGGTCGCTATAGGCAAGGAGATATGAGATTTCCTCCACGCTCACGTCTTCCTGCTGCAGGTAGTAAAGCGCCAATTCGGTCCGGGTCTCGTCGAGGATGGACTGGAAGGTCACCTCCTCGCGCGCGAGGTGGCGGTAGAGCGAGCGCTTGGACATCAGCATCTGCCGACAGACCGCATCCGCATTGGCATGACCCGACGGCAGGAGTTCCAGCAGCGTCGCCTTCACCCGGGCCGAGGTCGGCTGGCTGGCGCGCCAATCCATCATCTGTCGCCGCAGCTCCTTTTCAAAGGCAGGCCAGACTTCGGTCGCCTCGGAAATCAGGCGGCGGCTGGCATCTTCGGGTGCAAGCAGGAAGCTCAGGGAATCGCCGCTGTCGATCTGGCAGCCGACTTCCGCCTCAAGGGCGCGCCGATCGAAGTCGAGCGTGTTGACCGAGCGCGGCAGGGTCGCCGCCAGCGGAACCACCCGATGTGCCGTGCAGGCCCGGATCAGCTCGAGAAAGAATACCAGCTCGAACAGGGCCATAGCCGCAGGGATCGGGCAATCGGGCAGGGTGGAGGTGATGATGACCCGGGTGCGCGCCTCCATCCGCGCGCAGGTAATCTGCACCGGCGCCACCAGCGGTTTGAACACATTGAGCCGTTCCAGACCGGTGACCACATCCGGGCTGCAGGAAAAGGCCAGCAGCGAGGGTTTGAACGGCGTGCGCGCCGAGACCTTGGCCATCTCCATCACCCGGGCAAAATCGTTCACCTCGGCAAAGATCGCGTTCCAGAGGGCAAAGACCTGGCGGCCGGAAATGCCGCGCTGTTCGTTCGCCAGCAACTCCGGCGGCAGACCGGCGCGGATCATGACCCGCTGGGGGTCAAGCGAGAGCAAGGCACAGCACCCTTTCAGAAGTTTGACGAAGGGGAAACGCTCTGCTTGCGCCATGGGGACCTCGGAGAGTGAAAAGGAAACATCTGGGCGGGCTATGGGGTCTCAAGTAGATTGGTAAATTCTGCCCCGGTGCAAGGGGACGGCGCAGGAAACCTGTTGCTTGGCACGATTTGCGGGTGGCTTGGCACGATTTGCGCCTGCGGGCCTGGCAGACATGCTTGCCCCGGGGGCCAGGGGGAGGGGGTGCGTCCACACTGGAACTTTCTGAAACTGGCGGAACGAGATCCGGAAGTATTTCGCTCGCAGATGCTGCCAAAGGTGGTAGAAGTTACATGCTACGAGGATGTAGTGCTCTGGCTGTGAGGCGCGACGTGGAAGATCATAACTCGGCAGCCCTATGCGACTTCCCGACAACAGAGCAGGATCTGTTGATCGCCGGGATGGAGCAGGCCCCCTTTGCCGCGCTCCTGTTCTTGCCAGATGACAAGTTGACGCTGACCTGGCGCAACGAGGCCCATGCGGTGATGACGGACACCATTGGGGTGGACGTCGTGGGCCTTGGGATGTTCGAGGCTTTTCCGCCGAGCGAGGATTACGAGGGGACCGCTGCGATGGATGCCATCCGGTCTGCCGTGATCGAGATGGTGGCGTCCCTGCAACCCAGTTACATCGGCCCCTATCGGTATGACCTGCATTCCTGCGGTGGTGGCTTTGTCGAACATCACTGGCGGATTCGGATGTCGCCGGTGATGTCGCAGGGGCGCGTGGCCGCGATCCTGCAGGTGGCACAGGATGTCACCCAGGAGGTTCTGGCGACCAAACTGTCCGAGACCCTGCAAAGGGCGGCGGCCAAGACCACATCGGTCAGCTACTTCAACTACGACCCGCAAACCGATCATTTCAACCGCTCGCCGACAGTCGACGAGATGTTCGGCTTTGAACCCGGCGAGGCGGGCGATCTGGCCGCGCCCTTCTTTGAACGGATCCACCCGGAGGATCTGCCGGGGGTCCATGCCGAGGTGGCACGGGTGCTCTGTGCGCCGCGCGGCGAAGTGGCGGCCTTTGACTATCGCGTGCCACAGGTGGATGGCACCGAGCGGTTTCTGCGTATTCGCGCCGAGATGGCGATTGACCCCGCAGACCGGCGCGACAAGCTGGTTGGCACTTTTGTCGACCTGACGGATGTGGAAACCCACCGCCGCCAGTTGCAGCGCGAATTGGCCCTGCGCGAGGCTTTGGTCTCGGAGGCGAACCACCGGATCAAGAACTCGCTCGCCATCGCGCTGGCGGTGCTACGGATGGAAAAGCAGGTGCTGCTGAAGGACGATCACGACCATTCCTCCAGCACGGTGGCGGCGCTGACGGCGCTGGAAGGGCGGATCGGCGCGATTTCCAGCGTGCATGGGCTGATGCAGCTCGACGGCAACCGCACCGATGTCTCGTTGCGCTCCTTGGTGGCGGAATTGGTGCGGCAGGTGCAGACCTCAAGCGGGGTGCCGCCGGAGGATGTGCAGCTGACCCTCACCGGGCCGGACCGCTTGCTGGACAGTGACATGGCGGCGACGCTCGGGATGATCCTGAACGAGCTGATGACCAATGCGCTGAAATACGGGATGAGTGCGGAGGGGCGCGCGGAAATCATTGTCACCGCCGAGATCACGCCCGAAGAGGCACGCATCGAGGTGACAAATCGGATCGAGACGGAAGACCCGATTGACGCCATCACCTCCTCCCGGCTCGGGTCGATGTTGGTGCAGCAATTGGCCAGCGATTACGATGCCACGGTGGAGGCCGGTCCGCAGGGAGAGATTTACGTCACCCGCCTGTGCCTGCCGGCCTAGGCGGACCGCTCCTGAACAATAACAAAAGGCCCGTCTGTCAGATCAACAGGCGGGCCTTTTTGGTGCGTCATCACAAGAGATCAGCGCGGCAGTTGGCTGGCTTCGCGGGCCAGTTCCTCAATCGCTTTCCAATCGCCGGCCTCGACCAGATTGTTGGGCGCAACCCAGCTGCCGCCGGCACAGACCACGTTCGACAGGCTCAGGTAGCTCTGCGCGTTTGAGGGGCTGACGCCGCCGGTCGGGCAGAAGGAAATCTGCGGCAGGGGCGCGCCAATCGCCTTCAGCGCCGGGGCACCGCCGGAGGCTTCGGCGGGGAAGAACTTCAGCATGGAATAGCCAAGCTCCAAGAGCGCCATCGCCTCGGACGCGGTGGCCGCTCCCGGCAGCATCGGCAGGCCAGCCTCCAGCGCGGCGTCGAGCAGCTTTGGAGTGGAGCCGGGCGAGACGCCGAACTTCGCGCCCGCCGCAACGGCCGCCGCCACATCGGCGGGGGTCACGAGCGTGCCGGCGCCGACCACGCCGCCTTCGACCTGTGCCATCTCGCGGATCACGTCGAGGGCGGCCGGCGTGCGCAGGGTCACCTCCAGCGCGGGCAGTCCGCCAGCGACCAGCGCCTCGGCCAGCGGGCGGGCATGGGCGACATCCTGCACCACCAAAACGGGGACGATGGGCGCCAGCGCGCAGATCTCGCGCGCCTTGGCGCTGGCTTCCTGAGGGGTAAGGGCCATGGGTCAGACTCCAAATACGGTTGCGCCGGTATCGGCGGAGGTCACATTCTGGCGGAACAGGGCGAACAATTCGCGACCCGTGCCATGCTGATAGGAGGAAAGGTCGGCGGTGACCACCGGACGGTCCATCACGCCTTTGGTAAGGACCTCGAGCTGGCCGGTATTGGCATCGACGCGCACCACGTCACCGTCCTTGAGCTTGGCGATCGGGCCGCCGTCGAGCGCTTCTGGCACCACATGGATCGCCGAAGGCACCTTGCCGGAGGCTCCGGACATGCGCCCGTCGGTGACCAGCGCCACTTTCTGCCCGCGCCCCTGCATGATCGACAGGAAGGGGGTCAGGGAATGCAGCTCGGGCATCCCATTGGCCTTGGGGCCCTGAAAGCGGACCACGATGATGACGTCGCCCTCGTTGAAATCCCCGGCCTTGAAAGCGGCCTTGGCCTCGTCCTGATCGTGGAAGACGCGCACCGGCGCCTCCACTACCCGGTGTTCCTCGGCCACGGCGGAGATCTTCATCACCCCGGTGCCGAGATTGCCGGTCAGACGTGCAAGCCCGCCGGTCTTCTGGAACGGATCGGAGGCGGGGCGGACGATCTTGTCGTTCAGTGTCTCCGAGGTGCCCTTGCGCCAGGTCAGAGCGCCACCTTCGAGGAAGGGCTCCATCAGATAGGCCCCCAGACCCTCGCCCGCGACGGTCTTGGTGTCTGGATGCAGGAAGCCTGCGTCCAGAAGCTGGCCGATCATGAAGCCGAGGCCCCCGGCGGCGTGGAAGTGGTTCACATCCGCCAGACCGTTCGGATAGACCCGCGCCAGAAGCGGCACTAGGTCGGAAATGTCTGAGAAATCCTGCCAATCAAGGATGATGCCGCCCGCCCGCGCCATGGCGATCAGGTGGATCAACAGGTTGGTGGAACCGCCGGTCGCCATCAGGCCGGTGATACCGTTCACAAAGGCCTTCTCGTCGAGGATATCGCAGACCGGCGTGTAGTCATTGCCAAGCGCCGAGAGCGACAGCGCGCGTTTGGCGCCCTCGCGGGTCAGGGCCTCGCGCAGATCGGTGCCGGGATTGACGAAGGAGGAGCCGGGCAGGTGCAGCCCCATGAATTCCATCAGCATCTGGTTGGTATTGGCGGTGCCGTAAAAGGTGCAGGTGCCCGGCCCGTGATAGGCGGCCATCTCGGCTTTGAGAAGCTCGTCCCGGCCCACTTCACCTGCAGCAAACTTCTGGCGGATCTTGGCTTTTTCGTCGTTCGATAGGCCTGAGGTCATCGGACCCGCAGGCAGGAAGACCGCCGGCAGATGGCCAAAGGCCTGCGCCCCGATTACCAGACCGGGGACGATCTTGTCGCAGACCCCGAGGAAGACGGCGGCGTCAAAGACGTTGTGGCTGAGGGCGATGCCCACCGACATGGCGATGCTGTCGCGGGAGAAGAGCGAGAGCTCCATGCCGGCCTCGCCCTGAGTGACGCCATCGCACATCGCGGGCACGCCGCCCGCCACCTGTGCGGTGCCACCGATGGTGCGTACCGCCTCGCGGATCATCGCGGGATAGGTCTCAAACGGCTGATGCGCCGAGAGCATGTCGTTATAAGCGGTCACAATCCCGAGGTGGCCGCCGGTGCTGGTCGCAAGCGTCGCCTGATCGGGACCGGCGGCGGCATAGGCATGGGCCTGACCGGAGCAGCTCAGATGGGCGCGGGCGGGGCCTTTGGAGCCTGCGGCGCGCATCCGGGCCAGATAGGCCTCGCGGGTGGGCGCACTGCGTTCGATGATGCGGTCGGTGACGGCGGCGAGTGTGGCGTGGAGCGACATTGGCGAGCCTCCTTCAATGGGTCAGAAACAGGGATCAGGCACCGATGGGGCGCCAACGGCGGCCATCGCGATGCATCAGCAAAAGCGCATCCTCCGGCCCGGAGCCGCCCTGATCGTAGGATTGCGGGGCGCGGGTGGCATTGTCCCAGGCTCCGATGATGGGATCGGCCCAGGCCCAGGCGGCCTCAACCTCGTCACCGCGCATGAACAGGGTCTGGTTGCCCCGGATCACATCCATGATCAGGCGCTCATAAGCGTCCTGCGGCCGCCCGGCTTCGGGCAGGCTGTCGGCAAAGGTCATGTCGAGGTCCGCCGAGGTGAGGCGCATCCCACCGGGGCCGGGGTCCTTGATGGTGGTCTTCAGCGTGATACCCTCGTCCGGCTGCAGGCGGATGACCAGCATATTGCCGTCGATCGCATTGTCCTCGCCAAAGATATTATGCGGCGGCTTGCGGAAATAGACCGCGATTTCCGACACCCGCTCGCGCAGGCATTTGCCGGTGCGCAGGTAAAAGGGCGTGCCGGCCCATCGCCAGTTGGCGATATTTACCTTCATCGCGACAAAGCTTTCGGTGCGCGAGTGCTTGTCACCCGCGTGGTCGAGGTAGCTGTCGCCGCCGGCACGGGCGCGGTACTGGCCGCGTACGATATCATCGGCGGGCACGGCCTCAAGGCTCTCGATCACCTTGAGCTTTTCGTTGCGTACCGCATTTGGCTCGAAGGTAGAGGGCGGCTCCATCGCGGTGAGGCACAGAAGCTGCATCAGGTGGTTCTGCACCATGTCCCGCATGGCGCCGGACTTGTCGTAATATTCGCCACGCCCGGCAACGCCGATGCTCTCGGCCACCGTGATCTGCACGTGGTCGATGTGATGCGAGTTCCACAGCGGCTCAAACAGCGAGTTGGCAAAGCGCAGCGCCATCAGGTTCTGCACGGTTTCCTTGCCGAGGTAATGGTCGATGCGGTAGATCTGGCTTTCGCGGAAGTGGGCGCGCAGCGACGCATTCAGCGCCTGCGCCGAGGCGAGATCGTGGCCAAAGGGTTTTTCCACCACGATGCGGCTGTCGTCATCGGCGATGCCGGTGGATTTGAGCCGCCCGGCGATGTCACCAAAGAGGGACGGCGCCACCGAGAGGTAGAAGGCGCGCACCACGCCCTTGCGCAGCTTGCCGGCCAGATCGGCCCAGCCGCCTTCGCCCTTGGCATCCACCGAGGCGTAATCCAGCAGCGCAAGGAACCGCTCTACATCGGGTTGCGCATCGGCGGGAATATCTCCGAACTCCGTGAGCGCCTCGCCGACCATGGTCTGGAATTCCGCCTGATCCATCTTGGAGCGCGAGGCGCCGATGATGCGGCTGGTCTCGTCGAACTGGCCGATCTGAAAGCGGTGGAACAGGCTCGGCAGGATCTTGCGCCGGGCGAGGTCGCCGGTGGCGCCGAACAGGACGAAGTCGAAACTGTCTACGGGGATGACGCGGGATACCATGGGTGTCGTCCTCTTATGTGGCGGTTTGGCTCAGGCGGAGAGTTTGGCAAGCAGGCCGCGGGTGGAGGCGTCTTTCTCAGACGCATCGCCGCCCTCGACCATGGGCAGCAGGCGGGTGGCCAGTTCCTTGCCCAGCTCGACGCCCCATTGGTCAAAGGAGTTGATCCCCCAGATCGCGCCTTCGGTGAACACACGGTGCTCGTAAAGGGCGACGATCTGACCAAAAACGAAGGGCGTCAGTTTCGGATAGGCGATGGTGACCGAGGGGCGGTTGCCCGGAAAGCTGAGATGCCCTGCCATCCGGTCGGCATCATCCCCGGTGAAGCCGCGTTTCTCCGCGATCACATGCGCCTCGTCCCAGGTCCGACCGAGCATCAGCGCCTCGGATTGGGCAAGGCAGTTGGCCTTCAGCAGGTTGTGCTGATGGGTAAGATCGGGCTCGTGGCCCTCGGCGGCGATCAAGAACTCGGTCGGGATGACCTGGGTGCCTTGGTGCAGCAGCTGGTAAAAGGCGTGCTGGCCATTGGTGCCGGGTTCGCCCCAGACCACGGGACCAGAGGCGCGGGGCAGGGGGCTGCCGTCGAGCGCGACGGATTTGCCGTTACTCTCCATATCAAGCTGCTGCAGATAGGCGGGCAGGCGCGAGAGGCGCTGGTCATAGGGCAGCACGGCGCGGCTGGTGTAGCCGCAGATATTGGTGTGCCAGATGCCGATCAGCCCCAGAAGCGCCGGCAGGTTCTCCGACAGGGGCGCGGTGCGAAAATGCTCGTCCATCGCGGCGGCGCCATCGAGGAAGGCGCGGAAATCCTTCGGCCCCACTGCCAGCAGGATCGGCAGGCCAATCGGCCCCC
>CAKZRP010000059.1 GCA_937146765.1 uncultured Paracoccaceae bacterium | reverse complement strand
CACCGTGTTCTACGACCAGCTGCCGCATTATTTCATGGAATTCGACGTGCTGGATCGGGCGCAAGGGGTGTTTCTCAACACGGCCCTCCAAGACCCAAACTTGGGGAAAGCTGGGCAACCCAGCCAGTTTCCACACAGCCTCTCCGCACACCGGTCGGACGACGACACGCCGCCGCAAGGCAACTTCGAGCTGGGGCTGACCGATGCTACACGTAGCACGAAGGCCATTTTTCAACGTTGAATGGACCAGCGAATAGCGCAACACCGTTGGCGGCAATTCTCGACATGGTGAACCATCGCCATAGATCGCTCGGTATCTTCCTCAATCGCAGACTACAGTTGGTTTGTGTTTCACGCGTTGCTTGAGGTACCGATGTTCAAACTACTCCGACCACTGATTGCCTTGCTGTTGCCGTGGCTTGCCGGTCCGGTCCTGGCCGAGCCCGAGGTCCACATCGTGGCGGTCGGAAATGGGTACGAGACCGAAGACTACTATGCCCTGCCGGAGGCCCAGGTATTCGTAGACCGCCCAGGCAAGGAAGTGCGGCTCGTCTTGCTGGACGGTGGCAAATTGCACTGGAAAGTTGATGCATCGGCCGGGACAATCCTCAGCGAAATTCTCAGGAGTGGCCCCGGGCAAAGAGACAGCAAGGTTACACTCTACGGGGTTCCGGTGGTGGGCGTACAGGTCTCTGGTTTACCTCTGGTTTTCCATCCTTTCGGGCGTGAGTTTCGAGCGCTCGTAGACACCTTGACGGACAGTGTGAAAACAGACCGTCTCAGCAGCTTTCAGGCGGTACACAAGGCAACCGAGGTTCCGCTGAGGGTCGATCACGTCGACACGAGAACTGCCGGTCTCTCGCGCGACTATCTTTTGCAACGTGTGGAGGAAAATGACGATCTCCCGCCGAAGATCCGCGACTGGGCCGGGAACAGGGGCGACAATACAGAGGTCACTCTGGTCTTCGATGAGACCGGCATCACCCTGACGGGCCCGACAGGCACGCGGCGCTTTACAGTGGCTCCCGAGGTGCCTGACATAGTTCTGCCCTCGGCGGCGGTGTATGATCCGGGCTCGCGGATGATCTATGGCATCACCTATGGTGGCGAAGGCCACATATATTCCGTCGATGTGCAGACCGGAGCATGGGCGGTCGAGGCCAACCTGGACGGGTATGACGCAGGTGGGTTGCTCTATGATCCAGATAGCCGCTCGCTGATTACCACTGGCGCATTCTCCAGACCGGGCGAGATCAAGGTTCTCGGATTGGACGGACGTCGGTCTTCGATCCTCATCCAAGCCACGGCCTTCCCCGGACTGACGGACCTATTCGATTACGGCAACGAGCACGGCCCTCCGCTGACCCCCAAGGCTTTCAGCAACGGTTGGCTCCTTCTCGAAGCTGTCGCAGGCCGCGATACCAGTAATCCAACCGCCGACGAGTTTCGAATTTATGCCGTCCAAACAGAGACGGGCGAAGTGCGTCTGCTTCATTTTGGCAATGATTGAACCTTCGTTTGCAAGCCAGTATTGAAACAAGCGTAGCGATCATGGACTTCCCAATTGACGGCTCTCATTGGCCTCGAAGCGGTCAACGGGACGTGACAGCCGAAAGACCGACTAGCCCGGCATCCCTTCCGTGCAATGATGGTTTCTGGCTTTGATCTGCGGCAACAGTCTGCTCCCTCCATTACCCGTGCAGCATTGCACCGCCGTGTATTGACCCAGCGGAATCTGCTCAGGTTCAGCCGCTAATCTGAATGCCTTAACAGGCGTGCGCATGGCAAGGGCCTGATGAGGGCGACGGTTGTTGTAGAAGGCAATCCAGTCACCGATGTCGCGCATCGCATGCTGGATGGTTTCGAAACGGTAGCGATGCACGTACTGCTCCTTCAGCGTGCGGATGAAGCGGTCGACCATGCCGTTCTGCTGGGGACCGTGGGGCGTGATGAACTCCTGTTTCAGGCCGTAGCTGCGGACAAAGGCGGTGAAGTGGTGGCAGGTGAAGACCAGCCCGTGGTCTGACCGCAGCAGGAACTCCTCTTCGACCCGGCCAAGGGTGGCGAACCTCGCGATCAGGACATGTCCAAGGCGGCGCGTGCCGTCGTGACCTTGCGGGACTTCGACAGATGCCAGCCCAGAAGCTCGCGAGTGTGGCAGTCGATCACCAAGGCCAGCGAGGCCCAGCCATCCTTGCCGGTTCAGATTCGGGCGAGATCTGTGGACCAGCCTTCGTTCGGCGCAGCTGCGACAGAAGGGACCGCCTGAATGCGGGGGCACAGGCCCACGGCACGCTTTCGGACCTGCCAGCCCTTGATCTGAAAGATCCTGTGAACCGTGGTCTTGTTGAAGCCTAAGAGCCAGGCCACGGTGCGATAGCCGAAGGAGGGGGGCGTCGGGAAAACGCCCCACCGGGGCCTTTTCTGTTCCTCCTCCATCCTCGATCATCTTCTTGATCGGCTCGGCGAAGCGCGGATCGACCTTGGGCGCGGCCTTCACCGGCTTGTTGTAGACCGTCCGCCTCGGAATGCCGAACCAAGAGCAGAGCTTGGTGGCCGACACAGTGACGCCTTCCTCCAAGAGGCCCTGCTGGATGTGACGGATCAATTCCCGTCCTGCGCATCCAGCAGGGCCTGAAGCTGTTCGATCATTCTCTGGAACCAGTGGCGTTCATGATCTCACTCGCGCCCGCAACTCCAGCATCGCCTCGCCCTAGGCCTCCTGGAGATCCCGGAGCTGCTTCTCGTCCTGCTCGCGGAAGTCAAGCGGGTTGGCGCGCAGCGAGTTCTCCATACCGGGCCTGGCATCCTCGACCCAGCCCTCGATCTCAGAGGGTGTCAAGTCGAAGGACCGGCTCGCTTCGCACAACGTGGTCTTGCCCTGAATGATCTCGATGACGAGCGCTGTCTTACGCTTCGCCGTCCACCGTTTGATGTTGTCGTCCATCGTCTTACTCATGGCTACCTACTCCCTTGTGGCATGAGCAGATTTTCACTGGGTCGATACATGCTCGGCGCAGACTCAAGGAAGTCTTCGACCGCGACGGATCCGAGATCGCCGCCGAAGGCATCCGCAAAGCCGCCTTTACGACTTCCTGCCATGGAACTTCAAATCGCCAAGCTGAGAAGTCCGTGGTCCCCCGCCAACGCTTGCGGTTTTTCCCAGGGCCATTTGATCTCAGCAGGGCAGATCTCGGTTTTCAACAATCGATCTGGGCAGTAAACACGCACACGGGATGATCGGGCCACCAAAAGGTTGCGCTCTTTCTGCACTACCTGACCTGCCTCTTTCATCATTGCTCAACCAGATCGCTTCGCCATGACCCCTGCTGCCCGCCTCCAAGCTGCCCTTGACCTGATGGGGGATGTCGACAGCCTGTCGCGTCCCGTGGATGCGGTCGTGTCGGCCTGGCTGCGCGGTCAGCGCAAGATGGACGACCGGGACCGGGGGGCGATCCTGGAGTTGCTCTATCAGATCCTGCGGCATCAGGCGCGGCTTGGATGGTGGCTGGACAGGCTGGGCCGCGAAGACAGGCCCCGCAACCGGATGCTGGCCTGGATGCTTCTGGCCGAAGGGCGCACGCCGGATCAGATCCGGCGGCTGTTCAGTGGCGGAAAGTTTGCGCCTCAGGGCCTGACCGAGGCCGAACTGGCGCTGCTGGGGAAAATGAAGGGCTGCACGATGCTGCATCCCAACATGCCCGAGGATGTCCGGCTGGAATGTCCGCCCTGGGCGGCAGGGCCCTTGCGGCGGCGGTTCGGCACGGCTTTCGCGCAGGAGATGGAGGCCCTCCTCAGCCCGGCAACGCTCGATCTGCGGGTCAATACGATCAAGACCACGCGGGAGGTGATGCTCCGCGACTTGCAGGCCCTCGGCCTGAAAGTCGAAACCTTGGAAATGGCGGAGCAGGGTCTCCGGATCCGCGAGCGCCTCTCCCTGGCGCGCCTGCCGGCCTTGAAGAGCGGAGAGCTTGAGATTCAGGACGAAGGGTCCCAGCTTGTGGCCCGGCTGGTGGACGCGCGCCCCGGGGACCGGGTGGTGGATTTCTGCGCCGGAGCGGGTGGCAAGACCCTCGCAATCGCCGCCCAGATGAACAACAAGGGCCGGATCATCGCCTGCGACGTGAGCGAAGGCCGGTTGAAACGCTCCACCGAACGCTTCCGGCGGGCGGGGGTCCATAATGCGGAAACCCGGCTCCTGTCGAGCGAGACGGACCAATGGGTGAAGCGTCACAAGGCCGGGTTCGACCGCGTTCTCGTCGATGCGCCCTGCAGCGGCACAGGCACATGGCGCCGCAATCCAGATGCCCGCTGGCGTGCGGCTGAGGAACAGGGGCTCGACTCGCTCGTGGCGCTGCAGGCCCGGATCCTTGCAAGCGCCGCCCGTCTGGTAAAGCCGGGAGGACGGCTCGTCTATGCCACCTGCTCGATGCTGACGGAAGAGAATGAGGACCAGGTGCGTGCCTTTCTGGCCGCGCATCCCGGGTTTCAGATTGTGCCGGTCAAGGACGCAGCTCCCCAGGGCGCCCGATCCGCCCATGAGGACTTTCTGTCGCTGACGCCCGCGCAGCATGACACTGACGGGTTCTTTGCAGCGGTTCTGAGGCGCGACGACTCGGCGGGTCTTCCCGCGGAGGTCCCCGCTCAAGCCTCGTCCGCACCAGTCGGAGAGGGCTAGGGTCAGCGCTTGACGAAGACGCCCGCCCGCGGGAAGGCGTCCGACAGGATATAGGTTTCGAAGAACTCCGAGAACGTGGCAACCAGCGGTGGCAGCGTCTCATAGGGCGGATAGTAGAGGGTCAACCAGAGCGGGCGCACCTGCCAGTCCGGGAACAGCCGCTCCACCCGACCGGCCTGCACATCCGTTTCGGTGATGAAATCCGGCAAGAGCGCAATGCCCTGACCCGCAACCGCCAACGCCTGCAGAAAATCCCCGTTGTTGGAGATGATGTGATCGCCGGCATGGACGCTCCGCTTGATCGCCCCCTGGTTGAAATGCCAGGTCTCCGGCCGTGATCCATAGGACAGGCAGGTCTTTGGATCCACCTCTTCCGGGCTGGCCGGACGCGGGATGCGTTCAAAGAGGGATGGGGACGCCACCGCATTCAACGGCACTTCGCAGATCTTGCGCCAGATCGTCGACTTGTCCTCTGGTGGGCCGGAAATGCGCACCGCCAGATCCACGGGCTCTTCCATGATGTTGATGAGCTTGTCGGTCATCCGCACTTCAAGCGCGATATTCGGATAGGCCAAGGCAAAGCTCTCCACCAGGCCGGGCATCAGCCGTACCCCCATGGACAGCGGCACATTCAGCCGCAACCGGCCCCGGTCGGCGCGGGTGGAACCGGTCACATCTTCAGTGGCGCGGTCGAAATCTTCCAGCACCGGACGATACCGCGCCGCCACGAGAGCCCCGAAGCTGGTCAGAGAGACTTGGCGGGTGGTGCGCAGGAACAGCTGCTGACCGAGATCTTCCTCGAGGCGGGCGATGATCCGGGTCACGCTGGCCGGAGTCATGCGAAGGCTGCGCGCGGCAGCTGCAAAACTGCCAAGCGCTTCGATTTCCAGGAAGATGCGGAGAGGTTTGAGGTCCAGCATTCCACCACTATTACATTTCCGGCAACAGTAAATGCAAATACGTTTCTATTCTTGGAATGGTTTGGTCGCGCTACCTTGAGGTCAACAGAGTTTGGACCGGAAAGGAGCCCAACATGATTACCCAGATCAAAGGCCTGCACCACGTCACGTCGATGGCCTCCGCTGCGCAGCAGAACAACGATTTCTTCACCAGAACCCTCGGTTTGCGCCGGGTCAAGAAGACGGTCAATTTCGATGCCCCCGACGTCTATCACCTTTATTATGGCGACGAAGTCGGCACGCCCGGCTCGGTGATGACCTATTTCCCCTTCGGCGATGTCGGCCGCGGCACCCGCGGCACGGGCGAAGTGGGGGTGACCGAATTTGCGGTCCCGCAAGGCGCGCTCGGGTATTGGTCCGACCGGCTGGCCGGGCAGGGGGTGAGCGGTCTGCATCAAGACGCCCTCTTTGGCGAGGCCCGGTTGCAGTTCGAAGGTCCGGATGGCGACAGTTTTGCGCTGGTTGAAAGTCCCAGCCGCGAGCGGTTTGCCTGGACCGGAAACGGGGTTCCGCAAGACGCCGGGATCCTCGGTTTTCGCGGCGCCCGCTTCCGTCTCAGGGACACGGCAGCGACGGCCGAGTTGCTGACCTTCATGGGCTATAAAAAGTCCGAAACCTCCGGGGCGATCAGCCGCTTCGTCATCGAGGGGGGCAATGCGGCCGATACCATCGACCTAGAGGAGGTGCCGGGTGCCAGGACCGCAGGTCAGGGGGCAGGTTCGGTGCATCACATCGCTTTTGCGGTGGAAAACCGCGCCGCCCAGCTCGAAGTGCGCCAGGCGCTGATGGACACAGGCTATCAGGTCACCCCGGTGATCGATCGTGACTATTTCTGGGCCATCTATTTCCGGACCCCCGGTGGCGTTCTCTTTGAGATTGCGACCAACGAACCCGGTTTTGATCGTGACGAGGATACTGCTCATCTCGGCGAGGCATTGAAGCTGCCGACCCGCTACGAGCCTTTCCGGGACAAGATCGAATCCCTCTTGCCCCCGATTGCCGCGTGAGGAGAAGCGCCATGTCCACAGACAGCCATATTGCCTTGAGCCACAAAGGGCGTCCGGGTGCGCCTCTGGTCTTCGCGTTTCACGGGACCGGAGGAGATGAACACCAGCTGGCGGGGCTGGCCCGCCAGATCCTGCCGGACGCCAGCCTTGTGTCGCCGCGTGGTCCGGTCTCCGAGCAGGGCGCCAACCGCTTCTTCCGACGCACGGGAGAGGGGGTCTACGACATGACAGATCTGGCGCTGAGAACCGAGGTGATGGCAGGCTTCATCGCGGCGCATAAGGACCGACACCCCGGGGTACCTCTCTATGGCTTCGGCTATTCCAACGGGGCAAATATTCTGGCCTCCGTGGTCCTGCGTCATCCGGGTCTGTTTGATCGTGTGGCCCTTCTGCATCCGTTGATCCCCTGGACACCCGAGCCTGTATCCGGGCTTGACCACACTCGGGTGCTGATTTCCGCAGGACAGCAGGATCCGATCTGTCCCTGGCCGCTTACGGATCGATTGATCACCTGGTTTGTCGACCAGGGCGCGGCGGTGGAAACGGAGATCCATTCCGGCGGTCACGAGCTGCGCGACGGCGAGGTGCAGAGCCTTGGCCGCTTCTTGCGGGCGTCCTGATGCATCGGGCTGGCGGCTTAGGCACGGCCCACCCGCTCCGCGACCTGCCCGGGGGCACCGGGCGGTCGCCCGGGCAGGTCACCGAGCGGCTTGCCGGAGTTGCAACGGTGTCCGTCCCGTGGATCGCTTGACGTCTCGGTTCATATGCGAGTGGCTGGAAAATCCCGCCTGATAGGCAATGTCCGCCAGCGGCAGATTGGAGGTGGAGATCAGTCTGATCGCATACTGACAGCGGCGCTTCATGATGTACTGCCAGGGCGTGCTGCCGGTGCCGGATTTGAAAGCCCTGGCAAACCGGAAGGGGCTGGTTCCGAGGCGACGGGCCAGATCCTCGAGGCACAGGGGCTCCGCTATATGGGTCTCGATATAGGCCAGAACGTCCTGAAGCTCCTTGTTCCCGACCTCCGGTACCGGAGTCATCACCCGGGCCAGCCGATGAGACAGCCGCAAAAGGCTCGCAACGATGAGGGCAGCACGCCAGTCCATTTCCATCGCGCAGGCTGGATTGGCCCGATCGCAAGCCCGCAGGCAGTAAACCTCGGCATCCCGCAACAGCAGGGGATCATGCAGGGCAAAAAAGTCGTCGATCCCTGTGTCGGCGGCAATCTGAAAGTCCTCGGTGACTTCATCGACCAGACTTTGGGTGAAATAGAAATGCGCGTAGTCCACGATGCCATTGGTGGCAAAGAGACCACCGCTCATCGGGATCTGCAGCGACAGGGCGCCGGTGCGCGCCCGCGCAAATTCGGGTTGATCCGTCCGGGCCGCGGACGGGCCACTCACGTGGAGCGTCATGACATAATGGTCCACCCCGTCAAAATGCGTGCCCTTGCCAAGGTTTCGACGGTGTTTGACCAGCGGCATGTTCCACTTCCGACCAAAGCCAAGAACGGCCGGGGGCACGCCATCATCCAGCGCCGCATATTGCGCGCAATGGGCTGGCGCCTCCGGGAATGCGTGTCGTCCCATCTCTCTCGCTCGTCTTCAACCACCCGCAGGGTATCAAGAAATATGAAAAAAAGCCCGCAGATTTATGATATAATTCGCCCCCTTTTGACGCCATTTCATGGGGCGTTCACCCCAGGACGGAGCACTCGACATGTCTGTTCAACCTTACCTTCTCTCTCTTGTCGCCGGTCTCGCCATTGGCGTGATTTACGGGCTGATTTCGGTCCGGTCCCCCGCCCCTCCCATCATCGCCCTGCTCGGCCTTCTGGGAATGCTGGCCGGTGAGGCCGCCGTCCAGTGGCTGCGTGGCCACCAGAATGTGGTGGCCCAGGCTCTGCACATGAAGACCTTCACGGTTGCGCAACACGACAGCAAGGCCGCGCAAGACCCCGCAAAACCCCTCTGACCCAACCTGTCCATCTGGAGACCTCCCCATGTCCTATACCGAAGTGCTGACCCCGCAGAACAGCCAGCTGATCTTCATCGACCACCAGCCGCAGATGGCCTTTGGCGTGCAGTCGATCGACCGTCAGGTGCTGAAGAACAACACCGTCGGTCTCGCCAAGGCGGCGAAGATCTTCAACGTGCCGACCACCATCACCACCGTCGAGACCAAGAGTTTCTCCGGCCATACCTACCCGGAACTGCTGGCGGTATTCCCCGAGGCGCCGCTGTTGGAGCGCACCTCGATGAACTCCTGGGATGACCAGAAGGTGCGCGATGCGCTGGCCAGGAACGCCGCCGAAGGGCGCAAGAAGGTGGTCGTCTCCGGCCTCTGGACCGAGGTCTGCAACACCACCTTTGCCCTCAGCTGCCTGCATGACACCGATTACGAGATCTACATGGTGGCCGATGCCTCCGGTGGTACCTCGATGGATGCGCACAAGTATTCCATGGACCGGATGGTGCAGGCCGGCGTGGTGCCGGTGACCTGGCAGCAGGTGCTGCTGGAATGGCAGCGCGACTGGGCCCACCGCGACAGCTATGACGCGGTGATGGCGCTGGTGAAGGAGCATTCCGGCGCCTACGGCATGGGCGTCGACTACGCCTATACCATGGTGCATGGCGCGCCGGAGCGAGAGGCGCACGGGGCCACCCTTGACCCGGTTCCCGCCAAAGCCTGATCCCGCGAGTCCCGCCGTTCGGTAGCCGTTCGGCGGGTCTCTCCCCGCTTTCAGAACACGAGGGATTGCCATGACACAAGGCCCGACCAGCGGCCGCCGGAGCGTATTGGCAGGGCTGGGGGCCAGCACGGCTCTCACCCTTCTGCGCCCCTCCTTTGCCCGCGCCCAACAGGAGACCCACCCCATGCCCGCCGATATGTCCGACAGCCCGCTGATCCTGCGTTCAGGCCGCATCACCACGCTGGATGCCGACCGCCCCGAAGTGAGTGCGATCCTCCTGAAGGAGGGCAAGGTCGCCGCCATCGGCTCCGATGCCGAGGTGATGGCGCTGGCCGATGACGCGACACGCGTGATCGACCTGGGCGGCCGCCGGGTCATTCCCGGCCTCAATGACAGCCACACCCATCTCATCCGCGGCGGGCTCAACTACAATATGGAGCTGCGCTGGGAAAACGTGCCCTCCGTCGCCGATGCGCTGGCGATGCTGCGCCGACAGGCGGCCAACACGCCGGCCCCGCAATGGGTGCGGGTGGTGGGCGGCTGGTCGGAGTTCCAGTTCGCCGAGCGCCGGATGCCAACTCTCGACGAGATCAACGCCGCCGCCCCGGATACGCCGGTCTTCATCCTGCATCTCTATGCCTCGGCGCTGCTCAACCGCGCCGCGCTCAAGGCTCTCGGCATCACCAGGGACACGCCGAACCCGCCCGGCGGCGAGATCGAGCGCGACGCGCGCGGCAACCCGACGGGGATGCTGATCGCGCGGCCCTCGGCGCTCATTCTCTATTCGACCCTGGCGCAGGGGCCGAAGCTCGCCGAGGAGGACCAGAAGAACTCCACCCGCCATTTCATGCGCGAGCTCAATCGCCTTGGCGTCACCTCGGTGATCGATGCCGGGGGCGGCGGTCAGAACTACCCGCAGGATTACAACGTCATCCAGGCGCTGCATGACGAGGGGCAGATGACCCTGCGCGTGGCCTATAACCTCTTTGCCCAGAAGGCGGGAGCGGAGCTTTCCGATTACGAACGCTGGGTCGAGATCACCGAACCCGGTGCAGGCGACGACTGGCTGCGGATGAACGGCGCCGGCGAGAACCTTGCCTGGTCGGCGGCGGATTTCGAGAACTTTCTGGAACCGCGCCCCGATCCCGCGCCGGTGATGGAGGCGGAGCTGGAAAAGATCGTCGAGCTTTTGGCCACCAACGAATGGCCCTTCCGCATCCATGCCACCTATGACGAGACCATCGACCGCTTCCTGTCGGTTTTTGAACGGGTGAACGGCACTGTGCCCTTCAAGACCCGCTTCATCATCGACCATGCCGAGACCATCAGCCAGCGCAATATCGACCGCATCAAGGCGCTTGGCGGCGGCATTGCCACCCAGCACCGGATGGCCTTCCAGGGCGAGTATTTCGTCGACCGCTACGGTGCTGCGGCGGCCGAAGCCACCCCGCCGATCCGCGACATGCTGGCCACCGGTGTGCCTGTCGGAGCGGGCACCGATGCCACGCGGGTTGCGAGCTATGATCCTTGGGTCTCGATGCATTGGCTGACCACCGGCAAGACCGTGGGTGGGCTCCGGCTTCATGGCGAGGACCAGCTTCTGACCCGTGAGGAGGCGCTGGCGCTCTGGACCACCGGCTCGGCCTGGTTCTCCGGCGAGCAGGAGGTGAAGGGTCGGCTCTCGGTCGGCATGTATGGCGACTTGGCGGTGCTGAACCAGGACCTGATGACGGTGCCCGATGCGGCTATCCGCGCCACCACGGCGGTGATGACGGTGGTCGGCGGCAGGATCGTCTTTGGCACCGGCGATTTCGCCGATCACAATCCGCCCCTGCCCCCCGCCAGCCCCGACTGGGCGGCAAATGCGCAATTCGCCAGCCCCGCAGAACGCGCCGCCCCGCTGACACCGGCGGCAACCGAGATGCGCGCCTGCCACGATGGCTGCACCTCGGGCTGCGGATTGCACGGCCACAGCCACGGCATCGCCTGGACCAGCCCGATCCCGGTCAAAAACAAGACCGCCTTCTGGGGCGCGCTCGGCTGCTCCTGTTTTGCGGTGTGATATAGCTCGGGCGTGGTGGGGTCAGGTTGGCTCCTCCACGTCCCCTCTTGCCCCGCCCCTTGCCAGAGGTCCATTTCGATGATGCCTTCGCCCCTGATGATCCGCGCGGCCCTGATGCTGCTCACCTGCCCCTTCTGGGCCAGCGCCTTGGTGAAGGCCTCGGATCTTGCCGGAACCGCGGCCAAGGTCGCAGCCCTAGGCCTGCCGCTACCGTTGCCAACAGCTTTCGCCACTATTGCGTTGCAGGGCGGTGCCTCGCTCTGCCTGATCCTTGGGTTCCGCCCTGTCTGGGCTGCGGCGTCGCTCATTCTCTTTACCCTTGCGGCGTCCTTTCTCGCCCATCCCTTCTGGGCCCTGCCGCCTGCGGCCTTTCTGCCGAATTTCGCTGCTTTCACCGCCAATTTGGGGCTTGTGGGCGGGCTATTGCTGGCCGCCCGGATACCTCGCATCCAGGAAAGATCATGACCATGACCGAGACCACCAGGCCGACCCCCCAGATCACCTATCAGGACAGCGAAACCAAGGGGCGCTATGCGGCCCGCCTGCCCGGCGTCGCGGGCGAAGCCGAGCTCACCCTGTCCAAGGTCTCGGAGATCCTTATCATTGCCGATCATACCTCGGTGCCGGACTCGATGCGCGGCACCGGAGTGGCGCGCGCCCTGGTGGAGCGGCTGATCGCCGATGCCCGCGCCAAGGGCCAGCGCATCGTGCCGCTCTGCCCCTTCGTGCGCGCCCATGCGATGAAACACCGGGAGGCCCTGGCCGATGTCATCCAGTGGTAATGCCGCCAGCGCCGCCGCCGCATCCCCGTCCTCCGGTGCCTTTGCCCCTTTCGGTCACCGCGCCTTTGCCCTCCTGTGGACCGCGACGCTGATCTCCAATATCGGCACCTGGATGCATGATGTCGGCGCGGGCTGGCTGATGACCACGCTCGACCCCAGCCCGCAGATCGTCAGCCTCGTGCAGGCCGCCACCACCCTGCCGGTCTTCCTCTTTGCGCTGCTGGCCGGAGCCCTGGCCGACCGGCTCGACAAGCGGCGCATGCTGATCGCAATCAACTGTGGCCTGACGGTGGTGGTGACCCTTCTGGCCGTGCTGGTCTGGCTCGGTTGGATGACGCCCTCGCTGCTTCTGGTGATGACGCTGCTGCTGGGCACCGGAGCGGCCTTCATGGCGCCCGCCTGGCAGGCGATCGTGCCGATGCTGGTGCC
>CAKZRP010000058.1 GCA_937146765.1 uncultured Paracoccaceae bacterium | reverse complement strand
CTGCTGCGCCAGCATGGCTTCAAAGTATCGATGAGCGGGACCGGGAACTGTTACGACAACGCCGCCGTCGAGACCTTTTTCAAGACGATCAAAGCCGAGCTGCTGTGGCAGCGATTTCGGTGTCGTGGCTTCGGCGTTCTGGCCTGTGCTCGGTACGGCCCTGTGCGCGGTACGGTTCGGGGCAGCGATTAGACAGGCCAGCCCGCTTGCCGCGCGGCCTCCAATTCCGGGGCGGTCTGCGGGCGATAGGACACGAAATCCCCGTCCGGCAGCCCAAGTGTGCGCATCAAGGGCGCGTCATAGGCGCTCGAGAGGATCAGGATGCCTTCGGACAAGAGCGTATTGCGGGTGCCGCCGACGCCATCGGCCCGCAAGCGGCGTGTCGGATCCTTCTGCTTGGCCACGTCCACGATGGTTTCCCGCATGATCGGAATCCCTTGAACCGTTCGAAACAGCCGTTTCATCCGTTCGTTTCCCGATTGGCCCGCCATGATGTAGTCCGCTTGTGCGTCGCTCAATCCGCGCCAGAAATTGGGCGGGTAGGGGCACTCGCGGTAGAGCCAGAGGATGTTTTCCCAGGCCTCGGCAAGGAGGCTGGTCTTCTTATCCTGATTCTGCCCGCCGCGCAGGTAGTTGGGCCTCGCAACCACCAGTCCGAGATAGCAGAGCGAGGTCTTTTCATCGGCCGCGCTCAAGATCAGCGGATGGCCAACCGCCTCACCGGGGATCATCCATCCGGTGCCCATCGTGTGCTTGATGTCCACTTCAAGGCCACAGAGGCGGGTGTCGAGCTTTTGTCCGCGAGGCAGGTCGAGTTCCGCGCGCAGCATCATTTCGACCAGCATTCCGATATAGGTGCGCTCTACTTTTTCGAGCTGCGCATAGCTGCGCCGACCGGTCAGAGGGGTGCGGATCACCCCGTCGATCTCAACCCGGTAGAGAGGGGGCAGAATGCGATTCAGCGGGCCCGCACGGTCGGCAGGTTTGCGCCCCATTGCCCGGCGGGTGAGATCGGCGGCAAGCGCAGACAGCACCTCAAAGTCCGGGTGACCGGGCAATACCTTGCTCTCGGGGATCTTCTTCTTCATGACCCTATGTGGTGATGTTCACTCTTGCCGAGTGGTGCCACCCCATGTCGGACACTAGACCGCCCGCAGACGGGCACGAGACTGGATCGCCGCAGAGACCCGCTCTGCCACCGCTTGCGCGACCGGGGGCGGAAAGGCATTGCCCACCTGCCGGTAGGCATTGGTTTTCCGACCGGTGAAATGCCATTCCGGGGGAAAGCCTTGGATCCGGGCCACCATGGGCACTGTCAGGCGAGGCATGCCGACGAAATCCGGATCCGGCGCGTCTTCGGCAATCGTCTTGCCATTGACCCCCAGAAGTTCCCAGGCGCGCCGCGCGCGGGTCGGGCCGAGATCCGGGCCGCCATGTTTCTTGGACCCGCCCACGATGGTTGGTGCGATTTCATCTGCCCGGTCGCGCCAGGCCTTGGCGCCAGGCCAGCCCCGGGCGGCCATCATTTCATAAAGCGTCTCGCCGACGGTGGGCGGGTTCTTGTGCTGTTCTTCCGGCCACTCAAAGCCCTCCGCCAGGTCAGCCCGGATCGCAACGATCACCACGCGGGGCCGCAGCTGCGGCACGCCGAAATGCGAGGAGTTCAGCAGGCGCCAGTCGGTCTTGTAGCCCAGCCTGGCCAGCTGCTTCTTCAGGCCTTCGCGGTAGTCGTGAAAGACCGCATCGAGAAACCCGCGCACGTTCTCGATCATCACCGCCTTGGGACGTACGGCGTCGATGATCTGGAGTGCATCCGGAAAGAGGTTGCGTTCGTCTTTCTCGCCGAGTTGCTTGCCGGCCACCGAGAACGGCGGGCAAGGCAGGCCACCGGCGACCAGATCGACTCCGGCAAAAGAGGCGGCCCGTTCCTTGAAAAAGCGCAGGTCGTCTTCGACCACGTTCCACTGCGGCCGGTTGTGGCGCAGGGTTGCACAGCAATGGGAGTCGATCTCGACAAGCGCCTCATGGCCGAAGCCTGCCTGTTCGAGTCCGAGCGCCTGTCCGCCTGCTCCCGCACAGAGTTCCAGTGAGGTCAACATCTTGATAACTTCCTTCTTGCCGTCCCACGACCTTGTGTAGGCGATGCGATCGCCCTTGTCAGCCCGATTCACGTGTTCCTATATTGTTCCAGATCGGCGCGGGCGGCCAGCGAAAAGTCGGACCACGCCTGTACCGAAGGTCCAAGATGGCTTGCGGTCTCTGCTTTTGATGATGCCTTTCCACCGTGCGGGGCCATTGCAAGGGGCGATGCCTATCGCGAGCGGGTTCGTGTCTCAAAAGGGCAGGACCGGTGCCGCGCAACCAGCCCGAAAGCGGGTGTCTCAATTGGCCAAGGATTGGTCATCCCAATGAGGTCGGGAAAAGACAAAGGACCTGACGTTGCCGTCAAGTCCTTGAAATCTTTGGCTCCGGCGGTAGGGATCGAACCTACGACCAATTGATTAACAGTCAACTGCTCTACCGCTGAGCTACGCCGGAGTGTGAGCGACCGTATAGCCCTCACCATTCGGGGCGTCCAGAGCGAAAAGCGCAATTCCGGCAAAAAAATCAGCCAAGCTTTTCAAAGGTCGCCAGAGCAGACAGAGCGCCGATCGGGCGCACTTCGCCGCGTTGTGTCAGATCGACGAGATGGGCAAAGACATTCCGCTCGGCCGCCTTCAGAAGCGGCGCGGGAGTCTCCGTATAGATCCGGGCGGCCAGGGCGGCGGCATCCGCCGGTGCAAGCTCAAGTGCGGTCAGGATCTCCCTTTCGCGCAGGCTGCGGTGTTGGACCAACCAGTCGAGGCGCGCCTGTGGATCGCGGATCACTGCGCCATGGCCCGGCAACATGGCCGCCCAGGATCGGGCCTGGAGCCTGCGGCAGGAGGCCATGAAATCGGTGAGGTCGCCATCGGGCGGGGAGACCAGCGAACTCGCCCAGCCCATTACTTGGTCGCCGGAGAACAGCAGATCCCCGGTCGCGAAGCAAAGGTGATTGCCGATATGACCGGGGGTGTGCAGGACCTGCAACTGCCAGTCGTCTCCGATCACCTGTGCCCCGTCCGCGAGGCTTTGGTCGCAGGTGAAGCCGTGATCGAGGCCTTCGCCACCGCCGGCCAGCCCGTCGCGGGCCAGCGATTGCATCACCGGGCTGCGACCCGCCTGCGCATCGCCAAAGGCAAGGATGGGGGCGCCGGTGCGTGCTTGCAAGGCTGCCGCCAGCGGTGAGTGATCGAGATGGCTATGGGTCACAAGAATATGGGAAACGCTCTGTCCCGGCTGCACGGCGGCGAGAATGGCCTCCAGATGCTGGTCTGACTGGGGCCCCGGGTCGATCACCGCCAACTGGCGGCGTCCGACCAGATAAGTATTCGTTCCACGATAGGTCATCGGCGAAGGGTTGGGAGCCAGGATACGGCGCACGTCGGCAAAGAGTTCCTCCGCCACTCCGGGTTTGGGGTTGAACCCCTCCTCTGCTTCAGGTCTGCTCATCTGGCTTCTCCCTTCCAGCGTGCCACCTGACATGGCGGTACCGGCCACAGGCTTAGATATGAACTTCTCGCGCCTCAAACACTATTTGCCCCGATTGCCCTCCGGGATCTACGGGCGTGCCGCCCTGATCATGCTGATGCCGGTCATCACGCTGCAGATCGTGGTGTCCTTTGTCTTCATCCGTCGCGACCTTGAGGACATCACCACCCAGATGTCGCAGACCATGGTGCGCGAATTCGTGATGATCAGCGAGGAGATCGACCGCAGTGAAAGCCAGGAGGAGGCGATGGGGCGTCTTGCGCCGCTGCTGGAACCGCTGTTCATCGATCTGCGGTTCCTCGAGCCCGGCGATCCCATTCCGATCGACGAAAGACACTTCGAGGACTATTCCGGGCGCATCATCCGTGAGGTGTTCGAGCAGGCCGTGCCCGGTTTCCTAACCCTGCAGTTGCCTCGCTCCAGCCAGATTTCGGCGGTGATGGAGAGCCGCCACGGACCGGTCCAGATGGATTTCAGTCGGCGCCGGGTGAGCGCCGCCGCACCACATCAGCTGATCGTGACCATGGTGGTTTTTGGTTTCCTCCTGATTGTGATCGCGATGGTCTACATGCGCAACCAATTGCGCCCGATCAAGCGGCTTGCCGATGCCGCGGAGGCCTTTGGGCGGGGCCGCATGATTCCCTACACTCCGCGTGGCGCAACCGAGGTGCGCGCGGCCGGGGCGGCCTTTGTCGACATGCGGGCGCGAATCGAGCGCCAGATCGAACAGCGGACCCTGATGCTCTCGGGCGTGAGCCACGATCTGCGCACGCCCTTGACCCGGCTCAAGCTCGGCCTTGCGATGATCGACGAGGAAGACGCCGCTCCGATGATTCAGGACGTCAAGGAAATGGAGGATATGGTCAATGCCTTCCTTGATTTTTCGCGTGGGGTGACCACCAGCGCGATGGCCGAAAGCGATCCCTGTGCCCTGGTGGAAGAGGCGGTGCAGAACTGGGTTCGGCAAGGCAAGACCGTCCATCTGGTCGAGGCGGTTGGAAACCGCCGGGTTCCGTTGCGGGCGGCTGCGGTACGCCGGGCCCTGGACAATCTGATTTCGAACGCGGTGCGATATGGCACCCGGGCAAGGGTCTCGGTGGTGGTGATGCAGAAGTCGCTGCGGATCCGGGTCGAGGACGATGGTCCTGGCATTCCCGAAGACCTGCGTGGCGACGCGATCCGGCCTTTCACCCGGTTGGATCCCGCGCGCAATCAGGATCTGGGCACGGGGGTGGGGCTGGGGCTGGCGATCGTTGCGGACATTGCCCGCGCTCACGGCGGTACCCTGCGGCTGGGCACCAGCGAGGCGCTTGGCGGTTTGCAGGCGGATATCGTGATCGCCTTGTGACTGCAACGCGCCCTGGACCACGCGACTGGTCTGGCCGCCGACAGAGGATCCCCCTGGGCTTGCGTCCCGCGCAGGTCGCCCGGTCAGCGATACCCGACAAGTGGGCTTGGGGCAGGGAGTGGCGATCTGGATGTCTGGTGGAAGTGGTAGGCCCGGCAGGATTTGAACCCGCAACCAAAGCGTTATGAGCGCTCTGCTCTAACCGTTGAGCTACAGGCCCACTTGAGCCAACTGGTTAGGTAATGGTGGTCGTGAGGTCAAGCGGTGATTGGTCGCGTCACACTCTGGCGGCCGCGGGCCCGGATCTCGGCCAGGCGTGCCGCTACGCCATCGATGATCAGGTCACGCCGACGGTCAATGGCATGGCGGGATGGGTAGATGGCAAAGACCTCCTTGTCCGGCGCATTCCATCCGGGCAGCACGGCTTCGAGTATACCACTGCGCAGCTGCTCTTCGACAAAGAAACTGGGGGCGCGGGTATAGCCGGACCCGTTCAGGACCGCGTGCATGATCAGGTCGGGATCATCGGCGGTAAAGCCGATGCGGATGGGAGCCTGGACTTCGATGCCGTCGCGACCAAGCGTGAAGAACCCTTTCGTCTGGTCTTCATGGTGCTGGATGAACTTCATCCGGGTCAGATCCGAGGGATCCTCCGGCCGTCCCATCCTGTCGAGATACGCGGGGGTGGCAAAGAGTACGGTTTCCAGCGTGGCGATGCGCCGCCCGACGCCATCTGTCTCGCCGATGCGACCGCTGCGAATGGCAAGGTCATAGTTTTCGCGCACCACATCCACCAGCCGGTCTTCCACCCGCATGATGATGTTGAGACCCTCATGGTCGCGGTCAAGGTCTATCAGCAGGGGACCGATGATGCGGCGACCGAGAAAGCTGTTGACGCTGATGCGGAAATCGCCCGACACGCTGTTCTGCATCTGGTTGAGCTCGGCGGCGAGCCGGTCAAAGCCACCGAGGAGGTCCTGGGCATGGGTGTAGACGAGTTCGCCCGACCGAGTGGCGCGAACTCCCTGCGCGGTGCGGTGCAGCAACTGGTGCCCGACCATGCTCTCCAATTGCTTGATCTGCTGGCTGATGGCCGATTGCGTGACACCCCGACGCCGGGCGGCGCGGCTCAACGAGCCTTCATCCAGCGCAACCGTAAATGTTTCGAGAAGCATCAAACGATCCATGGTCACGCCTATAAGAACTGCTAATATCCCTTATTAGCCTCGCAAGGCTGACAAAGGCCAGAGGCGCTTGATACTTCGTGATCACCCGTCACACCGGCGGGCTCGGATATTGGAGTTTCTTATGACCATTTCCCGCAGATCCCTGTTGCAAGGCCTTGGCCTTGGCGTCGCCGCATCGGCGGTTCCCTCCTTTGGCACCCTCGCCTTGGCCGCCCCTGCCGCGCCTGCGCCCGTGTTGCATCGCTTCCAGATTGGTGATGCGACCGTCACCGCGCTGCTGGATGGTCACCTCGCGGTGCCCGCTCAGGCCTTCACCGGCTATGACGCGACCAAGGCGGAGGCCACGCTGGCGGGAAGTTTCTATCGCCCCGGTCCGCAAGGGCTGGAGATCCCGGTCAATGGTTACCTGATCGAACATGGCGGAGCACTGACGCTGGTGGATACCGGCACCGCGCAGCTGATGGGGCCGGACCTTGGCGGGCTGGGCGCGGCGCTGGCGGCTTCCGGCGTGGCGGCCGCGGATATCTCCACCGTGCTCTTGACCCATATGCACCCCGACCACGCCGGCGGGCTGCTGGCCCAGGACGGTAGCGCCGCTTTCCCAAACGCGGAACTGGCGGTGGCCGAAGCAGAATGGGCGTTCTGGCACGACGATGCCATCATGGCAATGGTGGACGAGGGCAGCCGCGGCTTCTTCCAGATGGCGCGCGATGCGGTTGCCCCCTATCAGGATCGGCTGAAACCTTTCACCGGAGAAGCGGACGTGGCACCGGGCCTGAGTGCCCTGCCTTTGCCGGGCCATACACCGGGGCACAGTGGCTTCCTGCTGGACGCTGGCGCTGATCAGCTCCTGATTTGGGGCGATGTCGTGCACAGTACCGCGCTGCAATTTGCCAATCCCGACTGGACGATCCCCTTCGATGTGGATCAGCCGCTTGCGGCGGCCACCCGCAAGGCGATGTTTGACCGCGCCGCCTCGGACGCTCTTCTGGTGGTGGGGATGCACCTCGATTTCCCCGGGCTCGGGCGGGTGGCGCGCGACGGCGAGGCCTATGCCTTCCATCAGGCGCCCTGGCAATTCGGCCTCTGAAATCGAGCGGCCGCCGCCTGACTGAGTAAAAAGCGCGCGAACCCCTCCCTTTGCACCGATTTCGGGCCTGGGAGGGGTGTTTTCCCTAGTTTCCTTCGCCCGACCTATAGGCTAAAGCCACGTCAACCATTGCGAAGGAGCCATGCGATGACCAGCGGCAAGAACGGGATGTCCTATGCGGATGCGGGCGTAGACATTGATGCGGGCAACGAGTTGGTGGAGCGGATCAAGCCCGCCGCCAAACGCACCAACCGCCCCGGCGTGATGAGCGGCCTCGGCGGATTTGGCGCGCTGTTCGACCTCAAGGCCGCCGGCTATCAGGATCCGATCCTCGTGGGCGCGACCGATGGCGTCGGCACCAAGCTGCGGATCGCCATCGACACCGGTCACGTGGAAGGGGTCGGTATCGATCTCGTCGCCATGTGCGTCAACGACCTGGTGTGTCAGGGGGCTGAACCGCTGTTCTTCCTCGACTATTTTGCCACCGGCAAGCTGGAGACCGAGAAAGCTGCGCGAATCATCGAAGGCATCGCCGAGGGCTGCGTGCGTTCCGGCTGCGCGCTGATCGGGGGCGAGACCGCTGAGATGCCGGGAATGTACCCCAAGGGCGATTTCGACCTCGCAGGTTTTGCCGTCGGCGCGATGGAACGCGGCACTGCGCTGCCTGAGGGCGTGGTCGAAGGCGACGTTCTTCTGGGTCTCGGCTCCGACGGGGTGCATTCCAACGGCTATTCGCTGGTGCGCCAGATCGTCAAATACTCCGGCCTCGGCTGGGAGGCGGAGAGCCCCTTTGGCAAAGGCAAGCTGGGTGAGGTTCTGCTCACTCCGACCCGCCTTTATGTGAAGCAAGTGCTGAATGCGATCCGGGCCGGCGGCGTCCATGCGCTGGCTCATATCACTGGCGGTGGTCTGACCGAGAACCTGCCCCGCGTCCTGCCCGAAGGGCTTGGTGCCGACATCAACCTCGACGCCTGGGAGCTGCCCGGCGTGTTCCAATGGCTGGCGAAAACCGGTGGCGTGGAAGAGCGTGAGATGCTGAAGACCTTCAACTGCGGCATTGGCATGATCGTTGTGGTCTCCGCCGACCGCGCCGACGCGCTGGAGGAGCTGCTGAAGGGCGAGGGCGAGACCGTCTCCCGCCTCGGCACCGTGACCGCAGGCGAGGGCGTGCGCTACACAGGCTCTCTCCTGTGAGCGACAAGAAGGCCGTAGCTATTCTGGTTTCCGGCGGGGGCTCCAATATGGTGGCCCTCGTTGACTCTATGCTGAACGATCCCGACCACCCGGGCCGCCCCTGTCTGGTTCTGTCGAACAATGCGGATGCGGGCGGGTTGAAACGCGCGGCCGAGCGTGGCGTGGCCACCTCCGTGGTGGACCATCGCCCCTTTGGCAGCGACCGCGCCGCCTTTGAGGCGGAGCTGGTGAAGCCGATCCTTGAGGCGGGCGCCGATGTGGTCTGCCTTGCGGGCTTCATGCGGGTGCTGACGGCTGGCTTTGTCAGCCAGTTCGAAGGCCGGATGCTCAATATTCACCCCTCCTTGCTGCCGAAATACAAAGGCCTGCACACCCATGCCCGCGCGCTGGAGGCGGGCGATGCCCGGCACGGCTGCACCGTGCATGAGGTGACGCCCTTGCTTGATGACGGTCCGATCCTCGGTCAAGCCGAAGTGCCAGTCCTTGCGGGCGATACCCCCGATGACCTCGCGGCGCGGGTCTTGGTGCAGGAACACCGCCTCTATCCGGCGGTGTTGAAGCGCTATCTGATTGGCGAGCGTGCGGTGTTGCATCTCGGCTGATCCTGCGTCGCAGATCCGTTACAGGGTTTGCAACCAACCCGCCCTCGGCGTATCAACAATCAACCCGAGCGGCCTAAACCTGAAACCTGCAAAGACGCATTTGATGAAAACCCTGACCACCACCGACGAATTGCGCGCCTTTTGTGAACAGGCGGCGAAATACCCCTATGTGACGGTGGATACCGAATTCCTGCGGGAACGAACCTATTACTCCAAACTCTGCCTGATCCAGCTCGCCTATCGTGACAAGTCGGGTGAGGATGCGGTGCTGGTGGACCCTCTGGCGGAGGGCCTGTCGCTGGAGCCGCTGTACGAGCTTTTCCGCAACGAGGCCGTGGTCAAGGTGTTCCACGCCGCGCGTCAGGACTTGGAAATCTTCTGGGTGGATGCGCAGGTCTTCCCGCAGCCGCTGTTTGACACCCAGGTCGCGGCCATGGTCTGCGGCTTTGGCGAACAGGTCGGCTACGAGACTTTGGTGCGTAAAGTTTGCAAGCAGGGGCTCGACAAGACCTCGCGCTTCACCGACTGGTCGCGCCGTCCGCTGAGCGAGGCGCAGATGACCTATGCTTTGGCGGATGTGACCCATCTGAGGCAGATCTACGAATACCTGCGCAAGGAACTCGACAAGACCGGGCGCAGCCATTGGGTGGCCGAGGAATTGCAGGTGCTGACTGATCCCGCCACCTATGACGCGCAACCGCGCGAGGCATGGCGGCGGATCAAGACCCGCACCAATTCGGGCAAATTCCTTGCCGTGGTGCGCGAACTGGCGGCTTTCCGCGAGGAATACGCCCAGTCCAACAACGTGCCGCGCAACCGGGTGTTCAAGGATGACGCGCTGGTGGAGCTGGCATCGACCAAGCCGCGCAGCCCGGCCGACCTTGGCGGTTCTCGCCTGCTCCTACGCGAAGCGCGCAAGGGCGCCATTGCCGACGGCATCCTGGCGGCGGTGGAACGCGGGGTGAACTGCCCTCAGGAAAAGATGCCGAAACCGGACCTGTCGCGGGAGAAAATGCAGATCAACGGCGCGCTGGCGGATCTGCTGCGGGTGCTGCTGAAGGCCAAGACTGAAACCTCCGGCGTGGCTGCGAAGCTGATTGCGCCGTCCTCGGATCTGGACGCAATTGCGGCGGGCGAACGGGATGTCCCGGCCCTGCACGGATGGCGCCTTGAGGTCTTTGGCGCGGATGCGCTGCGCCTCTGTGAAGGCAAGATTGCCCTTGCCGCGAAGGGGCAACTGGTTCAGGTGGTCGAGCTCTGAACTGGCCAACCGAATTGCGATCCGACCTCTCGTTTCAAACAAAAAACGCGCCCTGAGAGGCGCGTTTTTTTGTTTCCTCTTGAGAGGTTAGCGTCGGCTTTCCCGAGCGTTGTCGCGTCCGATGACCCGGATGCTGCGCACGCCAACGAGATCCTGATGCGTCAATGTGACAGCCGCGCGCACGGCACGGGTGGCTTCGGTACCCGGATAGGTGGCCCGGGCGGGATAGGTCACCCGGAACGTATATTCCAGCACCCCATCGGGTTGCACTTCGGAGGCTACCAGCTTGGCGCCATAGGCGCCGTTGCGGGTGGCTTCTCCGGTCACGGTGACAATGGCGCCAATCGGTGTGCGGCTGATTTCCATGTCGCGGATCACGGCGATCGGAACGCTGCGGTCCACGGCGTCTTCCGCGTCGTCTCCAAGCAGGTTCACCCGGTCTTCGTCCTGGGGGATCAGCGGGTTCACGGTTTCCACCGGGGCCGCAATCCGGGCTTCGCGGGATTTGCCGAACCAATTGGTCGGATTGACACGCGAGTCGCGCCAGCCACCGCAGGAGGACAGGACCAGAGTGCCAACCAGAAAGGCGCCGAGAGTGATACGCATGAATACCTGCCGCAGTCAGTGTTGCTTGCAAAACTGACTACCCGATTGAAGCAGCGTTGAAAAGCGGTTGAAAACCCCAAGGCTCTGGCCTAGGTCCGAGCTGTTGCCACCGGGTTGCGAGATGGGGGATACCATGGCCACTGCCGCCTTTGAGGAGATCGTAGAGGATTTCGAGTTCATCGAGGACTGGGAAGATCGCTATCGCCATGTGATCGAACAGGGCAAGGCGATGGCGCCGCTGGACGCGGCGCTCAAGGTGCCTGCAACCAAAGTGGACGGCTGTGCCAGCCAGGTCTGGTTGCATATCCAGATCGAGGGCGGCGCGCTGCGCTTTGACGGCGACAGCGACGCGATGATCGTGAAGGGGCTGATTGCACTGCTGCAGAAACTTTACAACGGGCTGACACTCGCAGAGGTGCTTGCGGTGGATGCCCGTGCTGAAATGGGGCGTCTGGGGATGAACGATCACCTCTCGGCGCAACGCTCCAACGGGTTGCGGGCGATGATCGAGCGGATTCGCGAGACCGCAGCGGCGCAGGCCTGACGCAGGCCGGGGTCGGGAGCTTGCTCCCACTTGCCCAAGGGTGACACCTCACTCGCGGTAGTTCTTCAACCGATAGAAGCGGTGGACCAGGCCTTGAGGCTGGTTTCCAACTCGCCATAGCCGGTGTGGCGATGCACGAAGGTGAGGCCCATCCGGTCGGCGCAGGCGCGGGCTTTTTCCACCAATGCAGGGTCGTTGACCTGCGACTGATAGACCAGCGTGGTGTAATTGCCAAAGATCATGTCACGCAGTTCCGGGTTCTTGTCGAGGCCCATCGGGCGCCAGACAAAGGCGTCGAACTGCTTCACGAGGAAGTCGGTGAGATAAAAGGCGGTGATCTCGCCGGCTTCGGTCAGCTCTTCGAAGCGGGCATTGCCTTCGAAGAAGGCGTAACAATGCGGGCCAGCCACCATCTCGACGCCAAGACGGGCGCAGGCCTCGGCCAGCGCGCCGCCAGTGCCGCAATCGGCATAGATCACATAGATATAGTCATAGGTGGCGCGGTGCTTTTCCACTGCGGATTCCACATGGGTGACGATCTGATCTGGGTAGAGATGCAGTTTGGCCGGCAGGCAAGTCAGATCCATGTGATCGAACCCGTTGAGCGCCTTGATATCAAGGATCTCGCGCGCCAAAGCCCCGCAGGCGATCAGCAGGATCCGCCCGGTCTTCCTTTCAGGGGCCGCGAGGCCATTTTCGGAGAGGGAAGCCTCGTCGAGGCTCTTGCCGCTGGGCAAGGGGAGGGCGGCCCGCTGGGTGAGGCGGGCCGCCCGGCCGCGTCGCTGGGACGCGGGTGCCATATCAGGCGTTCATGGCGTTGTGCTTGCGCGCCACAAAGCTCTTGGCGGTTTCCACCGCAACGGCCGCATCGCGGCAATAGGCATCGGCGCCGATCGCCTTGCCGAATTCCTCGTTCAGCGGCGCGCCACCGACGAGCACCACATAGTCGTCGCGCTTGCCCTGTTCGATCAGCGTGTCGATCACGACCTTCATGTAGGGCATGGTGGTGGTCAGCAGCGCGGACATGCCGAGGATGTCGGGCTTGTGCTCTTCGAGCGCCTCGAGGTAGCTCTCGACCGGGTTGTTGATGCCGATGTCGACCACTTCAAAGCCGGCACCTTCCATCATCATCGAGACGAGGTTCTTTCCGATATCGTGGATGTCGCCCTTCACGGTGCCGATCACCATCGAGCCCATGCGCGGCGCTCCGGTTTCTGCCAGCAGCGGCTTCAGGATGGCCATGCCACCCTTCATCGCATTGGCCGCCAGCAGCACTTCGGGCACGAAGAGGATGCCGTCGCGGAAGTCGGCGCCGACGATGGTCATGCCGCCCACCAGCGCTTCGGTGAGGATCTTGTAGGGAGTCCAGTTGCGCTCCAGCAGGATGTTCACGCCCTCTTCGATCTCTTCCTTGAGACCGTCATAGAGATCGTCGAACATCTGTTGCACCAATTCCTCGTCGTCGAGGTCTGCGAGGATGATGTCTTCTTCTTCCGACATGACTGATTTCCTTAGCTGAAGGGCGCACCCTGGGCGGTCGCATTGTTTTTCCGTTTTGGGCCAGAAGTGCCCCTGTGGACTGCTTTGATTGCGACACTCCCGTGGTTCAGACCGACCTCGGCTGTCAAAGCGTCCCGCTTACCGAGGTTCTCCTGCCCGAACTCGCGCTGAGAGGTGTGTATGTTCTTTATTTGTTCCGATCATTGTGGCAAGTTCGGATCATGGAACACAAGCATACAACAACGGTTTCACGGGTCAAATCCCGGGCCGCGCTGAGCAATACGGCAGGGCGGTTCGATCTGGCCCGTGTGGCCGAAGCGGATGGCTGGCATCAGGATGTGCCACCGGACTCGCTGGCAACAGAGATTCGCGCCGAGGTCGCGCGTAGTCTGATCACCTACAACCGCTCGCCGGATCTTCCGTTCGACCGTTCGATCAACCCCTATCGCGGCTGCGAACATGGCTGCATCTATTGTTTCGCACGTCCGAGCCACGCCTATCTGGGACTGTCGCCGGGGCTGGATTTCGAAACCCGGCTGGTGGCGCGCCCCAATGCGGCAGAGGTGCTGCGCAAGGAGCTCTCCGCCAAGAGTTACAGGGTGGCGGTGCTGGCGATTGGCACCAATACCGATCCCTATCAGCCCTGCGAACGCGACTGGGGCATCATGCGCGCCTGTCTGGAGGTGCTGCGGGACTTCAACCATCCGGTGGCGATTGTCACCAAGGGCACCCTGATCGAGCGCGATCTGGATATCCTGTCGGACATGGCACGGCGGGGGCTGGTGCGGGTGGGCATCTCGGTGACGACGCTTGATGCGGATCTGTCGCGGCGGATGGAGCCCCGGGTGCCGGTGCCCGCACGGCGGCTGGCGGTGATCCGGCGGTTGAGCGAGGCCGGCATTCCGGTGCGGATCATGACCTCGCCTCTGGTGCCGGGGCTGACCGATCACGAGCTGGAGGCCTTGCTGGCGGCGGGGGCAGAGGCCGGGGCAGATGCGGCGAGCTGGATCATGCTGCGACTGCCGCGCGAAGTCTCGGAGCTCTGGCAGGAGTGGTTGCAGACCCATGAACCGGGGCGGGCGGAGAAGGTGATGGCACGGCTGCGGGAAATGCATGGCGGGCGCGACTATGATCCGCGCTGGGGACAGCGGATGCGGGGCGAGGGCGAGTATGCCGAGATGATCGGGCGGCGGTTCCGGCTGGCCTGCGCGCGACTTGGGCTTTCGGAGAAAGCCGCGCCCTTGCGCTGCGACCTCTTCGCCAAGCCTGCGCAGGCGGGGGATCAGTTGAGCCTGTTTTGACACCGCCTGCCGCTGGGCCGGGACTGTTGCGAAACGGAAAAGACCGGGCAGGACCCGGTCTTTGCAGGTTTGTCTGATTGGGGGCGTGCCGCGCCTGTCGCTCAGCCGCGACGGCGTCCGCGCCGACCCCGGCGGTCACCGCCTTCTTCATTGCCGTCTTCGGTGCCATCGCTGGCGGAGGTGAAGGGGCCGAGGATTTCGACGATCTGCTCCAGCGAGGGACGCTCGCCGCGCGGGCGGCTGTCGAGCGCCTCGCGCATCCGGCGCAAGTGATCCGGCATGGTGCCGCAGCAGCCGCCGATGATCTTGGCTCCGGAGTCGCGTGCGAGGACCGCGTATTCGGCCATCAGTTCCGGCGTACCGTCGTAATGAATGTGTCCATCCACATATTTCGGAATGCCGGCATTGCCTTTGGAGATGATCGGACGTTCGGTCCCCTGAGCCGCGAAACCGAGAACGGTCCGCAGGATGTCAGACGCGCCAGTGCCGCAGTTCGCACCGAAGGCGAGGGGGGGCGCGTCGAAGTCCTCGACAAGTTTTGCCAAGGCTGCGGAGGTCACCCCCATCATCGTGCGCCCGGCGGTGTCAAAGCTCATGGTGCCGCACCAGGGCATGTCCACCAGCTTGAAGGCCTCCGCAGCGGCACGAAACTCTTCCGGCGCAGAGATGGTCTCCAGCCAGAGCACATCGACGCCGCCTTCCTTGAGGGCGTCGGCCTGCTCGTGAAACATCTCGACAGCGAGTTCATGCGACAAGGCTCCAACGGGCTGCATGATTTCGCCTGTGGGGCCGACGGAACCCGCCACCGCGATCTTGCGCTCGGACTTGTCGGCAACCTCGCGGCCAAGTTCTGCGGCGATGCGGTTCAATTCGCGCACCCGGCCCTGGGCGTCATGCAGCTTCAATCGGGCGGCGGTGCCCCCAAAACTATTGGTCAGGAACAGGTCGCTGCCCGCATCCACCGATCCTTGGTAGAGCGCCATGATCTTGCCGGGCTCTTCGGTGTTCCAAAGCTCGGGCGCGTCGCCGGATTGCAGCCCCATGGCAAACAGATTGGTGCCGGTGGCACCATCCGCCAACAGGACGTCGCGACTGTTCATGAGATCAAGGAAACGGTTGCTCATCTTGGGATCCACTTGACTGTGCCAGGGCGGAGGCCGTCGGTTGGTGGCCCCTGCCAGATTGGGTTCATCTGTCACGCGGAGCGCTTCAGGGCAACAGAATTTTCCTCAGCCTTGTCATAGGCGGGCTGCAGGAGCAGCGCGTCGGATTCGCCGACGCCGATCTCGGTCTGGTCGACAGCCGGGTGGCCGGGACGGGCTGGTCGATGGACCAGACGGATCAGTTCCGCCAGCGACAGGGCCAGTTGCGACCAGGTCGGAGCAGCGATGTATCGGGGCTCCCAGGTCTGGGCGAAACACGCCTTGAACTGACGCAGCCCGCGGTCGAGACGGGTGGCAAAGCGATGATCCGGCACCGCGGCCAACGACAGGCGTGTCACTCCGGCCTCGCGCGCGGCCTCGATCGCGGCCCGGACCATTGCATGGCCAGTACCGTCCGGGGCGCCTGGAAGCTGACGCACCAGATCGAGGCACCATTCGTCTGCTGCCCGGTGAAAGGTCATAAAGCCGATGAGACGCTCGTCTATCCAGGCCAGGAAGGTCATCTGGATTGCCACGTAGCTCGGTTCGAACTGCCCCATGGTGGTGCCGCGCGCCCGCCCGTGTTGGCGGATCCAGAGCGCGTCCACCTCGGCCATCCGGCGCAGTGGCAGGCTGCCCCAGGCCAGTTCGATCCGCAGCCCCGCCTTCTGGGCATGGCGCAGCTTGCGGCGCAACTGGCGATAGTCGGAGCCACTGTCGCTGAAGCTTTGGGGATGGACCACCGCCTCCTGTGCGATACGCAATACCCTCCAGCCATGACGTCGGGCGGCCAAAGCAAGACGGGGGCTGCACTTGTAGAGGCAGGCGGCCGCATTGCGCGAGCGGGCATGGCGGGCAAGGGCCTCCGGGATCTCTCCCCGGCGGCCGCTGATCGGATCAAACAGCACGGCAGAGATCTGGGGCGTGTCGAGCATGGCGACCTGATTGAGGCCGAAGGCCATGACATGCCCGCCGTTCTGCAGGATGACGCCGGTCTCGGACTGAGGCCGATCGAAAGGCTGGCTGGCGGCAGCCCGCACGTCGCTGCCCAGATAGTCCTCTGGATCCTGGTCTTCCGGCAAGGCCTGACGCATCAGCGAAGGCCACAGGAGGAGGGCGCCGGCCAAAGCTGCAGGCAGCCCATAGTAGACGGCGCGGAAGGCCAGCAGGCCCGCGACCAGAGCGGCCGGATCGGCTCCGGGCAGCAAGGCCAGCATGGCGAGTTCAAGCGGACCCGCGCCGCCGGGCGAAGAAGACAGGATCGCCAGGCCAAGGGCCAGAAAATAAGCGGGCAGGAGGGCGGCGAGGGTGATGCCGCTGCCCTCCGGCAGAAGGAACCACAGGGCCATGCCGGCAAAGACCACGTCCATCAGGCTCCAGATCGCCAGCGCGCAGATAGCCTGCAGGGAGGGCAGCCGCAGTTTCAACCCGCGGATCCGCCATTCGGGATGGAAGAAACACAGGACCGCGACACATGCCGCCGCCAGCAGGATACCAAAGCCGATACCCCGCATCGCAAGGCTGGGTGCGATCAGGACGAGGGAGAGCCCGCAGATCACTGAGAGCGCCGACATGAAGGTGATGCCGACAAACCCCGTCAATTGGGCGGCTTGCAGCGGCGAAAGCTGTGGCAGCAACCGCCAGCGGGAAAAGGACCCCGACAGAAGGCCAAACCCGACCGCTTGCGAAAAGGCGATGGAGGCCATGCCGGCCCGCCGGGCCAGCGGATCGGCAATGCCGGTGCGCAGGTGGCGATGCGCCACCGCGTCATAGCGTCCGAGGGCCCAGAAGCTCAAAACCGTTGCGCCAAGGGCCCCGATCCAGTTTTGCGGCGCCACTTGACGTGTCATCGCGATGAGTTCGGACAGGGCAGGCAGTTCCGCGTGACCCGCGAGTGCCACGAGGCAAAGGGTCATGATGACAAGCGGCGCCAGCACGCGCAGCAGATTGGTGAGGAACTGTCTGCGCGCGGCGCGAGGGGTCATGTCGAGCTTCCGGCCAAGGCGCGGATGCCGCCTTCCCGAGGGGCGGGGCATCCACAGGGTTGGGTCTGACAGGCCGGGCCTGCCTTCGCCTGCCGGGCCTGTCGGTCTCAGAGAGTGGAGGGGGAAAGTTCTTCCGCCGCCTGCCGCATGAATTCCAACATCTTGTCCCGGATGGCGGCACGTCCCACCTTGCCCTCCAGGTCTCGTGTCAGCTTGTCCAGAACATCGCTGTCCCCCGCCACTTCGAGGTCGGCAACGATGACGGATTTGGCGTAGGCTTCTGCCGCATCGCCCTGATGCCCCAACAGATCTGCGGCCCAGAGCCCCAATCGTTTGTTGCGGCGCGCCTCTGCCTTGAACTTCAGTTCGGCGTCATGCGCGAATTTGTTCTCGAATGCCTTTTCCCGGTCGTCAAATGTCGTCACTGGTTACCCTCCTAGGAAGTGCAGTTGCGCGCTCCGCTTCAGGTCCAGCCTTTGCGGACGCTTTGCGAGTCTATCACAGATGCACCCCGCGCGATGTCACGATTTTGGCGTGCCATCAGTCGGGTGCGGCGTGCCATTCTGGACACATGCTGCCGCGTTCCCCGGGTCCCACCACGGGAGGCCGGACGTCCGAAGACATCCGTATTCGTTCTCTTCAACCTAAGACGGGGGCCTGAAGAAAGCGTCAACGCAAAGGGATTGCGGAGCCGAGAATTCGGTCAGATGCCGCAAATTGCGTATAATTGACGCAACAGCGGGGCGCGGAGGACACCCGAAAGGGGGCAGGCCGAGGCTTTTGTGGCTGCGACCTCGGGCCTGACCTGCGGTGTGCTTGCGGCAGAAGCCCCCTTGTTCTATGAGGGCGCTACGGATCGGGGCAGATTCCCGGTGGTTCATACCGAAAGGCTCTCCATGGCGCGGCGCAAGAAAATCTACGAAGGCAAGGCAAAAACTCTGTACGAAGGTCCCGAGCCGGGCACCATCGTCCAGTATTTCAAGGATGACGCCACCGCCTTCAACGCAGCAAAGCACGATGTGATCGAGGGCAAGGGAGTCCTGAACAACATCCTGAGCGAGTTCTTCATGCTGGGTCTCGGCCAGATCGGCGTGCCGACCCATTTCCTCAAGCGCCTCAACATGCGCGAGCAGCTGGTGCGCTCCTGCGAGATCATCCCGCTGGAGATCATCGTGCGCAACTATGCCGCCGGTTCGCTCTCCAAGCGCCTTGGCATCGACGAGGGCACCCAGCTGCCGCGCCCGATCGTGGAATATTGCTACAAGGACGACGCGCTTGGCGACCCGCTGGTCACCGAGGAGCATATCGCCGCCTTTGGCTGGGCCAGCCAGCAGGACATGGACGACATTCTCTCTCTCGCGCTGCGGGTGAATGACTTCCTATCCGGCGTCATGCTGGCCGTTGGCATCCGCCTTATCGACTTCAAGATCGAGATCGGTCGCGTCTACGAAGGCGATTTCCAGCGTCTGGTTGTCGCCGACGAGATCAGCCCCGACAGCTGCCGTCTCTGGGACATCAAGACCGGTCAGAAGCTCGATAAGGACGTGTTCCGCCGTGACCTCGGCAGTCTGACCGACGCCTATTCCGAAGTGGCCCGTCGTCTGGGCGTGATGCCCAACAATCCGCCGGCCCCGGGCAAGCCCCAGCTGGTGAACTGAGGATTTCGCCCGCAGGATCAGGCCGCGCGCTTTGCCTGCGGGTTTTTCAATAGCACAACAGGGCAGGGGCCATCGCCCCGGCCACCACGAAGGTTAAGGAAAGACGCGATGAAAGCACGGGTGCATGTGATGCTGAAGAACGGGGTTCTCGATCCGCAGGGCGAGGCCGTGCGTCACGCGCTTGGCGCGCTCGGCTTCGACAAGGTCGAAGGCGTGCGTCAGGGCAAGGTGATCGACCTCGATCTCGCCGAGGGTGCCACCGAGGCTGACGTGAAGGACATGTGCGAGAAGCTGCTCGCCAACACCGTGATCGAATCCTACGAGATCGAGCTGGCTTGATGCGGGCAGCCCGCCTCACCGCTCTCCGTCAGCCGCTGGAGGTGATGACGGTCCCGGACCCGGATGCGGTTCCGGGCGGGGTGGTGGTGCGGGTGCTGGCCTGTGGCGTTTGCCGCTCGGACTGGCACGCCTGGAGCGGGGCAGACAGCGATGTTCGGCTGCCGATGATCCCGGGCCACGAATACTGCGGCGAAGTGGTCGCGGTGGGCGCCAACGTGAGCCGCTGGAAAATTGGTGACCGGGTCATTGCGCCTTTCATTCTTGCCTGCGGGCAGTGCCCCGACTGCGCCGCCGGCAAGCAGACCATCTGTGCCGATCAGGCGCTGCCGGGCTTCACCCAGGATGGCGCCTTTGCCGAGCTGATCTCGGTGCCTTTTGCCGATGCCAATCTGACCGCGCTGCCGGACAGTCTTGCACCGGAGATCGCGGCTGCCCTTGGCTGTCGGGTCACCACCGCATGGCAGGCTCTCACAGGTCGCGCCGAGCTGAAGCCCGGCGAATGGCTGGCGATCTTTGGCGGCGGCGGCGTCGGCATATCGGCGCTGATCCTTGGCCGTGCCCTCGGCGCGCGGGTGATTGTGGTCGATGTGCAGGATGACAAGCTCGACTACGCGATGACCCTCGGTGCCGATGCGGTGATCAACGCCGCCACGACCGATGCGGCCGAGGCGGTGAAGGAGATCACCGGCGGTGGTGCCGATGTCGCGATCGAGGCGCTGGGGCTGCCCGTCACCACCAGTGCGGCGATGACGTCGCTGCGCAAGATGGGCCGCATGGTGCAGATCGGCCTGCCCACCGGCGCGCACGCACAGATGTCCTTGCCGATGGATGTGCTCTACTCCGGCCAGCTGACCCGGCATGGGACCCGCGGCATGCCGAGCTGGCGTTATCCCTCGCTCCTCAACCTGATGTCCGGCGGTCAAGTGGACCTTGCACCGCTTGTGACCCGGACCATTGCCCTTTCCCAGGCCAGCGACGAACTCGCGGCCTTCGACCGTCCGGCGCCTCCCGGCGTGGCGGTCATCACCGATTTTGCGAACTAGGAGGAAGCCCAGATGCGTGCTGCCGTTGTCGTTTTTCCCGGATCCAACTGCGACCGTGACCTCGCCGTCGCCTTCGAACAGGCAGGTTTCGACGTCTCCATGGTCTGGCACAAGGACAGCCAGCTGCCCGAGGGCGTGGATATCGTCGGTGTGCCCGGCGGCTTCTCCTATGGCGACTATCTGCGCTGCGGAGCCATCGCGGCGCAATCGCCGATCTGCAAGGCGGTGATCGACCATGCCGAGCGGGGCGGCTATGCGCTGGGGGTCTGCAACGGCTTCCAGATCCTGACCGAAACCGGGGTTCTGCCCGGTGCCCTGCTGCGCAATGCAGGTCTCAAATACATCTGCCGCACGGTGGAGCTGAAAGTGGCGACCTCCGACAGCGCCTTTACCCAGGGCTACAATGCCGGTGACGTGATCGGGGTGCCGATCGCCCATCACGACGGCAATTACTATGCCGATGCCGAGACCCTGGCGGCGCTGAAGGATCAGGACCGGATCGCCTTTACCTATGTGGACAACCCCAACGGGTCCGCCGAGGATATCGCGGGCATCCTCTCGGCCAACCGCCGCGTGCTGGGCATGATGCCCCACCCGGAGCGGGCCGCGGACGCAGGTCATGGCGGCACCGATGGTGCGGCGATGTTCCGCGCATTGTCCGGGCTGTTGACGGTCGCCTGACTTGAGCCTTTGAGGCGCTGAATCTACTGTTGATGCATGACCGCCCCAGAGGAGACTACTGGTAAAATGACACGCGCGCCGTCTGGGCGTCCGGCCTCTCGTTCCGCACCCAGGTCGCGGACAGTGTCTTGGCGCGTACGTCTGGCTCTGGTGGTGTTCATGGCGATCGCTGCGGGCACCGTCTGGTTCACCAACAACACGCTGTCGCACAGTTTCACCGAAACCACCCGCAGCAGGGCGGAATTGCGCCTTGCGCTCTATTCCGGCAACCTGGTCAGCGAGTTGCGCCGCCATGCGATCGTGCCGCAGCTTCTCTCGCGGGATCAGGCTCTGATCTCCGCCCTGCAAAGCCAGGATTTCTCGCTCTCCACCCAGCGGCTGATCTCCTTTGTGGACGAGATCGGCGCCGCCTCCATCACGTTGATGGACAAGGACGGGCGCACCGTGGCGGCCACTGACCGGATCCGTATTGGCGAGGTCTATCGCAACGCACCCTATTTCGTGGAGGCGATCCGCGCCAATTCCACCGTCTTCTCGGTGATCCCGCGCGAGGTGCGCGGTTACCAGTTCACCTATTCGCGCCGCCTGGTGGACAGCAGCGGCACCCTCGGCGTGATCATGGTCGAGGTCGACCTGCAGAAATTCGAACGTGCCTGGGCGGGGATTTCCGATGCGGTGATGGTGGCCGACAGCACAGGCACCGTGGTGATGGCCACCGAGGCGCGTTGGCGCGGGTTGTCCGAGACGGAGGCGCTGAAGGAACAGACCCCCGAGGGCGCGATCCAGCGCGCCATCCGCGCCACCGCCGACTGGACCGCGCTGCCGACCGATGTCTACCTTCAGGGCGAGGCGGTGATGCGGCTGGAGACCCGGGTGCCGTTCCAGGGTTGGCGGATGATGTCCTACACCACCTATGATTCGATCCGCGAGCAGGTGAATGCGGTGATCGCGCTCGAAATCATGGGATTTGCCATCCTTCTGGCGCTGGCCTTCTACGCGCTCAGCCGCAAGACCGCGCTGCGGATGGCACTGTTCCAGCGGGAATCGGCGGAGCTTCGCGTGTTGAACACCCGGCTCCAGCGGGAAATCGCCGAGCGGGAGAGGGTTCAGGAGACCCTGGCGGTGGCCGAGCAAAGTCTGGCCCAAAGCTCCAAGCTGGCTGCCCTGGGGGAGATGTCTGCAGCCGTGAGTCATGAGTTGAATCAACCACTTGCGGCGATGAAGACCTATCTCGCCGGGGCGCGGTTGTTGCTGCAGAGGAACCGTCCCGAAGAAGCGCTCTCCTCCTTTGGCCGCATCGACGATCTGATCGAGCGGATGGGCGCGATCACCCGTCAGTTGAAGTCCTATGCCAGGAAGGGCGGCGTCGCGTTCAGCCCTGTAAACATGGGCGATGCGCTGGCCTCCTCCCTGTCGATGATGGAGCCGCAGCTGCGTCAGAGGCACGTGCAGATCACCCGTATACTTCCCGATGATCCGGTCTATGTCATGGCAGACCGGATGCGGCTGGAACAGGTGATGGTGAACCTCTTGCGCAATGCGCTGGATGCGACCAAATCGGTCGAGGACCCCGAGGTGGAGATCATTCTGGCCGCCGGGGAAACCGCGACGCTGGCGGTCCGGGACAATGGCGGTGGCATTCAGGATTTCGACAATCTGTTCGAACCTTTCTACACCACCAAGCAGCCCGGCGATGGTGTTGGTCTTGGACTGGCGATCTCGTCCGGGATCGTGAACGATCTAGGTGGTCGTCTCACGGCCCGCAACTCCGAGGCAGGCGGCGCGGTGTTTGAAATTCAACTGCCGATCCTTGTGGACGGCATCGAGGCCGCCGAATAGGCGGCACGATCTGGAGGGCAACCTATGGCACAGGCCATGAAAATCGCGATCGTGGACGACGAGCAGGATATGCGGCAGTCGATCAGCCAGTGGCTGGCCCTGTCGGGCTATGACACCGAGACCTTCGCCAGTGCCGAAGATGCGCTGAAGCGGCTGGGGCCGGATTATCCGGGGATCGTGATTTCCGACATCAAGATGCCGGGAATGGACGGGATGCAGTTCCTGAAGAAGCTGATGGGCTCGGATAGTTCGCTGCCGGTCATCATGATCACCGGCCACGGCGATGTGCCGATGGCGGTGGAGGCGATGCGGGTGGGGGCTTTCGACTTCCTCGAAAAGCCCTTTAACCCCGACCGCATGTCGGAGCTTGCCAAGCGCGCCACCGGGGCGCGTCGGCTGACCCTCGACACCCGCGCGCTGCGCCGGGAGCTGTCGGATGGCGGCCAGATCATGAAGAAGCTGATCGGCACCAGCCCGGTCATGGATCGTCTGCGCGAGGATATCCTAGATCTCGGCCAGGCCGATGGCCATGTGCTGATCGACGGCGAGACCGGCACCGGCAAGACGCTGGTGGCCCATGCGCTGCACGCCGTTGGCAGCCGTGCGGGCAAGAAGTTCGTTCTGGTCTCCTGTGCGGCATTGGAAGAGGATGCCCTGGCAAAGCGTCTCTTTGGTCCGATGCAGCCCGAGGACAGCATGTTGCCTGCGGTGGAAGAGGCCCGCGGCGGCACGCTGGTGCTTGAGGACATCGAAGCCTTGAGCGAGGCGCTGCAGGCCAAGCTTCTGAGCTTCATCAACGAGCAGGGTGTGCCCGGCGAGACCCGGATCATCGGCATCTCCAACCTGCAAGAAGCGGGCAAGACCTCCGAGGACATGCTGCGTGCCGATCTCTTCTATCGCCTTGCCGCGCTGCGGATCACCGTGCCGCCGCTGCGCCAGCGGGGCGAGGACATACTGACTCTCTTCACCCGCCTCAGTGAACAGTTCTCCGAGGAATACGGCTGTGATGCGCCGCAGGTGACCGCGCAAGAGGCCGCGCAGCTCCTGCAAGCCCCCTGGCCGGGCAATGTGCGCCAGCTGATCAATGTGGCCGAACGGGCGGTGCTGCAATCGCGGCGGGGATCCGGCACCATCGCCTCGCTCCTGATGAGCGATCATGATGACATGCAGCCCGTGATGACCACCGAGGGCAAGCCCCTGAAGGAATATGTCGAAGCTTTTGAACGGATGCTGATCGACAATACGATGCGCCGCCACAAGGGCTCTATCGCCAGCGTGATGGATGAGCTATGCCTGCCGCGCCGGACCCTGAACGAAAAGATGGCGAAATACGGCCTGCAGCGTTCGGACTATCTCGGCTGATATTGTTCGACGCCAATTTATAGCACGGGAAGAGGCCCCTATGCCCTCTGCTTATCTCTTTGACATGGATGGTCTGCTCCTTGACACCGAGCGGCTGACGATGGAGGCCTTCCTCGATTGCGCCGATCTGGTGCAGCGCGAAGAGGCAGAGATGCGGGCCTTTTTCATGACCCTTGTGGGGCTGTCCGCGCCGCGCAGCCGCGCCTTGGTGGCGGAGTTCATCGGTCGTCATCTGGATGTCGAACAGGTCTACGGGACCTGGCGCGCCCATTGCGACCGTCGGCTGCTGGACGGGGTGCCGGTCAAGCCCACGGTGGCGGAGACTTTGGCCACATTGTCCGATCAGGGCGCGCGGATGGCGGTGGTGACCTCCACCATGGGGGACCGGGCGCGGCACCATCTGGCGGAGGCGGGTTTGCTCACCCATTTCCAGTTCGTGCTGGGCGGCGATGAGGTCAGTGCCAACAAACCTGATCCAGCGCCCTATCTGGAGGCGGCGGCGCGTCTGGGGGTCTCGGCGCGCGATTGTGCCGCCTTTGAGGATAGCGACCACGGCCTGACAGCGGCTGCATCCTCGGGGTGCTACGCCACCCAGATCCCTGACTTGCGCGCCGCGGACACGGTCTTTCCTGCGCTGGGACAGGCCTTTGCCGCCACCCTTGGCGAGGCCGTGGCACGCGCCCAGCACCGGTTTGCAACTCTGCGCGCGGAGCGGGTCTGAGGCGGTTCCGGCGCGCTTGGGGTAATATTCCCGGATTTGTAGGGGCAGGCGGCTGGATGTTAACGCTGCCTTTGTCGTTTGCAGGCATATGCATATTCTGGCCCTGTCGGCTCCGTGGAGCAGAATGACCATTGTCATTACCTATCCACAGGCACTATGCTTTGCAGACGGGGGCCACATCGGGGTGTCCCGATATGAGATTTTCTGACAGCCTGCCCGTCCGGCCATAGCCGGGGTGCGTTGCCAGACCAACTGCCGCGCGATGAGCGAGGCAACCGAATGCCTGCTTTGCCCCGCCCTCCGTGGCCTGAGCAAAGAGGAAATAACGGGCAGGGCTCGGGATCAACCCACCTGTCGGAGAAGAACCGCGATGACGCGCGCGAGACTATTGAGCACGAAAGCAGGCTTTCCGCAGATATGCCGGAAATCCCCTTCGTGCACCGCGCTGCTGAGTATCGCCCTGACAAGACACCACCCAAGACATGTACGTCCGCCCGGAGGGGACAGCAGGCTCGGAACTTCGGTTCCCGCGCCTGCGGCTCTCGCCCGGCGGCGGCTTGAACTGGCATGGTGCACCCTAAGGACTAATGGCAAAGAAAATGCTGATCGACGCCACCCACGCGGAGGAAACCCGCGTCGTGGTGGTGGATGGAAACAAGGTTGAGGAGTTCGACTTTGAATCCGAAAACAAACGCCAGCTTGCTGGAAACATCTACCTCGCAAAAGTAACCCGCGTCGAACCTTCGCTGCAGGCGGCTTTTGTGGACTATGGCGGAAATCGCCATGGCTTCTTGGCGTTTTCCGAGATTCACCCGGATTATTACCAGATCCCCGTCGCGGACCGAGAGGCCCTGATGGAGGAAGAGCGCGCCTATGCGGAGGCACAGCGCGCCCGGGATGAAGGCGAGGACGAAGAGCCCAAATCCAAGCCCAAGCGGACCCGTTCGCGCAGCAAGACCCGCGCGCAGAAGGCGACCTCTGAGGATGTGGTGGAAACCCGGGAAGCTTCGGCTGAAATCTCGGGAATGGAGACTATCGACCTGAGCGAGGACGAGGCTGACCTGGCAGAGGTGCCTGAGGCGACCTCTCCGATGGAGACGGTTTCGGCGACCCCGGTCGAAGAGCCCGTGGAAGAGGCCCAGGCCGAAGCGGCGGAGGCAATCGGGTCCGACGCGACGGAAGAGGACGACGACACGGCCGACGTGGATGCGGAGGACGACGAGGAAGACGACGAACTCTCCGCTCCGGAAAAGGACGAAACCATCGAGTCGGTCTCGGAAGAGGACGATCAGGAAGACATCCGCCCGGTGCGCAAGCCGCGCCCGCGCCGCTACAAGATCCAGGAAGTCATCAAGGTCCGTCAGGTCCTGCTGGTGCAGGTGGTGAAAGAAGAGCGCGGCAACAAAGGCGCGGCTCTGACCACCTACCTGTCGCTCGCCGGCCGGTACTGCGTGCTGATGCCGAACACCGCGCGCGGGGGTGGCATCTCTCGTAAGATCACCAATGCGGTCGACCGCAAGAAGCTGAAGGAAATCGCTGCCGAGCTGGACGTGCCCACTGGTGCGGGCCTCATCGTGCGCACCGCAGGTGCCAAACGCACCAAATCCGAGATCAAGCGCGACTATGAATACCTGCAGCGTATGTGGGAGCAGATTCGCGAGCTGACCCTGAAAAGCATCGCGCCCGCCAAGATCTACGAGGAAGGCGACCTGATCAAACGCTCGATCCGCGACCTCTATTCCCGCGAGATCGACGAGGTTCTGGTGGAGGGCGAGCGCGGCTACCGCATCGCCAAGGACTTCATGAAGATGATCATGCCGTCCCACGCCAAAAACGTGAAAAACTACCAGGACCAGCTGCCGCTCTTTGCGCGCTACCAGGTGGAAAGCTACCTCGGCGGCATGTTCAACCCGACCGTGCAGCTGAAATCCGGTGGCTACATCGTGATCGGCGTGACCGAAGCGCTGGTGGCGATCGACGTGAACTCTGGCCGCGCAACCAAGGAATCCTCGATCGAGGAAACCGCGCTTAAGACCAACCTGGAGGCCGCTGAAGAAGTCGCCCGCCAGCTGCGTCTGCGCGACTTGGCCGGTCTCATCGTCATCGACTTTATCGACATGGACGAGCGCAAGAACAACGCTGCCGTCGAGAAGCGTCTGAAAGATAAGCTGAAAACCGACCGCGCCCGCATCCAAGTGGGCCGCATCTCTGGCTTTGGCCTGCTGGAAATGTCGCGCCAGCGTCTGCGCCCCGGCATGATCGAGGCCACCACCGCGCCCTGTCCGCATTGCCACGGCACTGGTCTCATCCGCTCGGATGACTCCATGGCCCTGTCGATCCTGCGCCAGATCGAGGAGGAAGGCACTCGCCGCCGCTCGCGCGAGGTGCTGGTGAAATGTCCGGTGGACATCGCTAACTACCTGATGAACCAGAAGCGCGAGCATATCGCGCAGATCGAAGGCCGCTATGGTCTCTCGGTGCGGATTGAAGGCGACGTGACGCTGGTCAGCCCCGATTTCACCATGGAGAAGTTCAAGACCGCCTCGCGCGCCATCCCCGTGATGACGACGCCGGTGATTTCCGTCGACACCTCGATCATGGATCAGGTGGATGCGATGGAAGAGGAAGAGGACGAGATCGAAGAGGATCTTGAGGTCGAAGAGGCCACCGAGACCACTGAGGTCGCTGAAGGCGAAGGCGAGACCAAGCCCAAGCGCAAGCGGCGCCGTCGGCGGCGCAAGAAACCCTCAGGCTCCGGCTCCTACGAGGATCAGGGCGAGAACGGCGATGAGGCCGACCGCGATGACGACTCCTCTGAAGAGGAGACGGGCGCGGTGGGTGTCGAAGAGCAGCCCGAAGCAGAAGCCGTGACCGAACGTGAGGCGGACGCAGAGGCTGAGGTCGACGCCCCGAAAGAGCCTGCCAAGAAGAAGACCCGCTCGCGTTCGCGTAGCCGCTCGAAGAAGAAGACGGATGCTCTGGCTGCAGAGCCGGAGGCAGCTGCTACCGATGAGGTTGTTGCGGAGGATGTCGTCGCCGAAACTCCTGCAGAGGTTGCGGCCTCTGCCGAGGTTGAACCGGTTGCACAAGAAGAAGCCGAGGTCCCGGTCGAGGGTGTTGTCGAAGCTGTAGCCGCTGAAGAGTCCCCGGCTGAAGCAGTTGCAGAAGACGCGGTGACCGAAGGGGTCGCGGCACCTGAAGCACTCGAAGAACCCGCCGCTGCTGAAGCGGCCGCCCCGGCCGAGGAAGAGGTAGCAGCAGAGCCTGAGGTGGTTGAGACACCGGTAGAGCCTGTAGCAACCCCGGAACCCGCGCTGGCTGTTGCCGAGGCGGAGCCGGAAGCCCCGGCCAAGCCAAAGCGCAAGGGCTGGTGGTCCGGTGGACAATAAGCTCTTCTGAAGACAGAAAAAAAGGCGGCTCCGAAAGGAGCCGCCTTTTGCGTTGAGGCGAAAAGGGGAAACGCTTAGCGCGCGCCTTTGCGGATCAGGTAGACCTGATGGGCGGCTGCCTCCTCCATCCCGATGAACTCATGCCCCGCCTCGCTGCAGAAATGCGGGACGTCGATAATGGCCGCGGGATCGTCGGCCAGAATACGCATCACCGCGCCTTCGGGCAGAGGTTCAAGCCGTTTGCGGGCCTTCAGGACGGGCAGGGGGCAAAGGAGGCCGATGGCGTCCAGTGTGTGATCAATCTCGGTCATGCCCTCCGAGATAAGCCGCGTGTTTCACCCTGTCCACAAGGATGTGACAGGACGTGCAGGTGACGGCGGGCGGGGCATCGACTAGATAGGCGATATGTTTGGAATCGAGATCATCGACGCGAGCCTTCTGCCCGCCATCCTCGTCGCCCTCCTGGGCGGCATCGTCAGCTTTCTCAGCCCCTGTGTGCTGCCGATCGTACCGCCCTATCTCGCCTATATGAGTGGAGTCTCCATCGGCGAGATCCAGGGCACGGCCGAGGCTCGGCGCAAGGCGGTGCTTGCGGCGCTGTTTTTTGTGATGGGCCTTTCGACGGTCTTCCTGCTTCTCGGGTTTACCGCTTCTGCCTTCGGGGCCTTCGTGGTGCAGAATCAGGAGTGGTTCGCCCGCGCTTCCGGCCTTGTGGTCATCGTCTTCGGCTTGCATTTCCTGTCGGTCTTCCGCATTCCGCTCTTGGATCGCGAGGCGCGGATGGAGACCGGCGAGGCGGGCGGCAGCGTCTTTGGCGCCTATGTGCTGGGACTGGCCTTTGCCTTTGGCTGGACGCCCTGCATCGGCCCGCAACTGGGGGCGATCCTGTCGCTGGCGGCGTCCGAGGCCTCGGTCACCCGGGGCACGCTCCTCTTGGGCGTCTATGCCATCGGCCTTGGAGTGCCCTTCCTGCTGGCGGCAGTCTTCCTCAACCGGTCCATGACGCTGATGAACCGCATCAAGCGCCACATGGGGCTGATCGAAAAGCTGATGGGCGGCCTCCTGCTGCTGGTCGGCGTGATGCTGGTGACGGGCCTGTTCACAACCTTCTCCTTCTGGCTGCTGGAGACCTTCCCCGCCCTCGCCACCCTCGGCTAAGCCCTTCTGGCAGCGGCGACAATCGAGGTCTTACCTCAAGACTGAAGCTGCGCTAGGCTCTGGGCAACAAGCCGAGAGCCACCCTGATGAGCAGTGCCCCCCTTGCGCCCGTTCAACGGCGGCGCGTTTTCTACATTCCGGGCTACGACCCGTTTCACCCGCGCCGCTACCGCGAGCTCTATCGCAGCGAAGGGCGCGATCAGGCGCGTTTATCCGGCTATCGGCTCGATCTGCGCGCAAAGTCGGGCGCGGGCGGATACGGATGGCACGTCATGGCACAGATCGACGGTCAATCGGTCGAGACGGAGGTGGAGGTGCTGGTCTGGTCCGACATCGTGCGCGACAGCATGGCCACCTCGATCCCGTCCACCTATCTGCAGCTGCTCCGCACCGCGTGGATCTACATTTCGACCGGTGCGCTCTGGCGGCTGATGCGGTTGCGTAAGGGGCCGGTGATCGCCGCGCTTTATCCGGTGTGCCTCTTGCTGCTGCAATTGCTTCTGGCGGTGGGCCTTGGAAGTCTCCTGGCCACGGGCATCGGACTGCTTGGCTCCGGCTGGCTGATCCTGGCAGGGCAGATCCTTGTGGGGGCCGCGACCGTCGCCCTGTTGCTGCGCTGGTTCAAGCGCTGGGATAACCGGCTCTTTGCCTACTACCTGATGCATGATTATGCCCATTCCGCGGCCCTATGGGGGCGAAACGCGCCGGAACTGGAAGCACGGATGGCGCAGTTCACGCAGACGATCCGTGCCGCGCTCTCCGCTTGCGAGGTGGACGAAGTGCTGGTCGTGGGCCATTCCTCCGGCGCCCATATCGGGGTTTCAGTGCTGGCGGACCTCTTGCACCGGGGCCTGCCGGAAGAGGCGCCCGCCTTGAGTTTTCTTAGCCTCGGGCAGGTGGTGCCGATGGTCTCCTTTTTGCCGCGCGCGGATCGGCTGCGGCGCGACCTGCGCGAGATGTCGCTCCAGACCCGGATCCCCTGGTATGATGTCACCGCGCCGGGGGATGGCTGCGCCTTTGCCCTCTGCGATCCGGTCGCGGTCTCTGGCGTCGCGACAGGTGATCAGCGCTGGCCGGTGGTCTTTTCCGCCGCCTTTACCCAATCGCTCAGCCCCGCCCGCTGGCAGGCGTTGAAGCGGAAGTATTTCCGCCTGCATTTCCAGTATCTCTGCGCCTTTGATGCGCCGCGCGACTACGACTATTTTCAGATCACCGCCGGGCCGCTGACGCTGGGGGATCGCTACCGGACCCGGGGCCATTCGCGCTCCCGCCTGGCCGAGCCGGTCAACAGCTTCTCCTCGGTGGCCCCGCGATGAGCCTGCCGCCAAAACCGCCCGCGCGCGCCGACAAGGTCTCGTTGCGCCGCTACCTGCAGCTTTTCCGCGCCGATATCCTCTCGGCCCAGCCGGCGCGGCTCTATCGCGCCTGGATGGCGGAGTTCCGCACGCCCTTCTTCCGCTCCTTTCTCGTCAACCAGCCCGATCTGGTGGATGTGATCCTAAAACAGCGCCCCGATGATTTCCCGAAATCGAACCGCGTGGGCGAGGGGCTGCGCCCGCTGCTGGGCAATTCGGTCTTCCTCACCAATGGCGAGACCTGGAAACGCCAGCGGCGCATCATTGACCCGGCTTTTGAGGGCGGGCGACTGAAGGAAACTTTTCCAGCCATGCGCGCGGCCGCCGAGGCCGGTGTTGCGCGGCTGGAGCTTGAGGCCAAGGGGCAGCCGATCGAGATCGAAGCGGTCACCTCGCATATCGCGGCGGATGTGATCTTTCGCACCCTGTTCTCGATCCCAATCGAGCATGAGGTCGCCGCCGAGGTCTTTGCCCGGTTCCGCGCCTATCAGCAGGCACAGCCGATCCTGAACCTTGCCGCCTTTATCCCCTTGCCGCGTTGGATGCCGCGGTTTTACCCCAAGGGGACGCGCGACAACGCCCGCGAGATCCGTCGCCTGATCGCCAAGCTCACCGAGGCGCGCAGGGTTGAGATTGCCGCGGGCACCGCGCCGCAGGATCTGGCGACCAAGATCATGACCACGCGCGACCCAGAAACCGGGCAGGGCTTCGACACTGAAGAGATGGTCGATCAGGTCGCCATCTTCTTCCTCGCCGGGCATGAGACCTCGGCCTCCGCTCTTGGCTGGGCGCTCTATCTGATGGCGCTCTACCCCGACTGGCAGGAGAAGGTTTCAGCAGAGGCAGACGCGCATGGCACCGAGGATTTTGCCGCCGTGTCGAAACTGCGGGTCACTCGTGATGTCTTCCGCGAGACGCTTCGGCTCTATCCGCCGGTGCCGATGATGGTGCGCGAGGCGAGATGCCCCGAAGAGTTTCGCAACCGCCGGGTCCCCAGAGGCGCGCAGATGGTCCTCAGCCCCTGGCATCTGCACCGCCATGAGCGGATCTGGGACCGACCGGATGCCTTTGATCCGGCCCGCTGGCAGACCGAGGCGGGCAAGAGCTGCGCCCGCAGCGCCTATATGCCCTTTTCAGCCGGGCCGCGTGTCTGCACCGGAGCGGGGTTTGCCATGGTCGAAGGGGTTCTGATCCTCGCGCATCTGCTGCGCCAGTACCGGGTGACAGTGGTCGAGGGCCGCACGCCAGAGCCGGTGGCCCATCTCACGGTGCGGTCGCGCAATGGCATCTGGCTGCGGCTCAGCCCCCGCTAGCCGTCTTCAGCGCCTGCAGCACATAGAGCCGGATCGCAGAGGCCAGCCCGCAATCGGCGCCGCGCATCTCGTCAATTTCCGCAGCCAATTCGTTCAGGGCCCGGTCCTGCTCTGCCGCCAGTCGCCGAAATTCCGTCCAGAAGGCATCCTCCAGCGAAACCGAGGTGCGGTGGCCATGCAAGGTCAACGAGCGTTTCTTCGGACGCTGGCCGATCATGCCAAGGGCGCCTTTGCGGGCTGGGAGAGAGGTCGGGGCAGGGTTTCAGTCCTCAAGCTGATGCCCGTCGAGGCGGCGCGTTTCGCGCGTCTCCTCCGCCTTGTCACGGGACTTTTCTGCCTTCGTGCGGCCGAATTTCACGGCATTCTCGTCGGCGCGGCGTTTCTCGTCCTGCCGGGCCTTCCTCTTCTTGAACTGATTGAGATTCACGATGTCGCTCATGGCGCGATCATAGCGGTGGCGCGATTACTTAGGAACCCTCGCCGTGACGCGAACCAGCGCAGGCTCCGCGATCCGGCGCTGCGGGCGCGGACGCAGGTACCAGTACCAGACCCGATAGGCTTGCAGCGCGATCAGCGGGCCAAAATGCAGCAGTGCCTCCGCCGGGGCCTCCCAGTCCCGGATCGCCGCCCAATGCAGCAGCACCAGCGCGGCGGCGGGATAGGTCCAGCGTTGCAGCGACTTCCAGCGCGGCCCCAGCCTGCGTTGGAAATACCCGTTAGACGTCAGCGCCAGCGGCAGCATCACCAGAAGGGCGCTCCAGCCAGCCAGCACATAAAGGGCGGAGAGATCCTCGCTCACCCGCGCCAGCGTGCCCCGGTCGGTGAGGTAGAAACTCACATGCAGGCCGGCATAGGCAAAGGCAGCCACCCCCAGCGCCCGTCGGCTCTTGCGCAGCCAGCGCAGCGCCTCGGAGCCTTTGAAGAACAACATCAGCGGCGTGACCATCATCGCAACGATCATCAGCCGTGCGGCAAATTCCGCAGCCGGATGGGCAAGCGTGCCATAGATTTTGGAATCGGTGGAGTGCAGAGCCTGCCAGAGGATCAGGACGGCCGGCAGCGCCAGCAGGGACCACAGGAGGTAGGTATGTGAGCGGGGCATGAGGAAGCTCCGTTGATGGACGTTGCTCACATGCCTATCGGCAGAAATAGGCACACAATGGGCCGGATCCTGCGAAATGATTAAAACGCGCCGGATCTCCGGCGCGTTTCAGGTCTTTTATTCGTGAAATCAGGCCTTTGGGCCGATCATATCTTCGGGGCGGACCACTTTGTCGAAGGTTTCTTCGTCCACAAAACCGAGACGAACCGCCTCTTCGCGCAGGGTTGTTCCGTTTTTATGCGCAGTCTTGGCCACTTTGGTCGCGTTGTCGTAGCCGATGGTCGGCGCCAATGCGGTGACCAGCATCAGGCTTTCTTCCATCAGTTTCTGGATACGCGGACGGTTGGCCTCGATGCCCATCAACATGCGCTCGGTAAAGCTGTCCGCCGCGTCACCCAGCAGCTGGATGGACTGCAGCAGGTTATAGGCCATCATCGGGTTGTAGACGTTCAGCTCAAAATGACCCTGCGAGCCGGCGAATTTGATCGCCGCGTCATTGCCCATCACATGGGCCGCCACTTGGGTCAGCGCTTCGGCTTGGGTCGGGTTCACCTTGCCCGGCATGATCGAGGAGCCCGGCTCGTTTTCCGGCAGGATCAGCTCGCCCAGACCAGAGCGCGGACCGGAGCCCAACAGACGGATGTCGTTGGCGATCTTGTAAGCAGAGCCAGCAATGGTGGCCAGCGCGCCGGAGAGGAAGACCATCGCGTCATGGGCCGCGAGCGCTTCGAATTTGTTCGGCGCGGTGATGAAGGGCAGGCCGGTGATCTCGGCCATATTGGCCGCCACGGTCTCGCCCCAGCCGACATTGGTGTTGAGACCGGTGCCGACGGCGGTGCCGCCCTGCGCCAGCTCGTAGATGCCGGGCATCGCCAGCTCAACCCGCTTCAGACCGTTGCGGATCTGCATGGCGTAACCGGAGAACTCTTGACCAAGCGTCAGCGGGGTGGCGTCCTGGGTGTGAGTCCGGCCGATCTTGATGATGTCCTTGAACTCTTCCGCCTTGGCTTCCAGCCCTTCGGCCAGTTTGGTCAGGCCCGGAACCAGTACGTCGCGCACCGACATGGCGGTGGCAATGTGCATCGCGGTCGGGAAGGTGTCGTTGGAGGACTGACCCATGTTGCAATGGTCGTTCGGGTGCACCGGGTCCTTGGAGCCGATCACGCCGCCGAGGATCTCAATCGCGCGGTTCGCAATCACTTCGTTGGCGTTCATGTTGGACTGGGTGCCGGATCCGGTCTGCCAGACCACCAGCGGGAAGTTGTCGTCAAACTTGCCCTCGATCACTTCGCCAGCCGCTTGGATGATCGCATCCGCCAGTTTGGCATCCAGCGCGCCAGAGGCCTTGTTCGCTTGCGCACAGGCCTTCTTGATCACGCCCAGACCGCGCACGATGGCGACGGGCTGCTTTTCCCAACCGATCGGGAAGTTCATGATCGAGCGCTGCGTCTGCGCGCCCCAGTATTTCTCGGAAGGGACCTCAAGCGGGCCAAAGCTGTCGGTTTCGGTGCGGGTGTTCGACATCGTGTCTGTCTCCGTCGCTGGATCGGCCACCTGAGCTCTCAGGTGGTATACTGATGTATGCCGTTTACCCGCGCTTTGCCCCGGACGCAATTCCCTGAACCATGTCTGACGTTGGCGGGCGACTGCTGCGGTGTATACTGCTGCAAATCTTTCTGCGCCATTGCCAGTTTGGGCTGGATGCATAGATTACCAGAAAACAGAGTCGCGCTGCCGATCCGGTGCCGCGACCCCCAACCGGAGCTCGAACCCCCGTCATGTCCAGCGCTGTAACCAGCCGAACTCGGATCCTTCCCGATTCCAGAACGATCCTGATCTGGTGGAGCAGCCTGCTCGTCGCGATCGTTCTGGCCTGCGGCACTGCCCGGGCGACACCGGAGCTCGGGGCCTTTGTCGGCAGATATACCGGCGAGGCCGAGGTGGAACAGCTGGATGGCAGCATCGAAGAGCGTGATCTCAGCGTCACCATCGCAGAGAGCTACAAAGGTTTCGTGGTCGAATGGAGCACCGCCATCCGTCGCGCTGACGGGCGTGAGAAGACCAAGAACTACAAGATCGAGTTCATTCCCTCGGAACGCGAAGGCGTTTTTGCCGCCGCGATGCAGACCAATGTCTTTGGCCATACGGTGCAGATGAACCCGATGAAGGGGGAGCCTTTCGTCTGGGCCCGGATCATCGGCGACACGCTCACCGTGTTTTCGCTGCATGTGGCCGAGAATGGCGACTACCTGATGCAGCAATATGATCGGACCCTGGCCGAAGGCGGGCTGACGCTGGAGTTTTCCCTGCATCGCAACGGCTTGCCTTCGCATACTGTGGAGACGTTCCTGAGCCGCGCCCCCTGACAGAGCGGCACGGAAAGGCCAGAGAAAAAGGCGCTGCGGAGGGATCCACGGCGCCTTTGATTTATTCGATAGTGTTTCTCGGTGAACCTTCCGGGCGCATGCCGCCGGGCGGCTGCCCCTGCGGAATCACTTGCGGAAACTGTCCAGAGACACGACGTCGGCGTCCTTCTTGCTGCTGCGGCGGGGACGCTGATCGTTGGGCGGAGTGTCATCCTCTTCCTCGTCGTCTTCGTCATCCGCCTCGCTGGTGCTTTCAAAACGCAATCCGAATTCCACCGAGGGATCGACGAAAGTCTTGATCGAATCATAGGGGATATAGAGCGGCTCCGGCGAGTCCCCGAAATTCAGCGTCACCGCAAAGCCTTCCTCGCCGACGTCCAGATTGTCGAACCAATGCTGCATCACAACCGTCATCTCGCCCGGGTAACGGTCTGAGAGCCAATCCGCCAACTCCGCATCTGGATGCGAGGTGTCGAAGGTGATGAAGAAGTGATGCGACCCGGGCAGGCCACGGGCCGCCACATCATCGAGGACATTGCGGATCAATCCACGCATGGCGCGGTGCATCAGGTTTCCATAGTCGATCTGACGGGACATCTGCCAACCCCTTGTTCGTCTTTGGTGGGGCAGCAGTCAAATCGCCACTGCCTCCACCTGTTCACCTCCAGTTTTGGACCTATTTTGAAGGCATTGCAAGCCAAGGCCGCAAGGAAGGGGGGAGCATAAAACCAGCAGCAATCCCAGCGAGGCACAGGTCATGCGGCCAGCAACCACAGGCTGCATGAGGGCGCGCCTGTCCGAGACCAGAGCTCCTGGGGCGCGTGCGGGATCGAAGGCTGCACTTGCGCGCGGCCGTTCGAAGGTCAGGGCATCCAGGTCAGGCGTTCGCCGGTCAACAGCACCGGCAGGGCATCTGTCGGCAATTGCCCCAGCTGCTCGAACATTCGCAGGTAATCGAAGTTGGAGTAGAACTCGACAAAGCGTCCATTGCGCACACGCACCATCATTTGTCCGGTGAAATCAAGTTTGTGTTTGTGCGAATGATCAAAGGCATCGACCCGCACCCGGACTGTCGCCATTTCGCCGTTGTCCAGACTATGGGTCACCGTCACCTTGAGCTGGTCCAGGAGCGCCTTCATCGCCGTGACGACTTCCTTGTAATCGACACCGGGCGAGATGACAGAGTCCAGCGCCCCGTGGAAGGTGACATCCGGGTCCAGCAATTCATCGATGGTGGCGAGCCGATCCTGGTTCCAGACTTCATCGAACCAGCGATGAAGGAGGTCGCTGTTTTTCATGGCAGGCGTTTCTTGGTGTATCAGGGACAGAGAGGGCGTCCTAAACAACTTCCCTAGGGAAAGTCGAGGTCTGATCTTAACTTTTCGCGTTAACGCTCCGTGAAATCACACCTCTTGGACGGTGAAAGCGGTGTATGGTGCCCTCTTGTACAAAGTTTACCGAGCCAAGTCGCCAGGGTGCTTCTTGCTGCAGCTTCGGTCTCCGGAGCTGTCGCAGAGGAAGGGGGACTTCGAACTGTCCAAGATGTTGGCTCACTCTGGCCCCAAATTGGAGTCGTTCAGTAAGGCACAGCCGCCAAGGCCCGGAAGTTGAGGGGAAGTGCAGGTTTCTGTTGCCAGGTACCTGCGAACCCCGCCTTACACCGCTAAGTGCAAGGACTTAAAGTCGGTTCGACTCGAACTGCTTACGCAGCCAGAGCAACCGGAGCACGATTGTCGTTTGCAATTGTACTGTTTTCGCCGGTAACGGTGGCAGACCGCCGAGACAAAGCAAACCCCTTTAGACGTCCGTCGATCCTATTTCGGCCCCCCGGTTCCGAATGTCCTCCCCAAACGAAGGAGAAAGCCGGAAGAAATCTGGTGGAGCCGCCGGGTACCGCCCCCGGGTCCGATCCGCTTATTACGAGCGCGTTTATGTCCATAGTTCCCAAGGGAACAGGTAGAATATAGGGCGGTTTGGCGCGGAGTTAAAGGGGGAATTGACGCGCTTTCGCGCGTGGCCTCCGGCGCGGGTATTTGGGGAAAGATGAAGCGGATCAGCCTTTTGCCGCGCGGCTGGCAAAGACATCCGCGGCGAGTTTGCGGGTTTCCTCCTCCAACGCGCTGAGACCCGCGACGGCATCTTCGCCGGTGCCAGCCTCGATCGCATCGGCGATATCTGTGTGCAGTGCGAGGATGCGGGCGCGGTCGCGCGCGGTGAAGGTGATCATGTTCATCAGCGGCTGCATCGCCTCCACCGCGCCTGCGAGCTGGTAGGACAGCACCGGGTTATGCGCCCCGTCCACCAGTGCGCGGTGAAAGGCCACGTCGGAGGCGCAAAAGGCCTCGTCGGTGAGGCCGGGCTGGCCCTGACGGAAGATCTCAGCCCGCATGGTTGCGAGCTGGTCGGCGCTGCGGCGATGGGCGGAGAGGGGCGCGCAGGCGCGCTCCAGCGCATAGCGGGCCTCGCAGGCAGTGTCGAAGCTCACTGCATTCATGCTCAGAAGCAGCGTCGATGTGGTAATCTGCTGGCTATAGGCATCCTCAAAGCTGAGGCGATTGACAAAGGCGCCGCCGGTGGCGCCGCGTTGGGTGCGGATCAGCGATTGTGCCGCCAGACGTTTCAACCCTTCGCGCACGGTGGCGCGAGAGACTTGAAATTGTTCGGCCAGTTCCGCTTCTGACGGCAGGCGTTCGTCAACAATCAGTTCGCCTGCAATGATCGCATCGCGAATGGCGGTAGCGATCTGGGCAGAGAGATCCGCCGGGCTGTTGGGGTCAATCTTCATCGGGTCGTGCCCTCACGTCAGATGGGGTGCTTTGAGATTTCATTTGTCAGACATTTAAAAGTCTGACATTTGAATCGCAAGGGAGTTGAGTCGTAGCCCTACTTGGGGAGAGGCCAAAACGCTATGCTGAAACCGCGTCTGACCGAGGGCATTCGCCGGATGAACGGGGTGCATTGGTTGTTGCTCTTCGGAGTAATTCTGCTCTGTTGGGCGGTCCTATTCGCCATGTCGGTGCCACAAGACTTGCGCGCTGCGGGTTCGGTTTATGGCGCTGAGTTTTGGCAGTCCCTGTGCACCTTGACGCCGGATGCGGGAGGGGCGGCGCGGATGGTTTTGATGTGGATCTTGATGTCGGCGGCGATGATGGCACCTACCGCGCTGCCAGCCTTTGCAACCTATGACGACCTGGGCCAGACCACCGAGGGCACGCGATTTGGCGATCTGGTGGCTGGCTATCTCTTGGTCTGGATCGGGTTTTCACTATTTGCCACTGGGCTGCAATTGGTCCTGCTGCGTGCCGATCTGGTCAGCGTCTTTGGCGACAGTCGCTCAACCCTGTTGTCCGCGTTCCTGCTCCTTATCGCGGGGGGCTATCAGTTCACGCCGCTGAAAGAGCAATGCCTGTCAAAATGTCGTCGCCCGCTGGTGTTCTTCATGCAGCATTGGGACGAGGGAGCCTTTCGCAACGGGCTGCGTCTGGGCGCGGTTTGCCTTGGCTGCTGTTGGGCGCTGATGCTGTTGGCCTTTGTCGGCGGCGTGATGAACCTCGCCTTCATGGGGCTGGCGACCGTCTTTATGGTTCTGGAAAAACTGCCCGAGATCGGGCGTTGGCTGACTCGTCCAATGGGCGGGATGCTCTGCGCCTCCGGACTTTGGCTTCTTGTGACATCTATCTGATTTGGGAGGAGAAAACCAAATGGCGAGTGATCGTATCGAGACCGCGACGCGGATTGACAACCGCCACCCGGCGGCGGCGAAATCGGGTCAGGGTACCGTGCCTTGGGCGATCAAGGGCGAGCTGATCCTGAACTGCAACTGCACCGTCTTTTGCCCCTGCGTGGTGTCGCTGGGCAAACATGCGCCGACCGAGGGCTATTGTCAGGCCTGGGCCGGGGTGCGGATCGACGAGGGGCATTTCGGCGACGAGGACCTCTCGGGCCTCAACGTCGGCCTGATCCTGGAGATTCCGGGGCTGATGGCGCGCGGCAATTGGAAGGCCGCCGCCTATATCGACGAGCGTGCCAGCGACGCGGCTTACAACGGCCTGATCGACATTTTCTCTGGAAAAGCAAAGGGAACCACCGGGCTCTTCAAAGTGCTGGTTAGCGAATTCCTCGGTGCCGAACGTGCCCCGGTGATTTTCGAGACCGAAGGCAAGACCCGCCGTCTGATCGTGGGTAAACAGATTCACGGCGAGGTTGTGCCGGTGGGCGGCGCGGATAGCGACAAGGACATTGTGGTCACCAATACCGAATATTGGATGGGCCCTGACATCACCGTCGCCACCGCCACCAAAGGCCGCGTGCGCGCCTTTGGCCGGGTATGGGATTTCGACGGACGTTCCGCAGAAATCTGCCAGATCGACTGGAAAGGTCCGCGCTAATTCTCACCGAGCGGCCTTGGTCACTCCGGGCCGCTCTTTTGCCTCTCATGTCTTCAAGGGGACGTTCTATGGCATTGATTACCCCAGGTCTTTCCCTCTCGCGCCGCCTGCGCCGCACACCGTTTTCTGACGGGGTCGAGGCTGCGGGCGTCAAGGCCTATACCGTCTATAACCGCATGTTGCTGCCCACGGTGTTTGAGAGCATGGAGGCGGATTATCACCACCTGAAACGCCATGTTCAGGTCTGGGACGTCGCCTGCGAGCGGCAGGTGGAACTGCGCGGCCCCGATGCGGGGCGGCTGATGCAGATGCTCACCCCGCGCGATCTGCGCGGCATGACGGCGGGCCAGTGTTTCTATGTCCCGATCGTGGACGAGACCGGCGGCATGTTGAATGATCCGGTGGCGGTGAAACTCGCAGAGGATCGCTGGTGGATTTCCATTGCCGACAGCGATCTCTTGTATTGGGTCAAGGGCATCGCCAATGGCTGGCGGCTCGATGTGCTGGTGGATGAGCCCGACGTCTCGCCCCTCGCGGTGCAAGGACCCAAAGCCGAGGACCTGATGGTGCGTGTCTTCGGCGAGGCTATCCGCAGCATTCGCTTTTTCCGCTTTGGGGTGTTCCAGTTTGAGGGGCGCGACACGGTGATCGCGCGCTCTGGCTACTCCAAGCAGGGCGGGTTTGAAATTTATGTCGAAGGCGGCGACCTCGGGATGCCGCTCTGGACCCGCCTATTTGAGGCCGGCGCCGACCTTGAGGTGCGCGCGGGCTGTCCGAACCTGATCGAGCGGATCGAGAGCGGGCTCCTCAGCTACGGCAACGACATGACCGACGACAACACCCCGCATGAATGTGGCTTGGGCAAGTTCTGCAACACCCATACGGCGATTGGTTGCATCGGCCGGGATGCGCTGCTGCGGGTCGCCAAGGAAGGCCCGGTGCAGCAAATCCGCCCGATCGCCATCGAGGGCGATGTGGTGCCGCGCTGTGATCGCGCTTGGCCGCTATTCGCCGATGGGCGGCAGGTGGGTCAGGTGACCTCGGCCACTTGGTCGCCGGACTTTGCTACCAATGTCGCCATCGGCATGGTGAAGATGACCCACTGGACCCCTGGCACAAGGGTTGAGGTGGAGACGCCGGAGGGGATGCGCGGTGCAACCATTCGGCAGGACTTCTGGAATTAAGGGAGAGAGATCAAGATGTTCAAAGCACTTGTTATGACGCAGGACGCGGAAGCCGGTATGGCCTCCGCCGCCATTCAAGACCTCAGCCTTGACGATTTGCCCGCAGGCGAAGTGACCGTCGCGGTCGACTATTCCACCTTGAACTACAAGGATGGCCTCTGCCTCAGCGCCAAGGGCGGCGGGCTGGTGCGCACCTATCCGCATGTGCCGGGCATCGACTTTGCCGGCACGGTGGAGGCCTCTTCGGATGACCGTTACAAGGCGGGCGACAAGGTGGTGCTGACAGGCTGGCGCGTGGGCGAGGCGTTTTGGGGCGGCTATGCGCAAAAGGCGCGGGTCAAGGCCGACTGGCTGGTGCCGCTGCCTGCCGGGGTCGAGCCGCGTCAGGCGATGGCGGTCGGAACGGCGGGCTTTACCGCCATGCTTGCGGTGATGGCGCTGGAGGATCACGGGCTGAAACCCGGCAATGGGCCCGTGCTGGTCACCGGGGCTGCGGGCGGTGTCGGCTCGGTCGCTACTGCGATCCTCGCCCATCTGGGCTATGAGGTGGCTGCCGTCACCGGCCGCCCTGAGACGGGCGATTACCTGCGGAGCCTCGGCGCGACCCAGATCGTCGCCCGTGAGGAGTTGAACGAGACGGTGAAACGCCCGCTCGAGAGCGAGACCTGGTCCGGCTGCGTTGATGCGGTGGGCGGAGCGATGTTGGCGCGCGTTTTGGGGCAGATGAAATACGGGGCATCGGTTGCCGCAGTCGGTCTCGCGGGCGGCGCGGCGCTGCCTGCCACTGTGATTCCCTTCCTTTTGCGCGGGGTGAACCTGCTGGGCATCGATTCCGTGATGCAGCCGTTTGAGAGCCGCCAGCGCGCCTGGCAGCGCATCGCCACCGACCTGCCGATGGACAAGCTCGACGCCATGGTGCAGCCCGCGACCCTCTCGGATCTGCCGCAGCTAGGCGCGGACATCCTGGCCGGTCAGGTCAAAGGCCGCGTGGTTGTCGACCTCAACGCCTGACCCCATTGTGCCCAATTGCTGCGCCCCGGTCCTCTGGATCGGGGCGTCTCGTTTCCCCCGGCGGCCCCACCGCATCGGGATATCGTTTCTGGGCTTGATCTTGGCCCGCGAACTTGCACTCTTCTGCGCAACACGCTTTTGGGGAGGCATCACCGCCATGGATCTCGATTTTGTCCGCTCGCAATTTCCGGCCTTTGAGCAGCCCAGCTTGCAGGGGCAGGCGTTTTTTGAAAACGCGGGCGGCTCTTATACCTGCCGCCAAGTGATCGACCGGCTGTTTCGTTTTTATACTGAACACAAAGTGCAGCCCTACGCGCCCTATGCAGCGTCTGAAATCGCCGGAGCCGAGATGGACGAGGCCCGCGCGCGGCTTTCTGCCCTCCTTGGCGTCACCCCACAGGAACTGAGCTTTGGGCCCTCGACCACCGCCAATACCTATGTGCTGGCGCAGGCCTTTCGCAAGTTCCTGAAGCCGGGCGAAAAGATCATCGTCACCAATCAGGACCACGAGGCGAACTCCGGCCCATGGCGGCGTCTGGCTGATGAAGGCATCGAGGTGCTGGAATGGCGCATCGACCCCGCCACCGGCCATCTCGACCCCGCAACGCTGGAACCCCTGCTGGACGAGAGCGTGCGGCTGGTCTGCTTCCCGCATTGCTCCAACGTGGTGGGCGAGATCAACCCGGTGACCGAGATCACCGCGCTGGCCCATGCGGCAGGCGCCTTTGTCTGCGTCGATGGCGTCTCTTACGCGCCGCACGGGCTGCCGAATGTGGGCGAGCTTGGCCCTGATATCTATCTGTTTTCCGCCTATAAAACCTATGGGCCGCATCAGGGCATCATGGTCATCAACAAGGCGCTGGCGGAGCTCTTGCCGAACCAGGCGCATTACTTCAACGCGGATGTGCTCTACAAGCGCTTCACCCCCGCCGGACCCGATCATGCGCAGGTCGCCGCTTGCGCCGGCATGGTCGATTACTTCGAAGCCTTCGCCGCCCATCACGGGGCGCCGGTGTCCAAGGGGGCGAAGATGGGCAGCTTTGTCCATGACCTGATGCGCCAGCGCGAGATTGCCCTGTTGCAGCCGCTCTTGGACGCGGTGAAGGATCGCAATGATGTTCGTCTGCTGGGCCCTTCGGTGGCCGAGGATCGCGCGCCCACGGTGGCTTTGGCGCTTGGGCGTGCTGCGGAACCCGTCGCGCGGCAACTGTCGGAGTATGGCGTGATGGCCGGTGGCGGCGATTTCTACGCCGTGCGCGCACTTCAGGCGATGGGACTGGATCCTGCGCAGGGAGTGTTGCGGCTCAGTTTTACCCATTACACCTCCGAAGCGGAGGTGACACAGCTGATCGAGGCCCTAGATCGCGTGTTGTAAGACCGCGAGCAGACCAAAGGGACTTGAACTGACTATGACTGACACCCGACCGGTGATCTGGTGGATCCGGCGCGACTTGCGCCTGCGCGACAACCCTGCCTTGCAGGACGCCTTGACCCATGGCGGGCCGGTGATCCCGCTTTACATCCTTGACGAGCAGGAGGAGGCCCTGGGCGCGGCGCCGAAGTTCCGCTTAGGCCTCGGCCTCAAGCGTTTCAGCAAGACGCTGGGGGCGATCGGCAGTCGCCTGACCCTGCGCCGAGGCAAGGCGCTGGAGGTGTTGCAAGAGGTCATAGCGGAGACCGGTGCCGCCCATGTGGTCTGGTCGCGGCTTTATGATCCCAAGGCAATCGAGCGCGATAGCGAAATCAAGGAAGCGCTGAAAGCCGCTGATATCACCGCGAAATCCACCGGCGGGAGGCTGATGTTCGAGCCTTGGACTGTGGAAACCAAAGCCGGTGGCATGTTCAAGGTCTACACGCCTTTCTGGAAAGCGGTGCGCGAGCGGGATGTCGCCAGCCTGACTGACGCTCCGGCCAGATTGCGTGCACCGGACACCTGGCCCAAGAGCGACGTGTTGGACGACTATCGGATGGCGGCGGCCATGCGCCGGGGCGCGGAGATTGTTGCGGGCTATTGCCGGGTCGGGGAGTTGGCAGCGCTGGAGCAGCTCGACCTCTTCCTGCACGAGCGGGTCGCGACCTACAAGCAGGACCGCGATTTCCCGGCGCGCGAAGCAACCTCGGAACTGTCGGAAAACCTCGCCTGGGGCGAGATCAGCCCGCATCGCATGTGGCATCTCGGCACCCGCGCGATGGAGGATGGCAAGCAGGGCGCGGAACACTTCCTGAAAGAGGTGGTCTGGCGCGAGTTCGCCTATCACCTGATGTTCCACACGCCGCATATGCTGACCCGCAACTGGCGCGAGGAATGGGATGATTTCGACTGGCGCGAGGATCCGGGTCAGGACCTGCTGGCCTGGCAGCAGGGGCAGACCGGCTATGATTTTGTCGATGCCGCCATGCGCGAGCTTTATACCACCGGCAAGATGCACAACCGTGCCCGTATGATTGTGGCAAGTTTCCTCTGCAAGCACCTGATGATCCACTGGAAATTTGGAATGCAGTTCTTTGAGGACTGTCTGGTCGACTGGGATCCGGCGGCCAATGCGATGGGCTGGCAATGGGTGGCGGGCTCCGGCCCCGATGCCGCGCCCTTCTTCCGGATCTTCAATCCCGATGGCCAACTGGAGAAGTTCGACGAGAAGTTGGCTTACGCCACACGCTGGATCGCCGAGGGGCAGTCACAGCCACCGCAGACCGCGTTGGACTTCTTTCAGGCGACGCCGCGATCCTGGGCGCTCGACCCGATGGCGCCCCGCGCGCGGCCCATGGTGGATCTCAAACGCGGTCGCGAGCGGGCGCTGGCCGCCTATGAAAATCGCAAGAGTGCCGGATAGGGTGCTGATCGGACGGGCTTTCATCGGATTTGTGAAAATTGCGGGCAGCCACTGGATTTGTTTTTTGGCTGCGCCTACCGTGGAGGCCGGTCCCACCCGCAGCCAGAGACGGAAGACAGAGGCGCCCGATGAACCCCACCGCAGCCCGCCTTGTCGCCGCCATCGCTCTGGCGCTGTTGGCCTTTGTGGTCTGCGGCCAGATCATGCCGCTGATGCCCGAGGGCACCGATTTCGGCTATTTCACCCATGTGAACATGGCGATCGGCTTTTTGGTCGGCTGGCGGTTGATGGGCAAACGGGTGGGGCGCGGGCTGGTGCCGGGCATCAACAACGGTCTCACGGGGGCGGCGGTTCTGGTGCTCCTCGGCCTCGGGCTGCAAGGCGCGGTGGAGATGTTCCGCCTGGCGCATCGCAATGTCTATCATGGTCCATTTGATGCGCTCGCCGCGATTTTCACAATTGCGTTGGATTACTTTTTCATCATGGCGGTGCCGGGTGTCCTTGGCACCCTGGTCGTCGGTGGCGTTCTGGCCGGTCTTGTGACAGAAGCGGCAGGGAAACGCTGGAAATGAACATTCTTCTCTGAGGTACTCTTGTGACCGATGTTTTTGTAGCCGGCGCGCTTTGCCTGCCGGAGGTGCTGGCCCAGGTCCTGCCCTCGGGTCTCGACCGGATCGAGACCTTGCCAGCGCGGCTGGCGGATCATGCACTCGTCCTTGCCGATCCGGCGCAGCATCCCTGCGTCCGCCCGCTTGAGGGAGGCGAAGTCGACGGGCTTCTGCTCAGCGGTCTCAACCCGGAGCAGATCGCAGCACTGGCATTTTATGCGGAGACCTTCCAGCAACAGCCGAAGATCCTGTCGGTTGACACCGCGGCAGGGACCACCTCTGCCCTGTGCCATCTGTCGGATCCGCCAGTTGGGGCAGAGGTCATCTCTCTGGCGGAATGGGCTCGGCACTGGTCGGTGGTCGCGATGCGCATGGCGGGGGAAGTGATGGCCTATCACGGGCGCAAACCCGCCTCGGAGATGACAAAATCGCTCTTTGCCATGCGTATCAGGGCCAGTGCCTGGCAGGCGGGGCAGGCGCGGCCAGCGGACCCGCGCTGGGATCTTTCCCGCGATGTTGTGGTCCATGCCCACAAGCGGGAATATGTGAACTTCTTCGCCATGGAAGAGATGGACCTGCAATACCGTCGCTTTGACGGCTCCCTCAGCCCGGTGATCAACCGGGGGGCGGCCATGGGTGGCTCGGCGGCGGTGCTGCTGCCCTATGACGTGACGCGCGACGCGGTGCTCCTGGTCGAACAGTTCCGCGCCGCGATCTATATTGGCGGCGCCGCCAATCCCTGGCTCTGGGAGCCGCCCGCCGGTCTGATCGATCCGGGCGAAACCCCGGAGGACGCGGCCCGTCGCGAGGCGCGCGAGGAAGCCGGACTTGAGGTCGCGCATCTGGAGCGGGTCGGCGGTCTTTATCCCTCAAGTGGCTTCATCAGTGAATATATCCATATCTTCTGCGGGCTTACCGATTTTTCCGCCATCGAGGGCGGCGGTGGCGTGCCCAGCGAAGGCGAGGATATCCGCAGTAAAGTCATCTCGTTCCACGAATTGATGGAAGCGGTGGACAGCTGTACTTTGGAGGACATGCCATTGGTGACGGCAGCGCTCTGGCTGGCGCGTCACAGGGACCGTCTCCGCGCCGAATTCGGCTGAATCTGCCGGGACTTGGCGCGCGCCCTTGTGATCGCATCGCGCCCCGGCTACATCAATGGAGAAAGAGCGAAAGGGACCCCCATGCGCATTGCACGCGATCTGGCCGACGCGGTTGGCCATACCCCTCTGATCCGGCTGAACAAGGTCAGCGAAGAGACCGGCTGTGAAATCCTCGGCAAGGCGGAGTTCATGAACCCCGGCCAATCCGTCAAGGATCGCGCCGCGCTTTATATCATCAAGGATGCAATTGCCCGTGGCGAGCTGAAGCCGGGCGGCACCATTGTAGAGGGAACGGCCGGCAATACCGGTATCGGCCTTGCACTGGTTGGCGCCTCCATGGGGTTCAAGACGGTGATCGTGATCCCCGAGACCCAGTCGGAAGAGAAAAAAGACATGCTGCGTCTGGCGGGCGCGCAATTGGTTCAGGTGCCCGCGGCACCCTATAAGAACCCCAACAACTACGTGCGCTATTCCGAGCGGCTGGCGGCGGAACTGGCCAAGACCGAACCCAATGGCGCGATCTGGGCCAACCAGTTCGACAATGTGGCCAACCGTCAGGCCCATGTGGAAACCACCGGCCCCGAGATCTGGGAACAGACCGGCGGCAAGGTCGATGGCTTCGTCTGCGCGGTGGGCTCCGGCGGCACGCTGGCGGGGATCGCCGAGGCGCTCCAACCCAAGGGCGTGAAGATCGGTCTGGCCGATCCGCTTGGTGCGGCGCTCTATTCCTTTTACACCACCGGTGAGCTGAAGGCAGAAGGCTCCTCCATCACCGAGGGTATCGGCCAGGGCCGCATCACCAAGAACCTCGAAGGGTTCACCCCCGACTTCAGCTACCAGATCCCGGATGAAGAGGCGCTGCCCTACGTCTTTGACCTTCTGCATGAAGAGGGTCTGGTCCTGGGTGGTTCCTCCGGCATCAACATCGCAGGCGCGGTGCGTCTGGCCAAGGACATGGGGCCGGGTCACACCATCGTGACCGTGCTCTGCGACTATGGCACCCGCTACCAGTCCAAGCTCTTCAACCCCGAGTTCCTGCGTGAAAAGGGGCTGCCGGTGCCGGAGTGGATGACTCACACGCCGGCCTCCATCCCGGGCGTATTCGAGGACGTCTGATCCCGATGGCCGACTTGAAAAAATTCTTCCAGGTCGGCCTCCTCTGGCTGACCTGCCTGTTCTTGCCCATTTCGGTCAGCGCGCAGGATGCGCTGACTGGTGCGGAACTCTCCAAGGCCCGGAACCTCGCCCAGGCCGAGGCTTCTGGCACGCTGGCCACCTATTACGACAGTTGGCAGACCGTTGCGGATCGCGCGGAACGTGTGCTTGATGCCAAGCGCGCCTCCAATGGCGCATTGGAGGCCCTGCGGCAGGAGCTGACCAGCTATCGCCAGCAGTTTCTAGAGGCCGGCAGCGAAAACGCCGACCGTATCAAGACTTTGAAGGCACAGCTTGATGCCCTGGGTCCGGCCCCCGAGGATGCCGCCAGCGAACCCGAGAATATCACCAACCTGCGCACGGAAATGAAGCGGCAGTTGGCCAATCTGACCGCGCCGCAGGTGCTGGCGGAACTTGGCTACAGTCGGGCGCAGGGTCTGATCGGTGAGATCGACAAGCTCATCCGCGATCGCGCGACGCGCACCCTGCTCGAACGGGTGCCGATGCCGGTGAACCCGGAGAACTGGCCAGCGGCAGCGGCCGATACCGTCAAGGTGCTTTCAGCCTTCTGGAATGAGACAGCTGGACTTCTGACCTCGGCGACCACGCGGGAAACCATCCGGGCGCGCCTCCCTGCCATTCTCATCATGGGGGCGCTGGCACTGCTCTTGCTGACGCGCGGCCGGGCCTGGGCGCATAAGGCGGGCGATCTGCTACGGCGCTGGGGCGGGCAGGGCAGTGGCGTCTGGAGTTTTGTCGTCTCGCTGCTGCAGGTGCTGTTGCCCTTTGCAGGCACGGTCATTCTTGTCGGGGTGATCAATTTTTCCGGTGTGCTGGGCGTGCGCGGCACTCTGCTGGCGGAAAACATTTCGACTTGGGCCTTGCTGCTCTTTGCTTCCCACTGGCTCGGTGAACGGCTCTTTGTTTACCGGATCACCAATGAGCTGATCCCCTTCGAGCCCCGCTCGCATGGTCAGATCAAGGTGATCATCTGGTCCCTGGCCGTGGTGCTGGTGCTGCAGCAGATGCTGGAGCGGCTGGACAGGATCGAAAGTTTCGAACCCGCCACCTTTGCCATCCTCAGCTGGCCGCTGGTCATTTTGGCCTCTCTGCTTCTGGTGCGTCTCAATCGCATCCGGGCCAGGCAGCGACGCGAGGATACAGTCACGGGCGAGGATGACGAAGGCGCGCTGGCGGTCAGTACCAATCGGGCGATGTCGGCCTTGCGGCGCATCGTGTTTGCGGTGGCGATTGTGGCGCCCCTTCTGGGCGCTGTCGGCTATATCAACGCCGCCGTCGGCCTGATCTATCCGACCATCCTGACGCTCGCGCTCGTCACCACGCTGATGGTGCTGCAGCGCTTTTTGTCCGAGGTTTACGGGTGGCTCTCGAAAAAGGGGCCGGTGGCGGAGGATTCGCTCTTTTCCGTCATCACCGGGTTTGTGCTCGGGGTTCTCGCCCTGCCGGAACTGGCGCTGATCTGGGGGGCGCGCACCTCCGACCTGACCGAGATCTGGTCGCGGTTCCTCGAAGGGTTCAGCATCGGCGAGACACGGATTTCGCCGACGATCTTCCTGACCTTCGTGCTGATCTTCGCCATCGGTTACGGTCTGACCCGGCTCTTGCAGGGCAGCCTGCGCACCTCGCTTCTGCCCAAGACCAAGATCGACCCCGGCGGGCAGAATGCCATCGTCTCCGGTGTCGGCTATATCGGCATCTTCCTGGCGGCGCTGATCGCGGTCTCCACGGCCGGGCTTGACCTGTCGTCGCTGGCGATTGTCGCAGGTGCGCTCTCGGTCGGGATCGGTTTCGGGCTGCAGACCATCGTGTCGAACTTCGTCTCCGGCATCATCCTGCTGATCGAGCGGCCGGTCTCCAAGGGGGACTGGATCGAGGTCAACGGGCTGATGGGCTATGTGCGTGACATCTCTGTGCGTTCGACGCGGGTCGAGACCTTCGACCGCACCGATGTGATCATCCCGAACTCCGACCTGATTTCCGGCACGGTCACCAATTACACCCGCGGCAATACCGTAGGCCGGGTCATCGTGCCGGTGGGGGTGGCTTATGGCACCGATCCGCGCAAGGTAGAGAAGATCCTCGGCGAGATCGGCCGGTCGCATCCGATGGTGTTGCTGAACCCGGCTCCAACCGTGGTCTTTCAGGGCTTTGGGGCCGACAGTCTCAACTTCGAGATCCGCGCCATCCTGCGGGATGTGAACTGGGTGCTCTCGGTGAAATCGGAGATGAACTACGAGATCGCCAAGCGTTTCGCCGAGGAGGGGATAGAGATTCCCTTTGCTCAGCGCGACCTCTGGATCCGCAATCCCGAGGCCCTGCATCCGGTCGCGAAACCGGTTGCGACAGCGCCGCAGCCGCAAGCTTCCGAACCGCCCCGCCCGGATCTCGCGGACCTCAGTGCCGAGGGTGCGGACCAGGACGACTGAGCCGTCTGGCGGCGGATATTGTGGGTTTGACAAGAGCCGTCGCGGAGAGCCCCGCGGCGGCTTTTGCTGTCTTTCCGGCTGGCGCGATCCTTCACAGACATACTCGCTAAAGGTCGGCATGGGTGTGGATAAGTTCATGATTCACAATGATTTAAGAGAAAATGCCGGACATGGAAAAAATCTGGCTTTTTTCTCAGAAAGCCTATTGCAATCCCCCTCGAAATACATCAGATAGGCCCCCACGGAGAGGTGGCCGAGTGGTCGAAGGCGCACGCCTGGAAAGTGTGTAGGCGGGGAACCGTCTCCAGGGTTCGAATCCCTGTCTCTCCGCCATAATCCCCATGACCAGGGGTAAAGGCACCGCGGCGCGATCAGTGATGATCGCGCCGCGCCTGTTTTCCGACCCTTTATAGTGCTCTGTTGGCCACGCGCGGGTCCGTCCGGCACTGTCGTCAAAAATTCACAGACGGGATTGCAGCTTCCACGTGAGTTTCCGCCTTCGGCCCTATAGGACCTGCGCAACAAGATCCCTCAGAAGAGAGCAGGCAGATGCGGCTGGACCACGATATCGAACAGGCCTTGATTTCCATGGCGCGCGATGCGGCGCGGGCAGAGATCCTGCCGCGGTTCCGCAATCTTGGCGCCGGGGCAATCTCCGCCAAATCCTCGCCCATGGATCTGGTCACCGTGGCCGATGTGGCGGCGGAGGAGCACATGACCCGCGCGGTGCAATCGATCCTGCCCGGTGCCGTGGTCATTGGCGAGGAGGCAGTCTCGGCCGATCCCAGCGTGCTGGACCAGCTGGCCGAGGCGGAAGTGGCTCTGATCGTCGATCCGATCGACGGCACCTGGAATTTTGCCCATGGGCTGTCGACCTTTGGCGTCATCCTTGCGGTCACGGTGCGGGGGCAGACGGTCTTCGGGCTGCTCTATGATCCGATCCACGACGACTGGGTGCAGGCCAGCCTTGGCGGTGGCAGCTGGATGGCCGCCCCCGGTCTGACGCCCCGCCGCCTGCAGGTGGCCTCGGTGCGCCCCTTTGCCGAGAGCAACGGCTTCATGCCCCATTACCTCTTTCCCAAGGCGGAACAGCGGCGGCTGGTGGAGGGCATGATCGGCGCACGGCGGGTCACAACCCTGTTCTGCTCCTGCCACGAATACCGGATGATGGCACAGGGACACGTGGATTTCGTCCAGACCGAAGGGTTGAATCCCTGGGATCACGCGGCCGGCGTTCTGGCGGCGCTGGAGGCGGGCGGCCATGCGCAACTCGCCGATGGGCGGGACTATGCGCCGACGCTGACCAAAGGGCGGCTCACCGTCTCCACTGGCGCCGCCCTGCGCGAAGAGGTCGTCGCGGCATTTGGTCTGGGCTGAGGATCGGCCTCTTGGCGCGCCCGTCGGGCTGATCTAGGCTCCGCTCTCAGAGGAGAGGGAGGCAGATCATGTCAGAGCAGAGACAGACGGGCGCGCTGGTCACCCGGCAGGACCTGGACGGGGTGGCGGTGCTGACCCTGAGCGATCCGCGCAGCATCAACGCGCTCTCCGAGGCGATGCTGGCGGCATTGCAGGAGGCGCTCGATCAGATCGGTGCGGATCGCAGTATCCGCGCTGTGATCCTGCGGGGGGAGGGGGATCATTTCTGCGCCGGGCATAACCTCAAGGAAATGACTGCCGCGCGCGCGAGCGAAGATGGCGGCCTTCAATATTTCCAGGACCTCTTTGCCACCTGTTCGCGGATGATGCAGACGATCGTCACCCTGCCACAGGTGGTGATTGCCGAAGTCTCCGGCATCGCCACTGCAGCGGGTTGCCAACTGGTGGCCTCCTGTGATCTCGCCGTCGCCTCCGAAGAGGCGCGGTTTGCCACCTCCGGGGTCAATATCGGCCTCTTCTGTTCCACGCCCATGGTGGCGCTTTCGCGCACTGTGGCGCGCAAGCACGCGATGGAGATGCTGGTCCTCGGGGATTTCATCCCTGCCGCCCGCGCCGCCGAGATGGGGCTGGTGAACCGGGTGGTGGCGCGTCCCGATCTGGCGGGGGCCACGATGGACCTGGCGCGCCGGATCGCCGGAAAATCCCCGGCCGCCGTCCGCATCGGCAAGCGCGCCTTTTACCAGCAGGCGGAAATGCCGCTGGCCGAGGCCTATGGCTTTGCAGGTCGGGTGATGGCCGAGAACATGATGGCCCGAGATGCCGAGGCCGGTATCGGCGCTTTTGTCACCAAGGCGCCGATGCCCGACTGGACCGGCGACTGATCCCCTCGGTGCTCGATTTGGGATTGTTGCAATTCGCCTGCCAGTCACGGGACATGATGCCTGCGGATTGAGCCTCCCCATCCCTGATTCGCTGCTGTCGTAGAAGCCTGCGTGAATGAAGTCGGGAAACGATATCGACAAAAAACGCGCAATTGGAGCTGCTTTGGCAACAAGCAAGCGCTCTGTCCCTGTTCCTGACCCCAGGGCAGCGGCGGTGCTGCGATCACGTTATTGTTTGCATCCTGGAAACAAGCGCATGGACGCCTCAGAGCTTTCTTGTAAATTTCAGCAATTTTGCGCTAAAATTGTCTACTACTTTCGATAGGAGGCCTGATCTTTCGCGCAGGACACGAAACAATCCGCTGTTCCGGGAGAGATCGCTATAGCCGCCTGGTGAAGACTGATACGACGGCCTATTTCGTTAACTTTATTTTTGTCTTTGTGACCATGTAGGGCTCCGGTATTTCTGGTGGAGCCCGTTTGGGGGGCTTCAGATCCTTCGGTCGGTTCCGGATCCAATGCACGCGAGACCTGCGGCACTCCGGCCATACGACATGAACGCGTCCGCGTGCCGGACCGGGGCCTTGCCCGGTCCGTGGCGTGTCTGTTGTCCTTGCCCCTTGGTCGGGTAGTGAAATTCTGCGTCTGGACCCAGGGACCGGGCGCATCATGTGAACACGCTGTTCGATGAGGGGCAGGGTGCGGCTCTTGGGCCGAAGGAGTGAGCGGAATGGCTAAGAACTTTGACAATCCTTATTCAGCCGATGTGATCGGTCTGTGGGATTTCCGCGACAATTATGTTCTGGACGACAGCGGCCTTGGCGACGGGATCGCGCAGGATGGCACAGCCAACGGCAATGCCAGCTTTGGCGGCGGCTGGCTGTTCACAAATGCCGGCACCGGTCATGTGGATGTGGATGACGGCGACGACGCCGCCTTCGATCTGGAAGAGGGCACGCTGACCACCAGTTTCCGTCCCTTCAGCTTCGGCCCCGGCGCTCAGACCGTGGTCAGCCGGGGTCTGGCCGAGACGCCGGAGGAGTTTTTCGAGATCCGGGTCACCGCCGATGGCGGAGTTGAGCTCTATCACGGCGACGATGGCCATTCGGTGACCCTGACCACCGGTCCCAGCTTCATGACCTATGGCGACATCATTGATGTCACCTATGGCTGGGGCGACGAGGGCGTGACTCTGATCGTCACCAATGAAACCCAGGGCACCACGACCACCGTCACCTCCGATGTGACCGGCCTCGGCTTCGATATCACCGGCGATGAGGAGCAAAGCTTTGTCATCGGCGCGCGCGAGACCACCGAAGGCACCTACGACCAGAGCTTCAACGGCTCCATCGACTATGTGGCGGTGCTGAATGGCGATGTGACCGACGATGCGCTCGACGGTATTGTCGAGGGCAGCAATGGCGATGACCTGATTGATGGCGACTATCTTGGCGATCCCGACGGCGACCGGGTGGATGCGGGCGATGCCATCGACCCCTCCGTCGGCCCGGATGACGACCTGATCCATGCCGGTGGCGGTGATGACACCGTGATCGCCGGTGCGGGCGACGACACAGTGCATGGCGGCTCCGGTGATGACAGCATCGACGGCGGCGCTGGCAATGACTACCTGTCGGGCGATACCGATGTGCCGGGAGCCGGTCCCGTCACCCGCGAGGTCTTCCGTTGGGATCTGGCGCCGGACCCGGATGATGCCTCCTTGGCGGATGACGGCGACGAGCTGGATGGTGGCTTCAGCCAGGACACTGGCAATGTCACCGTGAACTACAGCGTGAGCGAGAGCGATCCGAGTATCGACAGCGCCTTTGCCACGCGTACCCAGGCGGTGGGCAATATCGACACCGGCGGGGATGCGGCCAATGCCAACAGCGGCCTCAACTCCTTTATCGACGGTGATGGCCAATCGGCCACCCATGCGCTCGATTTCTCCGGCCCCGTCGAGAATGTCTCCTTCCGCATCAACGATATCGACGGCGGTGGCGTGGTGCAGGTGCAAGCCTTTGACGCTGATGGCAACCCGGTCGAGGTGGTCCTGGCCGGTGGCCCGGCGCTGCTGATGTCCGATGCGGATGGGGTGGCGGGCAATGACACCGCGCAGTCCTCGGGCAATTACACCTCGCCCGACAATACCACCACTTCGCTCCTGGTGACGATCCCGGGTCCGGTGAGCCGGATCGTGGTGACCCATTCCCAGGATGGCAGTGCCGATACCGGTGTCTTCTTCACCGATGTCTTCTTTGATGCCACCGAGGTGGATCCCGATGCCACCACCCCCGGCGATGACACGCTGACTGGTGGCGAGGGCGACGATACGCTGATCGGCGGCGATGGCGAGGATTCCCTCACCGGCGGCGACGGCAATGATTCCGCCGATGGCGGCGATGGCGACGATTACATCGACACTTCCGGCACCATCCCGGCCCCCGATCGCGGCTTTCCGGGTTACAGCGGCACCACCCCGGCGATCCCGGCGATCACCCCGGATTTCGATGCCAACGACGACCGCGACACGGTCAGCGGCGGTGTTGGCAATGACACTATCTATACCGGGGATGACAATGACCTCATCGACGGCGGCGCCGGTGACGACTTCATCGACGGTGGCATCGACGACGACACCATTCTGGGTGCCGAGGGCGATGACGAGATCGTCGGCGGCGAAGGCTCCGATAGTATCGAGGGCGGTGCGGGCGATGACACCATCTATGGCGGGCTGAATCCGGTCTTCCCGGATGGGCTCAACATCACCGACGACGGCTCTGACGGGCGGGCGCCGGACCCGGATCCGACCAATGGCATGGATACCCTCCATGGGGGGGCTGGCGATGACCTCATCTATGGTCAGGACGACGATGATCTAATTTATGGCGACGAGGGCGATGACACCATCGACGCCGGGATTGACGACGACATCGTCTTTGGCGGCAGCGGCAATGACGTGATCACCGGTGGCCATGGCGCGGACAGCCTTGAGGGCGGCGACGATCGCGACACTTTCATCGGGGGCAGCGCGGGCGATACAATCGACGGCGGTTCCGGCGGCGACGACTATGATATTCTCGATCTCACCGGCATCGACTTCGAATATGCCAGCCGGACCGAGGATGCGGACGGCAACAGCTATTCCGGCACCATCAACCTCCTGGACGGGGACGGCAACGTCACCGGCTCCTTCGAGTTCCGAGAGATCGAGCAGGTCATCCCCTGTTTCACTCCCGGCACTCTGATCGCCACCCCGCGCGGCGAGGTTCGGGTCGAGGATCTGGCTGTGGGCGACCGGGTGATCACCCGCGACAATGGCATCCAGCCGATCCGATGGCTCGGCCACCGCGTGCTCGGCCCCTCCGAGATGGTGGGCAAGGCGCATCTGCAGCCGGTGCTGATCCGCAAGGGAGCGCTGGGGAACGGTCTGCCGGAACGCGACATGATGGTCAGCCCCAATCACCGGGTTCTGGTGTCCAACGACAAGACCGCGCTCTACTTCGAGGACCGCGAGGTGCTGGTGGCGGCGAAACACCTGACCGGGCTTGAGGGGGTGGACCAGGTGGAGACCTCGGCCGTGACCTATATCCACTTCATGTTCGATCAGCATGAGGTAGTGCTGTCGGACGGGGCCTGGACCGAGAGCTTCCAGCCCGGCGATCTGACCCTCGGTGGGCTCGACAATGCGCAGCGCAACGAGATCTTCGAGCTGTTCCCGGAGCTGAAAACCGATCAGGGTCGCGCTGCTTACAGTGCCGCGCGCCGCGCGTTGAAGAAACACGAGGCCACGCTCCTGGTGCATTGAGCTCTGCGGCATTGGCTGGAGACTACGGACGGGCGCCCCTTCTGGGGCGCCTGTTTCAGTCTGTGCGCCCTGTTTCAGTTCTTGCGGCTGTTGCGCCAGGCGGCCCAGGCCTCCGGCGTGTCAAGGTCGGTGACGGCGCGGGCCTCGGGCAGGGCGATCAGCTTGAGGTCCTCGCCGCGCAGGACGCTGCGCGCGCCTTCGTCGCCGTGAAGGGCTTTGAGCGCGGCAAAGCAGCGCCGCGGGAAGAGAACCGGGTGGCCTTGTCGGATCTCGCCTGCTTCTATGCCCGTGGCCCGCAGAATGGGGCCGTCCGGGCCTTCAAACCCCTCTATGAGTTTGGTGAAATCTTCTGTTGTGAGGTCCGGCATATCGGCAGGCAGCATCAAGACGCCCCCTGTCGTCTCTGGCAGGGCGGCAATGCCGCGCCGGATCGATGCACCCATGCCCTCTGCCGCGTCAGGCACCGGGATCGGGGTTGCGCCCTGTAGCGCGCTGGCGCGGGGATGGTCCAGAGCGGGCAGGGTGACATAGACCGGCCACCCGGTGTCCTGCGCCTGTCCGATCATATGCGCGAGGAGTGGCTGACCCGCGATGGGCTCCAAGAGCTTGTCTGCCCCCCGCATCCGGCTGGATTGGCCGGCAGCGAGCAGGAGAAGGGCGAGGCGGTGGGGCATCTTTGCCTCCTTTGGGGCGTGAGGCACGGTTGGGTGCCTCCGGCGGGGATATTTAAGAGAAGATGAAAAGCACTGCCAAGGAGATAGGTCAGCGACTGTGACCTAATGTTTCGCGCGCGAAACAATGAGGCAAGGGGAGTGCCCTAAAAATTGCGCGCGCCCCGAGGAGCGCGCGCGGTGATCTGGCAACAGAGAAGGGAATGGGTCAGAGGGTTTGACCCATTTTGGGGGCTTAGCCGCGCATCCGGGCGCCGTCGGCGTCAAACAGCGGTGTGGTGATCAGCTTGGCTTTATGTTTTTTGCCGAGGATCTCGATTTCGACTTCCAGCCCTTCAGTGGCGCGCTCGACTGGAACAAAGCCCTGAGCGATGGATTTCTTCGCATAGTGGCTGTAGCCGCCGGAGGTGCAGAAGCCAACCACGGCACCCTCAAGCCAGATCGGCTCGTAGGCGGTCACATCGGCGTCGTCCACCTCCACCTCAAAGGCGCAGAGTTTGCGGGCAACACCGGCGTCGCGTTCCGCCTCGGCGGCGGCGCGGCCGATGAACTCCACCGGTTTCTTGAAGGAGATGAAGCGGTCGAGGCCAGTTTCGGCAGCGGTATAGTCCGGCGAGAACTCCGACAGCCAGGAGCCGAAGAACTTGTCCAGACGCAGGGACATCATCGCCCGCATGCCGAAGGGCTTCATGCCGTGGTTCTGGCCCTCGCTCCAGAGGGTGGTCCACAGCGCGCGTTGGCTCGGCAGGTCGCAGTAGATCTCGTAGCCGAGGTCGCCGGTATAGCTCACCCGTTGCACCACGCAGTCCACCATGCCGACGGTGAGGCGGCGCACGTCGAGGAAGCGCATATCGGAGATATCGGTGCGGGTGCAGGCCTGCAGCACGTCACGCGCCTTGGGGCCGGCGATCTGGAAGCCGTTCACCTTGTCCGAGACGTTGTCGAGGGTGACGCCCTCGTCGAGGTTCTGCAGGAACCAGCGCATGTGATAGGCCTGCGCGCCATAGGAGGCGGTGAGCTGGAAGTCATCCTCGGCGAGGCAAGAGATGGTGAAATCCCCGATCAGGCGGCCTTTGGGCGAGAGCATCGGCGTGAGGCTCAGGCGACCCTGCTGCGGCACCCGGCCTGCCATGATGCGGTCGAGCCAGGCGCGGGCGCCGGCGCCTTTGACGCGGTACTTGCCGAAGTTGTGAATCTCGTTGATGCCGACCGCCTCGCGCACCGCCATGACCTCGCGCGCGGTGGCGTCAAAGGCATTGGAGCGGCGGAAGGAGGGCGTCTCGTAGCGCGGCTCGCCTGCTGCGGCGTAGTAGTTTGGCACTTCCATACCGTATTGGTGGCCCCAGACCGCGCCCATGCCGTCAAAGATGTCGTACATCGGGGTGGTGCGGAAGGGCCGCGCGGCGGGGAGTTCTTCGTTCGGGTAGGAGATGGAGAAGCGCTTTTGGTAGTTCTCGATCACCTTCGGGCGGGTGTAGCCCGGGGTGATCCAATTGCCAAAGCGCGCCAGATCCATCGCGGAGGTGTCACGTTCGCATTCGCCATGCACCATCCACTGCGCCAGCATCAGGCCGACGCCGCCACCCTGGGAGAAGCCCGCCATCACGGCACAGGCCGACCAGTAGTTGCGCACGCCCGGCACCGGACCGACCAGAGGGTTGCCATCGGGGGCAAAGGTGAAGGGACCGTGGATCACGGATTTCACGCCCGCCTCGGCCAGCGCGGGGAAGCGTTTGTAAGCAAAATCAATGCTGTCTTCGATCTTGTCAAAGTCGTCGGGCAAGAGCTCGTGACCAAAGGTCCAAGGCGTGCCGTCCACCGCCCAAGGGCGGCAGGGCTGCTCGTAGAAGCCAATGCAGAGGCCGCGGCCCTCCTGGCGCAGATAGCTCTCGCCGGCCGGATCCATCACATGCGGATGTTCGCCGCCTGCGTCGATGATCTCGGCAATCAGCGGCACTTCGTCGGTGACGATGTATTGGTGTTCCATCGGGTGCAGCGGGAAGTAGATGCCCGCCATCGCGCCCACTTCACGCGCCCATAGACCGCCTGCGTTTACGATGTGCTCAGCGTGGATCGTGCCCTTTTCGGTGACCACATCCCAGGTGCCATCGGGGCGCTGATTGGTCTCGATCACCTTGCAATGGGTCTCGATCGTCGCGCCGCCCATCCGGGCCGCCTTGGCATAGGCATGGGTGGTGCCGGAGGGGTCGAGGTGGCCATCAAGCGGATCATAAAGCCCGCCGATGATGCCCTCGATATTGGTGACAGGGGCGATTTTCTTGATTTCTTCGGGGCTTACGATCTCAGTCTCAAGTCCCATAAAGCGGTGCTTGGCGCGCTCCGCTTTCAGCATGTCAAAGCGTTCCTGATTGTCCGCCAGCGTCACGCCGCCGACGTGGTGCAGGCCGCAGGACATGCCGGTGATCGCCTCGAGCTCTTTATAGAGTTTGATGGTATAGCCCTGCAGCGCCGCCATATTGGTGTCGCCGTTGAGGGTGTGAAAGCCGCCCGCCGCGTGCCAGGTAGACCCAGAGGTCAGCTCGGAGCGCTCGATCAGCATGACATCTGACCAGCCGAGTTTGGTCAGGTGGTAGAGGACGGAGCAGCCAACAACGCCGCCGCCGATCACGGCCACACGAGTGGTGGTTTTCATGGGGGTATCTCCCTGTCAGGATCTCGTTTGACCCTATTCTGGACAGTTATGCCTAGTAGTCCAGTTGAAAAGCGACATGTGATGTCGGCGGCAGCGGCAATGATCCGCTGCCTGCTCATTTCGCCAGCTGAACAGAGTCTGGGTGATGAATGGATGCGGATGCGCCGCGCGCGCCCCGCAGGGGCGCGCGCGGCGCCGGTCGTCTCGGGCGCAGCCAGAGGCGAAACCTCTCAAATCGCGGTTTACGGAAGGAGACTTCAGCCTTCGAGCGGGCGGATCTTCAGCCCGGTCACCCGGTTGCCGTCCCGCGCCATCACTTCGAAACGGAAGCCATGGAAGGAAAAGACCTGTCCCACCGTCGGGATCATCTGCGCCTCGTGAATCACCAGACCGGCCACCGTATTGGCCTCCAGGTCCGGCAGGTTCCAGTCCATCGCCCGGTTGAGGTCGCGGATGGTGGTGGCGCCTTCGACGAGGTAGTTGCCATCGCCGGTCTTGCGGGCAAAGCTCTGCTCGGCGGGGTCGAATTCGTCGGTGATCTCGCCGACGATCTCCTCGAGGATATCTTCGAGCGTGATCAGACCTTGCAGAGAGCCGTATTCATCCACCACCAGCGCAAAATGGCTGCGGATGCGCAGGAACTGCCGCATCTGCTCGTCGAGGGTGGTGGTCTCTGGGATGAAATAGGGCGGTTTGGTCACCTCGGTGATCTTGAAGTCGCGCAGCCGCGAAGCATCGCCATCTGGTCCGCCGATCTTGGCATACATCTTGCGCAGGAGGTCCTTGGCGTGGACCACGCCGATGATGTTCTCCTGGTCGGCGCGAAACACCGGCAGGCGGGTGTGCGAGGAAGTCAGACATTGCTCCAAGATCGATTCGGGGTCGGCATCGGCATCGATCATCTCGATCTTGGAGCGATGCAGCATGATCTCCTCGACAAATCGGTCGGAAAGGTCGAGCGCGCCGAGGATCCGGTCACGGTCCTCCTTTTCCACCACACCTTCGGAATGGCCAATCTGGAGGGCGCCGACGATCTCCTCGCGCACCGCCATGATATGGCTGTCGGGGTCGATCCGCACGCCAAAGATCCGCAGCACCCCGCGAACGAGGAGCCGCACCGCGCCCACGATTGGCGCAAGGATGGTCACCAGCGTGCCGACCACCGGCGCCACAGCAGCGGCGGCCTTCTCGGCATTGGTGATGGCATAGGTCTTCGGCAGCACCTCGGCGAAGATCAAGACCAGGAAGGTCATCACCAGAGTCGCCAGTGCCACGCCGCTCTCGCCAAAGATCTTTGTGAACAGGGAGGTGGCCAGCGAAGCGGCAAGGATGTTGACGAGGTTGTTGCCCAGCAGGACCGAGCCGATTAGCCTCTCGTTGTCCTCGGTCACCTCGAGCGCCCGCTCAGCCCCGCGCGAGCCCTTGTCGGCCTGGCTGCGCAGCTTGCCGCGCGAGGCCGCCGTCAGCGCAGTCTCGGACCCGGAAAAGAATCCCGACAACACCAGCAGCAGCACGATGCCGGCGATGGTGAGCCAGAAGGAGGAATCTAGAACGGTGGCGGCGCTGTCCATTGTCAGGTCCTGAAAAGCTTTGATTGCTATGGTTTATGGAGTGCGGGAGGGCTTGGTTCAAGTCATCGCGGCAGCGATCAGTCGCCGCAGACGTCGTCTTTCCGTGCCAGCGGGTGGTGTTTGTGGACCAGCTCTGCCAGTCGCGCATCCAGAACATGGGTATAGATCTCGGTGGTGGCGATATCCGCATGGCCCAGCAGCGCCTGAATCGCGCGCAGATCGGCCCCATTGGCCAGAAGATGGGTGGCAAAGGCATGGCGCAGCGTATGCGGCGTCACCTTCTCGGGCGAGACGCCGCCGACCACTGCCAGTTCCTTGACCAGCAGGTAGAACCGGTGCCGGGTCAGATGCCCGTCCTTGCTGCGCGAGGGGAACAGGAACCGTGACGGCTTCTGCCCTTTCTTCTCGCGCTTTTCCTCTGCCGCGTCCCGGGTGTCGAGCCAGAGGGCCAGCGCCCGACGGGCCGGGGGCGACAACGGCACCATGCGCTCCTTGCCGCCTTTGCCGAGGATCAGGAGCATATTTGGATCGCCGCGCGCGGCGGCGGCGGGCAGGGAGACCAGCTCGCTCACCCGCATGCCGGTGGCATAGAGCACCTCCATCAGGCAGGTGTTGCGCAGCCGGTCCACCTCGCTGCGCCCGGTGACGCGAGCGGCCTCAAGCAAGCGGTCGACCTCGACCACCTCCAGCGTCTTGGGCAGTGACTTGGCCCGGCCCGGCCCCTTGATCTGGAGGGCGGGGTTGTCGGCGCGCCAGCCCTCCTCGAAGGCAAAACGGTAGATCTGCTTGATCGCCGACAGACGCCGGGCGCGGGTTGCGCGGCTCAGCCCCTCGCCGTCACAGGCGATGAGATAGGATTCGATGGTGTCCTGGCGGGCGGCGGCAAAGCTCAAGTTCCGATAGCCCAGCCATTGCGCCACATCCTTGAGGTCGCGGCCATAGGCCAAAAGAGTGTTGCGTGCAGCGCCGAGTTCGGCCGCCTGGGCGTCGAGGAAGGTCGAGATCCACTGATGGTCATCATCCGGCGCGCGCATTGTCGGTCAGCCCCTTGGCAACAGCAGCAATTGAAGCGCCGCGCGCCGGGCTGTGTCCTCCAGCCCCATGTGCCGGAAGGCTGCGAGCGACAGGGCGAGGGTTTCGAGGTTGCCATCGGCCCCATGCGAGAAGCTCTTCATCGTCACAAGGATGGCCTCGCCGAGACGGGCCTGATCCAGCAGCAGCTGCTGGGCGGCGGGAAGGGTACTCTCGGGGGCAAAGCCACGCGCTATGGCCCGCTCCAGCGCCGAGGCGGCGAGGGCGGCATCCGGTGCGCCCGTGGCCAGGGAGGCGAGGAAACGGGCGGCGGTGCTGTCATCGGGCGGTGTGGAGGCTGCCGCCTCGTAATCCGCCGACAACAGACGCAGATCCCAGGCGATCCTGGCGGTCGGGCCGTCAAGGGTGACTTGCGCCAGACGGGGGGCAAAGAGATCGGCCATGGCGAGTTCCAGCCCCGCCTCCTTGGCGGCGGCCCAGAGCGGCGGTAGAGTCTTGCGCACCGCTTCGGCGCTGCCGGCGCTGAGCGCAGTGTCAAACCTCTGCACCGCGGCCACCCGGTCCCAGATTCCGCCAGAGGCGGCAGGCTGACGGGCTGTGAAGAGACCCAGCAACTGGTTCGGGTTCATCGCGCGACTGCGGGTCAAGCGTTCTGCCGCCTCGAGCTGGGCCTTCCAGCCGGCGAGATCGCGCAGATCCGCGCTGGCAAAGGCGCGCGGCAGTGCCGTGGTCGGCATGGGCTCGCCAATGGTCTCGTAGAGACGGAACTCCAGCGGTGTCGGACTGGCCGGCAGCGGCAGCGGCGGCATCCCCTCGTAGATATCGGGGTTGAGGAACCGGTCCAGCAGGGCCAGTTCCGCCTTGGAGATCAGTTCCAGCGCATGGGCGGTTTCCAACATCAGCGCAGCGGTGGGCCAATCGCCCCGCCGCGCGGCGCAGAAGATCCGCGCCGGGTAATCGTCGAGCAGGTAGGGCGCCGCCGTCAGCGCCGCGCAGCTGCGATCCTCGTCGCCGTTGAGCAAGGTGGCATCGAACCAGCGGGCAAAACGGGCCGGGGTCTCGGTCGGCCCGGCCTCCTGCACCAGCGCCTGTACCGGATCGGTGGCACCGATCTCGCGCAGCCGGTCGAGCCGCGCCAGCAGCACCTGATCCTCGTCCCGAAATGGTGGCCGCGCATCGGTCAACAGAAGCGTCATCAAAAGCGACTGCATCGCCGGAAGGCCGGTGACCGGCACATCGCGGATGAGTTCCGCCAGCCGGTCGGGAGCACTGCCCTGCCAGAGGGAGACCGGTAGGCCGGTGCGGCTCTGTGCCACCAGCCCCACCGGCGGTACCAGCCGCTCCAGCGGGGTGACGATGATATCCGGCCCGCCGGCGCTCTGCGCCACGGGGGGTTCCAGCAACAGGGTCGCGGGGATATTCGCCACCGGCGGGGCGGTGTTCAGCCAGTCGATCGCGGTGAGCGGGTCACGCGCCCATCCGGGCTCTGTCGTCAGCAGCAGGCCGCCGAGGAGCAGAGCGGCGTTCTTAGTCGGCATTGAGCACCACGGGTTTGCGCACTTCCTCCGCCGGAGCGGAGAAATCCGCGCCGAACCAAGGGCCTACATAGGCGTAGGCCACCAGGGCCACTGCCGCAAGAAGGATGAGGATAGCCAAGTATTTTGCCAAACGTGCCATGGGAGTCCCGGTGCCTGTTTCTTTGCCTGTTTTGCGAGTTTTATATATGGCCTTTTCGGCAATATCACGTCATTCACGGAAGAATGAGCGAAAAAGACCAAATCAGCGGGGCGGTGGCAGAAAGTTGCGCGCCGGGGAAACTGAAGAAAACCATCGTTCTCGTCGGCATGATGGGCGCGGGCAAGACCGCCGTTGGTCGCGCCTTGGCTCAGCGGCTCGGGGTGCCTTTTCTCGACAGTGACCATGAGATCGAAGCGGCGGCGAATATGTCGATTCCGGAGATCTTTGCCCGCGATGGCGAGCCGTTTTTTCGCGAAAAGGAACATCAGGTCATCTCGCGCCTTCTGAAGGAGGAATGCGGTGTGCTCTCGACCGGCGGCGGCGCCTTCATGGCCGAACGCAATCGCCAGGTGATGAGCGCGGTGGGTGTCTCGGTCTGCCTGCAGGCGGACCTCGATGTGCTGTGGAAGCGGGTGAAGGGGCGGGATTCGCGCCCCTTGCTGAAATCGACCGATCCCTATCAGACGCTGTCGGACCTCTATCACGCGCGAGTGCCGGTCTATGCGCTGGCCGATGTGACCGTGCCCTCGGACGGGCAGACCTCGATTGACAAGATGGTGGACCGGGTTCTGGAGGCGCTGCGCGCCCGCCCGGATGTTCTGGAGTTTCATTGATGCAGAAGACTGTTCACGTGCCGCTGGATACCCGCGCCTATGATGTTGTGATCGGCCCGGGCCTGGTGGCGCAGGCAGGCCGGCATATCGCGCCGCTGCTGCGGCGCAAGCGGGTGGCTGTGCTGACCGACGAGACGGTGGCGGGCCTTCATCTGGAGGCGCTGCGGGCCGGTCTTGCCGCCGAGGGCATCACCATGGAGGCGCTGGCCTTGCCGCCGGGCGAGGCGACCAAGGGCTGGCCGCAATTTAGTCGCGCGGTAGAATGGCTATTGGAACAGAAGGTCGAGCGCAATGACGTGGTCATCGCCTTTGGCGGCGGCGTGATCGGTGATCTTGCGGGGTTTGCCGCGGCAGTGCTGCGCCGGGGCGTGCGTTTCGTGCAGATCCCGACCTCGCTACTCGCGCAGGTCGACAGTTCGGTGGGCGGCAAGACCGGCATCAACGCGCCGCAGGGCAAGAACCTGATTGGCGCCTTTCACCAGCCGAGCCTTGTGCTGGCTGATACTGAGGTGCTGTCGACGCTGACCCCGCGCGACTTTCTCGCGGGCTATGGCGAGGTGGTGAAATACGGGTTGTTGGGCGATGCGGCCTTTTTTGACTGGCTGGAGGTCAACGGTCCGGCGATGGCGGCGGGCGACCTGACCCTCCGGGTGGAGGCGGTGGCGCGCTCGGTTCAGATGAAGGCCGATATCGTGGCGCGCGACGAGACCGAGCAGGGTGATCGTGCGCTCCTTAACCTCGGCCATACCTTCTGTCACGCGCTGGAGGCCGCAACCGGCTATGGCGACCGGCTGATGCATGGCGAGGGGGTGGCCATTGGCTGCGCGCTGGCCTTCGAGCTGTCGGCTCGGCTGGGTCTGTGCAGTCAGGAGGACCCGAGCCGGGTGCGCGCGCATCTCAAGGCGATGGGGATGAAGACCGATCTGGCGGATATCCCTGGAGACTTGCCGTCCGCCGCCGAACTGGTCGCCCTGATGGGGCAGGACAAGAAGGTGGTCGACGGTCAGCTGCGCTTCATCCTCGCGCGCGGAATCGGTGCGGCCTTTGTGACCGCCGATGTGCCGCAGGCCAGGGTGATCGAGGTGCTGGAAGAGGCGCTGGCACAGCGGACGTGACGTGCCGCGTCGTCTCGGGGCTCAAGCGCAAGAACTTGGTCGGAAGACTGAACAAAGAACACCCGGTGCCGCGAGGCACCGGGTGTTCTTTGTTTTGGCGCTGGGGCCGGGTGTCAGAACGGGATCTCGTCGTCGTCGATGTTCTGCGAAGGACCACCGGAGAAGCCGCCGCTCTTGTTGCCACCGCCGTAGCTGCCACCCTGGTTGCCGCCACCATAGCCGCCGCCGTAATCGCCACCGTAGTCGCCGCCGCCCTGACCGCCGCCAAAGCCGCCACCACTACCGCCCGAACCGCCCTCGCCGCGCCCGTCAAGCATGGTCAGCGTGCCGCCGAGGCCCTGCAGGACGATCTCGGTGGAATACCGGTCCTGACCGTTCTGGTCCTGCCATTTGCGGGTCTGCAGTTGGCCCTCGATATAGACCTTGGACCCCTTGCGCAGGTATTGCTCGCAGACGCGCACCAGGCCTTCGCTGAAGATGGCGACTGTGTGCCATTCGGTGCGCTCACGACGTTCGCCGGTGTTGCGATCCTTCCAGGTTTCCGAGGTGGCGATGCGCAGGTTGCACACCTTGCCGCCATTCTGGAAGCTGCGCACTTCCGGGTCGCGGCCCAGGTTGCCGATGAGCATTACTTTGTTCAGGGATCCGGCCATGAGGGTCCTGTCCTTTGTTCTTTTTGATCGTGAGCGGTTGTCGCGCCGGGAGGGGAGGTCGAATCCCATCCTTTGCCTGCGCGATACCCTAACGGCCAAGGCGACGCGATGAAAGGGCGCGCAGGGCCGAGTTTCCCAAGGATATGGCGGAAAAGCGGTCAGCACCGGAGCTCGATTGGGGATATCTTCCCTTTGCCCAAAAATTGCCTATAGTGTCGGCAGACACTCTCTTGGATGTTCAGACGTATTGATGCGACGCTTTCCGACTGCTGCCACAGCCGCTGCCCTGCTCTTGACTGTCTGTACCGCCCCTGCCGGGGCCGGTGATCTGTTTCAGTCGAAGTCCAAACAACGAAGCTTTGCCGCTCAGGCAAAGTTCCTTGATACCCGTGCCGCGACCCAATATCGCGGTTCCGAGCGGCTGAAGCCGGACAGTCTCAAGGATGACATCCTGCCCATTTACAGCGGGCACTACCGCGGCGAATTCATCGAGGTCGCGCGCAGTGCGGCCCGCGCCCATGGGGTGCCGGAGGACCTTTTCCTGCGTCTGGTGCAGCAGGAAAGCAACTGGAACCCGGTGGCGCAGTCACACAAGGGCGCATTGGGGCTGGCGCAGCTGATGCCGCAGACCGCCCGCAGTCTCGGGGTGGACCCGCTGGTTCCGGCCGAAAACCTGCGGGGCGGCGCCAAGTATCTGGCGCAGCAATACCGCAAGTTCGGCTCCTGGCGCCTGGCTCTGGCCGCCTATAACGCCGGTCCCGAGGCGGTGAGCCGATATGGCGGTGTACCGCCCTATCAGGAAACCCAGACCTACGTGCGCAAGATCCTCGGCAGCTGACCGGCCGGGGACGGCGGCAGGCCACCCACAAGTGATGTATCGCCAAATGCAGACCCTGCGACGGCGGAATCCTGCAGGGTTCGGGGCATTAACCATTTGCCCTGCCATCATCGTTAACAAGTCATTAAGATGCCGCATTCTGGCAGGAAACCGCGCCCGAAGCCTGGAGGGAATTTGGATGCGTGGGACTTTGGTGCAAACTGGAAATGGCCGTTCTGTCTGGCAGCCGGGCGCGCGTCCGCGCCCCGAACTGGTGGAGTCGATCCTCGCCTGTCATGGTCGGGGTCAGGGACGGGCACTTGCGCCCACGCTTTGGGGCGTGGTGCTCGGTGCGCTGATCGGCCTTTGGATGAAAGCCAGCGGGCTGGAACAGGTTCTGGCGCAGGGCAGGGTCGAGGCCACAGAACTGATGCTGCCCCATTGGGTCCTGCTGGGGCTTGGGGCTGCCTTCCTTCACGCGGTCGGTGCGGCGCTTCTTGCGGGCAAGTACCCTAAGTTTCTTCAGTTTTCCTCCATCCAACTGTTGACGCTGGCACTGGTGGTGGCGATCTGAGGCAGCACTCCGGCCTGACGCAGAGCGCAGCGGGGCTGGGGCGGGCTGGAAGGCTGGAATTTGCCGCCCGATTGGGCTAGATGAGCGTCCTGACGTCCGGAGGATCTCGATGCTGCCGCTTCTGCGCTCTGCCCTGTTTTTCGCCTGCTTGGCTCCAGAAGTTTGCGTTGCGGAGCTGGCGACGGTGGAGCAACTGGGAGAAGCCCTGTTCTTTGAGACCGATCTTTCGGCCAATCGCAGCCAGTCCTGTGCCAGCTGTCACGATCCTGAACGGGCCTTCACCGATCCTCGCCGCGATGCCGCGGGCGCCTTCTCGCGGGGGGACGATGGCGTCTCGCTGGGGGCACGCAACGCGCCTACGGCCGCCTATGCACTCCTGTCGCCTCCCTTTCACCAACGGGAGGATGGCGAATGGGTGGGCGGTCAGTTCTGGGACGGGCGGGCAGTGGATCTGGAGGCGCAGGCGGGTGGGCCGATCCTCAATCCGGCTGAGCTGGGGCTTGCCGACGAGAGGGAAGCGGTGGCGCGGTTGGCCGAACATCCCCGCTATGTCGCTGCCTTCAAAAGCCTTTTTGATGTCGATCTCACCAGCAATCCGGATGCGGGGTTCCGGGCCCTCAGCACCGCTCTGGCCAGTTTCGAATCCAGCGCGCAATTCCAGCCCTTTGACAGCAAATACGACCGCTACCTGCGTGGAGAGGCGGAGTTGAGCCACGAGGAGGAACTGGGGCGGTTGCTGTTCTTTTCGCAGCAGTTCACCAACTGCAACCAATGCCATCAACTGCGCCGCAGCGCGATGGATCCGGCCGAACCCTTCAGCGATTACCGCTACCACAATATCGGCGTGCCGACGAATCAGGCGGGCAGGGCCGAGAATGGCAAGCCCGAGACTTGGGTCGACAACGGGCTCCTCGACAATCCGCTGGTGGAGGATCCGGCCCAGCGCGGCAAGTTCCGCACCCCGACCCTGCGCAATGTCGCGGTGACAGGCCCTTACATGCACAATGGTGTCTTTCAGGATCTGCGCACGGTGGTGGCCTTCTACAACAAGTACAACAGCAAGTCCGAGGCGGCCGCATTGAACCCGGAGACCGGCGAAGCCTGGGGAGAGGCTCCGGTGCCGGCGACCCTTGCCCTGACCGAGCTGACCGACGGGCCGGCGCTGGACGACAAGCGCATCGATGCGCTGGTTGCCTTTCTGAAGACCCTGACCGATGCCCGCTACGAGCCGCTCCTGGCCGAGTGACTCTGCCCCTGCGCGACGGCATTGTGGCGGGTTGCCGTGAAATTCCAAGAAAAAGACACAAATTCGAACCACGTGATTTACCGGTGATTCATCTCTCTCCAGCAGGTTCAGGCCATCGTTATAGAAGGGCGAACAATCCATGCTGGTAGAAAACAGCCACTCTCCCGACGCCTTGGCTGAGGCATTTGTTACAGTCGATGGTCTGATGGCCACCGGCAAATTCGCACGCTCGCTGAGCGTGATGCTGCCGCTCGTTCAATCCGGCGAGCTTGATCTCGGCCTGCTCGAGCGCACGGCGGACTGTTTGTTTGAAATGCGGGACTATGATGGGGCCGTCAGGGTGATGCGCCATCTGACCGCAGAATACCCCACCGACACCAAGGCCTGGGGCAAGCTTGGCCTGATGCTGCAAACCACCGGCGATCTGGTCGGGGCGACGGCGGCTTTCGAGGAGGTCCTGCGCTTTGATCCGAATTCCATTCCAGCCCTGACCGCCCTGAACGGCATCGAGACCTTCGGCATCGAAAGCCTTTATGCCCAGCGTCTGATGAGCCTGTCGGAACGCGCGGATCTCTCCTCTGCCCATCGTGCCCTTGTCCATCATGCCCTGGCGCAGATCGCCCATGCGGCCGGCGAGCTGGACGTGGCCTTTACCCTGTTCCAATCCTCTCGTCAGGAAGTGGTCGGTCCCTTCGCGCCGGCGATCTTCACCGAGATGGTGGCGGAACAGGAACAACTGTTCGAACCGCGCCTGTCCTCCGAGGATGCCTCGCTGCTGCCGAAACTGGTGTTTGTCGGCGGCGTGCCGATGGCCGGGACCGGCCTGGTGGAGCGGATCCTGGGCAAGCACAAGGGTGTGTTCAGCGTCGGTGACACCGCCGCTCTGTCGCGTACCCATGGCGCGATCCGCCTGCATCTGGCCAAGACCAACCGCCCCTGCAACTACTGGGACTGGCTGGATCTGCTGACCGCAGAAGAAGTCGACATCTTCCGCCAGTACTATCTGGAACGCGCTCTGGGTGGCCAGGTGGCCGGTGGCAAGACCATTGTGGACGCCCATCCGCTCGGCTGCCTGGAATTCGGCCTCGCCCAGTTCCTCTTCCCCGAAGCGAAGTTCATCTTCCTGTCGCGTCACCCGATGGATACCGCGCTGGCGAATATCGCCTCCAATGTGCTCAACGGCAATGCCATGGCCTCGCGTTCGGACTGGATCGCCCAGGTGACCCGCACAGTCTATTCCTCGGCGACCAACTATGCCGCCAAGCTGGGGGATGCGATGCGTCTTCAGTCCTACGAGGCGCTGATGCACAAGCCGGAAGAACAGATCGCGCTGCTGCTGGATCACGCCGGCCTCGATTTCGACGCCGACTGCCTGTCGCCGACTCCCCTCTGCGAGCCGGAGGCGATCGCCAACAAACTCGGTCATGAGGAACTTTCCCCAGAGACCCTCGGCCAGTGGACCGCCTATGAAGAGCACCTGAAGCCGGTCTGGGACGCCCTTGGCGGCGAGCGCTGGGTCTCGGCCTGGGAAACCTTCGATCAAACTCTGCGCTGAGGGGGCGAGGCGCGCATCAGGGTGGTGGCAGAAGCCCCATCGGGATCCGCGTTCCCAATCGGTCAGATCAAGGGTCTCACCCAGATTGGGTGAGACCTTTTTTGCCCTCTGGCGCAGTCTGGGTCCGGAGGGGACCTTGATCAGGCCCGCAGAGAGCGCACCCCGCGTGCCGCCGCCCTATTCCGCGGCGATCTTGATCACGGGCTCCATGCTTTCCAGCATCTCGTCGCTGAGATGACATTTGATCTGATGGCCGCCGGCGAGGGTGCGGATCGGCGGTACGTCCTTTTCGCAGAGCCCCCCGGGCACCTTGGATTTCCAGCGGCAGCGGGTCTGGAAGGGGCAGCCCGGCGGCGGGTTCATCGCCGAAGGAATGTCGCCCTCCAGCACGATATGGGTTTTCTGCACCGAGGTATCGGCAATCGGCACCGCCGACAAAAGCGCCTCGGTATAGGGGTGGTAGGGCGGCGAGAAGACCTGTTCGGTATCGCCCAGTTCCACCACATGGCCGAGGTACATCACCATCACCCGGTCCGACAGGTAGCGCACGATCGACAGGTCGTGGCTGATGAAAAGGAGCGTGGTCTTCTCGTTGCGTTGGATCTCCATCAAGAGATCGGTCACCGCCGCCTGCACCGAAACGTCGAGCGCAGACACGGGCTCGTCCGCCACCACGATGCGCGCACCGCCGGCAAAGGCGCGGGCGATACCTACCCGTTGTTTCTGCCCACCCGAGAGCTGGCGGGGCATGCGTTCGGCAAAGGCGCGCGGCAGTTTGACCAGATCGAGCAGTTCCAGCATCCGCTGACGCCGGTCAGCATCGGAATTGCCGATGTCAAAAACCTCGAGCGCCCGGATGATCTGCCGGCCCACGGTCATCGAGGGGTTGAGCGTATCAAAGGGGTTCTGGAACACCATCTGCACATCGGCAATGGTGCCCGCATCGCGTTTTTCGATCGGCACCTGTTCGATATTGCGGTTGTCGAGCAGGATCTGCCCTTCGGTGGCTGTCTCCAGCCCCATCAGCACCTTGGCAAAGGTCGACTTTCCGCAGCCCGATTCGCCGACGATGGCGAGGGTCTCGGATTCTCGGGCCTCGAAACTTAGTGTCTCATTGGCCTTCACCACCTTGGTGGTGCCGCCGCCAAACAGTGCATTGGCCGCGACCTCGTAGTATTTTTTCAGGTTCTCAATCTTGAGAACAACCCGGCCGGGCTTCGTCTTCTCCTTCTGGGCGACGGCGGCAATCGGGGCATTCCAGTCGATCTCCTGGAATTTCACACAGCGGGTGTGATGCCGCTCGCTGCCGGGCACCATCTCCATCGCGACGTCACCGGCATCGCAGCGCCCGGCCTCGAAATAATCGCAGCGCGGGCCGAAGTTGCAGCCGCGCGGGCGTTCGTGCGGCAACGGGAAGTTGCCAGGGATCGCGACCAGGGGCCGGGCGTTCTTGTCGGCGCCGGGCAGCGGGATGGAGCGAAACAACGCCTGGGTATAGGGGTGTTTCATGTCGTCAAAGACATCCTTGATGGAGCCACGCTCCACCGCCTCGCCGGAATACATCACGCAGAGCCGGTCGCAGGTTTCCAAGACCAGACCGAGGTTATGGGAGATAAACAGCATCGAGGTGCCGTATTTCTTGCCCAGATCCTTGACCAGTTCGACGACCGCGGCCTCCACCGTCACGTCAAGCGCGGTGGTCGGCTCGTCAAGGATCAGCAGGGAGGGTTTCGACATCAGCGCCATCGCGATAACGATCCGCTGTTGCTGGCCGCCCGAGAGTTGGTGCGGATAGGAGTTCAGCATCCGCGCCGGGTCGGGCAGCTTCACGTCGGTCACCACTTCGAGCGCGCGCTGATAGGCTTCCTTTTCGCCGATGCCCTCGTGGATCATCGGCACTTCCATCAGCTGCTTGCCGATCTTCATCGCCGGGTTGAGCGAGGCCATCGGCTCCTGATAGATCATCGCGATTTCATTGCCGCGCACGTCGCGCAACTCTTCGGCGCTCATCTGGCCCAGATCGCGGCCCTTGAACTTGATCGATCCACCGACGATGCGGCCGTTTTTGCCCAAGTCCTGCATGACGCCCAGCGCCACGGTGGATTTGCCGCAGCCCGACTCGCCGACAAGGCCCACGGCCTCACCCGGCATCACCGAGACTGAGAAGTCCATCACCGCCGGTATCTCGCGCAGTCGAGTGAAGAAGGAGATCGACAGCTTGTCGATCTCGAGGATCGGGCCGTCATAGGCGTCGAGTTTGCTCATCTTGGTCTCCCTGGTGGGCCGATCGAAGTCTGTTTTGCTTCTTTTGGTCCAGAATATCTCGGGTGTCCGGGGGCAGAACCCCCGGGCGCATTCTCACTCAGTCGCGCAGGCTTTCTTCGCGCAGGCCGTCCGCCAGCAGGTTGAGACCCAGAACCAGGCTCATCAGCGCCACCGCCGGCGGCAAGGCCGGATGCAGGTAGATCGACAGGAGCTTGCGCCCGTCATTGATGGTGGAGCCCCAGTCCGGGCTTTCCGGCGGCAGGCCGAGGCCGAAGAAGCCCAGAGTGCCGAGCAGGATGGTGGTATAGCCGATGCGCAGGCAGAAATCGACGATCAGCGGCCCGCGGACGTTGGGCAGGATTTCCCAGAGCATGATGTACCAGGGCCGTTCGCCGCGGGTCTGGGCCGCCGCCACATAGTCGCGGGTCTTGATGTCCATGGCGAGGCCGCGCACGATCCGGAACACGGTGGGCGAATTTACGAAGACCACGGATACAAACACCACCAGCACGCCGCCGGGAATGTCGAAAAAATCGAGCGGCCAGACATCGATCTTGCTGCCGCGCGCATTGATCAGCGACATGTAGAGCAGGAACAGCGGCACCAGCACCACCGCCAGCCAGATGTAATTCTTGGAGGGCTGGGTGCGGAACCGCGAGTGGATCAGGACCCCGCAGAAGACCAGCGGAAAGGCAAAGAGCACCACCGCCATGAACTGCGGCAGGCCGGTGGCCACGATCTCCGGTGTCACCAGGAGATAGAACAGCAGGATCACCGGGAAGGCGAGGATCAGGTTGGCGAGGAAGGAGAGCGCCGTGTCGAGCCGCCCACCGTAATAGCCCGCCGGAAGACCCAGGGTTATTCCGACCATGAAGGCGAAGAGCGTCGCCAGCGGCGCGTATTTCAACACCTCGCCGGCACCCTTCACCATACGGGAGAACACGTCGCGCGCCAGGTTGTCGCCGCCAAGGAGATACCAGGCGTAATCGCCCTCCTCGGCACCGGCCAGGGGGGTGCCGGGCACCTTGTTCTTCATGCCGGAGACCTGCGCTAGCGGGTCATGGGTGGCGATCAGATCCATCGCGCCATAGATGCCGGTGAAGACCCAGAACATGACAAGGCCAAAGCCGATCATGCCGATGGGGCTGTCAAACAGCTTGCCATAGAGGCCAAGCCGCCGCTTGAAGCTGATCGAGAGCGCAAAGAGCACCACCAGCGACACCCAGGTCGGCAGCATCTGGCGTGCGATGGCGCCGACGATACCGGCTCCGGTCCCCAGAAGCAGCCCGAGGACGAGATAGGCGAGGGCGAGGGCCACCACCGCAAGGAAGGTGATCCGCAGCCCGAGCGCGGCCATGGCCTGCGGATTGCCCGCAAGGGTCACGGTGCCGTCGAGATTGGCGATCTGGCGGGTGCCGGCGGTCACCATGCTGACGGCCATCCAGATCACGATCATCGCCGCCAGCAGCAGGAGCGCGATGGCGAAGAGCGGGTTGAGTGGGGCAAGAGCGCCGGTCCAGGTCAAAGGGTCCATGTTCAGCCTCCAGCCTCAGGAAATGCGAATGCGCGGGTTCAGGAAGACATAGCCGATATCGGAAATCAGCTGCGTCAACAGAACCACCACGACAGAGACGACCGAGACCGCCAGCAGCAGTTCGATGTCATTATTGCTGGCCGCTTCCACCAGCGCCCAGCCGAAGCCTTTGTAGTTGAACAGGCTTTCGACAATCACCACGCCGTTCAGCAGCCAGGGGAACTGCAGCATGATGACGGTGAAGGGCGCGATCAGCGCATTGCGCAGCGCGTGTTTCACCACGATGTTGCGAAAGCTCACCCCCTTGAGGCGGGCGGTGCGGATGTATTGCGCCGTCATCACCTCGGTCATGGAGGCCCGCGTCATCCGGGCGATATAGCCGACACCATAGAGGGCGATGGTCAGCACCGGCAGGAAGAAGTTCTCGAAATTGGGGTCCTCCATCGCCGCAGTGGCGGTGCCCTTGAACCATTTCAGGCCCACAGTGGAGGAGGTGAAGACCGCGATGAAGATCACGCCGGAGACATATTCCGGGGTCGCGGTGGTCATGATGGAGAAGGTCGACAGGGATCGATCCATGGCGGAGCCTTCGCGCATCCCAGCCAGTACCCCGATCAGCAGGGCCGAGGGGACCATCAGGATCAGCACCCACATCATCAGATAGGCGGTATTGCCAAGCCGGGTCTCGATGATCTCGCTCACATCGGTCTTGAACCGTGTCGAATAGCCCCAATCGCCCTGCAGGATGCCGCAATAGCTTGGTGCCGCAGCGGCTTCTTCGACGGTAACCGTGCCGCTGAGGCAGCGGCCGGTCACGCCCTGCTCCGAGTCACGGGTCCAGCCCGGCAACACACCAAGCCATTGGCCATATTTGACCATCATCGGCTGGCCATAACCGTTCTTGTCTAGCCAGCTGGCCACGGCCTCGTCAGACATGCGGAAGTTGCCTTCGGTCTTGGCGAGCTTTTCAAGGTTCGGGTAGAGGTTCGTCATCACGAACACGATGAACGTCAGGCACAAAGCCGTGATGATCATCACGCCGGACCGACGCAAAATGAATAGTCCCATGTGATCCCCTGCAGACTGGCGGTCGGCTGGCCCTGACGGTGCCGGGACTGGGTCTCCCGGTCGGGGGGCCTTATTAGATTGTGTCGTGTTTTCTTATTGGTGATGGAGGGTCTCCCCGGCCCTTGAGCCGGGGGTCTCCGTCACATCGGCTTGTGGATCCGAAAGGATCAGGCTGCCCAGCCCCATTTGTAGTGGTGATGCTCGTAGGAGATATGCATATCCGCGCCCACGATGCCCTCGCGCATGTGGCGGTAGAGCGATTTCCAGTAAGGCTGGATGGTGACACCCTCGTCCTGGATCAGCGCTTCCATCTTCGCCATCACCTCGCGGCGCTTGTCGGCATCTGCCAGTGCAAGCGCTTCGTCCAGCAGCGCGTCGAACTCGGCATTGGACCAGCCGAATTCGTTCCAAGCCTCGCCGGAGCGATAGGCCAGTGCGTGGATCTGCACGCCGAGCGGGCGGTGGTTCCAGTTGGTCGAGCTGAACGGGTATTTGGTCCAGTCGTTCCAGAAGGTGGAACCCGGCAGAACCGTGCGCTTCACCTTGAAGCCGGCGTCGCGCAGCTGCGCGGCCACCGCATCGGTGGTGTTCTTGCGCCAGTCGTCGTCGATGGAGATGATTTCGTGTTCGAAATCCATCATGCCGGCTTCTTCCATCAGCTTCTTGGCGCCTTCGACGTCCACTTCGCGTTTGGGCAGTTCGGCATATTCCGGGTGCGCCGGGCCGCAATGGTGGTTTTCGGCCACCACACCGCGGTTGCCATAGCCAAGCTCGAGGCAGACGGCATTGTCGACGGCCATGTTGATCGCCTGACGCACGCGCTTGTCCGCATAGGGCTTCATGCCGTTGATCTCGGCAAGCTGGTTCGGCCGCACGACGATGGTCGCCATGGTGACCACTTCGGATTTCACAAAACCGAGCCCGTCCATCACGTCGATGAATTCACCCACCGATTCATAAAGGATGTCGACCTCTTCGGATTCCAGCGCGGAGAGCCAGGAGGAGGGGTCGGTGCCGAAGTCGATGTATTCGATGCTGTCGAGCGCCGGTTTGCCATAGACTTCTTCGCCCCACCAGGTGTGGTTCTCGTTGCGGGTCAGGGTGCATTTCACGCCCACTTCCAGTTCGGAGATCACATAGGGGCCGGTGCCGATCGCGTTCTGCGCGTCATCGGCAGCAAAGGAGGCATGGGTGATCGCGGCAGGGTAATCCGCCATGCCGGGAATGATCGAGATGTCGGACTTCGGCAGCTTCAGCTTCACGGTATGGGTATCGACCACCTCGACGGCACCTTCGAGCGCCTTGTTGGTGTTCTCGTCGATCAGCGTGGCAAAGCGACCGGCCATGGAATTGCCTTCCATGTCCTTGTCGCACCAGCCGATGATGTTGCGGGCCACGTCCTCAGCGGTGAAATCATCGCCGTTGTTCCACTTCACGCCCTTGCGCACGTTCAGCGTGTACTCATCGGCGGCATCGTTCACCTCCCAGCTTTCCAGCAGCATCGGGGTGAAGGAGCCGTCATTGTTGTACTCAACGAGATACTCCAGCGTGCCGCGGGTTTCGTTGCCAATCTCGGACCAGTCATAGGTCCGCGGATCCTTGAGGCCGCGCACATCCATCTGCATCCGCAGGGTGCCGCCTTCCTTCTTGTCTGCCGCGCGGGCGGGGGCGGTGAGGCCGATCATGCCATAGGCCGCTGCGGTCGAAACGCCCAGAGCGGTGGCACGGGTCAGGAACTCACGGCGCGAAATCTTGCCTGCCTTCAGTTCCGTCGCATGCATCTCTGCCGCCCAATGGGTGGAAGAGCTTACGGGGGTTTGGGTGGTCATCGAATTCTCCCTGTTCAGACCGACCTGGCGGGGCGCTCCTGGGTCCGGGGCCTTGGCCAGCGGGCTATTTTTATCTCGTTGAGGTAATTGAATTGTCACAATGTTTCCCCAACATCACCATACGGCAACAGAACAGGCTCGCCGTCAATGCACAGTATCGGCACAAAAGTGTAAAAATGCGACATCGGCATCGTCGGTTTTGAGAAAACGACACCTGTGTCCAGTTTTGGCACGATTTGCAGGTGGATTAGCCGCGGGGATTGCGGGGCATCGCCTCTTTTTGCGCCAGTTTCCGCAGGGCACTGGGGGTTTCGCCCGTGTGCTGGGTGATGAACCTGGTGAAATAGGCTGCGCTGCCAAAGCCGAGGGCACTGGCGATGTCGCGCATTGGCAGGGCGGTACGGATCAGCAGACGGCGGGCCGCGTGCAATTGCCGCTCAGTCAGCAGGGCGGCGGCGGTCTTGCCGGTCTCCTGCTTGCAGACACGGGTCAGATGGGTCGGGGTGACGTCGAGTTCCGCCGCATGCCCGGCCATGTTGAACCGGCCCTCGCTGTCCTGCGCCAGCCGCGCGCAATAGGCCCGACACAGGCGGCGGGCGGCCGTGACCTTGCCGTTCTCAGGTGCCTTCTGCCACAGGCGCTGCAGATGGATGCCGATCAGGTCCGCATAGGCGCAGATGGCGCGGGTGGCGTGATCGTCACCAATCTGCAATTCGCGCAGCATGGAATCGAACAGCGCATTGAGGCGCGCCTGCTCCTGCATGTCGTTTATGCGGATCTGCATGGGCATATTGGGCATCTGACAGGGGCTTGCTTCGCCGAGGGTGAGCACCTGACCAATGCTCTGACGACCAAGTTCCAAGGCAAAAAGGGTGCGCGCCGGGATGAACAGCGCCGTATGAGGGCCAAAGCCGCGACAATGACCATCCAGCAACACGCGCCCCTGTCCTCGGGTGATCCAGATCACCAGATGACTGTCTCGCTCATGTGCGAGTTCAAGCTGCCAGGTTCCGCCCGACAAAAGCCGCAGCAGAGGGCTGACATCAAGCGGCCCGGAGGTTTTTGCATCAAAGGGCATGGGGCGCGGAATTACTTAAGGGTCTCGGTCGTCCGGACCTTGGCCGGTCGGGATGATTCGTTCAAATTCTTTGCAAGGCAGGCGGGAAAACCGGCGGGTTTCGTCCAGCGAATCGTCCGGCTGTCGGGCCTGTTTCAGCCCTTTGCCGGGATTGGTGCCCAGGCACGCATCCGGGCCCGAAACCAGGTGCGCTGACGCTTTGCATATTGTCGGGTTGCGACCGAGGCCTGCTCCTCGGCTTCCGCAAGGGTCATTTCGCCGCGTACATGGGCCATCAGTTCCGGCACGCCGATTGCTTTGCAGGACGGCAGGGCAGGGTCGTAGCGTGTCGCCATCGCGCGGGCTTCTTCGAGGGCACCGGCCGCAACCATGGCTGCAAAGCGACGCCGGATCCGGGATTCGAGCCAGTCCCGCTCCGCCTCTACCACCAAAGCGGTTGCATCGTTGAGCGGCAGCGCCGGTGGCGGCGTGTCGTCCTGCCATTCTGCAAGCGGGCGCCCGGTGGCGCGCAGCACTTCCCAGGCGCGTTGGACACGGGCCCGGTTCTGCAGATCGATGCGGGCGGTCGTGGCCGGGTCGAGCGATGCCCGCAGCTCCTCGAGGCTGAGGGCATCGCCTTCGGCGCGCACTTCGGCCGGGGTGGCCGGGATCTCCGCCATCCCTTCGGTGAGGGTCAGAAAGTAGAGCCCGGTGCCGCCGACGATTACCGGCCGCTCTGCTCCGGCGAGCAAGGGAACGACCTCGCGCAACCAATGGCCCGCGGAATAATGCGCATCATAGGGCTGATGACCGTAGAGTCTGTGCGGCGCAAGGGATTCGTCCGCTTGCGAGGGACGTGCGGTGACCACCCGCCAGCAGTCGTAAACCTGGCTGGCATCCGCATTGATGATGACGCCTCCTTGTCGTTCGACAATCCGCAGAGCCAGCTCGGATTTGCCCGACGCGGTCGGCCCGGCGATCAGAACCGGTTTGTCGTCGGGGATATTTTCCAGCTTCATCAGGGGCTTCCGCTGTGCGATTGAACAAGGACGGGCAAAGGTCGAACAAGTTGGGCATTTATCCGGCTGGCCGGATTGATCCCGGGCGGCTTTTGCTCCATTTTGCGGCGAAATTAAACCCCGACATATTGTGGAGCACAACATGCCCCTGACATCAGATCAGCCGGACGTTTCTTCGGCCGCGACCTATAACCGTGTCATGCTGAAGATTTCCGGCGAGGCCCTGATGGGAACGCAGGGCTTTGGCCTGCATCCGCCGACCGTGCGCAGAATCGCTGAGGAAGTGAAATCGGTCCATGATCTCGGCGTCGAGATCTGTATGGTCATCGGCGGCGGCAATATCTTCCGTGGCCTCTCCGGTTCTGCCCAGGGCATGGAACGGACCACCGCCGACTACATGGGGATGCTTGCCACGGTGATGAACGCGCTGGCGATGCAATCTGCGCTCGAGGATATCGGGGTCTTCACCCGGGTGATCTCGGCGATCCGCATGGACGAGGTGGCCGAGCCCTATATCCGCCGCCGCGCCGTGCGCCACCTGGAAAAGAAGAGGGTCTGCATCTTCGCCGCCGGCACCGGCAACCCCTATTTCACCACCGACACCGCCGCGACCCTGCGCGCCAACGAAATGGCCTGCGAAGCGATCTTCATGGGCAAGAACGGTGTCGATGGTGTCTATGACATGGACCCCAAGACCAATCCTGAGGCCAAGCGCTATGACAGCGTGAGCTATGACGACGTGCTGGCCAAGCGTCTGAAGGTCATGGATGCTTCGGCGATTGCGCTGGCGCGGGACAACAACCTGCCGCTGATCGTCTTCGGTCTCGACCAGCCGGGTGGCTTCCGCGGGGTTCTTGCGGGGGAAGGCACCTATACCAAAGTCACCAACTGAGGCTGGGTTGACCCTGCGAAAATGCGGGCGGTCTCCGATGGGGGCCGCCTTGTTTCATGAGGAAAATCAAGGGCCAAGCAGCGCATCTTTCCGAAAGGACAGGAGGCGGATTGCAGGCAGCTTTCCCCGGTTTTGCGGGCAAGGTCGCTATACAATGGCCAATCAATGGCTTATGAGCCAACAACAGACCACTCCAAGCAAGGGAGAGAGCAGCATGTCTGATGAGTTTGAACTCGACACCGATGACCTCAAGCGCCGGATGGATGGCGCAATGTCCAACCTGAAGACCGAATTCGCCTCGCTGCGGACCGGTCGTGCCTCTGGCTCGATGCTGGAGCCGGTGATGGTGGATGCCTATGGCTCGATGACGCCGATCAACCAGGTGGGAACGGTCAACGTGCCGGAGCCGCGGATGGTCACCATCAACGTCTGGGACAAGGGTCTGGTCGGCAAGGTGGAAAAGGCGATCCGCGAAAGCGGTCTCGGCATCAATCCGCAGCTCAACGGCACCATCATCATGCTGCCGATCCCGGAGCTGAACGAGGAACGCCGCCGTGAGCTGACCAAAGTCGCCGGCCAATATGCCGAACACGCGCGGGTGTCGATCCGCAACGTGCGCCGCGATGGCATGGATCAGATCAAGAAGGCCAAGGCCGACGGCATGTCCGAGGATGACCAGAAGTTCTGGGAATCCGAGGTGCAGGATCTCACCGACAAGATGATCAAGGCGGTGGATACGGCACTGGAGACCAAGCAAGCCGAAATCATGCAGGTCTGACGGCGCTCGATGTCATTTGGGACGGACATCGGTGCCCCGGCTACGGCTGGTGGACAGGGGGCGACAGGAGCCAGGGCCGAAGGTCCGCGGCATGTCGCCATCATCATGGACGGCAATGGCCGCTGGGCGCAGGCGCGAGGTCGGCCGAGGCTGTTTGGCCATCATGCCGGTGCCCGGCGCGTGCGCGAGGTGGTGGAATGCTGCCCCGCGCTCGGGGTCAAATACCTGACCATCTTTGCCTTCTCGACCGAGAACTGGAAACGCACCCAGGTCGAGGTCGCCGGACTGATGAGCCTGTTCCGCCGCTACATCTCCAAGGAGATGAAAGCGCTGGCGGCCAAGAACGTGCGGGTGCGCTTCATCGGTGACCGGGTGCGTCTCGATGCCAAGCTGATCCAGTTGATGGATGCGCTGGAGCGCGAGACCGAGACCAACGATGGCACTCATCTGACCATCGCGCTGAACTATGGTGGCCGGGACGAGGTTGCCCGTGCCACCAAGCGGCTGGCGCAGGATGTGGCGGCGGGTAAGCTTGATCCCGAAAGCGTGGATGAGGAAACCCTGCCACGCTACCTCGACACCCATGTGCTGCCGGATCCCGATCTGGTGATCCGCACCTCGGGGGAGGCGCGCATTTCCAACTTCCTTCTCTGGCAATCCGCCTATTCGGAATATGAGTTCATAGATACGCTCTGGCCGGATTTCACTGCAGAGGAAATGGCGCGCCTGTGTCGCAGTTTCGGTCGCCGCGACCGCCGCTTTGGTGCGGTCAAGACATGAGCGGCTCGGGTTCCGATCCGGCGGGTGCACCCAGTCGCTGGGCCGATCTGTTGCCGCGCACACTCTCAGCTGTGGTGATGCTGGCGCTTGGTGGTATGGCCATCCATCTCGGTGGCCTGACCTATGCCCTTTTTGTCTCGACCTCTATCGGGGCGGTGGTCTGGGAGATCCTGCGCATGTACCGCAAGGAGGCCCAACTGATCGCGATCGGATGCGGGGCTGCGGCGGGGCTGGCCTTGCTGGCAGCTTCGGTGCTGCCGGTTCTGCTTGTGCCTGTCGTTCTGGCGGTTCCATTGATGCTTGCCTGGATCGGCATGGGGCCGGGGCACCGATCGAGTGTCGCTGTGGCCGCATGGGCCCTGTTCGGCGGTTTCGGCCTGATCTGGCTTCGGGACAGCTATTGGGTCGGCTGGACCTTCTGGCTGATCTTCGTGGTGGTGGCGACTGACGTGGCGGGGTATTTCTGCGGCAAGTATTTCGGAGGCCGCAAGTTTTGGCCCGCGGTCAGCCCCAAGAAGACATGGTCCGGCACTGCGGGAGGCTGGGGGGCTGCTGCCATGGCCGGGCTGATCTGCGTGATGCTTCTGGGTCTTCCTGGTGCGATCATCTGGATTTCGGTGCTGGTCTCGATGGCCAGTCAGGCCGGGGATATCGCCGAAAGCGCTCTCAAGCGCCAGAAAGGGGTGAAAGACTCCAGTCAGTTGATCCCCGGTCATGGCGGCGTGTTTGACCGGTTCGATGGGATGCTCGGCGCCGGCGGCCTGTGCTTTCTGGTTGCGATTACCCTCGGCTGAGGTCACAGGCCCCGAACACAGGCCCCGCGACACCGGAGGAGACCTTTGGGCCTGAGCCGGCAAGCGGGGCGGAGAAGAAAAGCACGCGATGAGAAGAATTTCGATCTTCGGAGCCACTGGCTCCATCGGGCAGAACACGCTGGACCTGATCCGGCGGGACCCAGAGAGCTATACAGTGGTGGCACTGACGGGCGGTCAGAACATCGCCCAGCTGGCGGCGGATGCGCGCGCGTTTGGGGCCGAGGTGGCGATCACCGCGGATGAGACACGGTTGGATGAGCTGCGCGCGGCGCTTCAAGGCTCCGGCGTCGAGGCGGCAGCCGGGGCGCAGGCGCTGGTGGAGGCCGCAACACGGCCCGCCGATTGGATCATGTCCGCCATCGTCGGGGCCGCCGGCTTGGCGCCGGGGCTGAAGGCGCTGGAGCAGGGCACCACGCTTGCCCTGGCCAACAAGGAGTCGCTGGTCTGCGCAGGCAGGCTGCTGATGGCCACGGCCGAGGTCCATGGCGCCCGCATCCTGCCGGTGGACAGCGAGCATTCGGCGGTGTTTCAGGCCCTCGTGGGCGAGCGCATCACGGAAGTGGAGCGTATCATCATCACTGCCTCTGGCGGAGCATTCCGGGATTGGCCGCTGGAAGACCTGGCTGGGGCCACCTTGGCGCAGGCCTCCTCTCATCCCAATTGGGACATGGGGCAGCGGATCACCATCGACAGTGCCTCCATGTTCAACAAGGCGCTGGAAGTCATTGAAACCCGGGAGTTCTTCGGGATTTCCCCCGAGGCGATCGAAGTGCTGGTCCATCCGCAATCGCTGGTCCATGCCCTTGTCGGCTTTCGGGACGGCGCCTTGATGAGCCATCTGGGCGCGCCGGACATGCGCCATGCCATCGGCTATGCGCTGCATTGGCCGGACCGCAGGCATCTGCCGGTGGCGCGGCTCGATCTCGCTGCCATCGGCCAACTGGACTTCCGCGCGCCGGAAGAGGCCCGTTACCCGGCGCTGCGACTGGCGCGCGCCGTCATGGCCCGTGGTGGAATGAGCGGGGCCGTGTTCAATGGCGCAAAGGAACGCGCTCTCGATCACTTTATCGCGGGGCGCCTTGGCTTTACCGACATGGCTGTCATAACCGAGAGGGTATTGGCGCAGCTTGAGGCCGAAGCAGGCCTTATTGATGACGCAATGACCCTTGAAAACGTCACCCGGATTGACGATCTGGCCCGCAAGGCCGTGGATCTTGTCGTGAAGATCTGAAGACCGGAACAAGCAGGATAGAGTTTTGGACGCAGTAACACTGGTCTCGCAACTGGGCGGGTTCTTGTACACGATTGGCAGCTTTGTGCTGGTGCTGTCGGTGATCGTCTTCGTACATGAATACGGCCACTATATCGTCGGTCGCTGGAGCGGCATCCACCCGGAGGTCTTCTCGCTGGGGTTTGGTCCGGTGATCTTCTCCCGCGTCGACCGGCGTGGAACCCGCTGGCAACTGGCGCTGTTTCCATTGGGCGGCTTCGTGAAATTTCTCGGCGACAGCGACGCGGCCTCGGGGCGCGACGCGGCGGCGATCCAAGCGGCCCAGACTGATCCGGCGCGCCTGCGCAAGACCATGCATGGGGCGCCGCTCTGGGCGCGTGCCGCGACTGTGGCGGCTGGGCCGGTGTTCAACTTCATCCTCGCGATCGTGATCTTCACCTCGGTGAATTTCAGCCAAGGCCAGATGCGGGATCCATTGGCGGTGGGCGAGGTGAAGTCGCTGCCGCAGGAGTTCACCCTGGTCTCCGGCGATGTGATACAGTCGGTGGCGGGTATTCCTGCGCCCGATTTTTCCGACAGCGGAGCCTGGGCCACATTCGAGGCGGCAGTCCCGGTGCAGGAGGTGCTGGACTATGTGGTCCTGCGCGATGGTGTTACGGTGAGCGCGACCGGTCCCTACCTCCTGCCCAGCATAGTGACCGGGGTTGCGCCGCGTAGTGCTGCCTCTGATGCGGGGTTGCGGGTCGGTGATGTGATCACCGGGATCAATGGTGCCAAAATCGTTGCCTTCAACCAGTTGAAGGAGAAGGTCGAGACAGCGGATGGGGCGCCTCTGGATCTTGAAGTCTGGAACGCGGGCGAAATCCGCGCGGTGACCCTGATCCCGCGCCGCACCGATGAGCCGACGGCGGACGGCGGTTTCGAGACCAATTGGCGCATCGGTGTGGCCGGTGGCCTGGCCTTTGACCCCGCCCGCGACCGGATCTCTCCCCTGGAAGCGGCGGAATACGGCGTGGCGCAGTTCTGGCGGATGATCACCACTTCGCTCTCGGGGCTGAAGCATATGATCACCGGGCAGATCAGCACCTGCAACCTCTCCGGTCCGGTGGCGATTGCGGAAACCGCCGGTACGATGGCAAGCCAGGGCACCACCAACCTGATCTGGCTGATCGCGGCCCTGTCGACAGGGATCGGCCTGTTGAATCTCTTCCCGGTGCCGGTGCTGGATGGCGGCCACCTCGTGTTTTTCGCCTATGAGGCGGTCACCGGGCGGGCGCCAAATGACCGAGCCATGCAGCTTCTGATGAGCGTGGGACTCGCACTTATCCTTGGTCTGATGCTGTTCTCGATCAGCAACGACCTGCTGTTCTGCTGAGGCCGAGAGCGTTTTGGCAGGGCGCGGCGGCGGGACCATGGCAGTCCTGCCGCCGTTGTGCCGCTTTTGGGCCATAATATCCGGGTAACCTTCCGTTCAGACTTAACATGATTCCGGCTTGCAGCCGGTGGAATGGGCCGGGAGAGAGACCATGCGGGTGCTTCAACATTCTTTCAACGGGCTGGACCTGATCCTTCGCCTCAATGCGGACCGGCTTCTTGCTGTTGCCGCCATCGGCACCGCGCTGACCCTTGGCGCCTGGTGCGCAACCTTCCTGTAACCTACGGGGACCTAAGGCTCCTGCCTTGCGCAGGCTTCGGAGGCGGTCCCGGCCATCAGGGCTGATGGGCCTTGGACTTTCTACAACATGCAGCAGCGGAAAGACTCCGCTGCTTTTCTTGTTTTTGACAACCGGGGCCAAACCCGGTACGCACAACCCAAGCGCTATAATAATTGGGTAAAAACTGATGGTTTGGGGGAAAAACGCGGCACAGGCCCGCGACGCGCGCAAGGCACAGGTGCAATCGGTTTCGGTGAAAGGCTTTCTTGGCTCTACCGCGGTCGTTGCGGTTCTTGCGATGAGCATCGGTCTGGCACCGCTGGCAGGGCAGGCTCAGGACTTCCGGTTCACCAATGTCCGCGTGGAGGGGAATCAGAGGATCCAGAGCGCGACGATCGTGAATTACACCGGTCTGGCACAGGGCGAGACGGTGAGTGCTGGCGCGCTGAACGATGCCTACCGAGGTGTGTTTGACAGCGGGCTTTTTGAATCGGTAGAGCTGGTCCCCAGCGGCAATACCCTTGTTATCAAGGTTGTCGAGTTCCCGACCATCAGCAGGATCAGCTTTGAAGGAAACCGTCGTCTCAAGGATGATGCGTTGTCCGAGGTAATCCAATCCTCGCCGCGCCGGGTCTTCAGCGCCGATCAGGCCGAACGTGATGCGGCAGCGATTGCCGATCTTTACAAGGCGCAGGGTCGTCTGGCCTCAACGGTGACGCCGCGGATCATCCGCCGCAATGACAATCGCGTCGATCTCATTTTTGAAATCGGCGAAGGTGATACCGTCGAGGTGGAGCGCGTTTCCTTTGTCGGCAACCGCGCCTATTCAGACCGGCGTCTCCGCCGCGTGCTGGAAACCAAGCAGGCGACCTTCTTGCGGACCCTGATCAACCGCGACACGCTGATCGAGGATCGCATCCAGTTCGACCGCCAGGTGCTGACGGATTTCTACCAATCGCGCGGCTACGTGGATTTCCGCGTCAACAGTGTCAACGCAGAGGTGACCAAGGAACGCGACGCCGCTTTCCTTGTGGTGGATGTGACCGAAGGCCAGAAATTCGAATTCGGCGCGATCACCGTTACCAGCGAGTTCCCGGAAGCGGACCCCGAGGTCTATCGCAACCAGTTGCGGGTGAAGCCTGGGGTGACCTATTCGCCGCTTGTCATCGAGAATGCGATCACCACGCTGGAACAGTTGGCGGTGAAGCAGGGCATCGATTTCCTGCGGGTCGAACCGCGGGTGACCCGCAACGACCGCGACCTGACGCTCGATGTGGAGTTCGCCATGGTGCGCGGGCCGCGCATCTTTGTCGAACGCATCGACATCGAAGGCAATACGACCACGCTGGACCGGGTGATCCGGCAGCAGTTCAACACCGTCGAAGGCGATCCGCTCAATCAGCGAGAGATCCGCAACAGTGCCGAACGCATCAAGGCGCTCGGGTTCTTCTCGGAGTCCGAGGTGGACGTGCGCGAGGGTAGCTCCGCCAGTGAAGTGGTGGTCGACGTGGACGTGGTGGAACAGCCCACCGGGTCCTTCACCCTTGGCGGCTCCTACTCTGTGGATGACGGCATCGGCGTGGCGATCGGGATTTCCGAGGACAACTTCCTCGGTCGTGGCCAGAAGCTGGCGTTCAACATCTCGACTGCCGAGGATACCGAGGCCTATAATCTCAGCTTCAGCGAGCCGATGCTCCTTGGCCGCAAGCTGCGGTTCGGGATCGACCTGGGCCTGAGCGAGAGTGAATCGAGCTTTGCGGAATATGACACGTCCGCGATCATCTTCCGTCCCTCGCTTACCTTCGATGCCAGCGATACCACCTCGATTTCGGTGCGCTATTCCTGGGACAAGGATGAGATGAAGTCGCGCGGGGACGACAGCAATGGTGACCCGCTGGCGGGGCCGGTGTTCCGCAACGAGATTGGCGAAGGCGCCAGGGTGACCAGCTCCATCGGGGCGACATTCACCTACGACAGCCGCCGGACCGGTTTGAACCCGACCGCGGGCTTCCTGATCGAAAGCTCGCTGGATTATGCGGGCCTTGGCGGCGACAACGAATATTTCAGTGCGACCAGCAAGATCGTGGCCCAGCGCCTGGTCTGGAACGAGGAAGTGACCCTGCGGGCTACCCTCGAAACCGGTTACCTTGGCTGGCTCGGCGACAGCAGCAGCCGCACCATCGACCGGTTCCTTTTGTCCTCTGACATCCTGCGCGGCTTTGAGCCGGGCGGCATCGGGCCGCGTGACATCTCTGCCACCGGCAGCGGTGGCGCCTACAGCGATGCTCTGGGCGGCAACTTCTACGCGGTGGCCCGACTGGATGCAGAATTCCCGCTTGGACTGCCCGAGGAAATCGGTCTGCGCGGCGGCGTCTTCTACGATGTCGGCAACCTCTGGGGTCTTGAGGACGCAAACACATCCGGGGCCGGCAACATTGTGGGCAGCGGCGGATCGTTCCGGCATGTGCTCGGGGTTTCGCTGCTCTGGACCACGGGGCTTGGTCCCTTGCGGTTCAACTTCTCGAAGGCCATCGTGAAGGAGGATTTCGACAAGGAGCGCAATTTCGACCTGACCTTCCAGGCGAGGTTCTAAACCCTTGCCGAGCGCTCGATTTATTGTGGCCTTGTTGACAGCCGGACTGAGTGTCTGGCTGTTTCCCCTTTCAGGTCTGGCACAATCCCTGCCAACGGCGGCGGACATCGGCCGGACAGGGTTTCTGCCTGAAGCCAATCTGGGGTTGCCTGCCAGTGTTCTGCTTACCGTCCATTCCGACCGGCTGTTTTCGGACAGCGCCTATGGGCGACGGGTCGCAAGGGAAATGGAAGGGCGCAGTGCGGTCTTGATGGCGGAGAACCGCCGGATCGAAGCGGAATTGCGTGCGGAAGAGCTAGATCTGGCAGAGCGCCGTGCCACCACCCCGCAAGAGACCTTTCGGGCATTGGCGCAGGCGTTTGACCAGAAGGTGCAGGAAACCCGCCGCACCCAGGAGGCAAAATTCCTCGAGATCACAACGGCGCGGGAAGACGCCCGCCGCGCCTTCCGGGAAACATCTATCCCCATTCTCGAACAGATCATGGTGGAAACCGGCGCTGCGGCGATCCTGGAGCAATCCTCTGTGTTGATGAGCGCGGATGCCATCGATGTGACCGATCTCGCCATCGCCCGAATCGATGCGTCTTTGGGAGAGGGGGACGAGAGCCTGGGCGGGAGCGCCAAGCCCTGAGCGCTGTTTGGGTGCTCCACGAGGCAGCTAGGAGGTCGGTGCTTGCGGATTGCTCCGGCGAACTTGCCCCCTGCCTGCGGGCTTGCTAGGACACAAGAGAGTTTCAATTTTTGGACATGACCTATGACTGCTGACGCAAACACCGACCTGAAAAGCGCCGATATCGCCCTGATCCAGCAGATCCTGCCGCATCGCTACCCTTTCCTGCTGGTGGACAAGGTGGTCGATATCGACGGTTATTCCTCGGCGCGCGGCATCAAGAATGTTACCATGAACGAGCCGCATTTTCAGGGTCATTTCCCCGGCACCCCGATCATGCCCGGCGTCACCATCGTCGAAGCCATGGCTCAGACCTCCGGTGTGATGCTCGGCGTGGGTATGGACATGATCGGCACCGATCTGCTGATCTATTTCATGAACATCGACAAATGCAAGTTCCGCCGCAAGGTTGTGCCCGGCGATGTGCTGGAGATGAAGGTCACCACCCTGCGCGGCAAGCCCGGCGGCAAAATCTTCAAGTTCTCGGGCGTGGCCACCGTTGACGGCGAAGTGGCCGCGGAGGCGGAGTTCACCGCCATGGTCGACCGTCAGGGTGGGGCCAGCTGATGAGCATGATTCACCCCAGCGCCATTATCGAAGAGGGCGCCAGGATTGGCGAAGGCTGCGAGATCGGGCCGTTCTGCATCGTCGGTGCTGAGGTGGTTCTGGGCGACCGGGTGGTGCTGAAGTCGCATGTGGTGGTGACCGGCGACACCGAAATCGGCGATGACACCGTTGTGTTCTCCTTCTCCGTTCTGGGCGAGATCCCTCAGGATCTGAAGTTCAAGGGCGAGAAATGCCGCACCGTGATCGGCAAGCGCAACCGGATCCGTGAACATGTGACGGTGAACGCAGGCACGGAGGGCGGCGGCGGTGTCACCCGCATTGGCGACGATGGTTTGTTCATGGCCGGCTGCCACATCGCGCATGACGCTCAGGTCGGCGACCGGGTGATCGTGGTGAACTCTGCCGCAGTGGCGGGCCATTGCGTGCTGGAGGATGACGTCATCATCGGCGGTCTGTCCGGTATCCACCAATGGGTGCGGATCGGGCGCGGCGCCATCATCGGAGCCGTTACCATGGTGACCAACGACGTCATTCCCTATGGTCTGGTCCAGGCCTCGCGCGGGGAGTTGGACGGGTTGAACCTGGTGGGCCTCAAACGGCGCGGGGTGAGCCGGGCGGATATCACCGCATTGCGCGCTGCTTTCCAGATGCTGGCGCAGGGCGAAGGCACTTTCTCCGAGCGCGCGCGTCGTCTGGGCGAGGAAAGCGACAGCGACTACGTTCAGGAGATCGTCGCCTTCATCACCGGACACAGCGACCGTCACTTCCTGACCCCCGGCGGCTGAGAAAGGCTCTTTGCGATGATTGCACTGATTGCAGGACGCGGGCAACTGCCTGCGGAACTCATTTCGCGTCTGCCCAACCGGCCCTTGGTCTGTGCCATGGCGGGGTCCGAACCCGATGCGGTGGAAGCGGAGCTGACCTTCCGGCTGGAGCAGTTCGGCAGCTTCCTCGAACGGCTGAAGGCGGCGGAGGTCACCGAGATCTGTCTGGCAGGTGCGGTGCGCCGGCCACAGATCGACCCCTCGATGATCGATGCAGCGACCCTGCCGCTGGTGCCGGTGCTGCAGGCGGCAATTGCCGCTGGTGACGATGGTGCCCTGCGCGCGGTGATCGGTATCCTCGAACAGAGCGGGTTTGCGGTGAAAGCGGCCCATGAGATCGCTCCGGACCTGTTGATGAGCGAGGGCATCCCGACCCGGGTGCAGCCTGGCGAAATCGACAAGGTCGATGCAAGCCGCGCCGCCGGGATTGCGATGGCCCTGAGTGCCGCTGATGTGGGCCAAGCCTGTGCGGTGCGCGCAGGTCAGGCCATTGCCATCGAGACGCTCTTTGGCACCGATTGGATGCTGGCGAGCCTCGCGACCCGCCCGGACGGGCAGGGAGGCCTCCTCTACAAGGCCCCCAAGGCTGGTCAGGACCGGCGTGCGGATCTTCCGACCATCGGCCCTTCCACCGTCGAGGGCGCGGCCATGGCCGGGTTGAACGGCATAGTGCTGGAAGCGGGCGGTGTCATTGTTCTGGACCGGGAAGCGGTGATCGCGGCCTGCGATCGGCGCGGTATGTTCCTCTGGCTTCGATCCCCGGAATGAGCCTGCGGGTCTTCATCCTCGCGGGGGAGCCTTCGGGGGATCGTCTGGGGGCGGCATTGATGCGGGGGCTCAAGGAGCTTGCGCCCGGTGTTACCTTCGAAGGCATCGGCGGCGCCATGATGACCGGCGAGGGGCTCTCGTCCCGGTTTCCGATGGAGGAGCTCTCGGTGATGGGAATCGCCGAGATCCTGCCGAAATACTTCGACCTCAAGCGGCGCATTCAGGAAACCGCCGATGCCGTGCTCGCGATGAAGCCGGACGTGATGATCACCATCGACAGCCCGGATTTTTCGCTCAGGGTGGCCAAGCTGGTGAAGGCGGGCAGCGACATTCGCACCGTACATTACGTGGCCCCGTCGGTCTGGGCCTGGCGTCCGGGACGTGCAGTGAAGATGGCACAGGTCATCGACCATGTGCTGGCGCTGCTGCCCTTCGAGCCGCCCTATATGGAAGCAGCCGGGATGGATTGCGACTTTGTCGGCCATCCGGTGGTGGCGGAACCGCAGGCGACGGCGGCGGAGATCGCCGCCTTTCGCTCGGCGTTTGAGCTCGGCGTGGCACCGGTTCTGCTGGCCTTGCCCGGCTCGCGGCGCTCCGAGGTGGGGCGGCTGGCGGATGTGTTCGGCGCGGCCCTCCGGAGCTTCCACCAGCGTCATCCGGAGGTCCGCATCGTGGTGCCCGCAGCGGCCCATGTGGCGCCGCTGGTGCGGGAAAAGCTCTCAGACTGGCCTCGGGGTTGCGTGGTACTGGACCCGAAAGATTTTGCGCCCGAGGTCTTTGCCGCCCATAAGCGTGCGGCTTTTGCCGCAGCAGATCTGGCGCTGGCGGCCTCGGGCACGGTCTCGCTGGAACTGGCGGCCGCGCAGACGCCGATGGTGATCGCTTATAGGTTCAACTGGCTCACCTGGCAGATCATGAAGCGGATGGCGCTGATTGATACGGTCACGCTTGTGAACCTCGTCAGCGAGACGCGGGTGGTGCCGGAATGTCTGGGCCCGGATTGCACCCCGGAACAGATCGCGGCTCGGCTGGAGGACGTGTTGGCACAGCCGGATGCACAAGGCGCCGCGATGGCCGTGACCATGGAGCGCATCGGCATGGGCGGTGTGGCGCCGGGGCTGCGGGCGGCACGGGCCGTGCTGGAGCGGCTGCCTGCGGCCTGAGGCTGAGAGGGCTGCCCCTCGGAAATGATTGGAACAAGAGAAAAGGGAGCCACTTGGGCTCCCTTTTGCTTATTTGCCTTTCCAGATCCAGCCACCGCCGAAAATCCGGCTGCCGTTGGGATCGTAAAACACGCAGGCCTGACCGGGGGAGATGCCTTCTTCGGCCTCGAAGAGTACCACTTCGGCCTCGGTCTCGGAGATCGGTCGGATCACCGCATCGCGCGGCGGGCGGGTGGAGCGGACCTTGACGCTGAGATGCCATTCCGCGCGACTGGTGAAGGGCTCGTCGCCGAGCCAGTTGATCTCGCGCACCGGAACGGTGCGGGTCGCCAGCATCTCTTTCGGGCCGACGATGACCTGTTTCTGGTCCACGTCGAGTTTCACCACGTAGAGCGGGTCGCTGAGGCCACCGATGCCGAGTCCACGGCGTTGGCCGATGGTATAGTGGATGACGCCGTTGTGGGTGCCGAGCACGCGGCCATCCACATGCACGATCTGGCCCGGTTCCGCCGAACCAGGGCGCAGTTTCTCGATCACCGAGGCGTAATCGCCGTTGGGCACGAAGCAGATGTCCTGGCTGTCAGGCTTGTCTGCGACGGCGAGCCCATATTGCGCCGCCATCTCGCGTGTTGCGGACTTGGATGGCAGGTGGCCGAGCGGGAATCGCAGGAAGTCGAGCTGCTCCGGCGTGGTCGAGAAGAGGAAATAACTCTGATCGCGGTTCGAATCCTCGGCGCAATGCAGTTCTGGACCCTTTGCGCCCATCTTGCGCTGGATGTAGTGGCCGGTCGCCATGCAGTCCGCCTCGAGATCCTTGGCCGTTTCCAGAAGGTCCTTGAACTTTACCCGCTCGTTGCAGCGGATGCAGGGCACCGGGGTGGCGCCGGCCAGGTAGCTGTCGGCAAATTCGTCGATGACCGCATCCTTGAAGATGTTCTCGTAGTCCAGCACGTAATGCGGAAAGCCACGCTCCTCTGCCACTCGACGGGCATCGTGGATGTCGATGCCGGCGCAGCAGGCCCCCTTCTTGGCGAGGGCGGCGCCGTGGTCATAAAGCTGCAGCGTCACCCCGACCACGTCATAGCCCTGTTCGGCGAGATAGGCGGCCACCACCGAACTGTCTACGCCGCCGGACATGGCGACAACCACCCTCGTCTCGGACGGCGGCTTGGCAAATCCAAGCGAATTCAGCGGCGCCTCGGTGTCCAAAGCCATGGGAAACTCCTTGCGGATCAGGGGGGATGCGGAAAGCATCGAAGAATATAGGAAAATGCTAAGTATTCTCAAGGGGCGCATTTCACTTAGCGTTAAGGCCTGCGCGCCACTTTAGCCCTTAGAACGCAAAAGACGCATCCTAGTAAGGGCATAGCGATGTTTTTAAAGAAAGTTGATGGCCCCCGTGCGGTCACTCTGCCGGACGGAACAGTCATGACTCGCGCGGATTTGCCGCCGCAAACCACAAAACGCTGGGTGGCCTCACGCAAGGCGGCGGTTGTCCGGGGTGTTTTGTACGGATTGATTCCCCAGACCGAGGCGCTACGTCTATACAACCTGAGCGAGGAAGAGTTCCGAAGCTGGGTCGCAGCGGTTGCAGATCATGGGGAAGAGGCCCTGAAAACCACACGTCTGAAGGACTATCGCAGCAACTGAACCACAATCCGCCGCGTTAACTTGTGTGATTTCTTAAAATTAACCATCATGGTAACGGGACATTAACCTTTTCCAAGCAAGGTTAACGCAACCTGAGGAAACAGAGTACAGGCGGAGACCCAATATGCGCATTCTTCTCGTCGAGGATGATCCCACGACAGCGAAAAGCATCGAGCTGATGCTGACTCATGCGAACCTGAATGTTTACACGACCGATCTTGGCGAAGAAGGCATCGATCTGGCGAAGCTTTATGACTACGACCTGATCCTGCTGGACCTTGGTCTGCCGGACATGAACGGCCATGAGGTTCTGCGTCAGCTGCGGATGTCGCGCATCGAGACACCGATCCTGATCCTCTCCGGTGCCGATGACACCGAGAACAAGATCAAGGGCTTCGGCTTTGGCGCGGATGACTATCTGACCAAGCCCTTCCACCGCGAGGAACTGGTGGCGCGGATCCATGCGATCATCCGCCGCTCCAAGGGGCATTCGCAGTCGATCATCAAGACCGGCAAGATCTCGGTCAATCTGGACGCCAAGACCGTGGATGTGGAAGGCAAATCCGTCCATCTGACCGGCAAGGAATACCAGATGCTGGAGCTGCTGTCCCTGCGCAAGGGCACCACGCTGACCAAGGAGATGTTCCTGAACCACCTCTATGGGGGCATGGACGAGCCGGAACTGAAGATCATCGACGTCTTCATCTGCAAGCTGCGCAAGAAGCTCAGCACTGCGACCGATGGCGACAACTACATCGAAACCGTCTGGGGGCGGGGCTATGTGCTGCGCGATCCGCAAGAGGACATGTCCGCTGGCGGCGCCCGGATGGCCATTGGCGCATAAGCCAAGGCTCTGACAAGACATCCTTTCGAAACCCCGTCGGGCTGAGCATCCCGGCGGGGTTTCTGCATCTTGTGGATGCAGGCTGGACCTCCTCCGGCGTCGGCTCTATCACCTAGGCAAGGACAATCCCTGGAAGGTGGAGCGCGGATGACAGATCAGGATCCCCGGTCGATGACCGAAGCCGAAGCACGGGCGGAGTTTCAGGATCTGGATGCCCGCATCGCCGCCGCCGATATCGCCTATCACCGGGACGACGCACCGGAGCTGTCGGATGCGGATTACGACCGGATGAAACGGCGCTACCTTGCGCTGCTGGAGGCTTACCCGGGCTTTTCCGAACTCGGTCAACGTGTCGATACCGTGGGCGCGCCTGCGGCTTCCGGCTTTGGCAAGATTGCCCATTCCGTGCGAATGATGTCGCTCAGCAATGCCTTTGAGGATCAGGATGTGGTGGAGTTCGCCGGAGGCCTGCGGCGCTATCTCGGTCTGGGCACCGAGGCCCCTTTGGCCTTTACCGCAGAACCAAAGATTGACGGTCTGTCTCTGGCTCTGCGGTATGAGCAAGGGCGCCTGGTACAGGCGGCGACCCGGGGCGACGGGGCGGTTGGCGAGAATGTGACCGAAAACGCCCGCACCATCGCCGATATTCCGCAGGAGATCACCGGGGCACCAGACGTTCTGGAGGTGCGCGGCGAGGTCTATATGAGCCATGCGGATTTCGAGGCGCTGAACGCGCGCCAGGCGGAAACCGGCGGAAAGGTCTTTGCCAATCCACGCAACGCCGCCGCCGGCTCGCTACGGCAGCTGGATGCGGAGATCACGCGGTCTCGGCCCCTGCGATTCTTCGCCTACAGTTGGGGTGAAATCTCTGCACCCCTTGCCGAAACGCAAATCGATGTGATCCGCAGGTTCAAGGCCCTTGGGTTCCAGACCAATCCGCTGACGCAGCTCTGCGAGACCATCGATGCCCTGCTGGCACATTATCATTCGATCGAAAACCAGCGCGCGGAGCTTGGGTATGACATCGACGGCGTCGTCTACAAGGTCAACGATCTGAGCCTGCAGGAGAGGCTTGGTTTTCGCTCGACCACCCCGCGGTGGGCGATTGCGCATAAGTTTCCGGCCGAACTGGCCTGGACCCGTTTGGAGGGGATCGACATCCAGGTCGGGCGCACGGGCGCGCTGAGCCCGGTGGCGCGCCTGCACCCCGTGACCGTGGGGGGAGTGGTGGTCTCCAATGCAACGCTGCACAATGAGGACTATATTTCCGGGCTCGACTCCAAGGGCGAGACCATTCGCGGGGGCAAGGACATCCGGATCGGTGACTGGGTTCAGATCTACCGCGCGGGCGACGTGATCCCCAAGGTGGCGGATGTCGATCTCACGCGGCGCCCATCGGAAGCCGAGCCCTACGTCTTTCCCACTGAATGCCCCCGCTGCGGCAGCCCCGCAGTGCGCGAGGAAGGCGATGCGGTGCGCCGCTGCAGCGGCGGCTTGATCTGCCCGGCACAAGCGGTGGAGAAACTGCGCCATTTCGTCTCCCGGGCGGCTCTTGACATCGAAGGGCTCGGGGCCAAGCAGGTGGAGCAGTTCCACCGCGACGCATGGGTGAAGGAACCTGCCGACATCTTTGAATTGCAAGCCAGATATGGCAGTGGCATTCAGCAGCTCAAGAACCGCGAAGGCTGGGGCGAGAAATCGGCAACCGCGCTGTTTCTGGCCATTGACGACAAACGCCGGATCGAATTTGCCCGGCTGATCTTTGGCCTGGGGATTCGGCATGTCGGCGAAGTGGCCGCGCGGGATCTCGCCTTGCATTTTCAGAGCTGGAAAGCCCTGTCTCATGCCACCGATCTCGCCCGTTCTGCTGCTTTGGCGCATAGGGCGGCGGATGAGGCGGAACTTGACGAGCGGTTGGCGGCACAGGCGGAGGGACGGCGCGCGCGCATCGCCGAGGCCCGAGGGGCTGCCATCGCGAAATGCGAGGTGTCGGCGGAGGCGCAAGCGGCCTGGGACGATCTGATCAGCGTTGACGGGCTGGGGCCGACGGTGGCGCTGTCGCTGTCGGACGCCTTTGCCAATCCTGACGAGCGCGCGGCATTCGACCGGCTGTTGCGGCACCTCGAGGTGATCGCGCCAGAGGCCCCGGCCGAGGACAGCCCGGTGGCCGGAAAGACCGTTGTCTTCACCGGGACTCTCGAGAAAATGACCCGCGCCGAGGCCAAGGCCCGGGCGGAAGCTCTGGGCGCCAAGGTCGCCGGATCCGTGTCCAAGAGAACGGACATTCTGGTGGCGGGGCCCGGCGCCGGGTCGAAAGCTGCCAAGGCGGCAGAACTGGGCATTTTGATCCTGGATGAGGACCAATGGCTGGATCTGATCGGACGGGCATGACCGGCAAATGAAGGGACGTCCGGAACAGTTGTTCCCGCTTTTTGCGGAACTCGACACATTGCAAGGCATCGGTCCGAAAACTGCGGAGCTCTTTGCGCAATTGCAAGTGACCGCCCCGCGAGATCTGCTGTTCTCCTTGCCCTATAGTGTTGTCGACCGCCGCAGGCGCGCAACGATCAAGGGCTTGGACCTGCCTGCGACGGCCACGGTGGAGGTGACCATCGGACGCCACCGCGCCGCCCGCACCAAGGGCGGCGCCTATCGGATCGAGGTCTCTGATCAAGAGACGGATTTCCAGCTGGTGTTCTTTCACGGACGCAGCCGATACCTCGAGGCCCAATTGCCTCCGGGCGCGCGTCGGGTGGTGTCCGGCAAGATCGAACTTTTTGACGGGATCGCCCAGATGGTGCACCCGGATCACATGCTGCCGGTGGAAGAGGCGGATGACATTCCGGAGTTCGAGCCGGTCTATCGGCTGACCCAAGGCATCACCCAGAAGACCATGTACAAGGCCGTTCAGAGCGCTCTGGCCCGCGTTCCCGAACTGGCGGAATGGATCGACTCCGGTCAGAAGGCGAAGCGGGGGTGGCCGGACTGGCACCAGGCGGTCGTGCAGGCCCACGCACCCGCCGGGCTGGACGATTTGATGCCGGAGGCGTCGGCACGGGCGCGCCTCGCCTATGACGAACTTTTTGCCCATCAGTTGACGCTCGCCATCGCCCGGTCGGTCGAGCGCGAACAGCCGGGTCGCAGCTCTGTCGCGACCGGGAAATTGCAAAGCAAGATCCTATCGGCTTTGCCCTATAGACCCACCAATGCACAGGGAAGGGCGATCGAAGAGATCACGGCCGATATGGCGGCCCCGCGTCGGATGAACCGGTTGCTGCAGGGCGATGTCGGCGCCGGAAAGACGCTGGTAGCTTTCATGGCGCTGCTGGTGGCGGCGGAGGCCGGCGGGCAGGGCGTGATGATGGCGCCGACGGAAATCCTTGCCCGCCAGCATCTTGACGGGTTGCAGCCACTGGCCAATGACGCGGGCGTTGTGCTGGAAATCCTCACAGGCCGGGACAAGGGCAAGGAGCGCAAGGCGAAGCTAGAGGCGCTGGAACGCGGCGATATCCATATCCTCGTCGGCACCCATGCGGTGTTCCAGCAGGACGTCAGTTTCCATGACCTGCGTTTGGTGATCGTGGACGAACAGCACAGATTCGGCGTGCGGCAACGGATGGAATTGGCGGAGAAAGGGCAGCGTGCCGATGTGCTGGTGATGACCGCCACGCCCATCCCGCGCTCACTGGCGCTGACCCAATATGGCGATATGGAAGTCTCGATCCTCGACGAGAAACCGCCCGGACGCAAACCGGTCAAGACCGCGATCCTCAGTACCGAGCGCATGTCCGAGGTGGTGGATCACCTGCGGCGTGCGATTGCCGAAGGGCGCCAGTGCTATTGGGTGTGTCCGCTGGTGGAGGAATCCGAAGTGATGGATCTGACCGCGGCGGAAGACCGGTTCAAACATCTGCGTGCAGTGCTGGGCGAGGGCGTTGTGGGGCTGGTGCACGGGCAGATGCCGCCTGCGGAGAAGGATGCGGCTATGGCCGCCTTCCAGGCCGGTGATACCCGGGTTCTGGTGGCGACCACGGTGATCGAAGTGGGGGTGAACGTGCCCAATGCCTCGATCATGGTGATCGAGCGGGCGGAGATCTTTGGCCTCGCGCAGTTGCATCAGCTGCGCGGACGGGTCGGGCGCGGGACTGCAGAGTCCACCTGTCTGCTGATGTATCAGCCCCCATTGACCGAGGGGGGGCGCAAGCGTCTCGAGGTCCTGCGCGAGAGCGAGGATGGTTTCCATATCGCGGAAACAGATTTGCAGATGCGCGGGGCTGGCGATGTGATCGGAACTGCACAATCCGGCCTGCCGCGCTTCAAGATTGCCGATCTGGAACGACAGGCAGATCTGATGGCGGTGGCGCAGAGCGATGCGAGGGCGCTGATGGCCTCAGACCCGGCGCTCGGCTCCGAGCGGGGGCGCGCCGCGCGAGTGCTGCTATGGCTGTTGCGACAGGACGAGGCTATCCGTCTGATTTCAGTGGGATAAATTACGCCCCCTCCTGCGTGTTCCAATTTGTTCGCAAATGTTCTCAAAAAGTTCTTTACACGACTCGCGCGAAGTGGGAACAAAGGGGCAACAAAAGCGTTACTCAGACAAACAGAGGTCGAGGAGGTTTCCAGATGGTCACGCAAGTCAAATCCGTACTGCAGAATTCCCGTTCTAACCTGCTTCAGGACGCCGTCGGGGTTGCCTCTCTGGTGGTCATGCTGGTGGTGGGCCTGCATCTGCCCGGTCTGGTCTGAGGATCGCTTTTCCCGCAGGTGTGTCCCGCCTGCGACGTCCCTTTTTGCCTGTGCTTTTATGCCGGGGCGCATCTGCCTCTTGTCCTGCACGGATCGATTGCCTGTTCGATCCGCACCCTGGCTCTGGCCGTGGGTGATGATGGCTGTCCCGGGTCCCGCATAGAAGTGCTATGACTTGCCGCCGCCATCTGCCCGGATGTGCGGCGGTTTTTTCTTTGACTGGACTGGCGTGGCGGGATCAGCTGATCTTGTAGGCCAGCCGCAGCCCGCCCCAGTGTCGGGTCTTGACGGTGATCGGGGCCGAAAGATCTTTCATCATCACAAAGGTGCCGCCCCCCATGTCGCGACGATAGACCTGTAGCAAGAAGGGCTGTGTATTGCGCCCGGCCTTGAGACCCACACGGTCGTCAAAAATGCGCCGATTGCGGCAGTTGGCCATGTTCCAAAGCGGATCGGCCGACTGGGGCTGAGAGAATTTCCTGTTGTGGGTAGGCAGATAGCCATTCACATCCACCGCCGCACAAAAGACCACACGCGGGTCGAGATCCAGCGCGCTTTCCAGCATTGGGGGCAGTAACTTGTCGGTGAGCGGCGTGAAGGGCGCCATCAATTGCTGGGGATCCGTCCCAGCGATCGGTCGGTAGCTGCGATCAAACAGGGCTTGCATCGAGATCTCGCCGCGCTCCAGCGCCGCCTCGAATAGCGCGCTGATCTGCCGGGCCTTGTCCTGCACATAGTCGATGAATTTGCCGTCCTCGGACTGCCCACCAAGGCGCACGGTGCCCTGGACCAGTTGTTCGGAAGAGGTGATCAGCTTTTCCACCCGGATATTGGCTGTGTGAATGCCCTCGCTGGTGGCGGCGGCCGAGGCGCCGATGCTGTTCAGACGCGGCACAAACCCCTCAAGCGCAGACCGGACCGCGCTGGATTCCTCGCCAATGTGATTGGCTTGCTCCGACACATGCTGGACATTGGTCTCAATCGTGACAAGGGAGGCGTCGGTCTCGCCTGCGCGCCGCAGAACCTCATGCGCCGCGGTCGATATCTGGCCGGACTCGGAGTGAAGTGCCTGAATCCATTCGGTCAGAGCCGAGATATTAAGGCTGATGTCCTCCGCCGCGCGCTGGGTGCGCAGGGCGAGGTCGTTGATCGCTTCGGCCACAACGGCAAAGCCGCGCCCGGCATCCCCGGCCCGGGCAGCTTCGATCTTGGCATTGATGGCGAGAATGTTCACCTGCGCGGCGATGGAGCTGATCTTCTGATTGTCCGCACGCATTGCCTCGACCGAGGTGATGACGCTTTCGGTTCGACCGTTCAGCGCCGAGACCCAACCTGCCATCTCTTGTGTCTGCTGACCACTGTCACGCACAAAAACCACCGAGGATTGCACGGACGCAAGCGCATCCCGGGCGGACCGCGCCACTGCCTCGATCGAGCCGGTCATCCGGCTATTGGCATCCATCACATGGCTGGCACTGGATTGCAGTGCCGAAAGCTCCTTGCGCTGCTGCTGTGCCTTGTCTTCTATACTGTCGAGGACCCCGGCGACGTCGACGATCTCGAACCCGAGGCTGGAGGAGATCCGTGCCAGTTCGCTCAACCCGGAGGTGGCGGGGAGACCGGAAAAATCCTGCGACTGATGCATAGCTTCGCCACCGTGATACCCTTGAATATAACAAGCAGTAGCATGGCAATGCTTCCAATATGGTTAAGCGCAGTTAGCCTTCTTTGCGCTCTGCATTGCTTCCAGCGTGGCTTCGAGCGCCAGCATGATGGAGGCGTGGCGGTTCTTGAACTCGCGTGCTGGCGTCAGCACCTCAAGGCCGTCAAAGGGCGCCTCCGGTACGGGACCGCCCTCGGTCAACATTGCCTTCAGCTGGTTGCGCGCGGTCTCCACCTCGGCCTCGCTGCGGCCGATGATGGCTTGACCGACCACGGCTGCAGAGGCCTGTCCCAGGGCACAGGCCTTCACATCCTGCGCAAAGCGGGCCACCCGGCCATTCTCCAGCGTGAGATCGACGGTGACGGTAGACCCGCAGAGGGGAGAGCGCCGCTTGACCGAGGCATCGGGCGCGTCGAGACGACCAAGATGCGGAATCTCCGCCGCCAGCGCTAGGATCTTGGTGGAATAGAGCTTGATCAGATCGGTTTCGCCGGACATGAGATCTTCCCGAATGTGGAGGGGGGCTTTCCCCCGCGCGGTGTTCCCCATACATAGGGGCGCACCCCCGAGATGCAAAAGGTTTTTGACATGCAAGATCCGGTGAAATTCGCGCCCGAAACCCTGACCTATACCGAGGCCGGGTTGATCCCCTGCATCGCGCAGGATCACGAGAGCGGGGAGATCCTGATGATGGCCTGGATGAACGCGGAAAGCGTGGCAAAGACGCTGGAGACTGGGCGCGTCACCTATTGGTCGCGCTCGCGTCAGTCGTTCTGGATCAAGGGCGAAAGCTCTGGCCATGTGCAGGAGCTTGTGGAACTGCGGGTGGATTGTGACAGGGATGCGCTGCTGGCGCTGGTCCGTCAGCAGGGCCCGGCCTGTCACACCAATCGGCGCAGCTGCTTCTACACCGCCATTCGCGACGGTGAAGAAGTTGAGATCATGGCGCCAATCGCCTGATTTGTAGAACGGATTAGCCCAGTCCGACCCTGCGGCGAATGTCGCTTGGGCTGGCGCCGTCCTCGCGGTATTTGGCAATGGCGCGGGCATCGTCTCGTTTGGCAAGGCGCTTTCCTGCCTCGTCGCGGATCAGCGGATGGTGGTGATATTGCGGGGTGGGCAGCTGCAACAGCGCCTGTAGCACCACGTGGATCTGGGTTGACGAGAACAGATCCGCGCCGCGCACTACATGGGTGATGCCCTGATCGGCGTCATCCACAACGGCCGACAAATGATAGGAGCTGCCCATATTGCGGCGCACGAGGACGATATCGCCAACGCCGGTCAACAGCGCCTCTGGGTCGAGTGAGATTTCGCCGCCAAGATCTTCAGATGTCTCAATAAATGACAGGCGCGGAAGGCGTTCCAAGGCAGCGGCCATGTCAAGGCGAATGACGTCTTGTGCAGTGGCTTTGGTTTTCTCGCGGTTGCGGCAAGTGCCGGGATAAATGCGCCCATCAGGCCCAAACTGCGGCACGCCTTCTTGCGGCGCCCCGGCGGCGGCCTCGATATCCGCGCGATTGCAGCAACAGGGATAGGTCAACCCCATGGCACTGAGCTGCGCCAGCGCGGCGGCATAGCGCGGCAGGCGGTCGGATTGGCGCAACACCGGCTCCGGCCAGCTGAGGCCGAGCCAGTGCAGATCCTCGTAGATCTGCTCTTCCCAGGCCGGGCGGGCGCGCGACTGGTCGATATCCTCAATCCGAAGGAGGAATTGCCCGCCGTGCCTTGCCGCCATATCTGCAGCCAATAGCGCCGAATAGGCATGACCAAGGTGCAAAGGACCCGTCGGGGACGGTGCAAAACGAGTAGTGAAAGTCACGCTTTTTCAATCACGTAGACGGAGGCTTTGAGGTTCAGGCCGGGCAGGTGATCGCCGTATTCGGAAAACAACAGCCGTGCGGCCCCACAGTCGAGCCATTCGTTCATCGCGCCCATGTAAGCGGGGTCCGCAAGGGCATGATCATTCAGCGAAAAAGCCAGTTTGTCGCCGCGCTTGAGGCAGTGCATCAAGGTGCCAAAGGCACTGGGCGGCGCCGCTCCAGTGCCCAGCACACCACAGGCGACAATTGCGCGGTATTGGCCGGGTTTGAAGGGCTGTTTTGCCTTGGGGTCGATCTGCTCCAGATGGCGATGGGCACCCTTGGTCAGCGCCACGCCCAGCATCTCGGTCGAGGGATCCACCCCGTCGACGATCTCGTATCCCACCCGCCGGAGGGCGATCCCGGCAAGCCCGGTGCCACAGCCAAAGTCGAGCACTGGCGTGCTGACATCGGGCAGGACCGACCAGAGGGCATCGGCAATCCGGCCGGGCGTGGCATAGTTATTCTCCGCGATTTCCGCGTCATAACTCGCCGCCCAGCGATTGTAGTGGTCGAGGGTCTCCTCGACCGACTCAAGCCCATAGGATTTTTCGAGAAACTTTTCCGTCATGCGCTCAGTGTAACGCTGGGGTAACGAAATCGTCTATCAAAAGTTCTGCAACCACTCGGTCCAGGCCGCTTTGGCGCGATCCGTGTAGCCTTTGTAGCGATCCTTGCGGCCGCGACGCCCACCTTTGAGCCCCTCAAGAGGGCGGAACAGCCCAAAGTTCACGTTCATCGGCTGGAAGGTCTTGGCCTCGGCCCCGCCGGTGATGTGATGGATGAGGGCGCCCATGGCGCTGTCCTGCGGCACTTGCGGCAGGGGTTTGCCCAGCATCTCGGCCGCGGCCAAACGACCCGCCAAAAGCCCCATCGCGGCGCTTTCCACATAGCCCTCAACCCCGGTGACCTGACCAGCAAAGCGGATATGCGGCTTGGATTTCAAGCGCATCTCGTGGTCGAGCAGCGTCGGCGAGTTGAGGAAGGTATTGCGGTGAATGCCGCCAAGTCGCGCAAAGCTCGCGTTCTCCAAGCCAGGAATCATCCGGAAAACATCGGTTTGCGCGCCGTATTTCATCTTGGTCTGAAAGCCGACGATATTGAACAGCGTCCCCAGCGCATTGTCGCGCCGCAACTGAACCACCGCATGGGCCTTCACATCCGGCTGATGCGGATTGGTGAGGCCAACCGGCTTCATCGGGCCATGGCGCAGGGTCTCGCGCCCGCGTTCCGCCATCACCTCGATCGGCAGGCAGCCGTCGAAGTAACCGGCGGTCTCGCCCTCGTGGAACTCGGTCTTGTCGGCGGCCAGCAGCGCGTCGATAAAGGCCTCGTATTGGTCCTTGTCCATCGGGCAGTTGAGGTAGGCGGTGCGCTCTTCCTCGGTCTCACCCTTGTCATAGCGCGACTGCATCCAGGCGCGGGACATGTCGATGCTCTCGGCATAGACGATCGGCGCAATGGCGTCGAAAAACGCCAGCCGCTCGGCGCCGGTTTCCTGCTGGATCGCTTGCCCTAGGGCGGGCGAGGTCAATGGACCGGTGGCAAAGATCCAATGACCCTCCGAGGGCAGCTCGGTGATTTCTTCATAAGAAACACTCACATTGGGCAGCGCCTTCAGCTTTGCCGTCACGCTTTCGGCAAAGAGATCGCGGTCCACAGCCAGGGCGCCGCCGGCGGGCAGGCGATGCTCGTCCGCGGTGGTCATGATCAGACCTTGGGCGGCGCGCATTTCCCAATGCAGCAGGCCGACAGCGTTCTGCTCATCATCGTCGGAGCGGAAAGAGTTGGAGCAGACCATCTCCGCCAGGTTGCCGGTCTGATGGGCAAAGGTTTCCACCTTGGGTCGCATCTCGTGGATTACCACGTTCACGCCCATTTTGGCCGCCTGCCAGGCGGCCTCGGATCCGGCCATTCCGCCGCCAACGATATGTAGCTCTTGTGTCATGAGGTGCCACATAGGGCAGGCGCAGGCAGGGCGCAATATGGCAGCGACGGAGGAGGTGAAAGAGAATTTGGGCCGCAGCTTCGTGAACGTCTTGCCCGGGTGAGAGATCCGGAAGGAGGGACGGTTCGTAGCAGCGGCCCGAATTGTAGCAAGCCCGTGAGCTTGCCTCACCCTTGCCACGATTTTGCCTTCGTCTGAAGCCTCAATGTGGAAACAATACCAGCCCATTTGTAAACAAAGGCTGAATTTTCCGAAAATTTGAGGAAAATCCCGCGTTGCTCACCTTGTCCCTGTTATGCCGTAGCGTTCCGGCTCATGAGGCTTGAGGGAAGTGCGCCCTTGTGCAGAGTGACCGGGAGAAGAGGGAGGCGCGTGATGAACCTGGTTTTCAACAAGACCGAGCTGATGGACTATCTCAACGAAGTCTTTCCGCAGGTGCGCGATGATTTTTCGGTTGACGCTCTGGGGCCTGGCGAAGTGACCATGCGGCTGCTCGTGCAGGATCGGCACCTGCGGCCGGGTGGTACTGTTTCCGGCCCGTCGATGTTCGCGCTGGCGGATGTGGCAGTCTATGCCCTTGTCCTGGCACATCTGGGGCGCGAAGCGTTGGCGGTGACCACCAATGCGTCTTTCGATTTCATGCGGAAGCCGGAAAATGGCCGGGACCTGCTGGGGCAGGCACGATTGCTGAAGCTTGGACGCAGCCTTGCGGTGGGGGATGTGCTGCTGTTCTCCGAAGGCAAGCTGGAGCCCGTGGCGCGATCCACCATGACCTATTCCATCCCGCCCAAACGCGGCTGACCGCCGGATTGTATCAACACAGGGATTGAGCGCAAAAAAGGCCGGGGAATTCCCCGGCCTGCCAGTTGGTTCTGGTCCTTGATCGCCTCGGGGAAGGATCAGGGTCTCCAGAACGGAAGAGTTCCTTCGCGCATGGCCTCCTCGCGCCGGAGGCCGATGTCACGCAATTGGTCCTGGGTCAGGCGCGTCAGCTGCCGACGGGTTCGTTTGCGGACAGACCATTTTGTCACCAGAACCGCAAAGCCGATCGCTGCTTCCGCAATCATCGGCAGGGCCGGGCGGCTGTTCAGATAGGCGAGGTGCGAAGAGTGTTCTGCTACATGTGTCATGGTCTGTCTCACATTTTGTATTGATGCAATCCGAATGTACTGGCATGTATTGCGTACAAAGCGCCGAGCGGAATGTCTAAGTGAGGATTGTTATGGGTACAATTTGGCCATCCACCCTGACCGGATCGCTCGCCACGCGGCCGGGTCCGAAATACAAACGCGTTGCCGATACGATACGCCTGGCGGTGGAAAATGGTACATTGCAGGTAGGGTCAAAACTACCACCTGTGCGCGAGTTGGCCTATCAGCTCAGCATCACACCGGGCACCGTCGCGCGTGCTTATACGATCCTGACAGACGAAGGCATCCTGCAGGCGGAGGTTGGCCGCGGCACCTTTGTGGCAGAGCGCGAAACCGCGGTGATGGATGATGTCTGGTCGCGTCAGCTGCATCTGATCGAACGTGCGAACCCCAATCACGTCAGCTTGTTCAGCCCGCGTCTGGTGGATGTGGGGCAGGTGAAGCTGATCCGGGAAGCCCTTCGTAAAGCCGCAGATTGTGATCGCCTTGCGCTGCTCAACTACCCCACGCGTGACGCCTATCTGCCGGTGCGGCAGGCCGTGGTTGAGTGGATTTCCGATACCCCGCTCGGTCCGCTTGGTGAAGGGGATGTGGTGTTGACCCATGGGGGTCAGAACGCAGTGATGACTGTGATGCAGGCGATTCTGAAGGAGGGTACACCCACGATCCTGGTGGAGGATCTCTCCTATGCCGGCTTTCGCCGCGCGGCCGAAATCCTGCGCGCCAAGGTTGTGGGCGTGGCCATCGATGAACATGGGATCATTCCAGAAGCTCTGGATCTGGCGATCAAGCGCTCCGGAGCTTGTGTGCTTTGTACCAGCCCGGAAGTGCACAATCCGACGGGAACCTTCACGCCGCTCGAACGTCGCAAGGCGATTCTCGAGGTGCTACGCCGTCATGGGGTACAAATCATCGAGGATGATTGTTATCGGATGGGCGAGACCAAGGCGCCGACCTACCGCGCCTTGGCCCCGGATCTGGCCTGGCATGTCACGTCGATCTCCAAATCCCTGACCCCGGCTTTGCGCGTCGGCTTTGCCATCGCGCCGGTGGGCAAGTCTGCAGACCTGCGCCGGGTAGCAGAGTATGGCTTCTTCGGACTGGCGCAGCCGCTGGCGGAGGTGACGCGCATCCTTTTGTCGGACCCGCGCAGCAAACCCCTGGTGCAGAAGGTGCGGGAGGAGATGGCGGAATATGTGCGGATTGCCGTCAATGTGCTTGGAGCCTTCGAATTGACCTGGGACGCGCAGGTGCCGTTCCTTTGGTTGCGGTTGCCTTCGGGGTGGCGGGCGGGTGCCTTTACCCGTGCGGCCGAAGGGCAGGGTGTGCAGTTGCGCTCGGCGGACGAATTTGCCCTGCGGGACGGACGCGCACCCAATGCGGTGCGCATTGCCATCAACGGCCATGTGACGCTGGCCCGGTTCGAGCAGGCGATGCTGACCTTGCGGATGCTTCTGGACAATCCGCCCGAGCAGATCAGTGTTTGAGGTGTGATTTCGTGGGGTATTATTATACCTATTTTGTAATGCATTGTTTTTGCTTTACTAATTCTTGTTGTGACTTGTTGACTGTTCTGTGACAGCGCCGTAAACCCCGTCCATCGAATTCAGATGGAGTCGCTTGCGGCGCTATCGTCACGACAAACAGGATTGACCTGACATGAAAACCTTCTCTGCTACTCCGGCAGACATCGAGAAGAAGTGGATCATCATCGACGCCGAGGGCGTGGTGCTGGGCCGTCTCGCCTCGATCGTTGCCACCCGCCTGCGCGGCAAGCATAAACCGACCTTCACCCCGCACATGGATATGGGCGACAACGTGATCGTCATCAACGCTGACAAGGTCCAGATCACCGGCAAGAAGCGCGAAGAGCACTTCTACTGGCACACTGGCCACCCGGGCGGCATCAAGTCCCGCACCAAGCAGCAGATCCTCGAGGGCGCACACCCCGAGCGCGTGGTCTTCCAGGCCGTGAAGCGCATGCTGCCGGGCAACCGTCTTGCACGTCAGCAGATGACCAACCTGCGCATCTATGCAAGTGCCGAGCACCCGCATGAAGCCCAGAGCCCCGAAGTTCTGGATGTGAAATCCATGAACAAAAAGAACACCCGGAGCTAATACCGATGGCTGATCAGATCACTACTCTCGAAGAGCTGGGCGCTGTCGCAGGCGTCGAAACCGCAGTCGAGCTGGCTCCCCGCGAGCCCGTCCGCGACCAGCTGGGCCGCTCCTATGCAACCGGCAAGCGTAAAGACGCTGTTGCCCGCGTCTGGATCAAGCCGGGCTCTGGCAAGGTCTCCGTTAACGGCAAGGAACTGAACGTGTATTTCGCACGTCCGGTGCTGCAGATGATCCTGCGCCAGCCGTTCCAGGTTGCCGGTGTGGAAGGCGAATTCGACGTCTACGCAACCGTAACCGGTGGCGGCCTCTCCGGCCAGGCCGGTGCGGTCAAGCACGGCATCTCCAAAGCGCTGCAGCTTTACGATCCGTCCCTGCGCGGCGCTCTGAAAGCCGCCGGCTTCCTGACCCGCGACAGCCGCGTTGTGGAACGGAAGAAGTTCGGCCGCCGCAAGGCCCGTCGCTCCTTCCAGTTCTCCAAGCGCTAAGCTTTACGAACCGAAGAATTTGCAAAAGGCCGCCGTTCAGGCGGCCTTTTCTGTTTGCCTTATGTGGCTCTAACCTTGGGATAGGTCTGCAACAACGCAAAGCGCTGTCGTGACACGTGAACAAGCGTGTTTCGAGGCGCGCATAGGGGCCGTGAGGCCAAAGTGGTGAAGGGGAGACGATCAGCTGTAACCGGTGTTCCGATCACACCTTGGCGACGTAGCTCCAGGGCATGAGGTCGGCGATACTGCTCTGCATGTGACCT
>CAKZRP010000057.1 GCA_937146765.1 uncultured Paracoccaceae bacterium | reverse complement strand
TAGCCGCCGCCATTGGCGCAGGAGCCCATCGAGATCACGTAACGCGGCTCGGGCATCTGGTCATAGACCTTGCGCAGTGCGGGTGCCATCTTGTTGGTCAGAGTGCCTGCGACGATCATCACGTCGGACTGACGCGGGGAGGCGCGCGGCGCGATGCCGAAACGCTCTGCGTCGTAGCGCGGCATCGAGGTATGCATCATCTCGACCGCGCAGCACGCCAGACCGAAGGTCATCCAGTGCAGGGAGCCGGTGCGGGCCCAGTTGATGATGTCCTCGGCAGAGGTCAAGAGAAACCCCTTGTCCTGAAGCTCGGCGTTCAGGGCCTGGGTCACCATTTCCTTGTCAACACCCGCGGTGTTTGCGCCAGCCATCACTCCCATTCCAGGGCCCCCTTTTTCCATTCGTAGGCAAAGCCGATGGTCAGCACCCCGAGGAAGACCATCATCGACCAGAAGCCTGTGTCACTGATGTCCCGGAAGCCCACGGCCCAGGGAAACAGGAAGGCGATCTCCAGATCGAAGATGATGAACAGGATCGAGACCAGATAGAAGCGCACGTCGAATTTCATCCGCGCATCGTCAAATGCGTTGAAGCCACATTCATAGGCGCTGACTTTTTCAGGGTCCGGATTGCGCACCGCGATGACCACGGCGGCGAGGATAAGCACAAGACCGAGACCAATGGCGACGGCCAAAAACACCAGGATGGGGAGATACTCCCGCAACATCTCTTCCACGAGTGGCTCCTTTCCGCGCACGCGGCAAATGCTGCCCGCGTACCGTCAATTGGCGTGTTGACTTGGGCCGTTACTACTCCCGTCCCCCAGAACCGTCAACCAAGGGGAAGTTAATGCAGCGCGCTTTGTCGGCCAGTCTCGTATATGCGCCACAAGACCTTATTTTCTTATGGTTTTAGTCAGAATTTAACGCCAGTAAAAAGGGCGCAGCCGAAGCGCGCCCCCGACGGGGAAGCCCCCGCAAAACCCCTGAAAAACCCCTGCAAAAGGCCTTGAAACCGGCGTTTATCCGGCCTGCCAGCTGGGCGTCGCCTTGGCAAAGAAGGCACTGATCCCCTCCTCCGCCTCGGTGCTTTCCCAGCGTGTGACCAGCGCGGCAATGGTTGCATCGATCACCGCAGCGTCGATCCGCGGTCCCAGCGCCCGGGCCAGCGCCTTGGCTTCCGCCACTGCACCGGGGGCACACTGGAGATAGGGCGCAACTTCCGCCTCAACCGCCGCATCAAGTGAGTCGGCAGGCACCGCGCGAGCCAGAAGGCCAAGCTCGACCGCCTCTGCCGCGCCAAAGAGACGCGCTGACATGAAGACCCGCCGCGCCCGTGCCTCGCCCATGCGGGCGATCACATAGGGGCCGATGGTGGCGGGGATCAGCCCGAGGCGGGTTTCGGTCAGACCCATCTTGAGGCTGTCGACCCCGATGGCAACGTCGCAGACCGAAGCCATGCCGACGCCGCCACCAAAGGCATTGCCCTGCAGCCGCCCGATCAGCGGCTGCGGCAGCGTATTCAGAAGGTTGAGCATCTCCGCCAGCACCCGCGCCTCGCGGCCCCGGGTCTCGGCGTCGGCGGCCATCTGCGCCTGCATCCAGCCAAGGTCGCCGCCGGCGCAGAAGCTTTTTCCCGCGCCGGTCAGAACCACCACACGCACCGACTTATCCGCCGCCAGCGCGCGGGCCGCCGCCTGCAACTCCTGCAGCATCTGGCCGGACATCGCATTGTGCTTGTCGGGACGATTGAGGGTGAGGGTCGCCACGCCGCGGTCATCGCGGCTGAGGTCGAGCGTGTCATACATGGCTCTGTTGGTCCTTCTTGTTTGAATGGGCGGGATGCCTGTCAGGCCTCTGCCGGAACGCCCCGCATGGCCCGCGCCATCCGCGCCGCCTCTTGCAGCACATCGGCATCGAGCCCGGTCTCATAGCCGAGCCGGGTCAAGTGCTCATGCACCGCCTCGGTGGCGACATTGCCCGCGGCACCGGGCGCATAGGGACAGCCGCCAAGCCCGCCGACAGCGGCGTCAAAGACCCGCACCCCCAGCGCCAGCGAGGCATCGATATTGGCCATCGCCCGCCCGCCGGTGTCGTGGTAGTGGCCCGCCAGCCGGGTCACGGGCACCACGTCCTTCACCGCGATCAGCATCTTGGCGATCTTGTCCGGCGTGGCCTTGCCCAGCGTGTCCCCGAGCGAGATCTCATAGCAGCCCATGGAGAACAGCTTATCCGCCACCTCCGCGACCTTGGCCGGGGTGACGGCCCCGTCATAGGGGCAATCGGTGACGCAGGAAACATAGCCCCGCACCGGCAGGTCGATATGGCGCGCCGCTTCCAAAATGGGCGCGAACCGCTCGATGCTTTCGGCGATAGAGGCATTGATATTGGCCTGAGAGAACCCCTCCGACGCGGAGGCGAAGATCGCAATCTCATCCGCCCGCGCCGCCAGGGCATCCTCATAGCCGCGCATATTCGGAGTCAGCGCCGCATAGCGCACGCCCTTGGCCTTGGTGAGACCCGCGAGCACCTCGGCGCTGCCCGCCATTTGCGGCACCCATTTGGGGGAGACGAAGCTTGCCACTTCGATCCGGTTGAAACCCGCGCGGCTCAAGCAGTCCACAAGGGCCACCTTTTCCGCAACGGGGATGTCGCGCTTTTCGTTCTGCAGCCCGTCGCGCGGGCCCACTTCGAAGATTTCGACGCGGTCTTTCATGAGTGTTCCGTCCTCCCTTGGGGTTCCGAGGCGTGGGGTCGTCTGGATCAGGCCTCCTCTGCCGCCTCCAGACGCACCAGCGCCGCTCCAGCCTCCACCTGATCGCCGGCTTTCGCAAGCACTTCTGCAACCACACCGTCACGGGCGGCGAGAAGGGAATGCTCCATCTTCATCGCCTCGAGGATCGCGAGACGATCGCCCGCCGCAACCGTTTGGCCCGCTTCGGCAAAGACCGCTTTGACCAGGCCGGGCATTGGCGCCTCGATGAGGTTGCCATCGCCAGAGGCGCCCGCGTCGCGGTCCAAAGGATCGATCACATCAAAACTGAGGCCATAGGCGTCAAACAGCGTGACCGTCCCATTGGCCACAGCCAAGGGAGGCAGCGGCTTGCCATTGATCACCCAGCCCGCAGCGGTGCGATTGGCGATGATGCTCTCCTCGCCGATGGTCCAGTCCTGACGGTCAGGGCCGCTGACCTCAACCGTGGCGTCAAAACGCTCCCCCTGCACTTCCAAGGTTACGGAGCGGTGCAACTCGGCCCAGAGGGTGAAACCCATTTCCGGCTTAGCCCCGATCAGGTCCAGCGCGGCCATGGCGGCGACGGCCTTATGCGCCGCAGTCACCACCGGCGCGGCGGCAAGGCTGTCGAGGTCGCGGGCGATCAGCCCGGTGTCCACATCCCCGGCGGCAAAGCCCGCGTGGCGCGCGAGCGCCCCCAGGAAGGCGAGGTTGGTCACCGTGCCCGCGACTTCGGTGCGGGCCAAGGCATCGTCCAATTGCCGCAGCGCCGCCGCGCGCGAGGGGCCATGCACGATGACTTTGGCGATCATCGGGTCATACCAGGGGCTGATCGTATCCCCTGCCCGCACGCCACTGTCGGCGCGCACATTTGCCGGGAAGGTCAGATGCGACAGGGTGCCGGTGGCGGGCAAGAAGCCCTTCGGCACGTCCTCGGCATAAAGCCGCGCCTCAAAGGCGTGCCCGGTGATGGTGAGCTCGTCCTGCTGCGCAGGCAGCGCCTCGCCCGAGGCGACCCTGAGCTGCCATTCCACCAGATCGACGCCGGTGATGAGTTCCGTGACCGGATGCTCCACCTGCAGGCGGGTGTTCATCTCCATGAACCAGAAGCCATCGGCGCGCAGCCCGTTTGAGCCATCCACGATGAACTCCACCGTCCCCGCCCCGGCATAGCCAATGGCCTCGGCGGCGCGCACGGCGGCCAGCCCCATGGCGGCGCGCATCTCTGCGGTCATGCCCGGAGCCGGCGCTTCCTCGATCACCTTTTGGTGGCGACGCTGCAACGAGCAGTCCCGTTCAAACAGATGCACTGCGCGGGTGCCGTCGCCAAAGACCTGCACCTCGATATGGCGCGGTTTCTGGATGTATTTCTCAATCAGGACCGCCGGGTTGCCAAAGGCTGTGGTCGCCTCGCCTTGCGCCGAGGCCAGCGCGTCGGCGAAGTGTTTGGGTTCCTCAACCAGCCGCATCCCCTTGCCGCCACCGCCGGCCACCGCCTTGATCAGCACCGGATAGCCGATCTCCGCCGCCTGTTCGGCGAGAAAACCCGCGTCCTGGTTTTCGCCGTGATAACCCGGCACCACCGGCACACCGGCCTTTTCCATCAAGGCCTTGGCGGCGTCTTTCAGACCCATCTTGCGGATCGCGCTTGCGGAAGGGCCGATGAAGGCGAGACCTGCCGCCTCGACCTTTTCCACAAAATCGGGGTTTTCCGACAGGAAGCCATAGCCGGGATGGATACCCTGCGCCCCCGTCGCCTTGGCTGCGGCAAGGATTTCGTCCTGCAGCAGGTAACTGTCCTTGGGCGCAGGACCATGTCCGATCTGCACGGCCTCATCCGCCATCGCGACATGTTTGGCGTTGCGGTCAGCTTCGGAATAGACAGCGACGGTGCGCACGCCCAGACGACGGGCGGTTTCCATGACGCGGCAGGCGATTTCGCCACGGTTGGCAATCAGGATCTTGTTGAACATCGGGCAGGTCCTTTGTTTGGAACGTCGGACCGGGGGCTCTGCCCCCGGAACCCCCGGGATATTTAAGAGAAGATGAAGATCACATGCGGAAGACGCCGAAGCGCGTCTCCTCGATGGGCGCGTTGAGGGCGGCGCTGAGCGACAGCGACACCACATCGCGGCTCTTGCGTGGGTCGATAATGCCGTCATCCCAAAGCCGCGCCGAGGCATAAAGCGGGTGGCTCTGCTCCGCGAACATGTCGATGGTCGGCTGCTTGAACTTGGCTTCTTCCTCAGCGCTCCAAGAGCCGCCCTGGCGTTCGATGGCATCGCGTTTCACGGTTGCGAGCACGCCCGCCGCCTGCTCGCCGCCCATCACCGAGATGCGCGAGTTCGGCCAGGTCCACAGGAACCGCGGCGAATAGGCGCGCCCTGCCATGCCGTAGTTCCCTGCCCCAAAGGAGCCGCCGACCAGCATGGTGATTTTCGGCACATTGGTGGAAGCGACGGCGGTCACCATCTTGGCGCCATGGCGCGCGATGCCTTCGTTCTCGTATTTGCGCCCGACCATGAAGCCGGTGATGTTCTGCAGGAACAGGAGCGGGATCTTGCGCTGACTGCAGAGTTCGACGAAATGCGCGCCCTTTTGCGCGGCTTCCGAAAACAGCACGCCATTGTTGGCGATGATCCCCACCGGGCAGCCTTTGACATGAGCAAAGCCGGTGACCAGTGTCTCGCCAAAGCGCGGCTTGAATTCGTCAAAGCGCGAGCCATCGACCAAGCGCGCGATCACCTCGCGGATGTCATAGGGCGTGCGCAGATCGCCCGGCACCACGCCGAGGATTTCTTCGGGATCATAGGCGGGCTCTTCCGGGCTTTGCCAATTCACTGTCTGCGGCTTCTGGCGGTTGAGGTGGCTGACGGCACGGCGGGCGAGCGCCAGCGCATGGGCGTCATCCTCGGCGAGGTAATCCGCCACGCCGGAGAGCCTTGTGTGCACATCGCCGCCGCCCAGATCCTCGGCCGAGACCACCTCACCCGTGGCGGCCTTCACCAAGGGCGGGCCGGCGAGGAAGATGGTGCCCTGATCCTTGACGATGATGGTGACGTCGGACATCGCCGGCACATAGGCACCGCCCGCGGTGCAGGAGCCCATGACGACCGCGATCTGCGGGATGCCCTTCGCGCTCATCCGTGCTTGGTTGTAGAAAATCCGGCCAAAGTGGTCGCGGTCAGGGAAAACCTCGTCCTGATTGGGCAGGTTGGCGCCGCCCGAGTCCACGAGGTAGACGCAAGGCAGGTTGTTCTCCTCCGCGATCTCCTGCGCGCGCAGGTGTTTCTTGACCGTCATCGGATAATAGGTGCCGCCTTTCACGGTGGCGTCATTGCAGACCACCATGACCTCTTGCCCCTCGACCCGGCCAATGCCCGCGATCACACCGGCCGCCGGGGCCGCGCCCTCATACATGCCATGGGCCGCCGTGGCGCCGATCTCGAGGAAGGGCGAGCCGGGGTCCAAGAGGTTCGCCACCCGGCGGCGCGGCAGCATCTTGCCACGCGCCTCGTGCCGGGCGCGCGAGGCTTCGCCGCCGCCCATCCGGGCCGCTTCGGCGGCGGCGCTGATCTCGCCCAGCGCGGCCAGATGGGCCTCGACGTTTTGCTTGAACCCTTCCGAGGAGGGCATAGCCTTGGATTGGAGTTTCATTGGATCTGGTCCTCCACTTCCGCCGCCGCGCGGCGTTTCAACTCTTTGCGGATCACCTTGCCCGTTACCGTCATCGGCAGGGCGTCGAGAAAGGCGATCTCGCGGGGATAGGAATAGCTGGCGAGGCGCTGCTTGACATAAGCCTGCAGCTCCTCGGCGGATGCCATCTGGCCGGGGGTGAGCACCACATAGGCCTTGACGATTTCGGTCCGGAGCGCATCGGGCTTGCCCACCACGCCGACGGTGGCGACGGCGGGATGGGTCATCAGGCAGTCCTCGATCTCCGAAGGGCCAATGCGATAGCCGGCAGAGGTGATCACATCATCCTCACGCCCGACAAAGCGCAGATAGCCCGCCTCCCAGATACCCCGGTCGCCGGTCACCAGCCAGTCGCCGCGGAATTTCTCCGCCGTGGCGTCCGGCCGGTTCCAATACTCCAGCATCATCGAGGCCGAGCCGCGCCGCACCGCCACATCGCCTTCGCCTTGCGTCGGCTGGCCGTTTTCGTCGATCACCTCGACCTCATGCCCCGGCACCGGCTTGCCAATGCAGCCGGGGCGCACCGGGAAATCCACAGCACAGGAGGAGACCGTCATATTGCACTCGGTCTGGCCATAAAATTCGTTGATGGTCACGCCCATGCACCGCTGGCCCCAGGCGAGCATCTCCGCGCCCAGGGGCTCTCCTCCGGAAGCAACGGAGCGCAGTCCGTCGAGCCCCTGGCCACCGGCCTTGAGCATCCTGAGCGCGGTTGGCGGGAAGAACACATTGCGAACGTCCCCGGCGCGGATCACCTCGGCGCAGGTTTCGGGGCTGAACTTATCGAGCCGCGCCGCAACCACGGGCACGCCCAGCGCAAGGCCCGGCATGGCAACGTCAAACAGCCCGCCGATCCAGGCCCAATCGGCAGGGGTCCAGAGGCAATCGCCTGCCTGCCCAAGATGATCGTGGCTGACCGAAACACCCGGCAAATGCCCCGTGAGCACGCGATGCCCATGCAGCGCGCCCTTGGGTTTGCCGGTGGTGCCGGAGGTATAGATGATGATCGCCGGATCCTCGGCACCGGTATCGGCAAAGGGCACCGGCGCGCCCGCGACACCGATCTCCGCCGCCAGCAAAGGCTCCGCCAGATCGCCAAGCTGGAGCGCGCCATCGTGATCGGTCAGCACATATTTGGCCCCGGCGTCCTCCACCCGATTGGCCAGCGCCTCATATTGGAACAGCTTGAACAGCGGCACCGAGATCGCACCGATCTTCCAGATCGCCAGATGCGCCGCCGCGCACCAGGGCGACTGCGACAGTAGAACACCGATCCGGTCACCCGGCTGCACCCGCTGCAGGAGCGCGCGCGCCAGACCGTCGACCATCTGGACCAAGTCCCCATGACTCACGTCCCGGCGCACGCCGCTGGTGAGGTCAATGATCGCCAGATGATCTGCCGGGTGATCCATCACCTGCGCTGCCATATTGAGGCGCGCGGGCACGTCCCAGCCGCCTGTTGCATCCAGGCCCGGAATGATGCGTTTTTCAGTCATATTTCGCCATCCCTTTAACATGCAGTCCGCGCATAGCGGATATGCGGGTTTTCCCATTGTTTCCAAAGGGAAAGCCCGCAAAAATTTGATCTGGATCAGAGAGTCTTCGCTTCGGTCGTGCGATCACAGCGCAGCAACGAAGAAAGAAGGGATACCCCTCATGAAAACTCTGGTTTCCTCCCTTGCCCTGGGCGTGTCTGTCGCCGCGCTGGCCGCACCCGCGATGGCGCAGAGCCAAGGCGATTGGACCATCGGCGTCGGGATCATCAACGTGAACCCGAAATCCAACAATGGCATCCTTGCGGGCTCGGCCGCGACCATCGGCGACAACACGCAGCTGTCGCTGACCGGCGAGTATTTCATCCGCGACAATCTCGGCATCGAGGTTCTGGCCGCCACCCCGTTTGAGCATGACATCGCCCTTGGCGGTGCCAATATCGGCTCCGCCAAACAGCTGCCGCCGACCGTCTCTCTGGTTTATCACGTGCCGACCGCAGGCAAGGTAAAGCCCTTCTTTGGTCTCGGCCTCAACTACACCACCTTCTTTGAAGTGCAGAGCGCGCTTGGCAGCCTGAAACTCGACGACAGCTTTGGCATCGCCGCCACGGTGGGTGCGGATTGGCAGATTTCCGAGCGCGGCGCGCTGCGCGTGAATGTCCGCTACATGAACATCGAGACCGACGCGCGTCTGAACGGCGCCGCCATTGGCACCGCCGAGATTGATCCGATCACTGTTGGCGTTTCCTACGTGCACCGCTTCTGATCTCTCTGGTCGCGTCATCTGATCCAAGGCAAAGGCGTCGCATCCTCGCGGCGCCTTTTGCTGTTTTGCCGTCACGCCGCTGTCACGTCTCGGGGCGCGCGGGGGCCAGAGGTTGCGGGCCGGAATGACGGTGGAGCCCGCCAAGCCAATTGACCTCATAGACAAACTCAACGCCCGCGTCCCTTGCGCGGCAGCGCACCACCATCCAGACCCAAAGGCTCTCGCCCGGACGGGCCGCACAGTCACTGGTCTGCGCCTGCCCCGCAAATCCGGCGGCGGCATGGTCGGCAAGGTATCGGGTCGCATAGGCGGCGATCACGTCGCCCTCGCTCATCCCCTGCCGGATGATCCCGTAGCGAAACCCGATCCCCGCCAGCAACAGCGCCAGCAGCGAGATCGGGAGCCACCACAGGAGGCGCATCAGCTCATATGCGCCATCAGCTCGCGCCCGATCAGCATCCGGCGGATTTCCGAGGTGCCCGCGCCGATCTCCATCAGCTTGGCATCGCGGAAGATCCGACCGACCGGGTTGTCGTTGAGGTAGCCAGCCCCGCCAAAGGCCTGCACCGCCTGATGCGCCTGGGTCATCGCCACTTCGGAGGCATAGAGACAGCAGGCCGCGGCATCCTGCCGGGTCACCGTGCCCTTGTCGCAGGCCTTGGCGACCTCATAGACATAGGCGCGGGCGGAATTCATCGCGGTGTACATATCGGCGATCTTGCCCTGCATCAGCTGGAAATTCCCGATTGGCTGACCGAACTGCTTGCGCTCGGCCATATAGGGCATCATCTCGTCCATGCAGGCGGCCATGATCCCGAGGCCGATGCCCGCCAGCACCACACGCTCGTAGTCGAGGCCGGACATCAGCACCTTCACGCCGCGCCCCTCTTCGCCCAGCACGTTCTCGAAGGGGACCTCGACGTCCTCGAACACCAGTTCGGCGGTATTAGAGCCGCGCATGCCCAGCTTGTCGAAATGCTTCGAGGTGGAGAAGCCCTTGAACTCCTTCTCGATCAGGAAGGCGGTAATGCCCTTGGAGCCCGCTTCGGGGTCGGTCTTGGCATAGACCACCAGCGTGTCGGCGTCGGGACCATTGGTGATCCAGTACTTGTTGCCATTGAGCACATAGCGGTCGTTGCGCTTTTCCGCGCGCAGGGACATCGACACCACGTCCGACCCGGCCCCCGCCTCGGACATAGCCAGCGCGCCCACATGCTCGCCAGAGATCAGACGCGGCAGGTATTTCGCCTTTTGCTCGGCATTGCCATTGAGCTTGATCTGGTTGACGCAGAGGTTGGAATGCGCGCCGTAGGACAGCGAAACCGAGGCCGAGGCCCGCGCGATTTCCTCCACCGCCACCGTATGGGCGAGGTAGGACATGCCCGCGCCGCCAAATTCCTCGTCCACCGTGATGCCGAGCAGCCCCAGCTCGCCCATTTCCTGCCAGAGGGCGGCAGGGAATTCGTTCTTCTGGTCGATCTCCTGCGCCATCGGCTTGACGCGCTCCTGCGCCCAGCGATGCACCATATCGCGCAGCGCGTTTACGTCTTCGCCCAGATCAAAGGTCATGCTTGCGTTGAACATCCGCGCGTCTCCTCCCGAGTCACCCTGTTCGAAATCATCATAGGCCCAAATGGCGGATGCGAGTCACCCGTTTATTGAACACTTGTTCATTTATTGTCGAAAGAGATCCTCTGCGTCAAGCCCCTGTCGCCCCGCCGCGCCTTGCGGAGCAAGGCGCAAGCAAAAAGCGTCGCAGCCCATAAGGGCTGCGACACCGCTGGATCAGGAAAACGGAGGGTTTAACCCGGGCTTACCCGGAAACCGGATCAGAGATCGCTCTGCCAGACCGCGCTCACCTCGGCGCGGATGATGCGGGCGATGAGCGCGCAATCCTCAAGGCTGAAGGTCAGGGGCACCCGCATGTCGATGATGCCGGCCAGGATGCGGTCGCTCTCGGGCAGGCTTTGCGCCGGGGCATAGCGCCAGCTGTCATAGCGCGAGGTGAAGGCCACCGGCTCCGGCACCCCGAACCATTTGAGCTCGACCCCGCGCGCCGCGCAGCGCGCCAGCACCGCCTCGACCGCCGCCGCCGACCAGTCCAGCAACAGGACCTGGATCGAGGAGCCGACAAAGACCTCCGCTGCGGGACGCTCCACCACCGTCAGGCCGGGGGTGCCGCGCAGCCCCGTCTCCAGCACCCGGTAGCGCTCGTTCCAGCGCGCCACCTGCGTGTCGAGCGCGCGCAGCTGCGGCCGCAGGATCGCCGCCCGCAGATTGTCCATCCGCCCGGAGATATTGGGCGTCACGTATTTCACCCGTTCAAAGACCTCCGGTGCCGGTGCGGCCTTGTGGCGGGAATAGAGCATGTAGGACCCCGACAGCATCACCGCCCGGGCGGCAACCTCCGCGTCGTCTGTGATCAACAGGCCGCCCTCGCCGGAGTTCACATGTTTGTAGGTCTGGCAGGAATAGCAGCCGATCACCCCGTGCCGCCCCGAGGGCACGCCGTTCCACGACGCCCCCATCGTATGGGCGCAATCCTCGATCACCGCGACGCCGGCGGCCTCGCAGATCTCCATCAGCCGGTCCATGTCGCACAGATGCCCGCGCATATGGCTCAACATCAGCACCCTGGCCTGCCCGACCTTGGCCTCCAGATCCTCAAGGTCGATGGTCAGACTCTCAGTGACGCCAACAAACACCGGCTCCGCCGCGACCGAGGCGATCGCCCCCGGCACCGGCGCCAGCGTAAACGCATTGGTCAGCACCCTGTCGCCATGCCCCACCCCGAGCGCCCGCAGCGCGGTGGCCAGCGCATAGCCGCCCGAGGCGACCGCGAGACAGTATTTCGCCCCCAGGAGCTGCGCGAATTCCTCTTCCAGAAGCGCCACCTCGCCCGTCTCGCCACCGGCGAGGTTGTAGCGGTGAAGGCGACCATGACGCAGCACCGCCACGGCGGCCTCGATGGCCTCCTCCGGGATCGGTTCCTGCTGGGTGAAATTACCGGTGAAATGCTCTGTCATGGGGCCAGTCATGATCGCCCCTCCGCCCTACGTCAAGAGAGGGCGGTAGCCCCGCCCGACCCGCGCGGCGACAAAGGTCCCAAACAGACGGTTTCATGTCGCCGATCGGACAGTCGCGGCGCGGCGACAGGCGCAGGCTGGGCGCATGAGGCAGATCGAGACGCTCCCCTTCTTTCACGCGCTGCGGCTGCAGGACGTGCCACCCGCGGTGCTGGCGCAGGTCAAGCTCTCGCTCCTGGACACGATGGGGGTGGCGGCCGGCGGGCTTGCAACGCGGCTCAGCGGCATCATCCGCACCTTTGCCCATGCCACCCAGCCCGGCCCGCTGCCGATGCTGATGGACGGGCGCGGCACCTCCCTGCCCGGCTGGGCGCTGGCGGCGGGGACGAGCATCGACAGTCTCGACGGGCACGACGGGTTCAACCCCTCCAAGGGCCATATCGCCGCGCCGATGATGTCCTCGGCGCTGGCCTTCGCCCAAAGCCACGGGTCCAGCGGCGCCGACCTCCTGCGCGCGCTGGTGATCGGTTATGAATTCGGGGCCCGCGCCGCCATGGCCCAGCATGGCACGGTGGCGGACTATCACACCTCTGGCAGCTGGGGTGCGGTGACCGCCGCCATGGTCGGGGCGGAACTGGCAGGCCTGGACCCGGAGCGCAGCCGCCATGCGCTGGGGATTGCCGAATACCACGGCCCGCGCAGCCAGATGATGCGCTGCATCGACCATCCGACTATGGTCAAGGACGGGGCCGGCTGGGGCGCCATGTGCGGCGTCTCTGCCGTACTGCTGGCCGAGGCGGGTTTCACCGGTGCCCCGGCCCTCACGGTGGAGGACGCACCGGCCTATTGGCGCGATCTCGGTCAGCGCTGGTACGCGCGGGAGCAATATTACAAACCCTATCCGGTCTGCCGCTGGGCTCAGGCCCCGATCGAGGGCGTCCTGCATCTGCGCCGTACCCACGACCTGCGCCCCGAGCAGGTGGCGCGGATCGAGATCGCGACCTTTCACGAAAGCATCCGCCTTGCCACGGCCTGCCCCCGGACCACCGAAGAGGCGCAATATTCGACGTCCTTTCCCTGTGCCGTTGCGCTGGTGCGCGGCGATGTCCGTCCCCGGGACATCGCCGATGCGGCGCTGAATGATCCGGAGGTGCTGCGACTCTCGCGCGCCACGGTGATGACGGAGGACGCCGAGGCCAATGCCGCCTTCCCGCTGAAACGCTATGCCAGGGTCGAGGTGACCTTGCGCGATGGCCGCCGCCTCACCAGCCCGCGGATGGAGCCGCGCTGGGACCACACCCAGCCGCCCACCGCCGCGGACTTGCATGAAAAGTTCCACAGCCTCGCCGATCCGGTGCTGGGAGAGGCGCGGGCGCAGGCTCTCGCGGCCGCCATCGACAGGATTGAGGATGGCGGGCTGGAGGACTTCTGGCCCCTGATCCTCACCCCGCCAGCAACGGGGTGAGCACGGCCCAGACCCACAAGCCCCCATGCACGCGCCCGTGAACGCCCCAGCCGATTGAGCCTGGGCGGTTGGGCCCGGACGGTTGGAAATGTGTCAGGCCGGGTTGGTTCCGATCAGCTGCGCCACGATCCCCGGCAGGTCCGCATAGTCATGCAACAGCGCCTCGGGGTTCAGCGCCGCCATATCCTCGCCCGCTGGACCAAAGGTCACCAGCACCGAGGGCACCCCCGCATTGGCCGAGGTAGTGCGGTCAGTGTAGCTGTCTCCGATCAGCACGCACATCTCGGGCGCGCCACCCGCGCGGCGCGCCGCCTCGAACAGCGGCGCGGGGTCGGGCTTGCGCACCGGCAGCGTGTCCGCGCCCACCAGCGAGGCAAAGGCATCCCGCACCCCCAGGCGCTGCATCAGCAGTTCCGCCAAGGCTTCGGGCTTGTTGGTGCAGATGCCGACGCCATAGCCGGCCACCTTCAGGGCCTCCACCGCCTCCATCGCGCCGGGGTACATCACCGTATGGCTGTCGATCCCCTCGCGATAGGCGGCGAGCAGCACCGGATAGAACTCCTCCACCACCGCCTCGCTGAACTGGCCGACCCGCGTCAGCCCCTCGGTCAGCATCCGCTTGCCGCCACGCAGGGCGATTTTGGCATCCTCGGGGTGGCGCAGCAGATCGCCCAGCCCCATCTCGCGAAAACAGTGGTTCGCCGCCGCCAGCAGGTCCACCGAGGTGTCCGCAAGGGTGCCATCGAGGTCAAAGATCACCGTGCGCATGAATTCTCCCGCTCTCGGCGCCATTCCGCCGTCACATATTGCAAGTCGCAACCGAAGTTTACGGGGTCGCACCTTGCGCCGCCCTTGTTAGCGGATAAAACGGGGGCAACAAAAACTCAAAGGGAAAACACCCCATGAGCACAGCCCTCGTCATCCTTGCCGCAGGCAAAGGCACCCGGATGAACTCTGACCTGCCGAAGGTCCTGCACCCCATTGCGCAGGCGCCGATGCTCGAACACGCCATGGCCGCCGGTCGCGCGCTTGATCCCGAGCGCACCGTTGTCGTGGCCGGTCACGAGGCCGACCTGGTGCGCGCCGCCGTTGCCGAGATCGACGAAGAGGCCGTGATCGTCCTGCAGGAAGAACAGCTGGGCACCGGCCATGCGGTGTTGCAGGCGCGCGCCGCGCTCGAAGGCTTCAGCGGCGATGTGGTTGTGCTTTATGGCGACACACCCTTTGTCTCGCCCGAGACATTGGAGCGGATGGTCGCCGCCCGCGGCCGCGCCGATCTGGTGATCCTCGGGTTCGAGGCCGCCGATCCCGCCCGCTACGGCCGTCTGGTGATGCAGGGCGAAAGCCTTGAAAAGATTGTCGAGTACAAGGACGCCAGCGACGAAGAACGCGCGATTACCTTCTGCAACTCCGGCCTGATGGCGGGGGATGCGGCGGTGATGTTCCGCCTGCTCGATCAGGTGAAGAACGACAATGCCGCCGGCGAATATTACCTCACCGATCTGGCGGAGCTGGCCCGCGCCGAGGGGCTCGCCGTGACCGCCGTGGCCTGCCCGGAGGAGGAAACCCTCGGCATCAACTCCCGCGCTGATCTGGCTGCTGCGGATGCGGTGTTTCAGGCCCGCGCCCGCGCCGATCTTCTGGAGTTGGGCGTTACCCTCATGGCCCCCGAGACCGTCTATCTGGCCTTTGACACCTTTATCGGTCGCGACACGGTGATTGAACCGAACGTAGTCTTTGGCCCCGGCGTGACGGTGGAATCCGGCGTGCTGATCAAATCCTTCTCGCACCTTGAGGGCTGCCATGTCTCGCGCGGCTCCAAGGTCGGCCCCTACGCCCGCCTGCGCCCCGGCGCCGAGCTGGCCGAGGACACCCATATCGGCAACTTCGTCGAGATCAAGAACGCCGAGATCGGCATCGGTGCCAAGGTCAATCACCTCAGCTACATCGGCGATGCCAGCATCGGCGAGGCGACCAATATCGGCGCGGGCACCATCACCTGCAACTATGATGGCGTGATGAAACACCGCACCGAGATCGGGTCGCGCGCCTTTATCGGCTCCAACACCATGCTGGTCGCGCCGGTGCGCGTCGGCAATGAGGCGGTGACCGCCACCGGCGCGGTGATCACCAAGGACGTGGGCAATGGCGATCTGGCCATTGCGCGGGTCGAGCAGACAAACAAACCGGGCCGCGCCTACAAGCTGATGGACATGCTGCGCGCGAAAAAAGCCCGGATGAGCAAAGGATAACCCCATGTGCGGCATCGTAGGCGTTCTGGGCACCCACGAGGTTTCCCCCATTCTCGTCGAGTCGCTGAAGCGGCTTGAATATCGCGGCTATGACAGCGCCGGGATTGCCACCGTCAATGGCGGTGCACTGGACCGCCGCCGCGCGGTGGGCAAGCTGATCAACCTCTCGGACGAGCTGGTGCACAACCCGCTGCCCGGCAAATCCGGCATCGGCCATACCCGCTGGGCCACCCATGGCGCGCCCACCGTGACCAATGCGCACCCGCACCAAGCGGGCCGCGTCGCGGTGGTGCACAATGGCATCGTCGAGAACTTCAAGGAGCTGCGCGCCGAGCTTGCGGCCCATGGCATCGGCTTTGTCACCGAAACCGATACCGAGACCGTGGCGCTCCTCTGCGAATTCTACATGCGCGATGGCACCTCCGCGGCAGAAGCCGCGCGCAAGACCGTGGCGCGTCTCGATGGCGCCTTTGCGCTGGCCTTCCTGTTTGAGGGCGAAGAGGACCTGATGATCGGCGCCCGCAAAGGCTCTCCCCTCGCGGTGGGCCATGGCGACGGCGAGATGTTCCTCGGCTCCGATGCCATCGCGCTGGCGCCGATGACCGACCGGGTGACCTATCTGGAGGAGGGCGACTTTGTTGTCCTGACCCGCAGCAGCGTCGCGATCTGGGATGCCAAGGGCAACCTCGCCAACCGCGAGATGCGCCAGATCCGGCTGGAAAACACCCGCATCGACAAGAATGGCCACAAGCACTTCATGGCCAAGGAAATCGCCGAGCAACCTGTCGCGGTGGACAAGGCGCTGAAGGCCTACCTTGCCGAAGACAATACGATCCACCTGCCCGAGGGGCTGGACTTCGCCAAGATCGACCGCCTGTCGCTGGTCGCCTGCGGCACCGCCTTTTACGCCTGTATGGTGGCGAAATACTGGTTCGAGACCATCGCGCGGCTGCCCGTAGAGGTCGATGTGGCCTCGGAGTTCCGCTACCGCGAACCGCCGGTCAGCCCCGGCACGCTGGCGCTGTTTGTCTCCCAATCCGGTGAAACCGCCGACACGCTCGCCGCGCTGCGCTATATGCGCGACAAGGCCGATGTGATCGCCGGTCTGGTCAACGTCCCCGAAAGCTCCATCGCCCGCGAAAGCGATGTGGTGCTGCCGATCCATGCCGGCCCGGAAATCTCGGTCGCCTCGACCAAGGCCTTCACCTGTCAGCTGACCGTGCTGCTGCTCTTGGCGCTGAAAGCCGCCGAAGCGAAAGGCCAGCCGCTGCCCAAGGGCATGCCCGACAACCTGCGCGCCCTGCCCGGTCTGATCCACCAGTGCCTTGGCGCCGAAGCGCAGATCGCCGCCGCCTCGCGCGATCTCGCCAGTGCGCGCGACATCATCTTCCTCGGGCGCGGCCAGCTTTACCCGCTGGCGCTCGAAGGCGCGCTGAAGCTGAAGGAACTCAGCTACATCCACGCCGAGGGCTATGCCTCGGGCGAGTTGAAACACGGGCCCATCGCCCTCATCGACGAGACCGTCCCGGTGATCGTGATGGCGCCCAAGGATGCGCTGTTTGAAAAGACCATCTCCAATATGCAGGAAGTCATGGCGCGTGGCGGTCGGGTGATCCTGGTGACCGATGCCACCGGCGCCCGCGAGGCCTCGGATGGCACCGCCGAGGTGATCACCCTGCCCAATGTGCCGGATGCGCTGGCCCCGATCCTCTACGCCGTGCCCGCCCAGCAGATCGCCTATTTCACCGCCATCGCCAAAGGCACCGACGTGGACCAGCCGCGCAACCTCGCCAAATCGGTGACGGTGGAATGACGCTGGACGAGGCCCTCGCCGCGCTACGGGCCGCGATCGAGCCCGGACGCGCGGAGCAGATGGCGGCCTATCACAAACAGAGCCGCGTGGTTCTGGGCGTGGGCAATGAGGTGCTGAACGACCTCTCCAAGGCCTGGCGACAGGACCTGGACCTGGAGGCCCGCGTCGCCCTCGCCAGTGCCCTCTGGGACACCGATATCTTTGAGGCGCGCATTCTGGCGGCAAAATTGCTGACCCAGGCGCGCATCAAGGAGGACGCGGCGGTCTGGGAGCTGTTGCAATCCTGGGTGCCGGGGTTTGACAGCTGGGCGATTGCCGACCACGCCTGTTCCGCGATCTCCAAACGCCTGCAGGCAGAGCCCGCGCGGCTCGATCTGGTCGAGAGCTGGACCGTGGCCGATGCCATGTGGACCCGCCGGGCAGCACTGGTGGCGACCTTGCCCTGGGCCAAGCTGGCCAATCCCAAAGCCGCCGATCTTGCAGCGCGAGAGAGGATCCTGGGCTGGGCCGAGGATTACGTGACCGACCGCGACTGGTTCATCCAGAAGGCCATCGGCTGGTGGGTGCGCGACCTGTCGAAACACGACGCCACCCGCGCCCGCGCGTTCCTCGATGCCAATGGCGCCAGGCTCAAGGCCTTTGCCCGCAAGGAAGCGATGAAATACCTCAGAGACTGACCGCTCGGTCAGCCTCTCAACAGACCGCGGCCGAGCCGAGGATCAGGCAGGACCGACCCGGATCTCCACCAGCTCTGTCAGCGGCAGGCCAAGCGCGCGCATCCCGTCGATCGACAGGCGGCTGCCCTGTCCCGCATCCCCCGAGATCGGTTCCAGCGTCACCACCACGGATTTGCCGTTGGGCGCCGTCAGCCGCGCATTGCGGCGCGAGGAGACCAGCGGTGTTTCCATCCACAACCCGTCCCGCCCGGGATCGCCAAGCCCCACAACCGTGGTCTTCTGCCCGACAAAGGACTGCGCCGAAGCCGCAAGAGGGGTCGAAGCAGCGACCGGCGCCGCATTGGCGCTCGCCAGCGGGGCGCTCTGCACGGCAGCGGGAGCAAGGGTGGAGGCACTGACCGGCGCCGCGGACCAGTGCTGATCGGAGACCGGGGTTTGGGCCGGAACCGCAGCCTGCGCGCGGGCGGATTGCGCCCCACCATTGGGCGAGTCGAGCAGCAACCCCTGCCCGGCCCCCTGCATGACCTGGGAGTTGAGATGGACCCCGCTGATCGGATTGCAGGCGACAAGCCCGGCGGACGTCAGGGTGGCGAAAGCAAGAGATGTGAGCGTGCGCTGTGTCATGACGCGACCCTAGCCGCAGCCTGCCAAATACGCCAGCGAGAATGGCATCATCGGTATGCGCGCCGCTATTGTCCTGCGCAGCTATCCGCCTTACCTATGTGCGTATGACAGCACCGCTTATTGATCCCTTCGCCCGCGCGATCACCTACCTTCGGGTCTCGGTCACCGACCGCTGCGATTTCCGTTGCGTCTATTGCATGTCCGAGAACATGACCTTCCTGCCGAAGAAGGAGCTTCTGACGCTGGAAGAGCTGGACCGCATGTGTTCGACCTTCATCCGTCTCGGCGTCGAGAAACTGCGCATCACCGGGGGCGAGCCGCTGGTGCGCCGCGATATCCTGACGTTTTTCCAGTCGATGACGCGGCATCTGGAGAGCGGCGCGCTGAAGGAGCTGACGCTGACCACCAATGGCAGCCAGCTGGAGAAATACGCCCAGGCGCTGTTTGATGCCGGGGTGCGGCGGATCAACGTTTCGCTCGACACGCTGGACGAGGCGAAATTCGCCGAGGTCACCCGCTGGGGTCGCCTGCCACAGGTGCTGCGCGGCATTGATGCGGCGCAGGCGGCAGGGCTCAGGGTCAAGATCAACGCCGTGGCCCTCAAGGGCTTCAACGAGGATGAGTTGCTGTCGATGACCGAATGGTGCGGCAGCCGGGGCATCGACCTCACCTGGATCGAGGTGATGCCGATGGGCGATATCGGCAATGAAAACCGCCTCGGCCAATATTGGTCGCTGAAGGACGTGCGCAAGGCCTACGAGAGCGGCTATCAGGTCACCGATCTGGCCGAACGGACCGGCGGCCCGGCCCGCTATGTGCGGCTCGAGGAAACCGGCCAGAAGATCGGCTTCATCACGCCGCTCAGCCATAATTTCTGCGAAAGCTGCAACCGGGTGCGGCTGACCTGCACCGGGGAACTCTACATGTGCCTCGGGCAGGAGGATATGGCCGACCTGCGCGCGCCGCTGCGCGACCATCCGGGCACCGAAGTGCCACTGGAAGAGGCGATCCGCGCCGCGATCAACCTCAAGCCCAAGGGCCATGACTTCGACTATTCCCGACAGGTGGTGGATGGTCAGATGACCCGCCACATGAGCCATACCGGCGGGTAAGGCGCGTTGATGACGGACGGCAGGCCGCAGGTCGCACCGACGCTGCTCTATCACCTTTACCGTGGCGTCAGCCCCCTGCTTGCGCCTTTCGTCTGGCGCCGGGTCGCGGGCAAGCTGCGCGACTATGGCGTGGCGGAACCGCGGGTGCGCGAACGTCTCGGACATGCCTCCCTGCCGCGCCCCTCGGGGCGGCTGGTCTGGTTTCATGCCGCCTCGGTGGGCGAGAGCCTCTCTGTCCTCACCCTGATCCACCGGCTTGGAGCAGCGGACCCGGAGCTGGAGTTCCTCATCACATCGGGCACCCCGACCTCGGCCGAGCTGATCGCCAAACGCCTGCCTCCGCGCACGCGCCACCAGTTCCCGCCGCTCGACACCGGCGCGCCGGTCGCCCGGTTCCTGCGCCATTGGCGGCCCGATCTCGGCATCTTTGTCGAAAGCGAGCTTTGGCCGCAGATGTTGGTGCGCGCCCGGGCTGCGGGCGTGCCGCTGGTGCTGCTCAATGCGCGGCTCTCGCAGAAATCCGTCGCGGGCTGGACCAAACGGCACCGGACCGCACGTTTCCTGCTCGACCAGTTCGCCCTGATGCTGACCCAGAACAGCCGCACCGCCGAGAACCTGCGCGCCATGGGCGGCGACCCGGACCGTATTCGCGAGGGCAGCAACCTCAAGGCGGTCTCCGATCCCCTACCGGTCGATCAGGCCACGCTGGCAGAGGTGCAAACCGCGCTTGGCCACCGCCCGGTCTGGGTCGCCTCCTCCACCCATGCGGGCGAGGAGGAGGTGGTGCTGGCAGCACATCGCCAGCTTCTCAGGACCCACCCCGACCTCTGCCTGCTCCTGGCCCCGCGCCACCCGAACCGGGGCGACGTGGTCGAGGCGCTGATCCGCGACGCGGGCCTCACCCTGGCGCGCCGCAGCACTGGCGCCCTGCCCGAGGCGCAAACGCAGGTCTACCTCGCCGATACGCTGGGCGAGGTCGGCATCTGGTACACGCTCTGCCCGCTGGTGTTCCTTGGCGGCTCGCTGAAAGAGATCGGCGGTCACAACCCCTTTGAGGTGATGCAGGCAGGGGGCGCGGTGCTGACCGGTCCTGGCGCCTATAACTTTGCCGAATCCTTTGCCGAACTCCTTCAGATCGGTGCCGCACAAGAGATCACCGGCGCCGAAACGCTGGCCCGGGCAGTCGCCACTTGGCGCGACGATCCACATGCCCTAGAGGTGGCGCGCGCGGCGGGGCGCGGGTTCCTGACCCGGCAATCCGACCAGATGGACAAGACCGTGGCGGCGCTGCTCGACCTGCTGCCGCAAGGATAAGGGGCAAAAGATGAGCCGGATCGACCTTAACCAGATCGACGTGATCGCCCCGAACTTCAAGAAACGCTATTCCGGCGTCACATCCACCGTGATCCGGCTGGTGCCCTTGCAGGCGCGAGACATCGCCATCTGTTCCGCCACGCCGGAGCTGCCCGCCGAGGTGCCGCAGGTCAAACCCTCCGCCCTCTGGACCATGTCGCGCCGGGGGCCCTCGGGTGCCCGAGTCTGGCACGCACGCCGCAACAACGAGATGGTGGCGGGCCTCGCACTCAAATACCTTCTCGGCAAGCGGCTGAGGCTCCTCTTCACCTCTGCCGCCCAGCGCCGCCATACCGGCTTTACCCGCTGGCTGATCCGGCAGATGGATGCGGTGATCTCCACCTCGGCCAAATCCGCCAGCTATCTGGAACGCGAGGCAACCGTGATCCGTCACGGCATCGACTGCGACCTCTTCAGCCCCGCCGCTGACAAGGCCACCGTGCGTCGCCAGCTGGATCTGCCCGAGGACGGGCTGCTGGTGGGCTGCTTCGGTCGCATTCGTCCCCAGAAGGGCAACGACCTCTATATCAAGGCGATGATCGCCGCCTGCCGCGCCAACCCAAAGGTGCGCGGGTTGATGATGGGCCGGGCCACCGCCGACAACGAGGCCTTTCTTGCCGGGCTGAAACAGGAGGTCGCCGCCGCCGGTCTCACCGATCGCATCCTGTTCCGCGACGAGGTTCCGGTGGAACAGGTGCCGCTGCATTTCCAGGCGCTCGACCTCTATGTGGCGCCGCAGCGTTGGGAAGGCTTCGGCCTCACCCCGCTCGAGGCAATGTCCTGCGGCGCCCCGACAGTCGCCACCCGCGTCGGCGCCTTCGAGGAGCTGGTGCTGCCGGGCGAGACCGGGACCCTTTGCGAGATCGAGGATCTGGAGAAGATCACCGCCGATGTGATCGACCTCCTGTCGGACGAGACCCGACTGGCTGAAATGTCCCATGCAGCCCGGACCCATGTCGCGACCCGGTTCAAGATCGAGGGCGAAGCACAGGCGATCCTGCGGATCTACCGCGCACTCCTGACCGAGTGACCCGAGCAAGCAACTGATTATAAATGTAAAAACCAAGACCCGCTGCCCAATGCGCAGTGGGTCGATAAATTTCTACGGAACTTTCCCGCCCCCGTCACGTTCTCGAACCAGACGCCAGACGCGCTGGCATTTTGAAGTCATGACGTCATGGACACCCATGACAAGGAGGTAGAAATGTTCACCAAACTGACCCTGACCGCCCTCACCCTTGGTTCCGCCGTGGCCGTTGCCGCCCCCGCCTTTGCGGCCGATCCGGCCCCTGCAGCCCTCGCCGCCGAAAAGGTCCGCGTGTTGAACGTGGCACAGGGTGTCTGTGAAAGCTCCAAGGCCGAGATGGTCTCCTGGGCCGCAGGCATTGACGGCTACGGCTCCTACGCGGTGCCGGTTTATCCGGCCAGCGTGTCCATCGACTGCGCCGAACCCGCCGCCGTGCTGCCGGTGGGTCAGTCCTGGGGCTTTGACGACCAGAAGGCGGCCGACATTGCCGCGCTGAACGAATGTCAGGCCAATCTGCCCGACGGGTTTGACTCCTGCGTTCTGATCGGCCGCAGCTTCGACAAGTAAACCTGCCTTCGCGTTCAGCAACGCGTGGAACAGTGCAGTAGCGAGTGACACGAAGGGGGCCAGCAAGACCCCCTTCTTTTGTCCGGATATGAGGATCCGATCAGGCCGCCGGCATCCGCTGCTCGACGATCTCCGCCCACCAGCTGCAGCCCGCCGGGATGGCATCGTCGGTGAAGTTGTACTTCGGATGGTGCACGGCGGCGGTGTCGCCATTGCCGACGAGGATATAGGCGCCCGGGCGCTCCTCCAGCATGAAGGCGAAATCCTCGCCCCCCATCACCAGCGGTGCTTCCTCACAGCCGCCCGAGACATCGCGCGCCACCTTGGCGGCAAACTCGGTCTGCTCTTCATGGTTCACCATCACCGGATAGCCGCGATGGTATTTCACTTCGACGGTGCCGCCAAAGGTGGTGGCGATGCCGGAGCAAATCTCGCCGATCCGCTTCTCCGCCAGATCGCGCATCTCGGGCGCCATGGTGCGGACGGTGCCTTTGATATGGACGCGTTCGGGGATCACGTTGAAGGCTTTCGACGAGGTCTCGAACGAGGTCACGGAGACCACGATCTGATGTACCGGATCGGCATTGCGCGCCGCGATGGTTTGCAGTGCCAGCACGGCCTGCGCGGCCATCACGGTCGAGTCGATTGTCTCATGCGGTTTCGCCGCATGACCGCCCTTACCAGTGAAGGTGATGTCGAACTGATCGGTGGCCGCAAAAAACGCGCCCGCGCGGATGGCAAAGCTGCCGACCGGGCGACCCGGCCAATTGTGCATGCCGTAGACCTCTTGGATGTTCCAGCGGTCCATCATACCGTCTTCGCACATCTCACGACCGCCGCCGCCGCCTTCTTCAGCGGGTTGGAAGATCACCACCACGGTGCCGTCGAAATTGCGGGTCTCCGACAGGTACTTGGCGGCGCCCAAGAGCATCGCGGTATGGCCGTCATGGCCGCAGGCATGCATGGCATTGGCGGTCTTGGAGGCATAGTCCAGCCCGGTTTCCTCGTGGATCGGCAGCGCGTCCATATCGGCGCGCAGCCCGATGACCTTGCCTGCCGTGTCGGTCTTGCCCTTGATCACCCCCACCACGCCGGTGCGGCCAATGCCGGTGACCACCTCGTCGCAGCCGAATTCCTTCAGTTTCTCCGCCACCAGCGCCGAGGTGCGGTGGGTTTCAAACAGGATCTCGGGGTTCTCATGAATGTCACGGCGCCATGCGGTGATCTCGGCCTGCAATTCGGCGAAACGGTTCTTGACGGGCATTGGTCTTACTCCTTGTCGGTCAGGTCTGTCCCGGCCCATGCCCCGGCGCGAAACGCGAGGGGCGCGGCGCGGGGAGGGTCGGGTCAGGCGGGCATACGTCGTTCGCAGAGCTCCACGAACCAGCTGCAGCCATAGGGGATTGCGCTATCGTCAAAGCGATAGGCCGGGTGGTGGCACATGGCGGTGTCACCATTGCCGATGAACATATAGGCGCCGGGGCGCGCTTCAAGCATGTAGGAGAAATCCTCCGACGGCATGATCGGATCGGCCTCGCCGTTCACATGGGCCGAGACCGCGCGCGCCGCCTCAACCGCATGGGCGACCTCATCGGCGGTATTGACGGTTGCCGGATAGCCCGGATCCCAGGTCACCACGGCACTGGCACCAAAGGCCGAGGCGGTGTCTTCCGCCACCCGGCGAATGCGCTCCTCGGCGAGCTTGCGGTTGACCGGATCCAGCGTGCGCACGGTGCCTTTCAGCTTGGCGCGATGGGCGATCACATTGGAGGCGGTGCTGTCGGTCTCGAAGGTGCCGACGGTCAGCACCACGCGATGGATCGGGTTCACCGTGCGCGAGACGATGGAATGCAGCGAAACCACGATCTGCGAGGCCACCAATGTGGTGTCGATCGCCTCATGCGGGGCCGCCGCGTGGCCGCCCTTGCCGGTCACCACGATCTCGAATTCATCCGAGGAGGCCATCAGCCCGCCGACGCGGGTCTCGAAATGGCCAACCGGCAGGCCGGGGGTGTTGTGCAACCCATAAACCTCCTGCACGCCCCAGCGATCCATCACCCCGTCGTCGACCATGGCCTTGCCGCCTGCCCCGCCTTCCTCGGCGGGTTGGAACAGGAGCACCACGGTGCCGTCGAAGTTGCGGGTCTCCGAGAGGTACTTCGCCGCGCCGAGCAGGATTGCCGTGTGGCCGTCGTGGCCGCAGGCATGCATCTTGCCGGGCGTTTTCGACGCGTAGTCGACGCCGCTTTCCTCGTGGATCGGCAGCGCGTCCATATCGGCGCGCAGGGCGATCACCTTGCCCGAGGCGGTGCTCTTGCCCTTGATCACGCCGACAACGCCGGTGCGGCCGACGCCGGGCACCACCTCGTCGCAGCCAAAACCCGTGAGCCGCTCAGCAACCAGCCCCGCGGTGCGGTGCACATCGTACATCAGCTCGGGGTTTTCGTGGAAATCGTGCCGCCAAGCGGTGATTTCGGGCAAGAGGTCTGAGAAGCGATTCCTGACGGGCATGAGACACCTTCCTTAACGTGTTAGCGAAAGGAGTGACCGATGGCCGCGGGCTTGGCAAGGGTAACTGCACAGTTGGACCACAGAGCGGTCCCTCTGCCTGTGCTTTCAGCGCTGACGTTGCGTCACCATGGCTTTGGTCCCGCGCGGCCTTCCGCACGGGACCAGAGTACTCTCAAGCCGCAAGCCGCGCCACCAGATCGCGCATGAACTGATGGCCGGCCTCGAATTGCGCCACGGTGATGAACTCATCCGCCTGATGCGCCTGGGCGATATCGCCGGGGCCACAGACCACGGCGGAGTAGCCCGCCTCTTGGTATTGGCCCGCCTCGGTGCCATAGCTGACCACATGGCGGCCGTTGTCGCCGGTGAGGCTGCGCACCAGGGTTTCCGCCGCGCCGTCCTCTTCGGGCACCAGCCCGGGGACGTGAAAGACCTTCTCGACCTCGATCTTCGCCTCGGGGCGCACCGCCTGCATTTCGGCCTCAACCCGCGCGACCTCGGCGCGGTAGGCGGCTTCCCAGTCGGGCAGCGACTCGCCGGGCACCACGCGGAAATCCATCCAGAACCGGCATTCCCCGGCGGTGATGTTATGCGCGGTACCGCCCGAAACCATGCCCACATGGCAGGTGGTCCAGGGGGGCGTGAACATCGCGGCCAGATCGGTCTGCGGCTTTTCCCGGTTCTCGATATTGCGGTGGTTGGCCCAGTCGATCAGCTTGGCCCCTTCCATAATCGCGCTGACCCCGGTGTGCATCAGCGAGGAATGCACCTCGTAGCCGGTCACCGTGGTCGCAAGCCCCGCCCCGCCCTTGTGGCCGGTCACCGCCTTCAACATCGAAGGCTCGCCGACGATCACCGCTTCGGCCTTGGGCAGGTGTTTCTGCATTTCCACGATCAGGGGCGGCGCGCCGGTGCAGCCGATTTCCTCGTCAAAGGTATAGGCCAGCTGCAAGGGCCGCTTCAGATCGCTGTAGTGCCCCTCGACCAAGGCCCAGAGCGCCAGCGCGTCAAAGCCTTTCATATCGGCGCAGCCGCGACCGTAGTATTTGCCGTCCCGTTCCTCGACCACATAGGGGTCAGAGGACCAGTCCTGCCCGTCCACCGGCACCACGTCGGTATGGCCCGAGAGCACCAAACCGCCCTCCACCCGAGGGCCGACATGGGCGTAAAGCCCGGCCTTGTGCGGCTGATCGGGATCGATCCAGATGTAGTGTTCGATGCCATGGGCCGTCAGATATTCGGCGACCCACTCCACCAAAGGCAGGTTGGTGTCCCGGCTCACGGTCGGGAAGGAGACCAGACGTGTCATGATCTCCAGCGGTGACAGTCGTTGCACCATGGGTCAGTACCCGGAGTCGGTGGTCAGCACGAAATGGCCCGGCTCCACCTCGACATAGGTCGAGGGTTCCGGGCTGTAGTTCAGATCGTGGATAGGCGAGGGGATCGGTTTGAAATTCAGGTCCTTCTCGCTCTTGCGCTGGTTCGGGTCGGCAATCGGCACCGCCTTCATCAGGGCCTGCGTATAGGGGTGGGCCGGGTTCTCAAACACGCGGGCGCGCGGGCCGATCTCCACCAGACGGCCCAGATACATCACGCCGACCTGATGGCTGACACGTTCAACCACCGCCATATCGTGGCTGATGAAGAGGAAGGACAGACCCAGATCCGCCTGCAGCTCCATCATCAAGTTCAAGACCTGCGCCTGTACCGACACGTCGAGCGCCGAGACCGCCTCGTCCGCGACGATCAGCTTGGGGTTCAGGGCGAGCGCACGGGCAATCGCGATCCGCTGGCGCTGGCCGCCCGACATCTCGTGCGGGAAGCGGCGCATGAAGCTGCGCGGCAGGTGCACCCGGTCAAACAGCGCCGCCACCCGGTCGGTCAGCTCCGACCCGGAGGCGATATTGTAGTTGCGCATCGGCTCCGCCACCTGATCCAAGAGCTGCATCTGCGGATTGAGCGAGGCAAAAGGATCCTGGAAGATCATCTGCATGTCCAGCCGCGCCTTGTGCAGGTCGTGCTGGCTCAGACCGAGAATGTCGCGCCCCTCGAATTCCACCTTGCCCGACTGCGGCTCCACAAGCCGCAGGATCGAACGACCGCAGGTAGATTTCCCGCAGCCCGATTCGCCCACAAGGCTGAGGGTCTGGCCCTTGAACACCTTGAAGGAGACATCCTCCACCGCATGAACCTGCGCCATGGTACGGCGCAGGATGCCGCCCTTGACCGGGAATCGGGTCACCAGGTTCTCGACGTTCAGCAGCACCTCCTCGGTGCCCTTGATCGGCTTGATCTCGCGCTGCTCGACCCCCATCAGCTTCATCGGCTCGGGGTAATCCTTGCCGCTCATCTCGCCAAGCTTGGGCACGGCAGCCAGGAGCGCCTTGGTGTAATCGTGCTGCGGGTTCTCGAAGATCTCGTGGACGGTGCCCTCCTCGACCTTGTTGCCGCGATACATGACCACGACGCGGTCGGCCATCTGCGCCACCACGGCCATATCGTGGGTGATGAACATCACCGCCGTGCCGGTTTCCCGCTTCAGACGGTCCATCAACGCCAGGATCTCGGCCTGGATGGTCACGTCGAGCGCGGTTGTGGGTTCGTCGGCAATCAGCAGGCGCGGCTCGCAGGCCATCGCCATGGCGATCACCACCCGCTGCCGCATCCCGCCGGAGAGTTCGTGCGGATATTGCGTCATCCGACGCTCCGCCTCGGGGATGCGCACCTGCTTCAGAATCTCGATGGCGCGGGCCTCTGCCTCTTTCTTGGTCATCCCCTTGTGGATTCGCAGACCTTCGGTCAGCTGACGGCCCACGGTGAAGACCGGATTGAGCGCGGTCATCGGCTCCTGGAAAATCATTCCGATCTGATTGCCGCGAATCTGCTTCATCATTTCGGTCTCGGCTTTGGCCAGATCCATCGGCTTGCCGTCGCCCTTGTCGAACAGCAGTTCGCCCCCCGCGATGGTGCCGCCGCCATATTCCACCAGACGCATCAAGGACAGGGACGAGACAGATTTGCCCGATCCGGACTCGCCCACGATGCACAAAGTTTCACCAGACCTGACGTCAAACGAAACATTCTCAACGCCGACCACCGGACCGTCCTTGGTTTGAAACTCCACGCGAAGGCCTTTGATCTGTGCAATAGGCTGGTCCAGCATCCCGTATCCTGTCTGTTTATGACTGTGCCTTGGTGGCACCTCTTGGCCCGCGATCTAAGCCGATGTGGAGGAATGCGTCAAACCCCGGGTCAGTTTCCTGCTACGCAACCCTTGCATTTTCCGAAAACTCTGCTTCGATATCGGCAGTGAACGCCAAAGGCGACAGGGGATTAGGAAAAAAGGTCCGGCAAAACGGACCCGTACGACCGAGGCTGAGGCATCGGTTTCTTCAGTCATCTGAACCCGTTAGGTGAACGCAACACAGGGCCGCTCCTCTGCGGCCATGGGATGTGCCCGCACAGGGCACAGCCTGCACAACAAAAACACTATGTCGGTTCCGACAAGGAGAGTGCAATGAAATTGAAAACGCTTCTGCTGGGCGCTGTCGCTGCGACAGCCTTTGCCCCGGCGGCTTTTGCCGAGCGTGGCTCGGACGGCCAGGTCAACATCATCTATTGGCAGGCGCCGTCCATTATGAACCCGTTCCTGTCGGGCGGCACCAAGGACGTGGAAGCCGCGTCCCTCGTGATCGAACCGCTGGCCCGCTACAACTCCTCCGGCGAGATGGTGGCCTGGCTGGCCGAAGAGATTCCGACCCTGGATAACGGTGGAATCAGCGAAGACCTGACCCAGATCACCTGGAAGCTGAAGCCCGGCATCAAGTGGTCGGACGGCAGCGACTTCACCTCTGCCGACGTCAAGTTCAGCTATGAGTACTGCACCCACCCCGAGGGCGGCTGTGCGCAGGTGACCAAATTCGAGGGCGTCACCTCGGTCGAGACCCCGGACGCCAACACCGTGGTGGTGACCTTCGGCAAGGCAACACCCTTCCCCTACGGCCCGTTTGTGGGCGGTGAGAGCCCGATCATCCAGGCGGCCCAATTCGCCGAATGCCTCGGCGCCAAGGCGCCCGAGTGCACCGAGGCCAACTTCAGCCCGATCGGCACCGGCCCGTTTGTGGTCGACGAGTTCAAGCCGAACGACGTGATCACCCTCTCCGCCAACCCGAACTACCGTGACCCGGCCAAGCCCGCCTTCGGCAAGGTCCTGTTCAAGGGTGGCGGCGACGCAACCGCAGCCGGTCGTGCCGTGATGGAAACCGGCGAATTCGACTACGCCTGGAACCTGCAGCTGGCGCCCGACGTCATCGAGCAGATGGAAGCAGGCGGCAAGGGCAAGGCCGTTGCAGGCTTTGGTCCGCTGCTGGAGCGTATCCACCTCAACAACACCAACCCCTCGCCGGACCTCGGTCCCGACGAGCGTTCGGTGGTGCGCCCGCATCCCTTCCTCTCCGACCCGGCCGTCTACAAGGCCATGTCGATGGCAATCGACCGCCCGCTGCTGGTGGAAATCGGCTATGGCAAGGCCGGCCGCTCCTCCTGCTCCTGGGTTCCGGCCCCGGAAGTCTTCGCGATCAACCCCGAAGGCTGTGAAGTTCAGGACATCGCCGGTGCAAATGCGCTGCTCGATCAGGCCGGCATCGTCGATACCGACGGCGACGGCATCCGTGAAAAGGACGGCGTGCCGCTGAAGCTGCTGTACCAGACCTCCACCAACGCCGTCCGTCAGGACTTCCAGGCGCTGATCAAGCAGTGGTGGAACGAGATCGGCATCGAGAGCGAGCTGCGCAACGTCAACTCCTCCGTGTTCTTCGGTGGTGACCCGGGCTCGCCGGATACCTTCCAGAAGTTCTACGCCGACGTGCAGATGTATGCGAACACCTTCAACGGCACCGACCCGCAGTCCTACTTCGGCAACGGTCTCTGCGACAAGGCACCGACCCCGGCGTCCCAGTGGCAGGGTGAGAACATCTCCCGCTTCTGCGACGAGGAATTCGATGCGCTGCATGCAGAACTGTCCGAGACCGCCGACATGGCCAAACGGATCGAGATCGGCCAGAAGCTGAACACCATCATGTTCGAAAAAGGCGGTATGATCCCGCTGGTTCACCGTGGTCGTCTGTCCGCCCATGCCAACACCCTTGGCGGTGTGGACCTGAACGTGTGGGACAGCGAGCTGTGGAACGCCGCTGACTGGTACCGCGCCGAATAAGCGCCAACGCCAAGACAGGGGCCCCGGACACGCGCCGGGGCCCGCTGGTTTTCGCGTTACCAACCCCCGGACATCAGGCCATTGTTGTTACGCGACATTTGTCCTAAGACCCCCGGATGACGCCAGCCGCCCCTCACGGGCAAGGCACAAGCGGACCTCACCACAACCCTTTGCAAAGGCGCCCGGCTGATGCTGACTTTTACCGTCCGACGGCTGATCCTCGCAGTTCCAACGCTGCTGTTCATCAGTCTCGTGATCTTCATGCTCCTCGAGCTCGCCCCCGGCGATCCGATGGCGCAAGTTCCCCTGACCGTTCCCCCCGAAGTGAAAGAAAAGATGCGCCTGGCCCTCGGCCTCGGCGAGCCCGTCCATATCCGGTTCTGGAAATGGCTGGTGCAATTCTTCTGGATCGAACCGCAAGTGCTGATCGACCATATCTTCGGCACTTCCTTTTCCGCAGGCGACCTGCGCGTGATCTCCTGGCAGACCCGGTCGCCGGTGATGGACATCGTGGTGCAGCGGATGCCGCAGACCCTCTGGGTGGTGGGCACCGCCTATGTGGTCGCCATCCTGATCGCCATGCCCATCGGCATCTATTCTGCCTATCGCCAGTACAGCTGGTTCGACCAGATGGGGACTTTCGTGTCCATGGTCGGCTTCTCGGTGCCCCCCTTCTTCTCGGGCGTGCTGGTGATCGTGATCTTCTCGGTCCAGCTTGGCTGGTTCCCGTCGATCTATGACACCACTCTGGTCGTCGACAGCTGGGACAGTTTCGTCAAGCAGCTGCAACAGATGGTGATGCCGGTGATGGTGCTGGCGCTGCAGATCACCGCCCAGCTCAGCCGCTTCATGCGCGCCTCCATGCTCGACAATCTCAACCAGGACTACGTGCGCACCGCGCGCGCCAAGGGTCTGGGCGAATATGTCGTGGTGATGGTCCACGTCCTGCGCAATTCGATGATCCCGGTGGTCACCGTGATCGCGCTTGGCATCCCGTCGATCTTTGGCGGCGCCATCATCACCGAACAGGTGTTCAAGGTGAATGGCATCGGCCAGCTCCTGATCGGTGCCATCCAGGCCAACGACCTGCCGATGGTGCAGACGCTCACCTTCATCTTTGCCGTGCTCATCGTTCTGTTCAACCTGATCGCCGATGTGCTCTACGGCGTGCTCGACCCGAGGATCCGTTATGACTGAGGCTGCAAAAGACAAGACCCCGCAGCATTCCAGCGTGCAAGGCGGCCCGACCACGGCACCGCGCAGCCAGCTGCGCGACGTCTGGGACCAGTTCAAGTCCCACCGGGGCGCCCTCTTCGGCGGCTGCCTGTTCCTGCTGATCGTGCTGGGCGTCGTCGTCGGCCCCTATGTCTACTGGAACGATGCCAAGTTCCTGCCGACGGGTCGCGACTTCATCAAGCTGCGCGACATGCGGCCGATCTACCACGCGCTCTGGGATCCTTCGGCCAAGATGGACTGGGCCTACCCCTTGGGCACCGACAACCTTGGCCGGGACACCCTGGCGCGGTTGATGTTCGGCGGGCGGGTCTCGCTTGCCGTGGGCATGGCGGCAATGATCCTGGCCCTGGTGCTCGGCAGCTTCATTGGCGTCATCGCGGGCTACTTCAAGAAGCTCGACGGGATCCTGATGCGGATGACCGACCTGTTCCTCGCCCTGCCCCTCTTGCCGATGATCCTGGTCGCGGCGGTGCTGTTCCGTGAGGCACTGTCAAAGTCGATCGGCCCCGAAGGCGGTGTCTTCGTGCTGATCGTCTGCCTGATCGGCATCACCTCCTGGATGCCCACGGCGCGGATCGTGCGGGGCGACGTGCTGGCGATCAAGGAGCGGGAGTTCGTACTGGCCGCCCGCTCGATCGGCACCAAGCCGCGCAGCATCATCACCCGGCACATCCTGCCGAACGTGCTGTCGCCGATCATGGTCTCGGCCACCCTCGGCATCGCCACCGCGATCATCACCGAGTCGGCCCTCTCCTTCCTCGGCTTCGGCTTTCCGCCGGATTTCCCGACCTGGGGACGTCTGCTCAATGACGCGGTGGACCGCATGACGCTCTTCCCCGAGCGCGTGCTCTGGCCCGGCATCCTGATCTCGCTCACCGTTCTGTCGGTGAACTACCTCGGCGACGGTCTGCGCGACGCGCTCGACCCGCGCATCCGGGGCCGCTGAAGCGGAGACCATCAAAAAAGGCCGCCCTCCGAGGCGGCCTTTTTCTTGTCCACTGTTACACGACGCGTGCTCAGTGCAGGCTCTTGCGGATCCGGCGCACGGCGAGGAAGACCGCCCCGATCACCACCGGGGTGATGATCGCCGTCAGCATCCCCTTAGAGATCTCCAGCGCCGCCGCCAGCGGGTAGAGCGCATAGGCCGCCAGCGAGACCGCATAGTAGCTGATCGCCACCACCGAGAGCCCCTCGACGGTGTGCTGCAAGCGGAGTTGCAGCGCGGCGCGGCGGTCCATGCTTTCCAACAGCGCCTGATTCTGGGCGCTGCGTTCCACATCGACCCGTGTGCGCAGCAATTCCCCCGCGCGCCGGGCCCGGTCCGCCAGCACTTCCAGCCGCTTTTCGGTGGAATGCACCGTGCGCATCGCCGGCTCGAAGCGACGCAGCATGAACTCTCCCATGGTCTGAAAACCTTCAAAGCGCTGCTCCCGCAAAAGGCCGATGCGCTGGTTGACCAAGGCCTCATAGGCCCCGGTGGCGCCAAAGCGAAAGGCGGATTGCCCCGCCATCGCCTCCAGTTCGGCCGAAACGGTGAGAAGCTGCTGCAGGGTCTGCTCCGCAGGCACCCGGCCCTTGGTCATCTCGCCCATCATCTCCGACAGGCTGGCATCCATCGCCCCGATGGTCGGGCTGAGGCCGCGCACCCGGGAGAAGCCGAGCATCGACATGGCGCGGTAGGTCTCGATCTCGCAAAGGCGCTGCACCACACGGCCCACCCGCTGCGGGCCGGTCTCCGGATTGGCAAAGAGGGCAAAGCGCATATGGCCCGCAGGATCGATGCGAAAGTCGCCCGCCACAATGGCGTTGTCGTCCAGCACCATGGCCATGGCGAGGCTTTCGGGCACGAACCAGTCGCGCACCTTCTGCTTGACCTCCTCGAAGGCGGGACGCGGCACGATGCGGATCAGCACCGAGGTGATCCGCTGACCCGGTGCCGCCGCCAGCCAGTCCGGCGGAAAGAGGTCAAAGTCCACCGGATCAAAGGCCCGGTCGCTGACCCCTTCGCCATGCAGGGTATAGGCCACGAATTCGGTGTGCTGCTCCCATTTCAGCGTATGGCGACCGAGTTGCGCGGTATGATGGGTGGCCCCGGGCTGCGGATGCGCCGCGCCATGGCGGTCCAGCAGATCCTTCAGATGCTGCAGATCCGCCATCCGGTCGCGATGGACGGCTTCCTTGGGCTGCTTGACCGCGAGGTAGGCCACGGTGGAGGGCACGGGGATGGTGGGAAAAGGACGCGCGTGCAACTCGTTGGCAAGCTGATAGCGCAGCGGGTGATCTTCGATTGCAGCCATGGGTCCCTTCCACCGATTTTGACAGACTTTAGGCGCGCAGGGCGCAGATTGTAAAGTTTTTCTTTTTCAATCAACACGTTAGATGAATGCAACGGTATACTGGGCGCTGTTGGCGCTGACAGTCAAGTCGGTCCGGCATTTGATCTTTGTGAAACAGGCACCACCGCTTTGGCCCTCAGCCTGGCCCCACAAGCTTGCCTCTGGCTTGCAGTTGGTGCCGAAATCGGGGGCTCTGCCCCCGGCCCTCACGGGCCTCCCCCGGGATATTTGGGAAAAGATGAAAGCCAAAGGGCGCCCCATTTGGAGCGCCCTTTGCGAGACTTATGGGATCGGACCCGTCAGTTGATCAGGTTCAGAAGCGTGCCCAGAGATTGCTTGGCGTCGCCGTAGAACATGCGGGTGTTGTCCTTGTAGAACAGCGGGTTCTCGATGCCCGAGTAGCCGGTGCCCTGACCGCGTTTGGAGACGAAGACCTGCTTGGCTTTCCAGCATTCCAGAACCGGCATCCCCGCGATGGGAGAGTTCGGATCCTCTTGCGCCGCCGGGTTCACGATGTCGTTCGAGCCGATCACGATGGCCACATCGGTTTCCGGGAAGTCCTCGTTGATCTCGTCCATTTCCAGAACGATGTCATAGGGGACCTTTGCCTCGGCCAGGAGCACGTTCATATGGCCCGGCAGACGGCCTGCGACGGGGTGGATGGCAAAGCGCACCTCCTTGCCCTTGGCGCGCAGACGACGGGTGAGCTCGGCCACGTTGGCCTGCGCCTGTGCCACCGCCATGCCATAGCCCGGGATGATGATGACGCTGTCGGCTTCGTTCAATGCGGCCGCCACGCCCTCGGCATCGATGGCGATCTGCTCGCCTTCGACTTCCATCGCGGGACCGGTGGTGCCGCCAAAGCCGCCCAGGATCACCGAGACGAAGGAGCGGTTCATCGCCTTACACATGATGTAAGACAGGATCGCCCCCGAAGAACCTACCAGCGCGCCGACCACGATGAGGAGGTCGTTGCCCAGGGAGAAGCCGATCGCCGCTGCCGCCCAGCCGGAGTAGCTGTTCAGCATGGAGACCACCACGGGCATGTCGGCGCCGCCGATGCCCATGATCAGGTGATAGCCGATGAAGAGCGCCGCAAGGGTCATCAGCGCCAGCGGCACAAAACCACCGGTGGAGGTGTACCAGATGAGGCAAAGCACCGAGAGACCGGCGGCGCCTGCGTTCAGCATATGACCGCCCGGCAGTTTCTCCGCTTTCGAGGTCACCTTGCCCGCGAGCTTGCCATAGGCAATGACGGAGCCGGTAAAGGTCACCGCCCCGATGAAGACGCCGAGGAAGAGTTCCACCGAGAGGATGTTGAGCTCGACCGGCGACTTATGCGCCACCAGCTGCGCGAACTCGCCGGTGATCTCGGTGCCAGCCGCATGGGCCTTTTCCACCAGTTTCATGGTGCGATGGGCGTTGAAGCCGATGAAGACCGCCGCCAGACCGACAAGGCTGTGCATTGCGGCCACCAGTTGCGGCATCTCGGTCATCTCGACCTTTTTCGCCACATACCAGCCGATGAGGCCCCCCGCCGCGATCAGCACGAAGGACAGGAACCAAAGGCCAGAGCCCGGTCCGATCAGCGTGGCGAAGACCGCCAGCCCCATGCCGGCAATGCCGTACCAGACCGCCCGCTTGGCGCTTTCCTGCCCGGACAGACCGCCCAAGCTGAGGATGAAGAGAACAGCCGCGACCACATAGGCCGCCGTGGTAAATCCGTAATCCATGACTGCCGTCTCCTTAGGACTTCTGGAACATGGCGAGCATGCGCCGGGTGACGAGGAAGCCCCCGAAGATGTTGATGCCGGCCATAAAGACAGAGATCGCCGACAAGAGCATCACCAGCCATCCGCCCGAGCCGATCTGCATCAACGCGCCGAGGATCACGATCGAGGAGATCGCATTGGTGATGGCCATCAAGGGCGTGTGCAGCGAATGCGACACGTTCCAGATCACCTGGAAGCCGATGAAGACCGACAGAACAAACACGATGAAGTGCTGCATGAAGCTCGCCGGGGCCACCAGACCCACGCCGAGCAGGAGCAGGCCGCCCACCGCGAGCAGGGTCACCTGGTTCTTGGTCTGGGCCTTGAACGCGGCCACTTCGGCGGCGCGTTTTTCTTCCGGGGTCAGCTCCTTGACCTCGGGCTTTTTCTGCGCGGCAATCGCCTTCACCTTGGGCGGCGGCGGCGGGAAGGTGATCTCGCCCGCATGGGTCACCGTGGCGCCGCGGATCACATCGTCTTCCATGTTGTGATTGACCTGACCGTCCTTTGCGGGGGTGAGGTCGGTCATCATGTGACGGATATTGGTCGCATAGAGGCTGGAGGACTGGGTCGCCATCCGGCTGGGGAAATCGGTATAACCGATGATGGTCACGCCGTTCTCGGTCACGACCTTCTCGTCCTTGATCGTGCCTTCGACGTTGCCGCCCCGCTCTGCCGCGAGGTCCACGATGACAGAGCCGCGCTTCATCGCCGCAACCATATCGGCCAGCCAGAGCTTCGGCGCGTCGCGGTTCGGGATCAGCGCAGTGGTGATGACGATATCGACCTCCGGCGCCAGCTCGCGGAACTTCGCCAGTTGCGCTTCGCGGAACTCCGGGCTGGAGACCGAGGCATAGCCGCCGGTGGCCGCGCCGTCTTGCTGCTCTTCCTCAAAGTCGAGGTAGACAAACTGGGCGCCCATCGATTCGACCTGCTCCGCCACTTCGGGACGCACGTCAAACGCATAGGTCACCGCACCGAGCGAGGTCGAGGTGCCGATCGCGGCAAGACCGGCCACCCCAGCGCCCACCACCAGAACCTTGGCCGGGGGCACCTTGCCCGCAGCGGTGATCTGACCGGTGAAGAAACGACCAAAGTTGTTGCCCGCTTCGATGACCGCACGGTAGCCCGCGATATTGGCCATGGAGGACAGAGCATCCATCTTCTGGGCGCGGGAAATACGCGGCACCATCTCCATGGCAACCACGGTGGCGCCTTTGGATTTCGCCAGCTCCAGCCCCTCGGCATTGCCGCCCGGATTGAAGAAGGAGATCAGCGTCTTCTCCTTGGTCAGCCGTTTCAGCTCTGTCTCGGAGGGCTGACGCACCTTGGCGATGATGTCAGCGTCTTTCCACAGGGCAGCGGCGGTCTTGATGATCTCGACGCCTGCCTCTTCATAGGCGGCATCGGAAAACCCGGCAGCCTCGCCCGCACCGGTCTCGATGCAGCACGTATACCCAAGTTTCTGAAGATCGCGCGCCGAAGCCGGCGTCATCGCAACCCGGCCTTCCCCTGCGGCGATCTCTTTCGGTGTCCCTATCTTCACCAGTCTTCCCCCTGTCTGCGCCAGCCACCATGGCTATGCGCGTACATTTCGCAAATACCTTGCATAACCAACGCAAGAATATTGCGCAAGCGTTTCGCTGCGTCGCGGCAAGCCCATGGGTTTTCTTGCATCCCGGCGGAGCTCCGGGCACATGGGACAGGCACGCCGCCGCGCAGGGGCAAAGCATCAGAAGTTACGGGGAATGAAAAGCGCGGATCGTCAGATTTTTTGCCCCTTGCGACAAAACAACCGCTTAATCCGGCATTTTCCGCAAGGTCATTGCCGAAATGACCCACCAATTGTTACGAAATGACGACACGGCAGGCTTGTCGGTTACAAGGGTACCGCTAACGTTTTCCACAAAGGGAGGACAGCAACCATGCGCATTTCAGGAAAACACGCCTTTGTCACCGGCGGCGGCACCGGGATCGGCCTCGCCATCGCCCGCGCTTTGGCCGCCGAAGGAGCAAAAGTCACCATCACCGGCCGCCGTCTGGAGGTCTTGCAGGAGGTGGCGAGCGACGGCCTCTTTCCGATGGCGATGGACGTGCGCGACGAGGAGGAGGTCCGCACCACTGTCGCCGCCGCAGTCAAATCCCGCGGCCCGGTGCAGATCTGCGTCGCCAATGCCGGCATCGCCGAGGGCAAGGCGCTGCACAAGATGAGCCTCGACTTCTGGCGCAATATGATGGCCACCAACCTCGATGGCGCCTTCCTCACCATCCGCGAATGCCTCGACTCGATGCGGCAGACCGACTGGGGGCGGGTCATCACGATTTCCTCCATCGCAGGCGTCCGGGGCCTCAAGGGCGCGCCCTGCTACACGGCCACGAAACACGGGCTCATCGGCCTGACCCGCGCCTTGAGCGAAGACTATTTGGGCAGCAACTTCACCTTCAACGCGATTTGCCCCGGCTATGTGGACACGCCGATTGTGGAGCGTAACACGGTCTCCATTTCAGAGCGCGCGGGTATCGACGCAGAAGCCGCGCGGCAAATCATGGTGGAGTCCAACCGCCACAAACGCCTGATCGCTCCCGAAGAAGTCGCCGCCGCCGCCCTTTGGCTCTGCGGTCCGGGCTCCCAGTCGGTCAGCGGACAATGTATCGAGATCGCAGGCGGCCAGACCTGAAGGCAACAGAGCGGCCTGCCCCCTACCGCCAAGGTATTTGACCCCAGAAGAAGAAGAGCGCGCCCTGCCCCTTCATCTTCTCATAAATATCCCGGAGCGCGAGGCAGAGCCTCGCATCCCCCTTCGCCTTTAGGCCGACAGTTGCAGGGAGGCGGGCCGCTGCCCCGAAGCCCAAGCGCGCGCCGCATCGCCAAAGGCCACAAACAGCGGACGCGACACCGGATCCTCGCCCGCGCGATACTCCGGATGCCATTGCACCGACAGAGTAAACCCCGGCGCGTCTTTGACATAAATCGCCTCTGGAGTGCCGTCCGGTGCATGGCCCTCGACCACGATCCGCTTGCCGGGGGTCTTGATGCCCTGCCCGTGCAGCGTATTGGTCATGACCTCGGCCGCGCCCAGCAGGCGATGAAAGATCCCGCCTTCGGTCAGGATGACCGGATGGCGCAGGGCGAATTTCTCCTCGATGGAGCCATCCGGCGGCATCCGGTGGTTCATCCGTCCCGGCAGATCGCGGATCTCGGGGTAAAGCGTACCGCCCATCGCCACGTTCACCTCTTGAAAGCCACGGCAAATCCCGAGGAAGGGCTGACCGCGCTCCACGCAGGCGCGCACCAGCGGCAGGGTGATCGCATCGCGCGCCCGGTCGAAATTGCCATGCGCTGCCGTGGCATCCTCGCCATATTCGGAGGGATGCACATTGGGTCGGCCCCCGGTCAACAGGAACCCGTCAAAGCTGTCCAGAAGTTCCTCGACCGAGACAAAGCGCGGATCGGTGGGGATCAGCAAGGGCAGACAACCGGCCACATTCGCCACCGCATCGGAATTCATCGTCCCGCCCGCATGGGTCGGATATTGGTCGTTCATCAGGTAGGAATTGCCGATGATACCGATCTTTGGCCGCACGTGTCCGCTCTCCGCTGTCCTGAACTCAAAGGTAACGGTAGCGTGACGGCGGGCCAGCGCGCAATTCAATCGTGAGGCGCAGGCCCCTGTTTACTGACGCACAGAAGCCTTTTTATGTCGCATGCCGGTTTGCCGGGCAGCCCGGCCAAGGGCCACCCATCAACCGGATCGGCGCCCTTGGCACGTGCCCGCGTCAGATTTCCGCGGCGAGGCCGGCCGCTTCGACACCTGCCTTGGCGGCAATCGCGTCATTGTCGGAGGTATCGCCGGTGACGCCCACCGCGCCGATCACCTTGCCCGCGTCATCGCGGATCAAGACGCCGCCCGGCACCGGCACCACCTGGCCGCCGTAGACGCCGTTCACCGCCGCCATGAAATATGCCTGCTGTTCGGCCCGCGCCATCTGCGCGGTGCCCGCCATGCCCAGCATCACCGCGCCGTAGGCCTTGCCCTGCGCGATGCCAAAGCGCCCCGGCGCCGCGCCATCCTCGCGCTCGAAGGCCAGCACATGGCCACCGGCATCCAGCACCACCACCGAGAGCGGCTTCAGCTTCAGCTCCCGCCCCTTGGCGCGGGCGATCTCGATGATGGTGCGGGCCTGGTCTAGGGTCAAAGTCATGTGCAAAATCCCTGTTGCGGATGAAAAACGGGCCGGAGCTTTCCCCCCGGCCCGCCTGTCATGTCAGCCCCGCGCCTTCAGTTCAAGGCGCCGTGCATGCAACACCGGCTCTGTATAGCCGGAGGGCTGCACCCGGCCCTTGAAGACCAGATCGCAGGCCGCCTGAAACGCCACGCCGTCAAAACCGGGCGCCATCGCGCGATAGCTCGGGTCGGCGGCATTCTGACCATCCACCACGGCGGCCATCTTCTGCATCGCCGCCATCACCTGGTCTTCGGAGACCACACCGTGATGCAGCCAGTTCGCCAGCGCCTGGCTGGAGATCCGGCAGGTTGCGCGGTCTTCCATCAGCCCCACATCATTGATGTCCGGCACTTTGGAGCAGCCAACGCCCTGATCGACCCAGCGCACCACATAGCCAAGGATGCCCTGGGCATTGTTCTCGATCTCGCGGGCGATGTCATGATCCGAGAGGTTCTGACCCGCCATCACCGGAATGGTCAGCAGATCGTCGAGCGTGCCGCGTGCGCCAGCCGCTTTCAACTCGTCCTGACGGGCGAGAACATCAATCTTGTGATAATGGGTCGCGTGCAGGGTCGCAGCGGTCGGGGACGGCACCCAGGCGCAGGTGGCGCCGGACTTCGGATGGGTGATCTTGGCCTCCAGCATCTCGCCCATGCGGTCCGGCATCGCCCACATGCCCTTGCCGATCTGGGCGCGCCCCTTGAGGCCACAGGCCAGACCGATATCGACATTGCGATCCTCATAAGAGGCGATCCAGGCGGTGCCCTTCATCTCTCCCTTGCGCAGCATCGGACCCGCTTCCATCGAGGTGTGGATCTCGTCGCCGGTGCGATCAAGGAAGCCGGTGTTGATGAAGGCGACGCGGGATTTCGCAGCGCGGATGCATTCCTTGAGGTTCACGGAGGTGCGGCGCTCCTCGTCCATGATGCCCAGTTTCACCGTGTTGCGCGGCAGGCCCAGCGCGTCCTCGACGTGATCGAAGATCTTCACCGCAAAGGCGACCTCTTCCGGCCCGTGCATCTTGGGCTTCACCACATAGACCGAGCCCTGCAGCGAATTGCCGCCCTCGGAGTTCAGGTCATGGATGGCGATCAGCGTTGTGATCATCGCATCCATCAGCCCTTCGCCCGCCTCGCGGCCCGCACTGTCGAGGATCGCCGGGTTGGTCATCAGGTGGCCGACGTTGCGCACCAGGAGGAGCGAGCGCCCCTTGAGCGCGGCCGCCTCACCGGTGGGCGTGATATAGGTCAGATCCCCGTTCAGCACGCGGGTAAAGGTCTTGCCGCCCTTGCTGACCTCTTCTGCAAGGTCCCGTTTCATCAGGCCCAGCCAGTTGGCATAGGCGGTGACCTTGTCCGCCGCGTCCACACAGGCCACGGAATCCTCACAGTCCATGATGGTGGAGAGCGCGGATTCCAGCGTGATGTCGTTGATGCCAGCCTTGTCGGCACCACCGATGGTGCCGGAGCGGTCGATCTCGAGGATCACATGCAGCCCGTTGTTCTTCAACAGCACGCGCAAGGGGGCGGAGGCTTCGCCCACGAAACCTGCAAATTTGTCGGCCTCTTTCAGCGCAGGCAGCAGCGCGCCGCCGTCAACCGACACGCCATCAATCTCGTCCCAGGAGCCATCCGCCAGCGGGAAGACCTCGTCGAGGAAGGACCGCCCCCAGGCGATCACCCGATCGCCGCGCGCTTCGTCATAGCCCTTGCCCACGGGCAGGTCGCCCATCGCATCGGTGCCGTAGAGCGCGTCATAGAGGCTGCCCCAGCGGGCGTTCGCCGCGTTGAGCGCAAAGCGGGCATTGGTGATCGGCACCACCAGCTGCGGCCCCGGAACATGGGCAATCTCGGGGTCGACATTGGCGGTCTCGATCTCGAAATCGCCGCCCTCGGGCACCAGGTAGCCGATCTCCTCAAGAAAGCTCTTGTAGGCGGCCGCGTCATGCGCCTGACCGCGACGGGCCAGGTGCCAGGCATCGATCTTGCCCTGGATGTCCGCGCGTTTGGCCAGCAGCGCACGGTTCTCGTCGCCCATGCCGTCCACAAGGCCCGCCAGCCCGGCCCAGAAAGCGGCGGCGCTGACACCGGTGCCCGGCAGCGCCTGCTCTTCGATAAAGGCCACCAGCTCGGAGGCCACCTGAAGTCCATTCCGTTCGATCCGGCTCATGCGAGTCTCCTCTTGGCGGTACACAATTGTATTCCGGGTGATAGGGCAAATGTTTCCGATCGGCAACAAAACCGGCAATCAGGAAATGCAAAACCATCTTCTTGGTTTTCAAGAAAGTGTTCCAGATTTTACCGTCCGGCTGCGTCCCGTCGCCCCTCCGCGCGGCTGCGGCGGCATTTCTCGGAACAATAGCGCACCTCCTCCCAGATGCGCGCCCATTTCTTGCGCCAGCGAAACGGGCGATGGCAACAGGGGCAGATCTTTTGCGGCAGATCACGATGTTTGGTCATCCGGGCCATCGGGTGCTCACAGATCAAGCGAAAGTTGACGGCTCTGCGCGGGGGCGCGGCGCGGGCTGCGTTTGCGGCTGGCGTGGCGGGCGATCACCGCCTGTTTTTCGGCCGCAAACCCCTCATGGCGGCGCACCGCCCACACCGCCTCCCGCGCCCTTCGGGCCGCCGCTTGCGGATCGACGATCGGCGCCGGATAGCCCCGGTCCAACAGCTGACCGGCCCCCTCCCAGCGCCAGGGTTCCTGCAGGAAAGGCGCCGGCACCGCGGCCAGTTCCGGCAGCCAGCGGCGGGTGAAGGCACCGGTGGGGTCCTGATCGTGACCCTGTTTCACCGGGTTGTAGAGCCGGATCGTATTCATCCCCGTGGTGCCCGATTGCATCTGCACCTGCGGCCAGTGGATGCCCGGCTCGTAATCGGTGAAGCGCCGTGCCAGCACCGCGCCGGTGGCGCGCCAGTCCAGCCAGAGATGATAGGAGGCCACCGCCATCACCATCGACCGCATCCGAAAGTTGAGCCAGCCCGTCGCCCGCAGTGACCGCATGCAGGCATCGACAAAGGGCAGCCCGGTCTCGCCTCTGTCCCAGGCCGCCAGCCGCAGGGGGTCCGGCACGCGCGGGCGCAGTCCCTCATAGGCCGAATGCAGGCACTGGGTTTCGATTTCGGGGGTGTCTTCCAGTTTCTGCATAAAGTGGTCCCGCCAGGCGAGCCGCGCCTGAAAGCTCCTGAGGCTCTGCGCCCAGGCCTTCGACGGCGCGCGGGCCTGGGCGGCGGCGGTCGCCTGCACGGCCTGCCGGATGGAGAGGGTGCCCAGCGCAAAATGCGGCGACAGGCGCGAACAGGCCCGCGCCCCTTGCAGGGGCGTCGACATGGCCCAACGGTAGCTTTCCCCCCGCGCGGTCAGGAAACTCTCCAACAGGTCCCGCGCCGCGCGGCTGCCGCCCGGTTGGGGACGGATCAGCGGATCGGGCTCCAGTCCCAGATCGCCCGGATCCGGCAGGGGGTGGCTCTCGCCATCCACCCCGGCGAGGCGCGGCGGCTCCGGCACAAGGGCACCCGCCATGAAGGCATCCCGCCGCCTTTGCCAGTGGTCGCGATTGCCAAGACGGCGCATCACGCCCGATTGCGGCAGCTCGCGCCAGTCCACCCCCTGCCCCCGGGCCCAGTCCGCCACCCGGCGGTCGCGGTCATAGGTCCAGAGGTTGCCGACCTCCTCATGGCTGACCAGGGTCCGGATCCCATGCGCGCGGCGCAGATCCTCCAGCACCTCCACCGCCGCACCGACCCGGATCACCAGCGGCGCGCCCAGCCGTGCCAGATCGGCGCGCAACTGGGCAAGGCTCTCGCGCAGGAAGGCATAGTGGCGCCCGGAGGCATCAGGCTGCCGCCAGAGCTGCGGCTCAAGGATATAGAGGCACAGAACGGGCGCACCCAGCGCCGCCGCATGGCAGAGCGCCGGGTGATCCGCGACCCGCAGATCGCGCTTGAACCAGACACAGCTTGTCATCGCCCGCCTGTCACCGGGAAAGGGTGCCGAAGGTCACGTCAGCTGCCCATGCTCGCCACGATCGCCTGCACCTCTTCCGCCGTTGGCGGCAGGTCCAATGCTTCCTCGTTTTGTGCGGCAAGTGCGAGGATCGCCACCAGCAGGCCCACTGCCATCGCCAGAAGCCCGGCAATCAGCGGCGCCCGCCCTGACAGGTGGCGTTTCAACAGGTTGGGGGCTTTCACGCCCTCGCCCCCGGCACGGGGCAAATGCGGAATGGGAGTTTCGGCTACGGGCATCGGTCATCTCCGGTCTTGGGGTTTCAGAAGGCGCGGCGGGTCAGGACAAGGCCGGGCAAACAGCCCCGGCGTCAGCTATCTCCCAGGGTCACGCCTGCGGCATTCGGCGTCACGGTACCGCTGTCAAAGATCGACCCGCGGTCCTCGAACTCCTGATCGGTCAGGCCAAAGGTCACCATCGCCAGGACGATCAGCGCAAACAGGGCCACAAGCCAGTAAAGGCCGCGACGACGCTGGCGCACTTCGCCGTCTGTAAACATCGGGGTTTCAGAGTCAGCCATCTTTCGTCTCCTTTCAGTCTGCAGGGTTTGGTTTGCAAACGGCGCGAAGATGGACGCTTGCCCGCCCCGCTCCTGTTCACTACCTCTTGTCAGATATACGCACGGACCCCCGTGCTGGTTCCCAAAAACCCGAAGGATGTCCCGATGAAAGATGCAGCGCCCGTCACTCAGCCTGAGACCTTTTACCTTAAGGACTACACGCCTTTCGGGTTTGAGGTGGAGGCGGTGGAGTTGGTCTTTCGCCTCGCGCCAGAGGCGACGCGGGTGCTGTCGAAGATCCGTTTCACCCCCAAGCCGGACGCGGCGGACAAACGGTTTTTCCTGCACGGCGAGAAACTGACCCTGATCCGCGCGGCGATTGATGGCTTGGCGGTTAGCCCCGAGGTGACCGAGACCGGCCTCACCTGCGACGTGCCCGATGCGCCCTTCACCTTCGAGGCCGAGGTGGAGATCAACCCCAAGGCCAATACCGCGCTGGAGGGGCTTTATATGTCGAACGGCATGTATTGCACCCAATGCGAGGCCGAGGGCTTTCGCAAGATCACCTACTATCCCGACCGCCCCGACGTGATGAGCACCTTCAAGGTCCGCATCGAAGGGTCGGAGCCGATCCTTTTGTCCAACGGCAACCCCACCGCACAGGGCGAGGGCTTTGCCGAATGGCACGATCCCTGGCCGAAACCGGCCTATCTGTTCGCGCTGGTGGCGGGCGATCTGGTGAACCACCCCGACCGCTTTACCACGCGGTCAGGCCGTGACGTGGAGCTGAACATCTGGGTCCGCCCCGGCGACGAGGGCAAATGCGCCTTTGGAATGGACGCCCTGAAAAAGTCGATGACCTGGGACGAAGAGGTCTATGGCCGCGAATATGACCTCGATATCTTCAACATCGTTGCGGTGGATGATTTCAACATGGGCGCGATGGAGAACAAGGGGCTGAATATCTTCAACTCCTCCTGCGTGCTGGCCTCGCCCGAGACCTCCACCGACGCCAATTTTGAACGCATCGAGGCGATCATCGCCCATGAGTATTTCCACAATTGGACCGGCAACCGGATCACCTGCCGCGATTGGTTCCAGCTCTGCCTCAAAGAGGGGCTGACCGTCTATCGCGACGCGCAATTCACCGCCGACATGCGCTCGGCTCCGGTGAAACGGATCGAGGATGCGATCGAGCTGCGCGCCCGCCAGTTCCCCGAGGACAACGGCCCCCTCGCCCATCCGGTGCGCCCGGAAGAGTTCCAGGAAATCAACAACTTCTACACCGCGACCGTCTATGAAAAAGGCGCCGAGGTGATCGGGATGCTGAAGCGTCTGGTCGGGGATGAGGCCTATTACAAGGCGCTCGACCTCTACTTTGACCGCCACGACGGCCAGGCCTGCACCATCGAGGATTGGATCACGGTGTTTCAGGACTCCACGGGCCGCGATCTCGGGCAGTTCAAGAACTGGTACAGCCAGGCCGGCACCCCCCGCCTGTCGGTTGAGGAGGCCTATGCCGACGGCACCTATACGCTGACCTTCCGCCAGAAGACCCCGCCAACGCCGGGTCAGGACCACAAGGACCCCAAGGTGATCCCGATTGCGGTCGGTCTCCTGAACCCAAATGGCGACGAGGTGGTGCCAACCACCGTGCTGGAGATGACCGAGGCCGAGCAGAGCTTCACCTTTGAGGGGCACTCGGCCCGCCCGATCCCCTCGATCCTGCGCGACTTCTCCGCCCCGGTGATCCTGACCCGCGACAGCAGCGCATCCGAGCGCGCCTTCCTGCTCGCCCATGACACCGATCCCTTCAACCGCTGGGAAGCGGGGCGCGAGCTTGCTAAAGACGCGCGCATCGCCATGGTGACGGCCGGCGCCAGCCCCGATGCGGATTACCTCGAAGCGCTGAAATCGCTGCTGCGCGACGACAGCCTCGATCCCGCCTTCCGCGCCCTCTGCCTCGCCCCCCCGAGCGAGAGCGAGATTGCCCAGGCCTTGGCGGATCGCGGCATCACCCCGGACCCCAATGCGATCTATGACGCCGCCGAGACCTTTGCCCAGACCCTCGCGCAAAGCCTTGCCGACAGCCTGCCACGGCTGTTTGCCGCCACGCAGGTCGAGGGCCCCTACCAGCCCGATGCCACGGGGGCCGGTCTGCGCGCGCTGAACGGTCGGCTTCTCGGTCTCCTGACCCGCATCGACGGCGGCGCGGCGGCAGCGCAACAATATGCAGGCGCGGACAATATGACCGTGCAGAACACCGCGCTGGCCAGCCTCCTGAAGGCGGAGAAAGGCGCGGCGCAATCCGAGGCCTTCTTCCAGCAGTGGCAATCCGACCGGCTGGTGATGGACAAATGGTTCGCCCTGCAGGTGGCCTGCGCCCGCCCCGACCGCGCGGCATCGGTAGCCGAAGGGCTGACCAAACACCCCATGTTCACCATCAAGAACCCCAACCGTTTTCGCGCAGTGATGGGGGCGCTGTCGATGAATCACGCAGGGTTCCACCAAGCCTCGGGCGCCGGTTATCGCCTGCTCGCGGATCAGCTCATCGCGCTCGACCCGTTGAACCCGCAGACCACCGCGCGCATGTGCACCGCCTTCCAGACCTGGAAACGCTACGACTCCGCCCGGCAGGAGCTGATCCTCGCCGAGCTGCGCCGCATCAAGGCGGTTGAGGGGCTGAGCCGCGACACCAACGAAATGGTCAGCCGGATCCTCGATGCCTGAGGGCACTGCGCCCGACCGGGATCCCGGGGTGTTCCGCCATGCGCGGGACGCCCGCTCCGGCCCCACCGCCACCCTGGTTGCCCTCTGGATCGGGGCACTCCTGCTGCTCCGGGTTCTGGTGGCAGCTTCGCCCTGGGTCCTCGCGCTCTTGGCCTTGCCGGTCCTGCCCGCGCTCTGGGAGCTCTGGCGCAATCCCACCGCCTGGCTCGAACTGGACGCCAACCGCCTGCGCTGGCAGGCCCCGCGCAACCAGGGCGATATCGCCCTTGTCGAGATCGACCATGTGGTGCTGCTGACGCGCTGGGACTTTTCCATTCGCGCCACGGTGCACAGCCGCCTCGGCACCCATCACCCATTGCCCCCCGAGGTCACCCCAAGGGCCCAAGCCCTTGAAAAGGCTCTGACCGAGCGCGGGCTGCGCGTGGTTCGCCAGCATTTCACTGTTTTCTGATCGACACCAATCGCCCACTCGTCCGACCTTCTTGCCCGCAGCCGGTTCAATGCCCTGCTCCTGCCGCCATTCAGCAGCGGCAGGCCGCAATTCTTCTGCCAAACTCCTCCCCCCCGCCATGATTGCGCCCCAAACCTTGCCGAAAACTGGTCCCAGACAAAGACCACTGCAAAAGACCCGAGGTCCGATCATGCCCCTCCCCGCTTTGCCGGCACACGACGGATTGAAAAAGGCCCTGCGCCGAATCTCCAGCCGGATCGGCCAGATGGAGGGAGCCCCCCTATCGGGTCGGGGCGCCCTGGCCCGCCTGCGCCCCGCTCTGGCCGCCCTGCCCGGTCTGGCTGGCGCAACCGCGCCGGGCCGCGACCTGTTGCGTCTTGAGGATGTGATCTCCCTGCCGCTCGCCAGCGCCAGCCCCGAAACCGAGGCGCGCGACGCCGCCCTGCGCGAAGGTCAGTTCTTCGCCCGTCAAGACCGCTGGGACGAGTTGCTGCACCGGCTTCAGGACCTCGACGCGGCCTGCGCGACCACCGTGGACGGACGCCCGCTCGCAGATCTTCTGGCCGCGGGGGCGCGCGCCGATGTGGTCAATGCGGTGGACCATGCGCTGACCGAGGGCGTGGCGCTCAGCGACCGCAGCCTGTTGGACGGGATCATGGCGCTGGAACGGCTGCGGCTAGAACAGGGCCGCACCCCGGAGCTGACCACCCTGACCGCTCTGACCCATCTCGACATTGCCACGGCCTGCTTGCGGCAGGCCGCGCATCGTCCCCGACGCAGCGAGGCCTTGAGGGCGCGCGCCGAGGCGCATCGGACCCGCGCGGAAAGCTTGCTGGCCATGCGGCCTGCAACCGCGCCCTCTCCCGCCTGGATGGCCACCGCCGAGGCCAGGCTCCTTGGTCTGACCCCCGGCGCAGGAATGGCCCAGCTCGCCGATGCCCACCACGCCCTGACGTCCTACGCCCCGCGCGATCCGCGCCCCCTGCGGGCCCTCGGTCGCCATCTCGCGGCGCGTGGCCCCGAGGGCCTGGCCGCGCTGGATCTCGAAGCGCGCCGCGCCGCTGCTCGTCAAGGCAGCCCCTGGGGGGCGGGTGGCTATGTTTGGGTCTATTTCGATGCTCTGCTCGTCAGTGCTCCTGCCCGGGTCAACCTGGACCCCGCGTTTTTCCTGGACGGGCTCCGCGACCTCCTGTCCCCCCTCCCCGGGCAGGAGCAGGTCAACCTGCTGGCGGCCCAGTGCTGCCTGCTCGCAGGGATCAGCCCGGTCGAGCGTTCCCCGGAACAGGAGCTGCACAGCCCCATCGCCGAGGCGGCCCGCTGGCTGGTGACAGGGCACCTGCGCCAGCTGCACCCGCAGATCTGGGCCGAGGTTTCGGCAGAGTTGGAGAAGCCCTCGGCCCAGAAATCCCCCGGAACCACCGGGCAGACCCGCGCGAGCGGGCAAAAGATCGCCCTGCGCGCAATAGCCGAGATCTTTCGCCGCGAGATTGCCGATGGTCAGCGGCTGGTGTTCACCGCCAAGGGTATGGAGATCCTGCCGACCTGAGGCGGCGGAGGCTGCCCCCTCTTGCCCCGGGCGTGCGGTTCCCCACCCGGGATCGTTTCGCCCTCAAGAAAGGGGGCACATGGCCCCCTTTTTGCACTCTCGTTATTTCTTCTTGAAGGCGTCCATCAGCGCCGCGCCCAGCGCGCCGGTGTCGGAGGTCTTGCCCTGCGGCGCGGCCGACATCTTGCCGCGCGGATGGCCTTGCGGTGCTTTGCGCTGCGGGCCGCCCCGGGTGTCATTTCGAGGGGTGCCGCGGGCGTCGCGTTCCTCGCGGGCGGAGGCGCCGCCGTCCTTTTTCATGGTGAGGCCGATGCGTTTGCGCGCCACATCCACCTCGGTCACGGTGACTTTGACCACCTGACCGGTCTTCACCACCTCATGGGGGTCCTTGACGAATTTGTCGGCCAGTTGGCTCACATGCACCAGACCGTCCTGGTGCACGCCGATGTCGACAAAGGCGCCAAAGGCGGCAACGTTGGTCACCGTCCCTTCCAGCACCATGCCGGGTTTGAGGTCAGTGATCTCCTCCACCCCATCGGTGAAGCTGGCGGTCACAAAGGAGGGGCGCGGGTCGCGGCCCGGCTTTTCCAGCTCGGCAAAGATATCGCGCACCGTGGGCAGGCCGACCTCGCCCGAAACGAACTGCTCCGCCCGCAGGCTCTTCAACGCCGACGCATCGCCCATGATCTGGCGAATATCCCGCCCACAGGCAGCGACGATCTTGCGCGCCACGTCGTAGCTTTCCGGGTGCACGGCAGAGGCATCGAGCGGCTCCTTGCCGCCCTGGATCCGCAAGAAGCCCGCGCATTGTTCAAAGGCTTTCGGCCCGAGCCGCGCGACCTTCAACAGCTCCTTGCGGGTGGCAAAGGCGCCATTCACGTCTCGATGCGCCACGATGGCCTCTGCCAGACCGATCCCAAGGCCAGAGACATGCGCCAGCAGCGGCGCCGAGGCCATGTTGAGGTCGACCCCCACCGCGTTCACCACATCCTCGATCACCGCCTCCAGCGATTTCGACAGTTTGTGCTGGTCGACGTCATGCTGATACTGGCCGACGCCGATGCTCTTGGGTTCGATCTTCACCAGCTCCGCCAGCGGATCCTGCAGGCGGCGGGCGATGGAGACCGCGCCGCGCAAGCTCACATCCAGTCCGGGGAATTCCCGCGCTGCCAGTTCCGAGGCGGAATAGACCGAGGCGCCTGCCTCGGAGACAATCACCTTGGTCGGCGCCTTGATCTTCGGCGGCAGCATCTTCAGCACCTCGGCCACCATCCGCTCCGTCTCGCGGCTGGCGGTGCCATTGCCGATGGCGATGAGCTCGACGCCATGTTCCGCGATCAGCTTGACGATCATGGCCTGCGCGCCGCGCAGGTCGTTCTTCGGCTGAAACGGGTACAGCGTCTCGGTGGCCACCAATTTCCCGGTCGCGTCAACCACTGCCGCCTTGACGCCGGTGCGAATGCCCGGGTCAAGCCCGAGCGTCGGTCGCGCACCGGCTGGCGCGGCAAAGAGGAGATCCTTGAGGTTGCGGGCAAAGACCGCAATCGCCTCATCCTGCGCCCTTGCGCGCAGATCGCCCATCAGCTCGAGCATCATCGACAGCGACAGTTTCACCCGCCAGGTCCAGCCCGCCACCTTGCGCAGCCATTTGTCACCGGGGGTCGTGCCGCGCACGTCGAGCACTGCGGCCACCATTTCCTCGGCCCGCGCCACGCCCTCCTCGCCCGCCGGTCCCACGTCCAGCGTCAAAACGCCTTCGTTCGAGCCGCGCAGCATCGCCAGCGCCCGGTGCGACGGCGTGGTCTTCCAGGGTTCAGAATGCTCAAAGTAATCCGAGAATTTCGCGCCCGCCTGCTCCTTGCCCTCGACCACCTTGGCAGTCAGCACCGCCTCCGCCTGAAGATATTCGCGCAGGCGGCCCAACAGCGTCGCATTTTCCGTCAGCCGTTCGGTCAGGATATCGCGGGCGCCATTCAGCGCCTCCTTGGTGTCCGCCACGGCTTCGGTCACATAGCCCGCCGCCAGCGCCTCGGGATCAGCGGACCGATCGCTCAGGATCGCGTCCAGCAAGGGCTCCAGCCCGTTTTCCCGCGCGATCATCGCCTTGGTGCGCCGCTTGGGCTTGTAGGGCAGATAGATGTCCTCCAGCTGCGCCTTGGTTTCCGCCTTCAGGATCGAGGTGGCCAGCTCCTCGGTCAGCTTGTCCTGCGACTTGATGGACTCGAGGATGGCCGCGCGGCGCTTCTCCATCTCGCGCAGATAGTCGAGCCGCTCCGCCAGGGTCCGCAATTGGGTGTCATCCAGGCCCCCGGTGACTTCCTTGCGGTAGCGCGCGATGAAGGGCACGGTGGCGCCTTCGTCCAGCAGGGCCACGGCGGCGCTGACCTGCTTGGCGCTGGCCGCGATCTCGCCGGCGATGGTCTGGGCGATGCGCGCCTGCGTCTGATGCGCTGTCTGGGGCGTGGTGTCCACTGTGGTCAACGGGGCGTCTCCTCTGGCAACCTCATCCGGCGCAAAGCGAGCAGCCGGGAGAACTGTCTTAGCCGCGGGCACGCGGCCCGCCAAGGGGGCAATCTGTGGCAAGCGACCCGCTGCCGGTGCCTTGGCGCGCCAATGCCCCTTGCTCCCCGCCCCGCTCCCGCCTAGAACGCCAAGGAACAGATGGATCAATCGCAAGAAGGGCCGCTCGATGCTCGACCTGACATATGAACTCCCCAAGCCCAAGGTGATCGCGGGCGCCAAGCATGACTGGGAACTGGTCATCGGCATGGAGGTACATGCCCAGGTCAGCTCCAATGCGAAACTCTTCTCCGGGGCCTCGACCAAATTCGGTGCCGAGCCGAACTCCAACGTGGCCTTTGTGGACGCGGCGATGCCCGGCATGTTGCCGGTGATCAACGAATACTGCGTCGAACAGGCGGTGCGCACCGGGCTTGGCCTCAAGGCCGATATCAACCTCTGGTCCGCCTTTGACCGCAAGAACTACTTCTATCCTGACCTGCCGCAGGGCTATCAGATTTCCCAGCTTTACCACCCCATCGTGGGCGAGGGCGAAGTGCTGGTGGAACTTGGTGACGGCACCGCGCGTATGGTGCGCATCGAACGCATCCATATGGAGCAGGACGCGGGCAAGTCGATCCACGACATGGACCCCGCCATGTCCTTTGTCGACCTCAACCGCACCGGCGTCTGCCTGATGGAGATCGTCTCGCGCCCTGATATCCGCGGCCCGGAAGAGGCCGCCGCCTATATTGCCAAGCTGCGCCAGATCATGCGCTATCTCGGCACCTGCGACGGCAATATGCAGAACGGCAACCTGCGCGCCGACGTGAACGTCTCGATCTGCCTGCCCGGCGCCTATGAGCGCTATCAGGAAACCCAGGATTTCTCCCACCTCGGCACCCGCTGCGAGATCAAGAACATGAACTCCATGCGCTTCATCCAGCAGGCCATCGAGGTCGAGGCCCGTCGCCAGATCGCCATCGTCGAAGGCGGCGGCAAGGTCGAGCAGGAGACCCGTCTTTACGATCCGGACAAGGGCGAAACCCGCTCCATGCGCTCCAAGGAAGAGGCGCATGACTACCGCTATTTCCCCGACCCGGACCTGCTTCCGCTCGAGATCGAACAGGCCTGGGTTGATGACATCAAGGCCAACCTGCCCGAACTGCCGGACGAGAAAAAAGCGCGCTTCATCAAGGACTTCGGCCTGACCGACTACGACGCTTCCGTGCTGACTGCCGATGTGGAAAGCGCCAATTACTTTGACGAGGTGGCCAAGGGCCGCAACGGCAAACTGGCCGCCAACTGGGTCATCAACGAGCTGTTCGGTCGCCTGAAAAAGGACGACAAGGACATCACCGACAGCCCGGTCTCCCCGGCGCAGCTGGGTGGCGTCATTGACCTCATCGCCTCGGATGCCATTTCCGGCAAGATCGCCAAGGACCTGTTTGAGATCGTCTACACCGAAGGCGGCAACCCCGCCGAGATCGTCGAGGCGCGCGGCATGAAGCAAGTGACCGACACCGGCGCCATCGAGGCCGCTCTGGACGAGATCATTGCCGCCAACCCCGATCAGGTGGAAAAGGCCAAGGTGAACCCGAAACTCGCCGGCTGGTTCGTCGGTCAGGTGATGAAAGCCACCGGCGGCAAGGCCAACCCCAAAGCGGTCAACGATCTGGTGGCCGCGAAGCTGGGCTGAGGTTCAGACGCGACAGGTTCAACGAGGGCGGCCCAAGGGTCGCCCTTTTGCGTTTGGATTATGTGCGAACCTTCGCCATGGACTGCCACGCCCGGCGCCCCATCCGCCCGAACACCTAAGACGCTTCATATCGTATCCAATCACGCGACGCCCCACCTTGACCTCGCCCTCCCCCTCCGCGATCTTGCCGCCAACAGCAGGAGCATGACCGATGTCCAACGCCTTTCACGCCGCCCTAGAGACCCGCCTCACCCGCTATGCCGCCATCGACAGCCAAAGCGATGAAAGCTCCGCCTCGACCCCAAGCACCGCCATCCAGTTCGACATGCTGCACCTCTTGCGCGACGAGCTGACCGCTTTGGGTGCCGAAGACGTGCAGCTCACCGACTATGGCGTCGTGCTGGCGACCATTCCCGGCACTGTCGAGGCCCCAACCGTGGGCTTCCTCGCCCATGTGGACACCGCACCGCAGTTCAACGCCAGTGGCGTCAAACCCCGTGTGATCAAGGGTTACAACGGCGGCGACATCACCTTTCCGGACGATCCCGATCTGGTGCTCTCCCCCGTGGAACACCCCTATCTGGCGTCCAAAATCGGCCATGACCTGATCACCGCCTCGGGCACCACGCTCCTCGGCGCCGATGACAAGGCCGGCATTGCGATCATCATGACCATGGCCGAGCACCTCCTGCAAAACCCCGAGGCCCCGCGCCCGCCGATCCGCATCGCCTTCACCCCGGACGAGGAAATCGGCCACGGCGTGCAGCCCCAGCTCCACACCGACCTCAAGGCCGATTTCGCCTATACGCTGGACGGTGGCGAAGTGGGCGAGATCGAGTACGAGAGCTTCTCCGCCGACCGCGCCATCGTGCGCGTCAAGGGCGTGTCGATCCACCCGGGTTTGGCAAAGGAGAAGATGGTCAACGCCATCCACCTCGCGTCCAAGATCATCCAGACCCTGCCGCAGGCCACGATGACGCCGGAAACCACCGCCGACCGCGAAGGCTTCATCCATGCCACCGACATGGAGGGCGGCTCATCCGAGATGGAACTCCGCTTCATCCTGCGTGACTTCGAGCTGGAGGGGCTGGAGGCCAAGGGCGCCCTCCTGCGCAGCGTCTGCGCCGCTGTTGCCGCCACCGAGCCGCGCGCCGAAATCACCTGCGAGATCACCAAGCAATACCGCAACATGCGCTATTGGCTGGAGAGCGATATGACCCCGGTGGATCTCGCCCGCGACGCCTGCCGCGACCTCGGGATCGAGCCGGTCTCGGTGCCGATCCGGGGCGGCACCGATGGCTCGCGCCTCACCGAATTTGGCACGCCGACGCCGAATATCTTTACCGGCATGCAGTGCATTCACGGCCCGCTCGAGTGGATCTCGGTGCAGGATATGGCGGTGGCCACGCAGATGTGCCTCACCCTCGCCGCCCGCGCCGCGCGAACTGTCGCCCAGAAGTAACCCCTGCGGTCGATCCACTCTTTCTCCGGCGTGCGAACCTGCTAAATTGCGCGCGCGATCCGTACAGGAACACCGAATGCAGACCTACGAATACAAAGTTGTCCCCGCCCCCGTGAAGGGCAAGAAAGCCCGCGGCGTCAAGACTCCGGAGGCGCGTTTCGCCTTCGGGATCGAGGAGATGCTCAACGAGATGGCGGCCCAGGGCTGGGACTTCCAGCGCGCCGAACTGCTGCCCTCCGAAGAGCGCGTCGGCCTCACCGGCACCAAGACCACCTGGCGCAACCTCCTGGTGTTCCGCCGCCCTCTTGCGGTGACCGGCGGCACGCGCCCCACCTCCGAAACCGCGGCCGAGACCCTGGTCGCCCCGCGCGCAACGCCCGAAGCCGCGGCCCCCGAGGCCGCCTCGGGCCGCGAGATAGAAACCTCCCTCAGCGCCGAGCCGCAGGCGCAGCGGATTGCCGAGATCCCGCCCATCGCCGCCCCGTCGGCGCGCCATGCGCCGGAACCGGCGCCGCTCACCGCCATTGCCGGCGATCCCGAGGCCCCGCCCGAGGCGATTGCCGTGCCCGGCCCCGGCGCGCGCCGGATGATCTCGGACGATGGGGTGGAGGAACTGAGCCCGGTCTCAGGTCTCACCGCCGCCCTGCGCGCCCGCGCCAGCCGGGGCAAATCGCCGGACTAGGCCCAGGGCCGCGCCGCCCTCCCCTTTGGGGGGCGTCCGTCCGCCAGGGAGCGAAAAGGCCGCAGCTCCGGCAGGAGACTGCGGCCCGATTGCCGGTCCTCGCCGCGCTCCACAGGGCCCGGCCCTGCGCGCGCTCAGGCGCCGATATCCAGCGCCAGCGCGTGAATGCGTCCGACGATATCACCCAGCGCTTTGTGCACCGCCCGATGCTGCGCCACCCGGGTCATGCCCTGAAAGCCCGCGGCTCGGATCTTCACGTTGAAATGGCTCTCGCCGCGCCCGTCGTGGCCGGCATGGCCGCGATGGCTGTCACTGTCGTCCTCCACCACCAGATAGCTGGGATCGAACGCCTCTCTCAGGGTGGTTTCGATGTCTGCCCTTACACTCATTTCGGCCTTGCTCCGCTTGTTGGTCATAAAACTGTGCCCGCCCCCCTTTTATCTCTCGACCGTTAGACTAAACTGCTGCCTCCGAGTCGAACAGATGCGTCTAGAAGGTGCTCCCGCATGACAAAATCCGATCCCTTTGGTTTCGATATGTCCGTCCGCTCCGCGAAAAAGAAAAATCCCCGCGGACGGCGCAGCATGTCCGGCGCCTCCGACACCTCTGTGCGTGTCTGCGACCATCCCGGCTGCGAAGAGGCCGGCAAGTTCCGCGCCCCCAAGGCGCCCGATGTGCTGGATGATTTCTTCTGGTTCTGCCAGCAGCACGTGCGCGAATACAACCAGCAATGGAACTTCTTCGAAGGCACCACCGAGGCCGAGATGAACGCCCAGGCCTCCAAGGACAAGGTCTGGGAACGCACCACCAAGCCGATGGGCGACCCCGAGGCCCGCGCCTGGGCGCGCCTGGGCATCGAGGACCCGCATCAGGTGCTGGGCAACAACGCCACCCGCAACCCCGGCAAGAACGGCCAGCAGGCAGGCCGCCGCCTGCCCCCGACCGAACGCCGCGCCATCGAGATTCTCGAGGCCAAGGACGACTGGACCAAGGCCGAGATCCGCAAAGCCTATAAAAAGCTCATCAAGGTGCTGCACCCCGACATGAACGGCGGCGACCGCAGCCAGGAGGAACAGCTGCAAGAGGTGGTCTGGGCCTGGGATCAGGTCAAGGACAGCCGCAGCTTCAAATAAGCCCGCGCCCCAGCTTCGCCCAGATCAATCGCCCCGAGACACCCTCGGGGCGTTTCTATTGCACGCTGCAGAAAAGTCAGGTTTGAGCCCTGGTAATCCCCCCCGATCTTAAGGGGATGCGGAAGTAGAATTTTCTCGGCAGGATGAACGAGGAGATTCCGATGAAGA
>CAKZRP010000056.1 GCA_937146765.1 uncultured Paracoccaceae bacterium | reverse complement strand
CCGGGGTTTAGAGCCACATATCAGGACTGCAGCGCCTCCCACATCTCCAGATCGCGCTGGGCGGTCCAGATGCGGGGCGTGTCGATGCCGCGGGCCTCGTCATAGGCGCGGGCGACGTTGAAGGGCAGGCAGTGTTCGTAGATCGCGTAGTCCTTGAACTTCGGATCGCATTCCGCGCGCACCGCGTCCCAGGCCTCTTTCAGCGACCCGCCTCGGGCCGCGACGCGGGCTGCCGGGCGATAGGTGCTCTGCACAAAATCGCGGGTGTTCTCGATCGCCGCGTTGACCATTTCCTTTCCCACCAGCGCGTCGCCGCGACCGGGGGCGATGGCGTCAACGTCGTAGGATTTGATATTGTCGAGGGTCTGGCCCCAGTCGCCGAAATGCCCGTCGCCGCAGTAGCAGGCGGAGTGGTATTCGACGATATCGCCGGTGAACATGACGTTCTGATCCGGCACATGGATCACCGCATCGCCGGCGGTATGGGCGCGGCCCAGGTGCTTGATATCCACGCGGCGTTTTCCAAGGAATACCGTCATGCTGTCGGAGAAAGTGGTGGTGGGCCAGGTGAGGCCGGGGATGCTCTCGTGGCCTTCAAACAGGCGCGGGAAGCGTTGGAATTCGCTGTCCCAATCCTCCTGTCCGCGTTCCACCACCATAGCGCGGGCCTTGTCGGACATGATCACCGTCTCTGCGCCAAAGGCAGAGGCGCCGAGCACCCGGACCGCGTGATAATGGGTCAGCACCACATGGGAGATCGGCTTGTCGGTGACCGAACGCACGCAGTCAATCACCTTGTTTGCCAAGCGCGGGGTGGCCTGCGCCTCGACGATCATCACCGACTCGTCGCCAATGATGACGCCGGAGTTCGGGTCGCCTTCGGCGGTAAAGGCATAAAGGCCCTCGCCCACTTCGGTGAAGGAGATCTTCTTTTCGCTCATGTCGCCTTGGGAGGCAAAGGCCTTGGCCATGGGTGCGTGTCCTTTTTCTGTGGCGCCGGGGGCGAGGGTGGGATGCCTCCGGCGGGGATATTTGAGAGAAGATGAAGGCGTTAGCGCGCGTAAGGGTCGGAGAGGGCAGGCAGCAGGGTGCCGGTGCAATCGCCAAAGCCGATGGTGTAGCCATCCCCCTTTGCCGCGCCTTTGAGCGTGAGCGTGTCGCCATCCTCGATAAAGCTGCGGGTCTCGCCCGTCGGCAGGGTCAAGGGCTCCTTGCCGCCCCAGCTGAGCTCGAGGAGCGAGCCGCGTGCGTCCTTTTCCGGGCCGGAAATGGTGCCGGAGCCAAGGAGGTCGCCTGCGTTCATCGGGCAGCCCGAGGTGGTGTGATGCGCCAGCTGCTGGGCGGCGGAATAGTACATTTCCTTGTAATTGGTGCGGGCGATGGTTGCCTCTTCCCCGCCTTCGGGGCGCAGTGTCACCTCAAGGTCGATGTCGTAGAGCATCGGACCACAGTCCTTCAGATGGTCGAGGAGCTCGACCTCACGCTCGGGCGTGTCGCAACGGAAGGGCTCCAACGCTGCCTTGGTCACGATCCAGGGGCTGATGCTGGTGGCGGTGGCTTTGGCCTGGAAGGGGCCAAGCGGTTGATATTCCCAAGCTTGGATGTCACGGGCGGACCAGTCGTTCAACAGCACATAGCCAAAGATATGATCGTCCGCCTCCTGCACGGTGATCGGGCCTTCGGACGGGGTGCCGACGATGGCGCCCATCTCAAGCTCGATGTCAAAGCGCGCCGAGGGCGCCCAACGCGGCGCGCTGTCGTTCGGCCCTTTCAACTGCCCCCAGGGACGGCGAATATCAGTGCCGGAGACCACGACGGAGGAGGCCCGCCCATTATAGCCAATGGGGATATGAAGCCAGTTCGGCGGCAGCGCATTCTCTGCCCCGCGGAACATGGTGCCGACATTGGTGGCATGGTGCCGCCCGGCGTAGAAGTCGGTATATTCCGACACCATAAAGGGCATGTGCATCACAGTTTCTGCCATCGGCACCAGACAGGCCTCAACCGCCTGTCTTTCCTGAGCACCCTCTTCCAGCAAGGCAATAAGCCGGTTGCGCAGCGCCGCCCAAACCGCCGGGCCTTCCTCCATCACCTCGTTCCAGAAGGGCATCTCGAATAAAGGCTCGTCCCCAAGGTCGACCAGCCCGGTCGCCTCCGCCTCTGCCAGATCAAGGATCATGTCGCCAATCGCCACCCCACAGCGCGGATCGCTGTCACCGGTGGAAAACACGCCATAGGGCAGGTTGTTGAGCGGGAAGGGGTGATCGGCGGAATTCGCCGAAGCGATCCAAGATTTCTTCAAAGCCATGCGCGTTCCTTTAAGGCGATGAGGGCGCGTCCGGCCCTCTTTCATCTTTTCACAAATATCCCGGGGGTGAATGCGGCCCCTTTAGGGCCGCAGAGGGGGCAGAGCCCCCATCCCCCTTACTTCTTACCCGCTGTGCCGTCGAATTTCTTCTCCAGCGTCGTCCAGCAGTCGATATAATCATCCTGCAACGGCGCTTCTTTGGCGGCAAACTCTGTCAGATGCTGCGGGAAGCGGGTCTCGAACATGAAGGACATGGTGTTCTCCAGCTTCTCCGGCCCGAGGTTCGAATTTGACGCGCCTTCAAAGGCGTTTTTATCCGGACCATGCGGCAGCATCATATTATGCAGGCTCACCCCGCCCGGCACGAAGCCTTGCGGTTTAGCATCATACTGCCCGTAAATATTGCCCATCAGCTCCGACATGATGTTCTTGTGATACCACGGCGGGCGGAAGGTGTTCTCTGCCACCATCCAACGCTCGCGGAACAGCACGAAATCTATATTCGCTGTCCCAGGCTGCCCCGAGGGCGCTGTCAGCACGGTAAAGATCGACGGGTCCGGGTGATCAAACAGGATCGCGCCGACCGGGCAATAGGTGCGCAGGTCATATTTATAGGGCGCGTAGTTGCCATGCCAGGCCACCACGTCGAGCGGGCTTTGCGGGATCTTGGTCTCGTGGAACTGGCCGCACCATTTTACCGTGAGGGTCGAAGGCACCTCGCGATCTTCAAAGGCCGCCACCGGCGCCTTGAAGTCGCGCGGGTTCGCCATGCAGTTGGCGCCAATCGGGCCGCGGCCGGGCAGGTCGAATTTTGCCCCATAGTTCTCGCAGACAAAGCCGCGCGCCGGTCCTTCCAGAACTTCGACACGGTAGACCAGCCCACGCGGGAGAATGGCGATCTCCTTCGGCTCGATGTCGATGATGCCAAGCTCGGTCGCAAAGCGCAGGCGGCCTTCTTGCGGCACCACCAGCAGCTCGGAGTCGGCAGAGAAGAAGTACTCGTCCTTCATCGACTCGGTGACAAGGTAGATATGGGTCGCCATGCCGACCTGGGTGTTCACATCCCCCGCCGTGGTCATGGTGCGCATGCCCGTGAGCCAGGTCAGCGGCTGATCGGAATGCGGCACCGGGTCCCAACGGTATTGACCGAGCGAGATCACATCCTGCGGGATATGCGGCGCGCTCTTCCAATAGGGCAGGTCGATCTTCTGGTAGCGATGCGAATGCTTGACGCTCGGGCGGATGCGATAGCACCAGGTGCGCTCCGGCCGCTCGGCGGTAAAGGCGGTGCCGGAGAGCTGCTCGCCATAGAGCCCATATTCACATTTCTGTGGGCTGTTCATCCCCTGCGGCAGCGCGCCGGGCAGGGCTTCGGTTTCAAAATCATTGCCGAATCCGGGCATATAGCCCTCGGTGGTGCCCTGATTTGACGGGGCCTGGATCATCTGGTCAGGCAAAGCGTGACGGGTCATTTCGGCCTACCTCCTCTTGCATTTCCCTCTCGGTAATAGTTGATTTTGTAACTAACAAGAGAGGTGGAGCGCGGAAATGAGCGAGAATGATGATTTTGTGGTGCAGGATTTCCTGCCCTTCCTGTTGAACCGGGCGGCGGAGGATTCCTCGCTCGAGTTCCAGATCCTCTACAAGGGGCGCTACGGGATGCTGCGGACCGAATGGCGGGTGCTGTTCCATCTGGGCATGTATCACCGCATGACCGCGCGCGAGATCAGCACGCGGGCCAAGATCCACAAGACCAAGATCAGCCGTGCGGTGGCGAAACTGGCCGAGCGACGCTGGGTCAGCCGCAACCGGGACGAGACGGATCGGCGGTCCGAGCATCTGGAACTGACAGCGGCGGGGCGCGCGGTCTACGAGGATCTGCGCGAGCAGGCCAAATCCTATGACGCCAAGCTTGCGGCGCAGTTCTCCGCCGAAGACGTGGCACTGTTGCGCCGCATGTTGAGGCGGTTGGCAAACATGGAGGCAGCGGCTAAATCTGGCGGACTTTAACCCCCTGGACCGAGCCACCTGCCGATGCCCGATACCCTAACCATCACCGCGTTGAAGGCCTGGCTGGTCGATCAGGGCATTCGGGCCGTGCCGCGGCCGCAGATGCTGAACGGGTTTTGCACCGAGCTGATCAACCATGGCGTTCCCCTGGTGCGGATGCAACTGGCCCAACGGGCCCTGCACCCGGAGTTCGGCGGCATCGGCTTCACCTGGACCCGGGCCGATGGCCTCAACTTCGAGTATTTCCGTCGCCCGGATCAGGCCGTGGATGCCTGGCTCAACAGTCCCTTTTACGCGATGATTTCCAGTGGCGAGGCGGAGCTCTGTGCGGATCTGACCGGCGAGGAGGGGACGCGCTTTCCGATCTTCAGCGAATTGCGGGCGCAGGGCGGTACGTCCTATTTTGCCCATTGGCAGCCGATCGGCGGCGAGGGCCACAGGACCTATGTGCCGGAGACGATGTACCGCGAGGGGGTGCTGGCCTCCTGGACGCTGGATGGCGACCCGGGCGCGGCGGAGGCCTATCGCGATATCATCCGTGCCTGTTTTGAAACCCTTGTGGTGGTGCTCTCGGCGGAGGGCAACCGGGAGATGGGGCGCGAGCTGCTGAAGGTCTACCTGGGCCGCGACGCGGGCGAGCGGGTGCTGTCGGGGGAGATCCAGCGCGGGTCCTCGCAGCTGATCGACGCGGTGATCTGCCTGTTTGACCTGCGCGGCTTTACCGCCCTGTCCGAGCAGCTGCCTGGCACTGTGATGGTCGATCTGCTCAACGACTACTTCGGTCATGTGGTCGAGATCATCCAGGCCCATGGCGGCAATATCCTGAAGTTCATGGGCGACGGGGTGATGGCGATGTTCAACCTCGGCACCCTGGAAGAGGACGCCCGGGCGGCGCTGGCAGCGGTCCGGGCCCTGGCGCCGCGCATGGAGGCGGTGAATGCGGCCCGCATCCTGGCCGGCTTGCCGCAGGCGGATTACACGTTGGCATTGCATGCGGGCGAGATCCTCTACGGCAATATCGGGGCACCGAACCGGCTGGACTTTACCGTGATCGGGCCGACCGTGAACCTGACCGCGCGGATTGCCGATATGCATCGCACGGTGGAGCGTTCGGTGATCCTCTCCGAGCATGTGCGTCGCGCCGCCGGAGAGGTCGAGAGCGATCTGGTCTCCGTCGGCCGTTACATGCTGCGCGGGGTGGGCGAGCCGATCGAGCTCTTCACCCTCTTCGACGCGCCCCGGGCGAGCCGGTCCGAGGGACGTGATCCCGTCTGATTGCCCGCTGGAGGTCTTTCCCCCCGTTCCGGGAGGACCCGCGCGCGCAGGGCGAGCACGGCAGGGCCGCGCGGCAAACCCCATTTCGGGGGAGGGTGGGCGCAGAGATCCGGGCGGTCAGATATTGATCGCCACATCCGGCAGGTTCAGCGCCTTCATCATGTCGCGCAGCTCCTGACGGGCGGCAATATTGGAGATATTGAGCTGTTTCACGCCCACATCCTTCAGGTCCAGAAGGGTGAGGCCGCGTGGGAACAGTTCACGGAAGATCACCCGCTCGGAAAAACCCGGCGCGACCCGGAAGCCGATCCGCTTGGAGAGCATGTTGATGGCGCGCTCCATCTTCTCCTTGTTGACCATCCGCTGGGTGCCGACCCGGTTGCGGATCACCACCCAGTCAATCGGCGGCAGCCCGGCCTGGGCGCGCAGCTGGCGGGCGTTCCAGACCATCTCGGAATAGACCGAGGGCCCCTTGATCTTCTCGCCCTTCTCATCCGTGTGGGCGAGCAGGTCGAAGTCCACGAAACTGTCGTTGAGCGGCGTGATCAGCGTGTCGGCCAGCGAATGCGCCACCTGACTGAGACGCGTGTGCGAGCCCGGGCAGTCGATCAGGATGAAGTCATACTCCGGTTCCAGCTCCGAGATCGCCGCCGAAAGGCGCAGGTCGTAGATGTTCTCGCCCGGTTGCAGCGTGTCGGGGTCGATCTCCGGCAGTTCGTGCAGCGCCACCATCGGCAGGGTGAGATTGGCGGCGGCAATGAAGGCGAGCCGGTTTTCCAGGTAGCGCCCCATCGAGCGCTGCCGCAGGTCGAGATCGAGGCCGGCGACCTTGTAGCCCAGCCGCGCCAGCGTAGTGGCCACATGCATGGAGACGGTGGATTTGCCCGCGCCGCCCTTTTCGTTACCGACGACAATGATATGCGCCATCTGGAGAAGTCCCTTCAACCCTGAGCCGCATTTGCTGCGGTGCCTTTGTCTTTGCCGGGACTATAGAGAGGCTGCGAATCAATGGGAAGCGGCCAAAACACCCAAGTTAGAGCCTAATGCCCAAGTTAGAGCCTGTTCTGACTGGGTCGAAGTGGCTGTAAAGTCGCCTCGGCCGACCCCTGCCCGGGGTGCAGGTCCCGTGCCCCGGGGATGCGAAAAACGCCACCCCGAGGGATGGCGTTTCTGTGGATAAGTCCGTGGACGATCTGCGAAGGGCAGATCAGAAGCCCAGGCCTTCGTATTTTTTCTTGAACTTGGACACGCGGCCGCCGGTGTCCATCAGGCGGGACGAACCGCCGGTCCATGCGGGGTGCACGGTGGGGTCGATGTCCAGCGCCATCTGGTCGCCTTCCTTGCCCCAGGTGGAGCGCATTTTCAGCATGGTGCCATCGGTCATTTTGACGTCGATGAAGTGGTAGTCGGGATGGATGTCTTTTTTCATGATACCACTCCTTACGCTTTGTTTTTGTAGTTCGCGTCTTCGGCGATCCGAGCGGACTTACCGCGACGCGAGCGCAGGTAGTACAGCTTGGCGCGACGGACGCGGCCACGGCGGACCACTTCGATCGAGTCGATGTTGGTGGAATAGAGCGGGAACATACGTTCCACGCCTTCGCCGAAGGAAATCTTGCGGACGGTGAAGGAACCGGCAATGCCCTTGCCGTTGCGACGGCTGATGCAGACGCCTTCGTAGGCCTGCACACGGGTGCGGGTGCCTTCGGTCACTTTAAAGCCGACGCGGATGGTGTCACCGGCCTTGAAATCGGGGATCTCTTTCCCCAGCGCAGCAATCTGCTCCGCTTCGAGTTGTGCGATCAGATCCATGATCGTCTCCTATGTTGCTCGTGGTTTGATCCACGAAGTTCGTTCTGATCCCCAGAGCTCCGCGTCTTCATCGGGTCCGTGACGGTGCCCAAGGGCCCGCCGACGCCCGCCGGAGATAAGTGTCATTCCTTCTTTTTGGGCCGCCGGTCTGCTGGGACCCTGCCGAAGAAAGCAGGGCATGGGCAATACAAGGCGGGTCCGGACGACTCATGACAAGCCCCGGACGCGCGGTGTTTAGGCCAGATCGGCGGGATTTGCAAGCCTTGCGGGACAGGGATGCGGCGGATCCTGCCCCTCAGGTCGGATGGCTGACGGGGGTGGTGCGGCGGTGGAGAAGTCCGGCGATGGCGGCGGCTGCCAGAAGCAGGGCGGCGAGGCTGGCGAAGGTTCCGGCAAACCCCGTTGCCCGCAACAGCGGCAGCGTCAACAGCGGCGAGACGATCTGGCCCAGAAAGACCGAGGTGGTCATGATCCCGGCAGCCCGCCCGCGTCGGCTGGCGGGGGCGGCGCGCAGGGCGATCTCGTTGAAGTTCGGCGAGACGGTGGCAAAGCCGAAGCCCACGAGGCTGGCGCCGAGGAAGACCCAAGGCAGGCTGCTGGCCAGCGCCAGCACCGCCATCCCGGCCCCCATCAGCCCGTAGCCGAGTGCAAAGAGGCCGCCATGGCCGAGGCGCGGGTGCAGGCTGGCATAGCGGGTGGCCGCAATGGTGCCGGAGAGGGTCAGCGCCGCCATCACGCTGCCGATCAGCGCGGTATTTCCGTGGCCGAGATGGGTGACGAAAAAGGGCACCTGTGTCGGCATGGTGAAAAAGCAGATCGTGGTCAGCATCTGCAGCCCGGCCATGGCCCAGAGACCGGCGCCGAACCGCTCTGTCTGTACCGATATGTGGCTCTGTACAACGGGTTCTTGCATGCGGGGGGGCTCTGACAGGTTGCGCCAGAGCACCGGCAGGATCAGCAGGGCCAGCGCGTGGATGGCAAAGGCATGCATCGGCGAGATCAGCGCCAGCACACCCGCAAGGCTGATCGCCACCAGCCCGCCGAGGTTGCGGGCGGAGATCTGAAGGCCGAGCAGTCGGCTGCGGTCCTCGCCCTGGAAAAGGTCGCCAATCAGAGCGGTCTGCGCGGTCATGATCAGGGCCACCGCCACCCCGAGGGCAAGGCGGCTGGCCAGCAGTGCTTCGAGGCTGGTGAGTGCCATGCCGAGGCAGCCGGCAAGGGCGAACAGCGCCACCCCGAGAAGGAGCAGCATCCGCTTGCCCAGACGGTCGGCGAGGTTGCCGACAAATCCGGCGATCAGCACCACTGCAACCGAGGGCGCAGGCACCAGCATCCGCGTCAGCAGAGCGGCCTGCGGGTGATCGGCAAATCGCGCCTCCAGCCCCGGCAGGGCGGGGCTGATGGCAGCATTGGCCATGGTGGTGAGGGTGGCGGCGAGCAGCAATGCGACCGCACGCGGGTCCTTGAGCGGCGTGAGGGGAGAGGAGGGAGACATCAGGTTTTCCTTGCCTTTGGATGAGTCGCCTTGCAGGCTACGAACTCAAGTCGACTTGAGGTCAAACATGAAATTGCTCGACATCGGCGAGGTTGCCGCCCGCAGCGGCCTGGCGCCGTCGGCGCTGCGCTATTACGAGGAAAAGGGGCTGATCCATGCGGTGACCCGGCACGGGTTGCGACGGCAATACGGGGCGGAGGTGCTGCAGCAGCTCTCGATCATCGCGCTCGCGAAGATGGCGGGGTTTCCCCTGGAGGAAATCGCGCGGATGTTCACCCCAACGGGGCGGCCCGATCTGCCGCGCGGCGATCTCCATGCCCGGGCCGAGGAGATGCAGGCGCAGGCCCGGCAATTGGCGGCGCTGGCGGACATGGTGCGCCATGTGGCCGATTGCCCGGAGCCCAATCACCTCGATTGCGAGAAGTTCCGGGCGCTGCTGCGGATGGCGACGCGGGCGCAGCAACGCGCTTCCGCGACGCCAAAGCCGCCCAAACGTCAGTCCTGAGCGGTTTTCTTCGCCAGATAGGCGGCCCAGAGGTCGGGGCGGCGGGCCTTGGTGATTTCTTCGCTCATCTCGTGGCGCCAGTCCGCGATCTTGCCGTGGTGGCCGGACATCAGCACCTCGGGGATGGTGCGGCCCTTCCATTCGGCGGGGCGGGTATATTGCGGATGTTCGAGCAGGCCGGAGGAAAAGCTTTCCTCCTCGGTCGAGGCGTGGTTGCCGAGAACGCCGGGAATGAGCCGCACGGTGGCGTCGATCAGCGCCTGCGCTGCCAGCTCGCCGCCGGTCATCACGAAGTCGCCAAGCGAGACCTCGAGGATGCCGTAATGCTCCAGCACCCGCTCATCAACGCCCTCGAACCGGCCGCAGAGCAGGGTGACCCCGTCGCAGAGGGCCAGGGACTGCATCATCTGCTGGTCCATGCGGCGCCCGCGCGGCGACAGGTAGATCAGCGGCCAGTTGCCGCGCGTCCCCGCCATCGCCTCTTCAATCGCGGTGCCGAGCACATCGGCGCGCAGCACCATGCCGGCGCCACCGCCGGCGGGGGTGTCGTCGACATTTTTGTGCTTGCCAAGCCCATAGGGGCGCAGGTCGCGGGTTTCCAGGTGCCACAGCCCCTGCTGCAGCGCCTTGCCGGTGAGGCTTTCGCCGAGGAGCCCGGGAAAGGCGCCGGGAAAGAGGGTCAGCACCTTGGCCTTCCACACGCCAGCAAGATCCGGCGTGTCGCGCATCAGCTCTCGCGGCTTCAGGGAGGCGCCGATGGACAGGCGCCCGTGGGATTTTGTTGGCTTGCTCATAACCCGCTGTTTAGTTGAAATTGGATGGACCGCAACAGAAAGCTGTTCCACCTCATGCCTGATGATCCGCAGCCCCTGCTGCCTGCCTTCCATCCCGAAAAAGCCGTGGCCGAGGTGGAACTACGCGCCATGGCGCTTTGGCCGCGTATCGCGGGCGAGACGGGATTGCCGGTGCAGGGGGCCCGCTTCAGCGTGATGCAGGTCAACACCGGGCGGCAGGATCGTGTGGCGGTGCTGGGGCTTCGCACCGTGGATGAGCGACGGTTTGTCCTGCGCGCGGATTTCTCGGGCGAGCGGGCAAAGAGCTATCGCGGCCATCTCGATCGGCACCAGGACGCGTCCAGGGCCCTGCAGGGTGTGCCCGGGGTGCATGTCCCGGATCTGATTTGGCGGGATGCGGAACACCCGTTTGCGCTGTTCGCCTTCGTTCCGGGGGAAAAGGCCAGCAGCGAGCTGACCTTTGCGGAGTACGGTCTGACGGACCGGGCGGAGCTGCTGCGCCGCATCGGTGCGGCGGTGGCGGCCCTGCACGGGGCGGAGGATATGGGGGTGCGGCTGTTCTGGCCCAAACCGCGGCTGGAACAGATCCAGGCCCTTGGGGCGCGTCTGCGGGCCGGAGACCTCCGCATCCGCAAGCCGAAAAAGTTTCTCGGACTGTGCGCCATGCTGCACCGGGTCGGGCGTGAGGCGAAGGGGCGCGCCTACCGGGCCGCGCCGGAGCATGGGGATCTGCATTTCCGCAACATCCTGGTGACGCAGGCGCAGATCTCCTTCATTGATTTTTCCAACGCCCATGCGACGACGCCCTATTGCGACATCGCCAATCTGTGGCTGGCAAACCTGCCCGACCATCTGGCGCTGCGGCCCGAAGATGCAGGGTTTGGAGGCGTGGCGCGCGCGGACTGGCTGGCCTTCGAGAGCGGATATGGCGAAGCGGTCGCCGACAATCCGGTGTTCCGCTTCCTGTTCCTGCATCGCCTTCTGAAGGCTTGGCTCAGACTGCCGCCCCCCGAGGTGCCGCTCGGGGAGCGGGATCTGGCCTTGCTGACCGGGGTGGAACGGGTGTTCGCCTGGTTGCAACAGATCCCGCCCGAAGGCTGAGCGATCCGGTCAGAACAGCCCTTCCGGAGGATCGGCGACGATACGACCCTGGGTGAGGTCCACGGTGGGCACCGCCGCGCGGGTGAAGGGCAGCAGCACGGTGGCGGCGAGGCCGGGGCCGTGGATTTCCAGTAGGTCGTCGGCGCCGTAGTTCTGCACCGCCTTGACCCGGCCCAGCAGCGTGCCGCCGGTGTCATAGACCTCCAGCCCGATCAGGTCGGCGTGGTAGAATTCGTCGTCGGGTAGCGTCGGCAACCGGTCGCGCGGCGCATAGAGCTGCACGCCCTTCAGCGCATCGCCCGCTTCCTTGCTGTCGACCCCGACGATGCGGGCGGCAAAGCCATTCTTCACAGCCCGGGTGATCGCCAGCGTGTAGCGGGTGCGGCCATCCTCGCCGAGCAGCGGTGAGTAGCTCTCGATCTCGTCCGGGATCGCGCAGAAGCTCTTGATCCGCACCTCGCCGCGCACCCCGTAGGATCCGGCGATGGCGCCCACACAGATCAGCTCGTCCTTGTCGTCGCTCATGCTCATATCCGGCAGATCATGCCGGTCCCCGTTTCTGTTCTGGTCCAGTCGCCGCCGGCGAGGTCGCAGCGCTCGCGTGCGCCGCTGCGTTCGTATAGCACACCGGCGCCAAAGGCGATGAGGGTGAAGATTACCATGCGGATCAGGCCCATCTGCGGTGCCGATCCTCAGCGGGTCTCGATCGGCAGCGCGTCAAAGCGCTGTTCCCAGCCCTCAAGCTCCAGCTCCGGCGTGTCGGAGAGGCGTTCGGGATGGCCGATGCAGAAATAGCCGATGAGGCGCCAGCTTTCCGGCACCCCGAGGTCGCGCGACAGCTCTTCGGGATCCAGCACCGAGACCCAGCCGAGGCCGAGGCCTTCGGCGCGCAGGGCGAGCCAGAACAGGGTGATGGCGGTAACCACCGAATAGCGGCGCATCTCCGGCATGGTGCGGGCGCCGAGCCCATGGCCCTTTTCGGTGGTCTCATCGCAGAAAAACGCGATCTGCACCGGGGCCTCCTTCATGCCGGAGAGTTTGAGGCGGGCGTAGGTGGCGGCGCGATCCTCGCTGTAATCAGCAAGGGCGGCGGCATTGGCGGCCTCGAAATTTCGCAGAGCCGCCGCGCGGGCGGTCTCGCTCTGGACGCGGATCACGCGCCAGGGTTCGCTGAGGCCCACCGAGGGCGCCAGCGAGATGGCGGAGAGGCACCGCGTCAGCACCGCCTCGTCCACCGGGTCGCGGCGAAAGCGCCGGACATCCCGGCGCAACCGCATCAACAGGTCAAGCTCGGCGCGGAAGCCTTCCGGGAAACACCCTTTGGGGTCCTGCACCGAGCCTGTCATGTGATTATTCCGCGTCTGCTGCGGCTTCGGCTGCTTCCGCGGCCTTGGCTGCTTTTTCCTCAGCGCGGTCCTGGGCTTTCTTGCCCGGAACGGCTTTCTTCGGGTTGCTGCGCTCTTTCTTGGTCAGAACGCCGGCTGCTTCGAGCATACGGGCCACGCGGTCGGTCGGCTGGGCGCCCTTGGCGAGCCATGCCTTGACGGCTTCGAGGTCCATTTTCACGCGCTCTTCGCTGTCTTTGGGCAGCAGCGGGTTGTAGGTGCCGAGCTTCTCGATGAAGCGGCCGTCGCGCGCCATGCGGCTGTCAGCAGCCACGATGCGGTAGAAGGGACGCTTTTTGGAGCCGCCGCGGGCCAGACGGATTTTCATTGCCATGGTTTTAGTCTCCTTTGATGGCGTTGAACGGGATGCCGGAAGCCGGTCAGATCCCGCTTATTCCTGGTGTTTCTTGTGATGGCGAATGACCTCATCGATGATGAAGTTCAAGAACGCCTTGGCGAATTCGGGGTCGAGGTCGGCCTCTTTCGCCAGGTCTTCGAGTCGTGCGATCTGCGTGGCCTCACGCGTGGGATCGGACGGGGGAAGGTCGTGTTCGGCCTTGAGCCGGCCCACCGCCTGGGTGTGCTTGAAGCGCTCCCCCAGGGTGTAGACGAGGATCGCATCCAGCCGGTCGATGCTTTCACGGTGGCTTTTGAGGATTGCCGCCGCGCGGGCCACGGGATCGGTCGTCATGTCAGTCAATGGCCCATCCTTTCGGTTTGAACATCGGGTCGGCGTAATGGCCGATTTCCATTTCGATCCCATGCGCGATCTGGCTGTCCTTCAGCCTTGCCGGCGCGGGATGGCGATAGACCGCGTCATTGCCGTCGATGGTCGCGGCCGTGTGATCCTTCTTGGCCCCGAGCCGTTCCGCGAGGCGGATCGAATCGAGGTTCTTGGGGTCGATATAGCTCACCGCGCCGTCCCAGCCCGCCTTGCTGTAAAAGTGGTTGCGGGCGGCGTGCGTCGCCTCCAGCGCATAGCCCTTTCCGGCCTTCTCGGGCCAGATGATCCAGGCGATCTCGCGTTCGGGCCAGCCTGCGGGCTGCCAGCCGCCGGCCATGCCGAGGGTCTCGTCGGTGGCCTTGTCGTGGATCATCCACATGCCGAAGCCGCGGATCTGCCAATGGCCGATCTCGGCGGCATAGAGCATCCAGGCCTCGTAGGGGTTGAGCGGCCCACCCATGAATCGCGCGCGGTAGGAAGTGAAGGTCGCCTTGAAATTCGGATAGTCCTTGGCTTCGGGGCCGCGCAGGATCAGCCGCTTGGTCTCGATCACGGGAATGGAGGGCATGCTCATGCGTAGGCCTCCAGTCCGGGGCCGGAACTGTCCGGCTGGTGGCGGTAGACCAGATCGGCGGCATCATAGGTGCGCGCATTGGGATCCAGCGTGGCGCCCAGACGTTCGGCCAGCGCGATGGAGCGTTGGTTCTTCTCGTCGATATAGCTGACCAGCGTCGGCACCTCGAGGATCTCGAAGGCATAGTCGCGCATGGCACTGGCCGCCTCATAGGCATAACCCAGCCCCTCGAAGCCTTCAAAGACGATCCAACCCAGTTCCAGCTCGGGGAAATGCGGCGGCTGGCTGATGCAGATTTGGCCGGCAAGCTGGCCCTCCTGGGTCTCGATCGCAAGGCCGCCCCAGCCGAAGACCTCCCAGGAGCCGACCTCGGCCAGGAGCCCGGTCCAGAGCTGCGAGCGACTGTCCGGCGCATCCATGTAGCGCGACCGGTCGCTCTGGTAGAACTGCCAGAAGGCGGCCAGATCCGCCGCCACATGCGGGCGCAGGACCAGACGGTCGGTTTCTATGGTGGGGGCGGAGCTCATGGCGCAGGCTTACTTCTTCTTGCCAAAGCCGGAGAGGCCGCCGGGCAGGCCCTTGCCGCCGCCAAGCGCCTTGGCGGCCGCTTCCAGCGCCTTGGGATCCATCTGCGAGGGGTCCATGCCACCGGCCATGCCAGCCATGTCGGGCATGCCGCCCTTGCCGCCGAACATGCCCTTCATGGCCTGTTTCAGCATCTTGCCCTTGCCCATCTTGCCGACCTTCTTCATCACGTCGGCCATCTGGCGGTGCATTTTCAAGAGCTTGTTGAGGTCGGACACATCCATGCCGGAACCGGCCGCGATCCGCTTCTTGCGGGAGGCCTGCAACAGGGCCGGATTGGCGCGTTCGGTCTTGGTCATCGACTGGATCATGGCGATCTGGCGCTTGATGGTCTTGTCATCAAAACCGGACTCTTCGACCTGCTTGGCCATCTTGCCCATGCCCGGCATCATCTGCATCATGCCCTGCATACCGCCCATCTGGAGCATTTGCTCAAGCTGCATGCGCAGGTCGTTCATGTTGAACTGACCCTTCATCATGCGCTTCATCATGCGCTCGGCCTGTTCGGCCTCGATGGTTTCCTGCGCCTTCTCGACGAGGGCGACGATGTCGCCCATGCCGAGGATGCGGCCCGCGATCCGGTCCGGTTCAAAGGTCTCGATGGCGTCCATCTTCTCGCCAAGGCCGACAAAGCGGATCGGCTTGCCGGTTACGGCGCGCATCGACAGCGCCGCACCGCCACGGCCGTCGCCGTCCATCCGGGTCAGAACGACGCCGGAGATGCCGATCTTGCGGTCAAACTCTTCGGCGACCTCGACCGCGACCTGACCGGTCAGACCGTCGACCACCAAGAGGGTCTCGCGCGGGGAGACCACGTCGCGGACGTCCTCGACTTCCTTCATCAGGACTTCGTCGATCTGCAGACGCCCCGCGGTGTCGAGCATATAGACGTCATAGCCACCCAGGGCCGCCTGCTGCTTGGCGCGGCGCGCGATGTCGACCGGTTTCTGACCCGGAACGATCGGCAGCGTGTCGACGCCGATCTGCGCGCCAAGCACGGCAAGCTGGTCCATCGCCGCGGGGCGATAGATATCGAGCGAGGCGAGGAGGACCTTCTTGCCCTCCTTCTCCTTCAGCCGCTTGGCGAGCTTGCCGGTGGTGGTGGTCTTGCCCGAGCCCTGCAGGCCGACCATCAGGATCGGCGCGGGCGGGTTGTCGATCTTCAGCGCACCGGGATCGCCTTCGCCGCGCAGGGTATCGACCAGCGCGTCATGCACGATCTTCACCACCTGCTGGCCCGGGGTCACCGATTTGGTGACCGCCTGGCCGGTGGCCTGATCCTGCACCTTTTTCACGAACTCGCGGGCCACCGGCAGCGAGACGTCCGCTTCCAGCAGGGCCACGCGCACTTCGCGCAGGGCGGTTTTCACGTCGTCTTCGGAAAGTGCACCCTGCTTGGTCAGCCGGTCAAAGACACCGGATAGGCGTTCGGATAGATTTTCAAACATGCCTTCGGCCTCCTTTGCCGGGTTAAGACGGTGCCCCTTGATGTAAGGAGCGGTGGGTGGATGCACAATCGCCGTTCCATTCCCTTGCGCCAAGAGGGACAAACCAAACAGGTTTGCCCCGCCGTGCCGATCGTCGTGGGTGCAAACCAAACAGGTTTGCCCCCGCCGTGCCGATCATCGTGGGCGCAAACCAAACAGGTTTGCCCCCACGGGCGCAACGCGCTGGTGGAGGGCGATCCCCGACACGCGTCGAGGACCGGAAGACATACTGCTCCCGGAGTCGCGACAGGGCCTATCGCTCCAAGGCCCAAGAGTCAAGCCGCAGGCAATTCAAGGCTGGGCAAAAGGGTCAAAGGCCCGGTCGGCGGTTTTCCTCCCAAACTCGCCAGTTTTGGCGGATCGCCACCGAAAGATGCATTTGTTAAGTTGAATTCACGAGTGGCCGTGTTGACCCGAAGAGCTAGCTTCTGTTCAACGCAGCTTCTGGTAGGGAGTTAAATCAAATAATGGTAAAAGTTCTTATACTTGGCAGCGCCCCCTATGCGGTGGATGCGGCCACTTGGTCCCGCGATGATTTTGACTACGTGGTGGCTATCAATAACGCCTGGCGGATTCGCCCTGACTGGAGCCATATGATCCACCCGGAGGATTTCCCGGAAGATCGGCGTCCGGTGCTGCTGGAGGGCAATCAGCGGGTGGTGACGGCGGTGGATTACGTGCCGGCGCAGAATATCTACGGCGGGTTTGTCTATGCCGGGGGCACCATGGCCTTTACCGTCGGCTATTGGGCGCTGGCGGCGCTGCAGCCAACGCATCTGTGCTATTTCGGCTGCGACATGGTCTATCCCGATCAGGGCAAGACCCATTTTTACGGCACCGGCACCGCCGATCCCCTGCGGGCAGACAAGACGCTGGCGAATCTGCCTGCCAAGGCGCGGCGGCTGGAGGCCTTTGCGGCCCAGCAGGGCTGTGCGGTGGTGAACCTCAGCCCCTATGACAGCGTGCTGCCCTACCAGCGCGCCACCCCGGCGACGCTGGGCCATACGCAGATGCCGTCGCTGTGCCCCATTGCCCTGCATCAGGTGCGGATGCGCGAACAGCAGCTGGGCTATTTCGTGCCCTCGGGGCGCTATTGGGAGCAGGAGGCGCGATTCTCTGCCGAGGCGATTGCCGAGGTGGATGCCGGCTGGTTGAAATGTTTCGCCCCGCGCGTCGCTGCTGTCGCCTGAAACGCCCCTTGTCGCCTTGAAGAGGCGGTGGAAGATCTGTCACAAGGGCCTGACTGTTTCGACCCAGATCGAGACCCAGACCACGATCCAGAGGTGAGTGATGGACGCTTCTTCCGCCTTTCAGGACAGCCTGCCGCTGTCCTCCGATGCGCTGCTGGCGCAGTTTGACGACTGGGGCCTCGCTTATGTGCTGCACGAACACGTGCCCCTGCGCACAGTCGAGGAGGCCAAGGCGGTCGAACATGCGCTGCTGGTGCCGGGGCAGAAGGCCTTGCGGCTGAAGAACCTCTATCTGCGCGACCGCAAGAAGCGGAACTACCTCGTGTCCCTGCAGCAGGATCGCGATATCGACCTCAAGGCGCTGGGGGCGGAGCTGGGCATTGGCGGGCTGTCCTTCGGGTCCGAGGACCGGCTGATCGAATTCCTCGGCGTGCGCCCCGGCGCGGTGACGCCGCTGGCGATGATCAACGGCGCTTCCAAGGACGTGCGTTTCTTCATGGATGCCGCTGCGCAGGACGCCGAAGTCATCTATATGCATCCGCTGGTCAATGACCGGACCGTGGCGCTGTCGCGGGCGGATCTGATGCGGTTCTTCGACCACATCGGGGTCACACCGGAGTTCATCTGATCGCTGGGCATCGGCTCTGGACCCTCTGGACCAAACGAAAGGGCGCCCCAAGCGGAGCGCCCTTTGTTGTCTCGGGGGGGGCGATCAGGCGGCGAGGGCCGCGATCGCGGTCTGGGCCTTGGCGAGAGAGGCCTCGGCGTCGATCGCCTGCTGGTCGGCGGCGACGATTTCCACATCGGTGATGCCGATGAAGCCCAGCACATGGGTCAGGTAGCGGCTGGCATAGTCGATGTCGGACCCGGCCTCGGTGCCGCCGGAGGTGATGACGACGATGGCGCGCTTGCCTTTCAGCAGGCCTTCGGGGCCGGCGGCGGAATAGCTGAAGGTGACGCCGACGCGGGCCACGAGGTCAATCCAGGCCTTCAGGGTGGCGGGCACCGAGAAGTTGTAGATCGGGGCGCCGATGACGATGGTGTCCGCCGCCTTCAGTTCCGCGATCAGCGCGTCGGATTGTGCCAGAAGGGCTTTCTGTTCGTCGCTGCGCTGGTCGGCGGGGGTGAAATTGGCGCCGATCCAGGCTTCGTCCAGCAGCGGCAGGGCGGTGGCGAGGTCGCGGCGGATCACTTCCTTGGCGCCGAGACGCTCGACCACCTGGGCGGTGAGGTCGCGGGAAACGGACGCGGTGAGGCGGGCGGAGCTGTCAATATGCAGTACGGTCTGTGCCATTGTATTGGTCCTTTGTGAGGAGGTGTGGTTGATTGACACAGAGAATGCGCCTTTGCATTTGCGAACTCAATTTGTGATATTCAACAAAACATGTGCGCATGTGCGCATAGAATCTTGACGGGGGTCCTCTTGGAAAATTGGGATGAGGTGCGCACTGCCTATCAGGTGGCGCGGCTCGGCACCGTAAGTGGTGCGGCAGAGGTTCTGGGCGTGCATCATGCCACCGTGATCCGCCATATCGACGCGATCGAGGCCCGGCTGGGGGTGAAGCTGTTCCAGCGACATGCACGCGGCTACACGCCCACCGAGTCCGGGCTGGACCTGTTGCGGGTGGCGCAGGCGACGGATGACCAGTTCAGCCAGCTGGTCGGCCGCCTGAAGGGGCAGGGCGACGAGGTCTCGGGCGAATTGGTCGTCACCTCGCTGTCGTCGATGGCGCCGATGCTGGCGCCGGAGCTGGCGGAGTTCCAGCGGATGCATCCCGATCTGGTGATCCGTTATCTGACCGGCGAACGCCTGTTTCGGCTGGAGTATGGCGAGGCCCATGTGGCGCTGCGCGCGGGCAATGCGCCCGAGCAGCCCGACAATGTGGTGCAACCCTTCCAGAGCACCAAGCTCGCGCTTTATGCCTCGCCCGACTACGTGGCGCGCTATGGCACCCTCAAAGGGGTCGAGGACATGGCGAACCACCGGTTTGTGGCCAGCGACAATGAAAACAGTCGCGCGCCCTTCGAACAATGGCTGCGCGCCCATGTGCCGGCGCAGAATATCGTCTTTCGCTGCTCGGATGCCGAGGCCGGCCACAAGGCGATCCTCGCCGGCGCGGGCATCGGTTTCATCTCGCTCTGGGAGGCGGCGGGATGGCCGGAGCTGGTGCGGGTGATGGAGCCGCTGGACGAATGGTCCGGCAAGATCTGGCTGGTGACCCATGTGGACCTGCATCGCACCAACAAGGTGCAGAGCTTCATCCGCTTCCTGAAGGACCGGGCCAAGGATTGGCCGACATGCTGAGGTCCGAGAGCCGCGCACAGGCCTTGGGGCTGAGCGAGGTCCATCGCGGCCATCTTGCGATGCTGCTCTTCTCGGCGCTGGTTGCCGGATCCTTCTCGCTGGGCGCGATGATCGCCAATGAGATCAGCCCGGCGGCGCTCAATGCCGCGCGGTTCGTGCTGGCGGGAACGCTGATCGGGGCGGCGGCGGCGCTGGGGCCGGGGCTGAAGCCCGCACATTTCCGCGCCCCCTGGCGCTACCTGCTCCTCGGCGGGGTCTTCTCGATCTATTTCGTGCTGATGTTTTACGGCCTCAAGACCGCCAATCCGGTGAGCGCGGCGGCGGTCTTTACCCTGACCCCGGCGCTGAGCGGTGTCTTCGGCTGGCTCCTGCTGCGTCAGGTGACCACGCCCCGGATGGCGCTGGCCCTGGCGATAGGCGGGGCCGGGGCGCTCTGGGTGATCTTTCGTGCCGACCTTGATGCGCTGCTCGCGTTTGAAATCGGCCATGGCGAAGTGGTCTATTTCTGGGGCTGCGTGGCCCATGCGCTCTATACGCCGATGGTGCGCAAGCTCAATCGGGGCGAACCGGCGCTGGTCTTCACCTTCGGTATGCTGGTGGCGGGGGCGCTGGTGCTGATCGTCTTTGCCTGGCGGGACCTGGTGGCGACCGACTGGGCGGGGCTGCCTCCGATCGTCTGGATCGGGCTTGTCTATGTCTCGGTCTTCGCCTCTGCCTGTACCTTCGTGCTGCTGCAATTCGCGACCCTGCGTCTGCCTTCTGCCAAGGTCATGGCCTATACCTATCTCGTTCCCTCATGGGTAATCCTGTGGGAGATCGCGCTGGGCCGGGGCTGGCCCTCGGGGCTGATCCTCTTGGGGATCGGTCTCACCATCGTGGCGCTCTGGCTGCTGCTGAAGGACGAGGAGCGTCACTGAGGTTTTACATGCGCCATCTAGACCCGGAAGACACAATATCCCGCGAAAGTATATCGTGATCGAACTGACGTTTTCTTACGCTGCCGTGCCCGGTGCCGAGGTTGTTTGTGCGCCCGGCATTGCCACGCCTCATGCAGCGCCTGTGGCGGTCGATGTGAGCGGTGCGCGACTGAAGCTCGTGTCGGAGCCGACGCTGGCGCAGCATTTGCTGATTGCCACGGCCGAGGCAGAACGGGTGACAATCCGTCTGCGGTATCAAGCGTCGGGTCCCGCCTATCCGGAGGTGATCTTTGCGCCGCGTGACAGCCGCTTTACCCGTGCTGCCGCCGCGCTCGCGGGGGAAACGCGGGCCATCGCCGCCGCAGCGGGTGGCGGGCGGTCCGGGATGCAGGCCATCGTGAACCATGTGGCGGGGATCTTCGACTATGGTCATCCGGAGGAGCGGTTTTACGATGGCGCGGATGAATTGCCGCAGCTCTGCAGCATGGCGCAGGGCTCCTGCGTGGATATCAACGCCTATCTGATCGCGGCCTTGCGGACGGCGGGCTATGAGGCTGGCTATGTCTACGGTGTGTTTGTGCCGGAAGCCAAACGCACCTGGGCCGAGGATGGGCATTGCTGGGTAGTGACCCGGTTTGAGGGCCGGTGCGAAGAATGGGATATCGCGCATTTCCTGAAGATGGGAGGGCGTGAGATCGCCCCCGGTCTCAACCCGCGACCAGGCGTTCGGCTGCCATTGGCGCATTCGAAGGGCTGGACGGTGCCGGAGCTTGGTCTGCACGACGTGAAGCTGATGGGACCGCCGCTGGCGATCGGGGATGACGGCAGGCTCGGCGAAGTTGCGGGGTTGGAAATTGGTCTCCGCGGCTATGATCTCCTGCGGGCGGCGGATCAGATCTCGTCGGACTGAGGCGGCGCCAGTTCGGATTGCAGAAACCGCTCGAAGGCATCGAGGTTCACCGGCTCGAATTGCCCGAACCCCTGCATCCAGACCGAGGCGCCGCGCAGGGCATCCGGTTGCAGCTTGCACCATTTCACCCGGCCGCGTTTCTCCTGCTGGATCAGCCCGGCGGCGGCGAGGATGGTGAGGTGCTTGGAAATCGCCGCCAACGACATCTCGAAAGGCTCCGCCACATCGGTGACAGCCATGTCGTCTTCGAGCAGCATCGACAGGATCGCCCGCCGGGTCGGATCTGCAAGGGCTGCAAAGACGGTATCAAGGGTGATGCTCATGACGCCCAGTCCTAAAGCGCAGGAAGCGGGTCGACAATCCCGAAGCGTGCGCGCAGAAGGGCGCGACAAAAGCAAGGGGAGGCCACCATGGCGCTGCGCGACTGGGCGATCATTGTCATCTTAGGCATCGGCTGGGGCATGTCCTTCATGTTCAACGCGGTTCTGCTGCGCGAGCTGGATCCTCTGTGGATCTCCACCGGGCGGGTGGGCCTTGGCGCGCTGGGCTGCTGGGTCTTCCTGTGCTTGCGCGGGCGGAGCTGGCGGATCGCGCCGTCCCGTGCCCTGGCACTGGCAGGGTTCGGGGCGCTGAGCTACGCGGCGCCGTTCTCCTTTTATGCGCTTGGCCAACAGCATATCGCTAGCGGTGTGGCCGGCATCGTCAACGCCAGCACCCCGGCCCTGGCTGTGGTGGTCACCCATTTCTGGCCAGGCGGCGAGCGGGCAAGCTGGCGCAAGAGCCTCGGCGTGGGCGCGGGCCTCCTCGGCATCGTGATCCTGTCGCTGCCGATCCTGCAGGGCGGGCAACCCTCTGCTGTCTGGGCGGTTGTTGTGACCCTGGGTGCGCCCCTTTGCTATGCTTTCTCGGTCAATGTTGCGCGCCAGTTCCGCGACATGGAACCGGTGGTGCTGGTGGCCTGGGCGCTGACCGGGGCCACCCTCTGCATCCTGCCGCTGGCGTTGCTGCGTGAGGGCCTGCCGCAGGCGATCAGCCCCGAGGCCTGGGGCGCCTTGGCGGTGATCGGCTTTGTGCTGACCTCGGCGGCCTTCATCGCGATGTATTGGGTGCTGCCGCGGGTGGGGCCGACCAATATCACCCTGCCGACCCTGATCGCGCCTACCTCGGCGGTGACGCTGGGTGTGCTGGTGCTGGGCGAGACGCTAGCGCCGAGCCATCTGGCGGGGCTTCTGGCGATCCTCTTCGGCCTGTTGCTGATCGACGGGCGGCTGTTCCGGCGCCGGGCGATTGTGGCCTGAATTCAAGATCAACCAGTTGGTTGAATATGCCTTAGGACGCTTTTCGAGCGTCCAGGGTCGCTGGTTGACTCCGTAGACATCTGCGCGCCATGCGGCAAGTTCTTGAAATTAAGGAAAAAACCATCCTGTCGCAGGGGGCGATTGCACAATTGACTCTGAGCGGAGGACCGCTTAGCAAGCCATCAGATTTCGCGAGAGGATGCGTCCCTTGATCGACGACGACCAAAAGCAGCGCATGGCGCAGCTGGAGGAGAAACTGGCAGCCGCCCGTCGGGCGCAAGAAGAGCCGGAGCCGCGCGCGGATGAACACTATTCCCTGGCCAATCAGGCCTGGCGGATGGTGACGGAATTGGTGGCCGGTCTGGTGATCGGTTTTGGCATCGGATACGGGCTGGATGTTCTGTTTGGAACGACCCCCATCTTCATGGTGCTGTTCATACTGCTGGGTCTGGCCGCCGGGGTGAATGTGATGCTCCGCAGCGCACGCGAGATCCAGGACAAACAAATGGCCAAGGCGCAGGACCGCGCCGACGCTGATAAAGATGCATGAATGCTGGGCGACGGCCTAGCGACAGGAGAAGCGGAACGATGGGCAAACTGTTCTTTTACGTAGCTTTGGCTCTGGTGCTCGTATCCGGTGTGATCTTCGCGCCGGAACACGCAGGCCTCGCCATTCACCCGATGGACCAGTTCACCGTGAAGCCGCTGTTTGGCGGTGACCACATCGCCTGGTACACCCCGACCAACGTGACCCTGTGGATGTTCCTCGCCGTGCTCGCGATCTTCGCGCTGCTGGTGATCGGCTCGTCCAGCCGCTCCATCGTGCCCTCGCGCGGTCAATCGGTTGCGGAACTGGCCTATGGTTTCATCTACAAGATGGTTGAAGACGTTGCTGGCAAGGACGCCGTGAAGTTCTTCCCCTACATCATCACCCTGTTCATGTTCATCGTGGTGTCCAACTTCCTTGGCCTGATCCCGATGTCCTTCACCACCACCTCGCATTTCGCCGTCACCGGCGTGCTGGCCGTGGTTGTGTTCGTGGCGATCACCCTGACCGGCTTCATCCTGCATGGTGGCAAGTTCCTCGGCCTGTTCTGGGTCAGCTCCGCTCCTCTGGCGCTGCGTCCGGTTCTCGCCCTGATCGAAGTGATTTCCTACTTCGTGCGTCCCGTCAGCCTCTGCATTCGTCTTGCAGGCAACATCATGGCAGGTCACGCGGTTCTGAAGGTTTTTGCAGGCTTTGCCGGCGCGCTTGGTTTTGCGTCCTTCCTGCCGATCTTCGCCATCAGCGCATTCTACGCGCTCGAAGTTCTCGTGGCCTTCATCCAGGCTTACGTGTTCACCATTCTGACCTGCGTCTATCTGAAAGACGCGCTGCATCCGTCCCACTAAGGGCCTGGTGCAGGGTCTGAACTACTACCTCAACTTCCAATCGTAAGGAGATATAAAATGGAAGGCGATCTCGCATACATCGGCGCTGGCCTGGCTGGCATGGGTACTGGTATTGCTGCTCTGGGTGTTGGCAACGTTGCTGCTAACTTCCTGGCCGGCGCTCTGCGCAACCCCTCCGCGGCTGCTTCCCAGACCGCAACCCTCTTCATCGGCATCGCATTCGCAGAAGCTCTGGGCATCTTCTCGTTCCTGGTCGCTCTGCTGCTGATGTTCGCCGTCTAAGACTCCGGAACAGTTTTTCCTTACGGCCGGGCGGAGTGCCAACCGCGCCCCGCCCGGTGTAACGGCAAGTTCCATAGGAGGACGACATGGCATCTACTACGCATGACGCAGGTCATGGAGCTGCCGATGCGGCACACGGCGCAGTTGATGCTGCCGCCCACGGTTCTTCCGGCATGCCGCAGCTGGACTTCTCGACCTACGGAAACCAGATCTTCTGGTTGCTGGTCACGCTTGTCGTGATCTATCTGATCCTGTCGCGCGTTGCGCTGCCCCGTATTGCAGCCATCCTGAACGAGCGCCACGGGACCATCACCAACGACCTCGCCGCGGCTGAAGACCTCAAAGCCAAAGCCGTTGAGGCCGAAAACGCTTATAACAAGGCTCTGGCCGACGCCCGCGCGGAAGCGCAGCGCATCGCCGCCGAGACCCGCGCCGAAATTCAGGTCGAGGTCGACGAGGCAATCGCACGGGCGGATGCGGAAATCTCTGCAAAAGCAGCGGAATCCGAAAAAGCCATCGCCGAGATCCGGGCCTCTTCGCTTGACAGCGTGAAGGAAGTCGCCACCGACACCGCCGCGGCCCTCGTGGCAGCCCTTGGCGGCAAGGACGACGTGGACACCATCGCGGCAGCTGTCGCCGACCGGACGAAGGGGTAAGGCCATGCGTGCAACACTCGCTCTTGCTCTGACCCTTGCTTCTGCCGCGCCCGCATTTGCGGCCGGTGGTGGCGCCAACCTCGGCAACACAGACTTTGTTGTCATCCTCGCTTTTGTGCTGTTCATCGGCATCCTGCTTGCTGCCAAAGTGCCGTCCATGATCGGCAAACAGCTCGACACCCGCGCGGAGACCATCAAGTCGGAACTGGAAGAAGCCCGCGCGCTGCGCGAAGAGGCCCAGACCCTTCTGGCCTCCTACGAGCGCAAGCAGCAGGACGTCCAGGCCCAGGCCGAGCGCATCGTCGCCAACGCCCGTGACGAGGCCGCTGCTGCCGCCGTCGAGGCGAAGGCCGAGCTGGAACGCTCCATTGCCCGTCGTCTGGCGGCTGCAAACGAGCAGATCGCAGCTGCGGAAGCCTCTGCGGTGAAGGAAGTGCGCGACCGCGCCATCACCATCGCCGTGGAAGTTGCCGATCAGGTGATCTCCAAGCAGATGACCGCAGCCGAAGCCAACAAGCTGATCGACGCGGCCATTCAGGATGTGGATACCAAACTGCACTGAGCGCAGTTCGGACCTCTCCGATGACTCTCTTGCAAGGCCCCGGTGGAGACACCGGGGCTTTTGCTATCCCCATGATGCGCAGTGTGAATTTTTCATGACAACCGCATCGGGCGGGGTGACCTGTTAACCGCGCCATGCGAAATCGGGGGCGACTGCAATCGCCTCAGGACAGGCTTTCATGTTCCATTCGATCCCGCTTCACCGTTCCGGGCACGAGACCATCGCGCCGAACACCGTATCGGGACAGACACCGATCCTTTCCGTTCAGGGCTTTGGCATCAGCCTCGGGCGCAAGGAACTCTTGCAGGAGGTGAGCTTTGACCTTCATCGGGGCGAAGTGTTGGGGCTGATCGGGCGTGCCGGGGCGGGCAAGACGACATTGCTGCGCGCCATGTGCCGCCTGTTGGACGAGGGGCGCGGTCTGCGCAGCAAGGGCAGCATGTCCTTCGGGCAGGAGGAGATCTATTCCGCCAGCTGCGATCTGCCTGCCCTGCGCAGCCGCATCGCCTTCATGCCGCAGGAGGCCAATCCCTTTCCGACCTCGATCTGGGACAATATCGCCTATGGGGCACGGCTGCACCGGGTGGCGATGGACCGTGGATCCATGGCGGATCTGGTGGAAGAGGTGCTGCGCCGGTGCCTGCTTTGGGAAGAGGTGAAGGATGTGCTGCACAGGAAGCGCGGCACGGACCTCACCATCGGCCAGCAGCGCCTGCTCTGTCTTGCCCGCAGCCTCGCCATCCGTCCCGAGATCCTGCTGATGGACCGGCCCTCCGGCTCGGTGGACCGGATGGAGCTTGATGTGTTGAACCGGCTGGTTACAGATCTGAAACGGGATCACACGCTGGTTGTCGTCACGGCCTCCCTGACCGAAACCGCCCAGGTCGCCGATCGCGTCGCCTATCTCGAGGCGGGCAGGGTGGTGGAGATCGACAGCGCCGAGATGATCTTTACCGCGCCCCTGCGCGAGGAGACCCGAGCCTTTCTCCGCAGCACTGCGTTCTAGCCGACGCGGTTGCGTTCGTGCTCGAGCCGCTGCGCCGCGATCTCGGCATTGCGGTCGGCGCGGTTCTGCTCTTCCAGCGCCTGTTTCACATAGTCGAGATGAATCTCCACCGCCGCCCGCGCCGCAGCCGGGTCGCGGGCCTGTAGCGCTGCATTGATGGCGCGGTGCTGGTCCAGCAGGGCCTCAAATGTGGTGTGTTGGCCAAACATGATGCGGCGGTTGTAGAAGACCCCCTTGCGCAAGAGGTCGAACATCGACCGCATCATATGCAGCAGCACCACATTGTGGCTGGCCTCCAGGATGGCGGAGTGGAATTGCGCGTCAAGCTCGGCAGCATGGTCGGAATGGGCCGGATCGCCCGCCGCGACCATCTTTCGAAAGATCTCGTCGATCACTGCAAGGTCCGCATCGGAGCCGAACCGCGCAGCACGCTCCGCCGCCAGCCCTTCGAGGTCACGCCGGAAGGTGAGATAGTCAAACACCGCCTCGTCATCGCTGGCAAAGAGCTGGATCAGCGCCGGCGAGAAGGCCGAACCCAGCACATCGGCGACAAAGACGCCGGAGCCTGCGCGGGTGGCCAGGAGCCCACGCTCCTGCAGGTCCGCCAGCGCATCGCGCAGGGAGGGGCGGGAAACCCCGAGCCGCTCGGACAGCTCGCGCTCGGCAGGCAGACGCTCGCCGGGGCGCAGGATGCCGCGCAGGATCAGCTTTTCGATCTGGCGCACCACGGCGGCGGAGAGCTTTTCGGGCTGCACTTTCTGGAACGGCATGTGGAGGCTCGGGATTTTGAGATTGGTCAACTCATATGACCACTTTGGCAGACAATCTTCAAGATCACGAGTCCTGAAATAATAGGTCAGCACTATTGACACTTTTCGTCCGATCCTGTCGTTTGAGGTCGAGAAAACGAAAGGATGTGATTCAAATGACCCTCGCTGCGCAATTTGCGACACGCACCGCCCGCATGAAGGCTTCGGAAATTCGCGAGCTGCTGAAATTGCTGGACCAGCCGGGGATGCTGTCCTTTGCCGGAGGGATCCCGGATCCGGCGCTGTTTCCCGCCGAGGCTTTTGCCACCGCCTTTCAGGACGCCCTAAGCCCGGAGCGGCAGGCGCAGTCGCTGCAGTATTCCGTCTCCGAAGGCTATCTGCCGCTGCGCCAGTGGATCGCCGAGCATATGGCGAGCATCGGCGTGCCCTGCGATGCGGCGCATGTGCTGATCACCTCCGGCTCGCAACAGGCGCTGGATTATCTTGGCAAGCTGTTCCTCAGCCCCGGCGATACCGCGCTGGTGGGCTGGCCGACCTATCTCGGTGCACTTGCGGCCTTCAACGCCTATGAGCCGCGCTATGACAGGCTGCGGCCGGGCGAGAACCAGGCGCCGATCTCCTTTGCAGCCGCGGCGGAAGCGGCAGGTGGCAAGGTGAAATTCGCCTACCTCAGCCCGGATTTCGCCAACCCGACGGGCATCACTATGACCCGCGCCGAGCGCCTGCAGGTGCTGGAGACAGCCGAGGCGCTGAATGCCGCGGTGATCGAGGATGCCGCCTATCAGCCGCTGCGCTACGAGGGCGACCCGATCCCGCCGATGCTGGCGCTGGAGATGGAGCAGAAGGGCGACCTCGACGCCTGCCGCACGATCTACTGCGGCACCTTCTCGAAATCGCTGTCGCCCGGGCTGCGGGTGGGTTGGGTGGTCGCGGCCAAGCCGGTCATCACCCAATTGGTGCTGATGAAACAGGCCGCCGACCTGCATTCCGCCACCATCAACCAGATCGCCACCCATCAGGTGGCGGCGGAGCTGTTTGACAGCCATGTGGAGCAGCTGCGCGCCGTCTATGGCCGTCGCCGCGACGCGATGCTTGATGCGCTGGCCCGTCATATGCCCGAGGGAGTCAGCTGGACCCGGCCCGAGGGCGGCATGTTTGTCTGGCTGACCCTGCCCGAGGGCAGCAATGGTGCCGCTCTTCTGGAGCGGGCGCTGGCGCAGGAGAAGGTTGCCTTTGTGCCCGGATCGGCCTTCTTTGCTGATGGCTCCGGCGCCAATACACTGCGCTTAAGCTTTTCCAACAGTTCCGAAGCGGTGATCGAAGAGGGCATGGCGCGGCTGGGCCGTGTGCTGAAATCCGCTCTCTGAGGGGCGGTTATCCACAAGATATGGTGGCTCGCGCCGCAGACAACTCCTGATTTTGCGGGGTGAGACGTTGACTCTCGCCCCGCAAGACTGCTGTGGTTTTGGCCAACGGAATCACCGGAAAGGCCGACCTTGCGCTTTACCAAACTCAGGCTCAACGGCTTCAAGAGCTTTGTGGACCCCACCGACCTGATCATCGCCGATGGTCTGACGGGCGTCGTGGGGCCAAACGGCTGTGGCAAGTCGAACCTGCTGGAGGCATTGCGCTGGGTGATGGGCGAGACCCGGGCCAAAGCGATGCGCGGCGACGGCATGGAAGACGTGATCTTCGCCGGAACCGCCTCGCGCTCGGCCCGCAATTTCGCCGAGGTGAGCCTGCAGATCGACAATTCCGAACGGCTGGCGCCCTCGGGGTTCAACGACAGCGACCAGATCGACATCGTGCGCCGGATCACCCGTGATGTTGGCTCTGCCTACAAGGCCAATGCCAAGGACGTGCGCGCCCGCGACGTGCAGATGCTGTTTGCCGATGCCTCCACCGGCGCCCATTCGCCGGCGCTGGTGCGGCAGGGGCAGATCTCGGAACTGATCAATGCCAAGCCGAAAGCGCGCCGCCGCATCCTGGAGGAGGCGGCGGGGATCTCCGGCCTTTATCAGCGTCGCCACGAGGCGGAGCTGAAGCTGAAGAACACCGAACAGAACCTGCTGCGCGTCGACGATGTGATCGAACAGCTGGCGGCGCAGCTGGCGCAGCTTGGGCGGCAGGCGAAACAGGCGCAGCGCTATCGCGAGATCGGCGAGAAGCTGCGGCTGGCCGAGGGGATGCTGCTCTATCGCCGCTGGCGCGAGGCGGACGAGGCCCGGCTGGCGGCGGAGGAAGAGCTGCGCATCCGCGTGACCCAGGCCGCCAAGGGCGAGGCGCTGGCGCGGGTGGCCAGTTCCAAACGCGCCGAGGCCGAGGATGGCCTGCCGCCGCTGCGCGAGGAGGAGGCCATCGCCGCCGCCATCCTGCAACGGCTGGTGGTGCAGCGCGATGCGCTCTCCGATCAGGAGGCCCAGGCGCGCCAGAACATCGAACGGCTGGCCAACCGCATCCAGCAGCTCGGCCATGACATCGACCGCGAGGCGGGGCTGAACCGCGACGCGGGCGAGACCATCGAGCGGCTGGACTGGGAAAAGCGCGAGCTGGCCAAGGCCAGCGAGGGCCATGAGGACCGCATGGCCGAGGCGCTGGAGCGCGCCAAGGATTCCGCCGCCATCCTGCACAATGGCGAGGAACATCTGACCCAAGTGACCGAGGATGTCGCCCGCCTCTCCGCCCGTCACCAATCCGCCCAGCGACTGGTCGAGGATTGCCGTCGGGCACTGGATCGTGCGGCAGGCGAGGGCGAGAAGGCGCGCGCCGCGATGGAGGCCGCTCGCGCGGCCCTGCAGGGCTCCGAAGCGGCCTATGAAGCGGCGGTGGAGGCCGAGGAAGAGGCCCGCGAGGCGGCGGAACTGGCCGAGGAAGCCCTTGCCGAGGCGGATGAGCTGCGCACCGAGACCCAGGCGCAGGAGACCGAGGCCCGTGCCAAACGCTCCGAAGCGGAAGGCGAACTGGGGGCCCTGCGCGCCGAGGTCACCGCGCTGGCGAAACTGGTGGAACGCGACACCGCCGAGGGCGGTCAGGTCATGGACGACCTGCGGGTGACGCCGGGCTACGAAAAGGCGCTTGGTGCCGCCCTGTCGGACGATCTGCGCGCACCTCTGGCCGAGAGCGACGGCCCGAGCGGATGGCTGACCCTGCCGGCCTATGACCGCGACGCGCCGCTGCCGGAAGGGGTGGCGCCGCTGGCGAAATTTGTCGACGGTCCCGATGCGCTCTGGCGGCGGATCGCGCAGATCGGTGTGGTCGATGCGGATGAGGCGGTGGCGCTGCAACCGAAACTCCTGCCCGGCCAGCGGCTCGTGACCACAGAGGGCGACCTCTGGCGCTGGGATGGCTACCGGGTCTGGGCCGAGGATGCGCCCTCTGCCGCCGCCCTGCGGCTGGAACAGATGAACCGGCTCGAGGCGCTGAAACAGGAGATGGCCCATGCCTCCGCCCGCACCGAGGGCGCGCGGGCGGCCCATGAAACGCTGGTGCGCCGCCTTGAGGAGGTGACCCGCGCCGACCAGGACGCGCGTCAGGCCCGCCGGGCCGCCGACCAGCGTGTCGCCGATGCCGCCCGCGCCCTGAGCCGCGCCGAGGCGGAGCGCAACCTGGCCGAGGGCAAGCTGGAGAACTTCGGCATCGCGGTCACCCGCCATGAAGAGGACGCGATGACCGCCTCGCTGCAGCTGAAGGAGGCCGAAAGCGCGCAGCGCGGCCTTGGCGACCTCGGCGAGGCGCGGGCCAGGGTGGAAGAGATCAAGCACGGGGTCGAGGCGGCACGGATCACCATGCTGACCCATCGCTCGGCCCATGACGAGCTGCGCCGGGAGGGAGATGCCCGCATCAAACGTGCGCAGGAGGTGACCAAGGAAATCTCCGGCTGGCGTCACCGGCTCGAGTCGGCGGGCAAGCGCATCACCGAGCTGGAGGAGCGCCGCGAGACCAGTCAGGAAGAGCTCGAAGAGGCCATGGCCGTTCCCGGCGAGATCGCCGAGACCCGCGAGGAGCTGAACGAGCAGATCGGCGAGGCCGAGACCCGCAAGGGCGCGGCAACCGAGGCGCTGGTGGTGGCCGAAGGCGTCTTGCGGGAAGCGGTGCATCACGAGCGCGAGGCCGAGCGTCTGGCTTCGGAGGCACGCGAGGCACGCGCCCGCTCCGAAGCCCGCGCGGAGGCCGCGCGCGAAACCGTGCAGGCCGCTGCCGAACGCATCGACGAGGATCAGCAGATGGCGCCCGCCGCGCTGCTGAATACGCTGGGCGTCGCCCCGGAGGATATGCCCTCGGCCGAGGATCTGGAGGTCGAGGTCAACCGCCACAAGCGTCAACGCGAGGCGCTTGGCGCGGTGAACCTGCGCGCCGAGGAAGACGCCCGTGCGGTGCAGACGGAATACGACACGCTGCTGGCGGAAAAGATCGACCTCGAAGAGGCGGTCAAGACGCTGCGCTCGGGGATTGCCAGCCTCAACCGCGAGGGGCGCGAGCGGCTCTTGACCGCCTTTGAGCAGGTGAACAGCTCCTTCGCGATGCTCTTCACCCATCTCTTTGGCGGCGGCGAGGCGAACCTTCTGATGGTGGAAAGCGACGACCCGCTGGATGCGGGTCTCGAGATCATGTGCCAGCCGCCGGGCAAGAAGCTCTCCACCCTGTCGCTCCTGTCCGGGGGCGAGCAGACGCTGACGGCGATGGCGCTGATCTTTGCGGTCTTCCTGTCGAACCCGGCGCCGATCTGCGTGCTGGACGAGGTGGACGCGCCGCTTGATGACGCCAATGTCACCCGTTTCTGCGATCTGCTGGATGAGATGTGCCGTCAGACCGATACCCGCTTCCTCATCATCACCCATCACGCGGTGACGATGGCGCGGATGGACCGGCTGTTCGGCGTCACCATGCAGGAAAAGGGCGTGAGCCAGCTGGTGTCGGTCGACCTCAAGAAGGCCGAGGCGATGGTGGCGTGATTCTACTGCACTGCAGCAAGGTCGGCACTATTCTCCCGTAAGTTACCGTCTAAAAAGATGAATATTCGGTTAACCACTTATATGCACTTGGCTGGTAGGTTGAGCTGTCATTAACCATAATGACGCAAGGAGGTGAGTTCACTGGATCAACGGACGTTCTCGAAATGGATGGTTATCCTGACGGCAGCGATGCTGATTGTGGCAGTCATCCGTCTTATTCTCGGGCTCTGAGTCTTTGAATAAGAAAGCCGGGTAGAGTTGCAGCTCTACCCGGCACATTATTCGGTGAGTTCACTGAACAACGTTCTCGATAATCGAGACTATAGACCAATTGTTAGCAATCTGCAAACAGCGCGCGCGGCTCAGAGCGCGTCCAGCAGGGCCCCGGTGGGCCAGGCATCGGCGGGCAGGCCGAGGCGGTCCTGTTCCTTCTGCACCGCCAACCTGGTGTTGGCGCCGAGGATGCCGTCCACCGCGCCGACGTCATGGCCAAGCGCCTGCAGGCGTCGTTGCAGCTCCTTCATCTCATCGCTGCTGAGCCCCACTTCCGGCGTGCCGGCCTCATAGACCGGCGCGCCCTCGAGCCGGGTGGCGAAATAGCCGACGGTCAGCACATAGGTAAAGCTCTGGTTCCATTCGAAATAGATATCGAAATTCGGATAGGCGAGGAAGGCCGGGCCCTTGTGGCCCTGGGGCAGCAGCAAGGAGGCTTCGGTGCCGCGCATCGCGAATTTGCCACCTCGGGGCGTGACGCCAAGTGCCTCCCACTCCGCCACGGATTTCTTGTAGGCGGGGCCGGAGGCGGTGAGGTCCACACCCGCGGGGATCGTCACCTCCTGCAGCCAGGGTTCATTGGGTCGCCAGCCCAGGTGCGACAGCATCCGGGCGCCGGACATCAGCGCATCGGCGGCAGAGGTCTTGAGCGTGACATGACCATCGCCATCCGCGTCTACCCCATGTTCGAGGATGTCGCCCGGCAACATCTGCACCATGCCGATCTCACCCGCCCAGGCGCCGGTGGTGCGGGCGGGGTCGAAATCGCCTCTGCGGTAGAGCTCCAGCGCCCAGAAGATCTGTGGACGGAACAGGGTCGGCCGACGGCAGTCATGGGCCAGGGTCACCAGCGCGTTGCGGGTGTTGAAATCGCCCTGGAAGGCGCCGTAATCGGTCTCGAATGCCCAGAAGGCCAGCAGCACCGCCCGGTTGATGCCATAGGTGGCTTCGATCCGCTCGAAGACCTTGGCAAATTCCTCCGCCTTGGCCAGTCCGCGGGTCAGTCGATCCTGCGAGATCAAGTGGCGGGAAAACTCAACGAAAGGCTTCTGGAACACGCCCTGCGAGCGATCGGCCCGGAGGACTTTGGGATCCTGGCTCACTCCATCGAAGAAGGCATCGACCATCTGGATGGAATAGCCCGCGTTGATTGCCTCATCCTTCAGCCCGGTGATGAAGTTGCCAAAATTGCCGCCGCATTGCGCCGACGCGAGGCCGGGCAAGCCGGTCGTCAGGAGTGCCAGCAGAGCGATGCGGTGACAGGCGGTCTGGATCTTGGGCAGCACAGGCATGGGCCGGGTGTCCTTTGGGGCAGGAAAGGGATTTGGGAACAAACGATCTGCGCCAGCCTACCTAGAACAGCACCGCAAGGGCAACCAGAAGCACCAGCCAAAGCCCCCAGGCGCGCCACAGGATCCCGGTGGCGCGCAGGATCGTATGAGCGCTCAGGCTTTTGGAGCCGGCGGCATTGACCCAGGGAAACTCGCGCATTTCGCCGTCATAGGACCGCGGGCCTGCCAGCGAGACACCAAGCGCGCGCGCCATGGCCGCTTCGGGCCAGCCCGCATTCGGCGAGCGGTGTTTGCGCGCATCGGCACTGATGTCGCCCCAGTCTCCCGCGCGGGTGGTGACCAGCGCCAAGAGCACTGCGCTGAGCCGCGCGGGCACCAGGTTCAGCACATCGTCGAGGCGGGCGGCGGCCCAGCCAAATTCCTCATAGGCCTCGGTGCGATAGCCGATCATGCTGTCGGCGGTATTGATGAGCTTGTAGATCAGGAGGCCGGGCAGGCCGCCGATCAGGAACCAGAAGGCCGGCGCGATCACCCCGTCCGAGAAGTTCTCCGCCCCGCTTTCGATGGCGGCACGGGCCACCTGCGGCCCAGCCATCTGTCCGGTGTCGCGGCTGACGATCTGGGCGACGGCGGCACGCCCCTCGGCCAGGCCCTTGCCGAGCCCCTCTGCCACGGCCCGTACATGGTCCACCAGCGAGCGTTGCGCGATCAGGATGGCGGCAACCAGCACGCTGACCAGATCGCCGAACCAGGACAGGAGCCAGCCGAGGAGCAATCCGGTGAGGACCAGAACCGCCACGGCGACAATCCCCTTGCCGCGACGCCCGTCGCCATCGTTCAATCCGTCGTCCAGCGCCTGCACCAGCCGTCCCATCAGCACTGCGGGATGCGGCAGCCGCGACCAGAGCCATTTCGGCTCGCCCAGGGCAGCGTCCAGGATCAGGGCGGGGATCAGCAGCGCGGCGGTGCTCATGTCAGCGCGTCCTCCAGTTGGCTCCAGCGGTCCTCGGGCGGCAGGCCGAGGCGCAGGTATCGGGTGGAATAGGGGAAAATCCGGCTCCAGACATGGGCGCGGGCCAGGCGCTCCTGCCAGAGGGTGGCGTCCTCGACCTCATAGAGGCGGAACAGATCGGTGCCGCCGATCGTCTGTGCACCGGCCCGCTGCATCAGCCGGTCGAGGCGGGCGGCACTGGCGGCAAGCGTTACCCGGGTCGCCTTGGCCCAGGCGGGATCCTTCAAGGCACAGGTGCCCGCCCGCAGCGCCGGGCCGGAGACCGCCCAGGGTCCCATCGCGGCGCGCAGCCCGGCGATCAACGCGGGGTCGCCAATGGCAAACCCGAGACGCAGACCGGCCAGGCCCCAGAACTTGCCAAAGCTCTTCAGGATCACCGTGCCCGGCGTGGCGGCGCGGGCGATATGGCTCTGATCCGGGCAGACATCGCAGAAACTCTCGTCGATGACGCAAAAGGGCGCCAAAAGCTCGTCGCCGCGCCAGAGCCGCCCGTCGGGATTGTTGGGATGCACCGAGACCTGCGCCTCGGCCTCGCCCGCCGCCGCGATCTGCCATCCGAAATGGTCAAAGGCGGCAGCATGTTCGTTGTAGGTCGGTGTCTCGATCCGCACCCTTGCGGCGGGGCGCAGGGCGGGCAGGCGCGCGATCAGCGCCGACGCGCCCGGCGCGGCAAGCACATCGGCCCCTTCCGGCACCTGCCAATAGGCGCGGGCGGCCGTCAGCAGCGCCTCTTGCGCCTCGGAATCGGGCAGGGCGGTCCAATCGGCCGCCACCATCGGCGGCAGCGGATAGGGGGTCGGGTTGATGCCGGTGGAGAGATCGATCCAATCCGCGCGTATGCCGCCAAAGCGGGCGATGGCAGCCGAGAGATTGCCGCCGTGATCGCGGGCGGCAGTGCCTTGTGCTTGGGCGGTGTCGGCGCGCTCGGCCATGGCGGAAAAGCCTTTTGTCTCATGCGGTCAGGGGCAGGATATGCCCCCGCCCTCCGCATAAAGCAAGCGTCGCGGGTGCCGGGACGCGCCCCGATTGCGCCGAATTCCGCTTCAGCCGCGCCCGTGTGGGGCGTCCCAGTCCAGCACCGGGTTGATCGGCAGGATCCGGTTCGGATTGATGGTGTCGTGGCTGTAGTGGTAGTGGCGCACGATATGCGGCATGACCACGGTCTCGGCCACCCCCGGCATCTGGTAGAGCGCGCGGGTATAGGCCCAGAGGTTGGGATAATCGATCAGTCGCTTGCGGTTGCATTTGAAGTGCAGGTGGTAGACCGGATCAAAGCGCACCAAGGTGGTGAACAGCCGCCAATCCGCCTCGGTCAGGTGGTCGCCGAGCAGGTAGCGGTGCTGGCTGAGCAGATCCTCGAGCCAGTCGAGCGTGTCGAACAATGGCACCACGGCGGCGTCATAGGCCGCTTGCGAGGTGGCGAAGCCGGCCCGGTAGACGCCATTGTTCACCGTCTCGTAGATGCGGGCATTGATGGTCTCGATCGGTTCGCGCAGTTCCTCGGGCCAGAAGTCGAGCCGATTGCCGGTGATCTCGTTGAAGGCGGAGTTCAGCATCCGGATGATCTCGGAGCTTTCGTTGCTGACGATGGTGTTCTGCACCTTGTCCCACAGGACCGGCACCGTCACCCGTCCGGAGTAGCCGGGATCGGCCTTGGTATAGACCTGATGCATGTGGTCAAAACCAAACAGCGTATCGCCGGTGGCGCCGTCCGCGTCGGTCTTGAACGCCCAGCCCTTGTCCAGCATGTCCGGATGCACCACGGAGAGGCTGATCTGCTCCTCAAGCCCTTTCAGCTTGCGAAAGATCAGCGTCCGATGCGCCCAGGGGCAGGCGTAGGAGACATAGAGGTGATAGCGCCCGCTTTCGGCCTTGAAGCCCCTCTGCCCGTCAGGGCCGGGACCACCGTCGGCGGTCAGCCAGTTGCGAAACTGCGCCTCGGAGCGCTTGAAGGCGCCGCCTGTGGATTTCGTATCATACCAGACATCGTGCCATTGCCCGTCAACCAGCAGTCCCATGGGTCTCTCTCCATTCCGGTGATGCCCAAAGGATAGGCAGGATCGCAGGGGCGGACCATCTCTGCTGCTGCGCAGGGCCTCTGCGTCATCGCACAGGTGCGCGGGGGACCCGGGCGGATCTGTGCGCGGCAGTCGGGTGACACCTGCGGCGTCTTCCGGTGCAGCGCGTCGGGCATTCACTTGATTTTAGACAATTTGACGCCACACTTAAGTGTCGAACCCAGACCTCCGGAGGTGATGAGATGACCACGTTTATTCCCAAAGCCGTTCAGGAGGCGCTGGATCAGGCGCGTCTGCTGGGCTTCAAGTCCAAGAATCGCCTGCGGGTGCATATGGGAGACGAGATCTACCCGGTGCTGCGCCTGTGGTCGGGGGGATTCTCGGTCGAGGCGGGGGGCGTGCCGCAGTTGCGCGGTCTGGTGGATCTCTACGATGGCGCGCGGCATCTGTCGCAATGCCTCATCGTGGCCTCCGAGGAGGAGGCGGGCGAGATGCGTTACGAGTTCAAGCGCGCCACTGCCGCGTCCGAGACGGCGCCGCTCGACTTCTACCGTGCGCCCGATGCGCCGGTGGGACTGATCGGTCAGGAGAGCCTCGGCGAAGGCTGAGTGCGGCGCGGCTGCCTTTTCACCTGTGAGGAAATACCCAGCCGGGGCGGGGAGGCTCCCGCCCGCTGTTCCGTGCCCCTTTGGCAAGGGACCCGGCCATCCGTTGGGCCTGGCGCCGCGCGCGCCCCGCAGGGGCGCGCGCGGCGGGTCGCTTTGGGCTACGCCCAAAGCGAAACACCTCTGCGAGGTGTTGGGCTCCGTGATCTCGGTTTTAGGGGCGCGATTAAGCCGGGCCAGCGGGAGCCCCTGGAGGGCATGGCGGTACAGATGTCGAGCGGCGCTTTCAGCGCGGTAGGCTGCGCGGTGTAGTCTCGGCCCAAGGCCGGGCTCAGGGGTGGATATCGACTGGTGTGCCGAGCGGCACCAGATCCCAGAGCAGGGCGATCTCTGCATTGCTCACCGCGATGCACCCGGCGGTCCAGTCATGCGTCAGCATCAAGGCATCCGGCAGCGCATTGGGCTGGCCGTGGATGAAAATGTCGCCGCCCGGGTCCACCCCCTCGGCGGCGGCGCGGGCGCGGTCCTCGGGCCGAGGGTAATCGAGCCCCAGCGACAGGTGATAGGCGCTCTGGCCGTTGCGGCGGTCGACGTGAAAGCGACCCTCGGGCGTGCGCCCGTCGCCTTCCTGCCGCTTGTCGCCCTCAGGCGCAAAGCCGAGGGCGATGGGCATCTCCAGCACCTTCCGGGCGCCGACATAGCCGGAAAGCAGGCGGTCGGACTTGTCGATCTCCAGACGGTCCAGTCGCGACAGGTCCGAAGGCAGCTGCGGCGGTGGGGCGTGCCGGGGCGCAACCGGCCAGAACCAGAGCGCCGCAAGGACGGCCAGCGCCAGGGTGACCCCCGCCGCCAGCCGGAGCAAAAACCGTTTCACTGCAGGTCGGAGAAGGCCGCCGTCAGCCGCGCGCAGGCCTCCTCCACCCGTGACCGCTGGGTGCCGAGGTTGAAGCGCAGGAAGCTCTCGCCGCCGCTGCCGAAGGTGGTGCCGTGGTTGGCGGCGATCCGGGCGCCCTGCTCGACCCGGCGGGTGAACTCCTCGCGCTCCATCCCGGTGCCGGAGAAATCGACCCAGGCCAGATAGGTCGCCTGCAACTCCATCGACTTGAGGCCGGGGATCGCGTTCACCGCCTCGTCGAACAGCGCCTTGTTGGCGGCAAGATAGGGCACCAGCGCATCGACATATTCGGCCCCCGCCGGGGAATAGGCGGCAATCGTCGCGAATTCACCCGCCGTATTGCCGGAGAGATAGATCGCCAGCATCCGGCGACGGAACTTCTCGCGCAGGCTCTCATCGGGGATGATGACCTGACCGGTGTGCAAGCCGGCAAAGTTGAAGGTCTTCGAAGGCGCCGTCAGCATCACCAGCCGGTCGGCGATCTCCGGCACCGCCAGGGCCATCGGGATGTGCCGGTGACCGGCAAAGACCAGATCGTGGTGGATCTCGTCCGAGATCAGAAGCAGGTCGTGGCGCTGACAGAAGGCGGCCACCTGCTGCAGTTCTTCCCGGGTCCAGACCCGACCGCCGGGGTTATGCGGCGAGCAGAGGATCACCATCTTCTCGCGCCCGGTCATCTGCGCGTCATAGGCGTCGAAATCCATGTGATAGGCGCCGTCCTGCTGCACCATCCGGCATTCCACCACCTCGCGCCCGGCAAGGCCGATCACCTTGGCAAAGGCATGATAGACGGGCGTGAACAACACGATGCCATCGCCGGGCTGGGTGAAGGTGTCGAGGCACATGCCCACCCCGTTCACCAGGCCGGTGGTGGTGAAGATCGCATCCGCATCGACGCGCCAGCCGTGGCGGGTCTCCATCCACCAGCGGATCGCGCCCTTGTACTCCGCCTCGCTGTTCACATAGCCGTAGATGCCATGGTCCGCCATCTCGCGCATCTTGGCGGAGACCGCCTCCGGCACCGCAAAATCCGTATCCGCCACCCACATGGCCAGGCCATCCTCGGGAGAGACGCCATAGAGCGGCTCCATCATGTCCCACTTGGCGCAAAGGCTGCCGCGTCGGTCGATGATCCTGTCGAAATCCATGGTGTCGGTGGGGCGGGTCGTCATCTGGGGGTCTCCGTCTTCTGGTTTCGGGTGACGCTAGAGAAGGTCAGGCGCGAAGCAAAGCCCTGCCAATGTGCTGGTACAAACACAAGCCCCTGCACGGGCAGACATCCGCCCGATGAACAGGCGTTGCGGGATCCCGCGCTTTCGCCTAAAGCGATGGGCCATGAAACGCCAGATCCTGATCCATCCCGACCCGCGCCTGAAGAAGGTGGCCGCCGAAGTGCCCGATCTCTCGGATGATTTGCGCCGCCTTGCGGAGGACATGCTCGAAACCATGTATGCCGCGCCGGGCATCGGTCTGGCCGCGCCGCAGATCGGCGTGCTCGACCGGCTGATCGTGCTTGATTGCGTGAAGGAAGGCGAGGGCACGCCGCGCCCGCTGGTGATGTTCAACCCGCGCGTGATCGCCTCCTCCGAGGAGACCAATGTCTACGAGGAAGGTTGCCTGTCGATCCCGGAGCAATATGCCGAGGTGACCCGGCCGCGGGTGGTGGACGTCGAATGGCTCGACCGCGACGGCAAGCTGCAGTCGGAGACCTTTGACGGGCTCTGGGCGACCTGCGTGCAGCACGAGATCGACCACCTCGACGGCAAGCTGTTCATCGACTACCTGAAGCCGCTGAAGCGTCAGATGATCACCCGCAAGATGCAGAAGCTGAAGCGCGAACGCGCCCGCGATCTATGAGCGTCCTGTCGATCCTGAAATGGCCCGACAAGCGGCTCGCAACCCCTTGCATTCCGGTGGCGGAGGGTGAAGACCTCGCGACCCTGATCGCCGATATGCTGGACACCATGTATGACGCGCCGGGGCGTGGTCTCGCCGGTCCGCAGGTGGGGGTGTTGAAACGGCTCTTCGTGATGGATGTCGACTGGAAAACCGGCCCGCGTAACCCCTTGGTGATGGTCAACCCGGAGATCCTCTGGCGCTCGGAGGACTCGCAGCCGGGTGAGGAGGGCTGCCTCTCGATCCCCGGCGTTATGACAGAGGTCAGCCGCCCGACGCAGGTCCGCCTCCGCTGGCGGGACGCGACAGGCGCGACACAAGAACGCGACTTTGACGGCTTTGCCGCCCGCTGCATCCAGCACGAATACGATCACCTCGATGGCCGCGTGACCTTTGACCATCTGGACGAAGAAGCCCGCACCGCAGCCGAGGACCGCTACCGCTTGCACAAGGATCAAGACGCATGACCATCCGCCCCTGTCTGCCCTGGCCCGACAAGCGCCTGCGTGCCAAGGCTGCCGATGTGACCGAGATCACCGAGGAGATCCGCGCGATCTGGGCCGATATGATCGACACGATGGAAGCCATGCCCGGCGTCGGCCTCGCCGCGACCCAGATCGGGGTGATGCTGCGTCTTGCGGTGGTTGACGGCTCGCAGCAGCGCGGCCGCGCCGTCCGCCTGGCCAACCCGGAGATCCTGCATGCCTCGATCGAGCTGCGCGTCCACGAGGAAGCCAGCCCCAACCTGCCCGGCGTCTCGGCACTCATCAAACGCCCGCGCGCCGTCACTGTGCGCTTCCTCAACGAGGACGGGGTGATCGACCGCCGCGACTTCGTCGGTATCGAGGCCACCTCGGTGCAGCATCAGATCGACCATTTGAACGGCAAGCTCTACTTCGATCACCTCTCCAAGGTGAAGCGTGACATGCTGATCAAGAAGGCGCAGAAGCTCGCGCGCTAAGGCCTTCACCTTCTTCCAAATATCCCCGCCGGAGGCACTGGCCTGCCCGATCAGGGCAGGCGGATAAAGTCGCGCGCCAGCGCGTCCGCTCTGGTCCCCGGCTCCCGCCTGCGCTACTCCTGTGCCCATGCACGAGACGTGAGCCAAAGGGAGCAGCGAGATGCGGGTTATCTTCATGGGAACGCCGGAATTTTCCGTCCCTGTCCTCGATGCCTTGGTGGCAGCGGGCCATGAGATCGCGGCCGTCTACTGCCAGCCTCCGCGTCCCGCCGGGCGCGGCAAGAAGGATCGCCCGACGCCGGTCCATGCCCGAGCCGAGGCGCTGGGCCTCGAGGTGCGCCACCCAGTCTCCCTCAAGGGGGCCGAGGAACAGGCCGCCTTTGCCGCTCTTCAGGCCGATGTGGCCGTGGTGGTCGCCTATGGTCTGATCCTGCCGCAGGCGGTGCTCGATGCGCCGAAACAGGGCTGTCTCAACATCCACGCCAGCCTCTTGCCGCGCTGGCGCGGTGCGGCGCCGATCCACCGTGCGATCATGGCGGGCGATGCGATGACCGGCATCTGCATCATGCAGATGGAGGCGGGCCTCGACACCGGCCCGGTCTTGCTGCGCGAAGAAACCCCGATTGGCGCGACCGAGACCACCGATGCGCTGCATGACCGTCTCTCCGCGATGGGCGCGCGCCTGATCGTTACAGCCCTTGCCAACCTGCCGGATCTTGCGCCCGAAGTGCAACCCGAGGCGGGCGTGACCTATGCCAGCAAGATCGACAAGGCTGAGGCCCAGATCGACTGGCGCGCGCCTGCGGAGGAGGTCGACCGCAAGATCCGCGGCCTCTCGCCCTTTCCGGGGGCCTGGTTCGAGGAAAGCGGTCAGCGCGTCAAGGTGCTCGCCTCCCGTCTTGCCCCCGGCAGCGGTGCGGCGGGCGCGGTGCTGGACGATCATCTGACCGTGGCCTGCGGCACAGGCGCGGTCGAACTCCTGCGCCTGCAGCGGGCGGGCAAGGACGCCCAGGACCGCGAGACCTTCCTGCGCGGCTATGCGCTGCCCAAGGGCACCCGGCTTGGCGCTGCGGAGGGCGGCAGCTGATGCTGGCCCTGTTTGGAACCGTGGTCATCGCGGGGATCATCGGCTACGCGGCCGAGCGGTCCGGCTTCACCCAGAACGGGGTGATCCAGTCGATCATCATCTGTGTCGGCGGCGCCTTCCTGTTCTATTTCCTGCGGCTGATGTTTGGCATCGGCTTCCACGCCCCCGGCTGGAACGCCGTGCTCTCCTCCATCGGCGCGCTGATTATTGTGCCCTTCCACTGGCGCCGCTAGGCTCGGGGTCAGACAGAGCGGAGGGGCAGAGCATGTCGGTAGTCTTCCTGATCATCATCGGCGCGGCCGCCGGTTTCATCGCCACCCGGATCATGCGGATCGAGGCGGATCTGCCCACAACCATCGCAATCGGTGTGGCCGGCGCGGTGATCGGCGGCCTTGTCCTGCGGACCCTGCTCGCGGTCATGGGCCTGATGGCGGGGCTGATCGGGGCCATTCTGGGGGCGGTGCTGCTGATCTTCCTTTGGCAGAAATTGCGCCAGAAATAACTGCTTAGCTGCGCGGAGGGCGTGGTTTATAGACCGGCAGATGCCAGCCGAAGGCGAGCGAGCCGGCCCGCGTGACCCAGGTGATGCCCGCACAAGCGAAGAGCGCAGTTGCCGTGGGCAAGCCCAGTGACACCAGCATCACCGCCACGATGGCGCCGGCCATGGCGCAGGAGATGTAAAGCTCGCCCTGCTTCAGCACCAAGGGCACCTCATTGCAGACCACGTCACGCATCAAACCGCCAAGGCTGCCCGTGGCCATGCCCATCAGCACCACAATCACCGGCCCATGGCCCAGCTCCAGCGCCGCCGCCACCCCTGCAGGCACCGCAATGGCGAGGGCAAAGGTGTCGAGCCAGATCACCCAGCGCAAGCGGCTCTCCACCAGATGGGCGGAGAAGAACACCACGCCCGCTACGCCAGAGGCCAGCAGGATCGGCATCGGATCCCCCATCCAGAACACCGGATTGCGGTCCAACAGCACATCGCGCACGGTGCCGCCGCCCACCGCCGTCAGGCAGGCGATGAAGGCAAAACCGACGATATCAAGCTGCGCCCGGCTCGCCACCAGCGCGCCGGAGGCGGCAAAGACCAGCACCGAGGCATAGTCGAGCAGCGTCAGGATCGTCATGCGGCGGCCTCCTCTTCGCGCATCCGTCGGGGGCTGGCTTCAGCCCTTCTTGAAGGGCGCCATCCCGGCGCGGGCCAGCTCATCGGCGCGTTCGTTTTCGGGGTGACCCGCATGGCCCTTGACCCATTGCCAGGTCACGTCATGACGCGCCTGCGCGGCATCGAGCCGCTGCCACAGTTCGACGTTCTTCACCGGCTTCTTCGCGGCGGTTTTCCAGCCGTTCTTTTTCCAGCCGAAGATCCAGCCGGTGACGCCGTTCTTCACATAGGCCGAGTCGGTGACAACGGTGATCTTTGAGGGGCGCGACAGGCTCTCGAGCGCATGGATCGCCGCCAAAAGTTCCATCCGGTTGTTGGTGGTTTCTTTCTCGCCGCCCTGCAATTCGCGCTCTTTGACGACGGTCTCGCCGTCCATGGCACGCAACAGGGCGCCCCAGCCACCGGGGCCGGGATTTCCGGAGCAGGCTCCGTCGGTATAGGCAAACAAATCAGGCATGGGCGGTCAGTACGACAAAGCCCTCCTCGACGCCAGCCAATCCTTTGCCCTCGCCAAAGCGCGAGTGCTCAACAGTGAACCCCATCACGCCGAGGATGCCGCGCAGCTCATCCTCGTGATAGTAGGAATAAAACCGTCCCAGCGCGTCGCGGTCCTCGCCTTCGCCCAGCTTCATCGCAAGGCAGAGGCGGCCACCGGGTTTCAACGCGTTGCGCAGGCGGAACAGATGGCTTGGGAAATCGTCGCGCGGCGCGTGCAGCAGGCTGAAAAACGCCCAGATGCCGTCAAAGACCCCGCGCACCTCGATATCGCTGAACTCCGCAAGGCTGACCTCGATCCCGTAGGTTCTGTGCGCGATCGCGGCCATCTCGGGCGAGGCATCAGTTGCCGCCACGCGGTAGCCATCGTCGCGAAACCGGGCGGCCCAGAGACCCGGCCCGCAGCCCAGGTCGAGCACGGTACCGCTCGCGGGCAGACCTTCGACAAAGGCGGCATAGTCCACCTCGAATTGCGGATCGGGCGCGACTTCGGCGGCGTAGTCCTCCGCCCGCGCCGCATAGACGGCCATGGTCTCCGGATCGCTCACAGCCGTTCCAGCGCGAGTTTCGCCGCCAAGGCGGCAAAGAGCGCGGCAAAGGAGCGGTTCAGCCATTTCACAACGGTTTCAGACCCGAGGATCAGGCTGCGCGCCTGTGCTGCAAAAAGCCCGTAGAGGACGAAGATCACAAAGGTCATGATCATAAAGATCGACCCAAGCACGATCATTTCCTGCGTGGCACTCTCCGCAACGCCGGATAAGAACGGCGGCATCAGCGCGAGGAAGAAGACCGAGAGTTTCGGGTTCAGGATGTTGATCAGCGCCCCGCGCTTGGCGATGGTCAGCCCCGATTGCGGCGCGGATTTACTGGCGGAAACCGAAAGCGCGCCGCCGGATATCAGCATCTGCCACGCGAGGTAGAGGAGGTAGAGCACGCCCGCGAATTTCACTGCCTGAAACAGCAGTGCCGAGGAATGCAGCACCGCCGCAAGGCCCAGCGTGGCGGCCAGAATATGCGGCAGGATCCCCACCGTGCAGCCAAGCGCGGCCCAGATGGCGGCCCGGCGTCCGGCCCCGAGGCCAAGCGCCAGCGTGTAAAGAACGCCAGTGCCAGGGGCCAGCACGACAACAAAGGCGGTGAGCAGAAACTGAAGGGAAATCAACGCAGGCCATCCTCACGCAAATTACAATCCAAGGCAGAGCCTACCGCGCTACCTCGATCTTGCAAGTCCTGACCTGTGTCGCGTGCAATCAGGCGCTGCGCAAGACGCGCGGCACCTTGAACTCCACCCGCTCCACCGCGGTCTCGACCAGCTCGACGGTGACGTCATAGCGGGCGCGGAAGGCGTCGATCACCTCGTTGACCAAGAGTTCAGGCGCCGAAGCCCCGGCGGTGATGGCGATCGAGCGGATACCCTCCAGCGCGCGCCAGTCGATATCGCCCGCCCGCTGCACCAGTTGCGCATAGGGGCAGCCGGCCTTGGCGGCCACTTCGACCAGACGGCGCGAGTTGGAGGAATTCGGCGCGCCGACCACCAGGAGGGCATCGGATTTCGGCGCCACCGCCTTGACCGCTTCTTGGCGGTTGGTGGTTGCGTAGCAGATGTCTTCCTTGTGCGGGCCAACGATGGCCGGAAACCGCGCCTCCAGCGCGGCGACGATATCCTTGGTGTCATCCACCGACAGCGTTGTCTGGGTGACAAAGGCCAGCCGCGCCGGGTCGCGCACCGCGACATGGGCGACGTCCGCGACCGTTTCCACCAGCAGGACTTCGCCCTCGGGGAGCTGGCCCATGGTGCCGATGGTCTCCGGGTGGCCCTTGTGGCCGATCATGATCATCTGCAGGCCCGCCTCGGCGTGGCGCTGCGCCTCGATATGGACCTTGGACACCAAGGGGCAGGTGGCATCGACATAGATCATCTCCCGCGCCTCGGCGGCGGCGGGCACTGATTTCGGCACCCCATGGGCGGAGAAGATCACCGGCCGGTCGTCCGGGCATTCCTCCAGCTCCTCGACAAAGACCGCGCCCTTGTCGCGCAGGCTGTCGACCACGAATTTGTTGTGCACGATCTCGTGGCGCACATAGACCGGCGCCCCCCATTTCTCCAGGGCCATCTCCACGATCTTGATGGCGCGGTCGACCCCGGCGCAAAAGCCACGCGGCGCGGCCAGATAGAGGGTCAGCGGAAGGGGGGCTTCGGTCATCGCATCAGGTCTCGGGTTTGCCGGATCGCGGAGGTCCGGATCCTGGGCGTCAAGGTCTCTGTGCCAGAGCTAAGCGCTTCGGCCGTCAAGGTCCAGTCCCCGTCCCCCGTCCGCGTTCCCGCTCTTCATCTTTTCCCAAATATCCCGGAGCGCGAGGCAGAGCCTCGCATTCTCCCGGTCGCGCTTGGGGGGAAACGCGCATGACCTCCTCCCTAACCCCGGTCACCTCGGGCGACCGGGGGTGCTGCGGGCGAGGCCCGCAGGCACGGTCAGGTCAACTGCCGGCGGAGACCGTGCGGGTTTCGGTCGGGATGTCGCGCGGTGGCCGCCCGATCACATCCCGCAGCTCTTCCAGCTCGATGAAATTGTCGGCCTGGCGGCGCAATTCATCCGAAATCATCGGCGGCTGGCTGCGGATGGTGGAGACCACCGAGACGCGCACGCCCTGACGCTGCAGGCTGGCGATCAGGGGGCGGAAATCGCCATCGCCGGAAAACAGGACGATATGATCCACGCGCGGCGCCAATTCCATCGCGTCCACCGTCAATTCGATGTCCATATTGCCCTTGACCTTGCGTCGGCCCATGCTGTCGGTGTATTCCTTGGCGGGCTTGGTCACCATGGTGAAACCATTGTAGTGCAGCCAGTCGACCAGCGGCCGGATCGGGGAATATTCGTCGTTTTCCAGCAGCGCCGTGTAATAGAAAGCCCGCACAAGCTTGCCGCGCCGCATGAATTCCTGACGCAGCAGCTTGTAGTCGATGTCAAATCCCAATGCCTTGGCGGAGGCATATAAATTTGAGCCATCTATGAACAGCGCAAGCCGTTCGTCCTTGTAAAACATTATAAATGTGTCCTTCTGGTGTCGCGGGGGCCGGAAATCCGTGAGTGAGTGGTAAAAAACTCCGGTCCCGCGGGTGGACTTAATCTAGGGTATTTGTCACTTCCCGCAAGAGCGAGGACATATGGAATAGGGGTCAACGATGGCCGTAAACCGGTCAGTTTTTCTGGTCGCACTGGGAAGTAACCTGGAGAACGAGGGTACAACACCGCTCGTCACCCTGCAATCTTGTCTGGCGGAGTTTCGCCAAGAAGGGATGCAAATATCGGCGGTTTCACGGTTTTTCTCGACCCCCTGTTTTCCGGCGGGGGCGGGGCCGGACTATGTGAATGCCGCGGTGGTGCTGCAGGCTGCTTTGACGCCACGTCAGGTTCTGGCGGGGCTGCACCGGATCGAAGCACGTTTTCGGCGCACCCGGACCGAGCGTTGGGGGATGCGCACCCTCGATCTGGATCTTCTGGCGGCAGGGCAGGCGGTGCTGCCCGACCGCGCTGCCCACGACAGCTGGCGTCTGCTGCCCGCGGACCGGCAGCGGCAGGAGGCGCCGGTCGAGCTGATCCTGCCGCATCCGCGGCTGCAGGACCGGGCCTTTGTGCTGGTGCCGCTGGCCGATGTGGCGCGCGATTGGCGCCATCCGGTGCTGGGCCTCAGCGTCGCGGAGATGCTGGCGGCCTGTCCGGCGGCGGAAATTGCCGAGGTCCGTCCGCTCTGAGCCGCAGATTTGGCCGGATTTCCTCGATTGTGAACGCCGAGCGCTTGTCAAGCCCTCAAAATCATCCTAGAAGCACGTCCTCTGGACCCAGAACTGTATTGGAGAGTCGCCTATGGCCCGCGTGACGGTCGAAGACTGCGTTGACAAGGTTCCCAACCGATTTGAGCTGGTGATGCTTGCCGCACATCGGGCGCGCGAGATTTCCGCCGGCGCCCCCATCACCGTGGACCGCGACAATGACAAGAACCCGGTCGTCTCCCTCCGTGAGATTGCCGAGGAAACCCAGAGCGCAGATGCCCTGCGCGAGCGTCTGATCGAGAGCAACCAGACCCAGATCGAGGTGGACGAGCCGGAAGAAGATTCCATGGCCCTCCTCATGGGTGGGGAAGCGGACAAGCCGCAGGATGACGACATGAGCGAAGAAAAGCTCCTGCGCGCCCTGATGGAGGCTCAGGGGCAGGGCTGACCCTGTTGCCTGTTCAAGGAAAGGCTGCGGACCGGCGATGACATCTGCTGATGACCTGATTTCTCTGGTCCGCGACTACAACCCCAAGACAAATGAAAAGCGCCTGCGTGATGCCTATGCCTTTGGCGAGGCGATGCACAAGGGCCAGTTCCGCCACTCGGGTGAGCCTTATTTCACCCATCCGGTCGCCGTCGCGGCGATCCTGACGGAACAGCGGCTGGATGATGCCACCATCATCACCGCACTCCTGCACGACACCATCGAAGACACCAAGGCCAATTACGAAGAGGTCTCCACCCGCTTTGGCGAGGAGGTGGCGATGCTGGTCGACGGGGTCACCAAGCTCACCAACCTACAGCTCTCCAGCCGCGAGACGAAGCAGGCGGAGAATTTCCGCAAGCTGTTCATGGCGATGTCCAAGGACCTGCGGGTCATTCTGGTGAAACTCGCCGACCGTCTGCACAATATGCGCACCATCCGCGCCATGCGGCCCGAGAAACAGGCCCAGAAGGCGCGCGAGACCATGGACATCTATGCGCCGCTGGCCGGCCGCATGGGGATGCAGTGGATGCGCGAGGAGCTTGAGGACCTCGCCTTCAAGGTGCTGAACCCGGAAGGGCGCCAGTCGATCATCCGCCGCTTCGTGACCCTGCAGCGCGAGACCGGCGACGTCATCCACCGGATCACCGGCGACATGCGGCTGGAGTTGGAGAAGGCGGGCATCGAAGCGGAGGTCTTTGGTCGCGCCAAGAAACCCTATTCGATCTGGCGCAAGATGCAGGAAAAGGATCAGGGGTTCTCCCGCCTGTCCGACATCTACGGTTTCCGGGTGATTACCAAATCCGAAGAAGACTGCTACCGCACCCTTGGCACCATCCACCAGCGCTGGCGCGCGGTGCCGGGGCGGTTCAAGGATTACATCAGCCAGCCGAAATCCAACGGCTATCGCTCGATCCACACCACGGTCTCGGGCCGCGACGGCAAGCGGGTGGAGGTGCAGATCCGCACCCGCCAGATGCATGATGTGGCGGAATCCGGCGTGGCGGCGCATTGGTCCTATCGCGACGGGGTGCGCACCGAAAACCCCTTTGCCGTCGATCCCGCCAAATGGATCGCCTCGCTCACCGAGCAATTCGACGGCGAGGACGATCACGACGAGTTTCTCGAGGCGGTGAAGCTCGAGATGTATTCGGACCAGGTCTTTTGTTTCACGCCCAAGGGCGATGTGAACAAGCTGCCCAAGGGGGCGACCCCGATCGACTTTGCCTATGCCATTCACACCCGTATCGGCCATGCCTGTGTCGGCGCCAAGGTGGATGGCATCCGGGTGCCGCTCTGGACCCGGCTGCGCAATGGCCAGTCGGTGGAGATCATCACCGCCGAGGGCCAGACGCCGCAGGTGAGCTGGCTCGAGATCGCCACCACCGGCAAGGCCCGTACCGCCATCCGCCGCGCCCTGCGCGAGGCGGACCGGGAACGCTTTGTCAAACTCGGTCACGAGTTGGCGCGCTCCGCCTTTGAACATGTGAACAAGAAAGCCACCGACAAGGCGCTGGAAACCGCCGCCCGGGCGCTGCGGGTCAACGGGGTCAGCGAGCTGCTGGCGCGGTTGGGGGCGGCCGATATCACCGCCCATGACGTGGTGCAGGCGGTCTATCCCGAGCTGACCAGCAAGGAAGGCGACGAGGTTTCGCCGCGCCGGGCGGTGATCGGCCTCGAGCCGGGGCAGAAGTTCGAACGCGCCTCCTGTTGCGAACCCTTGCCCGGAGAGCGTATCATCGGCATCACCCAGCGCGGGCAGGGGGTGGTCGTGCACACCGCCGATTGCGACCGTCTGGGCGAATTCGAGGACCAGATGGAACGCTGGGTCGATGTGCATTGGCATTCGGGGACACATCCCGCCGTCTATGGCACCACGCTGGAGCTGACCATCGGCAATGATGCCGGCGTGCTGGGTCGAATCTGCACACTTATTGGTGAAAAGAAGGCGAATATTTCCAATCTTGAATTTATAGATCGGAAACCCGACTTTTACCGCTTGATGATCAATGTGGAATTGCGTGATGTGGAACAGCTGCATTCGCTCATTTTGACATTGGAAGCCGAAAGCGATGTGGCGGCCGTCGCACGCTATCGGGAAAGGCCCGGGTCGCAGCATCGCGTGGTCTAGTCCCCGGACAGGATGGATCCGGGGCAGGAGGAATAGGACGCAAGGCTTTGGTATTCAGGCGCCGGGATAGACGCTCCCCCCTGCGGGTGATTGCGGAGTTCCTCTGGCCTCGCGGAGGCTGGGGGAGGGCGTTCCTCTATGTCAAACATCGGGTGCGCCGCTTGCCGGACAGCCCCGAGCGGATTGCGCGCGGTATCGCGGCCGGTCTCTTCACCACCTTCACGCCGTTCTACGGGATGCATTTCGTGGTCGCCGCCGCTCTGGCGCGGATGATGAACGGCAATATCCTGGCCTCGCTTTCGGCGACCTTCTTTGGCAATCCGCTGACCTATGTGCCGATCGGGGTGATCTCCTTGCAGACCGGGCACTGGCTTCTCGGCAGCCAGCCGGTCGCCGAGGTGGACGCCACGCTGGCGGACAAGTTCCTCGCGGCTGGCAAGGACCTGGGCTACAACATCTATGCCTATGCCTCTGGGGTGCCGGTGGACTGGACCGGGTTGGTGATCTTCTATCACGAGGTCTTTTACCCCTATATGATTGGGGGCATCCTTCCCGGCATCATCACCGGCGTCATCGGCTATATCCTGTCGGTGCCCGTCATTCGCACCTACCAGCAGCGCCGAAAGCGCAAGATCAAGGCGAAGTTCGAGGCGATCAAGAAGAAGGCCGAGCTGGCGGCGATGAACAGCCCTCATGCGCCACGGGGCAGCAAACCGCCCACGCGCTCGCCCAAGGTGCTGCGCCCGGACTAGGGACCTGCGCCCCGTCGCGTATGGGTTTCACGCCCCGAGCGCTGCAGAATTGTATCACTTGTCCGGTTGCGCCTTGCCTCTGCGCGCCTGCCCGCTAGGCTCTGGCGCAAAGATCACTCCCTGACCAAGAGATCCTCTCATGTCCAAGAACCTCCTGCGCCTCGGCGTCAACATCGACCACGTGGCCACCGTGCGCAATGCCCGGGGCGGCGCCTATCCGGACCCGATCCGCGCGGCGAAACTGGCCGAGGAGGCCGGCGCCGACGGCATCACCGCCCACCTGCGCGAAGACCGCCGCCATATCACCGATGCCGATATCGACGGGCTGATGGCGGCGCTTTCGGTGCCGCTGAACTTCGAGATGGCCGCGACCGAGGAGATGCAGAAGATCGCCCTGCGCCACAAGCCGCACGCGGTCTGCATCGTGCCGGAAAAACGCGAGGAGCGCACCACCGAAGGCGGGCTGGAAGTCGCGCGCGAGGAAAACCGTCTGGCCCATTTCATCGCGCCGCTGCGCGAGGCGGGCTGCCGGGTATCGATCTTCATCGCCGCCGACCGCAAGCAGATCGAGGCGGCCCACCGCATTGGTGCAGAGGTGATCGAACTGCATACCGGCGCCTATTGCGACCATCACGCCGAGGGCAATTTCGCCGCCCGAGACAAGGAACTGGAGAGCCTGCGCGAGATGGCGGCCTTTGCCCATGCGCTGGGGCTGGAGGTTCACGCCGGTCATGGCCTCGCCTATGACACGGTGGCCCCCGTCGCGGCTTTGCCGGAGGTGATGGAGCTCAATATCGGTCACTTCCTCATTGGCGAGGCGATCTTTCGCGGCCTCATCCCGGCAGTGCAGGAAATGCGCCGCCTGATGGATCAGGCGCGCAGCACGGGTGCGGCATGAACCTGCGCCGCTTCGCTCTTGTCTACCTCGCCATCATGATGGGTCTGATGGTGCTCATTGTGCTCATCCAGGCGATCTTTGCTTTTGACATCGCCAATGCCGGCATGGCGATCATCCCCTCGATGGGGGCCGCCATGGTGGAAGGGCAGAGCTTTGCCCGCCGGGAACATCGTGTCCCGACCTCCTCGGAAATGTGGGGCTTTGCCCGCAGGACCGGTGTCATCATCCTCGGATTCACCATGATCTCTGTCGCGGTCTTCTCGGTGGCTGCGCCGCAGATCAAGGCCATGATGCAGGACAGGACCGGGGCGCTGTTCCTGATCGGCGGGATCCTGTTTCAGGCGGCGGTCTCTTTTGTGCTGGTGCGACATTTCCTGGGTCTCGGGGCCAAATCGATGCTGAAGACCACGTCCGGAGGCCGGGGGTGACCCCGGAGGAAAGGTGATGATTCTGGGCATCGGCACTGATCTGACCAATATCGACCGTATCGCGGCGACGCTGGAGCGGTTTGGCGACAGGTTTCGCAATCGGGTCTTTACCGATGTCGAACGGGCCAAGTCGGAACGCCGGCGGGATGCCGCCGCCACCTATGCCAAGCGATGGGCCGCCAAGGAGGCCTGCTCCAAGGCGCTGGGCACCGGGCTCAGGATGGGAATTGCCTGGAAGGACATGGCGGTGTCCAACCTGTCGACCGGCCAGCCGGTGATGCAGGTGACCGGTTGGGCGGGCGAGCGGCTGGCGGCGATGACCCCGCCGGGCCATGAGGCGGTGATCCACCTGACCCTGACCGACGACCACCCCTGGGCGCAGGCTTTTGTGGTGATCGAGGCGCGCCCGATCGGGCCCGCCCCGGGCTGAGTTGTGCGGCCGCCTGCCGGCGGATCTGGGCGGCTTCGGGCGGCTTTGGACTTGCGGGCCGGGCGAGGGATCGGACGGGAAGGCAAAGGAGGGGTTGCGCCTTGCTGTGCAAGTCGCCGGGGGGCGGGGGGCCGCGCCTGCGGCACAGCCCCCGCGGTGCTGCACCGCGGGGGCTGTGCCAGATCCGCTGCGGTCGAGGACCAACGGGATGCCGGCATCGTCCTTTGCCCCGCCATGCCTTGACTCGCGCGGACAGCACCCGCATGTAGCCTGCGACCCTCCCCCAATCACCGGAGAGCCTGATGGCGTCGACTACAACTGCCGGACATTCAATCCTGGAAACGATCAAGACGATCTTCTGGGCCTTGCTGATTGCCGGTGTCTTCCGCACCCTGTTCTTTCAGCCCTTCTGGATTCCTTCCGGTTCGATGAAGGAAACGCTGCTGGTCGGGGATTTCCTTTTTGTCAACAAGATGGCCTATGGCTATTCCTATGCCTCCTGCCCGTCGATCCGCATCGGCATGATCGGTCTCAACATTGAGGCGGACGAGATCTGCGGCTTTATCGATGGCGACAACACCCGCATTCTCGGCGGTCAGCCCGAGCGGGGTGACGTGGTGGTGTTCCGCCATCCGGTCAATGGCACCGACTACATCAAGCGGCTCGTCGGCCTGCCCGGCGACAAGCTGCAGATGAAGGACGGCGTCTTGCAGATCAACGGCGAGGCGGTGGGCCTTGTGGATGATGGCGAGTTCTCGGAAGTGATGGAGCGCCAGGGCCCGCAGGGCAATTACCCGCGTTGCGCCAATGATCCGGTGGGCCAGGGTGGCCAGTGCAAGAAGACCCGCCAGATCGAGACCCTGCCCGGCGGGACCAGCCATGCGATCCTCAACATCAGCGATCAGGGCAGCGATCACACTGGCATCTACCACGTCCCGGAGGGGCATTTCTTCTTCATGGGCGACAACCGGGACAATTCTGCGGACAGCCGGGTCAATCAGGCAGTGGGTGGCGTCGGCTACGTGCCGCTTGAAAATCTGATCGGTCGCGCGGACCGGATCATGTTCTCCTCGGCGGGGCGTTCCATGCTGTTCTTCTGGACCTGGCGCGGTGATCGGTTCTTCAAGGCAGTGGAGTGACCCTTCGCCCTTGTGGTTCCGGCAAACAGAAGTCGGGCGATACCAAAGGCCGTGGCGCGCGCTACGGCCTTTGCCGTTGTCCCGGGGGGCTCTGGTGGGGTGCCTTGCGATGGCTTCTTCCCGGGCGACAATCGTGCTACGTCACGGAATAGACACATTCCCTGGCCTCCAAGGGGCAAAGGCAGGATGACGGGCAGGATCCGCGCGGGTTTCCTGTCGCCTGCGCTTGTTTCCGGGCGGCGAGGGGCGTATGGGGCAAACTCAATCCGCCGCTGGACCCGCATCTTCAAGGAGATCAAGTGAAGCTTTCCCGGGACATCCTCGCCTTTCAGGACCGCCTCGGCCATGTCTTCGACCGGCCCGAGCTGTTGATCCGTGCGCTGACGCATCCGTCGGTCTCCTCGCCGAACCGGCAAGACAACCAACGGCTGGAGTTCCTGGGCGACCGGGTGCTGGGGCTGGTGATGGCGACCGCGCTGCTCGAACACGATCGCCAGGCGACCGAAGGCCAGCTCGCCCCGCGTTTCAACGCGCTGGTGCGAAAGGAAACCTGCGCCGATGTGGCGCGGCAGATCGACCTCGGCGCGGTTCTGAAACTGGGCCGCTCCGAGATGATCTCGGGTGGCCGACGCAAACAGGCGCTCCTGGGCGACGCGATGGAGGCGGTGATCGCCGCCATCTACAAGGATGCAGGCTTCGAGGCCGCCCAGGACGTGATCCTGCGGCTCTGGGGCAAGCGCATCGGCACCGTAGAGGAAGACGCCCGCGACCCCAAGACCGCGCTGCAGGAATATGTGCAGGCCCGCCGCCAGCCCCCCCCCGCCTATGTGCTGGTGGCCCGCGACGGCCCCGACCACGAACCCGTTTTCACCATTGCCGCCCGGCTTGAGGATGGCACCGAAGAACAGGCCACCGCAGGATCCAAACGGCTTGCGGAACAGGCCGCCGCCAAGGCCCTCCTCGACAGACTGGAGCAAGAGACATGACCACACGCGCAGGCTTCATCGCCCTCATCGGCGAGCCCAACGCCGGCAAATCCACGCTCCTGAACCGGATGGTGGGGGCCAAGGTCTCCATCGTCACCCACAAGGTGCAGACCACCCGCGCCCGCATCCGCGGCGTGGCGATGGAGGGCGACAGCCAGCTTGTCTTTGTCGACACGCCCGGCCTGTTCCAGCCGCGCCGTCGTCTCGATCGCGCCATGGTGGCAGCCGCCTGGGGCGGGGCTGCCGATGCCGATGTGATCGTGCTCTTGATCGAGGCCCATCGTGGCATCACCGAAGGGGTGGAACGCATCCTCGAAAATCTCGGCGACGTTGCCGCAGGGCGCAAGGTGGCGCTGGCGATCAACAAGATCGACCGGGTGCAATCGGACGTCCTTCTGGGCCTCACCAAGGCGCTCAACGACCGCTTCCCCTTTGCCGAGACCTATCTCATTTCGGCGGAAAAGGGCTATGGCACCGACGATCTGCGCAAATGGCTCGCCGCCGAGCTGCCCGAGAGCCCCTGGCTCTACCCCGAGGATCAGATCGCCGATCTGCCGCTCAGGATGATCGCCGCCGAGATGACCCGCGAAAAGCTGACCCTGCGCCTGCATCAGGAATTGCCCTACCAGCTCACGGTCGAGACCGAGAAATGGGAAGAACGCCCCGATGGTTCCGCCCGCATCGACCAGGTGGTCTATGTGGTGCGCGACGGGCACAAGGGCATCGTACTCGGCAAACGCGGCGAAACGATCAAGTCGGTGGGTCAGGCCGCCCGCGCCGAGCTCGAGGAGTTCCTCGACCGCAAGATCCACCTCTTCCTGCAGGTCAAGGTCCGCCCGAACTGGCTCGAAGAATCCGAACGCTATTCGGAAATGGGCCTCGACTTCAAAGACGGCAACTGAGGCGCCCCGCTTCACCTTCTTAAAAATATCCCCGCCGGAGGCTCCCGCCCTTGCCTCCGGCGCCCCCGCTTAAGGATCGCGTATGACTCGCCTCACGGCCCGCTTCTGGGTTGACGCCTATCTGGCCCGGCTCCGGTTTCAGGACATCCCGGCCTTTGTCACCGCCCATGGCGACGACACGGCGGGGGCGGTTTTGGTCAAGCTCAATACGCTCGACGGCCAGGCCCGCGCCTATCAGCGCAGTTTTGATCTGATGACCGGCGACCGCAAATGGGTGGAGCTCACCGCAGGCGAGGATGCGGCGGTCGAGGCCTCCATCGCCAAGCAGCGCAGCTTTGACAGCGACCTCTGGGTGATCGAGGTGGAGGACCGCGCCGGTCGTCACCTCCTTGATGAACCGGGGCTGGATTAGGCGATGGACTGGCGCGATCACGGCATCTTGCTGACGGTGCGCCGCCACGGCGAATCCTCCGCCCTGATCGAGGTCTTCACCCAGTCCCACGGCCGCCACGCTGGTCTGGTGCGCGGCGGCACCAGCCGCAAGATGGCGCCGCACCTGCAACCGGGCGCCCAGCTCGACCTCGCCTGGTCCGCCCGGCTTGAGGATCACCTTGGCACCTATAAGGCCGAACCCCTGCGCAGCCGCGCGGCCATGGCGATGTCGAGCCGCTTGGCTCTCGCCGGCCTCAACGCGGTCTGTGCGCTTCTGGCCTTTGCCCTGCCGGACCGCGAACCGCATCCAGAGCTTTACGCGCGCAGCGAGGCGCTCCTGGATCTGCTCGATGCCGAAGACCTCTGGCCGCTCGGCTATCTGCGCTGGGAACTCGCCCTGCTCGAAGACCTCGGCTACGGGCTGGACCTCTCCGCCTGCGCGGTCACCGGCGCGACGGAGGATCTGGCCTATGTCTCGCCGAAAACTGGACGCGCGGTCTCGGTCGAGGGGGCAGGGGACTGGGCCGACCGTCTGTTGCCGCTGCCGCCGGTGATGCTGGGCGAAGGGGAGGCGGAGGATATCGAGATCCTCACGGCCCTTCGGACCACCGGCTATTTCCTCGAATCAAAACTGGCCCCGGCGCTCGGCTCCCGCCCTCTGCCGGAGGCGCGAGGCCGCTTTCTCGATGCGCTGGCCCGGCGGATCTGACCGCGATTTGCGAAAATTTGCGGGTGGCGACAGTCTTCCGACGTCGCGTCACACGTTTGATACAGACCTGATGGAGAAGGCAGGCGACACTGCGCCCTTGTCCAGTTCCGGGGCGTGCCGAGCCACACTGACAGCAAGGAATGCGTACAATGGTTGACAAGACCCTGACCCATCTCTCCTGGGACGATTTTGACGAGCACCGCGACCCCCGTCCGGCCGGGAACCAGTTCGACGCCGTGGTCGAGCGGGCGATCTCCCGTCGCGGTTTCTTGGGCGGCGCGCTGGCCTTTGGCTCCGGTGCAGCCGTGTTTGGCGCAGGCTTGATGTCCTCCACCACCGCTTCCCGCGCGGCTGGCCAGGCCAAATTCGCCTTTGAGGCCATTGGCATCGCCACCGATCACGAGATCCACGTCCCCGCAGGCTACAAATCCCAGGTGCTGGTGCGCTTTGGCGATGCGCTCTGGTCCGAGGCCGACAACGCCTATTCGCCGGAGAGTGCTGTTTCCGTCGAGATGTCCGACAAGGTCTTCGGCGAGAACACCGACGGCATGGAGCTTTTTGTCATCGACGGCAAGGAGGTCATCGTGGTGAACTCCGAATATGCCAACCCGAAAATCAACCTGCCCGACGCGCCGGACGGTGTGCCGCAGTCTGCCGACCAAGTGCAGATCCTGAAGAACATCCAAGGCGTGACCGTGATGGAAATCGCCATGGGCGAGACCGGCTATCAAGTGGTGAAGGACAGCCCCTTCAACCGCCGCATCACCCATGAGACCGAGATGACCCTCGCAGGTCCGCTCGCCGGTCACGATCTGGTCAAGACCAATGCCGACCCCGAAGGCCGCACCGTCAAGGGCACCATGAACAACTGCGGCTCCGGCAAGACCCTCTGGGGCACCTATCTGACCTGCGAAGAGAACTTCAACGGTTACTTCGGCAATACCGCCGAAATGCCCGAGGGCGAAGGCTACATCCGCTACGGCATCGGGGGCGAGAGCCGCTATGCCTACGAGAAATTCGACGAGCGCTATGACCTGTCGAAAGAGCCGAACGAACCGCACCGCCATGGCTTTGTCACCGAGATCAACCCGGCCGATGCCTCCTCCACCCCGGTGAAGCGTACCGCTCTGGGTCGCATCAAGCACGAGAATGCCGAGATGGTTCTGGCTGCCGACAATCGTGTCGTGGTCTACATGGGCGACGACGAGCGCGGCGAATATCTCTACAAATACGTCTCCAATGGCGTCTACACCGAGGGCAGCTCCACCGAGGGTCTGCTGGATGACGGTCAGCTCTATGTGGCCAAGTTCAACGACGATCTGTCGGGTGAATGGCTGGCGCTGACGCCGGAAACAACCGGCATGGAACTGGCAGAGATCCTCTGCTTCACCCGGATGGCGGCCTCTGCTGCCGGCGGCACCACCATGGACCGCCCCGAGTGGGTGGCCTGCAACCCGCTCAAGGCCGAGGGCTATTGCGCCCTGACCAACAACTCCAAGCGTGGCGCCGACGCCAAGAACGCCGGTGGCGACGACATGTCCCCCAATGCGGCCAACCCGCGTGAGACCAACGAATACGGTCAGATCGTGCGCTGGACTCCCGCGGGCGAGGATCACGCGGCCGAAGGGTTCACCTGGGACCTTTATGTGATGGCCGGCAACCCAGAAGTCTATGACAACGTCTATGGCGGTTCCGAGAATGTCACCGCGGGCAATATGTTCAACTCGCCCGACGGCATGGCCTTCTCCTCCGACGGCATGCTGTGGATCCAGACCGATGGCGACGACAGCAACGAAGGCGACTTTGCCGGTCAGGGCAACAACCAGATGCTGGTTGGCGATCCTGAAACGGGCGAGATCGCCCGCTTCATGACCGTGCCGAATGGCGCCGAGGTCACCGGCCTGTGCTGGTCTGCGGACAAGAAAGTGGCCTTTGTCGGCGTACAGCACCCCGGTGGGTCCTGGCCCGATGGCAATGGGATGCCGCGCTCCTCGATCGTCGCCGTCTGGCGCGAAGATGGCGCGCTGATCGGCTAAGCGCTGCCGTTTATTGACACTAAAGAAGCCCCCTCCGTTTGGAGGGGGCTTTTGTTTTGTGTTGCTGTAGCGGCGGGCGCTTGCGTAGAGGTTTGATAATTTTATTTAATAAAAACAAAATGATAGGTCGTATTCCCTGACCCAATGTTTCGCGCGCGAAACAATAGGACAGGAGATCTGACCTATCCCGAAACCCTGTTACGAAGGAACCTGCCCCGTGATCATGTCGCGCACCCGCAGCGCATAGCGGTCGGTCATGCCGGAGACAAAATCGGTCAGCGCATGGGCGGCGGTATAGTCATCCACCACCCCACGCAGATCGAGGTCCACCGCGCGCACCAGCTTGGTCCAATAGTCATGCGGGGCGAGCAGCCGCTCGCTGTCCCAGTCGCAGGCCTTCAGCGCCTCAAACAGCGCGTGGAATTCGTCGAGGATGGTGAAGAGCACCTGCCGTCCGACGATCTCCAGCTCGGTCTTGCGCTGGGCGGTGAAGATCCGCGCGTTCGAGACCTCTTTCAGTCGCTCAAAGGCATGCGCCTTGGAGGAAACCTCCATCAGCCCCTCGCTAAAGGTGCCCGCCATGATCGTCTCGTAATGGGCGAGGAAAGCCTCCACCGCGCTGTCGATCGAGGAGCCAATCGCCATCGCTCGCAACATGCCGACCCGGTCGCGGCGGGTCATCAGCGCATCGTCTTCGCGGTTGGGCTTGCCGGTGATCTCTTCAAGGATTTCCTGCACGGTGGCAGAGTCAAGATCACCCACCGTGGCCGCATCCTCAAGGTCAAGGATGCGATAGCAGATGTCATCCGCCGCCTCGACGAGGAAGGCCAGAGGGTGCCGCCGCCACCAGCGATGCCCTTGCGGGGTGCGCTCTTCCGGCAGGCCGAGGGCTTGGGCGACCTCGGCAAAAAGGGTCTCCTCGCTGGCGAAGGTGCCGAATTTCTTGAGGCCCACGTAAGACGTGCCTGCCAGTGCCGCATCCGCCGCACCTTGCGCGGTGCAGGGGTATTTGGAAAAGGCGCCGAGGGTGGCATAGGAGAGCCTCATCCCCCCCTCGCGCCGCGCCATCTCCAGCCGCGCGGTGATGCGAAACCCTTGGGCATTGCCTTCAAAGGCGGTGAACTCCGCGCGCTGCTCGGGCGCGATACCCGCGGGGATCCCTCTATCCTCGCGGAACTTGCGCGCGAACCACGCGCCGATGCTGGCCTCGCCCGAGTGGCCAAAGGGCGGGTTGCCGATGTCATGCACCAGACAGGCGGCCTGCACGGTGCCCGCCATCACATGTTGTTGCCCCTCCTCCAGCAGCCCACGCTCCACCAGCGCCTGGCCCACCTGAATGCCCAAGGAGCGCCCCACCGAAGAGGTCTCCATCGAGTGGATCATCCGGTGGTGCACATGGTCATGGTCATGCAACGGGTGCACTTGCGTCTTTTGCGCCAGCCGCCGGAAGGGTTCAGAGAACAGGATGCGGTCGTAATCCTGCAGATAGGCCGGGCGGCCGGGCTTGTCGGCATAGTCCGGGCGGCACAGGCGGCCGGGATTGAGCAGCCGGGTCCAGTCCATCATGTCTCTCTCCTTCGGGTCAGCGGGGCTTTGGCCTCCTTGAACCGGGTTTGCGGCTGAATTGCAAATGCTTGCGGGGGTCAGTTGCCTTCGGGGGGCAGGGGCTCGATGCCGGTGTCCTCCAGCTTGTGATCCGGCTCCACATGGATGGTCACATGCACGCCAGGCAGGGCGGTCTCGATCTCGTCCTCCAGCCGGTCGCAGATCTCATGCGCCTCGGCCACAGACATCGCGCCATCGACGACCATGTGGAACTCGACAAACATCGCCTTGCCCGCGCGGCGGGTCTTGAGGCCATGGATCTGCAGGGCCCCCCCACCGGCCCCCAGGATGGCGGTCTGGATGGTCTCTTGCTCCTGTGCGGTCACGGCCTTGTCCATCAGCCCGTCCACGGAGTCGGAGACCACCTGCAAGCCTTCGCGCAGGATGTTGACCGCCACCAGTAGCGCCAGCAGCGGGTCGAGTATGCTCCAGCCGGTGGCCAGCACCAGGACCAGCCCCATCAGAACCCCGGCAGAGGTCCAGACGTCGCTCATCAGGTGCCGTCCACCCGCGGTGAAGGCCGGAGAGCCGAGCCGCAGGCCCGCGCGCATCAGCACCTGGGCCCAGAGGAGGTTCACAGCAAGAGCCAGGGTGTTCACCCCCAGCGCCAGCGGCGTCAGCGCCGCATCCGGGCGGGCGACCAGAGCGGTTATCGCCTGATCGAGGATCAGGAGGGCGGCGACGATGATCATGATGCCTTCGATCACCGCAGAGAAGTATTCCGCCTTGTGGTGGCCGAAGTTGTGACCATCATCCGCTGGCCGCTGGGCGTAGCGGACGGCAAACCAGGCCAGCACCGCCGCCGAAACGTTCACCAGGCTCTCCATCGCGTCGGAGAACAGCGCGACCGACCCGGTCAGCACCCAGGCGCCAAGTTTCAGGACCAGCACCACCACCGAGACGGCAATGGTCCCCGTGGCAATGCCCTGCGCGCTGAGGCGGTTATGCAGTCCGAAGGGCATCCGCTCAGCCCATCAGCGCACGGCGCACGAGGTTCAGACCCGCGATCAGCAGCACAAAAAGCGTCGCCTTGCGGAAGGTGGCTTGGTCGATGCGATCCTGCAGCTTGCCGCCGATCCACATGCCTAAGAGAGCCGGGAGGATCATCAGCAGCGAGAACGGCAGCGTCTCGGCCCGCATTACGCCGGAGCCGAGATGGGCAAAGAACAGCACCACGGCGCCAAGGCCGTAGATCACGCCCTGAATGCGCATCTGCTCCTTCTTCTCGGTGCCGAGCGCGGTCAGATAGGCCACCGTGGGCGGCCCCCAGATGCCGGAGAACCCGCCGATGAAACCGGCAAAGGCTCCGATGCTGATTTCCATCCGATGCGAGGGTTTGTGCAGCACCAATTGCTTGCCCATCAGCTGGGTCACTGCAAAGAGGGTGATCGGTGCGCCGATGATCAGCAGCATCACCTCGGCGGGCAGGATCCGCACCATCTGCGCGCTCATCAAGAGGAAGATCCCGCCAACGATCAGGAAGGCGCGGAACCGCTTCATCGAGGCCCAGGCGGCGCCCGGTCCCTGCCGCAGCGCCTGAAACCCATTGGTGACCAGCGTCGGCAGGATCAGACCCGCCAGCGCCAGATCGGGTGCCATGATCGAACTGAGGCCGGAGACCATGATCATCGGCATGGCGAAGCCCACCATGCCCTTGATAGTGCCCGCAAACAGGGCGATGGCGCAGGCCAGCACGAATCCGGCGGGCGCGAGGAAGGGGATGAGATCTGTCATGACTCAACGACTTATCACATCCCGCATGCGCTGCATTCGCAAATGGTCGCGTAATTTTTGAACGAAATCATGACCGCATGAGATTTAATATTGCGCTGCAACTGCAAAGTAGCCTATCACCGGACGACCCCTGAGGAGGATGTGATTCATGCCCCATGATGGACCCCTGAACGGACAGGATATGGAAATGACCGCAACGCTTCTGCCGGATCTGTTGATCCTGACCAAGGAGGCGCTGGCGCCGCTGGACAAGCTTTTGGACTGCGCCACCACCCGCGTCCGCGCCTTGGTGAGCGCGGGCGACAAGGTCTCCGCCAGCTTGGTGGAGCAGAATCAATATGCCGCCCATGGGCTCGCTTGGCTGGCCACCTACGTTTATTCCCTGCGCCAGATGCACCGCTGGGCCGAGGCCTTGACGGGCGAGGGCAAGTTTGGCGAGATGGAGCAGCTGATCCACCAAATCGCCTTTGGCGAATATCTGAGCCAGATCAAGGGCGGCATCCAGATGAACCAGGGCGAGATCCTGCGGCTGCAGGATCTGGGGCTGGCGGGGGATGACCTCGCGGCGCTCGACACTCCGTCGATTGCGACCCTGACTGCGGCGGGCAATACGCAGGCCGCACGGGTGAAGCTGGTGGCGCTGATGGAGCAGCAGGCCGGCAGCACCATGTTCGGCGCCTCCGGCCTTGAGGAAGAGCTGGAGATGATCCGCGACCAGTTCCGCCGCTATGCGCAGGAGAAGGTCGAGCCCTTCGCCCATGAATGGCACCTCAAGGACGAGCTGATCCCGCTTGAGGTGATCGAAGAGCTGGCCGAGATGGGCGTCTTTGGTCTGACCATCCCGGAGGAATTTGGCGGCTTTGGCCTGTCGAAGGCCTCCATGTGCGTGGTCTCCGAAGAGCTGTCGCGCGGCTATATCGGCGTCGGTTCCCTCGGCACGCGGTCCGAGATCGCGGCGGAGCTGATCCTTGCCGGCGGCACCGAGGCGCAAAAGGCCCACTGGCTGCCCAAGATCGCCAGCGCGGAAATCCTGCCGACGGCGGTGTTTACCGAGCCGAACACCGGCTCTGACCTGGGCTCCCTGCGCACCCGCGCGGTGAAAGACGAAAACGGCGATTACAAGATCACCGGCAACAAGACCTGGATCACCCATGCGGCGCGCACCCATGTGATGACCCTATTGGCGCGCACCGATCCCGAGAGCAGCGATCATCGCGGCCTCAGCATGTTCCTCGCGGAGAAAACGCCGGGCACCGAGGAGAACCCCTTTCCGACCGCAGGTATGACCGGCGGCGAGATCGAGGTTCTGGGCTATCGCGGCATGAAGGAATACGAATTGGGGTTCGATGGCTTCCACGTGAAGGGCGAGAACCTGTTGGGCGGCGAAGAGGGCAAAGGCTTTAAACAGCTGATGGAGACCTTCGAGAGCGCCCGCATCCAGACCGCCGCCCGCGCGATAGGCGTGGCGCAATGCGCGCTCGACATTGCGATGCAATATGCCCAGGACCGCAAGCAGTTTGGCAAGGCGCTGATCGCCTTCCCCCGCGTCTCGTCCAAGCTGGCGATGATGGCGGTCGAGGTGATGGTGGCGCGGCAGCTGACCTATTTCTCCGCCTGGGAAAAGGACCACGGCCACCGCTGCGATCTTGAGGCCGGTATGGCCAAGCTCTTGGGCGCGCGGGTCGCTTGGGCTGCGGCGGACAATGGCTTGCAGATCCACGGCGGCAATGGCTTTGCGCTGGAATACAAGATTTCCCGCGTGCTTTGCGATGCGCGCATCCTCAATATCTTTGAGGGCGCAGCAGAGATCCAGGCGCAGGTGATCGCGCGACGTCTGCTGGCGTAAGGCTTGTGTTGGGGGCGTCCTGTTCGGCCGATAGGTCGATGGGCCCCCGACCTCCCCGTCAAGCCGAAGGTTTGCCTTGGGCAAAAGGGCAGGGGGCCTCTCCCCATCCTCGGTCGGCGGCTGTTCCTGCGTGATCCGGAAAGAAAATGTGCTACATCGCCGCCATGATTCGGATTGCATCTCTCCTCCTCAGCCTCACTCTCCTCAGCGCTTGTGGCGTAAGCCCCTCGGGTCAAGAGGGGCCCCGTATCCTCGCCATGGGCGATTCCATGATGGCGTGGAACAGCCTTGCCGGGCAGTCGATCCCCGATGTGGTGGCGAAGGAGCTCGGGTCGCCTGTGGTGGATCGCTCCGTCTCTGGCGCGCGGATGATCTATCGCTTGCCGATCAGCGGTGCGGCGGGTCTGTCGATCCCCAAGCAATTCCGCAACGAAGACTGGGACTGGGTGATCCTGAACGGCGGCGGCAATGATCTGTTGTTTGGCTGTATCTGCGTGCAGTGCGACCGCAGGATGGACAGGCTGATCGCCGAGGATGCCACATCTGGCGCTTTCCCCGATCTGGTCGCCAAGCTGCGCCAAAGCGGCGCGCGGGTGGTGATCCTTGGTTATCTGCGCAGCCCCGGGCGCTCTTCTCCGATCGAGAATTGCCGCGACGAGGGCGACGCGCTGGACGCGCGCCTTGCAAAACTGGCCGAAGGAGACGCGGGTGTGACCTTTGTCCCTGCTGCGGGGCTGGTGCCTGACGGCGACCTCAGCTTTCACGCCTTGGACCGCATCCACCCCTCGCCCAAGGCCAGCCGGATCATTGGTGGCTTGGTGGCAGAGGTCATCCGGGCCGAAACAGCGCTCCAATAGCAAAAGCCCCCGCCGAGGCAGGGGCTTTCCTTTGTCTGAACGCAGAGCGTATCAGCAGATCGCGGCGGCTTTTACATCTTCGTCGATATAGGGCAGGTACTGTTCAAAGTTGTCCGAGAACATCTGCACCAGCTTGGCGGCCTGCGCGTCATAGGCGGCCTTGTCGTCCCAGGTGCGGCGCGGATCCAGCAGGATCTCGGCCACGCCCGGCACCGTCACCGGCACGTCAAAGCCGAAATTCGGATCCTTGCGGAATTCCGACTTGGCGAGAGAGCCGTCCAGCGCGGCGGTCAGCAGGGCGCGGGTGGCCTTGATCGGCATCCGGCTGCCGGTGCCATAGGCACCGCCGGTCCAGCCGGTGTTGACCAGCCAGCAGGTCGCGCCATGGGCGGCGATCTTTTCGCGCAACAGGTTGCCGTAGACTTCGGGACGACGCGGCATGAAGGGCGCGCCAAAGCAGGTGGAGAAGGTCGGTTCCGGCTCGGTCACGCCGCGCTCGGTCCCGGCCACCTTGGAGGTGAAGCCCGAGAGGAAGTGATACATCGCCTGCGCCGGGGTCAGACGCGCGATCGGAGGCAGCACGCCGAAGGCGTCGCAGGTCAGCATGATGATGTTCTTGGGATGACCACCACGGGCCGAGGCCGAGGCATTGGAGATGTAATGCAGCGGGTAGGCGCAGCGCATGTTGGCGGTCAGGCTGTCGTCCTCGAAATCGAGATCAAAGGTCTCGGGGTCGAAGATCATATTCTCGATCACGGTGCCGAATTTCTCGGTGGTCGCGTAGATCTCGGGCTCTGCCTCGGGGTTGAGGCTGATGGTCTTGGCGTAGCAGCCGCCTTCGAAGTTGAAGGTGCCGTTGGAGGCCCAGCCATGCTCGTCATCGCCGATCAGAACCCGGTCCGGATCGGCCGAGAGCGTGGTCTTGCCGGTGCCGGAGAGACCGAAGAACACGGCGGTATCGACCGGGTTGCCCTTGGCGTGGTTGGCCGAGCAGTGCATCGGCATGATGCCTTTTTCCGGCAGCAGGTAGTTCAGCAGGGTGAAGACGGATTTCTTGTTCTCGCCCGCGTATTCGGTGCCGCCGATCAGGATCAGTTTGCGGTCGAAGTTCAGCGCGATGACGGTCTCGGTGCGGCAGTTGTGCTTGGCCGGGTCCGCCTTGAACGAGGGACAGTTGATGATGGTGAAATCGGCGGTGAACCCGTCCAGATCCTCGCGGTCGGGGCGGCGCAGCAGATGGCGGATGAAGAGGCTGTGCCAAGCCAGTTCGGTCACCATGCGCACGTTGATGGCATGGACGGGGTCAGCACCACCGACGAGATCCTGCACGAAGTAGTCGCGGCCCTTCATATGCTCGACCATGTCGGCATAGAGCGCGTCAAAGCCTTCGGGGCTCATTTCGGCGTTGTTGTCCCACCAGATGGTCTCGGCCACAGAGGCGGTTTTCACCACATGCTTGTCCTTGGGCGAGCGACCGGTGAACTTGCCGGTGGTCACGAGGAAGGCGCCGCCCTTGCCGAGGGTGCCTTCGCTGCGGCTCAGCGCCTCCTGCACGAGGGCCGGTTCCATGAGGTTGTAATAGACATTGCCCAGACCCTCAATTCCCTGATCCTCGAGGCGGAAGTTGGGGTTAACCCGTCCAGATGTCATCTTCTTGTCTCTCCTGGTGACGGCCCTGTGTATTGCTCTGTTGCGAGGTCAGGGGCCGCATAGATCAAAGGCTGCGCCAAAGGGCACCGGAGCGCAATATTAGCACCCCGTGGACGGGTCTTAACATGAGGTTTTGCAGAATGAACAGAACGCTTTGGAAGAGTTAGCGCAACCACGCAAACCTTTAGCGCCACCAGAAGTTTCCCATAGTGAACAGTGCTGTTTCACGCGGCTGTCATCGCTGTTTCACGGCCCCGTCTTTAAGGGTTGATAAGGTATTTTTGCGTCAATGGGCGTCAAGATTTTGCCCGATTCGTTAATCGGGGATTGATTCGCCGCGTCTTCCAAGCGACAAAGGACGTAAAACAAACGAATAACGAGCAGATAAGGGCAAACCGGATGTCAAAGATTGCATTGGTCGATGACGACAGGAACATCCTGACCTCCGTGTCGATGACGCTGGAGGCCGAGGGGTTCGAGGTCGAAACCTACAATGACGGGCAGGCGGCGCTTGACGCGTTCAACAAGCGACTGCCGGACATGGCGGTGCTCGATATCAAGATGCCGCGCATGGATGGCATGGACCTGTTGCAGCGCCTGCGCCAGAAGACCCAGATGCCGGTGATCTTCCTCACCTCCAAGGATGATGAGATCGACGAGGTCCTGGGCCTGCGTATGGGGGCCGACGACTATGTCAAGAAACCCTTCTCGCAACGCCTGCTGGTGGAACGGATCCGCGCGCTGCTGCGTCGACAGGAGGCCGTGGCCACCGATGAGGTCGGCACTGCGCCCGAAACCAAGGTGATGGAGCGCGGCCACCTGCGGATGGACCCGCTGCGCCACTCGGTGAGCTGGAAGGGTCAGGACGTCTCGCTGACGGTGACCGAGTTTCTGCTGTTGCAGGCGCTGGCGCAGCGCCCCGGTTTCGTCAAGAGCCGCGACCAGCTGATGGATGTGGCCTATGACGATCAGGTCTATGTGGACGATCGCACCATCGACAGCCATATCAAGCGCCTGCGCAAGAAGATGCGCAGCGCCGATGCGGATTTCGCCGCGATCGAAACCCTCTATGGGATCGGCTACCGCTATAATGAAGAATAAGCGTCCGCATCACGGGCGCGGTTGCGGAGGCAAGCGCGTATGCGCGACACTGGAATGACCGACACGAACCGGCAGGGCCGCGCGGACGGCGATGTGGTTCTGGGCGATGACTGGATCGCACCGGAGCAGACTGTCGGGCGCGAACTGCGCGCCCGCCGGGCCCGCCGCGGCCTGTTCTCGCTGCGCGGCTCCCCGCTGACCCGCAAGATCATCACCTTCAACCTGATCGCCCTGATCATCCTGGTCTCGGGCATCCTCTACCTCAACTCTGCCCGTCAGAGCCTGGTCTACCAGCGGCTCGGCGCGCTGGTCTCCGAGGCGATGCTGACGGCGGATGTCTTCGAGGCGCAGGTTGCGAGCGCGGAGGGGCTGGTGCCCGAAGGCGGGCTTGACGTGACCGCCACGCTTGAAAACCTCTCGTTGCGCGCCGGGGTGGAAGTCTTTGTCTATGACGCCGGGCTGACCTTGGTCGGCCAGCAGGAAGGCGTTGCCCGCGCCGATGCGCTCAACCGGTTCAACGATGGCGATCAGAGCCGGACCTTCATCACCGACACGCTGTCGGCCATCCTCTCCGCCGTGGGTGGCGGTGGGACCGCGGAAGGGAACGAAAAGGTCGGCATCGCCGATGAGGCGCTTTTGGGTCTGACCCGTGCCGCGCTGGGCGAGGGCACCCAGGTCGGCGCGATCCCGGATACTGCAGGCGGCACCGTCTATGCGGCGGCGACCCCGATCCTGTCGCAGGGTCAGGTCGCCGGGGTGCTGGTGATGACCTCCGCCACCGGCGAAATCGACCGGCTGGTGCGGATCGAGCGCGAGCGGGTCTTGCAGATGTTCATCGTGGCGCTGCTGGTCTCGGTCGGTCTCAGCCTCGTGCTGGCCTCCACCATCGCCAATCCGCTGGCCGATCTGGCCGAGGCAGCAGAGCTGGGCCGCGCCCGCGATGCCGACAAGGTGAAGCCCGGCCGTATCCGCATTCCCGACCTCTCCGCCCGCCCCGACGAGATCGGCCGCTTGAGCCGGGCGCTGCGCGGCATGGTCAAAGCGCTCTATAATCGCATCGATAGTAACGAACAATTTGCAGCTGATGTGGCACATGAGATCAAGAATCCTCTGGCCAGTCTGCAGTCTGCCGTCGGCACCCTGCGCATGGTCCATAGGGAAGACCAGCGGGAGAAGCTCATGGAAGTCATAGAACATGATGTACGTCGTCTGGACCGGTTGGTGAGTGACATCTCCAACGCCTCGCGTCTCGACGCCGAACTGGTGAAGGAAGAGGAGGAGGATTTCGACCTCCTGACCATGCTCGGGACCCTCAACCAGTATCTGGGCGAGGATGCCCGCGCCAAGGGCATCGACTATATCACCGAAATGCCGCAGGAGCCGATCGTGATCCGTGGCCTCGAGGCGCGGCTGGCGCAGGTCTTTGTCAATCTCATCACCAATGCGATTTCCTTCTGCGAAGAGGGCGATGCGATCCGCGTCTGGGCACGGCGCCGCGACAACCGCGTGCTGGTGGTGGTCGAGGACACCGGCCCCGGCATTCCCGATCAGGCCCTGTCGAAGATCTTCAAACGCTTCTACTCGCAACGTCCCGAGGAGCATTTCGGCAATAACTCCGGCCTCGGCCTGGCGATCTCCAAGCAGATCGTCGAGGCGCATGGCGGGGTGATCTGGGCCGAGAACATCCGCCCGACCGAGGCGGATGTGACCTCCGAACCCCTTGGCGCGCGGTTCGTGGTCGGCCTGCCGGTCTGATCCGGTGGGCACGCCCGACAGCCTCACGCTCCATGCCAGCTGCGTCGCGCTCCTTGGGCGCGGCGTTCTCATTTGTGGCCCCTCGGGCAGCGGGAAATCCGCACTGGCGCTGGAGCTGATGGCGCGCGGTGCCGCGCTGGTCGCCGATGACCGCACCGAGATCCATCGGGCGGGGGCGGTGCTGCGGGCGCGGGCCCCGGCGGCGATTGCAGGGCTGATCGAGGCGCGCGGTCTCGGCATTCTTCGGGCCGAGGCCGTGGCGGAGGTACAACTCCACGTCATTGTCGATATGTGCCAGCTTGAAACCGAGCGGCTTCCGCGCCACCTAGAGGATCAAATCCTGGGCGTGAGCCTGCCCAGGCTGAACCGTGTGGATGGCGCCCATTTCCCGGCGGCGCTGATCCAGTATCTGAAAGGCGGATCGCTTGACCCGGACCAGTCCCCAGAGTGAGCAGGACAGCGCCGCTGCGCGCGACGCGGCCGGGGGCGACTGTCCTCCCGACCAGCCGCTCCTGACCTGTCCGCCCCTGGTGCTGGTCACCGGCCCCTCGGGCGCCGGACGCACCACCGCGATCAACGCGCTCGAGGATCTGGGGTTCGAGGCCATCGACAACCTGCCGCTGCGGCTGGTGCCGGGGCTGGTGGATGCGGGCGGCGCGGACCGGCCGATGGTGCTGGGGCTTGACCCTCGCAACCGCGATTTCTCGACCGAGGCGCTGCTGGAGATCATCGACATGCTGTCGGTGCGCAAGAGCTTTGCCTCCACCGTGCTCTATCTCGATGCCGAGCCGGAGGTGCTCTTGCGTCGGTTCTCCGAGACCCGCCGTCGTCATCCGCTGGCCCCGGCCGAAAGCCCGGAGGTGGGGGTCGCACGCGAGTTGGACCTGTTGCAGCCGGTGCGCGCGCAGGCCGATGTGGTCATCGACACCTCGGAGCTGAACGTGCACCAACTGCGTGCCGAGGTGGAGCGCGCCTTTGCCCCCAAGGGCCGGCAACTGGCCGTGGCGCTGCACAGTTTTTCCTACAAGCGCGGGGTGCCGCGCAATGTCGACATGGTGTTCGACTGTCGCTTCCTCGCCAACCCCTATTGGGAGCCTGCATTGCGGGCCCATGACGGGCGCGATGCGGTGGTGCAGGACTATGTCATGGCGGATGCCAGGTTTCAGGGGTTTTTCGACCGGGTGCTGGACCTCACCCTGTCCCTGCTGCCGGCCTATCGCGAGGAGGGGAAATCGCATTTCTCCATCGCCTTTGGCTGTACCGGCGGGCAACACCGTTCCGTCACATTGGCGGAAACCCTGGCGAAGGCCCTTGCACGCGCAGGCCAGCAGGTGTCAATTAGGCACCGCGAGCTGCCTGGCCAGCTTATGAAGTGAGAGAACCGCTTGATCGGGATCGTGATCGTCGCCCATGGAGGGCTGGCCAAGGAATACCTGGCCGCTGTGGAACATGTCGTCGGGCATCAGCCCGCGCTGATGGCGATTGCCATCGGCCCCGAAGACGACCGCGACGCCAAGCAGGACGAGATCTGTGACGCCGCCAATGCGGTGGACATTGGCGATGGGGTGGTGGTGGTGACCGACCTCTTCGGTGGCAGCCCCTCGAACCTCAGCCTGCGCGCCTGTGCACCGGCCAACCGGCGCATTCTCTATGGCGCCAACCTGCCGATGCTGATCAAGCTGGCAAAATCCCGCCACCTGCCGGTGGCGGATGCGGTGCGTCAGGCCATGGAGGCCGGGCGCAAATACATCAATTCCCAAAATGTGAACCCCGAAGGCGGTGCGGCAGAGTAATGGCTCGGAAAACACTCAAGATCATCAACGAAAAGGGCCTGCACGCCCGCGCCTCTGCAAAACTGGTCGAAGTGGTCGAAGGTTTCGACGCCACCGCCGAGGTGATGAAGGACGGCATGTCCGCCTCCGGCGACAGCATCATGGGGCTTTTGATGTTGGCAGCCTCCAAGGGAACGACTATTGACGTCGAAACCTCTGGACCGGATGCCGATGCGCTGGCCAACGCCGTCGAAGCTCTCGTGGCTGACAAATTCGGCGAAGGCTACTAATCTGTCTGAACGCTCCAGCAAGACAGGACGGAATAACGTGGCAGATACCGCGCACAACAACACCAAGGGCGTTGGGCCGCAGGACGAGCAGGCGACGGGCACGGGCGAAGTCTACGACCGGCGCACCCTGACCTACGCCAATTCCTTTGACGATCGTTGGACGTCACTGGCGATCCGGGCGCTGGAATGGATGACCGGCAAGTTCACCATCCTGCGCATGGTGTCGAAGTTCGAACGCCAGAATGCCGATTATCGCGGCAACAAGTTCTGGCGCGGCGCGCTCAATGTCATGGGCATCGAGTTGCGGACCCCGCAGGAGCAGATCAACCGCATTCCCGAAACCGGCCCCGTCGTGGTGGTCGCCAATCACCCGCACGGCATGGTCGACGGCATGATCTTTGCCGATCTGATCGGGCGCCGCCGTCTCGATTACCGCATCCTGACCCGCTCGGTGCTGACAGGCCTCGACGAGGCGGCGACCTCCTTCATGATCCCGGTGCCCTTCCCGCATGACCCGGACGCACAACGCAAGATGGTCGAGATGCGCGCCAAGGCGATGGAGCACCTCAAGGCCGGCGGTCTTGTGGCCCTGTTCCCCTCCGGCGTGGTGAGTTCCGCCGACAGCTGGTTCGGCCCCGCGATCGAGCGCGAATGGAACGTCTTTACCGCCCAGCTCATCCGCCGCTCCGGCGCCAAGGTGGTGCCGATGTATTTCCCGGGTCGCAACTCGCGCGCCTATCAGATCGCCTGCCAGGTCTCGCCGATCCTGCGTCAGGGCCTCTTGCTGCACGAGATCGTGCGCTCCTGCAACAAACCGCAGGCGCCGGTGGTGGGTGAACCTCTGACCGAGGCGCAGATGGAACGGCTGCACAGCGACCCGCGCGGCTTCATGGCCTGGCTGCGCGACCATACGCTGAACCTCGGCAAGACGGGCTGATCCGAAGCCTCTGGCGTCTTTGGATCAAAATTCCCCGAAGGGGATTGGGCTGCGAGGCCAGGAGGGGGCAGGGCCCCCTCTTTCCGTTTCGGATCAGCGCGTCGGCACCGGGGTCTCGCCGCGATAATCGTAGAAGCCGCGCTGGGTCTTGCGCCCGAGCCAGCCGGCCTCGACATATTTGGTCAGCAGCGGGCAGGGGCGGTATTTCGTATCCGCCAGCCCGTCGTGCAGCACGTTCATGATCGCAAGGCAGGTGTCGAGGCCGATGAAATCCGCCAATTCCAGCGGTCCCATCGGGTGATTGGCACCCAGCTTCATCGATTCGTCGATCGAGCGCACATTGCCCACGCCCTCGTAGAGCGTATAGACCGCCTCGTTGATCATCGGCATCAGGATGCGGTTGACGATGAAGGCGGGAAAATCCTCGGCGCTGGCGGCGGTCTTGCCAAGCTTTTCAACCACCGCCTGACAGGTCTTGAAGGTCTCCTCATCGGTGGCAATGCCGCGGATCAGCTCGACCAGCTGCATCACCGGCACCGGGTTCATGAAATGGAAGCCCATGAACCGCTCGGGGCGGTCGGTGCGACTCGCCAGCCGGGTGATCGAGATCGAGGAGGTGTTGGAAGTGAGAATCGTATGCGGCAGCAGATGCGGCAGCAGATCCTCGAAAATTGCCTGTTTTACGGTTTCCCGCTCGGTGGCCGCTTCGATCACCAGATCGGTCTTGGCCACATCCGCCAGCGCCAGTGTGGTGGAGATCCGGGCCATTGTAGCGGTGACCTCTGCCTCCTCGATCTTGCCGCGGCTGGTCTGACGGGCGAGGTTCTTCTGGATCAGGGCCACGGCACTGTCCAGGGCGCTTTGGCTTATGTCATTGAGAACAACATGAAATCCGGCGAGCGCCATGACATGGGCAATACCATTCCCCATCTGACCCGCCCCAATCACACCTACTGTTTTCACGTCCATTCCACTGGCCTTTCCTAGCGCCGCATCCTGTGTCTGCGGCGGGATACTACCGGCTTCGCGGTCGCAGAAACAAGGCCGATCCCGGAGGATAGCCTGCCTTTTCAGCAAAATCGCCATTTAGCAGTTTGGAAAGATTCTGACGCCAGTATGGCTCTTGGGTGAAAATGTGGTGGAAGACATGAGTTATGAACTCAAAAGCGCCGACGCGCTTGTGAGCGCATTATGCAGATACGGGGACTCACGACTTCAGGTCAGGGGACCAGCACGGAGTCTGCGGGCGCCTTATATCAGCTTTCTTGGCGGCACGGAGGTTTTCGGCCGCTTTGTGGAACGGCCGTTTCCGCAGGGCACCGAGGGGCAGGTGGGGCTGGCCTGTATCAATCTGGGCTGCGTCAATGCCGGGGTCGATGCCTTTCTCCATGACGAGAGCCTCCTGGAGATCGCCGCGGCGGGGGACTTGACCGTCCTGCAGGTGATGGGGGCACAGAACCTCACCAATGGGTTCTACAAGGTGCATCCACGGCGCAACGACCGGTTCCTGCGCCCCTATGAGACGCTGGTGCATCTCTTTCCCGAGGTGGATTTCACCGATTTCCACTTCAACAAACACCTGCTGACGGCCTTGCAGGCGGTGGATACGGACCGATTCGCCCGGGTGCAGACCAATCTGCAAGAGACCTGGCTGACCCGCATGGGGCGGCTGGTCACGGCCCTGCAGGGGCGGGTGGTGCTGCTCTGGCTGCGCTATGACATGGGCGCGGCGGAAACGCTTGGCCCTTCGCCGACGCTGGTGGAGGCGGAGATGATCGAGGCTCTGCGCGCCTCGGTGATGGATGTGATCGAACTGGATGTGGTCACCGCCGGCCAATCGCAGGACATTCCGGGCATGATCTTCGGTCCGATGGACCTGCCGGCCGCGCGGCTGATGCTGGGGCCGAAGGAGCATGACCGCATCGCCGATGCGATCGCCGCACGGCTCCTGAAACTTCTGGCGGCCGCCTGAGGGCAGATGTCGCGGCGCAAATTGAAAAGGGCCCGTGCATTGCACGGGCCCTTTCATCTGTCGGCACCGGATGGCTTAGCCGAGCTTCTCGGTCAGTTCCGGCACGGCGGTGAAGAGGTCTGCGACGAGGCCGAAATCGGCGACCTGGAAGATCGG
>CAKZRP010000055.1 GCA_937146765.1 uncultured Paracoccaceae bacterium | reverse complement strand
TGACCCCCGCCCAGAAACTGAGAATGGCCGCGTAAATTCTACGACCAAGCCCCCGCAAAAATGGGGGGATTACCCCCTCACGGCGCACGTTGCGCGGTTTTTGATACTTCGAGAGCATTATTTGTCCTCCATCTGGAACAGTTTGCGAACGCGGGCGACTTGTGCGCGCCACGCTTCAAGGTCAAAGCCCTCGGGCTTCGGACCTGTTTCATGCGCTTCAAGAACGCGCACGACCTCATCCTGCACCGCCAAACGGCGACGCATCGAAATGCCTTTCGACATGTTTTTTCTCCTTAAAAAAGAGGGTTAGAGAGGGGAGGGGGGATCGCTAAATTTGTCGCGATCAATCATAGGCAGTCGGATACGCCTGCCGCATGAATTCTTGATAGGAGGGGAGTTTGGTCGCGCGGGCCTTCGGTTGAGGCCGCGACTTAGGGCGCGATTTAGGCGCTTTATCCCGGTCGGGATGAACCCAGAACATGCCCTCTAGGTCAGTGTCTTGGTCAGCGGGAGGCCGGACGGTTTGGAGAATATCGGCACCCGCCACGGTTAGACCGTAGACGGAACTTGCCACATCACCATAGCGGGTTTCGATATCCTCAGCGCCGGAGAAACGGTCGTCTTTAACGACCTTTACACCACCGACCCTAAGATCATCCCCAGAAGGATCAGACCGAAGAACATCAGGATCAGAGCTTTTAGAACCTGCATTCGCGCCTCCATAAATACCCGGAACAGGTGGCGTGAGCGTAGTACGCTTAACCAGTTCTTCCAAGCGGCGATTTTCAAGGTCGAGCTCGGCCCTCTGGATTTTCAGCGCTTCTCGCTCCGCAAAATGGGCGTCGAGACCCTCGCCCAGAGCGGCGAGGGGATTCGAAAGCTGGGGCGTATACCCGGCCCCGGTGCCGGTCCCCGGTCCTGCGAAAACGAGCGGATTAAAGCCCGCCGCTTCCGCATTGGCCCGGATACCTTGAGGAGTGTTGTTGTACGTGTCCTGAACGTGCATCTTCTTTTGCGAACGATTGTTCAGAAGACCACCGGCAAAGCCGAGGATCGCGCCGAACATTAGCGCAGGCCCTTGCGGTAAACACGGCTGACAACAATGTCAGCGGCGAAGGCCAGCAGGGGGGGGCACGACTGCCTCCACTTGACCGGCGAGCAATTCCGGTGCACCAAAGGCAAGCAGAGCGCCAGCCATAACAGAACCAATGCGGCGCGACACAGGCCCGAGTATTTCACTCATCAGAAACTTCAAATTTATGCCCTCCAAAGGTGCAACCCCTTGAGTGCATAATAGGAATTATGTTAATTTAAATCAGAAGCCTTTGGAGAGTTTGTGCCCTCGAGAAGAGCGCTACGCCATACCTGATTGTAAGTCTGAGAGGTCGGGCGGAGGCCTCGGACGAGTTGACGGCCGCGCGATCAATGGCCTGGCGGATGCGGCATTGACGATGGCGCCGACACGGGGTCGGCGTGTCTGACCAGCTGTCCTGTGCCAAAAACCTTTACCGCCTCGGTCCCCGCTGACCGCATTTGCCGCATTTGCTGCATGGAGGGTGCGGACATCATCGCCGCGCGACCCGATCTTGTGGCAAAATATGCCATCCATGATGCGTAGCGCGCGGGCGCTCTTTCTGGACTGACATCTGTCACCTACACGGGTCGCAATCCGACCTAGGCTTGGATCAGCACCCCGACCCCACACTGCGCGCCAAAACGACATCACGCCTTGGGACGTCACCCTGCCTATCTATATGGTGCGTTACCCTATCCGCCAACAGCCAGCAGGTAGGCCGTGACATCGTCCGAGAACCGCCGCTGCACGCCACCGACCAGAACGCAGTCGGGATGGCTCGGATCCCGTACCGCCCCCGGCATCCCGTGCGAAACAAGCGCTTGCGCGCACGCAACCCAGTCTCCCTCCGGCTCTGGACGGTTCAGCGATGCCCAGTTCAGAGTGCCGCAGACGTTGTCGGCAAAGCCGTGTTCTTCGGTCCAGCTTGCCCCGTTTGCCAGCAGAAATTCGGCCAGTGCCGCATCCCCGCGAAAAACCGCCTGGTTCAAGGCGGAAGCGTCCCAGTCTCCGCCACGCACATCAACGGGCCAGCCGTGCCGCACCATGATCTTGACGGCTTTGGTCTGACCTGCAGCAGCAAGTTCGGGCAGCAGTCTGAGGTACGATTGGTCCAGCAGTGCCGAAAGCCCAGGGCTCTGAGCCTTGAGGCGTCTGGCCTCGGCCTCATCCCCAGCAGCGCATGCCGCCACAAAGCGCTCCGCATCGCTCAGGGTTTCCTTCACGCCCGCGCGGCGCAAGACGGCGGCACTCTCCGGCAGCCCGTATCGCAAGGCCATCAACAGCGCGCTTGTGCCCTCTTTGGTCCTGGCATTGGGATCAATCCCCGCCGCAAGCAGCGCCTCGATATGCGCAACCGAACGGCGTCGCCTGAGCGCCCAAAGCAGCAGGGGACCCATCTGTGGTTCCTCCTTGCAGGGCCCATTGTCCAGAAGCATCTGAAGCGCTTCGAGATTATCAAAATCCAGCGCATGGTAGAGCGCATTGGTTCCCTCAACCCTTGCACCCGCCTGCAACAGGAGTAAAAGGATGGTGGTATCCGGTGCCTCCAACGCGTGATAGAGCGACTCCCCATCGTTGGGGTCAGCGCCCGCCTCCAGAAACAGCCGCGTGAGTTCCGCATCGTGATTTACCCCTGCAGCACCATAAAGCGCAGAGAGGTGGTGGTCCGTCGAAGGCTCGGCAGGCGAAGCAGGTGGCCAACGGCTGCCAACGGACTGATTGGGATCACAGCCCGCGCGCAGCAGAAGCTGCACGACCTCATGGAGACCCGCACGATATTCCGGCAGCCTTAGCAGCCCTGAATGGGTTGCAGCCACCAGCGGCGGCAACGCGAGCGGGCCATCGGGCCGATGGAGCCAACCCGGATCGCGGCGCACTTCTCGTTCGACAGTACCCGCATCACCGCTGGCACAGGCGATCCAGCCCTCCAGGGGGCCCCGTTCCGAGATCAGCGCAAGATAGCGCGCCGCCTGTTCTGGGCGTGACCGGTCCATGCCGCCAGCTAGGTCCCCGGCATAGGTGGCGCGGGCAAAGTCGGCCGCAAGTCGCACCGGGTCCGACGCCCTCGCGCGGGCCATGTCGACAAAGGTGCGCAGCGCGACCCAAGAGGGGAACCCGTATTCCCGAGCGATGCAAGATTGCGCATCGTGCAACCTCGTCTGCATGAGGTCTTGCGGGCTTCGCCCCGCGGCGGCGGGCAGTGCTGTACGCAAACGGTCAACGGCGCCCGGGGCGCCGGACAGAAGGTCGCAAAGCAGGTCTTTGGCCTGCCGCTTGAGGTGATCCATATTGGGATGGGGGGGAAGCGGTTTCATCAGAACCTCCGTGCGCGATCTGCCGATGACCCGCAACCCGGCTGCACAAAGGCTGAATGACCGTAGGTTCGTTGATGCAAGTAGGCTCTGCCTTGCCCGCGGGTCCGGATGCGGCTTGCTCCGCGCCGCAAAGGCTAGGCGCAGGTAAGCCGCATGTCAAACGGATGCGCCGGAGTGCCGGCGCGCGATACAGGCACCAACCGCCATTTGGAAAATGGAAACACTAAAATGTTACGCGAAGTTCACTATACGCGGGCGCTCGAACCGATGACATTAATTCCGAAGTCATGATTTAGCCCTATTTTCACGCAAAGAGTATTTTTGAAAATTGCTGCGAACAGGCCTGCGTGGGGAGCGGCGGGACGGCCAGCGCAAGGAGAGAGCGAATGCTGAAGATCTCGCCTGAGCTTGCGGTATCCGTGGCTGCTCAGAATGATCTGGTGCGTGCGGATCTGCCCTCCCGCTTTGCCTCGATCACCGTGGTGTCACTTCTGTCGCTGTTCTTCCTGCCCCCGATGGTGCTTGGCACGGTTTACCTAGCCTATGCGGTGGTGGAGCTTATTGGCCTGCTGGTCTATCGCATGCTTGCGAAAGAGATCACCTGGGGCGGCATTCTGCTGTTCAGCGCTTCTGCTTTCCTCGGGGTCTGGACCTTCAACCTGATCCCGCTATTGCTGTTCCTGGAGCCGGACCCCTTCCTCAAAATGATCGGAGCGATGTTGCTGGTCATCGCGCTCAATCACTGCGTGGTGGCCCGCTCGGCATGGATCTTCTTCGGTTTTCTGACCGCAGTTCCGATTATTTGCGTGGTGGGCTTCATCGTCGCCAGCTTTCTCAGCGAGTTTGCCACTCCGGCCGAGATGGCAACGGCGGCGATCATCGCGGTGATCGGTGCCGCCTATATGCTGCATTCCCTTTGGGTCCAGCATGCGCTGACGGCGCGCCTGCGCGAGGCGCTGGAGGAAGCGGAGGCAGGCAGCCGCGCCAAGAGCCGGTTCCTGGCCGCGATGAGCCATGAGATCCGCACGCCACTCAACGCCATCTGTGGCATGTCCGAATTGATCGACGAGGAAAACCCGGACCGTCCGCTGCTGCAGGAGCGCAGCCAGCTGTTGCGCACATCGGCGCTGGCACTGGCGGGCATCCTCGATGACGTGCTCGACCATGCCAAGATCGAGGCCGGTCTGATGGAACTGAACTTGGCGGCGGCCGCACCGGCAGCCGAGATCCAGAGCGCAATCGAGATGTTTCGCGCGTCCGCCCTGGACAAGGGCCTGCGGCTGGAGTTCACCATAGACAAGAGCCTGCCACCCCATGCCGAGTGCGATGCCCTGCGGTTGCGCCAGGTGATCGGCAATCTGCTGTCCAATGCCATCAAATATACCGAGGCGGGTCAGGTGACCGTCCACGCGAGCGCGGTGACCGAGGGCGATCAGGCAATCATCGAGGTCCGGGTCACCGATACCGGGCGGGGGATGACGCCGGACCAGACAGAACGGCTGTTTCAGGACTTCTACCGGGCGGTGGACAAGAACGCGCCCACCGTGCCCGGCACCGGACTGGGCCTGTCGATTGCCCGGCAATTTGCGCGGATGATGGCGGGTGACATCACACTGACCACCAGCCCGGCACAGGGCAGTTGCTTCACCTTCACCTGTCGGGTTCGGGTTCTGGAGGCAACGGCGATCGCCAGCCCCAGCCCGCCCGCCACGGATGTCGCGATCAGCGATCTTGGGGTGCGGTCGATCCTGCTGGTAGATGACACCGCCTCCAACCGGCTGGTGGTCCGCTCCTTTCTCAAGGGCTTCGATCTCGAGCTTGTCGAAGCTTGCAACGGGGCCGAGGCCCTCGCCATTCTTGACCAATTGCCAGTGGATCTGGTGCTGCTGGACATGAAGATGCCAGTGATGGATGGGCAGGAAACCCTGACAGCCATGTCCGCCCGCGGCGGACGGATCGCCGCGACTCCGGTGGTGATGCTGACCGCAAATGCGGCTGCGGAGGATCGCGCCTTGTTCCTGAGCCTTGGCGCGATCGGCTATATCGCCAAACCGGTGCGCAAAGCCCTGCTGCTCGCGGAGATCCGGCGGGTCGCCGCCGCCCATGGCCTGAAGCCAGACGAGACCCCCAACAACGCCCAGGCGCGGACAGGCACCTGAGCACGCGCACCACTCCGACTGCCGGGGAGGATCATGCCTATCGGCACCACACCATGACGTGAGTCTTCGCCGCCACAGCGCCGCCATTAATGGAAAATTTACTAATTCCCGTAAAAGTTGACTAAAATCCATCGAATCTCCCGCAGTTCGCCGAGGGCACCGTGGGAAAAGGCGTGGCCACCCATGCAGTCAACTGAAATCACCTTTGATAATCTGAGCGAGACAGGGGGCCTGTTCACTGCCCTTCTGCGCGCGCGCTACCATCACTTCATTGTGGTGCGCAGCTGGCCGCTGCCAAATGTGCGAGGGCTGGAGTTCGACCAGTACGACACGCCGGAATCGGTATATTGCGCCATCCATGACGGGACCACCGTGCAGGGTGGCTTTCGGATGACGCCCACGACGGCGCAATGCCTGAACTCCACCTACATGCTGCGCGATGCACAGCGCGGCCTGCTACCGGATCTGCCCCGCGATGTCCTGGACTCCGAAGCGCCGCAGGATCCCCGGATCTGGGAGGTCAGCCGGGTCTTTGTCTCTGACAGCCTGAGCAGCCACGAGCGCATGAAGGTACGCAGCGCATTGGGGCGAAGTTTTGCACATCTGTCGCAGAAGTGGGACATCGAGGCCTTCCTCTGCCTTACATCGGTGTCCTCGGCGCTGCTGACACGGCGATCCGGCCTCGAACTGACGGCTGCGGGCCCCCGCTTCGACACCGCAGGAGAGACCTGCCAGGCCTACCACCTGAAGGTGCGCCCCCTCACCCCCGAAAGGTTGGCACCGGAAAGACCGGCGGGCATTCGCAACACCGGCTGACCCTACAGGAAGGAAGGCCCCCACCTTTCGCGACCGATTGCCTGCATGAGGATGGGCGGCGGCCAATCTCCGCCTTCCTTTTCCGCGGAAGATCTCGGAGGGAGTGTTTTTATCCGACGGCGCTGGATAGCTGGATGGATGCTCGCCTCGCGGGCGCGCGACTGCGCGCACCTGAAGCGGAAAAGTCCATCGATTCCCCACAGAGAGACCAGTGCCGCAGACGCATAAAGAAGAGCGAAAGCCCGACATTGATACGCCGATACTGCCCGGTCTTCTGGACGACGAGATTAAGAATTTCGAAAAGAAGGCTGAACTCATCCTGCGCCGCAACAAGGAGATTGAGCGATGAGCGAGGCACAACAGAACGTTCGCCTGCGGCTTGGACCGATTGCCAGCGCCCTGATTGAGGGCACTTCCGAGAACCGGCAGGAGGCCCTGGACCACGCCATCCATGAGCTCCGGGAGGCCGCTGCCAGCCGGGAAGCTGAAGCGGGTATGCCGGTTGACGGAGAGGTCACCTTGGGCTCTCTGGCAGCGCAGATCCGGCAGCAGACAGCTATCATGTCGGCGCTCCGGCTTCAGGTGTTGAAAGAGATGCAGATGCTCCGGGTCTTGGTGGCTTCGCTGATGTCGGAGACAGACTCCGGCCCACAGGACTTCCTCGCCTTTGCAACCGAGGCGATTGGTGCACTGCGGAAGGAAACCGACCTCACCAAGGAGCTGGAACGGGCGGACCTATCCAGTCAGGAGGAGGCCTTCCACAGCGCCCCGCGGCGGGAGATGCAGCACACCAGCGCGATCATCGAAAAAGATCGGGATCAGGAGATCGAGCGATGAACCGGGTCGAATTGGGCGCAAAATCTGTGGGCCAGAGCCGTGCTAAAGGGTGGGCCGCACTGAGCCGGGGCTGGGCCACAGCTGGGCCAGAGGCCATTTGGCGCATAAAAAATAGGTATCAACAGGTCTCTTGCAGTGCCCAATTGGCAAAACGACAGTTTTGGTAATTAAATCAGCGCCTTGCGGTGATTTGCAGCCTGCTGCGTGAGGTGTGGTACAAATCTGAGGCCCCCAGGCCGAAACCGGCGTTCCAAGGTACACGGTAAGCCGTTCAACCGACTGGCTTTCCCGCCTGTGGAGCGGGCTGCGTCGGCGGTTTCCTTCCTGAACCATGCTGCTTCCCTGCTTTTCCTGGCCGATTCCCGGGAAACTGCGTGGAATTTTTCCTGAAGCAGAGAAGAAAGACAGCCATGCGTAAATCCGCTCTGAACACCGCCCAAAGCCGCCCCGTTTCCCCACGCTCAGAGACCGTCCATTGGGACCCTGAGGTTCCCCCAGGCTCGGGTGGCGCCACAAGCTCCTGGATCGTCCGGTGGCGGGTTGATGGCCGGACCCGGAAGCAGACCCTCGGGCGGGCCGATACGATCTCTCTCCCTCAGGCTCGTGACCTGGCCCGCGCTCTGCTCGATGGTGTAACAGCAGGGGCAGCGTCCGACAGCTCGCCGACCGTGGCCACTTTCAGTCGCCGCTATCTCAAGGAATTCACCCCGAGCTGGAAACCGACCAGGCATCGCGCCCACACATAGGATGTCGAGCACCTCATTATCCCCTATCTGGGCAGCAAGCGGCTTAATCAGGTGACCCGGTCAGATTTGGTTTCCTGGAAAGACGGCCTGCCCGGCAGAAATCCTTGCAAGGGGCTGCGGCGCCGCCGGACCAGCTTCGCGGCCGCTTACCTCTCAGAGGCACAGTGGTTCCGGTTGGGCGTTGCCTTGCGACAGCTGGAGGAAACCCAGAGGCAGACCAGCGACGTTCGCGAGAAACGCTTCTTCTTGTTTCGGGGCATTCGGGCCCCGGAGTTGCTGTGCCGCACGTGATTGGTTCGGCGGGCCAGGTCTCCCGTGTTTCGAACCAGAACGAATTTAGCCAAACTGAAGAAAATGCACTGGGCGACCTTGTCACTCAGTACACCGGTGCCTGAACAGATCCCCACGCACTTGAGTTGCCCGTTTGGTTTGGCAATCCAGTGATGCCAGTCCTGCGCACGAATCCCCACTGTACGGAGAACCGTTCAGCAGTACTCCCATCCTCTACGGTGTTGCTCGTAGACGGGTCGACTGCCTAGGAAGCGGGTAAATTATGTTCAGATGAATAAGTTTCTTTGCCAATATGTTGCATTTGTACAGATCATGCGTTCTGATTGACCACATGAATACTAACGCAGCAAAACCGAATCATTCGGACACAAAAGCTGCACGAACAACAGGGAACCGAAGATGACTACTACTGTCTCACCTTTCGTACGCGGGCTTCTTGGTCTCAGCCTCGCCTCGTTAACCGCTTTGACACTCTCGACTGCAGCCCATGCCGCCGACCTGCGTCTCAAGTTCGCCGGTACGCTGCCGGTAGAACACCAGGGCACCAAGACAATGGAAGAAATCGCCGCAGCGATCGAAGCTGCCGATGTCGGGCTGAAAGTCACCGTCTTCCCGGCCAACCAGCTTGGCTCGGGAGAGGAGCTGTTCGAAGACACCATCCGCGGCAATATCGATTTCTCCATGGGCTTCGTCTACGCGCACAAGGATCCGACCTTCGAAATCAACTCGATGCCCTATCTTGCCGGCGACTGGGACGAGATGCAGGCTGTCCTGCGCAACCATGACAGCGCCTTCAATCAGATCATGGGTGAACGCCTTGACGCGATCGGTCTGAAATTGCTCGAAAACAATCCCGAAGGCTTCGCCAATGTTGTCGCGACCGAGCTGCCAAAGAACTGGGACACGCTGGACAGCAAGGATATGAACATCCGCGTCTGGTCTTCGAATGTCGTGAACAACACCATGAAAGAACTGGGGTTCAACACCACCACGATTGCCTGGGCGGACATCTTCCCTGCATTGCAATCGGGTATCGTCGACGGTGCAGAATGCTGCACCAAGCAAGCGACCTACACAGTTTTCGCCAAGAGTGGCGTCGGCAGCCACTACATCAGCTACAACGCCTTTATGGAAATCTCGACCTTCTACGCGTCGAACAAGACCTGGGAAAAGCTGAACGAAGAGCAGCGGGCCGTTGTCGAGAAAGCTTTTGCCGAGGCCGCAGACGGTTTTTTTGAGTGGAACAAGGAAAACGACGCAACCTTTGAAAAGGAACTCGTCGACGCAGGCTACGAAGTGCTTACGCCGGCGCCCGAAAAGGCTGCAGCGATGCGTGATCATGTGCGCGCGACAATCTGGCCGCAAATGGCCGAGATCGTCGGTGCAGAGGTTCTGGATCGCATCCGGTCCGACCTCGACTGAGGACCTCTTTCCTGAACTAGGGCGGGTCTTGGCCCGCCCACTTTTCCGCGTGTCTCCCCCCTTCGCCCTCTTTTCCGAAAGGCGCCCATGACCGATCTGACCAAACACCTACCAGTCGGCGTGGCGCGCCCGCTGCAGGTCGTCCGCAGCCTGATGCATGCGATCATCATTGCCTCCGGCTGTCTCATGGCGCTTACTTTCTTTGCGGTGGTGATCCTGCGGTACATCTTTCACGCGGATCTCTTCGCCTATGAAGAGTGGTTGATGGCCTTCGCCTTCTGGGGATTTTTCATGGCCGCTGCGATTGCGACCCATGACCGCGCGCATATTAACGCTGACATCCTGTCGCTGCTGATCACCGATCCTGTCTGGCGCTGGCGACGGGCGGTGCTGGTTGAAGCGCTGGAAGTCTTCATCCTGAGCTATCTCGTCTGGTGGGGCTATGCGATGCTCGCCGAAGAATTTGCGTCGTACCCGATGTGGCAGACCACCATCGCCCTCAAGATCCCGTTCTTCGTGCCCCGCCTCGCGATCGCGCTCGGCTTCGCGTTGATGTGGCTGTTCTCCCTGCTACACCTCTGGGTGCTCATCCGCGAGGGCGTGCAAGCCGATGACCTTGTTGCCGTTGAGCCGGAGGATGTGAAATGATCATCGCAGGCAGCATCTTCGTTCTTTGCGCCCTGCTGCTGATCGGGCTGAGTGTTCCGCTCGCCTTCGGCGGCGTTCTGATCTTCCTCTCCGCTGTCGGCGATATTGACGTCACCGGCTTTCTGCCGTCCGGCCATTGGAAGATGAATTCCATCGTGATCCTGGCCATCCCGCTCTTCATCCTTGCCGGCGCAATCATGGAAAAGGGCAGGATCGCCGCGCCTCTGGTCCGTCTCGCCGAACTCTTCGTCGGCCATCTGCGCGGCGGGCTGCCTGCCGCCGCGGTCGTGGCCAGCGGTATCTTCGGAGCGATCTCGGGCAGTGCCAACGCGACCCTGACCTGTATTGGCGGCGTGATGATGCCGCATCTGCGCCGATCGAACTACCCCGACGGCCTTTCGGCAGCGCTGATCGTGAACGCCAGCCCGCTTGGCCTGCTCATTCCGCCTTCAGCAAGTCAGATCCTCTATGCCTGGGTATCGCAAACGTCGGTGCTGGCTTGCTTTCTTGCAACGGTCGTCCCGGGCATCATCCTCATCATCCTGTTGTGCATCACCAACCAGGTGCAGCTGCGTAAGTATCGCGATCTCGATCTGCCAGAAGCTCCCCAGCAATTCCTGCCGGAATTGAAGACACGCACCAGAAGCGCCTTGCCTGCCCTGGTCATGCCTTTGATAATCCTGGGAGGCATCTACGGCGGCATTATGACCCCAACCGAGGCGGCGGGCTTTGCGGTGATCTACGCGATTCCGGTCGCGATTTACGTCTACCGAGGACTGACCTGGCGCAGCTTCCTGCAGACCATGAGAGAGGGCGGTGTGACCGTCGGCGTGGTTATGGTGATGATCTTCATGGTGTTGATCGTCAGCCGCTTCCTGATCTTCGAAGACATCCCCGGTATTGCACAGGATCTCGTCTATTCGGTGTCCGAGAACCCGGTGGTCATCCTTCTGATGGTCAACCTGGTGATGATCCTGATCGGCATGTTGATGGACGATATTTCCGGCCTGCTGCTGGCGACACCGCTGCTGTTGCCGATCGTGCAGGGCGTTGGCATGGATCCGATCCATTTCTCGGCTGTCCTCGGGGTCAACCTCGGCATGGCAAACGTCACGCCTCCGACCGCGCCCCTTCTTTATCTTGGCGCCCGGGTCACAAACACGCCGGTCAGTCGCATGCTGGTACCCACCTTCGTTTTCATTCTCTTTGCCTGGTTGCCGACCTTGGCCCTCACCACCTTCATCCCCGAGATTGCTCTGTGGTTGCCCAATCTCCTGCTCGGGCGTTAGGTCATGACCAGCCAAGCATTGAGCCGCCAGGCGGCGTCGCCTAGCATCCTGCGGAAATTCACCATAGAGACAAGCGTTTGGCCATGAGCGAATATCAGGACCTTCAGCAGAGGCTGAAGCGCGGCTTTTCAGACCTGCCTCCGACATTGCAGGCCGCCGCAACATACTTCCTGGAGAACCCAGGGAATATCGCGACCCTATCGATGCGTCAGGTTGCGGCGAATACCGGCATCGCCCAAGGAAACTTTCCCCGCCTCGCCAAGGCATTGGGATACGACACCTACAACGATCTTCGCAGCGTCTACAGCACGCATGTGCAGAGCGGCAGCATAGGCGACTATCACGTCCGCGCCGGTGCCTTGCGGGACGTCGCTGTCGGAGACGGGCAACAAAGTGTCTGGGAGGAGTTCCGCAGCGCCGCGCATCGCAACGTCGATGCCCTGTTCGAGCAGAACCATCTGTCTGCGGTGGTCCGCGCCGCCGAGGATCTGGCGACAGCCCGCACGGTCTACATCGTCGGCATGCAGGCCTCGCTGTCAAGTTCGGTCTACGCCAAGTACCTGGGAACCATGATTGCTGATCGGTTTCGGCTGATCTCCGGGCTCGGCGGCGTCTTTGGTGACGATATCGCCGACATTGGCCCCGAGGATGTGATGTTGGCCATCTCCATGCGCCCAAGCAGCGAGTTTTCAATCCGCATGGCACAGGCTGCACGCGCGCGCGGTGCGCGTGTGCTGGCATTGACGGACAGCGATGCCTCACCCTTGGCCCTTACCGCGGACGAAGTGCTTCTGACCCCGAACCGCAGTCCTATGTTCTTTGACTCCTACCTTGCGGTCACCCTGCTGCTCGAACTGCTGCTCGGCTTTCTCACAATGCAGAGCCCGGACGCCCCCGATCGGATCAAGAAAATGGAATACGACCGTGTCGCCCTGGGCGAATACTGGAACAACAAGGAATACTGAAATGTCCGACACGCTGCACATTCTCGCGTGCCAGATCACCATACCGCCGACGCCCACAGTCGCCGCCCGCGACGCCCACCTCGCCCGGGTGGCGCAGGACGTGCGCAGTCACCTCGCTCAGTCTCCTGCCGATCTCGTGGTGCTGCCTGAACTGGCCAGTATCGACTACTCGCGCGAGGCCTTCGCGAATCTGGGCGCACTGGCCGAGCCGCTCGACGGAATGTCTTTTACCACCTGGAGCGCGGTCGCGCAGGAATTCGGTGTGACCATCGCCTATGGGTTTGCGCGCGCTGACGGTTCCTCCCACTACATCTCGGTTGCTGCGGTCGGTCCCGATGGTGCTCTCATGGGTCACTATGACAAGCTCCACCTCGCGCAATACGGCGCCTCCATGGAGAAGGAGTATTTCTCCCGCGGCGATCACCTCCTGGTGCTAGATGTACAGGGCTTCCGCGTTGCACCGATCATCTGCTACGACATCCGGATCCCGGAACTCTCGCGTACGCTGGTTGTGGACCATGGCGTCGATGCGATCCTGCATTGTGGAGCCTATTACCGAGACCCGTCATTCCATACTTGGCATGACTTCGTGACCTCCAGGGCGCTCGAAAATCAGTGCTACTTCCTGTCACTCAATCGCGCCGGAGCGCACTACGGACAGTCGGTCTTCTGCCATCCCTGGCATGACGAGACCAAGGGCCCCAGCGTCTTTCCCGCCCATGACGAGGCCTTCTTGCGGTTTACCGCGAGCCGTGCCGAGATCGAAAGGGTGCGCGACACCTACTCCTTCCTGCGCGACCGGCTGCCAAGCTACAACCTGCCGGTTTCGGGACCCTCGGCCCCCGCCTCGGTATCGCCGCAACCGATGGTCTCTGATGCCTAAGCGCAGATCGGGATTCTCCCTGGGTCGTGGCCTGTTGGCAATGTCCCAGATGCGAGCGTTAAATCCGCGCCGAGTGGAGGCGCGGAGAGGAATGGGACGGGAGGGTGCCGTGGCACCCGTTCCGCCCTCCTTCTCATCGTAGCGTCGTGTGGCCCGCCCCCGCGCGTGCCACACTAGTGCGATCAGCCAGGGGCGTTTCACCGGTCTTCCGGTTTCTCATGTGACCCGCAGCACAGCCTCACCCCATGCGCTCCGACGAGTAGCTTCCGGGAGAAGCAGGAAAGACCACAGTCTTGTTGCCATTGAGAAAAACGCGCCGATGCGCATGAGCATGGATGGCACGCGCCAGAACGCCCGCCTCCACATCGCGACCCAGAGAAACGTAGTCGTCGGGGCTCTGTGCGTGGGTAATGCGCACGATGTCCTGCTCGATGATCGGTCCTTCGTCGAGATCCGCCGTCACGTAGTGAGACGTCGCACCGATCAGCTTCACACCGCGTGCAAAGGCCTGTTTGTACGGGTTGGCCCCCTTGAAGCTGGGCAGGAACGAGTGGTGAATGTTGATGATCCGTCCCGACATCTTTTTGCACAGCCCGTCGCTGAGGATTTGCATGTAACGGGCGAGCACGATCAACTCAGCCCCTGCCTCTTCGACAACCTGCAGGATGCGGGCTTCGGCCTCGAGCTTGTTTTGCTTGGTCACCCGGATGTAGTGGAACGGAATGTCGTGGTTCACAACGACCTTTTGGTAGTCCATGTGGTTCGAGATCACCGCAACGATTTCGATCGGCAGCGCACCGATCCGGACCCGGTACAAAAGGTCGTTCAGGCAATGCCCGAAACGTGACACCATGACCACCACTTTCATCTTGGTGGCCTCATCGTGAAAGAGGAAGTCCATCTCGAAGGCATCTGCCACTTCTGCGAAACGGGAGGTCAGATCTTCCAGCGCAGCGCCGGTCTCGGCCACTACGCTCATGCGCATGAAGAAACGGCCATTGTCGATGTCGTCAAACTGGGCGCTGTCCGTGATGTTACAGCCTTCGGCGGCAATGAAGCTGGAGATCGCGGCGACGATTCCGCGGCGCGATGGGCAAGTGACGGTGAGGCAGAACTTGGTCATGTCAGGGGTCCGAGCTTCTCGGTCAGTTCCGGCACGGCGGTGAAGAGGTCTGCGACGAGGCCGAAATCGGCGACCTGGAAGATCGG
>CAKZRP010000054.1 GCA_937146765.1 uncultured Paracoccaceae bacterium | reverse complement strand
GGACTAAGCCGCTCCGCGGCATTGGCGCCTTTGGTTGGTGTGGTGACCTGACCAAATCAGTGCGCATTTTGCGATTTTGATGACCTGCCGGACGATTGGGGCCTTCTCAATCATTAGACAGGAGGTTTCCATGACAGAGGAGAGAGTAAGCCCGCTGCGTCAGCGGATGGTCGAAGACATGCGTATCCGTGGCATGGGCGACAAAGCTCAGAAAGCCCACATCCGAGCGATCAAAGACTTCACCGCATTCCTTGGCCATTCGCCTGATACCGCAACGCCGGAGGAACTGCGCGCCTATCAGCTTCATATGACCAACGCAGGGGTCACGCCGTCAACTTTCAATGCGCGGATCGTGGCGCTCAGGTTCTTCTTCGGCATGACCTGCGGGCGGGAGGAGATGAAGCGCTATATGCAATTCCGCACCGAACCGCGGAAGTTGCCGATCGTTCTCAGCGTCGAGGAGGTGTCCGACATCCTGATGGCGGCACCCGGGCCAGGGCTGAAGTATCGGGCGGCGCTCAGCATTTCTTACGGTGCCGGCCTCAGGGCAGCGGAAGTCTGTAATCTCAAGATCGGTGATATCGACAGCGACCGGATGCTGATCCATGTCGAGCAGGGCAAGGGGCGTAAGGATCGCAAGGTCATGCTGTCCCCGGGCTTGCTGAATCTGTTGCGTGATTGGTGGCGCGAGGCCCGCCCGGAAGGCTGGCTGTTCCCGGGCAAGCCAAAGATCAACCCGATTTCGCCGAGGCAGTTGAACCGTGCTTTCACCTCAGCCAAGCACATGGCTGGCATCAGCAAACCGGCAACACTGCACACGCTGAGGCACAGTTTCGCGACACATCTGTTGGAGGCCAACACGGATGTGCGGGTGATCCAGGTGCTGCTCGGTCACGCCAAGCTCACCACGACGGCGCAATATACCCACGTCGCCACCAAAACGATCCGCGACACGGTCAGCCCCTACGAGATGCTGGCCAAGCTGCAGGACCAGACTGTGAAGCGAAGTCTGGAGTGATTGGCTGTCGGGGTGCCCCGGCCAAAGCTAGAGATCGCTGACATCTTCCGTGCCCATGGTCCTGCGTGGCGGCAGGCCAATGCCGGGCATGTCAGCCTCTCGCAACTCAAGGTGATGTCAGCGATAGAAGCCTGCCGGACCGACGCGCTCGGCGGGCATGTGGCCGGTTGCACCAAGTGCGGCCACCATCACATCGCCTACAACAGTTGCAAGAACCGCCATTGCCCGAAGTGTCAGGGGCCGACGGCGCGAGACTGGATTGAGGCCCGCGCCGAGGACCTGCTTCCCGTGGAATATTTCCACGTCGTGTTCACGCTGCCCGCCGAGATCGCGCAAATCGCCTATTGGAACAAGAGGGCGGTCTACGCGCTGCTGTTCAAAGCGTCGGCGGAAACGGTCATGACCACTGCCGCCGACCCCAAACGCATGGGTGCGAAGGTGGGGCTGACCAGCGTCTTGCACACCTGGGGCTCTGCCATGACACACCATCCGCATATCCATATGATCGTGCCCGGCGGCGGTCTGTCGAGGGACGGCACCAGGTGGGTCGCCAGCAAGCCCGGGTTCTTCTTGCATGTGCGCGTGCTGTCCCGCCTGTTCCGCCGCCTCTTTCTGGACGGCCTGATGGCGCTGCACCAAGCCGGAGACCTGGCTTTCTATGGCGACCTGGAGCGGTTGGTCCGGCCGGATGCCTTTACCGCCTGGCTCACCCCATTCCGTAAATCCGAATGGGTGGTCTATTCCAAACCGCCCTTTGGCGGCCCAGAGGCCGTGCTTGCCTATCTGAGCCGCTATACCCACAGGGTAGCGATCTCGAACCATCGCTTGGTCAGCGCGGATGCCCACACTGTAGCTTTCCGTTGGAAGGATTATCGCATCAAAAATGGCGATCGCCAGAAGATCATGCGCCTTGCCACACCCGAGTTCATCCGCCGCTTCCTGATCCATGTCCTGCCCGATGGGTTCCATCGCATCCGCCATTACGGCCTGCTGGCCAGCGGTGTCCGCAAAGCGAACCTCACCAAAATCCGCGCGCTGCTCTGCGTCCAGCCAGTGGAACAGGCGGATAACCACGATCTTGAGCCAGAGGTTGCCCCTCTTACGCTGCGTGAACCCTGCCCATGCTGCGGCGGACCCATGCGTATCATCGAGATCTTCCGTCGTGGGCAAAAACCGATGTCGCGCGCGCCACCAAGGGAGCAGGCCGCATGACCGAACGCCTCGCAAAGATCATAAACCCATGCTGGCAGCTCCATGCAGGCCCGGCCCAAGCCACCTGCGCCGATCAGGTACCAGCGCGGTTCCAGACCGCACATGCACACAGTCCGACGGTTAGCGCTTGGCGGCTGGACTGGGAAGCCCGCGTGTCCACCGCCGTGAAAAACGTGAAACGGCCCGCTGAAATCGCCGTCGCATCAACCGCCGGCGCTCTTTCCCCATAGTCTCACCAAGACCCTCGCGGCTTCGTCCTTGGGAGGTTTTCCAACGCGGGTCGTCCGCCCGCCAAGGCGCCAACCTTACGCCGCGACCCGCATCAGAAAACCTTCACCA
>CAKZRP010000053.1 GCA_937146765.1 uncultured Paracoccaceae bacterium | reverse complement strand
GCGCGCCCCCCGCCCCGTGTTTGGCGCGGGGGGCGCGCCCCGTGGGAGAGGGGGCGGGCAAGGGGGGGGGGGGGGGGCCCCCCCCCCGGGCCCCCCCCCCCCCCCCCCCCCCCAGACCGGCATGGTGGCCAGAACAGGGGTGGCGAGCCCTCGCGGATCAAAGCGCCGCGCGGATCTTTTCGGCGTGCGTCGCGATGGCCGCCATGTCCCCCATCTGGCCCGGCGCGCGCAGCGCCACGCCTTCGTGACGCGGCAACACATGGAAATGCAGGTGAAAAACCTCCTGCCCGCCGGCGGCCTCGTTGAACTGCTGGATGGTCACGCCTTCCGCGTCGAAGGCGGCCTTGGCAGCAATCGCCAGCTTTTTCACCGTGCGGATCACCGCCTCTAGCTGATCAGGGCTCGCGTCGAGCACGTTGCGGCACGGCGTTTTGGGGATGACCAGAAGATGCCCATCCGACCGGGGCATGATGTCCATGAAGGCCAGGGTCTCGTCATCCTCGTAGACCCGGGTCGACGGGATCTCACCACGCAGGATGCGGGCAAAGATGTTGTTGGGATCATAAGCGGTCATGGCGAAGGGTCTCCCGGACTGCGGAGTTGAGTTTTGCACTGCGGCAGATGTCGCAGGAGCCCCCGTCCCGGTCAAGTCACCGTCGTCCGTCCTGGTGGAGGATCCGACCCGCGTAGCCCCGGATCTCGGGTCTTTTGTCGGCGGCTGGCCACGCAGCGGCATAAACGCAAGGGGGGCGCGACAATTATTCTTGATCCAGATCAAACTACGGCATTGAAGGGCCGGGCCTGCCATTCTAAAACCGGCAGGAGTCCAGAGCTGCCGGGAATCCACCGTGCGGCTTCTGAAGAGTATAAACAGGAGGCACCCAAATGGCAGACGCAGCCATTCAAGGTCACGGCCACGAGGACGAGCGCAGCTTCTTCCAGCGCTGGTTCATGAGCACGAACCACAAGGATATCGGTATCCTTTACCTGATCGTTTCGGCGCTCGCAGGATTTATTTCCGTCATCTTCACCGTCTTCATGCGGATCGAATTGATGGAGCCCGGCGTTCAGCACATGTGCCTCGAGGGCGCACGCCTGTTTGCGGATGCAACAGCTGGCTGCACTCCCAATGGTCACCTCTGGAACGTGATGATCACCGCCCACGGCATCTTGATGATGTTCTTCGTGGTGATCCCGGCGCTGTTCGGCGGTTTTGGCAACTATTTCATGCCGCTGCAGATCGGTGCACCGGACATGGCCTTCCCGCGGATGAACAACCTGTCCTTCTGGATGTATGTCGCAGGCACCACGCTGGCGGTCTGCTCGGTGGTTTCCCCGGGTGGTGACGGTCAGCTCGGCTCCGGCGTGGGCTGGGTTCTCTACCCGCCGCTCTCGGTCAAGGAAGGCGGCTTCTCGATGGATCTGGCGATCTTCGCCGTGCACGTCTCCGGTGCCTCCTCGATCCTCGGTGCGATCAACATGATCACCACTTTCCTGAACATGCGCGCGCCTGGCATGACCCTGTTCAAAGTGCCGCTGTTCTCCTGGTCGATCTTCGTCACCTCCTGGCTGATCCTTCTGTCCCTGCCGGTTCTGGCGGGCGCGATCACCATGCTGCTGATGGACCGCAACTTCGGCTTCACCTTCTTTGACCCCGCAGGCGGTGGTGACCCGATCCTCTACCAGCACATCCTGTGGTTCTTCGGCCACCCGGAAGTGTACATCGTGATCCTGCCGGGCTTCGGCATCATCTCTCACGTGATCGCCACCTTCTCGCGCAAACCGGTCTTTGGCTACCTGCCGATGGTCTGGGCGATCATCGCCATTGGTGTGCTGGGCTTCGTCGTCTGGGCGCACCACATGTACACCGTCGGCATGAGCCTCAACCAGCAGGCCTACTTCATGCTCGCCACCATGGTGATCGCAGTTCCGACCGGCGTGAAGGTCTTCTCCTGGATCGCAACCATGTGGGGCGGCTCGATCGAGTTCAAAGCTCCGATGATGTTCGCCTTCGGCTTCCTCTTCCTGTTCACCGTTGGTGGTGTGACCGGTGTGGTCCTGTCACAGGCCGCCGTCGACCGCGCCTACCATGACACTTACTATGTTGTGGCTCACTTCCACTACGTGATGAGCTTGGGGGCGGTCTTCGCGATCTTCGCGGGCATCTACTTCTACTTCGGCAAGATGACCGGCAAGCAGTACAACGAGCTGGGCGCCCAGATCCATTTCTGGATGTTCTTCATCGGTGCGAACCTGACCTTCTTCCCGCAGCACTTCCTTGGCCGCCAGGGCATGCCGCGTCGCTACATCGATTACCCGGAGGGCTTTGCCTACTGGAACAAGATCTCGTCCTACGGCGCGTTCCTGTCCTTTGCCTCCTTCGTGTTCTTCTTCGGTGTGGTGATCTACTCCCTGCTGCGTGGTGCGCGTGTGACCCAGAATAACTACTGGAACGAATACGCCGACACGCTTGAGTGGACCCTGCCCTGCCCGCCGCCGGAGCACACCTTCGAGATCCTGCCCAAGCAGGAAGACTGGGACAAAGGCCACGCGCACTAAGCACCGCCTGAGCTGACCGACTAGACGCCCCGGAGCCCCAAAGCTCCGGGGCGTTTTCCTTTAATAAGAGCCCCGCTGTACAGATGGAGACCCGCCGATGCCCTACAGATGGATTCGCCCGGCCACCGACACAGACGGCGAACTGCACCTTTGGCCGCATCAGTCTCTCCCCCCCGAGGGTTATGTACGCTTTCTCGGCGTCACCGCCGCGCTGATCACGGTGCCGCTGCTCCCCCTGATGGGCACGCCGCTGTTCTGGGGGTTGCTGCCCTTTCTGGTGCTGGCAGTGTTTGGCATGAAGTACGCACTCGATCGCAACCGCCTCAGCGCGCAGATCCTCGAGGTGCTGACCCTCGGCCCAGAAGAGGCCGAACTGACCCACCGTGAAGGAAACCGCCCAGCGCAAGTCTGGCGCGGCAACCGCCATTGGATCACCGTCGCTCTGCACGAGAAAAGCGGCCCCGTGCCTTTCTACGTGACCCTGCGCGGCTCTGGCCGCGAGGTGGAGATTGGCGCATTCCTGTCCGAAGCGGAACGCAAATCCCTCTATGAGGACCTCACCCGCGCCATTCCACAGGCACGCTGATCCAAAGAGAAAACCCCGGCGCAAGGTGCACCGGGGCCTTCATCTTCTCAAAAATATCCGCGCCGCAGGCGAAGCTTTCGCTCTCGCACCCCAGCCGGCAGGGGTCTCAGCAATTGCCGGTCGCGCCGCAGAGTTGGTCCTTCACCATCGGGCCGACTTTGCCGAAATCCATCTGGCCGGTGTATTTGGCCTTCAGCGCGCCCATCACCTTGCCCATGTCACGGATCGATTCGGCGCCGGTCTCGCTGACAGCCACTTTCACCGCAGTAGTGATCTCATCCTCCGAGAGCTGCTTGGGCAGGAATTCCTCGATGATCTCGATCTCGTTCATCTCGCGCTCGGCCAGATCAAGCCGTCCGCCCTCTTCATAGGCGCGCGCGCTTTCCTTGCGCTGCTTGGTCATCTTGCCGAGGATGGCCAGAATGTCATCATCCCCGATGCCGCCCTCCTCGCCGTCGCCCCGTGCCGCGATCTCGCGGTCCTTGATGGCGGCATTGATCAGGCGCAGCGTACAGAGGCGCGCAGTGGCCTTGTCCTTCATTGCCTGCTTGAGGGCCTCGTTGACCCGGGTTCGCGTATCCATGTGCTCTCATCGTCCAAGTGGAACAAGAAGGCGCAGTATTAATCAAATCCACTGGGATTTTCAAGGTCCAGTGCGATGACCGCATACAAGGGGAAAAGCCGCCGACACGGCCCCCTCTGATACTGCCTCCAGCATCCGCGATGCGCCGCCTTCAGCGCTTGACCCCACGACGGGTGGGTCTTATTGATGCGCGAATTTTGCCCGCATGGAGAGTCGCGTCATGGTCGATACCGCATCGCCGAAGCCCACCGCCTGTCTGGCCCTTGCCGATGGCACCGTGTTTTATGGACACGGGTTCGGAGCGACCGGGCGCCGCGTCGCCGAGCTGTGCTTCAACACCGCCATGACCGGCTATCAGGAGATCATGACCGATCCCTCCTATGCTGGCCAGATCGTCACCTTCACCTTCCCGCATATCGGCAATACCGGCGTCACGCCGGAGGATGACGAGACCGCGGATCCCGTCGCCGCCGGCATGGTGGTGAAATGGGACCCCACGATGGCCTCAAACTGGCGCGCCACCGAGGAGTTGAAGTCCTGGCTGACCCGCACAGGTCGCATCGCCATTGGTGGCATCGACACCCGTCGCCTGACCCGTGCGATCCGCCAGCAAGGCGCGCCGCATGTGGCGCTTGAGCATAACCCCGACGGCAAGTTCGATCTCGAAGCCCTGGTGGCGGAGGCGCGCGCCTGGCCCGGCCTTGAGGGCATGGACCTCGCCAAGGACGTGACCTGCGCGCAGAGCTATCGCTGGGACGAGATGCGTTGGGCCTGGCCCGAGGGCTACAGTCGTCAGGAGGCCCCCAAGCACAAGGTCGTCGCCATCGACTACGGCGCCAAGCGCAACATCCTGCGATGCCTCGCCTCGGCGGGCTGCGACGTCACCGTTCTGCCCGCCACCGCCACCTCGGAAGAGGTGCTGGCGCATGAGCCCGATGGCGTTTTCCTGTCGAATGGCCCCGGCGACCCGGCGGCGACGGGCAGCTATGCTGTGCCGATGATCAAGGACATCCTCGACAAGACAGACCTGCCGGTCTTTGGCATCTGCCTTGGCCACCAGATGCTGGCGCTGGCGCTTGGCGCCAAGACCATCAAGATGAACCACGGACACCACGGCGCCAACCACCCGGTCAAGGAACACGAGACCGGCAAAGTGGAAATCACCTCGATGAACCACGGCTTTGCGGTGGATGCCCAGACCCTGCCCGACGGAGTGGAAGAAACCCATATTTCTCTGTTCGACGGTTCCAACTGCGGTATCCGGATGACGAACCGCCCGGTCTATTCGGTGCAGCACCACCCGGAAGCCAGCCCCGGCCCGCAGGACAGCTTCTACCTCTTCGAGCGCTTCGCCGAAGCCATGGCCGCCCGCAAGGCCTGATCTCGCTCCCTTTCAGGTTCCCTGCCCGGCAGTTTCCCCCTGCCGGGCATTTGCTCTTCCGGATACACGCAGCACGATTGCGGGCGATTAACTTTGCCGCCTTGCCGAGGCCTGCTAGCCATGGGCCATGGGCAAGGATCAGCTGGATCTGCACCGGCACAGCCGCGTGCTGTTTCGCCGCCCGGCCCCTGCGGCCGGAGGTCGGCAGAGGCACGATCATGCCGACCTGAACCGGCTGCATCAGGATCACATCGAAAATCTGGCGCGTCTCGACGCCCTGCGCCCTGGCCCCTCGCGGATTGCCGCCAATTACAAACCCCACGCGGGGCTGCTGGCGCGGCATCCCCCCCGTTTCTGGTTGCGACATCGGGCAGTCCCGCTTGACACTCTGGGCCGAACCGCGCTGATCCTGATGGCCGACCCCACAGGCTTGCCCGATTTGCGCGTGGCTCTCTCGGCGGAGTACGACGACGTGATCCCGGTACCCGCGCCCGCCGCCACCGTTGAGGCCAGCCTTGTCACGGCCCTCCGTGAGGACATGACCCACGGCGCGCGCAACAGTGTTCGCCCAGGGCTCAGCTGTCGTGGCTTTGATCCAAGGCAGGCGCGTGGTCCCGCTGTTCTCGGACTGGCCATCTTGCTACTCGCCGGTCTGACCCAGCCTGCCCTCACGATGAGCGGTCTGGCGGCCTTCGCCCTGATTTCCCTCGCCCTGTTCACCGCCCTGCGGCTCACGGGCCTCACCGCCGCCGCCCGCGGCCGCGGGCTGCCGTCAGTGGGAACTCCGTCTCCCAGCACGCCGGTGATATCCGTTCTGGTGCCGCTTTACCGGGAGGCGGAAATAGGCCGCCACCTGTTACGCCGCCTGTGCCGCCTCACCTACCCGCGTGAGCGGATGGAGGTGCTACTGGTGCTCGAAGAGCACGATGAGATTACTCGGGCTGCGGTTCAGAGCGCACACCTGCCGGAGTGGTTCCGGGTGATCGAAGTGCCGGGCGATGGCGACCTGACCACCAAACCTCGGGCAATGAACTACGCCTTGAACTTTTGCCATGGCGAAATAATCGGCATCTGGGACGCGGAAGATGCGCCGGAGCCCGATCAGCTCAACCGCGTTGCCGAGGCCTTTGCCACCGCGCCGCCCGAGGTCGCCTGCCTGCAGGGTGTCCTCGACTACTACAACCCGGACCGGAACTGGATCTCGCGCTGTTTCACTCTGGAATACGCCGGCTGGTTCCGGGTCCTCTTGCAGGGCATCGCCCGGATGCAGCTGGTGGTGCCACTGGGGGGCACCACGCTGTTTGTGCGCCGGGAGGTGCTGGAGCGTCTGGGGGCTTGGGACGCGCATAATGTGACCGAGGACGCTGACCTTGGCGTGCGCCTCGCACGGGCGGGTTACCGAACCGAGATGCTCGCCACCACCACCTATGAGGAAGCCAACAGCCGCGTCCTGCCCTGGATCAAGCAGCGTTCCCGCTGGCTCAAGGGCTTCATGATGACCTATCTCGTCCATATGCGCCGGCCGAGACGCCTGCTCGGGGATCTGGGCTGGGCACGCTTCCTCGGCTTTCAAGCCTTCTTTCTCGGAACCCTTGGGCAATTTCTGCTCGCCCCCGTGCTCTGGAGCTTCTGGCTCATCCTCTTCGGCCTACCCCATCCGGCTGCAAGCGCGCTGCCCGAGGGGGCCTTGCCGGTTGCAGCATCTGCACTGATCCTGTTTGAAGCTCTCAATCTCTGCATCTGGGTGCTCGGCGCGAGGGCTTCGGGGCGTCCCTGGCTGGCGCTTTGGGCGCCACTGATGCCACTCTATTTTGCCATAGGCTGCTTGGCGGCCTACAAGGCCCTATGGGAAATCTTTGTCGCACCGTTCTTTTGGGACAAGACCACCCATGGCGCTCATGGCGGCACTGCTGAGCATTAGTCTCAGGCCGTGCGCGCCTTGGCGTCCTGTTTCAGGCGGGTGGTAAAGGCGATGGAAATATGGTCGCGCAGCGCCTTGCCTGCCGCCTCCTGATTGCGCGCGGCAATCGCATCAACAATCGCCTTATGCTCCTCCTGCGCGATCCGCCCGCGCCCTTCCGCCGCCAGTGAGGTGGTCGCCATCAGCGCCATGGAGCGATGCACAAGGTCCAATTGCTGCACCAGATAGCGGTTGTGCGAGGCCAGATGGATCTGCTGGTGAAAGCGCCGGTTCGCCTTTGCCAGTTCGACAGGATCATCCACCAGCGCGTCATCGGCGGCGACCATGTCGCGCAGCACCTGCACCTCTTCCTCGGTCGCATGACGGGCCGCGAGGGCCGCCGCCAACCCCTCGAGCTCGCGCCGCACCACATAGAGTTCCGCCATCTGGTTATGATCGAGCGAGGCCACGATCAGCGACCGACCATCGCGTTCCAAGAGGCTCTGGGTCTCGAGCCGCTGCAGCGCCTCGCGGATCGGCGTGCGCGAGACCCCGAACCGGTCCGCAAGATCGCTTTCCACCAGACGGTCGCCCGGCTTGAAGACCCCGACGTCGATGGCGTCAAGGATCAGCCCGTAGGCGTCTTTCTGGGTGGTGCTCTTCATCTGGGCCATCGGCGCTCCCCGAACCATTGGTCGCATCTGTCTACGCCCCTGCCCTGTGCCGATCAACCCTTCGACTCTTTTGCATCTGAACAAAGCGTTGCGACCATTGCGAATCCTGCCCGCGCCCCCTAGGTCGGTGGGTATGGTCAAATCTGCTTTCTCCCAAGTTGAACACTGGGTGTTCGATCTCGATAACACGCTTTATCCGCCTTCTGCCCGGCTGTTCGATCAGATCGAGGCCAAGATGGTGGCCTATGTGATGGAGGTGCTGGGCATAGATCACGGCGCGGCGGACAAGCTGCGCGGCGACTATTGGCGCAACCACGGCACCACGCTCGCCGGGCTGATGGCAGATCACGATATCGACCCCGAGCCCTATCTGGTGGCGGTGCATGACATCACGCTGGATCACCTCGAGGTGGACGCCGCCCTTGCCGAGCATATCGCTGCCCTGCCGGGGCGCAAGATCGTCTACACCAATGGCTCCGCCCCCTATGCGACGCGCGTTCTGGCGGCGCGCGGGCTTTCGGGTCTGTTTGACGGCATCTACGGGGTCGAGCACGCGGACTATCGGCCAAAGCCGGAGCGCAGCGCCTTTGAGCGAGTCTTTGCGCAGGCCGGCGTCGACACCACCCGCGCCGCGATGTTCGAGGATGACCCGCGCAACCTCGCCGCGCCCCATGCGATGGGGATGCGCACGGTCTATGTCTCGCCCGAACCGCATGACGGCGACCATATCCATCATCACACCACCGACCTGACCGCCTTCCTCGGTCAACTGCGGTAGCCTGTCGCAGCGACCAAACGCGCATTTTGGCGGCATGTTTTGCTCCCTATATCACGAGGCAGACCCAATCTGACCTCGTGACCGGAGACCAACATGGCCGCCTATACCCTGCCCCCGACCCTCACCCCGTTTGAGCGTGTGATGTTCCGCGTGCCCCTGTTGGGCCGCATCTGGAAAGAGGTCAGCTATGGGGATGAGGGCAATATCTACTATGCTATTGGCGCCTTTCTCAGCCTTTGGGGCTGTCTCATCATGCTGTTCGGCTTGCCTGGCCTCTATCTGCCGGCACTCGCCATGGTGCCGGTGATGTGGGTCATCCTGATCCTCATTTCGCGCGGCTAAGCGCCTGCGTCACCGCTGCGCCTTGTCATTTGCCCGCCCCGCGCCCTATGTCTCCCCCATAGGATTTGCGCGGGGCGTGATGTGATGGCTGAGACATGTGACATCCTGATTTCAGGTGGCGGCATTGCCGGGCTGACGGCGGCAGCGACCTTTGCCGCGCGCGGCTTTTCGGTGATCTGCGTGGATCCCACCGCGCCGGTGACCGAGCGCGCCAGTGCCGGGGCCGATCTGCGCACCACCGCGTTTTTGCAGCCTGCCAAGGCCTTGCTGGAGGAGGCCGGGCTGTGGACACGGCTGGCGCCTTATGCTGCGCCCTTGCAGATCATGCGGATCATTGACGCGGGCGGCGCCGAGCCGGAACCCCGCGTGGTGCGCGAGTTCAACGCCGCCGAGATTTCCGAGCTGCCCTTTGGCTGGAACCTGCCCAACTGGCTCTTGCGCCGCGAGATGCTGGCGCGTCTGGGCGAATTGGCCAAGGCTGAGTTTCGCCCCGGCGTCGGCACGCAATCGCTTTTCACCCGCACCAATGAGGCGCGTGTCACCCTGACCGATGGGTCACGGGTAACCTGCAAACTGGTACTGGCTTGCGACGGGCGCGCCTCGCCCATGCGCGAGGCGGCGGGGATCGGGGTTCAGACCACCCGCTACGGCCAAAAGGCGCTGGCCTTTGCAGTGAGCCATGATCTGCCACATGAGAATGTCTCGACCGAGATCCACCGCACCGGCGGCCCCTTCACACTGGTGCCTTTGCCCGACCTTGAGGGGCGGCATTCCTCCGCGATTGTCTGGATGGAAACCGCGGCCAAGGCCGACCGTCTGGCGGCACTGGCGGAGGAGGATTTTGAGGCGGAGATGAACATCCGCTCCTGCGGTGTGTTGGGGCGGTTGAAACTGGCCTCGCGCCGCACGCTTTGGCCGATTATCAGCCAAAGGGCAGAAGCTCTGGTGGCAGAGCGCGTCGCCCTGATGGCCGAGGCCGCCCATGTGGTGCCGCCAATTGGGGCGCAGGGGCTCAATATGTCCTTGGCGGATCTACGGGTACTCGTTGATCTCGCCTCCGAGCGGCGTGAGGGCTTGGGCGATGCGGCGATGCTGGACGCTTATGAGAAGGCCCGTCACGGAGATATCAAACTACGGGTGAGCGGCATCGACCTGCTGAACCGCGCCTCGATGATCGAAGCACGCCCTCTGCGGGATTTGCGGGCTGGCGGTTTGAACGCGCTGTACTCCCTGCCGCAGGTGCGGCGCATGTTGATGCAGATGGGGCTTGGGGTCCGCTGAACCAGCGCTGACCCTAAAAGGAATGGGCTTGTCCACTGGACAAGCGCAGGTCAGAAAATCGGGCTTGTCCACTGGACAAGCCCGGGCCTCCGGCGGGGATATTTTTAAGAAGATGAAGGGGCCTAGAGCACCTCATCCAGCGCGGTTTTTAGCCGCGACAGGGTGGCGTTGACGTCATAAAGCTTATCCAGCCCGAAAAGGCCGAGGCGGAAGGTCATGAAACCCGCAGGCTCGTCCACCGCAAGCGGCACCCCAGCGGCGATCTGCATGCCGATGGCGGCGAATTTCTTGCCGTTCTGGATCTGCGGGTCGTCGGTGTAGCTGACCACCACACCCGGCGCGCCGAAGCCTTCGGCAGCGACGGAGATCACGCCCTTTTTCGCCAGCATCTCGCGCACGCCATTGCCCAGTTTCCACTGCGCCTCACGCAGGCGTTTGAAGCCGTATTCCTTGGTCTCCAACATCGTGTCGCGGAAGGCGCGCAGGGCGTCGGTCGGCATGGTGGCGTGATAGGCATGGCCGCCGTCCTCATAGGCCTGCATGATCGTGCGCCATTTCTTCAGGTCGATGGCAAAGCTGTCGGAGGTGGTCTCCTCTAGCCGCGCCAGCGCGCGGGCCGAGAACATCACGAGGCCAGCCGAAGGCGAGGCGCTCCAGCCCTTTTGCGGGGCGGAGATCAGCACGTCGACGCCGGTCGCCTTCATATCGACCCAAGCGCAGCCCGAGGCGATACAGTCGAGCACCATCAGCGCCCCGACCTCATGGGCCGCTTCGGCCATCTGGGTCACATAGTCGTCGGGCAGGATCACACCGGCCGCAGTTTCCACATGGGGAGCAAAGACGATCGCGGGTTTCTGTTCGTGGATCGCCGCGGTGACCTCTTCGATCGGGGCGGGGGCGAAGGGGGATTGGGCGCTATTGCCGGTCTGACGCGCCTTCATCACGGTGGCGGATTTGGTGAGACCGCCGGCCTCGAAAATCTGGCTCCAGCGGTAGGAGAACCAGCCGTTGCGCACCACCAGCGCGTCCTGACCCCGGGCAAACTGGCGCGCCACGGCCTCCATTGCATAGGTGCCACCACCGGGGATCAGCGCGGTCGCTTCGGCCTTGTAGACCTCTTTCAGCATCGCATTGATGTCGAGCATCACCTGCTGAAAGGCTTTTGACATATGGTTCAGCGAGCGGTCGGTGAAGACCACGGAAAATTCCTCGAGCCCATCGGGATCAACGGTGTCCAAAAGCGCCATGCGCACCCCTCCAAGTCAGTTGGGCTGAACGCCCAAGGTTGCCCTAGTCTTGGCAGAGGCACGCGGCAGGCTCAAGCGCGAAGGGGATCAGCCGAGTGGGCCGGGGCGGCGTTCCTCGGACAACAGGACGTTGGCATCCACATTGCCAACCCCCGGCAGGGTCATGATCCGCCGCCTTAGCACCCGCTCGAAATCCGCGATATCGCGCGCCACCACCCGCAGGCGATAGTCGTAGAGGCCGAGCACATGCTCCACCGTCTGCACCTCGGGGATGGCGGAGACCGCGCGCTCAAAATCGTCCAGACTGACCCGCCCCTTGGTGGCGAGTTTGATACCGAGGAAGACCGTCACGCCAAATCCCAGCTTTTCCGTGTCGAGGTCGAGGACGCGGTGGGACAGGATGCCCGCCTCCTCCAGTCGCTTGATCCGCCGCCAGGTGGCGGGCTGGCTGAGGCCAAAGGCCCGCCCCAAGGCTCCGGCCGTTTGAGTGGCGTCCTGCGACAGGGCTTTCAACAAGCCAAGGTCGATGTCGTCCAGGCCGATCACAGCGGCAGGCCCATGCTGGTCTTGATCTTGGCCACATGCATCAACGCCTCGATATCGGCTATATTTGGCAATTGCAGGATCCGCTCGCGGTAGATCGCCTGATAGTGGGTCATGTCGCGCGCAATCACGCTGAGGCGCACGTCGACCTGTCCGAGAAAGGTCTGGATCTCCAGCACCTCGGGGATCTCGCGGGCGGCAGGGATAAATTCGTCAAAGGCGCGCGGGTTGGTCTTGTCCAGCGTCACTCGCAAGGAGACCTCCACCGCATAGCCCAAGGCCTGCCAGTCGATATGGGCCCGCACGCCCTTCAGCACGCCGCCCTCGCGCAGCTTGTCGAGCCGCCGCGACAGGCGCGAGGCAGTGAGTCCCAGATGGTCCGCCAGGTCCGGCAGCGACTGGGTTGGGTCACTTTGAAGGTTGCGCAATATGCGCCGATCCAGATCATCAAGCATGAATCTGATAGTATTCCACCATGTTGCGAATAGCTATCGCGAAAAAACGTGATTTTATGAGCAACGCGCCCTCGAATCCGGCGCAAGGATGCCTATGATCGCCTTCAGACAGAAACTCAGATCCAAGGATTGATCCGATGCGTGTGTACTACGACCGCGACTGCGACGTGAACCTCATCAAGGAAAAGAAAGTTGCCATCCTCGGCTACGGCTCCCAGGGCCACGCCCACGCGCTGAACCTGCGCGATTCCGGTGCAAAGAACCTCGTCATCGCGCTGCGTGAAGGCTCCCCCTCTGCCAAGAAAGCCGCTGCCGAAGGTCTGACCGTGATGGGCATCGCCGAAGCCGCTGCCTGGTGTGACGTGATCATGTTCACCATGCCCGACGAGCTGCAGGCCGAAACCTACAAGAAATACGTTCACGACAACATCAAGCCGGGTGCCGCCATCGCATTCGCCCACGGCCTCAACGTGCACTTCGGCCTGATCGAGCCGAAAGAAGGCGTCGACGTCATCATGATGGCGCCCAAAGGTCCGGGCCACACCGTGCGCGGCGAATACACCAAAGGCGGCGGCGTGCCCTGCCTCGTGGCGGTGCACAATGACGCATCCGGCTCCGCGCTGGAAACCGCGCTGTCCTATTGCTCCGCCATTGGTGGCGGCCGCTCGGGCATCATCGAAACCAACTTCCGCGAAGAGTGTGAAACCGACCTCTTCGGCGAGCAGGCCGTGCTCTGCGGCGGTCTGGTTGAGCTGATCCGTTGCGGTTTCGAGACCCTGGTTGAGGCTGGCTACGCACCGGAAATGGCCTACTTCGAGTGTCTGCACGAAGTGAAGCTGATCGTGGACCTGATCTACGAAGGCGGCATTGCGAACATGGATTACTCCATCTCCAACACCGCGGAGTATGGTCAGTATGTGACCGGCCCGCGCATCCTGAAGTACGACGAAACCAAAGCTCGTATGAAGGAAGTCCTCACCGACATCCAGCAGGGCAAGTTCGTCCGCGACTTCATGCTGGAAAACGCCGTGGGTCAGCCGACCATCAAAGCGTCCCGTCGTGCCAACGACGAGCACATGATCGAGGCAACCGGCGCCAAGCTGCGCGAAATGATGCCTTGGATCTCTGCCGGTAAAATGGTCGACAAATCCAAGAACTAAGGCTGCCGCAGGGGATCTCCCCTGCCCCGGACCTCTGCAGGGCGCCTCGGGAGACCGGGGCGCCTTTTCCTTTGAGCGTCCAATCCTTCGCCCCGGCGCGAAGTCTCCCTGCTTGACCTTACCGCCGCGCCGCGCTCTTGTCCGCGCCAATATAAGGAGAGCGACAATGCCCGAAATTCACCCCCGCTATTGGGTCATGGTGGGCGCCCTTGGCCTCACCTGGGGCGGCACATTTCTGGTGGTGGAACTGGCCTTGCAGGGGATCACCCCCTTCTGGCTCGCCGCCGGGCGCATTGGCTTTGCCGGGCTCTTGCTGACCGCGGTCTGGGCCACACGTGGCTTTCGCCTGTTCTCGGGACCGAGCAACTGGCCCGTCGTGATCCTCGTCGGCTTTCTCAGCTCCACCCTGCCCTTCATGCTGATCAGCTGGGGACTGCAATATGTCACCTCGGGCTTTGCCGGCGTCAGCATGTCGGCGATCCCCTTGATGGTGCTGCCGCTCGCGCATTTCTTTGCCGCCGAGCCGCTGACGATACGTCGGTTCATTGGCGTGGTGATCGGCTTTTTCGGTGTGGCCATGCTCATCGGCGGCCAAGCACTGGAGAGCACGGGAACGTCGATGGAGAGTGCAGGCCGCCTCGCCTGCCTTGCAGCCGCCGCCTGCTATGCGTTTTCCTCGATCTCCGTGCGCCGCCTGCCCGAGGTGGACCCGGTCGGCCTTGCCGCCATTCTCTTGCTGATCGGCTCTTTGGGGATCTTCCCGGTCGCTTGGGTGGTCGAAGGTGCGCCGCCCGCCCTCTCCACGGAAACCTGGATCTGGCTCGCCATCCTCGGTCTGATCCCCACCGCAGGAGCAAACCTGTTGCGGGTATTGGTGATCCGCGGCGCCGGCCCCACCTTTATGAGCCTCACCAATTATCTGGTGCCGCTCTTTGCGGTGCTCCTCGGCGCGCTGATCCTCAAGGAACCCCTGCCGAGCACGCTCCTCGTCGCCCTCGCCCTGATCCTCGCTGGGGTCGCCCTCAGCCAATATGGCGCGCTCAAACGCCTCTTTGGCCTCAGCTAGGCCCGCTTCTTCATCTTCTAAAAAATATCCCGGGGGATGGGCCCGCAGGGCCCAAAGGGGGCAGCGCCCCCTTCTTGCCGCTTTAGATCCCTCAGGCGGTGGCCGCTTCCACCGCCGCCACAACCTCATCCACCGCGCGATTGAGCAAGCCTGCGTCCTCGCATTCCGCCATCACCCGGATCAGTGGCTCGGTGCCCGACTTGCGGATCAGCAAGCGACCATGTCCGTTCAGCATCGCCTCAGCACCCGAGATCGCCTCCTGCACCCGCGCCGCCTCCAGCGGCACCTGCCCCGCCTCAAACCGCACGTTCTTCAGCAACTGCGGCACAGGCTCGAACTGCTGCGCCAGCTCAGAGGCCTTCTTACCCTGCCGCACCATCTCGGCAAGGAAATGCAGCCCCGCCATCAGCCCGTCGCCGGTGGTGGCATAGTCGCTCATCACGATATGGCCCGATTGCTCGCCGCCGAGGTTGAAGCCGCCTTCGCGCATCCGCTCCACAACGTAGCGATCGCCCACCGCGGTGCGCTCCAGCCCGATGCCCCGCGCGGCCAGAAACCGCTCGAGGCCAAGGTTCGACATCACCGTGGCCACCAGCGCGCCGCCAGACAGTCGCCCGTCCGCCGCCCAGGCCGAGGCCAAAAGCGCCATCAACTGATCTCCATCGGCAATCTGGCCGGTCTCGTCGATCACGATCACCCGGTCCGCATCGCCATCCAGACAGATCCCCACATGGGCGCCATGGGCCACTACGGTCTCTGCCGCGACCGCCGGCTGGGTCGAGCCACAGCCGCGGTTGATGTTCACCCCATCGGGCGAGACCCCTACCGGGATCACATCCGCCCCGAGCTCCCAGAGGATTTCCGGCGCAGCGCGGTGCGCGGCGCCATTGGCGCAGTCGATCACCACCTTGAGCCCATCAAGCCGCATATCGCGCGGCAGCGAGCTTTTGACCCGCTCACCGTAACGGAACCGCGCATCGTCGATCCGCTTGGCGCGCCCGATGTTTTGCGACTGCGCAGGCTCCACCCCGGCTTCGATCAGCGCTTCCAGCTCCAGCTCCACTTCGTCCGACAGCTTATAGCCATCGGGGCCAAAGAACTTGATGCCATTGTCCTCGGCCGGGTTGTGGCTGGCCGAGATCATCACGCCGAGATCCGCCCGCATCGAGCGGGTCATCAGCCCCACAGCGGGGGTGGGCACCGGACCGAGCAACAGAACATTCATACCAGTCGATGTCAGCCCCGCCGTCAACGCGCTCTCGAACATATAGCCGGACAGGCGGGTGTCCTTGCCGATCACCACCCGGTGCACCGTATCGGTCTCCCGGCGGAAATAGCGGCCCACCGCCGCGCCGATGCGCAGAGCCATATCCGCCGTCATCGGGTGGATATTCGCCTTGCCCCGCACACCGTCGGTTCCAAAGAGTTTGCGCATCTCGACCGCTCCTCTGGCCGGTCGGCCAGTTTGGTCAGTCCCCTGCCCGCAGCCGCCGAAGTCTTGTTATCTCGTGGCCTGCCACAGGCGCAGCGCCTGCGCTGTCTCGGCCACATCATGCACCCGTAGCAATTGCACGCCTTGCGCAATCCCTGCAAGCCCCACGGCAATCGAGCCGGGCGCCCGCCGATTGGCCTGCGGTTCCCCGCCGATCCGCCCGATGAACCCCTTGCGCGAGACCCCGAGCAGGATCGGACAGCCGATGCCGTGAAACAGGCTCAGATTGCGCAACAAAGCAAGGTTATGCGCCTCGCTTTTGCCAAAGCCGATGCCGGGATCAATCACGATCTGCTCGCGCAAGACCCCAATCGCCTCCAGCTGGTCCACCTGCGCGGTCAGAAAATCATAGACGTCGAGCACCACATTGTCGTAGCGCGGATCGTCCTGCATGGTCATCGGATCGCCTTGCGAATGCATCACGCAGACCGGCACCCCCGCCTGCGCCGCCAAGGGCGCCAGCGCGGCATCAAAAGTGAACCCCGACACATCGTTGATCAAGGAGGCGCCAACCTCCAGCGCTTCCATCGCGACGGTGGCCTTGCGGGTGTCAATCGAGATCGGCACTTCGCTCTGATCGCGGATGGCGGAGATCACCGGCGCGGTGCGGGTGATCTCTTCCAGCTCTTCGACCTCGGTCGCACCGGGACGGGTGCTTTCGCCGCCCACGTCAATGATCGAGGCCCCATCCGCCACCATCTGCAGGGCGGCTTGGGTGGCCCGATCGCACTCGTCATGCGTGCCACCATCGGAAAAACTGTCCGGCGTGACGTTCAGGATGCCCATGATCTGCGGATGAGTCATGTCGAGGCCCGCAATGGCGGCCCGGCGGCTCATCAGGCGGAACCGCACTTCCTCAGGCAAAAGTCCCGCCGGCACGAGGCGCGGCGGGGCGTTGCGTTCCAGGATTTCGACCTCGGTGAACCAAAGCGCGCTGCCCGCGAGGTGGATGGCGCCCTCCGGGCGCGCCTCACCATGTCGGACCAAAGGGCGGTAATACTTCACAGGGTTGGTTGCTCCTCAGCATGGGCGCGCAGCGGAACACCGGGGTTCTCCGGCAGGGTGGCGCCAATCACGATCATTTCTTCAGCTTCGAAAGTAGAGGCGAACCACGCGGCGAGCGCAACCGCATTCGACGGCGGCTCGGTCGGCCCCTCCACCGCGTCCAGCACGATCTTGGAGGGCGCCCAGACACAAATCTGCCCGTTCTTCATCGCCCAGTCCAGTTCGGTTCGGGTCTCAACCACCTTGCAGCGGTGATCCTTCGCGGCCAAGCGCCAGGCATTTTGTTCAATTGCCAGAAGATCAATGCGGCGCTGGGTCCATTTGTGCCCGGTCGTCGGCACCGCCAGCTCATGCGCTCCGACACAGAGGATCAGCGGCCTTTCGGTGCATTCCATCTGGTCGATCCAGCCCGAGAGATTCACGCTGTCGATGGCGCTGTTGGAGAGATACATCAGGCGCGGATGCGGCCTTGTGTCCTCGTTGCCCTCGTGGCGCACCTGGTCGGCGGCGCGGACAATCTCGACGCCCAGCTTGCCCGGTCCCCGGTCGAGCTTTTCGATCCGCACAAAGGCGCGCACCGCCTGCGGTTCCAGCAAGATCCGCTCGGCGATCCGTTCGGCAAGGGTTTCGAGCAGCGCCAGACGTTCCCGCGCCAACTCAAAAGCGATCGCCTCGGTCACCTTGTCATAAGAAAGGATGCGGTCCACGTCGTCATCGAGATCCGCCGGCAGCGGTGCAATCTCCACCACCACGTTGAAGCAGACCCGCTGGGTGGTGCCTCGCTCCTGCTGAAAGGCACCGATCTCCACCTCGACGATATGGTCGCGCAGCGAGATGCGATCCAGCGGCCCCGGTCGGGCGGTCGCGGCGGAACGTTCGGACGGATGCGCGAAGGCGAGATGGATATCGGAACTCATGGGCGTGGCCTTTGGCTGGCTTTGGACATGGGGCTGCTGTGCCGGAGTCACAGGTTTACGCGGCTTTCATCCGCATAACAGGCCCAGAGCCGCCGTGCCAGAGACGGAAAACGGCGCAGTCACGCCGAAGAACCGTCTCCGGCCCGCAAAGGCAGGCATATCACTTCGACGCCGTCCGGTAGCGTTCGTCGCGATAGAAGAGATGCACCCCGATCCGGGCGGTATTGGTAAAGGTCCGCGACCAGCGCGGCGTCACCCCGGTGGTGTGGTAATAAGTGGCGCCTTCGGTCAGCTTGGGATTCACCCCGTCCAGCATCAGCCGCGCCACTTTCGACACCCGGTCAAAGGCCCCCTGCTCGCGGATCACTTCCTCGCGCCCGTCGCAGGTATAGGTGAACTGGCACTGGTAGCGTTTGCCGGTGCCCTGATTGATGACGCCGCAAATCGTATCGGGAAACTGCGTGCTCTTCACCCGGTTCAGGATCACCTCGGCGACGGCAAACTGGCCTTTCACCGTCTCGCCCCGCGCCTCGAAATAGAGCGCTTCGGCGAGGCATTCAAATTCGCTGCCGCCGGTGGCCTCGGGGCGGCTGTCGAGGAAGGCGCGCGTAAACTGCACCTTCGTCACGTTCTTGTCACGGCCGTGTCTACTGCCCCCAAGGAAGCGCTGCATGCGCTCCTTTGGTGCGGCCTGAAGCGTCGACTGCTCCTGTTTGAACAGCGCGTCCAGCCCCACGTCGGCAGAGGCCATGCCACTACCGAGTGTAGCCGCGACGAACGCGGCGCACATGAGAATTCGTTTCATTCAGGGTACCCCCGGTTCCACTGCCTGCGGTGGCAAGCAAGCCGCAAGCGACGGCACCCGGTAACGGAATTATGTCAAAACGTCCACCCGGACGGACGTATACCCGTTATGGCCGAAGGCTCACATCGATGCGGCGATGTTTCTTTCGCCGGTGAAAAACCCTGAATTCGTTAATTTTTTATGTATGTCGGCGCTATTCTGCCGGTTTTGTCGGCTATCGCCAATTGGGCCGCTGCAAGCCGCGCGGCGGGCACGCGATAGGGCGAACAGGAGACATAATCGAACCCTGCTGCACGGCAAAAGGCAATTGATTCGGGGTTGCCGCCGTGCTCACCGCAGATCGAAAGCGTAATTTCCGGGCGCGCCTTGCGCCCCCGCTGCACGCCAAGCTGCAGCAGCTCGCCCACACCCTCGGTATCAAGCACGTGAAACGGGTCCTCGGGAAAGACACCCTGCTGCACATAGGCGGACATGAAGCGGCCCGCATCGTCGCGCGACAGCCCATAGGTCATCTGGGTGAGGTCATTGGTCCCGAAGCTCATGAAGGCGGTGTGCACCGCGATTTCGTCCGCGCGCAAGGCCGCACGGGGGGTCTCTACCATCACCCCGAGACGATAGGTAAAATCGCGACCGCGCTCGGCCTTCACCGCCGCCGCCACCGCGTCGATACGGGTCTTGACCAGTTCCACCTCGCGTTTGGCCGAAACCAGCGGGATCATGATCTCCGGCACCACCGGCGCCCCATCCTTGGAGGCCTCCAACGTCGCCTCAAAGATCGCGCGCGCCTGCATGTCGTAGATTTCCGGCACGGTCACCCCAAGCCGCACGCCGCGCATGCCGAGCATGGGGTTATATTCGCCCATCTCCTCCACCCGCCGTGTCACGTCAGAGACCGGCAGGCCGAGGGCTTCGGACAATTCGCGCTGGCCTGCATTGGTGGTGGGCAGGAATTCATGCAGTGGCGGGTCGAAGAGGCGGATGCAGACCGGCAGCCCTTCCATAATCCGGAACAACTCGCGGAAGTCCTTGCGCTGCATCGGCAAAAGCCGGGCCAGCACCGCCGCCCGCCCGGAAGAGGTCTCGGCGAAGATCATCTCCCGCATCACCGTCAGGCGACCGGGATCAAAGAACATGTGCTCGGTCCGGCACAGACCGATCCCCTGGGCGTTGAAATTGCGCGCAGTCTGCGCGTCCTGCGGCGTGTCGGCATTGGCGCGGATGCCTATATCGCGCGCAGCATCGGCCCAGGCCATCAAGGTCTGGAAAGCCTCGTCCTGCGCTGCCTCCATCATGGCGGGCTCACCCGCAAGCACCTGTCCAGAGGTGCCATCGACGGTGATCACCTCGCCCGCCTTGAACACCCGCCCATCCCGGGATGTCAGTTGTTTGCGACGGCTGTCAAACCGCAGCGAGGAAGCTCCGACGATGCAGGGAAGACCCAGACCACGACCAATCACGGCCGCATGGCTGGTCATGCCGCCCTTCTCGGTCAGCACCCCCGCCGCCGCATGCATGCCGCGCACGTCCTCGGGCGAGGTCTCACGGCGGGCCAGGATGCAGGGCTCTCCCCGCGACTTGCTCGCCTGCGCCTCGGTGGCGGTAAAGACCAACCGTCCGGTGGCGGCCCCCGGGCTTGCCGCGATGCCGGTCCCGATCACGTCACGCCGCGCCTTCGGATCCACCTGCCGGTGCAGAAGCTCGTTCATTGAATGGGCGTCCACCCGCATCACCGCCTCTTCCGGCGGGATGATCCCGTCTTCGGCCAGCCGCACCGCGATGCGCACGGCCGCCCGCGCCGAACGCGTCACCCTTACCCCGTCAAGGATATGCACGTGACCGCTCTCGATCACGAATTCCACCTGCATCTCCTCGCGCAGGCGCGCGCGCATCAGCGCCGCATGGGCCTTCAGCTCGGCAAAGGCTGCCGGCGCCAGTTCTTCCAGTGAGGGGCCTCGGCCATCACGTTCCAGGTAGATCGACTCCGCATCCTGCCCGAGCGCATCGCGCCCCTGGCTCTGGCTCAGGTAGCGGCCGGTGATCTGCGGCATGCCGGTCTGGGAATTGACCAGTTGCAACACGCCGGAGCCGCATTCGCCCTGCCCCAACCCCGGTACCATCTCCTGCACCACAAGGCCGAGACCGGCATCCTCCGGTGCGCCTTTGGCGGCACGCAACAGCCGCGCCGAGGTGCCCTCCCAGGCCCGCGCCATCGACCGCAGCACCGCGGCCAGCTGTTCGCCCGGGTCCTGCGGGAAGGGTTCGTCGGCTTCCGCCTCATAGGCCTGCAGCATTTCCGAAAGCGCATCGGGGCCGCCATCCTCGACATCCTCAAAGACATCGGGATCGAGCCGCGCCACATGCACCGCATAGGATTGCACGAACCGCAGGTAGAGCGCCGCCGCCGCATCCGGGCCGAGACTGTCGCTCAGGTCGATGTACCGCGCGTCATTCATGCCGATGTTCAGAACCGCCCCGGGCCCGCCCCAGTCGGGATCCTCAGAGGAAGGGCGCACGCAAAGGAGCGCATCGGGTCGCAGATCCGCAAGGATGGCCTGCACGTCGACCATATACCCCTCGGCAATCTCATGCACCGCGTCAAAGGACAGGGCCACCGTGCGCGGCACCGGCAGATCGAGGCGGACGAGGCGCTGCAGACATTTTGCGCGCCCGCCATGGGTATGATTCGCCACCGGCGCGGTGGGGGTAATCAGAACCGCTTTTGGTGTATCATCCATGACTTGATCCCTGCTGTCTCCGCGCCGCGCGTTTCTGCACCGCAGCAATTCTGCTCTTGCGAAGAAGCATAGCAAGGGCACCGCCTCCCGCAAGGGGAACCATCGCAGGAAAGACACGAAAACGGCCCCCGCCACGAGGGGCGAGAGCCGTTTGAAGATTCGAGTATGGAGCCGGATCAGCCTTCGATACGAGAGAGGTCAGCCACCTGCCCGCAGACCTTGCGGATCTGGCTCAGGAGGTTCAGCCGGTTGCGGCGCACCACCTGATTGTCGGAGTTCACCTGCACCGCCTCGAAGAAGGCATCAATCGGGGCGCGGAGTGCGGCCATGCCGCCCATGGCGGCCGCGAAATCCTCGGCCTCGATGGCCGAGGAGATCGCCCCCCCGCCCGCTGCAAGCGCCGCGAAAAGCGTCTTTTCACTCGCATGCTCAAAGAATTTCTCATCCGCGCCAAAGGAATATTCGACCCCGTCCTTTTCCTCGGCCTGAGACAGGATGTTATTGGCGCGTTTGAACCCCTGCAGCAGGTTCTCGCCATCCTCGGATTTCATAAACGCTTCCAAGGCGCGGGCCCGTTTCACCAACAGGGTCAGATCGTCGTTGCCCTCCATCGCGATACAGGCGTCGATCACATCGTGACGAATACCCTCCTCGCGCAGGAAGACCTTCAGGCGGTCGTGGAAGAAGGCGAGAAGATCAGCGCAATCCGCACCTGCGTAACCTTTCGCAAAGATCGCCGCGAGGCCGCCACGCACATCATTCTCCAGCACCAGCCGGATCACGCCCAGCGCGGCGCGGCGCAGCGCGTAGGGGTCTTTTGACCCCGTAGGCTTTTCGTCAATCGCCCAAAAGCCGGTCAGCGTGTCGATCTTATCGGCCAGCGCCACCGCGACAGAGACCGCCTCGGTCGGCACATCGTCCGAGGGCCCCAGTGGCGAGTAGTGCTGTTGGCAGGCGTTTGCCACCGCTTGCGGCAGGCCCGCAGCCTCGGCGTAGTAGCGGCCCATCAGGCCCTGCAGCTCGGGGAACTCATAGACCATCTCGGAGGACAAATCCGCCTTGGCCACCCGTGCCGCCTGCTCTGCCAGATCGGCATCAGCCCCGACGACCGGCGCAATCTCACGTGCCAGCGCAGCGATGCGGTCGATCCGCGCCGCTTGGGTGCCGAGCTTGTTGTGGAAGGTCACATTGCCAAGGTTCTCCACCCAGGCGCCCATGCCGGCGGCGGATTTCGCGATCCGCAGGTCGTTCTCCCAAAAGAACTTCGCATCCGCCAGACGCGCCGAGAGCACCTTTTGGTTGCCCGCCAGAATGGTCGCGCCATTGTCGGTGGTTTCGCGGTTGGCCACGGTGATGAACTTCTCGATCCGCCCGGTCCTGGGGTTCTTCACAGAGAAGAACTTCTGATGCTCGCGCATACTGGTCTGCAAAACCTCGGGGGGCAGGCCCAGGAAGTCCGCGCCAATCGCGCCCATCAGCACAACCGGCCACTCAACCAGACCAGCGACCTCGGCCAGAAGCCCTTTGTCGTCCACCACCTCCAACCCGGAGGCAAAGGCCTGATTGGTGGCCTCCTGCCAGATCGCGTCCTGCCGTTCCTTGGGATCGAGCACCACAAAGGCGCGCTTCAGCTTGGCGGCGTAATCCTCGAATCCGGTGACGGGAAAGCGGCCGGGCGCCATGAACCGATGACCCTCGGTCGTATTGCCAGCCGAGATGCCGTCGATATCAAGCGGCACCACCTCGTTGCCGTCATCAGTCGACAACAGGCAAAGGATCGACTGCAGGGGGCGCACCCAGCGCAGAGAGCCCGCGCCCCAGCGCATCGACTTCGGCCAGGGGAAATTGCGAATGGTCGCTTCCAGCACCTCGGCAATGATCTCTGCCGCCGGGCGACCGGGCTTTTCGATCAGGGCGAAATAGATCGCGCCCTTTGGCGTCTCACGCTCTTCCAGTTGGTCACGCCTCAGGCCTGCACCGCGCAAGAACCCCTCGATCGCCTGCTCCGGTGCGCCAACTTTCGGGCCTTTTCGCTCTTCCCGCACTGTCGGGGAATGGTCGAGCAGACCCTCCAGCGCCAATGTCAGGCGGCGCGGCGTCGACAGCGCATGGGCGCCCGCATAGGTCAGACCCGCCTCGACCAGACCATCGGTCACCAGCTTTTTCAAATCCTCAGCCGCCCGCGCTTGCATACGGGCGGGGATTTCCTCGGAGAACAGTTCGATCAGCAGATCAGCCATTTCAGTTCCTCAACGTATCGGGTCCGCCCGGTGGGGACGGAAAAATCTAGGGGTGCGGTCAGTTGCTCGTGGGGCGGGCAGGACAGTCCTCACCCACCACGGTGCCGTCATAGGCTTTCTGGCCGCAATTGTTCAGGTCATGCCAGACGTAGCCGTGACCGTCCTCGGTGATGGCCACAATCCTGTCGACTCCGAAATCGATGTTCTTTTGCGACAGGAAAGCGGTCGCCCGTCCGCTGGCCAGGGCTGCGCCGATCTCTTCCGCGTCAAAACAGTCAAACCAGCCCGGCGCATTGCGCGGCTCGACACTGGTCGCGATCTCGAAGAGTCCCATCAGATCAGCCGGTTTCAGGGCGGTGGTGAAACAGGCGCGGTAACGGATGGGTGAGCTCTTGGCGTCAATGGCGCGAAAGTCGACATAGGCGATCGGTTCCGGCTCTGCCCCCCCGGTCGGCAGGAGCATGACGTCCTGACCCGGGCGCGGTTCCACAGTCTCGTAATACCCATAGACCTGCAGGTAATACATCGCTCCCCCCGCCGCGAGGGCAGAGACCAGCAGGATGATCGCGAGCAACTTGCCAACCATGGCTTACAACCAATCCATGTTGATGACCGGATGCCGCGACCGACGGGCCTGCTGGCGCAGCTTGGCGAACTGATCCTGTGCTTCGGGCAGGATCGTCTCATGGGTTTCGCAAAAGATGTAATCCACGCGCTCCAGCACATCGCTGGCAAAAAGCGCAGGCAACAGATCCAGCTCGCCCCCTTCGATGTCGATCTTCAGAATGCCCACCGGCGCATCGAGAGACTTGAGAAAGGCCGGAAAGTCGATCACCGCAACCTCCGCAACGGCCACGCTGCTATCGACGTCCGACACATCCTGCCGCAGGGTGGAACTCTGCGATAACCCCAGTGGATTGTCCGCATAGTCACGATGGCGATAGATCGGCAAGGTCCCGGCGGCCGCACCGGCGGCGGCCTCGTGCACCGTCACATTGCCCAGATCCTTCAACTCCTCGCGCAGGATGGCAGCGGTCCAGGGATCCGGTTCGAAGGCATGCACATGGCTGGCGGTTGCGGCAATCTCGCGGCTGAAGACGCCCCGATTTGCCCCCAGATCAACGGCGATCTTGCCTTTGGTCCGGGCCTGCGCGGCGCGAAAGGCCGCAAGGGTCTGAGGCGCGTTCACCTCCATCATGCGTCGGCGATAATGCAAGCCCCGTTGCCCTGGCAGATGCTGGAGCAGACGAAACTTGAGCCGACGCAACGCGGAGTATTGCCGCAGGGGGATCACCGCGTCGCTCACCGGGTTGCCTCTTGGGAATGGCCCCCGGCCTCGGTCAGCACGAAGGCATCGGCGCATTGCTTCGCGAGCGCCCGCACCCGACCGATATAGGCCTGACGCTCGGTCACCGAGATCACGCCGCGCGCATCCAGAAGGTTGAACATGTGGCTCGCCTTGATGCACTGGTCATAAGCCGGATGCGCCATGATGATCCGCTTACCGGTCTTGGGGTCCATATGTTCCTGCGCGAGGATGGCCGCGCATTCGGCCTCGGCCTCCTCGAAATGGCGCAGCAGAACCTCGGTATTGGCCACGTCAAAGTTCCAGCGGGCGTATTCTTCCTCGGTCTGCTTGAAGATGTCGCCATAGGTCAGCGGCTGGGGTGATTGCGGATCGTTGAAGGGCATGTCCATCACGTGATCGATACCCAGCACATACATCGCCAGACGTTCCAGACCATAGGTCAGCTCGCCCGAGACCGGGTGACAGTCATGACCGCCGACCTGTTGGAAATAGGTGAACTGGCTGACTTCCATCCCATCGCACCAGACTTCCCAGCCAAGACCCCAGGCGCCCAGCGTCGGGCTTTCCCAGTCATCTTCGACAAAGCGGATGTCGTGCAGGTTCATATCGACGCCAATCGCCTCAAGGCTGCCGAGATACAGCTCCTGCAGGTTCGGCGGCGAGGGTTTGATCAGCACCTGATACTGGTAATAGTGCTGCAAGCGGTTCGGGTTCTCGCCATAGCGGCCATCGGTCGGACGACGCGAGGGCTGCACATAGGCCGCCGCCCAGGCCTTGGAGCCGAGCGCCCGCAGGGTGGTCGCCGGGTGGAAGGTCCCCGCGCCGACTTCCATGTCGTAGGGTTGCAGGATGGCGCAGCCCTTGGAGGCCCAATAGGTCTGCAGTCGCAGGATGATTTCCTGGAACGAACGCGGCGCGGTGGTTTCGGTCATGTCTCTTCCTTCGGGGCCTCGGGGGCAGGACGCCGGGCCGGCGCATAAGGGCACCGGCAGACGCAGGCATATTACGACCGCCTTCCTACGGAAGCGCCCCAGCCGGGTCAACGGCTGCTTGCGCGGCCTGCAAGCGTGGCGCTCAGGACACGGGGAAAATTCGCCCACATGCATCGAGGATGAGAAACATTTACACTTCACACGTCATTGTGCAGTCCATCGGCGTTCCCATTGCGCTCACGAAGTGGTTACCTGCGCAGCGAACGAAACCGTATCTTCGTACAGAGGTTTTACAATGAAGAACCTAATTGCCTCGGTGATCTGGGCATGGACCGTCATTCTTGCAGCCCTGCCCTCGCTGGCACAGGCGCAGCAATCCGATGCGAGCGGCGTCTGGATTCAGGTGGCGGCCCGCTCGTCTCTCCTTGAGGCGCAGGACGAGGCCCGCGCCTTTGCCGCCCGCCTGCCGGATGTCTCCGGCTATGCGCTGGGTGGTGGCTGGTATGGGATCGTGATCGGCCCCTACACCCGTTCGGATGCCGAACAGGTGCTGCAGGTCTATCGGGCCGAAGGGCAGATCCCGCGTGACAGTTTCATCACCTTCGCCGCCAATCTGAACACGCGTTTCTACCCGGTCGGAGCCGAGACCGAAGGCACCGCATCCGCGCCGCTGCTTGAACCGCAGACCCCGTCGACAGAAACTCCGGCTGAGGCTGAGGCCGCAGCAGCGACCACCACCGCGGAGGTGCCGTCGACGCTGCCCGACGAGACCCCGGCCCAGGCCCGTCAGAGCGAAGCCGTTCTCAGCCAGCAGGAACGGATGAACTTGCAGATCGCGCTCAAGGCTGCCGGCTTCTACGATTCCAGCATCGACGGCGCTTTTGGCCGTGGCACCCGCGCGTCCATGTCCAACTGGCAGGTGTCCCGTGGTTTCGAGCCGACCGGCATTCTGACCACGGCACAGCGCAAGGTGCTGATGGATGACTACAATGCACCGCTGATCTCCACCGGCATGGCTTCTTATACCGACACCCGCGCCGGGATCACCCTCGACCTGCCTCTGGGCGAGGTGACCTTCAGCCGCTACGAGCCGCCTTTTGCACATTTTGATGCCTCCGGCGATCTCGGGGCCCGGGTGCTGCTGATCTCCCAGCCCGGCAACCGCCGAACACTCTACGGCCTTTATGACATCATGCAGACGCTGGAGATCGTGCCACTGCAAGGGCCGCGCGAACGCTCCGGCGATGCCTTTACCCTTGAGGGGCGCAATGGCCAGATCGTCTCACATACCGAGGCGCGGCTGGACAATGGTCAGATCAAGGGCTTCACCCTGGTTTGGCCCGCAGGGGACGAGGCGCGCCGCGCCCGTGTCTTGTCAGCAATGCAGCAAAGCTTCACACGCCTCGACGGCGTGCTGGACCCCGCCGCGGGCATGGAGGAGGCACAATCCATCGACCTCGTTTCCGGTCTGGAAATCCGCAAGCCGCGCCTGTCGCAATCGGGGTTCTTCGTGACCGCTGACGGGATCGTCGTCACCACTGCCGATGTGGTGACCAGCTGTTCGCGGGTGACGATCGACCGCGATATCGATGCCGAGGTTCTGCTGGCGGATGCCGAGGCCGGAGTGGCGGTGCTGAAGCCTGCCACGGCGCTTGCTCCGATGGCCACCGCCCCGCTGGCCGCGGGTGAACCACGCCTGCGCAGCAATGTGGCGGTCTCGGGCTACTCCTACGGCGGCGTCCTTGGCGCGCCGAGCCTGACCTGGGGAAGCCTGAGCGACCTCAAGGGGTTGCAAGGCGAAACGCATCTGGCCCGGGTCGAGATGATCGCGCAACCCGGCGATGTTGGCGGGCCCTTGCTCGACAAGGCAGGCACCGTTTACGGAATGCTGCTGCCGCAGCGCACCGAGGGGCCAACCCTGCCGGAGGGCGTGCGCTTTGCGCTCAAGGGCAGCATGATCCGCCTCGCGCTTGAAAAAGCCGGTGTCGCCCTGCCAACCACCGAAGAGGCCGCCACCGGCGACCTGCCGATTTCGCTCCTTCAGAAGGAAGCCACCGGCCTTACAACGCTGGTGAACTGCTGGGACTGACACTCACCCCTTGAGAAAAACAGACAAAGGCTCCCAAGTTCAACCTCGGGAGCCTTTTCTTTTTGTCAAATTTGAACCTTCTCCGGCTGTCCGGCGCAAGGCCGCGCTGCACGCTTGGCAATTGTAGCCGGACAGGCCCGCCGAGCCTCAGGCTTCGATTGCCGTAATCATATCCACGCGGGTGGCATGGCGGCCACCTTCGAATTCGGCCCCCAGAAAGGCGTCAACCACCTCAAGCGCGACCGCCTCACCGATCACCCGGGCACCGATGGAGAGCATGTTGGCATCATTGTGCGCGCGGATCATCCGGGCGGAGAAGGGATCGGAACAGACGCCGCAGCGAATGCCCTTCACCTTGTTGGCGGCCATCATGATGCCCTGACCGGTGCCGCAGAGGATGATGCCGAGATCCGCCTCGCCCGCCGCGACACGTTCAGCGGCCGCTTGACCATGGGTCGGATAATGAGTGCTCTCGGGGCTGGTCGGGCCGATATCGGTGACCTCATACCCCTTGGCGGCAATATGGGCGGCAAGGGTCTGGCGCAGGGCGATGGCGGCGTGGTCGCTGGACAGAACGATACGGCGGGGGCTGGTCATGTGGCAGATGTCCCGGTTGCGCCGGACGGTTCACGCCCGGCTCTTGGTGGATCAGGTGGGGTTCGCCCGTCCCATAGCCGGTTTTGCCGCGCCGGCAAAGTCCCCGCTGCCGCAAACTTGCCCCTGTCGCCTCAGAAGGCCTGCACCCGGCCGTCCCAGGTGTGAAAACAACCGGTGGTGTCCAGCGACAGGACGTCGAACTCTCGCATCAGCCCCTCGACACTCTCCTGCACCGAGATATCGCCCTCCTGCCCGCCCATGTCGGTGCGCACCCAGCCGGGGTGATAGATGCCGACGGCGATCCCCTCCGGCCGCAGGTCGGTGGCGAGATTGCGCCCGATGTTGAGGGCCGCCGCCTTCGAGGCGCGATAGGCGTAAGAGCCGCCCGGAGCGCGCGCGTGGCTCCCCATCTGCGACGAGATGATTGCGATCTTCGGTTCAGCCGACAGCCGCAGGTTCGGCAGCATCGCCTGCACGGTCAGGAACACGCCGGTGACATTGACCGCCAGCGTCTTGGCCCAGACTTCGGAGGTATAGGATTCAAGCCGCATCGACTTGTCGATATAGACCCCTGCGTTGCAGATCAGAAGATCGACCGCGACCCCCTTGATCTGGGCCGCGAAGCGGGCCTGCTGACCTGGGTCACTGACGTCGAGCCGGGTGCCCGAAGAGTGATCGCGGGACGTACCGGTCACCCTGTCGCCGCGCGCTTCCAGCCGCGTCTTCAGCTCGCGGCCAATCCCGCGGCTGCTGCCTGTCACCACCACATGCATCGGCGGTCTCCCTTGTTCTGCTCTCTCTGGCGCCAGGTCCTCTGTGTTGTACCCGGTTCACCCTGTCTGGTCGGTTGGCCTCAGTTGGTCTTTCGATTGGGCAGGAAGGGCAGCGGCAAGACCGGCACCCCTTCCTCGATCAAGGCGCGGGCGTCCTCGGGACGCGCCTCGCCATGGATCGCGCGCTGGGGGCGCTCGCCCAGATACATGTCCCGAGCCTCCTTGGCGAAATTCTTGCCCACGTAATCAGAATTGGCTTCCACCTGCTTCTTCAGTGCGGCAATCGCCTGTTCCATCTCCGACCGAGGCGCACTCAGCGCGCCCTCGCCGGAACTGGTTACTGGCTGGGTGTCATTCATCGACCCCGCAGGCACGGATGCCGCCTTGCGCGAGGCACGCACCGGCGGTGCCATCAGCGCCTTTTCCACCGAGGTGGAGCCGCAATGGGTGCAGGCCACCAAACCCGCGCCGCGCAACTTGTCATAGGCTTCGGCGGACTGGAACCAGCTCTCGAACCCGTGGCCATCGCTGCATTTGAGTGCGTAACGTATCATCTCATGTCTCTTGGTCAGAGCATTGATTAAATACGCCCCAGTCCGCATTGCAAGAGGAGCCCCACCCAGAGACTGCAATCGCGGCGTCACTGATGCTCCGGTGCAAAGCTCCTGAGCAGAGCAGCAAGACCCGGTTCCGACACATGACGCGCCGCCTCTTCCGGCTCCAGCCAGTCGCGCAGGCGTTCACCGCGTTCGGGAAACCGTTCGGCCACCTCCTCGACCCGCAGCGCAAAGACATCGACCAGGCAATCCAGCGGCAGCTTGCCCGGGCGGATCTTCTTGTAGGTGAATTGACCCAGCAGAGGGGGCAAGACCTCGCCGCGCACCCCTGCTTCTTCCCAGGCTTCCTGAGCGGCGGATTGGGCGGAGGTGAGCCCCTCCATCGGCCATCCTTTGGGGATGATCCAGCGTCCAGTGCCCCGCGAGGTGACCAGCAGCACTTTCACCCGGCCCTTGCGCGACACCCGATAGCAGAGCGCCCCCACCTGGTGGTAGAGATCCACGCCCACCGACATCTGTCGCGCGGTGCTGAGTTCGATCAGGTGCCTCATGCCTCGCAGCCTTCCCGCCTGTGCCTGACTGTGCCTGCCTTGACCTCCATAGTTCTCCGATAGGGTTAACCAATACTTAACCCTATCCGGCTCCTGCCCGGGAGGTTCGGGGTGCAGGCGCTATAGCCCCCTAAGTGCCAGTACCGCATGACCGTTTTGTGACACCCCACCTAGGGGACAAAACGCGGCCCTACGAGTTTGCGCAGAGTTTACGCAGTTCAGGTCCGCAGGCGCTGCTGCAGGCGCGCCACCATCTCCGGATAGGGTTGATCGGCATCGAGGACGAGTCGGCGCAGGGCGAACTGCACATGCGCCATCTCCTGATAGTAGCCCGCGTAGATATAGTTGATGCTGCCGCCCGCGACGGCCCCCAGCACCGGCACCATCTGGGCGGCCAGCTTCGGCCCCAGCGCCACCGCCAGTTTCGGGGCCACCCTGGAGATCAGCTGCGACAGGCCCGCCCCGTTGATGCCAAGGCGAAGGGAAAGGAACCCGGTCTCCGCGCCATCGTCATGCGCCATCGGCCCGGCAGAGGCAAAGACCTCGACCGCATCGAAGTGCAGGCTCTTGGCATGTGGATCGAACCCGTAGCCCTTGGCCACGCCCTGAATGCTGCGCAACAGGAAGGTGGTTGTGGCCGGGAGTTCGATCAGGGCGCCGGGCAGGCCTGCCGCGCCGCCGACCATCCCCATGGTGGTGCTGATCCAGCGATTGGCCTCAGGGCTCTGGTCGGGCAGCACACGGCGGCTCTGACCGGCGGCGCGCACCGCCAGATGCAGGGCCTGATGGGTGGCCCCTTCCACCGTCGCCCGCAGCGGTCGCGGCAGGCGGCGCAACGCGCCTTCGGCCTGCCCCCCCAGCGCGTTGAGGAGCCGCATCCCATAGGTGCCTGCCGCGCGGTACCGGTTGGCGATGGCATCCAGCTCCGCCTCCACATCCGCCGCGGTCAGGCTGCGGGGTCCGCTTTCCAAAAGTTCGCCCATCGGCCACCTCCCCTGTTTCAACAGAGATCAGCAGGCGCAGCGCTCATTTCAAGGTTGCGGGCCGGGTTTGCCCAGCACCTTGCCACAGTTTACCGAGGGCTGTCGCAAGGGCGCCACGGGGTTCGGCTCAGCCCTGCGGCGCGCCGATCCATTTTGTGACCTCGCCCGAGACCCCGGTCCAGGCTCCCGGTGTCAGCTCCAGTCCAAGGATTCGATCCGGGTTGGTCGGCGGTGGCATTTCCACCCCCTCCAGCTTGCTGAAACCAAAGCGCCGGTAATAGGGCGCATCCCCGACCAGCAGCACCCGCTCCCAATGGGAGTGTTCCGCCTTCCACAGGCTGTCACGGATCAACGAGGCCCCGATGCCCTCGCCCTGCCGGGTCGGGTGGGCCGCCACCGGCCCGAGCAGCAGCGCGTCCTCGCGTCCCACATGCACCGGCCAGAATCGGATCGCCCCCACAAGAATGCCCATCTCGTCCCGCGCCACCTGGCTGAGCGCGCGGACCGCCGCCACCTCGTCGCGCAATCGATACGACGACAGAGCAGTGCGCCCGGGCGCAAAACACAGGTCGTAGAGGGCTTCGACTTCCCAGGAATCCTCCGGTGTCTCCGGCGCTATGGTGATCACGTGGCTTTGGTCTCCGTTCAGTTGCGCACCCCGACCGGCAGATCCGGCTGTCGGGGCGCAGGGGTGGATTTCGCCCTAGCACGCGCGTAAGTCTGGGGCAAACATTTGGAGACACGCAATGTTCTACCGCCCCGAGGACGGCCATGGCCTGCCGCACAATCCGTTCAACGCCATTGTCACCCCGCGCCCGATCGGCTGGATCTCCACCCGTTCAGGCGATGGGGTCAACAATCTCGCGCCCTATTCCTTCTTCAACGCGGTCGCCTATGTGCCGCCGCAGGTGATGTTCGCCTCCACCTCCACCAAGGCCGATCAGGACGGCACCAAGGATTCGATGGCCAATATCCGCGAGACCGGCGTCTTCTGTGTGAACATCGTCGAATATGCGATGCGCGACGCGATGAACAAGACATCGGGCGCTCTGCCGCGCGAAATCGATGAATTCGCCCATGCGGGCCTTGAGGCGCTGGAGTGCGAAACCATCTCCTGTGCCCGCGTCGCCGGGGCCCCCGCCGCGCTGGAATGCCGCCTGACCAAGATCGTCGACCTCCCGGGCGAGGCCAATAAGGTCGCCTTTGGCGAGGTGATCGGCGTGCATCTGCGCGACGACTGTGTGGTGGACGGGGTGTTCGACGTCACCAGGTTCCAGCCCCTGTCCCGGCTTGGCTATCGCGACTACGCCAGGGTCAGTGACCTGTTCTCCCTCTCGCGCCCGGACGATTGATCATGCCACTTCCCGACCCAAAGCACCGCCACCCGATCATCCTGCCCAATGGCCAGCCCCATGAGGGCACCGTGCATCTGGCGCGGGTGGTGGAGCATCCGAACTTCAGCGTCGGAGACTACACCTATGCCTCCGACTTCACGCCGCCGCGCGACTGGGCCAGCCATCTGGCGCCCTATCTCTTTCCCGGGGCGCGCGAACAGTTGCGCATCGGCCGGTTCTGCCAGATCGCGCATGGGGTGAAGTTCATCACCGCCTCCGCCAACCACGCGCAGGAGGGGCTGAGCTGCTATCCCTTCCCGGTGTTCGACCCGGCGCAGATGGCGGGGTTTCAGCCCGATACCCGCGATACAGTGGTCGGCAATGACGTCTGGATTGGCTATGGGGCCCTGATCCTGCCCGGCGCCCGCATCGGGGACGGCGCCATCATAGGCGCCGGTGCCGTGGTGCGCGGCAGCGTGCCGCCCTATGCCGTGATGACCGGCAATCCGGCCATGGTTGCCCGGCACCGCTTTGCCAAGCCGCAGATCGCCCGTTTGCTTGCGCTGAAGTGGTGGGACTGGCCGGCTGAGCTGATCCTGCGCGCCGAACCCGCCATCACCTCCGGCGACCTCGACATGCTCGAAGCCCTGGCGCCGGATTGATCCCCCAAAAGCAAAACAGCCGCGGTCCCGACCCGGGACCGCGACCGTTGGAGTGAGACAAACCGCAGCGCTTAGTGGCTGCCAAGGATCCCGGTGCGCACGGAATAGTCCACCGCCACGCCGTAATCCGGGTCATCGTCGCTATCGACCATCAGATGCCCCGCTTTGGAAAGGAGCTCGTGGCAATCGCGGCTCAGATGGCGCAGCTGCAGCGTCTTGCCCAGCGCATCATATTTCGCCGCCACCGCCTCGATCGCCTGCAGGGCAGAGGCATCCACCACACGGGACGCGGCAAAATCGACGATCACCAGGCCTGGGTCGTTCTCGATATCAAATAGCTCGATAAACCCGTCGGTGGAGCCAAAGAACAGCGGGCCTTGGATCTCATAGACCTTGGCCCCCTCTTCGCGCACACTGTTGCGCGTCACCGCATGGATGCGGCGTGCGTTGTTCCAGGCATAGGCGAGCGCCGAGACGATCACCCCGACCACAACCGCGACAGCGAGATCACTCATCACCGTCACAACCGTCACCAACACGGTCACAAAGGCATCCATCAACGGCACCTTGGTCATCACCTTAAAGCTGTTCCAGGCAAAGGTGCCGATCACCACCATGAACATCACCCCGACCAAAGCGGCCAGCGGGATCTGCTCGATCAGCGGCGAGGCCGCCACGATGAAGACCAACAGAAACAGGGCCGCAGCAATGGCCGCAATCCGCGTCCGCCCACCGGAGTTCACGTTGATCATCGATTGACCAATCATCGCACAACCGCCCATGCCGCCGAAGAACCCGGTGACGATATTGGCAGTCCCCTGCGCGATACACTCCTGGCTCGCGCCACCGCGCTTGCCGGTGATCTCGCCCACCAGGTTCAGCGTCAACAGGCTCTCGATCAGACCAATGGCGCCAAGGATCACCGCATAGGGAAAGATGATCTCCAGCGTCGCCCAATTGAGCGGCACCATCGGCACATGAAAGGCCGGCAGCCCCCCCTCGATCGAGGCCATATCGCCCACCCGCGGCACATCCAGACCAAAGGCAATCACGATCACCGCGGTAATGCCGATCCCCGCCAGAGGCGCCGGGATCACCTTGGTCAGCTTCGGCATCCCCCAGATGATCGCCATGGTCAGCGCCACCAGCCCCAGCATCAGCGCCAGCTGCGGCCCGTCCAGCCACTCTGCCCCGCCAGTGCCCGGCTGCTTGAACTGAGTGAGCTGGGCAAGGAAGATCACAATGGCGAGCCCGTTGACAAAGCCCAGCATCACCGGATGCGGCACCAGACGGATGAACTTGCCCCAATGCATCACCCCGGCAATCACTTGCAGGATGCCCATCAGGACCACAGTGGCAAAGAGATACTCCACGCCGTGCTCGGCCACCAAGGCTACCATGACCACCGCCAAGGCGCCGGTCGCGCCGGAAATCATCCCCGGACGCCCCCCAATCAGCGCGGTGATCAGACCGATCAGAAAGGCCGCATAAAGCCCCACCAAAGGATGCACCCCGGCGACAAAGGCAAAGGCCACCGCCTCGGGCACCAGCGCCAGCGCGACGGTCAGACCGGACAGCAGCTCGGTGCGCACCCGCGCCACGGTAAAGCCCTCATCCTGCATGATGGAGAGGTTCGGAGGAGAAATATTGCGGGCCAAAAGCCCCATCAAGCCGCGTGTCATATCAAGAAAACCTGTGATCGTCCGGAAGGGAGGGTGAGCGCCTGTTAGCGGCAAACCCCCTTTGACACAAGGCAAGCCCCCCGTTTCGCCCCGGAAAACCCGCGTCAAAGGCCCAAAGCGCAGATAGGTCAGCCCTTCTGCCCCAATGTTTCGCGCGCGAAACAATAGGTCAGGACCGCTGTCTGCCGTGAACCCGACCTTAACCTTTGATCTCCTTTTTCATCTTCTTTCAAATATCCCCGCCGGAGGCATCCCCCGCTTGCCAAGCCCCCGCCGCCTCGGCCATAGCAGCCTCACCCAGAGGCAGGAGAGACCCATGTCAGAGACCATGATCGCCGTGATCGGCGGCTCCGGAATTTACGAGATCGACGGGCTGGAGGAGGCCACATGGACCACGGTTCATACCCCTTGGGGCGCGCCCTCGGATCAGATCCTGACCGGGCGCTACGGCGGCGTCAAAATGGCCTTCCTGCCCCGCCATGGTCGCGGCCATGTGCATAGCCCGACCGATGTGCCCTACCGCGCCAATATCGACGCGCTGAAACGCCTTGGCGCGACCGATGTGATCTCGGTCTCCGCCTGCGGCTCCTTCCGCGAGGAGATGGCGCCCGGCGATTTTGTCATCGTCGATCAATTTATCGACCGCACCTTTGCGCGGGAGAAAAGTTTCTTTTCCTCCGGCTGCGTCGCCCATGTCTCGCTTGCTCATCCGACCTGCCCGCGTCTGAGCGAGGCCTGCGAAACCGCCGCGAAAGCGGCCGGCATCAAAACCCATCGCGGCGGCACCTATCTGGCGATGGAGGGGCCGCAGTTCTCCACCCTCGCCGAATCCAAACTATACCGCGAGGTCTGGGGCGCCGACGTGATCGGCATGACCAATATGCCCGAGGCCAAACTCGCCCGCGAGGCAGAGCTCTGCTACGCCTCCATCGCCATGGTCACCGACTACGACAGCTGGCACCCGGATCATGGCGAGGTGGATGTCTCCGCCATCATCGCCACCCTCACCGGCAATTCCGAAAAAGGCCGCGCGCTGGTCAAAGGCCTGCCTGCCCTGCTTGGGCCCGAGCGCGTCCCCTGCCCGCATGGCTGCGACCGCGCGCTGGATTATGCGATCATGACCGCGCCCGCCAAACGCGACCCGGCGCTTCTGGCCAAACTCGATGCCGTGGCAGGGCGCGTGCTCGGCTGACGCCCTTTGGCAACAGATCCACGAAAAACCACCGACCGGCACGGAAATCCTCCGCGCCGGTCTTTTCTTGCCCTCCGTGCCTTCCTTTGTAACCCGGGAGCATTCCACAGAGAGGAGCTGCCGATGCGACTGACGGGATTGGACATGGCCCGGTTCCTTGCCTACTGCGGCATGGTGCTGGTGAATTTCCGGCTGGCCGCCGGGGTGACAGGCACAGGCGACCTGCCCTCGGTTCTGACAGATGGCCTGGAAGGGCGCGCGGCGGCGCTCTTCGTGGTGCTGGCGGGCATCGGCCTTGGGCTCGGGCGCGGCGACAGGGTGGAGATTTTCCGACGGGCCCTGTTCCTGTTCGGAATCGGTCTTCTGAATCTCACCATCTTCGAGGCAGATATCCTGCATTTCTACGCGCTTTATTTCCTTTGCGCGCTGCCTGTGCTGCGGGCCTCTTCTGGCGTGCTTTGGGCCACGATGGGTGGCTTGTTACTGGTCAGCGTCGCGGCACATGCGGTGCTGAACTATGATGCGCATTGGAACTGGGAGACGCTGCACTACCAGGATTTCTGGACCCTGCGCGGATTTCTCCTGCACTCCTTTTTCAACGGCTGGCATCCTGTACTGCCTTGGCTCGGGTTTGTGCTGATTGGTCTCTGGCTCGGGCGCTTGGAACTGGGATCGGCGCGGGTGCAATGGCGCCTGATCCTCTGGGGAACCGCAGCGGCGCTGCTCGGCGCGCTGCCCGCCCAACTGATCACCGACCCGGAACTGCTGCCGCTGTTTGATACCGCAATGATCCCGCCGGGGCCGACCTATATGATCGCGGCCAGCGGCAGCGCGGTGGCGGTGATTGGCCTGATCCTGCGCGTCGCCCCGCGGATCGAAGCCAGCGGTTTGGCCCCCTGGCTGGTGGC
>CAKZRP010000052.1 GCA_937146765.1 uncultured Paracoccaceae bacterium | reverse complement strand
ATGCACGCCTATGTGGAGGCAGCGCAGCGGATGTTCTGGCCGGTGGTCTCCTCCACCGCCACCACGCTCTGCGCCTTTTTGCCGATGCTGTTCTGGCCCGGGGTTCCGGGCGAGTTCATGGGCATGTTGCCGGTGACGCTGATCTTCGTGCTCTCCGCCTCGCTGGTGGTGGCGCTGATCTACCTGCCGGTGATGGGTGGTGTTTCGGGCCGCATGAGCCGCCTGTTCGGCCATGCCTCCGATGGCTTGCGCGTCCGCATGCCTTGGGTCGTGCGCGCCGCGCTGGTGCCTCTGGCGCTTTGGGGCATGTTTGTCGGCGCGATGCAGCTCCTCAATCCGCACTACCTGATCCCTGGCGGTGAGGGTATCTGGGCGGCGCTCCTCGGTGCGGTGATCTTTCTGGTCTCGGCGGTTGCCGCCTCGATCACCCTTGGCGCGGCTGAAATGCAGCGCCGTCCGGATCGTGTCGCGGCGGGTCATCAGCTGAGCTGGTTCGGCTGGGTCATCAAGCTCATCGTGGGCAACCCGGTGATGCCTGTCGTCACCCTCGCGGTGGTCGGCTTTGGCATTGCCACCGTGTTCGGCATGTTCAGCCAGAACAACTACGGTGTGGAGTTCTTCGTCGAAAGCGAGCCGGAGCAGGCGACCGCCTATGTGCGCGCCCGTGGCAACCTCTCGCTGCACGAAAAGGACGAGATGGTGCGCGCGACCGAAGAGGTCATCATGCAGCACCCGGCGGTGATCAACGTCTTCTCCTTTGCCGGCGAAGGCGGCCTCAACACCGATGCCTCCGGCGCCAGCACCCCGCCCGATACCATCGGCCAGGTGCAGTTCGAGATCATCCCTTGGGAAGATCGACCGACCCAGAGCGAGCCTATCTTCGGTGGTCTGTTCCACCGCGAGGTCACCGCCGACGCTTTTGATGGCGATACGGTGCTGGAGGAGCTCTCTGGCATGGTCGCGGACCTGCCCGGCTTTCAGGTGGAGATCAAGGCGCTTGAGGGCGGTCCCGCCTCCGGCAAACCCGTCCACCTGCGCCTCCTTGGCGACGAGTGGGAGCCCCTGCGCGCCGCAACCATTCAAGCGCGTGAGCATTTTGCGGCGACCCCCGGCCTCATCCTGATCGAGGACAGCCTGCCCCTGCCCGGCATTGACTGGGAGATCGACGTGGATGTGGCCAAGGCCGGCCGTTACGGCACCGATGTGGCCACCGTGGGCGCCATGGTCCAGTTGGTGACGCGCGGTATCCTGCTCGACACCATGCGAGTCGACAGCTCCGACGAGGAGATCGAGATCCGCCTGCGCCTGCCCGAAGATCAGCGGGTGCTCTCCACGCTCGACACGCTGAAGCTGCGCACAGAAGAAGGCTTGGTGCCGCTCTCCAACTTCGTGACCCGGCAACCGGTGCCCAAGCTCGCCAAGATTTCGCGGGTCGAGCAACAACGCTACTATGACGTGAAGGCGGATGTGGAACCCGGGTTGACCCAGATCTTCACCAAGGACGAGGCGGGAGAGGATCTCTCCCTCGCGGTGGTGAAAGCCCTGCCAGAGGGCGCCACGGCCTCGCCGGAATCTGTCACCTTACCCAATGGAAGCAAAGCCGAGATTCATGTGCTGACCGGTGCCAGCTCAGGCCAGATGGTGCGTGATGCCATGGCGGCGGGCGAAACCCATGTGGTGCCGCTCAATGCCAATGAGCGGATTGCCGAGGTAACAAAATGGCTCGAGACCAGTCCTTTCGGCCCCGCGGTTGACTGGGAATGGACGGGCGATCAGGAGGAACAGGCGGAATCCGGTGCCTTCCTGATGAATGCCTTTGCTGGCGCACTCGGGTTGATGTTCGTGATCCTGCTGGCGCAGTTCAACAGTTTCTACAACTCGGTGCTGGTGCTGCTCGCCGTGGTGCTGTCCACCACTGGCGTGCTGATCGGGATGATGGTGATGCAACAGCCCTTCTCGATCATCATGACCGGGACCGGGATCGTGGCTCTGGCGGGCATCGTGGTGAACAACAATATCGTTCTCATTGATACCTATCAGGAATTCAGCCAGCAGATGCCGCGGATCGAGGCCATTATCCGCACCGCGCAGGCACGAATTCGGCCGGTGCTGCTGACCACGATCACGACCATGGCCGGTCTGGCACCGATGATGTTCGGCATCAGCCTTGATTTCATCAACGGTGGCTATTCCATCGACAGCCCCACCGCCCTCTGGTGGAAACAGTTGGCTACCGCCGTGGTCTTCGGCCTCGGCATTGCCACCGTGCTGACACTTGTGGTCACGCCTTCGCTCTTGGCGGTGCGGATCTGGGTGGGCACCTACATGACCTGGATGGGTCGTCTTCTGGCCCGCCTCAGCGGCGGTCGCAACAGTCGCGTTGCCCGCGACACGGAGCTGTTCCGCAAGGCGCGCAAACTGCCCTCATCGGAGATCCAGTGGCAGGACCTGTTCCGCCCGAGCCAACAGCCGGAGACCGAAAACGGGACCGACCAGGGTGACAGCGTCAACAGCGCCCCGGGAACGCCCCTGCGGGCTGCCGAATAGGCCCCAGAGACACGCGTGACACCAAAAAGACCCCGCCAAATTGGCGGGGTCTTTCAGTTTGCAGCCCCGGGTGGACCAGGACTCTCTTGGGGGAGATGGGTCACCGGCTCCGGAGGTGGATGGGCCAGCGGTTCCGAGCCCTTGGGGCTGCAAACATCGGCAAAGGCTTTGCACTCTCAAACGCGCAGACCAGTCACGCGCAAATCCTCTGCCGCCGGGAGGGAGCGAGCTGCCAGCCGCCCGCCTCCCACGTTCATGTCAAGGTCAGCCGTTGTTGACCAGCAGGCCGGATTCCTGCGCTGCGGTGACCTCTTCCAGATCCGCTTCGCCATCCGCATTGACATCGATCTGGCCAAAGGTTTCCTCGGTCAGCGCCGGATAGGCGACCTGGAGTTCTTCCAGCGACAGGGTGCCATTGCCGTTTGCATCCACTTCTGCGGCAAAGCCTGCGGCCAGCACCGGGGCGGCTGCGAGGGCGGCGATTGCGGCGGTGGTCAGGGCAAGGGTTTTCATCGTTACACTCCATTCGTTTGGTTTTGGGTTCGTCCGCAGCGCTGGTTGCGCCTCGTGACAGGAATGAAGGTAGAGACGCCCCGGTGCCCCTGCCAGACCACGGCGTCAAAGGTCGATTTTCCGGCGAGGTTCGGCTGACTTTTCCCTTTTGCATCGGCGGGTTGGCGCAAGAAGTTCGGACGTGATCCTATTGCCGCCCAAGCGCCGCGGCCAAACCGGCGGGTGCTCGCGCAAAAGCTGCATCCTTCACAGAACTGCACGACAAACGGGAACAAAACCGCAGACTCGACCATCGCGGGCAAGGCCACGAAAAAGGGCGGTTGCCTCTCGCAACCGCCCCGCTTCCGTCCCGTTCTGCGACCGGGATCATTCCTCGGTGAAGGTGTAGCCCCCCATATCGCAGAGATCGAGGCCGTATTCCTCAAAGGAGGTATCGTCGGAGAAGACGCCGCGAATGTCATAGACACAGGTGTCTTCGCCATCAGCGATCAGCACGCCGATCTCATTTCCGGTCGGGAGATAACCGCCCTCAAGCAGGTTCTCCTCCCAATTGTTGCTCTCGGCGATGGAGACATTGAATTCGACAAGGTCGACGCTGGTTTCATTGCCCAGCATGAACTCGAGATCCTCTGCCTGCGCCACTGCGGCAGAGATGGCCAGCGCGGTCGCGGCCAGTGTCAGAACACGAAACATGGTTTGTCCCATAGGAAGGTTTGAACGTCCCGCCCCAGCCCCTCCCAATCGGCAGGTGGCGGATGGGCCGACGCTACGCCAGTTTTCAGGGCTTCAAAAGCGGAATGCTCAGGCGACTTCCTGATCTGCCTGCTGGCGTTGCCACAACACAGCATAGCGCCCGTTCTGTGCCAATAGATCCGCATGGGTGCCGGTTTCGGCGATCTCGCCTTGCTCCAGCACCACGATCCGGTCGGACTCGGCAATGGTGGACAGGCGATGTGCAATGGTGATCACCGTCCGCCCCCTTCCGGCCTGCGCCAGCGCCCCCTTGATCTCGCCTTCCGTCTCGGTATCGAGGGCTGAGGTCGCTTCGTCCAGCAGCAGGATCGGCGGGTTCTTCAGCAAGGTTCGCGCGATCCCCACGCGCTGCTTCTCGCCCCCCGACAGCTTCAACCCCCGCTCGCCGACCTGGGTGTCATAGCCCTGCGGCAGGCTCTCGATGAAATCGTGGATCTGGGCGGCACGGGCCGCCTCGACGATCTCCGCCGCGCTCGCGCCTTCGCGACCGTAGGCGATGTTGTAGCGGATGGTATCGTTGAACAGCACCGTGTCCTGCGGCACCACGCCGATGGCCGCATGCAGGCTCGCCTGGGTGACATCGCGGATGTCCTGACCGTCGATCAGCAGCCTGCCCCCGGTCACGTCGTAGAACCGGAACAACAGCCGCCCAATGGTGGATTTGCCCGACCCGGTGGAGCCGACGATGGCAACCGTCTGGCCGGCGGCCACATCAAGGCTGACGCCCTTCAGGATCTCGCGCTCCGGCTCATAGCCGAACCGAACCGCATCCAGCCGGATCGCGCCCCCGTTGATCGCGAGCGGCTGAGCCCCCGGCCGGTCGGTCACATCCGGCGGCTGATCCAAGAGATCGAACATCTCGCCCATGTCCACAAGGCTCTGGCGGATCTCGCGATAAACAGTGCCGAGGAATCCCAAGGGTCCGGTGATCTGGATCATATAGGCATTGACCATGACGAAATCGCCCACTGTCATCGCGCCGCGCTCCACCCCGATCGCCGCCATGACCATGACCGCGATCAGCCCCCCGGTGATGATCACCACCTGACCGAAGTTGAGGAAGGCGAGCGAGTAGGCCGTCTTGAGCGCGGCAGCCGCATAGCCTTTCATCGCACTGTCGTAGCGGGCGGCCTCGCGATCCTCGGCGCCGAAATACTTCACCGTCTCGTAGTTCAAGAGGCTGTCGATGGCTTTCTGATTGGCATCGGTGTCCTGGGTATTCATCTCGCGGCGCAGTTTCACCCGCCATTCGGTCACCGCAAAGGTGAACCAGACATAGAGCGCCACGGTCAGGGCAACCGCCACCAGATACCAGATGTCGAAAAGAAGCGCCAAGACCACGGCCACCAGCACCAGTTCCAGCACCAGCGGGCCGATGGAAAGCACGAGGAAGCGCAGGAGGAACTCCACCCCCTTCACCCCTCGCTCGATGATCCGGCTGAGCCCGCCGGTCTTGCGGGTGATGTGATAGCGCATCGACATCGCATGGATGTGACGGAAGGTGGACAGGGCCAGACGTCGCAGCGCCCGCTGGGTCACCGGGGCGAAGACCACGTCGCGCAACTGCTGAAATCCTGTGTTCAAAATCCGGGCCATGCCATAGGCAACGGTCAGACCCACCGCACCGAGCGCCAGCATCGGCACGCCATCCTTGGCCAGCGCGTCAACCGCGCCCTTGTAGAACATCGGCGTCACCACCGCGATGCCCTTGGCCATTACCAGCACCAGCAACGCCACCACGACTCGGAGTTTGACATTGGGCGCATTGGCGGGCCAGACATAGGGCCAGACGCGGCGCAGGGTTCTGGCGCCGGAGCGACGCTCATCGGCAGCCGTGGTCTCTTCCATCGGTGGCATCGGTCATCCTTGCACTGCGGGTTCCGACCACAACAGACGGAACATGAAGCGCGCCCCCAGCTCAGGGGCGCGCCTTCCTTGCGCCGCTATCTAGTCCCTCACTCCGGCAGAGTGAAGATCTGACCGGGGTAGATCAGGTTGGGATCGCGGATGTCTCCCTTGTTGGCCTCGAAGACCCGCACGTACAGAACGCCGTTGCCATAGCGCGCCTGCGAAATCGCCCAGAGGGTATCGCCCTTCTGCACCGTCACCGCCTGTACCGCAGGCCGGGCGGGCACCCCTGCCCCGGCCGCCGGCGTGTCGCCGCCAACCAGCGGCCGCAGTGCCTCGGGCGCTTCACGCTTGAAGGGGGTCTCCAGCCGGCTCAGCACCTTGCCCTCCACCGGGTCGATCTCGTCCAGCCGAAGGGTATAGATCCCCGGGGCGACCGAGGTCAGATGGCCGCTCCAGCGCCCACTGGTTTCCACCGCGATCTCGGTGACCGGGCTGTTGTCGAGATAGACCCGGACCAGGGCCTCCGGCTTGGCCCGCCCGGCCAGTTGCACATCGCCGTTGTCCGTGTAGCTGATGGTGTCGAGGGCAACCTTGCCCAGCAGGTCCGGCGAGACCGGGGTGACGGGTTGCACCAGTGTGACCCCGTCGCGTCCGGCGCGCAAGACGGTGACCGCCACATCGGGTTGCGGTGCCGAGGCGGCATCGGCCACGACCGCGCCCTCGCCGCCATCAACGGTCACACCGCTTGATGGGGCTTCGACAGATGCGGTTGCGGAGGATGTGCCCAGCGGTGCTTGTCCGGACGCGGCGACCGGCGCAGATCCCGTCCCGACGACGGCATCTGGCTGACCCGGCACCGACGGGGCGCTGGTTGTGGCAACTGTGCCGGGAACGGTTGCCGGAACGGACTGTCCCGCAGTCCCTTCACCGCTCTGCGTGGCTGCCGTGGCAGTTGACGTGGCCTCGGTCTGCAAAGGCGCATCGGCACTGTCCGAGGTCACGACCCGCGTGCCATCCTCCGCCCCATCCGCACCGCTCTCAAGGCCGGAGGCAATGGTTGGCGCGGATGCAGGCTCCGCCGGGGTCGCCTCGGTCGCTATCGCGGCGCCAGCGGAGCCTGTGGCCGCGGGAACCGCATCTGCCTGATCACCAAGGGCGGTGGCCACCCTTGCCCCCGCCGCACCGGCGCCGGAACCACCGTCGCCACCGGAGACCAGCGGGGCTTCTGCCGTTGCCGCATCCGGGGCCACCGCCGATAGCTGCACCGGCGCGAGAATAAAGGAATCCTCCGAGGCCAGTTCCTCACCGTTGAAGCGCGCCAGCAGTGAGATCACCCGCGGCTGGTCACTCGGGCCAATGGTGACAAAGGCCGCAAATTCACCGCCCTCGTCCACCACAAGCCGCTCGAGAACTTCGCCATCCAGAAGAACCTCGATCTCGACGCCCGGCTGCGCCGCACCTGCCACCAGACCGGAGCCATCGGTCTCAAACCGCGCCAGTTCCAATTGTGGCGCGACGAGCACGAAACCCTGCTCGGCCGGAGCATCGCCCGCTTCGAAAGGGACGGCTTCCTGTGCCATGGGCGCTGTGGTCTCCGGTTCAGAACCGGTGGTCTGTGCGCCTTCGGGCAGCACAGCGACTGTCGGGGTCTCGCCGGTCGGCGCCAAAAGGGTGCGCGGCAGCTCCATGAGCCCCAGCGACACCAATTGACGCTCCACCGCTGCCTTGGCTCCCGGTCCAAGCGCGCCGCCGCGCGCCAGGAAGTAACCGCCGCCCAGGACAACCACCGTTGCCACCGCACCGAGGGCCAGACCGGCCCCGCTGCCTATCCCGCTTGTCTTCGTCATCTCGTGACTTCGTCCTTCTTCGTCCCTTCGCCACCGGGCCACTGTTGCCGTCGCCTTCGGTTGAGCAAATCTAGCAATACCGCTATGAGGGGTCAAAGCACGATAATTCTGTCCCTTCGGGCAAATTCCTGTTCAAAAAGACAAAGGTGCGCCATGGCCGTCACATCCGTCTGCGTCTACTGCGGCTCTCGTATGGGGACCAAAACCGCCTATGAAGAGGCCGCCCGCAGCCTTGGCGAAGCCCTGGCCAAGGCGGGTCTGCGGCTGGTCTACGGCGCGGGCGATGTCGGGTTGATGGGCACTGTGGCCCGCGCGGCCCAAGGGGCCGGAGGCGAGACCTTTGGAGTGATCCCCCAGCACCTCGTCAAGCGCGAAATCTGCAAGCGCGATCTCACCACCTATGTGGTCACTGAAACCATGCACGAGCGCAAGAAGGTGATGCTTTACAACGCCGATGCGGTGCTGCTGTTGCCAGGTGGCATGGGCTCGCTGGACGAATTGTTCGAGGCGATCACCTGGAAACAGCTTGGCCTGCACAACAAGCCCATCATCCTGCTGAATACAGAAGGCTATTGGGAACCTCTGCACGCTCTTGTCGACCATATCGTCAGCGAGGGATTTGCCGCCTCGGACCACGCGGCCGCCCTCACCTGGGTCGAGACCCCGGCCGAGGCCATCGCCGCCCTGCGCTGACCCCAAACAGAAAAGCCCGCCGGTCCCGGCGGGCTTTTCCAATTCCGTGTCAGCCAACCGCTCAGAGGCGGGAGGCGACGTTTTCCCAGTTCACCAGGTTGTCGAGGAAGTTCGACAGGTAGGCCGGGCGCTTGTTGCGGAAATCGATGTAGTAGGAGTGTTCCCAGACGTCGCAGCCCAAGAGCGCGGTCTGGCCGAAGCACAGCGGGTTCACGCCGTTTTCGGTCTTGGTCACTTTGAGGCCGCCATCGGTGTCTTTTACCAGCCAGGCCCAGCCGGAGCCGAACTGACCTGCGCCTGCGGCGGAGAAGTCTTCCTTGAACTTTTCAACCGAGCCGAAGGACTCGACCAGTGCTTTTTCCAGCTCGGTCGGGATCACGGAAGCGCCCGGGCCCATCATTTCCCAGAACTGGTTGTGGTTCCACAGCTGGGAGATGTTGTTGAAGATCCCGTTCTGCGCTACCGCGTCCTTGTTATAGGTGCCGGTGATGATCTCTTCGAGGGATTTGCCTTCCCACTCGGTGCCCGCGATCAGCTTGTTGCCGTTGTCGACATAGGCCTTGTGGTGCAGGTCGTGGTGATACTCCAGCGTTTCGGCGGACATGCCTTTGGACGCGAGTGCATCGTGAGCGTAGGGAAGATCGGGAAGTTCAAAAGCCATGTTGGCCCCCTGTCAATTCGTGTTGCGTTCCTGAGGGATACATGCGGCGCGCCATGGCATTGGTCAAGTCTGGACAAGCGGAAAAACGCTTTCGCCGCGCAGATCATATGTGCGCTTACGGAGAGGCCGCGCTGATGAGGCAACAAAAAGCGGCCCCCGCTGGGAGCCGCTTGAGGGGAAGACCTGAAAGGTGTTTCAGGCGTAGACGCCGACCTTGGACTGCGGATGGGCCGAGGTGCACAGAAGGTTGTACATATAGACCGCAACCGAGCGGAAGCAGACGATGTGGAACACACCCGCCTCGTCGAGCCAGAAGGCGCCGGCCACCTGCGCAAAGCGGGTGCGGCGGAAGTCGCCGGCCTCGAACTGGCCGGGGGCCAGATCAACCGGGGCGACCTTGGCGATCACTTCGCGGGCACCTTCGCCGCTCACCGCGAAACAGGCGCGGGCATCGGAGACGTTGACCGCCAGATGATGCTCGCCCGCAAGCGCTTCGCTGATCTGGGCCACCACGGCATCGACGCCTGCGTAGTCCACCAACAGGAGGAGTTCGTCCGGCGACATCCACGCCACCGCGCCGACCTCTGAGGACGCAATCTTGCGCACGCCGGGAACGTCGCAGCCGGTGGCGGCCTTCACCGCCGCCTGAAAGCCTGCAGAGGCGAAATCGCCGCGCAGGGTGATCATGCCGCCCAGACCGGTCTCTTCGACCTTGGCCAAACCCGCATAGCTGGCCCCGTTGAGGGCGCTCTGTGCCTTAGACATTCTGCTTTTCCCCTTCTTTGTCGTAGAAGACCGGGTCGACGATCTTGGCTTTGAAGATTTTCCCGTCGAGCCCGGGGAAGTCGATCACCTCGCCCATCCGCTTGGGCCCGTGCTTGACCAGACCCATCGCGATGCCGCGGCCGAGGGTGGCGGAGTAATAGGTGGAGGTCACCCGGCCGATGGTGTTTTTCTGACCATTGGCGTTGAGGCCATTGCCCACCGCATAGGCACCATCCGGCAGGACGGAGCCATCGACGGTCTCAAGACCCACCAGCTGCCAGCGGTCGGGGTCGACCATATGGCTGCGCTCTTGCGCGCGTTTGCCGAGGAAGTCTTCTTTCTTCTTGGAGATCGCCCAGTGGAGGCCGAGATCCTGCGGGATCACGGTGCCATCGGTCTCGTCGCCGATCATGATGAAGCCCTTCTCGGCGCGCAGGATGTGCAGCGTTTCGGTGCCATAGGGCATCACGCCGAACTCCTGACCGGCCTCGATCAGCGCGTTCCAGAAGGCTTGCCCCTCAGAGGCCGCAACCGCGATCTCGTAGGACAGCTCGCCGGAGAAGGAGATCCGATAGGCGCGCGCCTTGAAGCCGCCGATCTCGCCGTCCTTCCACTCCATAAAGGCCAGACCTTCTTTGGAGACATCCATGCCGCCGCCCGCTTGTGCGTTCAGCTTTTCCAGGAGCTTGCGGGCATTGGGGCCCACCACGGCGACCTGTGCCAGCTGCTCGGTCACATTGGCGACGTAGACTTTCCAGTCCCACCATTCGGTCTGCAGCCATTCCTCCATATGGGCGTGGATGCGATCCGCGCCGCCGGTGGTGGTGTGGCAGAGGAAGGTGTCCTCGTCGATGCGGGCAACCACGCCATCGTCGCTGAGGAAGCCGTTTTCCGAGCACATCAGACCATAGCGGCATTTGCCCGGTTTCAGGCTGCTCATCACGTTGGTGTAGAGCATGTCGAGGAACTTGCCCGCGTCCGGCCCTTTGACGATCAGCTTGCCGAGGGTGGAGGCGTCCAAGAGACCCAGCTTCTCGCGGGTGTTCTTCACCTCGCGGTTCACCGCATCATGCACGCTCTCGCCCGAGCGGACATAGGCGAAGGGACGGCGCCAGTGGCCGACCGGCTCCCAATGAGCGCCATTGGCATCGTGCCAGTCATACATCGGCGTCTTGCGCAGCGGCTGGAAGATGTCACCGCGCGCCGAGCCGCCAATCGCCCCCATCGAGATCGGGTGATACGGCGGGCGGAAGGTGGTGGTTCCAACCTGCGGGATCTCCGCGCCGAGCGTATCCGCAAGGATCGCCAAGCCGTTGATGTTGGAGAGTTTCCCCTGATCGGTTGCCATGCCAAGCGTGGTGTAGCGCTTGGTATGTTCAACACTTTCATAGCCTTCACGCGCCGCCAGCTGCACGTCGGAGACTTTGACGTCGTTCTGATAGTCGAGCCAGCTCTTCATCCGCAGTTGGATGTCGGCCTTGGCGGGCATAAGCCAGACCGCTTCCATCTGCGCCTCGACAACCTCGGAGGTCGCGATGGATGCAACCGCTTGCGCGGGGCGGCCTGCGGCCTCGGCGGCCTTGGCACCCGCAGCGGCCGCATCCGCCATCACAGCCTTGAGGGTCAAGGGACCGGAGGCCGTGCCGGCGGTGACCACGAAGGGCTTGCCATCGGCGCCCGTGGGGGCGCGGTCGGGGTCGGGGCGGAAATGCGCCTGCGCCTCGTCCCAAATCAGCTTGCCACCGCAATGGGACCAGAGGTGCACCACCGGGGACCAGCCACCGGACATGGCGACCGCATCGGCCTCCACCTCCTCGCGCGCGCCGCCCTCGCCGTTCTGGGCGCAGATGGCGACTTTGGTGACACGCTTGCCGTCCGCCACTTTGGCGATGGCGCGGCCACATTCGACCCGGATGCCAAGGGCGCGGACCCGATCGGCCAGATCGCCGCCGCCGGTTTCGCGGGTGTCGAGCAGACGCACCACCTCAACCCCGGCCTCGTGCAGAACGATGGCGGTACGGTAGGCGTCGTCGTTATTGGTGGCGATGAGCACACGCTTGCCCGGGGTGACGCCCCAGTTCACCACGTAATCGCGCATGGAGGCGGCGAGCATCACACCCGGCACATCGTTGCCCGCAAAGGACAGGGGCCGTTCGATGGCGCCGGTCGCGGTGACGGTCTGTGCCGCGCGGATGCGCCACATGCGGTGACGCGGGCCACCCTGACCGGGCGCATGGTCGGTGAGACGTTCATACCCAAGGATATAGCCGTGGTCATAGACGCCCGCGCCCATGGTACGGCTGCGCAGGGTGACATTGTCCATCGCTTCAAGCTCGGCCACGGTCTTGGCGACCCAGGCCTCGGCCTCAAGCCCTTCGATCATCCCACCATCGACGGGCGTGCGCCCACCCCAGTAAGATTTCTCCTCCAGCACCAATACCTTGGCGCCCGTTGCTGCGGCGGATTTGGCCGCTTGCAGACCTGCGACACCGCCCCCGATCACCAGCACGTCACAGAAGAAATAGAAATGCTCGTAGGTGTCCGCGTCCTTCAGCTCCTTGTTCGGGGCTTTGCCGAGGCCGGCTGACTGACGGATGAAAGGCTCATACACGTGCTTCCAGAAGGGGCGCGGGTGGATGAACATTTTGTAGTAAAAGCCCGCGGTCAGGAAGCGCGAGAACAGCTTGGAATTCACCTCGCCGATGTCGAACTCCAGGCTCGGCCAGTGGTTTTGCGACTGGGCGGAGAGGCCGGAGAACAGCTCGGTGGTGGTGGCGCGCTGGTTCGGCTCGAAGCGATCGCCGGTGCCGAGGCCCACCAGCGCGTTCGGCTCTTCACTCCCAGAGGCGACGAGGCCGCGCGGGCGGTGATATTTGAACGAGCGGCCGACCAGCATCTGGTCATTGGCCAGAAGGGCGGAGGCGAGCGTGTCCCCGGCAAAGCCCTTGAGCTTACGCCCGTTGAAGGAGAACTCGATCTGTTTGGAGCGGTCGATCAAACGACCCTGTTTGGCGAGACGCGTGCTCATGGTGCGACCCTTTCGCGTGAGGAGGTGTGGGAGCCTCCGGCGGGGATATTTGGAAAAAGATGAAGCATCGGAGATCCGTCCAAGGCCTCAGGCCGAGAATTCGCGCCAGGTCCAGCCGGGACGCTTGGCGGAGATCTTGTCCTTGATCTCTTGCGGCGGCTCGGAGGTTTGGGCGGTATAGGTGCCAAAGACCTCAAGCGTCATGGTGCAGCGGGCGGCGTGGAACCACTTGCCGCAACCGTTCACATGGCGCCAACGCTCCAGATGCACGCCCTTGGGGTTTTCGCGCATAAAGAGGTAGTCGTGGAAGTCTTCGTCCGAGGCGCCGGGACCAAAGCGTTTCAGATGCGCTTCGCCGCCTGCGTGGAGTTCGGTTTCTTCGGCGTGGACGCCGCAATAGGGACATTCAAGGATCAGCATTGTGCGTGCTCCGTCGAAAGAGTTACAGCAGCGCCCTGCCCCAAAGAGGCAGGCGCAGCGACGCGAGGCGTCGCGACTTCAGATGTTCGGGGAGCGGCCCCAGATGCGGCGCTACAGTTGCGCGCGCGAGCGGTGTTCACAGACCGGGGCAAAGAGCCTGTGCCGCAGGTGCGGGACACGCCACCAACAGAGGCGGCGTGCCCCTGAAGGTTAATTGCTTCCGGATGTGTCGACTTCGCCTTCGATAACGCCGCCGCCGGGCAGCTCGATGCTGACATCGGGCTGATCAACGGGGTTTTCGCCGCCGAGGACGAACCAACCGAGAATGGCAAGCGCCACGACGACACCACCAAGGATGAAGGCGAGTGCGCCATTGCCGTTGCTGGAACCGGACGAGTGTTGCGTTTGGTCAGACATGAGAGCCTCCTGCGTGTGTGTGCATTCGAGGGGGTAACGCCCGAAATCACGCAAAAGTTCCCAGCCGCCTCAGCGGCCCGGGCCCCCATGTCAGGGAGGAGGCGGGGCACTGGCATCAGTGTGCCACCCCGGCAGCGACGCTCTCGTCGATGAACTTGCCCTCTTTGAAGCGCATCATGGAGAATTCCTCGGCGAGGTTCGAGTGCCCCGTCGCCATCAGTTCCGCCATGGCCCAGCCAGAGCCGGGGATCGCCTTAAAGCCGCCGGTGCCCCAGCCTGCGTTGACGAAGCAATTCGCGACAGGGGTCCTGGAGATCAGCGGCGAGCGGTCGCCGGTGACGTCCACGATACCGCCCCATTGGCGCAGCATCTTGAGGCGGGAGACCATCGGGAAGGTCTCGATCAGGGCGCGCACGGTTTCCTCGATATGGTGGAAGGAGCCGCGCTGGGTGTAGTTGTTGAACCCGTCGGTGCCGCCGCCGATCACCATCTCGCCCTTGTCGGACTGCGACATATAACCGTGCACGGTATTGGCCATCACGACCACATCCATGCAGGGTTTGATCGGCTCGGAGACCAGAGCCTGCAGCGCCACGGATTCAACCGGCAGGCGGAAGCCGGCCATTTGCGACAGATGCGAACAGTTGCCCGCAACCACCATGCCAAGCTTATCGCAATCAATCGCGCCCTTGGTGGTGTCGACACCTACGACGCGGCCATTTTCGGTACGCACGCCGGTAACTTCGCATTTCTGCAGGATGTCCATGCCCATGGCGGAACAGGCGCGCGCGTAGCCCCAGGCCACCGCATCGTGGCGGGCGGTGCCGCCGCGTTCTTGCCAGAGACCGCCGAGCACCGGATAGCGCGGACCCTCGAGGTTGATGATCGGCACCAGCTCCTTGACGCGGGCGGGTTCGATCCACTCGGTGGTCACGCCCTGCAGCGCGTTCGCGTGCGCGGTGCGCTTGTAGCCGCGCACCTCGTGCTCGGTCTGCGCCAGCATGATCACGCCGCGGGGGGAGAACATGATGTTGTAGTTGAAGTCCTGGCTCAGGTCCTCGTAGAGGCTGCGCGCTTTCTCGTAGATCGCGGCAGAGGGGTCCTGCAGGTAGTTCGACCGGATGATGGTGGTGTTACGGCCGGTGTTGCCGCCGCCGAGCCAGCCCTTTTCGATCACCGCCACATTGGTGATGCCGAAGTTCTTACCCAGATAGTAGGCGGTGGCCAGGCCATGGCCGCCGGCGCCCACGATGATCACATCGTAGTGGCGTTTGGGTTCGGGTGAGCGCCAGGCGCGTTCCCACCCGCTGTGGTAGCGCAGACCTTCCCGCGCCACTGCAAAGGCTGAATAGCGTTTCATGAGCGAATCCAATGCTTCGTGTCTGATCCCAGATATGCCCGTTGCGGCCCGCTTGACCGCGCCGTTAATCGTCGCGTTTCGTCAGGTTTGCGACATACCTGTCGCAGGGCTGTCGTAATCGCTGCACAGGCCCTCATGGCCGCTTTGGCCACCCTGCCCGCCCATCCTGTTTGCCATATGCGACCAGGGCGGGACAGCGGGTCGCAGCAATAGGGCTTTTTTCCGCGCTCCAGCGCCTATAGATGGGAGCAAACGGCGGAGAGACGATGGCTTTTTGGATATTGACCGGTGGTGTGACCCTCGCGATGGCGGCTCTTCTGGCGCTGGTCGTGATGCGCAACAGGAATGGCGCCGACGAGCCGGCTGCGGCCTTTGACCTGCGGGTCTATCGCCAGCAGCTGAAGGACCTCGACCGCGATGTGGCGCGTGGCATCGTCGCGACGGAAGACGCCGAACGTCTGCACACCGAAATCGCCCGTCGTATTCTAGCCGCGGACGCGCAGGTACAGGCGGCCAAGGACGGTGCTGTGCCGCCCAACGGCCCTGCGAAACTGGGCGCCGCCCTATTGGTGCTGGTGATCGCCCTGGGAACGGCGGCACTTTACATGCAGCTCGGTGCGCCGGGAGCCGAAGACTTCGGCCTCGAACGCCGAATGGATCTTGCGCGCCAATTTGCCGAGTCTCGCCCCTCGCAATCGGAAGCGGAGGCAGGCCAGCCTGTGCCTGCGCCGCGCGAGGTGGACCCGGATTACCAAAAGTTGGTGGAGGAGCTGCGCCGCGCCACAACGGAGCGGCCGCAGGATCCCCGTGGCCAGCAGTTGCTGGCGCAACACGAGGCCCGGCTCGGCAATTTCATCGCCGCCTATGAGGCGAAGGCACGCTACATCGCCCTGCAAGCCGACGCTGTCGCACCGGGAGACCTGGTGGATCAGGCCGAACTGATGGTGATGGCGGCTGGTGGCTATGTGGCACCCGAGGCGGAGGCGCTGCTGTCGCAAGCGCTGGACCGGGATCCGCGTGACGGGCGGGCCCGCTATTACATGGGCCTGCTGATGGGTCAGATCGGACGACCGGATCGCGGGTTTCAGATCTGGGCCGAAACCCTGCAGGCGGGTCCCGAAGGGGCGCCCTGGATCCGCGCCATCGAGGCGCAGATACCGGACATGGCCGCCTATGCGGGCATCGATTATCGCCCCATCGCTCCCGCCGCGCCGACCACAAGCGCCCTGCCCGGCCCTGATGCCGATGCGGTGACCGCTGCGCAGGAGATGACGGTGGAAGAGCGCCAGCAGATGATCGAAGGCATGGTTTCCTCGCTAGCCTCGCGGCTCGCGACAGAAGGCGGTAGCCCCGCCGAATGGGCTCGCCTTATCACAGCGCTCGGCGTCCTTGGGCGCGGGCCGGAGGCCGAGGAGATCGCGGCCGAGGCCGAGGCGCAATTCGCAGACAATGACTCCGCTCTGGCAGAGATCCGCGCGGCGCGGCAGCGCCTGGAGGACAACCGATGATCCACGACGATATCGCCGACTTCGCAACCGCCCTGCCGCCAATGAGCGGGTTGATGGGGCTCGATTTTGGCGAAAAGACCATCGGTGTTGCGGTCTCGGACCGTTTGGGAGGGGTCGCGACACCGCTGGAAACGGTGCGGCGCAAGAAATTCACCCTCGACAGCGGCCGGTTGCTGGAGATCATCGCGGGACGGGAGCTGGGCGGGATCATTCTCGGGTTGCCGCGCAACATGGATGGAACCGAGGGTCCAAGGTGCCAGTCCACCCGCGCCTTTGCCCGCAACCTGTCGCGGCTGACCGAGGTGCCGATCGGCTTTTGGGACGAACGACTGTCGACGGTCGCCGCCGAACGGGCTCTTCTGGAGGCAGATACGTCACGAAAACGTCGCGCCGAGGTGATCGACCATGTGGCCGCCTCCTATATTCTGCAGGGGGCGCTGGATCGGTTGCGCCATATCAAGAACGGGTGAGCCATGTCGGACCAGGTCTGGAAACGCAACGAGATAGAAAGCCCCTGCATCAAGCTTTGCGTGATCCATCCGGCGACGCGGCTCTGTACAGGATGCGCGCGGTCCATCGACGAAATCTCCCGCTGGTCGAAAATGACACCTGAGGAACGGGCCGAAGTCATGGCGGCCCTGCCCTCTCGCTCTCCGGCTCCCAAGACCCGTCGTGGCGGACGTGCGGCGCGCCTCAAGCAGAGCTGAAACGGGCTGCCGCCGGAAGACAAACCTCTGACCTAGACACACCTTCGGGCGCAGCCTAAGGCAGCGGGCCAAGCGCGCGACGCCCCTCGGCCTAGCGAGAGATCTCCGCCAGCCAAGTGTTTTGCCAATCGGTCAGTTCGGGGCGGAAATAGGCAATCATCCGGCCCTCCTCCTCCGGGGCGATTGCATCCGGTGCCCAGTGGGCTACCCCATGGAGGCAGAGCCTATGCATCAGATAGGCCTCGCCCGGGCGGGCATGGACAGTGACGCGTCTGCAGGTCTCGAAGACACGGCGACGGGCCGCAGTGTAGGTATCGGTTACGTCCACCAGATGCCAGTCCGCAGGCGCGTGACCCGCGAAGGCCTCGGCAAAGGCGCGCGCCATGATCTGGTGGCTGCCCTCCCAGACCACCAGGGGCGCGGCATCCGGAGAGGTCTCGTTCAGCGGCAGCCCCAGCACCCAGGCATGAGGTTCCTCGACACGTCGGCGACGGCTGTCGCCAAACATCTTGATCCCATCCACATGAGCCGCGTCCCGGTCACGGCGATAGCGAAAAGCCGCCTCGCTTTCTCCCCGGCGCGGGCGGGGATAGCCTGCGAAGATCACCGAAAGCTGAGCGCGATGCAGGGGCGCTATCGGCCCATGTTCCTGCAGGATGAAGTCCAGCGCCGGCCCGGCGAGCGGCGGACCACCGGGCAATTGGCCCGAGGCGTCGTTCGGCAGCGCATCGACGCCGATGAACCAAGTCTCTTCACAGTCCCACCACTGGGCCTGCTCGGGCGGCCGCATCGCCGCCTGCGCCACCTTGCGGGCCTCTTCGGCCCAGGCGTGCGTCCGGGGATCCTGCCCAAAACGGCACCAGCCGAGACGGTGATACTCCCCGCGCATGATCTCAGGCCGCACGGGCGAGGACGAGACCGAGGGCCTCTTCCACCAGCGCGGGCCCTGCGCCCTTGCGACTGGCGCCTTCGGAGAGATGCCGACGCCATTGCCGCGCCCCAGGGCGCCCGGCAAACAGCCCAAGCATGTGGCGGGTGATCTGATGCAGCCTGGCGCCCTTGGTCATCTCCGCCTCGATATAGGGCAGCATCTGGCGCACGACATCGACCGGATCGCTTGTCGCGCCGGTGCCAAAAATGCACGGATCAGCCTCGGCCAGTACATCAGCGGGCTGGTGATAGGCCGCGCGGCCTATCATCGCCCCGTCGAGACCACGCGCAAGATGCGCCCCCACTTCCTCCAGCGTCGCAATGCCACCATTGATCGAGATATGAAGGTCCGGAAAAGCCGCCTTCATCCGATGCACCAGGTCGTAATCGAGCGGCGGGATATCGCGGTTTTCCTTGGGCGACAGCCCCTGCAGCCAGGCCTTGCGGGCATGGATGGTCACCCGGCGCACCCCGGCATTGCGGATCTTGTCAAGGAAATCGGGCAGCACCGCCTCCGGGATCTGGTCATCCACCCCGATGCGGCATTTCACCGTAACCTCCACATTCACCGCCTCGGCCATGGCCGCGACGCAATCAGCCACCAGGTCCGGCGTCTGCATCAGCACCGCACCAAAGGCGCCCGATTGCACCCGATCACTGGGGCAACCGCAATTGAGATTGATCTCGTCATAACCGACTTCTGCCCCAAGCCGCGCCGCCTCGGCCAGCTCTTGTGGGTCGGAGCCACCAAGCTGCAAGGCGACGGGATGCTCGACCGGGTCGTGGTCCAACAGATGCAGCGCGCCGCCGCGCACCAGGGCAGGCGCGGTCACCATCTCGGTGTAAAGCAGTGTTTCGCGCGACAGGAGACGGTGCAAGTAGCGGCATTCCCGCGTGGTCCAATCCATCATCGGCGCAACCGACAGCCGTGCAGCACGCCAAACCTTTGAACTTTCTACACTTTCTTCGGACATCGGCATATTTCCTTGCGGCTTCATCGGCCTGATTTTTGAGTGTCTTGGCACGTTCTCCCAACAATGTTGGGGAAAATTTTGGGAATGTTGGGGCATGCAAGTTAGAGAACGTCAACGCGCGGATGGGACAAGCGCTTTCTTGGCACAGATCGACATCGTAGTGAAGGGTGAGCGGTTTCGCGAGAACCGAACCTTCGGCAAGAAGCGACTGGCCGATATCTGGATTGCGAAGCGGTCCAAGGAGATCCGCGTCCTGATCGACCATGGCAAGGCCGGTCAGCTCAAAGCCAAGCGTCGCACTCTGTGTCAGGCCGCCGACGGTCTTGACCCAGCCGAAAGGTTCCTCGATCTTCTTCCGGCGCCCCTGTGACTTGGCGTAGCCGGGGTGCCGGGTGGTTCTGCCGTCGATGGCGGAGTGTCGGGACTTCTGGGCGACATGCGGCGTGACCACCATCTGGCGCAGCTCGGCGACGAAGTCCGCGCTGTCGTAACCGCGGTCTGCGGCCAGGTTCAGGCGCCGCGTCGAACCGGGCGAGTGGCGGTGAAGCATGTCGATGGCAGCACGCCGCTCGGCGTGGCCGTCCGCCCGCGTCAGGTCGGCCTGCACGATCATCCCGGAGCGGTTTTCCATCAGGCTATGCCCCATGAAGCACAGCATAGCGCCGGCGCCGGGGGACTTCTTGAACAGCCGTGCCTCCGGATCGGTCATCGAAGCATGGGTCGCGTTCGAGCGTCGTTCGCCACGGAAGTCGACTTCGGCGTTGCGGTTGCGGCGTGTGGGGCGGGTCATTGGATCGGGCTCGGCGGTGGACTGGTCAGAGGAGGACGTGGGCGGCACAATGGAATCTGGCGGATCGCCGGGACCCTCGTCCCCGTTGGACGCAGCCCTTTCCTTCGGCTGGAAACTCTTCATCGACGCCCAGGCCTTCACCAGGGTGCCGTCGACCGAGAAATGATCATCCGACAGCAGCGGTGCCACCTCGCGATGCGACAGGATGGCGGCCATGATCTTGCGCGATATGTCCGTGGTCAGCAGCCGGTCGCGGTTCTTCGTGAACACGGTCGGGACCCAGACGGCATCGTCAATCCCGAGGCCCACGAACCAGCGGAACAGCAGGTTATAATCCATCTGCTCCATGAGTTGCCGCTCGGAGCGGATCGAGTAGAGGATCTGCAGCAGGCTGGCCCGGATCAAACGTTCCGGCGCGATGGAGGGGCGGCCCTCACCCGCGTAGAGCCGGTCGAACTCGGCATTCAGCGAGCGCAGCGCATCGTTGACGACGGCCCTGATCTTGCGCAGCGGGTGTCGCGCCGGAATGCGCTCCTCGAGATCGATGTAGCTGAACAGCGAGCCCGTCACCTGATCTGATCCACGCATCCCACACTCCGTCGCCATCGTAGTGGCGACGGTGAATCATGTTCCGCGATGGGCGTCGAGACCGGAGTTTTTCAGCAGCCTGTTAGAGAACGCCAACGTGCGGATGGGACAAGGGCTTTCTTGGCACAGATTGGACCTGTCACGCATTTGTGCCGCTCCTTTGACCACGTATCGCGCCTTAAAGGAGAACACAGATGGCATCACGACCGACCGAGGAATTCCGC
>CAKZRP010000051.1 GCA_937146765.1 uncultured Paracoccaceae bacterium | reverse complement strand
CATCGAGGCGATCCGCCCGATGCGCGAAGGCGTCATTGCCGACTTCGACACCGCCGAAGAAATGATCAAGCATTTCATCCGCAAGGTGCACAAGCGCTCCACCTTCTCCAAGCCCAAGGTCATCGTCTGCGTGCCCCATGGCGCCACCCCGGTGGAAAAACGCGCGATCCGCTCCTCTGTGCTGGCTGCAGGTGCCCGGCGCGCCGGGCTGATCGCCGAGCCGATCGCAGCCGCGATTGGTGCCGGGATGCCGATCACCGACCCCACCGGCAACATGGTGGTGGACATCGGCGGAGGCACCACCGAAGTTGCGGTCCTGTCGCTGGGTGACATCGTTTATGCCCGCTCCGTGCGTGTCGGCGGCGACCGCATGGACGAGGCCATCATCTCCTACCTGCGCCGCCAGCAGAACCTGCTGGTTGGCGAAGCCACTGCCGAGCGCATCAAGACCTCCATCGGCACGGCCCGGATGCCCGACGACGGCCGTGGCCAGTCGATGCAGATCCGCGGTCGCGACCTCTTGAACGGGGTGCCGAAGGAAATCGAGATTTCCCAAGCCCAGGTGGCCGAAGCGCTGGCCGAGCCGGTGCAGCAGATCTGCGAGGCGGTGATGACCGCGCTTGAGACCACCCCGCCGGATCTGGCAGCCGATATCGTCGACCGCGGCGTGATGCTGACCGGCGGCGGTGCCTTGCTGGGCGATCTCGACCTCGCTCTGCGCGAGCAGACCGGCCTGGCGGTCTCCATCGCGGATGAAAGCCTCAACTGTGTGGCCTTGGGGACCGGCAAGGCATTGGAGTTCGAAAAACAGCTCCGCCACGCCATCGACTACGACAGCTGACCCTATTGGCCGTGAGACAATCCTGACGGGGGCCCGCCCCGGGGAGACCCGGCGGCGGGAATAACACCATTGGCAAAAGACCGGTCACACCGCGACGACTATACTGGACCACTTCGGCGGCTGCTCATTGGGCTGCTGGTGCTGGTCCTCGCCGTGATCTTTCTGGTCTGGCGCATTGACAGCCCGCGGGTGGAGCGGTTCCGCGCCCAAGTTGTGGATGCGGTTGTGCCCAATATGCAATGGGCGATTGTGCCGGTCACCGGGGTCATCAACCTGCTGCGCGATTTCCAGAGCTATCAGCGCCTGTCCGAACAGAACCAGGACCTGCGCTCGGAACTGCGGCAGATGCGGGCCTGGAAAGAGGCCGCTCTGCAGCTGGAGCAGGAAAACGCCCGGTTGCTCGACCTCAACAATGTGCGCCTGGACCCGCAGCTGACCTATGTGACCGGTGTGGTGATGGCGGACAGCGGCTCTCCCTTCCGGCAATCGGTGCTGCTCAATGTGGGCGCGCGCGATGGCATTCAGGACGGTTGGGCCGCGATGGACGGCATCGGGCTGGTCGGACGTATTTCCGGCACCGGGCGCGAGACGGCGCGGGTGATCCTGCTGACCGATGCCGCCAGCGCGGTGCCCGCGACCCTTCAGCCCTCGGGGCAGACCGCCCTGGTCAGCGGTGACAATACCGCCGCACCCTTGCTCAATTTCGTCGAGAACCCCGAACTGGTTCGACCCGGCGACCGGGTGGTGACCTCGGGCGACGGTCATGTCTTCCCGCCGGGCCTGCTGATCGGCCAGGTGGCGCAGGACCGGGCCGGTCGCCTGCGGGTGCGGCTTTCTGCGGATTACGAGCGGTTGGAGTTCCTGCGGGTGCTGCGTCATCACGGCAGTGCGCCGATCACCGATCCCGGCGCGCTCATTGCCCCGGTGCCCGACGGTATGCTGCCGCAATCACGCCCCGACGGGCTTGGAGGCACCACCAGCCAGGACTCACTGGACACGCCTGCCTCGGACGCGGCAAGCGAGGCGGAAAATGGCTAGGACCACCACTCCAACGGGCATCTGGCTCATGCGCGGAGCCTTCGTTCTGGTGGCGCTCCTGATCATGTTCTTCCACCTCCTGCCCCTCGACACCCTGCCGCGCCGCTGGAGTCCGCCGGACCTGCTGCTGGCGCTGGTGCTGGTCTGGTCGGTTCGCCGGGGGGACTTCGTGCCGCCGCTTCTGATCGCCCTGGTGATGCTGCTGGCCGATCTCCTCTACCAGCGCCCGCCCGGGCTCTGGGCCTTGCTGGTGCTTCTGGCCAGCGAGTTCCTGAAATCGCGGATGCCGGCCACGCGCGAGACGCCTTTCCTCGGCGAATGGTTCGGGGTGAGCGTCGTCATCATCGGCATAACCCTGCTCAACCGGCTGGTACTGGGCATCCTCGCGGTGGAACAGCCGCATATTGCGCTGGTACTGGTCCAGGTTATCATGACCATTGCGGTCTATCCGGTTGTCATCCTTGTCAGCCAGAGTCTCCTCGGCGTGCGCCGCCTCTCTCCCGCCGATGCCGAAACCATGGGAAATCGCCTGTGAAACGCAATTCAAAGGATGCCGATAGCAGTCACCGCAAGCTGACACGCCGGTCCTTGCTGCTCGGCGGTGCACAGCTGGGCTTTGCCGGCTTGCTGGCGATGCGGATGCGGTATCTGCAGGTCGATCAGGCCGACCAATTCCGGCTGCTGGCCGAGGAAAACCGGGTCAATATTCGTCTCATCGCGCCCAACCGCGGCGAGATCTACGACCGTCACGGGGTCATCATCGCGCAGAATTCCCCCTCCTACCGCATCGTCCTGGTGCCCGAAGATGCCGGGGATGTGGAAAAGGTGATCGCCAATCTCACCCGTCTCCTTCCCATCGACGAAGAGGACCTGGAGCGTGCCCGCACCGAGATGCGCCGCTCGCCGCCTTTCCTGCCGATCACTCTGGCGGATCAGATCTCGTGGAAGGATATTTCCAAGGTCGCGGTGAATGCCCCCGCCCTGCCCGGCATCACCCCGGAGGTGGGTCTCACCCGCCTCTACCCGCAGAATGCGGATTTCGCCCATGTGGTCGGCTATGTCGGCCCGGTCTCCGACTATGATCTGTCAAAGATGGAAGACCCGGAGCCGATCCTGCGCATTCCGCGGTTCCAGATCGGCAAGGTGGGCTTTGAGGCGCGGCAGGAAGAGGCCCTGCGCGGCAAGGCCGGGGCCAAAAGGGTCGAAGTCAACGCCATGGGGCGGGTAATGCGCGAACTCGACCGCCAGGAAGGCGAATCGGGGGCCGACATGCAGTTGACGCTGGACGCTGAACTGCAAAGCTACACCCAGGCCCGCCTCGGCACCGAAAGCGCCGCTGCGGTGGTGATCGATATCGAGCATGGGGATGTGCTCGCCATCAGCTCCAGCCCCAGCTATGACCCGAACCTCTTTGTCCGCGGGATTTCCGTCGCCGACTATCGGGCCTTGACCAGCGACCCCTATCGCCCGTTGGCCAACAAGACGGTGCAGGGCACCTATCCTCCCGGTTCCACCTTCAAGATGGTGACCGCCTTGGCCGGACTCGAACATGGCGTCATCGGACCGGAAGACACGGCCTATTGTCCCGGCCATCTGGAGGTTGCGGGGCGGCGGTTCCACTGCTGGAAACGCGGCGGGCATGGCCACGTCAATCTGGAGGATTCCCTCAAGCATTCCTGCGACGTCTATTATTATGATCTGGCCATCAAGGTCGGCATCGACCGGATATCGGACATGGCCAACAAACTGGGGCTCGGCATCAAGCATGAACTGCCAATGTCCGCGGTCGCCGCAGGGCTGACGCCAAACCGGGACTGGAAGGCGCGGGTGCATGGGCAGGACTGGCTGGTGGGCGATACGGTGAACGCCTCGATCGGACAGGGCTACATGCTGGCCTCGCCACTACAACTGGCGGTGATGACGGCGCGGATCGCCTCCGGTCGCAGCGTCACGCCGCGACTGGTCAAATCGGTTGACGGGGTCGAGGAACCCTCGGGCGCCGGCGAGACGCTCGCCATCAATCCCAACAACCTGCGCAACCTGCGCAAGGCGATGAACGCGGTCAGCAACGACCGGCGCGGCACCGCCTATCGCTCGCGCATCATTGCCGAGGGCATGCGGATGGCGGGCAAGACCGGAACCAGCCAGGTCCGCAACATCACCGCTGCCGAACGCGCCGCCGGGGTCATCAGCAACGATGACCTGCCTTGGGAACGGCGCGATCATGCGCTGTTTGTGTGTTTTGCGCCGGTAGAAAACCCGAAATACGCGGTCTCGGTGGTGGTGGAACATGGCGGCGGCGGCTCCACCGCTGCGGCACCGATTGCCCGTGACATCATCCTGCAGGCGCTCTATCGCGGCACCCCGCCGCTCGACGCCTATCCCTCTGCCGATCGCAGCAAGATCGAAGCCCAACAGGAACGTCTCGAACGCGAGCGCCTGAAGCGCCGCGAGAGCCAGGGGAACGATCAGGCATGAGCTATCTCGAGTATCACGCCAAATCGACTCCGACCGGCCTGCGCAAGATCCTCTACCTGAACTGGCCGCTGGTGCTGCTGCTCTCGGCGGCTGTGGGCGTGGGGCTACTCATGCTCTACTCGGTCGCGGGTGGATCCTTCAGCCCCTGGGTCGAGCCGCAGGCCAAACGGTTCGGCATGGGCCTCTTCGTGATGCTGGCCATCGCCATGGTGCCGATCTGGTTCTGGCGCAATATCTCGGTTCTGGCTTATTTCATTGCCCTGACCCTGCTAGTGGCTGTGGAGCTCTTCGGAGCCATCGGGATGGGCGCGCAGCGCTGGATCGACCTCGGACCGCTGCGTCTGCAGCCGTCCGAATTGATGAAGATCACCCTGGTGATGGTGCTGGCCGCCTATTACGACTGGCTGCCGGCCAACAAGACCTCACGACCGCTCTTCGTCCTTGCCCCAGTACTGCTGATCCTGGTGCCCACCTTCCTGGTTTTGAAACAGCCGGACCTCGGCACCGCCATCCTGCTGCTGACAGCGGGGGGTGGGGTGATGTTCCTCGCCGGCGTGCATTGGGCCTATTTCGCCGCGGTGATCGGGGGGGGCGTCGGCCTGGTCAGCGCGGTCTTTGAAAGCCGCGGCACCGACTGGCAACTGATCAAGGATTACCAGTTCCGCCGTATTGATACCTTCCTCGATCCCTCGCAGGACCCGCTGGGAGCGGGGTATCACATCACCCAGTCCAAGATCGCCCTCGGTTCCGGCGGCTGGTCCGGGCGCGGTTTCATGCAAGGCACCCAGTCGCGGCTGAACTTCCTGCCGGAAAAACACACCGACTTCATCTTCACCACCCTGGCGGAAGAGTTCGGCTTCGTCGGCGGCGTCACCCTGCTGTCGATCTACATGCTGATCATCATCTTCTGCATCTCCACCGCCATCTCGACCAAGGATCGTTTCTCCTCGCTGGTGACCCTGGGGATCGCGCTCAATTTCTTCCTTTTCTTCTCGGTCAACATGTCGATGGTGATGGGGCTGGCTCCGGTGGTTGGCGTGCCGCTGCCGCTGGTCTCCTACGGTGGATCTGCCATGCTGGTGCTGCTTGCCGCCTTTGGCGTGGTCCAGAGCGCCAACGTCCACCGCCCGCGCTGAGCGTCAGAAACAGGCTGGCCCTCCGCCCCCCTGCAGCGCTATGCAGGGGGCAGACCACAGAGCCTCTGGAGGAGCGCGCATGAGCATTTTTCACCTCGCCTATCACGTTGATGATCTGCAGGCCGCACGGGAGTTCTACGCCGGGGTGCTCGGCTGCAAGCCGGGCCGCAGCACCGAGACCTGGATCGACTTCGACTTCTTCGGCCACCAGATCTCGCTGCATCTGGGCGCGCCCTTCGCCACCGCCAAGACCGGCCGCGTGGGCGAACATCTGGTGCCGATGCCCCATCTCGGCGTGATCCTCGAACAAGACGCCTGGGAGCGCCTTGCCGAACGGCTGCACGAGGCAGGGGTGGAGTTTGTGATCCCGCCCTCCACCCGGTTCAAGGGCGAGCCGGGCGAGCAGAGCACCATGTTCTTTTACGACCCTGCCGGCAACCCGATCGAGGTCAAGGGCTTTGCCGATCTCACCGGCGTCTTTGCCACATGATCAAGGCGCTGTTTGCGGCCCGCCCGGAACGCTGGCCTGCCTATGAGCCCGCGCTCAAGGCCGCCTTTGCCGAGGCGGGCCTTGATGTGGACCTGCGCACAGAATTCGCGCCGGAGGAGGTCGACTATATCATCTACGCGCCGAACTCCGACCTGCAGGATTTCACGCCCTACACGCGCTGCAAGGCGGTGCTGAATATCTGGGCCGGGGTGGAGAAGATCACTGGCAATCAGACCCTGACCCAGCCGCTCTGCCGCATGGTCGATCCCGGCCTGACGCAGGCGATGGTGGAATGGGTCACTGGCCATGTGCTGCGCTACCATCTGGACATCGACCGCACGCTTGCAACCCAAGACCGCTGGGAGCCCTTCGTGCCGCCCTTGGCGGAGGAACGCCCTATCACGATCCTCGGCCTTGGCGCGCTGGGGCAGGCCTGCGCCAAAAGCCTCCGTCAGATCGGCTTTCCGGTCAGCGGCTGGTCGCGGACCCAAAAACAAATCGATGGGCTCACCTGTTATCATAGGGACGCGGGTCTAAAGGATGCCCTCAGCAGCGCAGAAATTGTGATCCTGCTGCTGCCCGACACACCGGATACACAGAACATCCTCAATGCCGAGAGCCTCGCGCATCTGCCCCAGGGCGCGCGGATCCTCAATCCCGGGCGCGGGCCCCTCATCGACGATGCGGCCCTGATCGAGGCTCTGGACAAGGGAACCCTCGCCCATGCCACATTGGATGTGTTCCGCGTTGAGCCGCTGCCCGCAGATCACCGCTTCTGGACCCATCCCAAGGTCACGGTCACGCCGCATATCGCCGCCGAAACCCGGCCCCTGACCGCCGCGCGGGTGATCGCGGAAAACATCCGCCGGGGCGAGGCACAGGCGCCCTTTCTGCACCTCGTCGACCGCCAGCGCGGCTACTGACAACAGCGAAAGGGGCGCCAAGACCGGCGCCCCTTCATCTTCTTATAAATATCCCCGCCGGAGGCCGCGCCCCTGCCAAGGGGCGCCCCCTAGCGCCTACTCTGCCGCCAGTCCGCGCCCTTTCAGCAGCGCCTCAACCCCCGGCAGACGCCCCCGGAAGGCGGTATAGAGCTCGGCCGCATCGCGCGAGCCACCGGTGGAGAGGATGTTCTCTTCCAACGCCTTGGCGCGCTCGGGATCAAAGGCGCTCCCCGCCTCCTCAAAGGCGGCAAAGGCGTCCGCATCCATCACCTCGGACCACATGTAGCTGTAATAGCCCGAGGAATAGCCGTCGCCCGAGAAGACATGCGCGAAATGCGGGGTGGCGTGGCGCATCAAAATGGCGCGCGGCATGCCCAAACCGGCCAAAACTTCCGCCTGTTTCGCCATCGGATCAGCGGCTGCCGCGCCGTCGTGGAACTCCAGATCTACCAGCGCCGAGGCGACATATTCCACCGTCTGAAACCCCATGTTGAAGGTCGCCGCCCCCAGCACCTTCTCCAGCATCGCCGCAGGCATCGCCGCCCCGGTTTCCGCATGGGTGGCAAACTCCGCCAGCACCTCGGGCACCTCCAGCCAATGCTCGTAAAGCTGGCTCGGCAGCTCGACAAAGTCCCGCGCCACCGAAGTGCCAGAGACGCTCTCATAGGTCACATCCGACAGCATCTGATGCAGCGCATGGCCAAACTCGTGGAACAGGGTGCGCGCATCGTCATAGGACAGGAGCGCCGGTTCGCCCTTGGCAAAGTTGCAGACGTTGATGACCACCGGGGTCTGCACTTCGGGGAATTTCGCCTGCGCCCGCATCGCGGAACACCAGGCACCAGAGCGTTTGGAGCCGCGCGCGAAGTAATCGCCGATAAAGACCGCTACATGTTTGCCGTTTCGGGTCACCTCCCAGGCGCGGCAATCCTTGTGGTAGAGCGGCACGTCCAAGGGGGCAAACTCCAGCCCAAACAAACGGTTGGCGCAAGCAAACGACGCCTCGATCATCCGGTCGAGCTGCAAATAGGGCTTCAGCTCCGCCTCATCGAGGTCATGCTCCACCTTGCGGCGTTTTTCGGCGTAGTAGTGCCAGTCCCAAGGCTCCAGATCGCCGTTGATACCGTCCTTGTGCATCATCGCGGTCAGCACCTCGGCGTCCTTATCGGCCTGCGCCTTGGCCGGGCCCCAGACATCCATAAGCAGCGCCCGCACCGCATCCGGCGTTTTGGCCATTTCGGTCTCAAGCTTATAGGCCGCGAAATTCTCGTAGCCGAGGAGCTTGGCACGCTCTTCGCGCAGGGACAGGATTTCGGCCGCAATCGCGCGGTTGTCGTGGGTGCCGCCATTGGCCCCGCGCGCCGCCCAAGCGCGATGTGCCACCTCGCGCAGGTCGCGACGGGGCGAGAATTGCAGGAAGGGCGTCACGATGGAACGTGCCAGCGTCACCACCGGCCCCTCAACACCTTTTTCCTTGCCTGCCGCCCGCGCGGCCTTGACCACAAACTCCGGCAGGCCTTCAAGGTCCGCTTCCGAAAGCTCCATGAACCACTCGCGCTCATCCGCCAAAAGGTTCTGGGTAAACTCGGTGCCCAGCGTCGCCAGTCGCGACTTGATCTCCTGCATCCGGGCGTCTTCGGCCCCTTCGAGCGCCGCACCACCGCGCACAAAGCCGCGATAGGTCAGCATCAGGACCCGCGCCTGCTCCTCGGTCAACTCCAGACTGTCGCGCTGATCCCAGACCGCCTTCACTCGCGCATAGAGCGCCTTGTTTGCGGTGATGGTGGAGAAATGCGCGGCGAGTTTCGGCGAGAAGGCCCGTTGCAGCTCCTCCCGCTTGGGATTGCTGTCGGCCCCTGCAACGGTGAAAAACACGCCCAAGACCTGTTCGAGCGGCTGGCAGGGGGTCTCTAGCGCCTCGATCACATTGGCAAAGGTCGGCGCTTCGGGATTTTCGGCAATCGCCGCGATCTGCGCGTTATGGGCGGCCAAGGCCTCCTCCAGCGCGGGGGCGAAATCCGCGTCGGAAATCTGGTCGAAGGGCGCGATGTTGAACGGCGTGTCCCAGTTGGACAAAAGCGGATTGGTCATGAACGGTCTCCTTTGGGGTGACGCTAGCCGCTCTGGCCCGGGGCTGCAATCGACCCTGAGGCGCAGAGTTACGCCGCCGACAAGGAATGGCAGGACCTCAGCGTTGCTCCACCTTGCGGCGCAGGCGTTTCTCCAATCCGCGCAAGCCCAGTGACAGGGTGATCGTCATCGCCAGATAGACCAGCGCCACCATGTTGTAGGTCTCGAAATAGCGGAAATTGCCCGCCGCCGCGACCTTGCCCAACTGGGTGATGTCAAGCACGCCGAGAACGGAGACCAACGAGGAATCCTTCACCAACGCCACGAAGTCATTTCCCAAAGGCGGCAGAATGGTGCGGATCGCCTGCGGAAAGACGATGAAGCGGAAGCGGTGCCAGGAGCCGAGCCCCAGCGCCTTGGCAGCCTCCACCTGACCCTCCGGCACCGATTGCAGACCGGCGCGGAACACCTCGGCAATAAAGGCGGAATAGGCGATCATCAGCGCCAGCACCGCACGCCACAGCAGCGGGAAACTGCGGGTGCGGATCTCCTCCAATCCCAGAAAACCGCCGAGCCAGTTGCGCAGGTCGACCAGCGCGGGTGCCAGCACGAAGGCCACATAGAGGAGCAGCACGATGATCGGCACGCCCCGCACAACCTCGATGTAGAAGCGGCAAATCTGGCGCAGGACGATCCATTTGGACCGCTCGCCGAGCGCCAGCAGCAGCCCGAGCGCCGAGGCAGAGAAAAAGCTGACAACCGTGACAAGGAGTGTGACCCCGATCCCGCGCCAGAGGGTGGTCATGATCTGCGAGTAGATCTCGCTGCGCAGCACCTCGATGCCGAGCCACAGGCCGATGAGCACAACGGCCACCAGCCAATAGGGGAAATCTGCCTTGTCGTCGCGCCGCTGCGGCTTCGTCATCTGTTTGTCCTGTCACGACAAACCCCGGCCGGGGGACCAGCCGGGGCAAAAATTATCTTTGGATTGTGGTTATTGGCCCAGTTTGTAGTCGAGGAACCATTTCTTGTTCAGCGCCTCAAGCGTGCCATCGACATGCATCTCGGCCAAGGCGGCGTTGATCGGCGCCACGAGGTCGGAGCCTTTAGGGAAAATGAAGCCGAAATCCTCGGTGCCGAGCGGCTCGCCCACGATCTTGAGCGCCCCCTCGGAGGCCTCGGTGATGCCATTGGCGGCGGTGCTGTCGGACAGGACGAGATCGACGTCGCCTGCGCGCAGGGCCTGCACGGCGGCGCCCACGGTCTCAAACAGCTTTATGCGCGGGTTGGCCTCGTCCCCGTCGAGGATGTCGTAGACGGTCACATAAAAGGGTGTGGTGCCGGGCTGCGCCGCGGCCAGCAGATCGGGATCGGCGGCAAAGCTCGCGGCATCGGTAAAGCGGCTCTCGTCTCCGGCCACGATCATCCGCATCTGTGAGGTCAGATAACTGTCGGAAAAATCGACGCTTTCCTTGCGGTCGTCGCGAATGGTGATGCCGTTCATCGCCATGTCGTACTGCCCCGCGCTGATCGCGGGGATCATCGCGTCCCAGCTCGCGTTCTCATAGACCACGGTCATGTTGAGGCGCGAGGCCAGCTCCGCTACCGCGTCGTATTCCCAGCCCACGGCCTGCCCCGCGCCGTCGATGAATTGCAGCGGCGGATAGGTGTTTTCGGAAACCACCACCACTTCGCGCCCTTCAAGATCGGGCAGGTCTGCCGCGAGGGCACCGGTGGCAAGGACAGCGGTCAAAGAAGCTGCGAGGGCAAAGGTCCGGGTCATGTTCAAATCTCTCCTGTCGGGGTCCCGTGGACGCCACCGCAGATGGGGCAATTGGCACGGGGTTTCAATGTGATGCGGCGGGTTTCCCCAAACAGACCATCGTAGATCAACAGGGCGGACCGCAAGACCTCTCCGGCACCGGTGATCTGTTTCACCGTCTCCACCGCCATCATTGCGCCCAGAACGCCCGGCAAGGGGCCGATGACGCCAGCCTCCGCACAGCTCGGGGCGAGCCCTGGCGCCGGGGATTCGGGAAAGACGCATTGATAACAGGGACCGCCCCGGGCCGGATCAAAGACCGAAATCTGCCCCTCCCATTGCGTCAGCGCGCCGGAAATCAGCGGCTTCCCCAGCGCCACCGCCACCCGGTTGACGAGGTAGCGGGTGGTGAAATTGTCGCTGCCATCAAGGATCAGGTCATAATCTGCAAAAAGCTCCGCCGCGATCTCCTCGGTCAGACGGCGGTGATAGGGGCGCACCTCGACATAGGGGTTGAGCGCCCGCATCGCCGCTTCGGCGGAAAACACCTTGGGCAGGCCGATGTCCTGATCGCGATGGATGACCTGCCGCTGCAGGTTGGAATTGTCGACCACATCGTCGTCGATCACCCCGATGGTGCCGACCCCGGCGGCGGCCAGATATTGCAGTGCCGGTGCGCCAAGGCCACCCGCCCCGATCACCAGGACACGTGCGTCCTTCAGCCGTTTCTGACCGAGGCCGCCGATTTCGCGCAGGACGATGTGGCGGGCATAGCGGTTGAGCTCGGTCTCGCAGAACGGCGCAGCGGGCGTGGCCTCAGCCTGCGCCACGCTGCTCTGATCGGCGCGCGCCTTGAGGCGCCGCAGCAACAGCGCATAGAGGCCGATCAAGGCCCCCGCGCCCAGCAGGATCAGCCAGAGCGCGGCGGAGCCACCGGTAGCAAGCCGCAGGGAGGCCCCCTCGGGCAGGGTCAGCTGGATCGCCAGAACCGCCGCCATCAGCACCGCCAGCAGCCCCAGACGGAGGGGGCGCGCCCATCCGACAAGGCGCCCGCCCCACCAGATCAGACCCGCAAGCCCGAGGACAAGGATCATGCAGCCCCCCCGGTGCCGGTGGACCCGAAGCCGCCGGCGCCACGCGCGGTCTCCGAGGAAAAGGTCTCGACCACCGCCATCTGCGCATGCAGCACGGGCACGAACATCAGTTGGGCAATCCGCTCGCCCGGCTCGATTACGATCGGGGCAGAGCCCTGAGGATTGCGGTTCCAGGTGCTGATGAAGATCTGGCCGGTGTAATCCGCATCGATCAACCCGACGCTATTGCCCATCACCAACCCCTTCTTGTGCCCGAGGCCGGAGCGGGGCAGCACCAGCGCGGCGCAGGACGAAGCCCCCATGTTGAAGGCCAGCCCGGAGGGCACCAGCATGGCCGGTGCCTGCGGCGCAATCTCCATTGGCGCCTCGATACAGGCAAAGAGGTCGATCGCGGCCGCCCCGGCCGTCTGATAGGCGGGCAGGCCCCAGTCATGGAGCCGGGGGTCAAGGATCTTGACCTCAACCGGCAGGAACGTCTGCGTCATCTGTTGGTCCTTGCTGTCATCTCGCATCTGACACCGGTTATGCCCCGGAACCAAGGCCAATGGCCACATGGCAAATGGTGCCAACTGCCAGCCCAGGGCGGAGGCCGCAACAGGTTCAGACGATGGTGACCGCGACCCCCAGCAATTCGCGCCCGTCCTTCTGCCGGAAAGGGGTGAACGTCAGCTCATGATCGCTGCCGCCAAAGGCCGCCGTCTCCTTCAACGGAGCGCGCGAGCGGAAGACCTCGCTGATGCGTGAGGTCAGATCGGGCAGGCCCTCGACCGGGGTGCAATGGCTGATATGGACGCCCGATTTCGGCAATCCGTCCAGTTCGAACATCTTCAGCGCCCGGCGCGAGGCATGGCGCACCTGCAGCGCCTGATCCACCACCAGCAGGACAAAGGGATTGGCCCGCAAGACCGCCGAAAGCTCCGCACTCACATGCTGGATCTCGGTGGAGTTGACCTGGATCTCCTCGTTGACGGTGATCAACTCCTCGTTGGTCGACTGCAACTCCTCGTTGGAGGTTTCCAGCTCTTCATTGGTGGATTGCAATTCCTCGTTGGCGGCCTGCATTTCCTCGTTGACCGATTGCAGCTCCTCGTTGGCGGTCTGCAATTCCTCGATGGTCTGCTGAAGGGCCGCGCGGGTAGAGATGACCTCATCCTCGATCTGGCGGATATATTGTTCCTGCTCCAGCGGGTCCTGCGTATCCGGCGAACCGACCTGTTCCTCGCGGATGCGGGTCTCCACCGCGATCAGCACCACCCCAGTGCTGTCGCTTTCCCCCTCAGCCCCGGTGACGATGGGATAACAGGTCAGCCGCACCTCCTCGTGGCCGGACCGCGGCAAGAGATGCCATTGGCCGCTGCGGATGGAGCGGGATCGCAGCGCCACGTTGATCAGGCTCGAAGCCTCGCCGCGCAGGTCGGGAATCAGGATCTTGAGGTCGACCTGCAAGCCGGTCGCCTCGGTCAGCGAGGTGACGAAGGAGATGTCACCGATGATCCGCAGGATGGCCCCGGTGTTGCTGGCAAGGAACCCGTTGGGGGCCAGAACCCGGATCAGACTGTCGAACTGGCGCGCCGAGCCCCTGTTGGTCTCCTTGCTGGCCACAAGCCGCATCGGGGATGCGACCGAGTTGCGGGCCGTGCCGACCGAGGAGAGGAAGTCCTGCACCACCGGTTTGCGGGTCATCAGCCGCTTGCGGTAGACCCTGTCCATGCTGTTCAGGGTGTCAAAAATGTTGTCCAAGGACCCGATGGTCTCGGCTGCGCCCAGGAACAGCAGCCCCCTCGGCAACAGCGCATAACCAACCCGCGCCAGCACCTTGTCCTGCAGCGGGCCGCTGAAATAGATCAAGAGGTTGCGCAGGCTGATACAGTCCAGATTGGTGAAGGGCGGATCCTGAATGATGTTGTGTCGCGAGAACAAGACAAAGGCACGCAGCGACTTGCGCACTTCGATGGTATCGGCGCGAACCACGAAGTAGCGATCCAGAAGATCATCAGGGATGTCGCTGACGGCTGAGATCGGATATTCGCCGCGGCGGGCGATATCCAGCGCCTGCTGGTCGATATCGGTGGCAAAGACCTGCAGGCGGCGTTGCGCCACCTTCTCGATCCCGCCCAGCGCCTCGATGAACAGGATGGCGACGGAATAGGCCTCTTCGCCGGTGGCGCATCCCGCCACCCAGACCCGCAGCGTGCGCTGGTCGGTCACATCCAACCGACCCACCAGATCAAAGATCTGGTCGCGCAGCGTCTGGAACTGCTGCGGGTCACGAAAGAAGCGGGTGACCGAGATCATCAGATCCTTGTAGAGCGCATCCACCTCCGCCAGATCCCGGCGGCAAAAATCCACATAGGCATTGTATTCGGCAAACCCCAGCGCCAGCATCCTGCGCGCGATCCGGCGGTTGATGCTGGAGGCCTTGTATTCGCGGAAATCAACCCCGGTGCGGGCCGAGAGGATCTGGAACAGATCCCCCAGCTTGTGCGGTTTGCGGTGCAGCTCCTGCAGGGCGGAAAAATCCCTTGGCTGGGTCAGGATCTTGCCCAGATGCTGACCGATCTCGCCGGAGGAAAGCGTCAGGTCGATACAGCCGGTCTGCAGGGCCGAGGCCGGCATCCCGGTATATTTGGAACTTTCCGGATCCTGCGCAATCGTGATGCCGCCGACCTCGCGGATGGCCCGCACCCCATAGCTGCCGTCGCTGCCGGTTCCCGACAGCACGATGGCAACGCACTTCTCGCCATATTCGTTGGCCATGGTCTTGAACAGGCGATCGGCCAGGGGCTTGGGCTGGCCGCGCTGCCCATCCGGCTCGCGCAATCCCAGCCGCCCACCTTCGGACGCCACCACGTCGAACCCGGGCATGACCACATAGATCGTATTGGGCTCGGGCAGGATATCCTCGTCCGGGCGCAATTCACGCACGGGCAGCTGCGTTTCCCGCGACAGAAGCGCGCTCAACATGCTCTTGTGGCTGGGAGACATGTGCTGCGCGATCACGTAACAGGCGCCGCTGCGCTGGTCGAGTTGCTGGATCAACTCCGACAGCGCCTCAAGCCCCCCGGCAGAGGCGGCAATGCCAACCATGAACGGAATAGGATGTTCACTCAATGCAGAGCCCCCAGCGGCAAAGTCGTGTCATAGGGTCCAAGCCCCCGGGCCGGTGCTCTGGAGCGTTCCGCAGGGTTTGACAACCTATGAGACAGCATTACAAAACGGCCACAACCACGCTAGCATGGTCATCTTTCGGGTGGAATGCTTGGGGTCCAGATTTTTGCTGCGTCGCCCTGGTGCCCGTTCCAGTGTCAGCCCGCGGGCTCCTTGCGCAGCAACTCCGAAACGGAAAAGCGGATGTCTTCCTCATTGGCGGGTTTGTCGACCACCAGCCCCCGCTGCGGCCGCACCGAGAGCTCCCCAAGGTCGCCACCATCAGAGAGGAGAAGCACAGGGATGCCTCTGGCATTTGCCGCGGCGACAGCCAGGTCACAGGCCCGCCCGCGCAACGTCACTTCCAGAATGCACATGTCAAAGCTCTGCCCCGCAAGGATCTGACAGGCATCCGCCTCGCTCATCGACAGTTGCGGCAAGCCAAGACGATACATCCGGATCATGTCGCAGAGCAATTGCCCAAGCTGGATATCCTCCGCCAGAACGAGGATCTCGTGATCGCCAAGGCTCATGATGCCCCCCGGCCCGGAGAGGAGCGAAAGCAGTTCGAAGGGCGCACCCAAAGGCGCTGGACGGCAAACAACTGAGCCATGACCTTGTCGGTCTCCACATTCGCGTCCAAAGACGCGCGACACACTGAAATACGCGCCGCTCAAAAAACCGGAACGGCGTTCCCCCCTTTTACCTCTGAAGCAATTAATCCGCCAATTACTTTCCGTAAAAAAGAAATTCGGAATGTTTTGCGGAGCCCCTGAAAACAAGGGGTTTCACCGATGCTTCCTTCGGAAATTGCTGGCAAATCGGTCGGTCAACTCACCGTCTTTGGCGAGGTTAAAACCTGGGCGATTTTATCGGCCAATTTACGTGCCACTGCGTCCTTTCCCATCCGCGGCCAGTTTTCGGCCCCCTCTGCGGTGATCAGCGTTACGGCATTCTCGCTGCCGCCCATGATCCCCGTCGCAGGCGAGACGTCATTTGCCACGATCCAGTCGCAGCCCTTGCGCAGCCGTTTGGCAGTGGCATTCTCGATCACGTCGTTGGTTTCGGCGGCAAAACCGACCACCAGACCGGGGCGCCCTGCCCCGAGGGAGGAGACGGATTTCAGGATATCCGGGTTCTCGGCAAAGCTGAGTTCGGGCAGGCCGTCCTTTGACTTCTTCAGCTTGCGATCCGAAGCAGAGGTGACGCGCCAATCCGCCACCGCCGCGGCAAAGACGCCGGCATCGGCGGGCAAGGCGGCGCTGACCGCCGCCTCCATCTGCAGCGCGGTTTCCACCGGCACCACGGTGACCCCTTCGGGCGGCAGCACGCTGGCAGGTCCGGTGACAAAGACCACCTCTGCCCCCAAGGCGGCCAGCGCCCGGGCCACAGCCGTGCCCTGCGCCCCGGAAGAGCGGTTGGCGATATAGCGTACCGGGTCGATCGGCTCATGGGTGGGACCCGAGGTCACCACGATCCGCTTGCCCGCAAGGGGGCCAGTGCGCAACTGCGCGGCAATGGCGGCGATAATCTCGTCGGGTTCCGCCAGTCGACCGGGGCCGAATTCGCCGCAGGCCATGCCGCCCTCGTTTGGGCCGACGAAGGCGATCCCGTCCGCGCGCAGCTGCGCGATATTGCGCTGGGTTGCCGGATGGGTCCACATCCGCACGTTCATGGCCGGGGCCAAGAGGACCGGCGTGTCGGTCGCCAGCAGCAGGGTGGAGGCCAGATCATTGGCATGGCCCTGCGCCATCTTGGCCATCAGGTCCGCCGTCGCCGGGGCCACCACCAGCAGGTCGGCACTGCGCGACAGCTGGATATGACCCATTTCCGCCTCCGCTGTGAGATCGAAGAGATCGCGGTGCACCGCCACCCCGGCGAGGGCGGAAACCGAAAGCGGGGTCACGAATTCCTCGCCCGCGCGGGTCAGGACCGGAGTCACCCGCGCACCGTGATCTTGCAGGCGACGGATCAGTTCCAGCGACTTATAGGCCGCGATCCCGCCACCGATAATCAGCAGAATATGTTTGCCTGACACCATGATACGCCCTCAGATGCTCTGTCCGGATCCCACCCTACTGCGCGGCCGCAGGGAAAGGAAACGGTTTTGCCCGCCCCAGTTCGCCGCTCACTTGAAAGCGGCGCAAGGGTCGGAGCGCTCCACCGCTCTGGCATCAAGCAGGAGATCGAAGGTGCCCGCGATCTGGCCCTCCTCGGCCTGACCTAGGGCAAACACCGCGATTTCAGGCGCAGCCTCGGCCAGGACGCTCGGCACCCCCTGGTCACGCCGCACATGGCCGTTGCCGGTGATGACCACTACCGGGCCGCCGGTCTGTTCCAAGGCAAGAAGAGCGCTGCGGGCCAATGTCGCGTCGCGCAGGCGCTGGATCGCGACCATGGCGGGAAGCAGGGTTTCCGGCAGGGCATCGCAATGGGCCGCCATCTGCTCCGCCTCCCGCGACAGCTGGTCCTGTTCGGACAGCGGCTGGTCAAGGCCAAAGCGCGCCGCATCCGCCCCGAAAAACACCGCAGCCCCCTGCTCCATCGCGGCCCGTGCGTCAGCACGCGGCACCGCCGCCCCATAATGGCGGGCATTGGTGGCGGCGGCAAAGATCGGCTGGTAGAGCGGGAACGCCGGCCATCCCGACTGGTCCCAATCGAGCAGAGCAGACAGGTCGTCGGTCTGGGCCAGCCGTTCCGGGGTCAGCCGGGCCGCCTGATCCTCTGTCAACATCTCCCAAACCACCGCGCGCGGCGCAAGTGCCTGCACCAGATGGGCCTGGGTCAGGTGATGCACAGGATTGTCATGCACTTCGCCCAAAAGCGCGATCTGCGCCTTGGCGGCGTGCTGTTCCACGGTGGCAAGATCCACGATCTCGCCGGTTTGTGCCCGGGTTGGGCCTGCTGCAAAGGGCATCGCCACAGCCGCAAGGGCGCAGGCAAGATGCTGCGCCCGAAGGAAAACATGATTCAGACTTCTCATGCGAGGAAGTTCTGAACCTCCCGAGACTGCGATTCAAGGCTCTTGCGCATCTTCTGGAAGGCCGCCGCCTCCAGCTGCCGCACCCGCTCCTTGGAGAGGCCAAGCTCGTCACCGAGGCTTTCCAGCGTCCGCGGCTCCTCGCGCAGCTTGCGTTCGCGAACGATGAAGCGCTCGCGCTCGTTGAGGCCATTGAGCGCGGCCAGCAGCCATTTGCGCAATTGGCGGGTGTCATGGTCGGCCTCCACCAGTTCGGCCGCCTGCTCGGCCTCATCCTCCAGCGCGTCAATCCATTCGCGCCCGTCCTCATCGGCGGATTGCACCGCGTTGAGGGAGAAATCCGCGCCCGAAAGGCGTCCGTCCATCATCTCCACATCGCGCAACGGCACGCCGATCTCCTCGGCGATCATCTGATGCAACTTGTGGCGATCGAGCTCGACACCTTCGCTTTCGGCCTGCCGTTCCAGCTGGGCCTGCACCCGGCGCATGTTGAAGAACAGGGATTTCTGCGCCGAGGTGGAGCCGGTGCGCACCATCGACCAGTTGCGCATCACATAGTCCTGGATCGACGCCTTGATCCACCAGACCGCATAGGTCGAAAACCGCACGCCGCGATCGGGATCGAATTTCTCCGCCGCCTTCATCAGACCAAGACCGGCCTCCTGAATGAGATCATTCATCGGCGCGCCATAACGTCGGAACTTTGACGCCATCGAGATCGCCAACCGCATGTAGGCCGTAATCAGGCGATGCAGCGCCTGCACATCCCGCTGGTCACGCCAGGCATAGGCCAACGCCAGCTCGGTCTCGGCATCCAGCAGCTCGGCCTTCATCGCCTGCCGTGGAAGGGGGTTCGGGGTGGTCTCGTCCAGTGCCATTCTAAACTCCCTGTTCTATGAACTGTGGTGGGAACGTCTGAGGGGCGGCTTTGGTTCAAAAATTATCTTGTGGCCGGTCGAAAGTTCGGTTCGGATCCGCTAGGACGGCAGCTGCAGCCTGTCTGGACTGCCGTTCTGATCTGGTGCCGCAACGCGCAGCACACTTACAACTTTGAGGGTAAGACAACTTGGCGGGCAGAGTCACAGTTATTCTCGGCGGCGCAGCATCGGGCAAATCCGCATTTGCCGAGCAAACCTGTGTAAAGACGGGAAAAAACCGCGTTTACTGGGCCACATCACAAATACTTGACCCGGAGATGCAGACCAAGGTCGAGCGCCACCTTTTGCAGCGCGGCGCGGGCTGGACCACGGTGGAAGAACCCTTTGACGCGGCGCGGGTGCTGCCCGGTCTTGGTGCGGGGGATGTGCTCTTGATGGATTGCGCGACCATGTGGCTGACCAATCACCTGCTGGCGGAGCACGATCTTGCACTCGAGAGCGAGGCCCTTTGCGCCGCGCTGCGCGCCTGCCCTGCCGATGTGGTGGTGGTGACCAATGAAACCGGCCTCGGCATCGTGCCGGAAAACGCCCTCGCCCGCAGGTTCCGCGAGGCGCAGGGCCGGCTCAACATCGCGCTAGCGGAAGCCGCTGACCAGGTGGTCCTCGTCACGGCGGGCCTGCCGCTCATCCTGAAGGGCGCCTGATGCACCCGGCGGAGATCACGCGGTTCCACCTGATCCGCCACGGGCCGACCCATGCCAAATGCATGGTGGGTTGGTCCGACCTGCCCGCCGATCTCTCCGACCATGGGGCCCTCTCGCGTCTGGCCGCGCATCTGCCGCCCGAGGCGGTGGTGATCTCCTCCGACCTGATCCGCGCCCGAGCGACGGCGGATGCGATCCAGGGCCAGCGCTCCCGCCTGCCGCATTGCGCCGCCCTGCGCGAGATCCATTTCGGCGCCTGGGAGCTGAAGACCTGGCGCGAAGTCGATGCCGAGACGCCAGCGCAGATCCGCGCCTTCTGGGACAGTCCCGGCGACAATGCGCCTCCGGGGGGCGAAAGCTGGAATGCGCTGATGGCGCGGGTCTCGGCACGGTTTGACCAATTGGCGCGGGATCATCGCGGCGGCGACGTTGTGGTGGTTGGCCATTTCGGCCAGATCCTCTGTCAGATCCAGCGCGCCTCCGGCGTTTCCGCGACCGAAGCCTTTGCGCAGAAAATCGACAATCTGTCGCTGAGCCGGATCGACTGCAGTCCGCAGGGGTGGCAGGCCGGCTCCATCAATCAAATTTTGTGATACATACCGCAACAAACATTAGCTTTACTGATGGCTGGACCTGCGCGACACTATGCAGGACATATCAGAAATCTCGGGTTTGACCATGACATATACTCTCTACATTGGCGATCGCATGTATTCCAGCTGGTCTCTGCGCGGCTGGTTGATGCTGGAGAAATTCTCCCTGCCCTTCGAGGCCCGCTTTGTCGGTCTCTATTCCGGCACCATGGCGCAGGATCTGGCGCATCTGGCCCCGGCGCGGCTGGTGCCGACGCTGGTCCTGCCCGAGGGCACCGTGGTGGCGGAGACCATGGCCATGGCCGAGACCCTGGCCGAACGTCACCCCGAAGCTGATCTCTGGCCGAGCGACCCCGCCCAGCGCGCCACTGCCCGCTGGCTCTGCGCCGAGATGGCAGCGGGCTTCGGCGCCCTGCGCAGCCAGTGCTCTATGCAGCTCAGCCATATCTGGCAGGGGTTCGAGGTATCGGAGGCGGTGCGCAAGGATCTTGACCGGATCGAGGCGCTTTTTGCCCATGCCCGCAAGGTTTCGGGCACCACCAGCGGCCCCCTGTTTGGCCGCTATAGCCTCGCCGATGTGTTCTACACGCCGGTGGCCGCACGGATCATCGGCTACGACCTGCCGGTCACCGAGGAGACCCGCGCCTATTGCAAGGACCTCCTCAGCGATCCAGCCGTGCTGCACTGGCAGGAAGAGGCGCGCAAGGTCACCTATGATCCGGAGCCCTATGCGCTTGATCTTGAACGGCGGCCCTGGGCGCTCTGAGCGCGATTTCGCGATGGGCTCACGGCGGCGTTAACCTTTCCGTAACCATGATTTCCAGATGCTGCTCCGGTGGGGTTTCACCGGGGCAGAGATGATTTCACGCGCACAGACGGTCGCCTTTCAGGGTGTCGAGGCCTGCCCGGTGGAGGTGCAATGCGCCGTGGCCCCGGGCCTGCCGGCCTTCTCCATCGTCGGGCTGCCCGACAAGGCGGTGAGCGAGGCGCGCGACCGTGTGCGCTCGGCCCTCGCCGTGATGTCGATTGCCTTGCCCTCCAAGCGCATCACCATCAACCTCTCCCCCGCCGACCTGCCGAAAGAGGGCAGCCATTTCGACCTTCCGATTGCAGTTGCGCTACTCGCCGCCCTGCAGATCCTGCCGCCCGAGGCCGCAGAGGAAACCCTCTCGCTCGGGGAGCTTTCGCTCGACGGCACGCTGGTAGCGATCAACGGCGCCCTGCCTGCGGCGCTGACCGCGGCCGAACAGGGGCGGCGTCTGCTCTGCCCCAAAGCCTCCAGCGCCGAGGCCGCCTGGGTCGAGGCGACGCCGGTGATCGGCGCCGCGTCGCTGACCGAGGTGATCCGCCATTTCACCGGCCAGGGGGTGATTGCCCCCGCCAGGCCCGGCGAGGTGGTCGATGCCGCGCCGGGCAAGGATCTCGCCGATGTCAAAGGCCAGTCTGTCGCCCGCCGCGCGCTCGAAATCGCCGCCGCCGGGCGGCATCACCTGTTGATGAGCGGCCCACCCGGCGCAGGCAAATCCATGCTGGCCGCCCGCCTGCCCTCGATCCTGCCGCCCCTCACCGCGCATGAGGCGCTGGAAACCTCGATGATCCATTCGATCTGCGGGTTGATCGAAGCAGGCGGCGTCAGCCGTAGCCGCCCGTTTCGCGCACCGCATCACACCGCCTCGATGGCGGCCATCGTCGGTGGCGGGCGGCGGGCGCAACCGGGCGAGATCAGCCTCGCCCACAACGGGGTGCTGTTTCTCGACGAGGTGCCGGAGTTCGCCCGCGCGGTGTTGGAAACCCTGCGTCAGCCCCTCGAGACCGGCGATGTGATGGTGGCGCGCGCCAATGCCCATGTGCGCTATCCCAGCCGGTTCATGCTGGTGGCCGCCGCCAATCCCTGCCGCTGCGGCTACCTGACCGATGCCAACCGCGCCTGTGCCCGCGCCCCGCAGTGCGGCGCCGATTACATGGGCCGCATCTCCGGCCCCCTGATGGACCGTTTCGACCTGCGGATCGAGGTGGAGCCGGTCGCCTTTCACGACCTTGAACGCGCCAGCCCGGGCGAAAGCTCTGCCGCTGTGGCCGCCCGGGTGGCCGAGGCCCGCGCCCTTCAGGCCCGTCGCTACGCGGGCTGTGACGGGGCCGTGGTCAATGCCGATGCCGAAGGGCGCCTGCTTGAGGAGGTGGCGCGGCTCGACAGCGACAGCCGGGCGTTGATGCTAAAGGCCTCGGAGAAATTCGGCCTCAGCGCCCGCGGCTATCACCGGGTCCTGCGGGTGGCGCGCACCATTGCGGATCTCGACGCGGAGCCGGTGATCCTGCGCGCCCATGTGGCCGAGGCGCTGTCCTACCGGCTGCCACGCTGATCACAGATGGGCGCGCACAAAGCCGGCAATCTCGCGCAGGGCGGCGCGGGATTCCGGCACCCAGCCATCAAACAGATGCCAGACATGGGGCGCGCTGGGGTGCACAGTCTCCGAAACCGCGCCCCCCTCGGCGCGCAGATGTGCCGCCATCCGGGCCGAGTCGTCAAACAGGATCTCCGTCTCGCCATAGTGCAGGAGCACCGGCGGACAGTCCGGAAAAGCCCCAAACAGCGGCGAGAGCCGCGGATCCGCCGGATCGCCGCCACTTGGCAGGATATAGGCGATCAGCTCCTGCATCCGCTCGATCGGCAGGAAAGGATCGCGCGCGGCATTGGTGGTCAGACTGGCGCCCTTCATCGACAGGTCCGTCCAGGGCGACATGGCAAAAAGGGCGGCGGGCGGCGTCCCGCGCAGGCAGAGATGGGACAGCAGCGCCAGGGCGAGGCCCCCACCGGCGGAATCGCCGCCCAGAATGATGTCGCGCGGACGGTAGCCCTGCGCCAGAAGCGCCTCCCAGGCGCCCAGCGCCCCCTCGAAGGCAGCAGGAAACGGCTGTTCCGGTGCCAGCGGATAGTCGGGCACGCAGACCTCGACCGCCGCCAGCCGCGACAGCCGTGCCAGCATCCCCGCATGGCTCTGGGAACTGCCGCCGATATAGGCGCCGCCGTGCAGGTAGAGCAGGATGCGCCCCGGACGCACCGCCCCGCAGGTGATGCGCGGCAGGCCATGGGCGTCCTTTATCAGGCAGAGGAAGGGCGGCCTGCGAAAGCCGCGCCGGGCGAATCGTTCAAACTCGACCCGGGCCACCGCCGGGGTGCTCACCCGCTGCAGGCGCGGGCGGGCGATGACACGCATGAGAGTGAGAAGACAACGGAGCTGCCAGCTCACGCCAGCTTGGCCTCGATCGCAGCCCAGACCTTCTCGGCGATGTTCACACCGTCAAAGCGTTCCAGCTCCTGGATGCCGGTGGGCGAGGTCACGTTGATCTCGGTCAGATAGTCGCCGATCACATCGATGCCGACAAAGACTTGCCCCTTTTCCTTCAGGAGCGGGCCGATGGTGGCGCAGATCTCCAGATCGCGCTTGGTGAGGCCGATCTTTTCCGGGCGCCCGCCGACGTGCATGTTGGACCGGGTCTCGCCCGCCGCGGGCACGCGGTTGATCGCACCCACCGCCTCGCCGTCGACAAGGATCACCCGTTTGTCGCCATTGGAGACATCGGGCAGGAATTTCTGCACAATCAGCGGCTCGCGGCTGAAACCGGTAAAGAGTTCATGCAACGAGGAGAGGTTGCGGTCATTGGCATCGAGCCGGAACACCCCTGCCCCGCCATTGCCGTAAAGCGGCTTCAGGATCACGTCGCCATGCTTGGCCTTGAAGGCGCGGATGGTCTCGAGGTCGCGGGCGATGGTGGTGGGCGGCGTCAGCTCGGGAAAGTTCAGGACCAGCAGTTTTTCCGGGTAGTTGCGCACCCAGAAGGGATCGTTCACCACCAGCGTCTGGCCCTTGAGCCGGTCCAGGAGGTGGGTCGAGGTGATGTAGTGCATGTCAAAGGGAGGGTCCTGACGCAGCCAGACCACGTCGAAATCGGCCAGATCCACCTCGCGCAACTCGCCGAGGATCGCCGGGGTGCCAGCCACCCTCTGCACGGTCATGTCATGGCCGCGCGCTGTGATGCGACCCTCCTGAAAGGCCAGCTGATCGGGGCTATAGTAAAACAGCGAATGACCGCGTTTCTGCGCCTCTTCCGCCAGCCGGAAGGAGCTGTCGGCATTGATGTTCACACCCATGATCGGGTCCATCTGAAAGGCGATTTTCAAGGCGGTGGTCATGGCTGTCTGTCCCTTGTTCCGTTGTCAGACTACATGGCGCAGCGGCGGGCCGTGTTCAATGGTCTCGCCGCCGGCGGGTACAATTTTCGCGCTGATCCGCAAGGGCGTCAGCCCTGACCCCAGGCGTTCTCGATGATCTCGACCTCGCCCGTGCCCCAGACCAGCACCACATCGAGCCGCGTCTCGGTGAGCTGCCCCATCGGTTCGCCGTCGAGAAAGGCCGCCGCACTGGCCATGACCCGCGTCATCTGCTGCGGGGTGATCCGGGCCGCCGCCTGGTCGCGGGTCCGGCTGGTCTTAACCTCGGCAAAGATCACCTCTGCCCCGTGGCGCAGGATCAGGTCGATCTCGCCATGCGGGCCGCGCCAGCGCGCCTCGGCCAGCCTATAGCCCCGCTCGAGATAGGCGCGGATGGCGATCTCCTCGGCGGCAAGGCCCGACAGGTGGGCGCGCTGGCCTTTGTCGCGCGCCGCCATGCCCTCAGGCCTCCCGCGCGATCTGCAGCGCCTGTTGGTAGATCTTGCGGCGCGGCTCGCCATGGGCCTCGGCCACCATGGCGGCGGCATCCTTCACGGAATGGTCCTTGAGAGCCGCGCGCAGATCGGCCTCGAGGTCGGCTTCGCTCACCATGACCTCGCGCTGACGATCGACCAGCACCACGATCTCGCCCTTGACCGGACGCTCGGCAAGGCTCTCGGCAAGATCCCCCAGCGGTGCCCGGCGCACCTCTTCGAATTTCTTGGTCAGTTCCCGACACAGGGCCGCCTCGCGATTGCCGAGCACCTCGGCCATATCCACCAGCGAGGCCTGGATCCGCTTGGGCGATTCGTAGAACACCAGCGTGCCGGGAATATTTGCCAGCTCCTCCAGCCGCTTGCGGCGCGCCACGGTGGCGTTTGGCAGGAAACCGGCAAAGAAGAACGCATCCGTCGGCAGCCCGGCGAGGGTCAATGCGCAAAGGGCCGCCGATGCGCCGGGGGCGGCGGTGACGACATGGCCGGCCTCGGCGGCGGCGCGCGACAGGTCATAGCCGGGGTCCGCGATCATCGGCATTCCGGCCTCGGAGGCATAGGCCACGGATTTGCCCGCCGCCAGATCCTCCATCAGCCGCGCCCGCGCACCCGCGCCGGAGTGGTCGTGGTAGGCGATCAGAGGCCGGTCGCCGAGGGGCACGCCGTGGATCTCAAGGAGCTTGCGCATGCTGCGGGTGTCCTCGGCGGCGATCACATCGGCAGAGGCCAGCACGTCGAGCGCCCTGAGCGTAATGTCTCGGGCGGTGCCGATGGGGGTCGCGACGAAGTATAACCCCGGCAACAAACGGACTATTTTATGATTCACGCTGGACCCGCTTTTCTGGTCGTCTATGATCGCCCCGAACCAAAACGGGCGCGCGAAAGACACTGCCGTGGTCCGGAACAGGGAGTTTATGCGCTACATGTTTGCTGTTTTCAATCGGGCCCGCAAGATTGTCCTCACCGCCACGGCCGTGGCTGCCTCTGTGCTGCTGGCGGCCTGTGACCCCGTTCCGATCAGCGGTGGCGGGCCGTCGATCAACACGTCCAAGCCAGTTCCGGTGGCGCTGCTGGTGCCGCGCGGCTCGGGTCAGCATGGCGACGACGTGCTGGCGCAGGGACTCGAGAATGCAGCCCGCATGGCGATTGCCGATCTCAACGGCGTGCAGATCGACCTGCGCGTCTACGACACCGGCGGTGACCCGCAGACCGCCGCTGCGGTTGCCACCCAGGCGGTCAATGACGGTGCCCGGATCCTGCTCGGCCCGGTCTATGCCGAAGCCGCCAATGCCGCCGGCATCGCGGCGGCCAAACGTGGCGTCAATGTCCTGGCCTTCTCCAACAATACCTCCATCGCGGGCGGCAACGTCTTTGTGATGGGGCCGACCTTCGAGAACACCGCCAACCGGCTGACCCAATATGCCGCCCGTCAGGGCAAGCGAAACATGGTGGTGGTCTCTGACAACAATGCCGCCGGCATGGCCGGACGGGCCGCGATCCAGCAGGCCGCCGTCCAGAGCGGCGTCACCATCGGCGGCAATGTGAGCTTTGACGTCTCCCAGCAGGGCGTCATCAACGCCATCCCGACCATCACCAATGGGGTGCGCCAGGCCAATGCCGACATGATGTTCCTCACGGCCACCACGGTGGGCGCGCTGCCGCTCTTGTCGCAGCTTCTGCCCGAAGCCGGGATCAAGACGTCCGATGTGCAATACGTCGGCCTGACCCGCTGGGACATCCCCTCGCAGACGCTCGCGCTGCCGGGCGTGCAGAACGGCTGGTTCGCGGTGCCGGATCCGATCAAGTCCTCCGCCTTCTCGGCCCGTTACCAATCCACCTACGGCGCCGCCCCGAACCCGATCAGCGGTCTCGCCTATGACGGCATTGCCGCCATCGGCGCTCTGGTGCGCTCGGGCAATTCCGAGGCCCTGACCGGCGCGGCACTGACCCAGTCTGCAGGTTTCCAGGGCACCGGCGGCATCTTCCGCCTGCTGCCCGACGGCACCAACGAACGCGGCCTCGCCGTCGCAACGATCCAAGATCAGAAAGTCGTCATCATTGACCCAGCGCCGATCAGTTTCGCGGGGGCCGGTTTCTGAACCGGCCGAAGCTTCCGAAAGAATCCTTGCCGAACCGCTGGGGTCGCTGATCTGCGACCCCAGTGCGATTTTTGACGCCGAGGCGGTCCGCTTCCGGGTGCTGGAACTGGGGCAGGAGCTGCCCGCGGCAGAGTTCCGCACCGCGGTGGTCACCCACCTGCGCGAGGTCAATGCCGCGGGCCGCACCGCGATTGCCGAAGCCTTTGCGCTGCAGCCCTTTGCGGCGCGCGAGTTGACCCGTTCCTATGCCTATCTGACCGATGGGCTGGTCACCACCGCGCTGATGGCGGCGCAGGAGGTGCTGCACCCGATCGCCACCCCCACCACCTCCGAGCGCATCTCGGTCTTTGCGGTGGGCGGCTATGGCCGGGGCGAGATGGCGCCGTTTTCCGACGTCGACCTGCTGTTCCTCACCCCCTACAAGATCACCCCCTGGGCGGAGAGCGTGATTGAATCCATGCTCTACATGCTCTGGGACCTGCGCCTGAAGGTCGGCCATTCCAGCCGCACCATCAAGGATTGCATCCGGCTCGGGGCGGAAGATTTCACCATCCGCACCGCCATGCTGGAGCACCGTTTCCTCGCCGGCCATGCCCCGCTTGCCCGCGAATTTGAACACCGGCTGGCGCAGGATCTCTTTGCCAAGGACGCCAAGGAGTTCATCGACGCCAAGCTCTCCGAACGCGAGGCCCGCCACCTGAAGCAGGGCGAGCGCTACATGGTCGAGCCCAACGTCAAGGAGGGCAAGGGCGGCCTGCGCGACCTGCAGTCGCTGTTCTGGATCGCCAAATATATCTACAAGGTGCAGGACGTGGCCGAACTGGTGCCACTGGGCCTGTTCCGCCCGGAAGAGTTCGACTTCTTCGCCAAGGCGGAAAACTTCCTCTGGGCGGTGCGTGCCCATCTGCATCTGTCGGCGGGGCGCGCCATCGAACAGCTCACCTTCGACGTGCAGGTGCAGGTGGCCGAACGCATGGGCTATGAGGATACTTCCGGCCGCCGCGCGGTGGAAATCTTCATGCAGGATTACTTCCGCCATGCCACCCAGGTTGGCGATGTGACCCGGATCCTCTTGTCCAAGCTGGAGGAGGGCCACCTCAAGGGCGAGCCGCTGCTGGAGCGGATCTTCCGCCGCAAACCGCGCCTGAAACCCGGCTACCAGATCACCCACAACCGGCTGGAGATCACCGACCCCAAGAGTTTCCTCCAGGACAAGCTGAACCTGCTGCGCCTGTTCGAGGAAGCCCTGCGCACCGGGCTCCTGCTGCATCCGGACAGTATGCGGGTGATCCGCGCCAACCTCCATCTGATCGACGAGGAGATGCGCAACGACCCTGACGCGCAGCGGATCTTCCTCGACCTTCTTCTGAAGCACGGCAACCCCGAACGGGTGCTGCGGCGGATGAACGAACTTGGTGTGCTCTCCGCCTTCATTCCCGAGTTCGAGCCCATCGTGGCGATGATGCAGTTCAACATGTATCATTCCTACACGGTGGACGAACACACCATCCAGGTGGTCTCCAACTTCTCCGCCATCGAACGGGGCGAGTTGGAGGAGGAACTGCCGCTCTCCTCGGCATTGATCCGGGAGGGCGTGAACCGCAAGGTGCTGATCATCGCCATGCTCCTGCATGACATCGGCAAGGGGCGGCCACAGGACCATTCGATCCTCGGTGCCCAGATCGCCCGCAAGGTGGCGCCGCGCCTTGGCCTCAGCAAGGCCGAGACCGAGACGGTGGAATGGCTGGTACGCTATCACCTCTTGATGTCGGACATGGCGCAGAAACGCGACATCGCCGATCCGCGCACCGTGCGCGATTTCGCCAAGGCGGTGCAGACGGTGAAACGCCTCGACCTCCTGCTCCTGCTCACTGTCTGCGACATTCGCGGCGTCGGCCCGGACACCTGGAACAATTGGAAAGCCGTGCTGTTGCGCGCGCTCTACAACCAGACCCGCGAGGCGCTGGAAGACGGCCTCGAGGCCTTCAACCGCGAGCATCGGGGCAATTCCGCCAAGAAACGCCTGCGCGAAGCCCTGCCCGCCTGGGACAATGCCGATATCAAACGCGAAACCGCCCGGCACTACCCGCCCTATTGGCAGGGGCTGCATGTGACCGCCCATATCGACTTTGCCGAAATGCTGCGCGAACTGGAAGCGCTGGACGACCCCTCCGCGATGATGGTGCGCCTGCATCCGGACGAGGATCGCGACGCCACCCGCGCCTGCTTCGTGATGGCGGATCACCCCGGCATCTTTTCCCGAATCGCCGGGGCGCTGGCGCTGGTCGGGGCCAATGTGGTCGATGCCCGCAGCTATACCACCAAGGATGGCTTCGTGACCGATGCCTTCTGGATCCAGGACGCAGACGGCCACCCCTTCGAGGCCTCCCGTCTCGGTCGCCTGCGCGCGATGATCGAAAAGACCCTGCGCGGCGAGGTGATCGCCCGCGAGGCCCTGAAGTCCCGCGACAAGATCAAGAAGCGCGAGCGTGCCTTCAGGGTGCCCACCCATATCACCTTCGACAACGAAGGCTCCGATATCTATACCATCATCGAAGTCGACACCCGCGACCGCCCCGGTCTTCTTTATGACCTCGCGCGGGCGCTGGCTGCCGCCAACGTCTATATCGCCAATGCGGTGATCGCGACCTATGGCGAGCAGGTGGTCGACAGTTTCTATGTCAAGGACATGTTCGGGTTGAAATACCACTCCCTTTCCAAACAGGCCTCGCTCGAGCGCAAGCTGCGCGAAGCCATCGAAGACGGCGCTAAACGAGCCGACACATGAAACCAGTTCGCTTGATGTCCGGCTTCATGACAGTCGGTGTGTGGACGCTAGCCAGTCGTCTGCTGGGGTTTCTGCGCGAGATCCTGATCGCGGCCTATATTGGCCCCGGCCCGCTGCTCGATGCCTTTGTGGCCGCCTTCCGGCTGCCCAACCTCTTCCGCCGCTTCTTTGCCGAAGGCGCCTTCAACGCCGCCTTCGTGCCGATGTTTGCCAAGCGGCTGGAGGCGGGCGAGGATCCTCAGGGCTTTGCCCGCGATGCTCTCAACCTTCTCGGGGTCACCGTTCTGGCCCTCACCGGCCTCAGCATGGTCTTCATGCCGGCCCTGGTCTGGGCCACGGCCGGTGGCTTTGTGGGCGATGAACGCTTTGACCTCGCCACCGGCTTTGGCCGCATCCTGTTTCCCTACATCCTGTTCATGTCGCTGGCGGCGCTGTTCTCCGGTGTGCTGAATGCAACTGGCCGCTTTGCCGCCTCTGCGGCCGCGCCAGTGCTGCTCAATATTTTCACCTGCAGCGCCATGGTGGCGGCCTCCCAGCTTGGGCAGGACGTGATGACCTGGCTGATCTGGACCATTCCCTTTGCAGGCGTGGCGCAGCTTGCCCTGCTCTGGGTGGCCTCGGCCCGGGCCGGGATCTCGCTGCGACCGAGCCTGCCCCGCCTCACCCCGGAGATGAAACAGCTGGTCAAGGTCGCGGTTCCCGCCGGCCTTGCCATGGGGGTGACACAGGTGAACCTGGTGGTAGGGCAATTGGCGGCCTCCAATTTCGAGAATGCGGTCAGCTGGCTCTTCATCGCCGACCGTCTCTACCAGCTTCCGCTCGGTGTAGTGGGGATCGCCGTGGGTGTCGTGCTGCTGCCCGACCTGTCGCGCCGTCTGCGGGCGGGCGACGAGCAGGGCGCGCGCGATGCGCTGAGCCGGGCAGGAGAATTCTCGCTCCTGCTGACGGTCCCTTCCGCACTGGCCTTCCTCGCCATCCCGATGCCCCTGGTCTCGGTGCTCTACCAGCGCGGGGCCACCGGGCCGGATGACGTCGCGGCCATTGCGCTGGCGGTGGCCATCTACGGCGCGGGCCTGCCGGCCTTCGTGCTGCAAAAGGTTCTGCAACCGCTCTATTTCGCCCGCGAGGACACCCGCAGCCCCTTCCATTTCGCCTTGGTGGCCATGGTCATCAACGGGGTGCTGGCGCTCGGTCTGCAGCCGGTGATGGGCTGGATCTCCCCCGCCATCGGCGCCACGGCGGCCGGTTGGGGCATGGTGATCCTCCTGTGGCGCGGCACCGCCAAGATGGGGGAGAGCGCCCGCTTCGACAGCCGCTTCCACCAACGCAGCCTGCGGATTGTGCTGGCCTCGCTGATCATGGCGGTGGTGCTCTACGGGGCGGCGCTGCTTCTGGCCCCGATCCTCACCATGGCCTATTGGCGCTATATTGCGCTGCTCGGCCTCGTGATCCTCGGGGCGCTGGTCTATTTCACCGTTGGCCAGAAGATCGGCGCCCTGCGGCTGGCGGAGTTCAAGTCCGCCCTGCGCCGCCGCAAGGCGTGACGGTCCGCAGCGCGCCGCAAGGCGCGCTGCCTCCCCTGGCCGAGGTCCTCAGCGTTGCTGGCGCAGCTTTTGCAGGATACGGGCCCAGCCCCCCGGCACGAGGAAAAAGGACAGGCCAAAGCCGGTTGCAAACCCGGCCAGGTCGGCGATCCAATCCGGGCTGCCGCCAAAGATCAGCCCAAACAGCAGCTGCACCCCCATCAGAAAGGCGATGAGCGAAAAGGCCCGGTATTGTTGCGCCCCGACCGAGGCCAGCGACAGCCACAACAGATGGGTAAAGCCGCCGATCAGGCCGTAAACCGCCGGAAAGCCGCCAAAGAGCCCCGGATTGCCCGGTGCCAAGAGGCCATAGGCCAGGGCGCCACCAATGGCGGAGGCGGCAAAGATCACCAGCACCGCAACCTCGCCCATCACTTCGCCCACCATCTTGCCCATGGCCAAGAGGAAGACGCAGACAAAGACCGCCTGCGTCATCGAGCCATGCACAAAGGCATAGGACAGGAAGCGCTTCACGATCTCGAAGGGCCAGATGCCGTTTTCCAGCATCCAGCGAAACCCTTCCGGCGAGAACCCGTATTGCTGCAGCGCCGCCAGACGCCAGCCCACCGCCGAGGCATCTCCGACCAATCCCTGCCCGCCCAGGGTGAAAACCAGCTCGATCCCGAAGATCACGAGACAGAGCGCCACCACCACCGGCGGCAGCGCATTGAAGGGGGAAGGGTTGTGCTCTTGCATGGCGGTCCTGCTCTGCGGCGCCTTTGCGGCCCCTCGGGGCCCTGCGCCTGTTGACGATGCTCCCTGCCATGGGTAAGCGACGATGGTGCATAATTCCAGACGGGAGTTTTCGACGATGAGCGAAACCAGCTTCACCCCGCGCGTCTTTTCGGGGATCCAGCCTTCGGGCAACCTGCACCTGGGGAACTACCTCGGGGCTCTGAAGCGCTTCGTCGACTGGCAGGCCAAGGATATGGAGACCATCTACTGCATGGTCGACCTGCATGCGATCACCGTCTGGCAAGACCCGGCCGACCTGAAGAAATCCACCCGCGAGTTGTGCGCGGGCTTCATCGCCGCCGGCATCGATCCGGAGAAATCCATCCTGATCAACCAGAGCCAGGTGCCCGAGCACGCGCAACTCGCTTGGATCTTCAACTGCGTCGCCCGCATGGGCTGGATGCAGCGGATGACCCAGTGGAAGGACAAAGCCGGCAAGAACGCCCAGAACGCCTCGCTCGGCCTCTTTGCCTATCCGGCGCTTATGGCGGCGGACATTCTGGTCTATCACGCCACCCATGTGCCGGTGGGCGAGGATCAGAAACAGCATCTGGAGCTGACCCGCGACATCGCCATCAAGTTCAACCACGACTATGGCGTCAATTTCTTCCCCGAGACCGAGCCGGTGATCGAGGGCGCGGCCACCCGCGTCATGTCCCTGCGCGATGGCACCAAGAAGATGTCGAAGTCCGACCCCTCGGACGCCAGCCGGATCAACCTCATTGACGATGCCGACACCATCGCCAAGAAAATCCGCAAGGCCAAGACCGACCCCGAGGCCCTGCCCTCCGAGGTCGAAGGTCTGGAGGCGCGCCCCGAGGCCCGCAACCTCGTCAATATCTACGCCGCCCTGGCGGATATGACGGTGGAACAGGTGCTGGCCGAGGCGGGCGGGCGCCAGTTCTCGGAGTTCAAGCCGATGCTCGCCGATCTGGCGGTGGCCAAGATGTCGCCGATCACCACCGAGATGGCGCGCCTGATGGAAAACCAGGACGAGATCGACAAGATCCTGGCCCGGGGCGCCCTGCGCGCGCGCGAGATCACCGCGCCGATCCTGCGCAAGGCCTACGATATCGTCGGCATGGTGGCCCCGGTCGAGATCTGAGAAATCCGGCACAGGCCCGCACGCAAGAGACAGACCGCCCCCTCACCGGGGCGGTCTTTTCGTGAACGTGATGCAACATTTTTGCGCCAGCCGCGTTATCCTCCAAATTGTCATGTTTTGACTCAGGAAAGGACGCGCAATGAAACCGGGACTTTTCAAATCGGCCACGGCGCTGGTGATGATCGCAACGCTGGCCGCACCGCTGCCGGGCGTTGCTCAGGACGCCGGGGCTTCAACCGAGATCGACATTTCGCAGATGAGCGAGGCAGAGCTCGCCGACCTGGTGGAACGCTGCCGCCTGCGCGCCGAGCGCGAGGCCAACGGAGAGGCCGTGGGCGAGGAAGATCCCGCCGTGGTGCAATTCTGCGCGGAATATGCCGCCGGGACCCATGACGCCGCCCTGCCCGCCAACCTGCAATCTGCCACCGTGCTGACCGGGATCGGCGCCATAGCCGCCGAGGTGCAGGATCAGGTAAGCGATCTGGCGCAAGCCCTGGAGAACACGGCCGACACGCTGCTGACGCCGGAGGCAGAGCCGGAGGCCGAAGCCACCGCCGAAGCCACCGCCGAAGCTGAGGCGGAAGCGCCGGTTGAACCAGAGGCAAGTGAGACCGCAGAGGCTGAGGCAGAAGTTGCGCCCGAGGCCGAAGCCACTGCCGAGGTCGAGGCTGAAGTCGCGTCTGAGGCCGAAGCAACGGCCGAGGTCGAGGCGGAGACCGAAGTCGATGGCGCTGCCTCCGCAGAGGCCGAAACAGCGACCGACAGCGCGGCGCTGGCCGAAGCCCTGGCCGTTCAGGAGGCTCAGGAGAGCACATCTGCAGAGGGCGAGGCCACCGCCGAGGCCAGCACCGAGGCTCCGGTGGTCGACAACCCGGAGGTGACCGAGCTCAACAGCCAGGAACAGGCGGATGCGCTGGCCGAAGCGGAAACCGCCCCCGCTGCTGCTGCCGCCGCCGCTGCTGGCGATGATTCCGCAACCGCCGAGGCCGAGGTGGTCGAGGAAACCGTGACCGCAGAAACCGCCCGCAGCTCGGACGAGGAATTCGCCACCAAGGTGAACGAGACCGCCGAAGCCGCCCCCGCACAGGCGGAAGAGGACAAGGGCCTCTCCAAGCTGGAAAAAGCGGCCCTGCTGGGTCTGGGCGCATTGGCCGTGGGTCAGCTTTTGAACTCCGGCGAGAAAGTCGTCTCCAACAGCGGCGACCGCGCCGTGGTGGAGCAGAACGGCACCTATCGGGTGATCAAGAACGACGACGCACTGTTGCGCCAGCCGGGCTCCAACGTAAAGACCTACCAGTTCCAGGATGGCTCCACCCGCACCGTGGTCACCCGCGAGGATGGCACCGAGGTGGAGACCATCCGCGCCGCCGACGGGCGGGTTCTGCGTCGCAGCAAGACCCTAACCGATGGCCGCTCAGTGCTGCTGTTTGACGACACCCAGGTGGCGGAAAAGGTGGTGGTGACCGAACTGCCACGCGCCCCCCAGCAGCGCCGCGCCTTCCGTTCGGATGGCAACCTCACCTCCGAGGATCTGGCCGCCGCGCTGGCCGCGCAGGAACCGCAGGGTGTGGATCGCAGCTTCTCGCTGGCCCAGATCCGCAATATCGACGCCGTGCGCCGCCTGGTGCCCGAGATCAACGTGGACAAGGTGACCTTCGAAAGCGGATCGGCGGTGATCCGCGCCGCCCAGGCCGAGGAGTTGACCCAGCTCGGCAATGCGATGCGCACCATGATCGACCGCAACCCCTCAGAGGTCTTCCTGATCGAGGGCCACACCGATGCCACCGGCGCGGCGACCTTCAACCTCGCCCTGTCGGACCGGCGGGCGGAAACGGTGGCGCTGGCACTGACCGAATATTTCGACGTGCCGCCTGAAAACATGGTGATCCAGGGCTATGGGGAAAGCGATCTCGCCATTCCCGTGCTGGAGGCGGAACGCGCCAACCGCCGCGTGGCGGTGCGCCGGATCACCCCACTGCTGACCGCGCGCCAGTAACTTGCGCAAACAGCCACACAAGGCCCCGGCACTCTGCCGGGGCCTTTTTCATGCCAGCCCCTCTTGCCGGGGTTTCCGCCCCGGACCCGGTCAAAAAAACAGCCGCCCCGAAACGGAGCGGCTGGTCTGTGTGGTCTGATATCGGTGCCCGTTACGGGCAGGCGGCCTTGTAGGTCGCGCCGGTCGAGGTGTTGCGGTAGGTACATTGGCGCGGGGCGTTCGCCCCCACCTGTGCGCCCACCGCGCCGCCCACCAGCGTCGCGGCGACCTTGCCGCTGCCGGAGCCGACCTGGCTGCCTGCCGCCGCCCCCACCAGCGCCCCGGAGAGCGCATTGACGTCCTGATTGTCGGTGCAGCCGGCCATAAAGGCGCTGCCTGCAAAGAGCGTGGCGATCACGGCTGATGTCTTGAACATTTCCCATCTCCTTTTTGCTCCGCCGGATACGGAACGACTGGCGCGCGCATCCGTGGAGGATCATCATCAAGGTAAAAAACGCGGCTCCGCAAGCTTTGTTCCCGTGCCGCGCGCAAAACCGCCGCCGCCCGGCAAAAGACGGCTCAAAGCCCGGCCACGCCCTCCAGCGTCAGCCGCGCCACCAGATCGGCATAGCCCTTGCGATCCTCGGTATCTGCACCGGCATTCCACATGTAGTGCCAGTTGAGCATGCCGAAGACCGACATGGTGACCGCGCGCAGCTTGCCCTTGTCGGCGGCAAAGGTCTCCGGTGCCGCCTCGCGCAGGGCCTGGCTCAGGAATTTGACCATCTCGCGCTGATAGGCGCGCAGGTGCTCCTGCTCTGCCTCCGGCAGCGCCGACATCGCGTTGAGCTGCACCTTGTGCTCGTGATCGGCGCCCTCATAGGCCAGAAGCACCTCGGTCAGGATCCGCCGCAGCCGCGCCACGGGATCGAGCCCGCCCAGATCCAGGCCGCAGACCCGATCCCGCAACCCCATCAGGTAGCTGTCAAGAAGGTCAAAGAGCAGCGCATCCTTGCCCTCGTAGTAATGGTAGATATTCGCCTTCGAGATGCCGCAGGCCCGCGCGATCTGGGTCATCGAGGCCCGGTCATAGCCTTCCTCTGCAAAGAGCCGCGCCGAGGCCTGAAGGATCTGGGCGCGTTTCAAATCGTGGTCTTTGGCAATGGTCCGGGCCAAGGGGACTTATCCTTTCTCGCGGTTGTCGACGACGCGGCGGGCCTTGCCCTGCGAGCGCTCGACGCTGCCGGGGTCGCCTACCGAGATTTCGGCGGAGATGCCAACGATATCCTTGATCCGCTTCGCCAGTTTCGCCGCCGCCGTGCTGCGCACCTCGGCGGCCGTGGCCGCCGGCAGCACCTCGACATGAATGCGCATCGCATCCATCCGTCCCTTGCTGAACAGCTCGATCTGGTAATAGGGCGCCAGCGCCTCCACCGTCAGCATCTGCTCCTCGATCTGGCTGGGGAAAACATTGACCCCGCGCAGGATGATCATGTCGTCCGACCGGCCGGTGATCTTGGCCATCCGCCGCATGGAGCGCGCGGTGCCGGGCAGCAGACGCGTCAGGTCACGGGTGCGATAACGCACCATCGGCAGGCCTTCCTTGGTGAGGGTGGTAAAGACCAGCTCACCCAGCTCGCCATCCGGCAGCACCGCGCCGGTTTCGGGGTCGATGATTTCGGGCAGGAAGTGATCCTCCCAGATCACCGGGCCATCCTTGGTCTCCACACATTCGTTGGCGACCCCCGGCCCCATAATCTCGGAGAGGCCGTAGATATCGACCGCATGCATGTCAAAGGCCGCCTCCACCTCGCGCCGCATCGCATCGGTCCAGGGCTCGGCGCCAAAGACGCCGACCTTGAGCGAGGAGGCGCGCGGATCGAGCCCCATGCGGTTGTATTGCTCGAGGATGTTCAGCATGTAAGAGGGCGTCACCATGATGCCATCGGGGCGGAAATCCTCGATCAGGCTCACCTGCTTCTCGGTCTGCCCCCCCGACATCGGCACCACGGTCGCGCCCAGCCGCTCGATCCCGTAATGGGCGCCAAGCCCTCCGGTGAAGAGCCCGTAGCCATAGGCGTTATGCACCATATCGCCCCGTTTGAGGCCGGAAGCCCGCAAGGACCGCGCCATCAGATCGGCCCAGGTGTCGATGTCCTTTTGGGTATAGCCCACCACGGTCGGCTTGCCGGTTGTGCCGGAGGACGCATGAACGCGGAGGATCTGCGACCGCGGCACCGCGAACATGCCAAAGGGATAGGCGTCGCGCAGGTCGCCCTTGGTGGTGAAGGGGAACTTCGCCAGATCAGAGAGCTGCTGCAGATCGTCCGGATGCACGCCCGCCGCGTCAAACCGGGCCTTGTACATTGCCACATTATCATAGGCATGGCGCAGCGACCATTTGAGCCGCGCCAGCTGCAGGCTGCGGATCTCGTCAATCGACGCGATCTCGATCGGGTCCAGCTCGGCCCGGTTGGGTGTCAAATCAAGCATTGGCGTCCTCCATCGCCTAGGTGTCTTTTCGCGTGCGTGTATTAGGCACGCGGGCCATTCAAGCTCACTCCTCGAAGAGCTGCCCCTTGATGGCGCGGGAACAGCCGCGCATTTCCGCGATCAGCTGCCCCTCCTGATTTCTGACGCTGACGTCATAAAGGCCACTGCGCCCGGTCAGCGAGACCTCGCGCGCCTCGGCCCGCAGCTGATCGCCCAGCCGCCCCGGCGCGACAAAGCTGATCATGTTGTGCTGCGCCACGGTGGCCTGATTGCGGCTGTTGCAGGCGAAGGCAAAGGCGCTGTCGGCCAGCATGAAGGTCACCCCACCGTGGCAAATCCCATGGCCGTTGCAGTGATGCGGCTCCACGGTCAGGGTCAGGGTCGCGTGGCCCTCCTCCACCGCCTCGATGGACATGCCCGCCCATTTCGAGGCCTGATCGCTGTCCCACATGGCGGCGGCGGATTTTTCGGCGCGGTCTTTTGGAGTCAAACTCATCGCATTACTCTCCCCGGAATGTCGGCTGGCGCTTCTGCAAAAAGGCGCGCACGCCCTCGGCGTAATCGGCACTTTCCCCACAGGTCTTCATCGCCTCGGCCTCGCGCTCCAGCTGGTCTGCCAGCGTGTAGCCGCCCGAGGACTGGATCAGCGATTTGGTGAGACCAAGGCCCAGCGTCGGCCCGGCGGCGAGCCGTGCAGTCAGCGCGCGGGCTTCGGTCACCAGCTCGGCATCGGGCAAGCATTTCCAGATAAGGCCCCAGTCGGCGGCTTGCTGGGCGCTGAGGGGCTCTCCGGTCAAGGCCAGCCCCTTGGCCCGCGCCTCGCCCAAGAGGCGCGGCAGGTGATAGGTGCCGCCGGTGTCCGGGATCAAGCCCACCTTGGAGAAGGACTGAATGAACTTGGCACTTTCCGCCGCCAGCACGATATCCGCCGCCAACGACAGGTTCGCCCCTGCCCCGGCCGCCACGCCATTGACCGCGCAGACCACCGGGAACTCTAGCGCCCGGATCAGATTGACAAGAGGCGCATAGAATTTCCGCACCGTGCGCCCCAGATCGGGCGGTGCGTCCATCGCATCCGGGTTGCGATCACCCAGATCCTGCCCGGCACAAAAGCCGCGCCCCGCTCCGGTCAGCAATAACGCCCGCTTGCCCTGATCCCGCGCGCGCTCCAGCGCGGCCCGCAGCGCTAGGTGCATCTCGTCAGTAAAGGCGTTGAGCCGGTCGGGGCGGTTCAGCACCACCTCCAGCCAGTCGCCGTGATCCTCTGTCAGAATGGTCTCGCTCATCACATCCTCCCGACGCCTGACCTCGGCGTCGCCTCCCTCTTCGGGAAAAGCCTTGCATAAACCGACCGGACGGTCAATATTTCTCTACAGGGAGGCGGGCCGCTCTGGATCAGGCCCAAAGAGTTGCTTTTTTGAGGGAGGCACGAGAGATGAGCGTAAGGGATGTGGCGAGTTTTGTCGCCGGAGAATGGATCGCACCGGACACTGGCGCACGGAACATCGAATCGGCGATTACCGGCGCGGTGATCGCACGCGCGGGTCAGGCCAGCCTCGACGCACAAGCGATGCTGACCCATGCCCGCGACATTGGCGGCCCGGCCTTGCGCGCGATGACATTTCACGACCGCGCAAGGATGCTGAAGGCGCTGGCGCAGCATCTCGACGCCAACAAACAGGCGCTCTACGATCTGTCCTTTGACACCGGCGCCACACAAAAGGACCATCTGATCGACGTGGATGGCGGCATCGGCACCATGTTTGTCTTTGCCTCCAAAGGGCGGCGTGAGCTGCCCGACAGCACCGTCTATGCCGATGGTGCGGTCGAACAACTGTCGCGCCGTGGCACCTTTATGGGCCAGCACATCTGCACCTCGCTGCCCGGGGTCGCGGTGCATATCAACGCCTTCAACTTCCCGGTCTGGGGGATGCTGGAGAAACTCGCCCCGACCCTGCTGGCGGGCGTGCCCGCGATTGTGAAACCCGCCACCGCCACCTGTTATGTGACCGAGGCCGCGGTGCGGCTGATGCTGGACAGTGGCCTATTGCCAACGGGCGCGCTGCAACTGGTCTGTGGCGGCTTGGGCGATATGCTCGACCATCTGACCTGTCAGGATGTGGTCAGCTTCACCGGCTCCGCCGCCACCGCGCTGAAGCTGCGCCAAACCCCGGCCATCGTGCAGAACTCAGTGCGGTTTGTCGCGGAGCAAGACAGTCTGAACGCCTCCATCCTCGGCCCCGACGCGCAGCCGGGGTCGGAGGAGTTTGCCCTCTTCCTCAAGGAAGTCACCCGCGAGATGACCACCAAGGCGGGGCAAAAATGCACCGCCATCCGCCGCATCCTCGTGCCGGAAACGCAGGTTCAGGCAGTGATTGCAGGCCTCTCCGAGGCGCTGGCAAAGATCACCATCGGCGATCCCCGCGCCGACAGCACCCGCATGGGCGCGCTGGTCTCCGCCGCGCAAAAACGCGATGTGCTGGAGCGCGCGGCCCTGATCGCGACCGAGGCGACGCGGGTCTTTGGCGATCCCGACACCTTCACCGTAGAAGGCGCCAACAAGGACAAGGGCGCGTTTGTGCCGCCGATGCTGTTCCATTGCGCCGATCCAGATTCCGCCACCCATGTGCATGACACCGAGGCCTTTGGCCCCGTTTCCACTGTGATGGGGTATCGCGATGCCGCCCATGCCGCCGCTCTGGCAAACCGGGGGCAAGGCTCCCTTGTGGCCTCGCTGATCACCGCCGATGCGCAGATCGCGCGCGAGATCACCCTCGCGATCGCCGCCTATCATGGGCGGGTCTATATCAACAACGCCACCTCGATGAAGGAATCCACCGGCCATGGCTCTCCCCTGCCCCATATGGTGCACGGCGGCCCCGGTCGGGCCGGCGGCGGCGAGGAGTTGGGCGGCATCCGCGCGGTGAAACACTATATGCAGCGCACCGCCATTCAGGGCTCACCCGAGATCCTCAGCGCCATCACCGGCACCTGGATCCCCGGCGGGCGTGAAATCACCGGCCCGGCGCATCCTTTCACCCGCCGCTTTGGCGAGCTGGCGATTGGCGAAACCCTGCATACAGCGCCGCGCGTGGTGAGTTCCGAGGACGTGGAAAAATTCGCCCATTTCACCGGCGATACCTTCTATGCCCATATGGATGACGCTGCCGCCGCGCGAAACCCGTTTTTTCCGGGCCGCGTCGCGCATGGCTACCTGCTCTTGTCCTTTGCCGCGGGTCTTTTCGTGCAGCCGGACGAGGGTCCGGTGCTCGCCAACACGGGCCTCGACTCCTTGCGGTTCATGAAGCCCGTGGTGCCCGGCGACAGCATCAAGGTGCGCCTCAGCGTCAAGGCCAAGACCCCGCGCAACGAGGAATACGGCGAGGTGCGCTGGCATGTGACGCTCACCAATCAGGACGGCGATCTGGTGGCGGAATACGAGCTTCTGACCATGAACGCCTTCTGAGAAAGCAGATTGGAATGGGGCTGGCGCGGTCTTCGGCCAGCCCCTATCCTGCGCTTATGACAACGGACTCTCACGACTGGTTTTCAACCGCCGTTCAGGCGCTTGCCGACCCCCAAGGCCAGCGGGTCTGGTCCATCATCGTCTCCTTTCTCGGGGATATGGCCCAGGGCGAAGGGGCCGGGATTTCCAGCGCCGCCCTGTCCCGCGTCATCACCCCCCTCGGCATCAAGCCCGAGGCGATCCGCGTCGCCCTGCACCGGCTGCGCAAGGACGGCTGGACCGACAGCGAGCGGCGCGGGCGCGGCTCAGTGCATTTCCTCACCGCTCATGGCCGCGCGCAATCCGCCGAGGTGACCCCGCGCATCTACAACCGCAGCCCCTGCGCAACCCGCGACTGGCATTTGCTGATCGCAGGTACCGCCGAAGGGTTGGAACGGCTCGATGCCCTTTCCAGCCGCGCCAGCGCAGGGTTGATCCGGGTCAACCGCCAGACAGGGCTGGGCGCGGGAGCGGCCCCCGCAGAGAGGGCCGAGCTGCTGACCCTCGAGGCAACGGTGGCGACCGTGCCGACCTGGCTCAGGGAGGAATTGTTTCCCCCCCCCCTGCGCCGCAGCTGCCTCGCCCTCGACAGCGCCCTCACTCCGCTCGGCACTCCGCCCCTGCTCGATCCCCTGCGCCGCGCCTGCCTGCGCACCCTCGTCGTGCACCGCTGGCGCCGGATCGTGTTGCGCCACCCGCACCTGCCTGCCACCTTCCACCCCGAGGACTGGACCGGCGAGACCTGCCGCAGAAAGGTCTTCGCACTTCTGGATGCCTTGCCGCAGCCGCGCCTGCTGGAACTCGAACAAGCCGACCCCCTGCCCGACGATGACGCCACAGGGCAGGCTGCGGGTGCAAACACAGGGACTTAAACGAAACTTCACCGCAGGCGCAAAAAACTTCACCAAAAAGGGCGTTCGGGCAGATTTCGCCCTTGACCCTTCCGACGGCATTCCGTAAATCGCCTCCACACAGCGAGCGGCGGAGTAGCTCAGTTGGTTAGAGCAGCGGAATCATAATCCGCGTGTCGGGGGTTCAAGTCCCTCCTCCGCTACCAAAACACCTGAAATGCAGGTGTTTTTCCCTGTGATACTCATGAAATAGACATTGTTCGAATCCTCTGCCTGAAGGTAGTCGCAAGGGCTGTGTGCTGCGACAGCCCGCAGATCTGATCAATTGCCTCGGCCCTGCCCTAGCGCGCGAACCGGCGCAACTGGATGTCGCAAATCTGCCCTCAAGGTTCGAAATACGGAATGTTAGGGAATCTGTGACATTCAGAGGGGATGACGTGTGCTGCCTGCCTGAAGGAGACCATCCGTGCTGCTGAAACCTTCGACCGTTTCCCTGAAAGTGAAACTACCGTTATTGATGGTTGTCCTCACGGTTGCCTTTGTGGTGACGGTCTCCTTCCTGATCTACTCGATGGCGGAGCGCAGCATTCGCGAGAACGTGGAGACCGCTCAGGCCTCCAAGGCACAGGCCGGGGCCCAGGCATTGACCTTCCGCATGGAAGCCGCCCAGAACGATGTCGCCAATCTGGCGGCGCAGCCCACCACCTTCCGCGCCATCAACAATTTCGAGCGCGTCATCGCCATGATCGAGGATCCGGACCCGATCGGCTATATGAAGAAACACTACATCGACGCCAATCCCAACGCCGCCGATCAACGGGCCGACCTGGTCGATCCCGGTGATGGATCCTACTACACGCAGTCGCATGTGACCTACCACCCCACCTTTGTGCAAACCGCAGCGATCAATGGGTATTCCGACATCTACCTGATCACCCCGGCCGGGCTCGTGGTCTACAGCCTGCGCAAACAGGCCGATTTTGCCGAGGACATCAAAGGCGAGGCGCTGGCCGGCACCGGCCTCGCGCGGGTTGCCGAGGCGGCGCTGACAGCCGAACCGGGAACCGTGGTGATCGAGGATTATTCCCCCTATGCTCCCGCAGGCTCCAGCGATGCCTTCCTCGCCTCGCCCGTCCTCAACAAGGCGGGAGAGCCTGTCGGCATCATCGTCGTGCGCCTTGGCACCGAGATCGTGCAATCCGCCCTGACCGCCAACCTGAGCGACAAGGGCCACGAGAATATTTTCCTTGTCAGCCCCGACGGGCTTGCCCGCAGCCCCAGCGTGATCGAGGGCGGCTTTGACATGCTGGCCTCCCTGCCGGAAGCGCCGCATATCCTGGCGGCGAAGGACAAGCGGTACGCCCAGTTCGAGGAGGTCACCACCGCCTCGGGTCTTTCCGCCACCGCCGTTGTCATCCCCCTGGACCTCACGGGGTTTGACTGGTCCCTGGTGATGGAGACCGACAGCGCGACCGCCTTCGCCATGGTCTATCAGATCCGCTACATGGTGCTGGCCCTGATTGGTGCCTCGATTGCGGTCTCCATCGCGGTGTCCTGGGCCGCAGCCAACCGGGTGACCCGCCCGATCCACCAGCTGCGCGACGTGACCAACGCCCTCGCCAATGAGGAATACGCGGTCGAGGTCACCGGCCTCAAGCGCGGCGACGAATTTGGCGACCTGGCCCGCAGCCTCGACTCCTTCCGTGACAAGCTGAAACTGGCGGATGCCGCCGCGCTGCGCGAGGAGGAGGCCAAGAAGAGCACGGATTTTGTCGTTGAGGAAATGAGCCAGGCACTGGCCGACCTGCAGGAGGGCAACCTGACCTGCGAGCTCTCCACCCCCTTTGTGCCCCATTACGAAACCCTGCGGGAAAACTACAACCGCAGCCTCGAGAACCTGCGCAACTCGCTGCGCGAAGTGGTGGAGGCCGCACAGCATGTGGATCGCTTCTCGCAGGAACAGCGTGCCGCCGCCAACGAGATGGCCGAGCGCACCGAGAGTCAGGGTGCGACATTGGAAAAGACCGCCACGGCCCTGCAGGATCTGACCCAGCGCCTGCGCGACACCGCCGACAAGGCCACCGAGGTCGACAACACCATGCGCGGCACCCGCCGCGAGGCCGAGCAATCCAACGAGGTGGTGCGCTCGGCGGTGGCGGCGATGGACCAGATCCAACAGGCTTCGGCAGAGATTTCCAAGATCATCAACATGATCGACGATATCGCCTTCCAGACCAACCTGCTGGCACTCAACGCCGGGGTGGAGGCCGCGCGGGCGGGCTCCGCTGGGGCGGGATTCGCCGTGGTGGCCAGCGAGGTGCGCAACCTGGCACGCCGGGCCTCCGAGGCAGCCGGAGAGATCAAGGCGCTCACCTCCGCCAGCGAGGAACATGTGGCCAATGGGGTGTCGATGGTGGACCGCGCCGGCAATGCGCTCACCAGTATCATCCAGCAGGTGACCGCGGTCAGCGACCTCGTCTCCGAAATTGCAGGCGGGGTACAGCATCAGTCCCAGGGGCTCGAGGATATCAACGCCGCCATGCGCGAACTCGACTCGGTGACCCAGCAGAACACCGCCATGGCAGAGGAGGCCTCCGCCTCCAGCCAGCTGCTGCAGAGCGAGGCGAATACCCTCGCGCAGGTGGTGGCCCGCTTCCAGATCGACACGCCGATGAGCCGGGGCGCGCCCGCCACCTGGGAGGAGGAGGCGGAGGCCTGGAGCGACCGGCACTCGGCCCACGGCTGAGCCCGCCCCCGGGCCAGACCGCGGCAACATCGAGTGGCTGATACCCCGGGCCAGCGCCCCTCGCCCATACGGCGCGGCCGACGCGACCCGATGCCCTCCCGAAAGGGTGAGCGGACCCGCCCCTTTCGCAAAGACGCGCGCCTCTTGGGGAACAGAACTCATGACCTGGCCCCTGTCCGGGGCGTCGTTCAGTCAACCGATCTGGCCCGCAGGCCGTAACCTCAGATCCACCCTGCCCAAAGGCAGAATCAACGGCTTGCGTTTTCCATCGTAAAAAGACATCACCGAACATCCACGTGCCGAACTAAAGTTTGCGCCCGTAAATGTTTTCTCCCACTGTAGGGAGAGGAGAAGACCGGTCTTTCACCAGAGGCAGGCCGGGAGGAAGGAAGGGTAGACATGTCGGACTCCAAAATCCGCAATATGGAAGAATTTGCCAGCGTCAGCGGCATTTCGCGCCCCACCCTCTCAAAATACTTCAACGATCCCGAAAGCGTGCGCGCCTCCACCCGAAAGAAGATCGAAAGTGCGCTGGAGACCTACGACTACCGCCCCAACATCTACGCGATGAACCAGAACCGGCGACTGACCAAGAACATCGGCATTGTCGTCCCCTATCTGGCGGACCCCTTCTTTGCCGAGATCGCTAGGATCATCGAGAACCTGGTCATCGAGGGCGGCTTTCGTCCGATCCTGCTCAGCTCGCACGGCGGCACCCGGCAAGAGATCGAAAACCTCGACTCCCTGCGCTCGATCCGCCCCGCCGGAGTGCTGCTGGCACCGCTTGGGCGACGTTCGGATGTGAGCGCCATCGAAAGCTTCTGTGCCGAGGTGCCAACCGTTCTTTTCGACAATTCCATCGGCGACCTGGGGGAGGCTTTCTTTGGCCTCAACAACCCACAAAGCGTTGGATTAATGGTGGAATACCTATGTTCCACTGGCGAAGCACCGGTCTTTTTCGAAATGCGCACCCCCACCAACCCCAACGCCTACAAACGTCGCAGCGCCTACCTCGGCACCATGGAGAAACTGGGCCAGACGCCGCAGCTGATCCAGATCGAAGGCGAGACCTGGGACTTTGAGGCCATCGGCTATGAGGGCGGGCTGAAGGCGATCCGCCACCGCCAGCTCGGCACCAATACGGTGCTCTGCTCGAATGACCGCCTCGCCATCGGCTTTCTTGCGGCCGCCTATGAATGCGGACTTCGGGTCGGGCGCGGACCGGGCACGGCATTGCGGGTCGCCGGGCACGACGACCACCCCTATGCCCGCTTCACCTGCCCGCCGCTGACCACCGTGACCCAGGACTACGCCGCCATCGCAACCCGCAGCGTCGAGGCGATTCTCGACCTGATCGAATCAGGCGAGCGACGCGACTCCCGCGACACGGTGCTCTTTGCCGGCACGTTGATCGAGCGAGAGTCCGCCTAAGGTCCTGAGAAATCAAGATCCGACCATTAATTTTACGCGCGTAAAATTTTTAATTGACGAAACCTTGGGCATCGCCCTACCGTGTCTGCACAACATCCAGACACTAGGGAGGAAACGGATGTACCTGAGAAACGCACTTTGTGCGGCATCGGCACTTGCGGTCATCGCCACTGGCGCTGTCCAGGCCGAAACCACAGTCACCATTGCCACCGTCAACAACGGCGACATGATCCGCATGCAGGGTCTGGCAGATGACTTCACCGCACAGCACCCCGACATCAAGCTGGAGTGGGTCACCCTGGAAGAGAACGTGCTGCGCCAGCGCGTCACCCAGGACATCGCCTCCAAGGGCGGCCAGTTCGACGTGATGACCATCGGCACCTACGAGGTTCCGATCTGGGCCAAGAACGATTGGCTGGTCTCGCTCAACGACATGCCCGAGGCCTGGGACGCGGATGACATCCTGCCCGCGATCCGTGGCGGTCTGACCGTCGACGGCACCCTCTATGCGGCGCCCTTCTACGGCGAAAGCTCCATGGTCATGTACCGCAAGGACCTGATGGAGAAAGCCGGCCTCGAGATGCCGGAAGCCCCCACCTGGGAGTTCATCAAAGAAGCCGCCGCTGGCATGACCGACAAGGATGGCGAAATCTACGGCATCTGTCTGCGCGGCAAGGCCGGCTGGGGCGAGAACATGGCCTTCCTGACCGCCATGTCCAACTCCTTCGGGGCCAAGTGGTTCGACGAGGAGTGGACCGCGCAGTTCGACTCCGAAGCCTGGAAAAACACCCTGACCTTCTACATGGACCTGATGACCAACTACGGTCCTCCGGGTGCCTCCACCAACGGCTTCAACGAGAACCTGTCGCTGTTCCAGCAGGGCAAATGCGGCATGTGGATCGACGCCACCGTGGCGGCCTCCTTCGTGACCAACCCCAACGACTCCACCGTGGCGGATCAGGTCGGCTTTGCACTGGCACCGGACAATGGCCTTGGCAAGCGTGGCAACTGGCTCTGGGCCTGGACCCTCGCGGTTCCGGCAGGCTCTGACGCCACCGAAGAGGCCAAGACCTTCATCGAATGGGCAACCTCCAAGGGCTATACCGAGCTGGTCGCTTCCAAGGAAGGTTGGGCAAACGTCCCCCCGGGCACCCGGACCTCGCTCTATGAAAACCAGGCTTACCTCGACGCGGCACCTTTCGCAGCGATGACCCTGAACTCCATCAACGCGGCTGACCCGACCCAGCCGACCGTCGATCCGGTCCCCTATACCGGCGTTCAATTCGTGGCGATCCCGGAATTCGCAGGCATCGGCACCCAGGTGGGTCAGGAATTCTCGGCGGCCCTCGCCGGTCAGCAAACCGTGGATGAGGCTCTGGCCAAGGCACAGGCCCTCACCACCGACGAAATGGAAGCCGCAGGCTACTAACGTCACTCCTCCTCGGCCAGGGCTTTCGCAACGCGCGAACCCTGGCCCTTTTTTTCTCCATCGCATTCATGGACGGGTCCGACCTGTCTGTTGAGGAGTCCCCCATGGCAACCCAGCATTCCCGCTCTGCCGCGCGCCTGATGATGGCCCCTGCCGTCGTCCTGCTGCTCGGCTGGATGCTCGTTCCGCTGACGATGACCCTATTCTTCTCGTTCAAGAAGTACCTGCCGCTGCGTGGCGGTGATCTGGGCTGGGTCGGGTTCGACAACTACATCCGCTTCATCGACTCGTCCGCCTTCTGGCCCAGCGTTCAGGCAACGCTTGTGATCGTGGGTGGCGTTCTTGCCATCACCGTCGTCCTCGGCGTGGCGCTGGCACTCCTGCTCGATCAACCCATGTGGGGCCAGGGCGTGGTGCGCATTCTCGTCATCGCGCCTTTCTTCGTGATGCCCACCGTCTCTGCGCTGGTGTGGAAGAACATGTTCATGGACCCCGTGAACGGGCTCTTTGCGCATCTTTGGAAATTCTTCGGGGCGGAACCCATATCCTGGCTCTCCGAGGCTTCGATGCAGTCGATCATCCTGATCGTTAGCTGGCAGTGGCTGCCCTTTGCCACCCTGATCCTGCTGACCGCGATCCAGTCGCTGGACAGCGAACAACTGGAAGCCGCCGAGATGGACGGTGCCAGCCCGGTGGCCCGCTTCGGCTATATCATCCTGCCGCACCTCGGGCGCGCGATCACCGTGGTGGTGCTGATCCAGACCATCTTCCTGTTGTCGATCTTTGCCGAGATCTTCGTGACCACCCAAGGCTCCTTCGGCACCCGCACCCTCACCTATCTGATCTTCCAGCGCGTGCTGGAGAGCCAGAACGTCGGCCTCGGTTCCGCCGGCGGTGTCTATGCCATCATCCTTGCCAATATCGTTGCCGCCTTCCTGATGCGCATCGTCGGCAAGAACCTCGACGCCTAAGGGAGGATCACCACTATGGCTCGTTCCGTCACCCCGCAACGCAAGGCGTTCAACACCGCCGCCGCCTGGGCTGTTGGCCTCTTGATCTTCTTCCCGATCCTCTGGACCATCCTGACCTCCTTCAAGACCGAGGCGCAGGCGATCAACGACCCGCCGCTGTTCTTCTTCTTCGACTGGACGCTGGAAAACTACGCCGTGGTGCAGGAGCGCTCCGACTACATGCGCTTCCTGTGGAACTCGATCGCGATTGCGGGCGGCTCAACCCTGCTCGGCATCCTCGTGGCGATCCCGGCGGCCTGGTCGATGGCCTTTGTGCCCTCGAACCGGACCAAGGACATCCTCTTGTGGATGCTCTCCACCAAGATGCTGCCCGCGGTCGGCGTGCTCTACCCGATCTACCTGATCTTCATCCGCCTTGGCATCCTCGACACCCGCTCCGGCCTCATCGTGGTGCTGATGCTCTGCAACCTGCCGATCATCGTCTGGATGCTCTACACCTATTTCAAGGAGATCCCCGGCGAAATCCTGGAAGCGGCCCGCATGGATGGGGCAACCCTGAAAGAGGAAATCCTCTACGTGCTGACGCCGATGGCCATCCCGGGCATCGCCTCGACGCTGCTCCTGAACGTGATCCTCGCCTGGAACGAGGCCTTCTGGACGCTGAACCTGACGGCGGCCAAGGCGGCCCCGCTCACCGCCTTCATCGCCAGCTACTCGAGCCCCGAGGGCCTGTTTTACGCAAAACTCAGCGCGGCCTCCACCATGGCCATCGCGCCGATCCTGATCCTTGGCTGGTTCAGCCAGAAACAACTTGTGCGCGGCCTCACCTTTGGCGCTGTGAAATAAGGACGACGAAACATGGGACGTATTACCCTCGACAAAGTCACCAAGAGCTTTGGTGCAACCGAAGTCATCCCGCCGCTGGACCTGACCATCGAAGACGGTGAATTCACGGTGTTCGTCGGCCCCTCGGGCTGCGGCAAATCCACCCTGCTGCGCCTTATCGCGGGGCTGGAGGATGTGAGCTCCGGCCAGATCCGCATCGACAGCAAGGATGCCACCATGGTGCCGCCCGCGAAACGCGGCCTTGCCATGGTGTTTCAATCCTACGCCCTCTACCCGCATATGTCGGTGAGGAAGAACATCGCCTTCCCGATGAAGATGGCCGGCATCGACGAGGCCGAGCAGAACCGCCGCATCGAGGCCGCTGCCAAGGCGCTCAACCTCACCGACTATCTGGAACGCAAGCCCGGTCAGCTTTCGGGTGGCCAGCGCCAGCGGGTTGCCATCGGCCGCGCCATCGTGCGCGAGCCTGCGGCCTTCCTCTTTGACGAGCCGCTCTCCAACCTCGATGCCGCCCTTCGTGTGGGGATGCGGCTGGAGATTTCCGAGCTGCACGAACGCCTGAAGACCACGATGATCTACGTGACCCACGATCAGGTCGAGGCCATGACCATGGCCGACAAGATCGTGGTGCTGCGCGCTGGCCATATCGAACAGGTCGGCAGCCCGCTCGAGCTCTACCATACCCCGCGCAACCTCTTTGTCGCCGGCTTCATCGGCTCGCCCAAGATGAACTTCATCGAAGGCCCCGAGGCGGACAAGTACAATGCCCATACCATCGGCATCCGCCCCGAACATATCACCATCGGCACCGGCGACGGCCCCTGGTCCGGCGTGGTCAATGTCTCGGAGCATCTTGGCTCTGACACCTTTTTTCACATCCACAACACCGGCCTTGCGGAAACCATTACCGTGCGCGCCGATGGCGAAGTCGGCTTCCGCCATGGCGACAGGGTGACGCTGACCCCGCGCAGCGATGTCATTCACCGCTTCGACGCCCAGGGCCAGAGGATCGCGGCATGAGACTCGATGGCAAGAAAGCCCTGATTACGGGTGCTGCGCGCGGTATCGGTCGCGCCTTTGCGGAGGCTTACATCCGCGAAGGAGCCGAGGTTGCCATCGCAGATATCGACACCGCCCGCGCCGCCGCCACCGCTGCCGAGCTCGGCGACAGGGCGGTTGCGGTGGAACTCGATGTGACCCGGCAGGAGAGCATCGACGCCTGTGTCGACCAGACGGTCGAGGCGCTCGGGCGCATCGACATCCTTGTCAACAATGCCGCGATCTTCTCCGCCGCACCGATCGTGGAGATCACCCGCGCCGATTACGACCGGGTCTTTGAGATCAATGTTGCGGGCACGCTCTTCATGATGAAGGCGGTCTCCAAGCACATGATCGCGCGCGGCGGCGGCGGCAAGATCATCAACATGGCGAGCCAGGCCGGCCGTCGGGGTGAGGCGCTGGTGGCAGTCTATTGCGCCTCCAAGGCGGCGATCATCAGCCTCACCCAGTCGGCGGGCCTGAACCTGATCCAGCATGGCATCAACGTCAACGCCATCGCCCCCGGCGTGGTGGACGGCGAGCATTGGGACGGGGTCGATGCCTTCTTTGCCAAATACGAGAACAAGGCCCCCGGTCAGAAGAAACGCGAAGTCGGCGAGGCCGTGCCCTTCGGGCGCATGGGCACCGCGGACGATCTTACCGGCATGGCGATCTTTCTGGCCAGTCACGACGCCGACTACGTGGTGGCCCAGACCTATAATGTCGACGGCGGAAACTGGATGAGCTGATGACCACGCTGCCCCTGTCAAACACCACTCTGGCCTCCCTCCCCGAGGCCATTGCCCGCCCCTCCTACGACCGCGGCGCTCTGACCCCCGGCATCGTCCATATCGGGCTCGGCAATTTTCATCGCGCGCATCAGTCCTGGTATCTGCACCGGCTGATGCAGCAGGGCGAGGCCTTGGATTGGGCGATCCTCGGCGCCGGCGTGCGCCCCTATGACGCCGCCATGCGTGACCGTCTGCTGGCCCAGGATTGCCTGACCACCCTGATCGAGCTCTCCCCCGACAGCACCTCCGCCGAGGTGGTCGGCTCGATGATCGACTACCTGCCGATCGAGGAAGGCAATGGCGCGCTGATCGCCGCCATGGCGCGGGCAGAGATCCGCATCGTCGCCCTCACCGTGACCGAAGGCGGTTACTATCAGGATCCGGTCGCGGGCGGCTTCGACCTCGCCCATGCCGACATCCAGCACGATATCGCCCATCCGGACGCCCCGCGCACGGCCTTCGGCGCCATCGTGGCTGCCCTGCGCGCCCGCCGCGCGGCGGGCCTTGGCCCCTTCACCGTGCAGAGCTGCGACAACCTGCAAGGCAATGGTGCGATCACCCGGCAGACAGTGCTGGGCCTCGCCCGCGCGCAGGAGGCAGAGCTGGCGGATTGGATCGCGACGCAGTGCAGCTTTCCCAATTCCATGGTCGATTGCATCGTCCCCGCCACCGGCCCGGCCGAAATCACCCGCGCGGCGGACCTCGGCATTGCCGATCAGGCCCCGGTGACCCACGAGCCTTACCGCCAATGGGTGATCGAGGACGCCTTCTGCGCTGGCCGTCCGGATTGGGACAGGGTGGGCGCCACTTTTACCGATGCGGTGCATTCCTATGAGACGATGAAGATCCGCATCCTGAACGCTGGCCATCAAGTGATCGCCAATGCGGGCGAGCTGTTGTCCTGCACCACCATCTCCGACTGCATGGAAGACGCGGATATCGCCGCACTCTTCCGCAAGGTGGAAACCGAGGAGATCGCCCCCTACGTCCATCCGGTGCCGGAATTTACCCCTGCCGCCTATGTGGATCTGATCGCTGCGCGGTTCTCCAACCCTGCCATCCGCGACACCACCCGGCGGGTGGCCTTCGACGGCTCTTCCCGCCACACCGGCTTCCTTTTGCCGATCCTGCGCGAGGCGCTGGCGGCCGGTGGCCCGGTCGAGGGACTGGCCCTGGTGGAGGCCCTCTGGTGCCGCATGTGCGCCGGCACCCGCGAGGATGGCAGCGTGATCGAGCCCAACGATCCCAAATGGGACGAACTCTGCGTCTGCGCCCTCGCGGCCAAGGATGCCCCCGGCCTCTGGCTGGCGCAGGAAGGCCTCTACGGGGCGCTGACGCAGGAGCCCCGGTTTGCCAGGGCCTTTGCCCGCTGGCTCACCCTCTTGTGGGAGGAGGGCACCCGCGCCACCCTGCGCCACTATCACGGCACCTGAACCCCTGAACCAAAGTCTGAGGTCCCCGACACCTCTACGCCGGCCCCAATCCTTTAGGGTGCCGGCGTTCCCGTGCCTGAGGCTTTGTAAAACCCGAATTAGGCCTTATTGTTAATCCCACTGCCACAGCCTCGTAACACAGGCTAAGTAAGCTGATGCAGAATCTGCAAAGACCCAATTTGGTGGAGTTATATTATGCGTAAAAAGGTAACCAAGGCGATCTTTCCGGTCGCAGGGCTCGGGACCCGGTTCCTCCCGGCTACGAAATCCGTGCCGAAGGAGATCATGACCCTCGTTGACCGCCCGCTGGTTCAATACGCAATCGACGAGGCCCGCGCGGCGGGCATCAAGGAGTTCATCTTTGTCACCTCGCGCGGCAAGAGCGCGCTGGAGGACTACTTCGACCACTCCCCCATCCTGGAGCAGGAGCTGCGCAAGAAGGGCAAGGATGATCTCTTGGAGATCCTGAAGGACACCTATATGGACTCCGGCGCCATCGCCTATATCCGCCAGCATCAGGCCCTCGGCCTTGGTCACGCGGTCTGGTGCGCCCGTCGCCTGATCGCCAACGAGCCCTTTGCCGTCATCCTGCCAGACGACGTGATCGCGGCGGAAAAACCCTGCCTGCAGCAGATGGTGGAGGCCTATGAGGAGACCGGCGGCAATATGGTCGCCGCGATGGAGGTCGCCCCGGAGAAGGCCTCCTCCTACGGCGTCCTCGACGTGAAGGAAGACATGGGCAAGATCGTCTCGGTCAAGGGCATGGTGGAAAAACCCGCCGCGGGCGAAGCGCCGTCCAACCTCGCGGTGATCGGGCGCTATATCCTCTCCCCCTCGGTGATGAAGAACCTCAACAAGATGAAAAAGGGCGCCGGAGGCGAGATCCAGCTGACCGACGCCATTGCCCAGGACATCGAGAAGGAGCAGCCGGTCTACGGCTATCGCTTCAAGGGGCAGCGCTTTGACTGCGGTTCCAAGTCCGGCTTCCTGCAGGCAACCGTGGCCTTTGCCCTCGCCCGGGAGGACCTGCGCGACGACATGATGGCCTTTGTCAATCAGGTCGCGTTGAACGCCAGCGCCGCCGAGTAATCGCGCGCATTTTGAACAGGTGCAACGGCCCGACTGCGCTCAGCAGCTCGGGCCGTTTGTTTCTGGGTCGATCCCGAGATCATCGAGGCTCTTGCGCAGCTGGGGCGCCTTGGAGAGGTGATCCAGTGCTTGCCCCATGCCGCTCAGCCGCGGATCCTCAAGGGTCAGACAGCGTTGGCGTAGATGGCCCTGCCCATCGCAGACCGCCTCGCAGCGCCAACCGCCCCGGCGAAACCCAGACTCCAGCGCAGCCTCCCCGGAGGATCTATCCCGCGGGGCCAAGACATCATTGCGCAGCGGCGCCGCCGGGGTCGCGATCTGCGGACCACTTGGCAGGCTGACCGGAGTCGCATGGTCCAAACGGGCCAGCGCCGGGGCCATCATGCCCGCCACCATCCAGACCAGCGCGACCCAAGCACACAGCCGCAGCCCCAGTCCCGAACCCTGCTTGCCCCAACCCAGCTTGCCCATGCACCAACCCTTTCGAACAAGGGCCAGCGGACATGGTCTGCCTCGCCTCCCCCGTAAACACTCACCCAAATGCCACCCCTGGCATAGGGATCAGGATGGGCCTCGAACCTTAACGCTGACTTTCCGCAGGTCCGGCACGGCAAGGAAAACTTCAGACAAATTTCGCAAAGGTGAATGGATCATTCCAGCCGGTCGAGTTCCAGCGGTGGGGTTGCGCCGCTCTCCTCCAGATGCCAGATCGCGTTCCAGATCCCGGAATCGCGCCGCAATTCCAGATAGTTGCGTTCCGCCGTGTAGCGCTGTTTTTTGCCGGGCAGCGGGTGGATGCGGATCGGATGGCCCTTGACCGGCGCGTCGCCAAGGCCCGCCAGTGCGCCCAGCCCGCGCGCATAGCCCTGCGGCGGCGCGCGATGGGCAATGCCCGAGGCGACAAGCTGCTGGATGCGGTTCTTGCCCTTGCCCATCACCGCCCGGGTGGCGAGATGGATTTCGCCTGAGAGCACCGTCACCGGCGCGACCTGCCGCCATTTCAGCACCTGTTTCAGCATCCGCACCCATTCCTTGCGATGGGCGCGGCTCTGCCATTGGTCGCGCAGGTCATCCTCGTATTTCTGCATCGTCGGAAGCATCAGCAGCAAGCCTTCGACCAACGACAGGCGCGGCCCCAACAAGGGCACGCTGGAAACAAGGAAGGTATGGGTTTCGCCTGGCTCCATCGCCTCGGTCGCGGACCAGCCGTAGGCGCCCATCACCTGCCGCCGCCCGCGTTCAGCCCGCAGGTCCGGCGCGACAATCGACAGGCCCGGCAAGGTGCGCTGCCAGGACAGCGACGTGCCGGTGGGGTCAAGGAATAGGTCGGGAATATCCGCCTCCACCGCCGCGTGCTGGAACAAGAGATACATCTCGCGCGCCACGTCAAACAGGCATTGGCCCACCTCGGAGAGGGTGCGGTCGCGATAGAGCGAGCCCCAGCCGTCGCAGATGTCATGATCGTCCCAGATCGCCAGCGTCGGAACCCGTGCCATGATCCAGCTCGGCGCCTCGCCAAACAGCGCCTGCACGTATCGCTCGGCAAAGCGGCTGCGCAGGTGGTCGGCGAGCTCCTCCAGCTCTTCGGCGTCGCGCGGTTTTTCAAAGTCTTTGGGCCAGTCCTCCGTCAGCCGATGGCCCTTCGTCGCCTCATCCGCATAGATCTGATCGCCACCCTGCAACAGCAGCGCAAAGGGGCGTTTCTTGTGCTCTTCGCACATATCCGCCCACATGGCGTTGCGCTCAAAGTGGTCACGGTCCAGATCCCCCTCTTCCTCGCCATTGCAGGACAGAAAGGCAAAGCGCAGATCGCCTGTCACATTGGTCTCGACCGGGTAGCTCTCGCCCTCCAGCGCATAGCCCGGCGCGCCTTGCGGCAGGCTGAAATCATAGCGCCAGACCGTATTGGCGCCGATCTCGCGCAGGGGCTGCGGGGCATGGGTCTGCCCCTCGGCGCTGAGGTCGCCCGGCACCTCGCCTTTGGGGCGCAGCACCATGACCGCGAGGCGCAAGGCTCCCTCGGCCATGCCACGAAAATAAAGGATAGGGCCCAGCCGCGTGGCGCCAAAGTCGGATGTCATCTGCTGTCTCGTCCCGTCGCTTTCTGGCCTGTCTCGGCGCGTCGTAGGGTCAACGCCGCGCCGCGCGCATCTGTTCCCGCAGTGTCAGGTCACTTCGACTCGCAGGGGGGTGAGGCTGAGGCAGGTCAGCTCCAGCACATCGCCGCGTTGCACCGGGCCCACACCAGAGGGCGTGCCGGTCAGAATCACATCGCCCGCCGCCAGCGTGTAATACTGCGACAGATGGGCGATCATCTCGGGGATTTTCCAGATCATCTGGTTGAGGTCACCGCTCTGGCGCAGCTCGCCATTGACGGTCAGTGTCAGCGCGCCCTCGCTCGGGTGGCCGATCTCAGCCGCAGGGGTCAAAGGGGCCACCGGGGCGGCGTGTTCAAAGGATTTACCGATCTCCCAGGGGCGGCCCGCCGCCTTGGCGATGCCTTGCAAATCCCGCCGCGTCATATCGAGCGCAAGGCCGTAACCCCAGACGTAATCAAGCGCATCCGCCTCCGCGATATCGCGCCCGCCTTTGCCCAGCGCCACCAGCAGTTCGGCCTCGTGGTGCACCTCCTCGCTCCTCACCGGATAGGGAAACTGCCCCGAGGCATCCAGACTGTCCGGCGTTTTCTGAAAGAAAAACGGCGGCTCGCGGTCGGGGTCATGGCCCATTTCCACCGCATGGGCGGCATAGTTGCGGCCGATGCAATAGACCCGGCGCACGGGAAACAGCGCCTCGGTGCCCGCGATGGGCAGGACGGCTTGCGGCGGTGGGGCGATGACAAACTCGGACATGCGATGGGGTTTCCTTTTCCTAAGGTCAGGGAAAGAGATAGACACTCCCACGCGATCCGCAAGGCGCTGCTGTCATCCGCGCCCCTGCGCGCGACGGTCGCGCGGTGCCAGACCATAGGCGGCCCGAAAGGACTTGGCGAAATGGGCTTGGCTGACAAAGCCGGTCGCCAGCGCCACCTCGGCCACCGGCAGGCGGGTCTGGCGCAACAGCTCGTCCGCCTTGTCGAGCCGCCGGGTGAGGTAGTGCCGCATCAGGCTCTCGCCCAGATCGGCGCTGAACTGGCGCGCAAGGCTGCGAGGGCCGAGGCCGACCAGCTGCGCCAGCTGATCCATCGTCAAAGGGTCCGCCAGATGGGTCTCCATCAAGGCAAGCGCCGCCGCCACCGCCCGGTGCAGCCCCTCGTGCCCCCCCGGCCCGTCCGACCGCTGCGGCGCATCCGCCGCGCGGATGCCGGTGTGGATGTACCAATCGCTGACCCTTCGCGCCAGATCGGCCCCGTGGTCAGAGCGGATCAGCGCGTGCATCAGGTCAAGCGGGGCAACGCCCCCGGCGCAGGTGTAGCGATCCCGGTCGATCACAAAGAGCCGCCGCTCCATCAGGTAATCCTCTGACTGCGCCCGCAGCGCCTCGAAATAGTCCCAATGGACGGTGAACCGACGGTTCTCCATCACCCCGGCCCGCGCCAGAAACACCCCGCCGCCGGAAATCCCGCCCAGCGCCACCCCCGCCGCCTGCAACCGCCGGAGCCAGCCGAGCACGCTCGGGTCCAGCGCCGCAAAGGGATCGCCGCCCGCGATGACAAAGACCAGATCGGGCAAGGCACCACCGCCCCTCTCCACCGTGCCCATCTCCACCGTGTCAAACCCCGCCCCGCAAGAGGCCGCGACCCGCCCGCCGCGCCGCGACAGGAAGCTGAGGTCATAAAGCGTCTCTCCGCTGAGGAGATTGGCGGCGCGCAATGGCTCCACCGCCGAGGCCGCCGACATCAGCGCAAAATCCTCGACCAGAAAAAAGCCATAGCGACGGCGGCTGGGGGTCTCGTCCATAAAGGGACAAAATTCGACCAAATCAGAAAAGTCAAGCAAGCGCCGCGCGTCTAAGGTCACCCAAACGCATTGCCGCATTTGCCAAGGACCGAAAGACACCCCATGCGATATTCCGCGCTCCGCATCGCCTACGAGGCTCTGACCGGCCACAAGGGCTGGACGCCCGCCTGGCGCGACCCTGCCCCTAAGCCTGCTTACGATTACATCATCATCGGCGGCGGCGGCCATGGCCTCGCCACCGCGCACTACCTCTCCAAGGTCTATGGCAAGGCCCGCATCGCGGTCCTGGAAAAGGGCTGGATCGGCGGCGGCAACGTAGGGCGCAACACCACCATCATCCGCTCGAACTACCTCCTGCCCGGCAACGAGCCCTTTTATGAGTTCTCGATGAAGCTCTGGGAGGGGTTAGAGCAGGATCTCAACTACAACGCCATGGTCAGCCAGCGCGGCATCATGAACCTGTTCCATACCGACGGGCAGCGCGACGCCTATCGCCGCCGGGGCAATGCGATGATCCTGCAGGGCTCGGACGCCGAGCTGTTGACCGCAGAGCAGGTCCGCAAGGAGGCCCCCTTCCTCAACTTCGACAATGCCCGCTTCCCGATCAAAGGCGCGCTGATGCACCGGCGCGGCGGCACCGTGCGCCATGATGCGGTGGCTTGGGGCTATGCCCGTTCGGCGGACAGCCATGGCGTCGATATCCTGCAGAACTGCGAAGTGACCGGCTTTCGCATCGAACAGGGGCGCATCCAGGGCGTAGAGACCTCGCGCGGCTATATCGGCGCGGGCAAGGTCGGCGTCGCGGTGGCGGGCAGCTCCTCGCGCGTGATGGCCATGGCCGGCATGCGCCTGCCCATTGAGAGCCACGTCTTGCAAGCCTTTGTCTCCGAAGGGTTAAAGCCGCTGATCCCCGGAGTCATCACCTTTGGCGCCGGGCATTTCTACGTCAGCCAGTCCGACAAGGGCGGTCTGGTCTTTGGCGGCGATATCGACGGCTACAACTCCTACGCCCAGCGCGGCAACCTGCCCTTGGTCGAGGACGTGGCCGAAGGCGGCATGGCGCTGATGCCGATGATCGGCCGCGCCCGCCTGTTGCGCATGTGGGGCGGCATCATGGACATGTCGATGGATGGCTCGCCCTACATCGACCGCACCCCGATCGAGGGCCTCTATTTCAACGGCGGCTGGTGCTACGGCGGCTTCAAGGCGACGCCCGCCTCTGGCTATGCTTTTGCCCATCTCCTCGCCACCGACCGCCCGCATGAGACCGCAACCGCCTATCGCCTCGACCGCTCCCTCTCGGGGCGGATGATCGACGAAAAAGGCGTCGGCGCGCAGCCGAACCTGCACTGACCCCAACCGCCCATAGACCCGGACAAGAGACGATGATTATTCCCCACCCGCTCCTCGGCCCCCGCGACGCGCAGGAATTCACCTATTTGGGCGATGCTGGCCTGATCAACCGGCCCTATTGGCTGAGCGAGGACGCCGCCCGCGCCTTTCACGACTACCTCTACCTGCGCGACAACCCCGCAGGCCAGCACCGCGAGCTGTGGTTTCACGAACAGGGCGACCGCTCGTGGCTTGTCGTGACCCGTGACACCACCAGCCATGAGATCCTGAGCGTCGAACTCGCCCGCGATGTCGCCCTCGCCCGGCGGAGCGTGGCATGAACCAGACCCATCGTCTCTCCGGCGGTCAGATCGACCGCGACCGAGTGCTGAATTTCACCTTCGACGGCCAGGCTTATAAGGGCCATGCGGGCGATACGCTGGCCTCTGCCCTTCTCGCGAATGGCGTGCGTCTGATGGGGCGCAGCTTCAAATACCACCGCCCGCGTGGGGTGATTTCTTCGGGGTCCGAGGAGCCCAACGCGCTGGTTGAACTGCGCACCGGCGCCCGGCAGGAGCCGAACACCCGCGCCACGGTGGCCGAATTGTACGACGGGCTCACCGCGCAAAGCCAGAACCGCTGGCCCTCGCTTGCCTTTGATGCACTGGGGGTCAACGACCTCTTCTCGAATTTTCTCACCGCCGGGTTTTACTACAAGACCTTCATGTGGCCCCGCGCCTTTTGGGAGAAATTCTACGAGCCCATCATCCGCCGCGCCGCGGGCCTTGGATCGCTCTCGATGGAGGCCGACCCGGATGCCTATGATAAAGGGTTCCAGCACTGTGACTTGCTGATCATCGGCGCCGGCCCTGCAGGCCTTGCCGCCGCCCTGACCGCTGGCCGCAATGGCGCGCGGGTGGTGCTCGCGGATGAGGATTTCACCTTTGGCGGCCGCCTCAATGCCGAGGTGGAGGAGATTGACGGCAAGCCCGCCCGCCTCTGGGCCGCAGACACTGTCGCCGAACTCAAAGCCCTTCCAAATGTGCGCCTGATGCGCCGCACCACCGTGCTTGGCGCCTTTGACCACGGCATCTATGCCGCGCTCGAGCGCAACGCCGACCACCTCGCGGTGCCCGAGGCCGATATGCCGCGCCAGACCCTCTGGCGGATCTACGCGCGCCAGAGCCTCCTTTGTGCCGGCGCGACCGAGCGGATGATCGCCTTTCAGAACAACGACCGCCCCGGGGTGATGATGGCCGGCGCGATGCGGGCCTATGCCAATCGCTGGGCGGTCACGGCGGGGCGACAGGTCGCGGTCTTCACCAACACCGACTCCGGTCACCGCACAGCGCGCGATCTCGCTGCGCTGGGGGTGGAGGTTGTCGGCGTGATCGACAGTCGACCCAGCGCTACTGCCCTTGGCGACTACCCCATCTTTGCTGGCGCACAAGTCATTGACGCCAAGGGCAAACTTGGCCTCACCGGAGTGACCCTGCGCCGCAGCGATGGCCGCACGCAGACCCTGGCCTGTCAGGCGCTTGGCGTCTCAGGCGGCTGGAACCCCAATGTCTCGCTCACCTGCCACCAGCGCGGCCGCCTGGTCTGGAACGACCAGATCGCCAGCTTTGTGCCCGGCGGCACCCTGCCGCAGGGCATGCGTTCGGCGGGCGCGGCGGCGGGGCATTTCTCGACCGCTCAAGCGCTGCAGTCGGGCATCGAAATGGCCTTGGCCGCGCTCGACAGCCTCGGGCTCAAGACCACGCCCCTGCCCTGCCCCCGCGCCGAGGATGGCGCTTATGAGGTCACCCCGCTTTGGTATGTCCCTGAGGGCAAGGGCCGCAAATGGCTCGATTTTCAGAACGACGTCACCGTCAAGGACGTGAAGCTCGCTCATCAGGAAGGCTTCCGCTCGGTCGAGCATCTGAAACGCTATACCACCCTCGGCATGGCCACCGATCAGGGCAAGACCTCCAACCTCGGCGGGCTTGCGGTGATGGCCGAGGCCACCGGCCAGAGCATTGCCGAGACCGGCACCACCATCTTCCGCCCGCCCTATACGCCCGTCGCCCTTGGCACGCTGGCCGGGCGCGCGGCAGGCAAGGGTTTCAAGCCGACCCGCCTGACCCCCTCGCACCATTGGGCGGTCGAACAGGGCGCGGTCTTTGTCGAGGCGGGCCTCTGGCTGCGCGCGCAATATTTCCCCCGCAAGAGCGAGACCCATTGGCGCCAGAGCGTCGACCGCGAGGCGCTGGCGGTGCGCAAATCCGTCGGCGTCTGCGACGTGACCACGCTGGGCAAGGTGGATGTGCAGGGCGCCGATGCGGCGGCCTTTTTGAACCTTGTCTACGCCAATGGTTTTGCCAAACTGCCGGTGGGCAAGTGCCGCTATGGTCTGATGCTGCGCGAGGATGGCATCGTGATGGACGATGGCACCGCTGCGCGCCTCGCCGAGGATCACTTCGTCGTCACCACCACCACCGCCAATGCCGGCCCGGTCTACCGTCATATGGAGTTTGTCCGTCAGTGCCTCGCGCCCGAGATGGACGTGCAGCTCATCTCCACCACCGAGGCCTGGGCGCAATTCGCGGTGGCGGGTCCCAACGCCCGCGCGGTGCTGACGAGGATCGTCGACCCCGAGCATGACCTCTCCAACGCCGCCTTCCCCTTTATGGCCTGTGGCGAGATCACCGTCTGCGGGGGTCTGCGCGCGCGGCTCTTCCGCATCTCGTTTTCGGGCGAGCTGGCCTATGAGATCGCCGTGCCCAGCCGCTATGGCGAAGCGCTGATCCGCGAGATCATGGCGGCGGGCGAGGCGTTTGACATCACCCCCTATGGCACCGAGGCGCTTGGCGTTTTGCGGGTCGAAAAGGGCCATGCCACCGCCAATGAGCTCAACGGCCAGACCTCGGCCGATCATCTCGGCATGGGCCGTATGGTCTCCGACAAGAAGGAAGCCATCGGCGCGGTGCTGTCGCGGCGCGAAGGGCTGAACGATCCCGCAGGCCTGCGGCTGATGGGGTTTGAGGCGCTGGATGGCAGCACGACCCTGCCCGCCGGCGGCCACCTCTTTGCGACCTCAGCTCCGCAACAAGGCGTCAGCGAGGGCTGGCTCACCTCCGTCGCCTATTCGCCCCATTTGGGCAAATCCATCGCGCTGGGCTTTCTGGAGCGTGGTCAGGCCCGCTTGGGCGAGGTCGTCACCATTGCGAACCCGCTGCAAGGCCAGAGCCTGACCGCCCGCGTGGTCAGCCCCCATTTCATTGATCCCGAAGGAGAGCGTCTGCGTGGCTGATCCTGTGACCCAACCCCGCCTTTATGCCGCCACCGCTCTGGGCGGCCTCACCCCCGCCGTGGACAAGGTCGGCGCTTGGACCTTGCGCGAGGTCAGCGACCGCGCCATCGCCTCGGTCACCGCGCGCAATGGTCAAGACGCCCCGGTCGCGCAGGCAATGGAGACCCTTGCCCATGGCCCGGTGCCCATCGGCACTCTGCGCAGCGGCGCGCGTCATCAGGTATTCTCAACCGCGCAGAGCCAATGGTTTGTGATGGGTGATTACGCGCAAGACGAGTTCCTCGCGCAGAACCTGAAGTCCGACCTCGGTGCCGCAGCCTCAGTGACCGAGCAAAGCGATGGCTGGACGGTGTTCCACCTCTCCGGCGCGCCGCTTGCGCCGGTGCTGGAACGGTTGGTGATGGCGGATCTGGCCCGGCTCACCACGGGCACGGCGCTCAGGCTCCTCATGGAGCATATGAACGTCTTTGTTCTGTGCTCCGCGACCGATGCTGCGGTCGAAATCATGGTGGCGCGGTCCTATGCACAGACGCTGCATCATGCTCTGTTGACCGCAATGAAGAGCGCCGACACCCTGTTGCAAGGGGCAAGAACGCCTGCGTAAGCCCTTGATAAACATGCGGAACGCCTGCTGACCTATTGTTTCGCGCGCGAAACATTGGGTCAGACACCCTGACCTAAATCCCCAAACTAGAACCGCCCGCCGTGGATCTCACGACGGGCGGCTTTTTCTTGACCAAGCGGGTGGCTTACTCGCCCGCGATCTCCCGTGCGGTCACCGGCAGGCCCTTGCGAGCGCGGAGGCCATCGCGGATGATCGCCTTCACAAGCGAGACCCCCATCAGCGCCATCACCGCCGAGAAGGGCAGCGCGCCGATCACCATGGCGGTCTGGATCGCGCCAAGGCCACCGATGATCAACAGAGCGCCCACCACAAAGGCCAGCGCGGCACCCCAGAAGATGATATGCGGACGCGCCTTCGGCCCCTCATCCCCTGCGGCATTGATGGTGTTGATGATCAGCACGGCCGAATCCGCCGAGGTCACGAGGTAGGTCAGCAGCAGCACCGCCACCAAGACGGAGAAGACCCAAGCCATGCCATCGCTCAAGAGCACGGCAAGCGTGGCGTAGAGCTGATCCGACAGGCCGGTGCCGAGGATGCTGTTGTTCGCCTGACCGGAGAGCTCCAGATCAATCGCGGTGCCGCCGACCAGCGCGAACCAGACAAAGCACATCACCGAAGGCACCAGCATCGCGCCGAGCACATATTCGCGGATCGTCCGACCGCGCGAAATCCGCGCGAGGAACAGGCCGACGAAGGGCGCAAAAGCGATCCACCAGGCCCAGTAGAAGATGGTCCAACCACCCTGCCAGCCTTCCAGCGCCTTGCCGACCTCGGTGCCATCATCGCTCCAGACGGTGAACATCATCGAGGGGAAGGCGACGAGATAGTCATAAAGACCGACAAACAGCGATTTCAGCCCGAACATGGTGGAGCCGAAGATCAGGAAGAAGGCGAGGAGGAAGAAGCTCAGCCCCATGTTGATGTTGGAGAGCCATTTGATGCCCTTGCCCACACCCGACAGCGCCGAGAGGGTCGAGGCGCCCATGATGATCACCAGAGACAGGATCACCGCCGCGACAGAGGCTTTCTGGCCGCCATCCTCGGTGGTGACCATCAGCCAGTCGCCCACGCCAATGCGCGCCAGACCGGCGACGAATTGCTCCACGCCAAAGCCCAGCGTCTGCGCCACGCCCAGAACCGTGGCGATCACCGCCACCACATCCACCGCATGGCCGATCACCCCGGACATCCGGTTGCCGAAGAGCGGCACTAGCGAGGAGCGGATCGTGAGGGGCAGCCCGCGACGATAGGCGAAGAAGGCCAGCGCCAGACCTGTCAGCGCATAGGCGCCCCAGGGCGACAAGCCCCAATGCAGGAAGGACCACTTATAGGCCGAGCGCACCGTCTCGGCGGTGCCGCCCGCGACCAGACCCTGAATGACGTCCGGGTTGGTCTGAAAGTGATAGATCGGCTCGCCGGTGGAATAGGTGAGCATCCCGATCCCCATCCCGGCCCCGAACATCATCGAGAACCAGGAAAAGTTGGAAAACTCCGGCCGGTCATCCTCATTTCCAAGCCGCATCCGCCCGGTCGATGGCCAGAGCGCAAGGCCCAGACAGACCACCACAAAAAACGCCACCACATAGATGTACCAGTAGTTGAAGCTGGCGAGAATGAGCGTGTTGAATTTGGACAGGACACCCGCCGCCTGGGTGGGAAAGGCGACCGCCCAGAGGATGAGCGCCGCGACCAGCACCTTGGCGGTGATGGTGACGTCCTTGGTGAACCCTTTGTAGTAACCGCTGTCGGCGGTCTTGATCTCAAGTTCCGTCAAAGGAGGTTTAAGAGACATAAAACTGACATTCCTCTCTGTTATTGTTCCGGCGCATCGGGCAAGGATGGGTGATGCGCCAGCTTGTTTGGCCCGCCATTTGAACCCCGGCGGATCCACGCAGCCTCCTGTCTGTGGGCATTTTGCGCCCATGGTGAATCGACGTGAAATTGCGCCAAAACGTCACTCGATGTCGGACCCCGAGGCGCCCGAGTCGCAAAGCTGCAAGCGCTTGCCGCATTGGTAAATTTCGCTGATGTCCCCTGATTTTCGCCGCTCTTGAAGATTCCTTTACTCCGGGCTGAGATCACGGGCGGAACAGCAACCAGCAGGAGGGCCCCTGACCCATGTTCGACCTCATCATCGAAGGCGGGCGCCTGCCCGACGGGCGCATCCTGGATATCGGCATCAAGGGCGACCGGATCTCTGCCCTCGCGCCACGGATCGAGGCGCAAGCTTTTGAGGTGATCGACGCGCGCGGCGATCTGGTCTCGCCGCCCTTTGTGGATCCGCATTTCCACATGGACGCGACCCTGTCTTATGGCCAGCCGCGGGTGAATGCCTCGGGCACGCTTCTCGAGGGCATCGACCTCTGGGGCGAGTTGCGCGACCTCGCCACGGTCGAGGAGATGGTGGAACGCGCCCTGACCTATTGCGACTGGGCCGCCTCGCTCGGGCTCTTGGCGATCCGCAGCCATGTGGACACCACGCCGGACCACTTACGCGGAGTGGAGGCGATGATCGCGGTGCGCGAGGCGGTGAAGGGGTATATCGACCTGCAGCTGGTCGCTTTCCCGCAGGATGGGCTCTACCGCGCGCCAAACGGGCGGGAAAACATGATCAGGGCGCTCGACATGGGGCTTGACGTGGTGGGCGGCATTCCGCATTTTGAACGCACCATGGCGGAGGGTGCTGCCTCGGTGCGCGACTTGTGCGAGATCGCCGCCGACCGTGGCTTGCCCGTCGATATGCACTGTGACGAGACCGACGACCCGATGAGCCGCCATATCGAGACCTTGGCGGCGGAGACCCTGCGCCTCGGCCTTCAGGGGCGGGTGGCGGGCAGTCACCTCACCTCGATGCATTCGATGGACAATTACTATGTCTCGAAACTTCTGCCGTTGATGGCGGAAGCGGAGATTTCCGCGATCCCCAATCCCCTCATCAACATCGTGCTGCAGGGGCGGCATGACACATACCCGAAACGCCGGGGTCTGACCCGCGTGAAGGAGATGCAAGCCATGGGCATTCGCGTCGGCTGGGGGCAGGATTGCACCCTTGATCCCTGGTATTCGCTGGGCACCGCCGACATGCTCGACGTGGCCTTTATGGGGCTGCATGTGGCCCAGATGACCCACCCCGAGGAGATGGCGTGCTGCTTCACCATGGTCACCGAGACCAATGCCGAGATCATGGGGCTCAGCGACTATGGCCTGCGCGAAGGCGCCTTGGCCTCGCTGGTGGTGCTTGATGCGGCTGACCCGGTGGACGCCCTGCGCCAGCGCGCCGCGCGGCGGTTGGTGGTCTCCAAAGGGCGCATCATCGCCCGCTCCGCCCGCCGCGACGCGCAGCTCACCCTGGCGGGGCGTCCGACAACCGTCGTGCGCCGGGCCCCGCAGAACCCCAAGTGACCTTCGGGTAAGCCTCAGAAAAATTTGCACAAAAAACAGGCCCGCGATGCCGGGCCTGCGCAAATTTGGGTAAAATTGGCTGTGACTGCGTTTGCCTCACCGGGCGCGCGTCCTAAGCTAGGGGTATGTCACGTCTGCAAAAAATGAGGCCCCCGATGCGAAGGCTTCTGATTTTCAGTGATCTGGACGGTACGCTTCTGGATCACGAGACCTATGACTTCAGCCCTGCCCTGCCCGCTCTGGCGGAGGTCAGCGCGCGGGGTGGCCTGCTGGTGCTCGCCAGTTCCAAGACCGCTGCAGAGATCCTGCCACTGCATCAGCAGCTCGGCCTCGGGGATACACCGATGATCGTCGAGAACGGCGCCGCCTGCCTCCGCCCGGCCGCGATCGGCAACAAGGATGCGGATTACCGTGCAATCCGGCAGGTGCTCAGGACGCTCGACGCCCCCTTTCGCGGCTTCGGCGACATGAGCGTCGCCGAGGTCGCCACTGTGACCGGATTGTCGGAGCTTGCAGCCAGACGGGCCAAGACACGGCAATTTTCCGAACCCGGCCTCTGGCAGGGCGATGCCCATCAGCGGGCTGGCTTTCTGGCCGCCTTGGCGCGGCACGGGATTTCGGCGCGGGCGGGCGGACGCTTCCTCACCCTGTCCTTTGGTGCCACCAAGGCCGACCAGATGACCCGCCTCATGGCGCAATACGCCCCCTGTTTCACCGTCGCGCTTGGCGATGCCCCCAATGATGTGGAGATGATCGCGCAGGCGGATCGCGGCGTGGTGATCCGCAACGATCATGGCCCCGACCTGCCGGAATTTCGCAACGAAGATCGCATCCTGCGCACCACCCGCCCCGGCCCCGCAGGCTGGCGCGAGGCGGTGATGCAGCTCCTTCCCGAATGGGATGCCCTCCAGAAAGGACCCGTAGCGCATGGCTGATTTCCACCAGAACGGCAATATCGCCCAATTTCACGATCTACGCTGCCGCCCGGTGGAAGAACTGGAATACGAGCTTTCAACCTTTGCCCAGACCCGCAAGATCTCGCTGATCCTGCCCTGTCTTTACTCCGAACTCGAAGGTCCGGCGCTGGCGCATATCCTGAGCGAGCTGGCCCGGGTGCCCTATCTGCATCACATCGTGATCGGCCTTGATCGGGCAACCGAAGACCAGTACCGCCACGCCCGATCCTTCTTCTCGGTCCTGCCGCAGAGCCATAGGGTGCTGTGGAACGACAGCCCGCGCATGCTGGAGCTCGGCACGCGCCTCGCCGAACAAGGTCTCGCCCCGCCAGAGCCGGGCAAGGGCAAGAACGTCTGGTCCTGCATCGGCTATCTTCTGGCGCAAGCCGAAAGCTCGGTGGTGGCGATCCATGACTGCGACATCACCACCTATTCCAAGGAGATGCTGGCGCGGCTGGTCTATCCGGTGGCGCATCCGGCCTTCTCCTATCAGCTCTCCAAGGGCTTTTATGCCCGCATTGGCGGCGGCAAGCTGAATGGGCGGGTGTCGCGGCTCCTGGTCTCGCCGCTGCTGATCGCGCTCAAGCGCACCATCGGCGACCGCGACTACATCGACTATCTGCGCAGCTTCCGCTACCCGCTCTCGGGCGAGATGGCCCTGCGTGCGCCCTTGCTGCCCGACCTGCGCATTCCCTCGGACTGGGGGCTGGAGATCGGTGTCCTGTCGGAGGCCTGGCGCAACCTCGGCCGCAAGGCGGTCTGCCAGGTGGAGATCGCCGACAATTACGACCACAAGCACCAGAGCCTCAGCCCCGAGGATGCCAGCGCCGGGCTCAACCGCATGTCTGTCGACATCTGCAAGGCGATTTTTCGCAAGCTCGCCGCCGATGGCACCGTCTTTACGCCCAATGTCTTTCGCACCCTGAAGGCGACCTATTACCGCTCCGCCCTCGACCTGCTGGAGGCCTATTCCCACGATGCGATCATGAACGGGCTCGAAATGGACCGCCACGGAGAGGAGAAGATGGTGGAGCTCTTCGCCAATTCGATCATGACGGCGGGACAGGTCTTTCTCGAAAACCCGCATGAAACCCCCTTCATCCCGAACTGGAACCGGATCCATTCGGCCAACCCGAGCTTTCTGGGCGACCTCAAGGCGGCGGCACTGGCGGATGAGGCAGACTACGCCCCGGATTGACCCGAATAGGTTCCGGGGCGCAGGGCTCAGCCAAAGGCCGGGTGATAGGCGACAACACCCTCTGGCACGGCACCGCCAAAGGCCAGCGCCATGAAATACTCCGGCCGCACTCCCGGCAGCACCAGCCCTCCGTGGCAGGCAAAACCAAACCGCGCGTAATAGGCAGGCTCGCCCAAGAGCACCACGCCCGGAATGCCTGCCCGCCTCACCCGGGCCAATCCGTCGCGGATCAACGCCGCGCCGATGCCCTGCCCCTGACGGTCGGGCCGCACCGAGACCGGCCCCAGCCCCAGCCAGCCCAGATCGGCACCGCCGATGGTGACGGGGGAAAAGGCCACATGGCCCAAAACCTCCCCGCCCGCCTCCGCCAGCAGCGACAGGTGCAAGGCCCCCGCCGCACGCAGGTCCGCCACGATGGCAGGCTCACGCCCATCACTATGGGGGTGCCCGGCGAAAGCCGCCGCCGTCACGGCTGCAATCGCTGCCGCATCGCTTTGTCTTTCCTCACGAATATCCATTTTCATCTTCTCCTAAATTTCCCGGGGAGCGCGAGGGGCAGCGCCCCTCGCCCCCGCCCTCTCCCCTCAACGATTGTCCAACTGAGCGCGCACCGACCGCCGCCCCTTCTCGGAAATCTGATAGGGGCAGGAAAACCGGCTCTCGACCAGTCGCCTGCGCCGCAGCCGCTGGAACACCGCCAGAGTGCAATTGCTCAGGATCATCCCGTCGCGGGTGATGCAGGTCACTTCGGTAACCCGGCCATTGGTGGCGCGCTCGTAAAGGATACGGCCGCCCTGCGCCAGCACGTGCAGCACGCGCTGTTCGTCCTTGGAAATATTCATTGAATGTTGCCTGTGATTGAACCACGTCAAACCGGCACGCGCACGCCAAAGCGCCGCGCCTGCGCGGGGACGACAGGTCTCGGGTCGTTCCGAACCTGTCAGCGGGTGGTTGCAATCTCCAACATCAACAATTCCCTGGTCTGGAGGGGCCTCTTGTCCCCCTTAGCACCGGCCCGCCCCCTGGCTCAAGCCCGATTGGTGATCCAGCGACACTGGTAGGGCGCCAGTGTGATGTCCTGGTCGCCCTCGAAACGCTCCCCCGACAGAAGATCCTGCCAGGTCTCGCCCTCGATCAGGTTCAAGGCCCCGGGCGGTAGGATGACCCCGTCGCTGCTGACGTTATGCAGCGCAAAGATCGACTGGGCCCGGTCCAACGACTGCCGCCAGATGGCAAAGATCCGGTCATCCAGATGCAGGGTGAACTGCGTCGCATTGGGGTGAAAGGCCGCTTGTTTCGCGCGCACTTTCAAACGCGCCGAGAGCGCCGTCAGCACCCGCGCCTGATCGCTCTCTGGGTCTGCAAGCCGGGCTTTTAGCTCCGGATAGTCCCAGCGGTGGCGATTGATCGCTCGGTTCATGCCGCGCCGCTCGACCGCCTCGTGATCATTGGCGGTGGCCAGCATGGCGTGAATGTAGAAGGCAGGAATGCCCTCAAGGCTCATGGGGATGGTCTGCGAACACAGGAACCGGTCAATTTTCAGCTCTTCGCCGCCCTCGAACGTGCGGCTTAGCGCGTCGAAATAGGTGCAGTTGACCTCATAGGGTGCCTCTCCGCCATCCGGCAGGGACCGCATCGAGACCAATCCACCGCCCGCGCGCACGCAGTCGATCATCTGGTCGATCTCGCCCTGCGGCAGAACCCCTTCGGCCGGGCGCATCCCGATGCCATCGTGGCTGGCGGTAAAGTTGAGGTAGGCACAGCCCAAGGGTGCCGGCGGCATCGCGCGCGCCCATTTCAGCAAGAACCGCGCCGAGCCCGCCATCATCGCGTGTAGGATCAGGGGCGGCAGCGGAAAGTTATAGACCACATGCGCCTCGTTGCGGTTGCCGAAATAGCTGAGGTTCTCCGCTCGCGGCACATTTGTTTCGGTCAACAGCACCACCGTCTCGGTCGCGTAATCTGCCAGCAAGCGCAGCAACTGAACGATGGCATGGGTCTCCGGCAGGTGGATCGAGGTGGTGCCGACCTTTTTCCAGATAAAGGCCACCGCATCGAGCCGGATGATCCGCACCCCCTGATCCACATGCAGGCGCAGGATGCGCAGGATTTCCAGCAGCACCTCGGGGTTTTCGAAGTTGAGATCGACCTGATCGTGGCTGAAGGTGCACCAGACATGTTTGAGCCCGCCCGGGGTCTCCACCGCCTGCAACAGCGGCGTGGTCCGTGGCCGAACCACCTCGGACAGGTCGTCCTGCGGCCTTGCCTCGTAGAAGAACCGGTCATAGGGCGCTTGCCCCTGTCGGTAGGCGTTGAACCAGGGGCTTTGCGAGGAGACATGGTTCAGCACCATGTCCGACATCAGGTGGAAGGCACCGCCGATGCGGCGGATATCGGCCCAGTCGCCCAGTTCCGGATTCACCTTGCGATAATCGGTGACCGCAAACCCGTCGTCGGAGGTGAAGGGAAAGAAGGGCAGGATATGCACCCCGTCGACCACGCCCCGCATATGGGTCAGCAGGAAATCATGCAGCAGGTCCAGAGGCTTGTGCGCCCCGTCCAGGATCGAATTGCCATAGGTGATCAGCAGGGCATCGCCCTCGGACCAGAGCGTATTGCCAGGGCTGCGCGGCCGCTTGCGGCGATGACGCCCCTCGGGCCAGAAAGCCTCCACCACCTTGGAGGCCAGGATCTCGCTGTCGAGGTCGGGATAAATCGCGTTCAGAAGCCGCGACAGCCGGCCTCCGAACGACGCGCTGCCTTGCGCCATCTGGTCACACTCCCCCGGTTGCGGCGGATTGGATTCCGCTTTGCCGTCAAACGCTTCGCGCGCTGGCGGGTGAGGCCCAAGTCTAGGCGCAGGACACCGGAGCGGTAAACCACAGGCGTCGCGATTTTCCCCGCCCCGAGGTCATCCTGCGCAATTTGCGGGCAGTTGTCGTGACGCCGATCGGAAATGCGCTACCCTCACGGAGGCGGAAAAACCCTGTGGACCGGCGCGCACCAAGGTCACGCGGGGCTTGATTGGTGGCGACGTTAGCGTTAACGATGTGCGCGAGTGATAGCGGTACCACCCCGGTATCGTGCCCGGAAACCGAACCGGAGTTATTGAAAAATGACCCTTAAGATCGCGATCAATGGATTTGGCCGGATTGGCCGTAACGTGCTGCGTGCGCTCTTGGAGAATGACACCACCGACGTCGAAGTCGTGGCGATCAACGATCTGGCGCCGCCCGCAACCCAGGTTCACCTGTTGAAATACGACAGCGTGCACGGCCGTCTCGGCGCCGATGTGGTGGTCGAAGGCGACACCATGAAAGTGGGCCGCCACGAGATCCGCCTGACCGCGATCCGCAACCCCGAAGAGCTGCCCTGGTCCGACGTCGATGTCGCTTATGAATGCACCGGCCTCTTCACCAGCCGCGAGACCGCCGCGAAACACCTGAAGAACGGCTCCAAGCGGGTGCTGATCTCCGCACCGGGCACCGAAGTCGACCGCACCGTGGTCTTTGGCGTCAACCACGGCGATCTCACCGCCGAGGATATCGTGGTCTCCAACGCCTCCTGCACCACCAACTGCCTCGCGCCGGTGGCCAAGGTGCTGGACGATGCCTTTGGCATCAAGACCGGCTATATGACCACCATCCACGCCTATACCGGCGACCAGCCGACCCATGACACCGCGCATAAGGACCTCTACCGTGCGCGCGCTGCCGCCCTGTCGATGATCCCGACCTCCACCGGGGCGGCCCGCGCCATCTCGCTGGTACTGCCGCACCTCAAAGGCCGCCTCGAAGGTTCCGCGATCCGCGTCCCCACCCCGAACGTCTCGGTCGTCGACCTGACCTTCGTGCCGGAACGCCCCGCTACCATCGAAGGCATCAATGCCGCCATCCGAGAAGCCTCCGAAGGCGCGCTCAAAGGGATCCTCGGTTACGAGGAAGGCCCGCTGGTCTCCGTGGACTTCAACCACGACAGCCGCTCCTCGATCTTTGCTGCACCGCAAACCGCCGTCACCTCCGAAGGTCTGGTGCGTGTGGTCAGCTGGTACGACAACGAATGGGGCTTTTCCAACCGCATGGTCGACACCGGCCGCGCGATGGGCAAATTCCTCTGATCCGAGCCTTCCTCGCGATCAACAAGACATTTCAAAAGGGCCGCAGCCTCCGCCGCGGCCCTTCATCTTTTCAAAAATATCCCGGAGCGCGAGGCAGAGCCTCGCTCCCCTGCCCTCAGATCCGGAAGATCGGTTGCAGCAGGCGCGGCAGGAATGACCGGAACCGCAGCGCAGCATCCGTCGCCGCAAGGCAGATGCAGGCCGGGCCTTCCTCGGCCACCGGCTCATGCTCCAGATCGCCCGTCGCTACCTCGAGATCGCCGACCCCGTAGCGTCCGGTCTCGTCGCGAAACGCCCCCTGCAGCACCAGGGTCAGCTCCAGTCCGTTGTGACCGTGATCCGGCACCCCCATGCCGCCGGGGATATACAAGAGCCGCGCACTGCCCGAGCGGTCGTGGCTGAGGATCATCTGCCGCACCCCCAGACCGAGCGAGGTCCATTTCGGCGGCAGCCCACCCAGGGCCTCCATGACGGGTGCCGGAAAGATGCCGGAGCGCGCATAGGTCTTCTCCGACACCACCGGCGCGTCGAGCGCGTCAAAGAGGCGGGTCTTCAGATCCCCCGACACCGCCTGCGCGGCCTGGTCTTCGAGCAACGCGCCGCCCAGCTCCTCATGCGCCCCGAGCCGCGCCCGGCATTCGTCGCACATCGACACATGGGTCGCCACCGCGAGCGCAAAGGCCGGGGCAAGGTTGCCACTGGCATAGGCGATCAGCAGCTCCTCCGGGATATGATGCGTAATGGAGGTCATTGTCCGTCCGTTCCCTTCAACTCGTGCCGCAGGCGCTCCAGACCCAGGCGAATGCGGGACTTGATCGTCCCCAATGGCAATCCGGTTTCCGCCCGGATTTCGGCGTGGGTCAACTCGCCCAGATAGGCCCGCTCAACCATTTCGCGCTGTGCGGGCTTCAATCGTTTCAATGCTGCACGCAGGGCCTCGGTCTCCTGCTCCAGAGCGAGGATCTGCGCGGCGTCCTCCTCGGTGGATTCCACCGGTTTCAGCTCTTCCGGCATCGGCCTCCGTTCCCGGCGCAGCACGTCGATCTGCCGGTTGCGGGCAATCTGGTAGATCCAGGCGGAGACCTGCGCCCGGCCGGGATCAAACATCTGCGCCTTGCGCCAGACCGTCAGCATCACGTCCTGCACGATATCCTCGGCCTGAGCCGACGCCATGCCGTTGCGGCAGAGCATCCCCTTCAGACGCGGCGCGAAATGATCGAACAGCCGCCCAAAGGCCGCCTTGTCGCGCTGGTCGCGCACCGCAAGCATCCAGACCGTTGTCTCGGCCAAAGCCACCTGCCCGTTCTTGCCCGTCACCTTGCTGCTCTCCCGGCCGTGCCTCGTGCCCGCCCCCACCCTAACGGGCAGAGCGCCGGCTTCAAGCCTGTCCTTGGGGACCAGATCGGCGGCGGTTTCAAACATGTCAGAGCTACGCCGGAGAGGGATCCGCGGATCAAAAATATTTTCCTAGCCCCCCGACGACCCGCGGGTGCAAAGCCGCGCGGGGCACGCGAGACCGCCTGTCGGCAACCGTAAAATGCGAGCCAGACTTATTTTCTTTTGAGCTTTTTTGATCCGACGCGCCCCTCCGTGGCGTAAGCTTCTGAAAACCGATGGAGTTTACATGTCCTTTGATGCCCTGACCTCGCCGCGCCGTCGCATTGCCATTGTCGGGGGCGGCATTTCCGGGCTGGCCGCCGCCTGGCTCCTGGCGCCGCGGCATGATGTGGCGCTGTTCGAGGCCTCTCCGACCCTGGGCGGTCATGCCCGCACGGTCCATGCCGGCATCCGGGGCGATCAGCCGGTGGACACCGGTTTCATCGTGTTCAACTACGTCAACTACCCGCATCTGACGGCGATGTTCCGCGACCTCGACGTGCCGGTGGTCCGCAGCGACATGTCCTTTGGCGCCACCATTCAGGACGGGCGGGTGGAATACGGGCTGAAGGATCTCGCAGCCCTCTTTGGCCAGCGCCGCAACCTGACCCGGCCCGCCTTCTTTGGCATGGTGCGCGATATCCTGCGCTTCAACTCCCGCGCCGAAGGGGTGGCGCGCGATGACAGCACCACCATCGGCGAGTTGGTGCAGGAGCTTTCGCTCGGCGACTGGTTCCAGCGCTACTACCTGATGCCGATCTGCGGCGCGATCTGGTCCACCCCCGCCGAAGAGATCCGCGACTTTCCCGCCCGGTCGCTGGTGCGGTTCTTTCGCAACCACGCGCTGCTCTCGGCCTCGGGGCAGCACCAATGGTGGACGGTGCAGGGCGGCAGCCGGGAATATGTCACCCGGCTGGAGGCGCATCTGGCCCGCAGCGGCGTCGACCTGCGTCCGGGCACGCCGGTGCGCAGCGTCGCCCGCGATGGCATCGGTGTCACCCTGCATTTGCCGGGGGGCGAGGTACAGACCTTTGACGATGTGATCTTTGCCTGCCATTCCGACGACGCCCTGCGCCTGCTGGACAGACCCTCCGCGCAGGAGCGCGCGACCCTTGGCGCCATGCGTTACCAGGACAATCAGGTGATCCTGCACCGCGACGCCAGCCAGATGCCGAAACGCCGCGCCTGCTGGTCCTCCTGGGTCTACAAGGCCGAGGCCGAGGACAACCGCCCCGCCATCGGCGTCACCTACTGGATGAACCGGCTACAGAACATCCCCGAGAGCGATCCGCTCTTTGTCTCGCTCAATCCGGTGCGGCCGGTGACGCCGCAGCTCATCTATGACGAGGTGACCTTTCGCCACCCGGTGTTCGACCGCGCCGCGATCCGCGCACAGGGCGCGGTGCAGGCGATGCAGGGGGACAACCGGACCTGGTTTGCCGGTGCCTACCTGCGGCATGGGTTTCACGAGGATGGGTTTGCCAGCGCGGTGCGCGTGGCCCGCGCGATGACGGCGAAATACGCCCCCGCGGTGCGGGACGAAGTCCTGCGGACGGGGGTGCTGTCATGACCGGGCCGCACGCCGATCTGCCGCGTCATCTGGCCGGCCAGACCACCCATGCGCGGCGCGGCGCGATCCGCAATGCCTTTCGCTACGGGGTGGATTACGTGCTGCTCGATCCCGCCTCAGAGGCGGGGCCGGCGCTCTTCTCGCGCAACCGCTGGAATCTCGCATCGGTGCATGACCGCGACCATGGCGGTGCCCCCAAGGCAGGGCGCGGGCGGGTCTGGGCGGAAGAGGTGTTCCAGCGCGCGGGTCTTGCCCCGGAGCGCCTTTCCATCCTGCTGCTGACCCAGCCGGCCTTCCTCGGCTATATCTTCAACCCTGTCAGCTTCTGGCTCGCCTATGAAGGGTCCGACCTCAAGGCGGTGATCGCCGAGGTCTCCAACACCTTTGGCGATCGCCACAGCTATCTCTGCACCCATCCCGACCGCGCTGCGATCACCGCCGACACCCAGCTTGCGGCGAAAAAAATCTTTCACGTTTCGCCGTTTCAGGAGGTCGCGGGTCAATATCGATTTATTTTTGACATCACGGAGGCCCGGATCGCCATCCGTATCGCGCATGAGAACGGCTCCGAAGGCGTGATCGCCACTTTGGTCGGAGACCTCAGCCCCCTGCGCAACCGCGGGCTGATCCGCGCCACCCTGCGCCGACCCATGGGCGCGATGCGCACCATCGCGCTGATCTATTGGCAGGCGCTCAAACTGAAACTGAAGGGCGCGCGCTACACCAGACGCCCGCTTCCGCCTGAACAGGAGGTCAGCTGATGCTGTTCATCACCAACCGCGTGAAACGCGACTTTCTCGACAGCTGCGCCCGCATCCGGCGCGGCAGCCTGCGCCTGATCACCCCCGAGGGCGAGGTGCATTACTTCGGCCAGGAGAGTGGTGGCGACACACCCCATGCCGAGATGCAGATCAACGACTGGGCGGTGGTCACGGCGATGGCGGCGCGCGGCGACATCGGGCTGGGCGAGGCCTACGTTGCCGGGCTCTGGGACACGCCCTCGATCGAGGCGGTGACCCAGGTGGCGCTGCTCAACCTCGACTACCTGGAGGCCTTTGCCTATCCGAGCCCGCTGGCGACCCTGAAATTCCGCGTTGTCGACCGGATCCTGCGTGCCAATTCCCGCTCCGGCGCCCGGCGCAACATCAAGGCCCACTACGATGTCGGCAACGAGTTCTACCAGCTCTGGCTGGACGACAGCATGACCTATTCCTCCGCCCTCTTTGCTCCCGGCGACCGCAGCCTTGAGGATGCGCAATACCGCAAGTACGACCGGATCCTGACCCGGGCCGGAGAGGCCGACCGCATTCTGGAGGTCGGCTGCGGCTGGGGCGGCTTTGCCGAACGTGCTGCTGGTCAGGGCCGTCACGTCACTGGCATCACCATTTCGCCCAGCCAATACGGCTTTGCTGACGCCCGGCTCGACGGGCGGGCGGAGATCCAGCTCTGCGATTACCGCGACACCAAGGGCAAATTCGACGCCATTGTCTCGATCGAGATGATCGAGGCGGTGGGCGAGCGCTACTGGCCGCAGTATTTCGTCATGCTGAAGGACCGTCTGGCCGAGGGCGGGCGCGCGGTGGTGCAGGCGATCACCGTGCCCGACGCCTATTTCGACATCTACCGCAAGGGGTCGGACTATATCCGGCAATACACCTTTCCCGGTGGCATGCTGCTGTCGGATGCGATGATCGCCCATCACGCCGAGCGCGCAGGGCTGAAGGTCAGCGACAATTTCGGCTTTGGCCTCGACTATGCCCGCACCTGCCGGATGTGGTCCGAACGGCTGAGCGAGGCTTCGGACCGGGTGCTGCGGCTGGGCTATGACCAGAGCTTCCTGCGCAACTGGCAATTCTACCTGCAGATCTGCGCCGCCTCCTTCGAGACCCGTCAGACCGATGTGGTACAAGTGGAGCTGCAACATGCGACCTGAGTTGCGCGCCCTTGCCCTTGTGGTGCTGATGGCCGGGAGCGCGTCGGCGGAAACCGGGCTGGGCGCCCCGGTGCAGCTGGGTCAGGCGACGCTGAGGTTTCTCGGCTTTGACATCTACACCGCGACCCTGCACACCGAGGGAAAACCCGCCTTTGACTGGGACCAGAAGCTGTCGCTGCGGATCGACTATGCGCGCGGCTTCACCACCGAGGAATTGCTGCGCGGCACAAAAACCGAATTGCAGCGGATCGAGGGTGAGCAGCCGGATCAACCGCAGATGCTCGACAAGCTCGCCACCTGCTTTCGCGACGTGGAAGCGGGCGACACCTTCGTGGCCCTCTCCCCCACCGCCGATACCGTCACCCTGTTCCTGAACGGGCAGCAGACCTGCAGCATCGCGCATCCGGATCTGCGGCGGCGCTTCCTCGGCATCTGGCTGTCGCCCAACAGCCGCTCTGCCCGGCTCTCCGCCCAACTCCGGGGCGAGTGACATGCACTGGCGCGTCAGTACATATGCGCTGATGCTGGCGGCGGCCGGGCTGCCGCTTTATATCCACCTGCCGCGCTATGCCACTGCCGAACTGGGCATGAGCCTCGCCACCCTGGGCGCAATCCTCGCCGCGATCCGGGTGATGGATTTTGCCCAGGACCCGGCGCTGGGCTGGCTGGTAGATCGCTACCCGGCGCAAAAGCCGCTGCTTGCCGGGCTCTCCGCCTGCGGCATGGGCACGGGGTTCGTGCTTCTTTACACGCTGCGCCCCGAGACCGGCAGCCTGTTGTGGTTCACCGCCGCGCTGGTGCTGGTCTTCACCGCCTATAGTCTCGGCACCGTGCTGTTTTACGGCCAGAGCGCGGCGCTGGCGGGCGGTGCCCGGGGGCTTGCCCGACTGGCGGGGTGGCGCGAGGGCGGCACGCTCTGCGGGATCATCCTCGCCGCCACCGCGCCGGGGCTGCTGGCGGCACTTGGCGCGCAGGGTAACGGTTATCCGGCCTTTGGCCTGCTTCTGGCCCTTGTCTGCCTTCTTGCCTGGGTGCTCTGCCGCCCGCTCTGGCGCCTGCCTGCGCGCGTCGAACGGCCCCTGAGCCTGTCCGAACTGCGCGCCAGCGGAGCGCTGTCCCTGCTGACGCTGGCCTTTGTCAATGCGCTGCCGGTGGCGATCACCTCGACGCTGTTCCTGTTCTTTGTCGAGGACCGTCTGCTGCTGCCGGAGCTGGCGGGTCCTTTCCTGATCCTGTTTTTCCTCGCTGCGGGCCTGTCGGTGCCGCTCTGGAGCCGGGCCGCCACGCGCCATGACGCAACCCGCGTGCTGCGCCTCGGGATGGGGCTGGCGGTTCTGGCCTTTGTCGGCGCGGGTTTCCTGCCGCCGGGATCCGCTCTTGGCTTTGCCCTCATCTGTGCCGCCTCCGGCGCGGCCCTCGGAGCGGATATGGTGATCCTGCCGGTGCTCTTTGCTGCCGCCCTCGACCGGGCCGGCCTGCAGGCGGGCAGCGCCTTTGGCCTTTGGACCTTTGCCGCCAAGCTGGCACTGGCGGCGGCCGCGGCGCTGCTGCTGCCCGCCCTTGCCCTCAGCGGCTATGTGCCCGGCGCCCAGAATGGCCACTCTGCCCTCCTCGCCCTGACGCTGGCCTATGCCGGCCTGCCCTGTCTGCTGAAAGGCGCCGCCATAGCATTGGCGACGACGCTCCCTCGTGAAAAGGCTCCTGCATGAAACTCCTCCTCGGTCTCGCCCTCCTGCTGGTTCTGGCGTTGCTGCTGCGTCCCGGCTTCCGCTCGCAGCGGCCCGCGGATTATGCTGGCACCGACCCGGAGTTCGACATCCGCCGTCATCTTTCCGGGCGGTTCCTGTCCGAGGGGATGATCTACGGGCCGACGGGTCGGGTGGTCTCGCGGTTCCTCGCCGAGATGGAGGGCACCTGGCAGGGCGACAGCGGCACGCTCAGCGAGGATTTCCGCTATGCAGGGGGCGGAACCCAGGCGCGGCAATGGACCCTGCGCATCGGGGCCGAGGGCGCCTTCACCGCCACGGCGCCCGATATCATCGGCACCGGAATCGGCCAGCACAGCGGCGCCACGGTGCGGCTCAGCTATCGCATCCGCTTGCCCGAGGATGGCGGAGGCCATGTGCTCGACGTCACCGACTGGATGTATCTGATGGAGAATGGCACCATCCTGAACCGGTCGGAAATGCGCAAGTTCGGCGTCAAGGTGGCCGAGCTGGTGGCAACCATCCGCCCGGTGGGAGGCCAGCCATGAGCTTTGCTGGCCAGCATTGGTGGATCATCGGCGCCAGCGAGGGGCTGGGCCGCGCCCTGGCGGAGGCGCTGGCGGGCGAAGGTGCCCGCCTCACCCTCTCGGCGCGGCGACATGACCGGCTGGCCGCCCTCTGCCAGCGCCTGCCCGAGGCGGTGCCGCTGACGCTCGACGTGACCGATCTCGCCAGCGTCACCGAAGCCGTGCGCGCGGTGGAGGCTCCGGACGGCATCCTCTATTGCGCCGGCCTTTACGAGCCAATGACCGCGCAGGACTGGGAGCCGGAGATGGCCGAGGCGATCTGCGACGTGAACTTCATGGGGGCGATGCGGGTTCTGGGGCGCATGGTGCCCGAAATGGCCCGGCGCGGGCACGGACACATCGCCCTGATCGGCTCGCTGGCGGGCTATACCGGCCTGCCCGGTGCCATCGGCTATGGCGCCTCCAAGGCCGCCCTCATGCATCTGGGCGAGACCCTGCACCGCGACCTGCGCGACAGCGGCATAAAGGTGCAGGTGATCAACCCCGGCTTCATCCGCACCCGGCTGACCGAGAAGAACACCTTCAGGATGCCGATGATCCAGACCCCGGAGGAGGCCGCCGCCTGCTGCCTGCGGGCGCTGCGCTCCTCCCGGTTCCAGAGCGCCTTTCCGGCGCCCTTCTCCTGGGTCTTTCGCCTCGCGGCGCATCTGCCGCGCCGCCTGGTCAGTCGACTGATATGAGCGCCCCCCGCAACATCGTGGTGCTGGGGGCCAGCGGCGGCATCGGGCGCGCGCTCTGCGATGCGCTGGCGGCGCGACCCGAAACCGAGCAGCTGCATCTGGTGGTCCGCAACCCAGAGTCCCTTGCCGATAGCGTGACCGAGAACAACACCGAGGGGCCAAAGCAGCAGGTCCATCAGGCCGACATCACCTCGGAGGCGGATCTGGCGCGCCTTGCGGCAGCGGTCGGGACACCGGACATGATCCTGGTGGCGACCGGGCTTCTCAGCGATGCCACCACCGGCCTCCGCCCGGAAAAGAGCTATCGCCAGCAGGACATGGCCGCCTTCGAGCAGGTGTTTCGCGTCAATACCATCGGCCCGGCGCTGGTGGCGAAACATCTCCTCGACCGGATGCCGCGTGACCGGCGCACGGTCTTTGCCGCCCTTGGCGCCCGGGTGGGGTCGATCTCGGACAATCGGCTGGGCGGCTGGCACGCCTATCGCGCTTCCAAGGCGGCGTTGGCGATGCTGATACGCAGCTATGCCATAGAGATGGCCCGCCGCAATCCGCAGGCGATCTGCGTCTGCCTGCATCCGGGTACGGTGCGCACCCCCCTGTCGGCACCGTTCCGAGGGGCGGTGCCGGAGCACCGGCTCTTCGCCCCGGAAGAGGCCGCCGCCCACCTGCTGAAGGTGCTGGACGGGCTCATCCCCGAGGACAGCGGCAACCAATATGATTGGGCGGGCAAGCGGATCCCGGCCTGATCCCCCCGCGCCCGCTCTTTCCCCCGTGGTCGCAATGACTTGCGCCGCGCGACGGAAGCGGGAAGACTGGCGTGGCCCGGCCTCGCCACGCGGAGCCCGGCCTGAGGAGGAGACCCGCACCCCGTGTTCACATCTGTCCGCCTGCGCCTCCTCACGCTTGCGCTGCTGCCGCTGGTGGTGCTGATGCCGCTGTTGATGCTGCTGGCGATGGCACGCTGGACGGCGGATTATGACAAGGTGCTGATCGCCAATGTGGAAAGCGACCTGCGCATTGCCGAGCAATACCTCGGCCAGCTGCAGAGCAATTCAGCCCGCGCCCTGCAAGGCCTTGCGGATTCGGCGGAACTGGCAGATCGGCTGGAGACCGGCCCCAGCGACATCGCCGCCTATCTCGACCTGCAGCGAGCGGATCTGCAGCTTGATTTCCTGTACCTGCTGACGGGCGACGCCCTCACCGAGGCTGCCGCGCGCTGGCCGGTGGTCCGGGCGGCGGCGGCAGGGCGTATGTCCTCGGAGATCGACATTCTGGCCGCCCGCGACCTCAAGGCGCTGTCGCCTGCGCTGGCCGCGCAGGCGCGCATCGCCCTGATCGAGACCGAAGCCGCCGCCCCCACCGCGCGCGAGGTGGAGGATCGCGGCATGGTGGTCCATACCGCCGCCCCTCTGCGCCGCAACGGCGTCAGGGGCGTGCTGGTCGGCGGGCTGCTGCTGAACCGCAACCTCGATTTCATCGACACCATAAATGCTCTGGTCTACCTGCATGGCCAGTCCAGGGTCAGCCGTCAGGGCACCGCGACGCTGTTTCTCGAGGATACCCGTATTTCGACCAATGTGCGCTTGTTCGAGGATGTGCGGGCGCTCGGCACCCGCGTCTCTGCCGTGGTGCGCCAGAATGTGCTGGGCGACGGGCGGACCTGGCTCGACCGGGCCTTTGTGGTCAACGACTGGTACATCTCCGGCTACCTGCCGCTGACCGACAGTTTCGGCCAGCGGGTCGGGATGCTCTACGTGGGATTCCTTGAGGCGCCCTATCAGATTGCCAAGCGGGCGGCCTACTGGAGCATTGTCGGGGCCTTTGCGCTGGTTGTCGCCCTCTCGGTGCCGCTGTTCCTCTGGCTCGCCAAGGGGATCTTTGCCCCGCTGGAACAGATGACCCGGACCATGGCCCGGGTGGAACAGGGCGACCTCACCGCGCGCAATGGCCCGACCGGGCGCAGCGACGAGATCGGACAGGTCGCCAGCCACCTCGACATGCTGCTCGACCAGGTACAGGAGCGGGACCGCCGCCTGCGCAACTGGGCGGATGAGCTGAACGCCCGGGTGGAGGAACGCACCAGGGAGCTGAAGGTGGCCAATGACAAGCTGGAGGAGACCTTTCGCCAGCTGGTAATGAGCGAGAAGCTCGCCTCCATCGGCGAGATCACTGCCGGGGTCGCGCATGAGATCAACAATCCGGTGGCGGTCATCCAGGGCAATGTGGACGTGATGCGGATGACACTGGGCACCGCTGCCGATCCGGTGAAGACCGAGCTGGAGCTGATCGACAATCAGGTCATGCGGATCGGTGCCATCGTCGGCAAGTTGCTGCAATTCGCCCGGCCGACGGAGTTCGGCACCTTTGCCGAAAGCGTCGATGTGGCCGCGGTGGTGCGTGACTGCCTGGTGCTGGTGGACCATGTGATCTCGCGCCAGGAGATCCGGGTGCTGACCCAGATGGACGAGGCCCCGCTGGTGCGGATAGATCCCGGTGAGTTGCAGCAGGTGGTGATCAACGTCCTGATCAATGCCAGTCAGGCGATGGAGGGCGAGGGCACGCTGGCGATCAGCCTCGCGCAGGAGATACGGGACGGGGTGTGCGGCGCGGCCTTGCGGATTGCCGATACCGGCCCCGGCATTCCGCAGGAGCGGATCGACCAGATCTTCGATCCCTTCTTCACCACCAAGCGCGGCGAGGGCACCGGCCTCGGCCTCTCGATCAGCCAGACGCTGATCCAGCGCGCCGGCGGGCGGATCACGGTGCGCAATCGCCGGGCCCGCGGTGCGGAATTCCTGATCTGGCTGCCGGAACCCCAGCCGGAGCCACAGGACATCCTGACACGCGCGCACTCCTGATCCTGCTGCCGTCTTCCCTGTCAGGGCCTGACCCGGCTCAAAGTCCCCAGCTGGCGCATTTGCGGTCGATGGTCTTGCGCGAGACCCCGAGCCGACGCGCCGCTTCCGCCCGGTTGCCGTCGCAGGCATCGAGCACATGCATGATATGGCGCTGCATCACCATGTCGAGATTATCCACCGCCGCCGCCCCGGTCACGCTGCCGGTGCCGGCGAACTCTTCCGGGAAATCACCGAGGATCACCGAGCGCTCGATCAGGTTGCGCAATTCGCGCACATTGCCCGGCCAGTCGTAGCGGGAGAATTTCAGCAGGGTCTCCTCGTCGAGATCGAGGGCGGGCATCCCGAGACTGGTGGCGAACTGCTCCATGAACAGCGCGGCCAGCTCAACGATGTCCTCCACACGGTCGCGCAGGGGCGGCATTTCGATATTGACCACGTTGATGCGGTGGAACAGGTCGGCGCGAAAGCGGCCCTGTTCCACCGCCAGATGAAGGTCGGCATTGGTGGCAAAAAGAAACCGCAGGTTCAGGGGGATATCGCGCTCGGCTCCCAGCGGGCGCACCTTCTGATCCTCGAGCACCCGCAAGAGCGCCGCCTGCACCTGCTCGGGCAGCTGCGCCACCTCGTCGAGAAAGAGCGTGCCGCCCTCGGCGTGGAGAAACAGCCCGTCGCGGCGACGGTCCTGCGCATCGACGACACCGAACAACTCCTCTGCCAGCCGGTCCGGCGACAGGCTGGCGCAATTGACCGCGACAAAGGGTTTCTCGGCCCGGTCCGACAGCGAATGCAGGGTGCGCGCGGCGATTTCCTTGCCGGTGCCGGAGGCCCCGGTGAACAGCACCGGCGTCGGCAGCGGCGCCAGCCGTTTCAGCATGGCCCGTGCCCGACCGATGGCCGGGGATTTGCCCAGCAGCCGCGCGCCTGCGCTGATCTGTTCGGCCGAGAGCTGGTGCTTCAGAAGGAAATTCTCGCGCCGCAGGTTCTTGCGATCGAGCGCCCGGGCCACCGCATTCAGGATCTGGTTGGCGCGAAAGGGTTTCAACACGAAATCCGCGATGCCGATCCGCAGCGCCTGGATGGCGGTATCAAGATCGGCATAGGCGGTCACCAGAATGGTATCGGCAAAGAGGCCGACCCGCCGCTGCTCTGCCACCCAGTCGAGGCCGGTCTTGCCGGGCATGATATTGTCCAGCACGATCAGGTCGAAATGGGCCTTGTCGAGGAAATCCGAGGCCTCGCGCGCCGAGGCCGCCTGCTCCACCCGCTTGCAGCGCGGTGCCAGCACCTTGGTCATGAAATGACGCATGCCCGGTTCGTCGTCGATCACCAGGATCGAGGCGGAGGACAAGGCTTCGGAATATTCGTCGCGGAGGGCGGTGACGTTCATCAGGGGCTTTCGGTCTGAGCTCAATTCAGGCGCACATCGGCGCCGGAGTTGCGATCCTGCGAAGAAAAGCCCGCGCGTTCCAGTGCAAAATCCGCTCCCACGGCAATCACGGCGATGAGGGCAAAGCCTGCCAGCATGGCTTTCATGTCAGTTGTCCTTTGTCAGAGTTGTTGCGGTCTTGAGATAGTCTATCAGATCGCGGCGGTCTGCTGGGGCTGTGATCCGCTGCATCGGCATCCGCGAGCCGGGAATATAGTGGTCGGGCCCAAGGTCGAAGAGCGCATCTATCGTCTCCTCCTCCCAGATGATCTCCGCCCTCGCCAGCGTCGCGGAATAGCGATAGCCCGTCACCGTTCCGGCAGGCCGACCGAACAGCCCGGCCAGATGCGGGCCGGCCTTGCGGGTGCCCCCCTCCGTCAGCGCATGGCAGATCGAGCATTTGCGCATGAATTGCCGCTCGCCATTGCTCATGGTTTCAGGGTCGGCGAGAAAGCTGCGCGCGCCGGTGCCTGCGGGGTCGAATTGGTCCAGCAGTGCCACCGGCCAGCCATAGACCACATCGTGAATGCCCCCGGCCCAGATCCGGCTGCCATCGGGGGAAAAGGCCAAGGCCCAGACCGGCCCCTCGCGCAGGGCGTGAAAATCGCGGCTGATGCGCCAGTCGGCACTGTCGAGCATCATGATGTAACCCTGGCCGTCGCCCACGGCCAATTGATGACTGTCGGCATGATGGGCAAGGGCCAGGATCGGGCGACGGTCGAGCGTAATATCGGCGATCTCGGCGCCAGAGGTCGCATCAATCACACGCGTCGCCCCGTCCACCGCCCCATAGGCGAGCCAGCCCTCTGGCGACAGCAGCAGCCGGTTGATGCCGAACCCCTGCGTCACCAGCACCCGCGGGCTGGATGTCGGGCTTTCGTAATGGCGCAGCTCGCCGGAGACGGTGGCGACATAGAGGCTGTTGTCGGGCCCGAAGACCACGTCATTGGCCCCTGCATTGAGCATGATGCTTTGGGCCTCACCGTCCTTCAGCGGCCAGAGGCCGAGGGTTCCGTCCCAACTCGCCGAGGCCAGCCAGGCAGCATCATCGGAAACATCAAGCGCGCGGATCTTGCCCTTGTGGTGGCCAAGCACCTCTGCCCTGCCCCCCTGCCAGCGGATCACGGCAAAGTCGTCGCCGCCGCTAAAGACCTCGCCCGCAGGACCAAAGGTCACGGCGGTCACGGCGGCGTCATGCCCTTCGAGCCAGAGCGGCGCTGTGCCGGACCACAGGCCCAGCGCATTGTCGAAACTGCCGCTGGCAACCCGGCCCTGCGCGTCGGTGGCCAGGGCCATGATCGGGCCGCCATGGCCCTTGAGGGTGACGAATTCCTCCGCGCCATTGGCCCAGAGCGGGCCGGCGCAGAGGCTTAGGCCCAGCGCAAGCCACCGCATCGCCCGCCTACTCCGCCGGGGTCGCGCCGGAGGAGGCCAGCTTGTCGCGCTCCTTCTGCTGCACTTCTTCGAGCCAGATCGAATGGTGCTGATGCGCCCAGGCCTCATCCACCTCGCCCGAGCCCATGGCGTCATAGGCGCCCTCCATGCCGAGGGTGCCTATGTAGATGTGGGCGATGATGATCGCCATCAGCACAAAGGCGACAATCGCGTGCCAAAGCTGGGCCAGCTGCATCTCTTCCTGCGGCGCAAGCACGGTGGGTAGCGGATCATAACCGGCCCATTGCGGCAGGCCGAGATCGTTGAGGATGGCGAAGGTCTTGGCAAAGAGCGGCATCTCAAAGGGAAACAGCAGCGACAGGCCGGAGACGGAGATCGAGGCCCCGAAGAGGATGACCGACCAGAAGATCACCTTCTGACCCGCGTTGAACTTCTTTGCCGGCGGGTGTTTCTTGCCGATGATGCCGCCAAACTGCCGGATCCAGACAAGGTCCCATTTGTTGGGAATATTGTGGGCAACCCACATCACGAAGACGGTGACCAGCGCCAGCATGAAGGCCCAGGAGACCGAATTGTGAACCCACTTGGAGCCGATCAGCAGCAGGGAGTTCACATCCTTGCCCAGATAGGGCTGAATCGCCACCCGGCCAAAGAGGGTCAACAGCCCGGTCAACCCGAGCAGGATGAAGGAGCCCGCAAGGGTCCAGTGGGCCATGCGTTCGACAAATTCAAAACGGGTAACGGTATGGCCGGTCTTGGTCCCATCGATGCGGATGCGCCCGCGAAGCAGAAAGAAGACCGCCAGCAGCCCGATGGTGCCGAGAAGCAGCCAGCCGCCATACTGGCGCAAAGGCCCGGCGCGGAACGTGAGCCAGCTCATGCCGCCATCCTGCACCAGCACCCCGGCCACCGGCCCGCCTGCCGAGACCCGCAGATCGGCGGAATTGTAGCGCAGCGCCCGCCAAAGCTCGGGGTCGGATTGACCACCGAGGGTGCCGAGTTGCTGGGTGATCGCCGCCGCCGCATCCGGATTGCCGGTGGCAGAACTGCGGAACTGGCTGTCCACCGTCTCGCCGCGCTGACGGGCGAGGATGTCCTCCAGCGTCTGGGCACCGCCGGTGGCGCTGCGATCCGGCGCAGGCGTGGCCGTCTCCTGTGCCTGACCAACGAGGGCCGCCATCATGGAAAGGGTCAAGGTCAGCACAAAGGCGAAGATCAGGCGCGGCATGGATGAGTCTCCCCCGAAAGACAGAAGGCTGTGAGATCGTCAGATGTGAGGCGACCGAGCTGGCCCGCCGCTGCAGCGGGCCAGCCCTGATCAGGCGCCTCGGTGGTCAGGGGGCGGGGTCAGCCGCCCTTCTGGTCGTAGGCGGTGCCCCAGCCCCAGGCACCGGAGCCAAAGCCCCGGGCCACCACGCGCTCGCGGTAAACGGCGGAGACCACATCCCCGTCGCCGGCCAGCAGTGCCTTGGTCGAGCACATCTCGGCGCAGATCGGCAGCTTGCCTTCCGCGATCCGGTTGCGGCCGTATTTCTGGAACTCCGCCTGGCTGTGGTTTTCTTCGGGGCCACCTGCGCAGAAGGTGCATTTGTCCATCTTGCCACGGGAGCCGAAGTTGCCCGCCTGCGGATACTGCGGCGCGCCAAAGGGGCAGGCGTAAAAGCAGTAGCCGCAACCGATGCAGAGGTCCTTGGAGTGCAGGACCACCCCTTCCTCGTTCTGGTAGAAGCAGTCCACCGGGCAGACCGCCATGCAGGGCGCATCGGAACAATGCATGCAGGCGACCGAGATCGACCGCTCGCCGGGCTTGCCGTCATTGATGGTGACCACCCGACGGCGGTTGATGCCCCAGGGCACCTCATGCTCGTTCTTGCAGGCGGTGACGCAGGCGTTGCACTCGATGCAGCGTTCGGCGTCGCACAGGAATTTAGCTCGTGCCATGTCCGTTCTCCTCCTCAGGCTGCCGAGATCTTGCAGAGCGTGGCCTTGGTCTCCTGCATCAGGGTGACCGAGTCATAGCCATAGGTCTGCGCGGTATTGGTGCTTTCCCCCAGCACATAGGGGTCGGCGCCATCGGGGTATTTGGACCTCTGGTCCTCGCCCTGGAAATGGCCGCCGAAGTGGAAGGGCATGAAGGCCACGCCGCTACCCACCCGCTCGGTCACCATGGCCATCACCTTGACCTTGCCGCCTTCGGGGCCTTCGACCCAGACCTGCGCGCCGTCGCGCACGCCGAGATTGTTGGCATCGCGCGGGTTGATCTCGACGAACATGTTCTGCTGCAGTTCCGCCAGCCAGGGGTTGGAGCGTGTCTCGTCGCCGCCGCCCTCATATTCGACCAGACGGCCGGAGGTGAGGATGATCGGATATTCCTTGGACACGTCCTTTTTCTGGATCGAGGCATAGAGGGTCGGCAGGCGGTAGAGCTTGCGGTCCTCATAGGTCGGATAATCCGCCACCAGATCGCGCCGGTTGGTATAAAGCGGCTCGCGGTGCAGCGGCACCGGATCCGGGAAGGTCCAGACCACCGCGCGGGCCTTGGCATTACCATAGGGCGCACAGCCATGCTTGATCGCCACCCGCTGGATGCCTCCGGAAAGGTCGGTCTTCCAGTTGGTGCCGGGGCCTGCCACCGCGTCAATGGCGGCGCGCTCCTCTGCCGTCAGGTCGCCGTCCCAGCCGAGGTCCATCAGCATCTGCATGGTGAACTCGGGATAGCCGTCCTGCAGCTCCGCCCCGGGGTTGGAGACCCCTTCGGCCAGGAGGTTGTCGCCCTCGTATTCCACCCCGTAGCGGGCGCGGAAGGGCAGACCGCCATCGGCCACCGGCTTGGAGATGTCATAGAGGTTGGGCGAGCCGGGATGGTTCATTTCCGGCGTCCCCCAGCAGGGCCAGGGCAGACCGTAGTAATCGCCATCGGCAGGGCCGCCCACGGCCTTGAGCGTAGTGCGGTCGAAGGTGTGCTGGTTGGCCATATGCAGCTTGAGCCGCTCCGGGCTCTGTCCGGTATAGCCCACCGTCCACATGCCGCGATTATACTCGCGGGTGATGTCCTCGATGTTCGGGGTCTCGGCATCCTCCATCTCGATATTGCGGAACAGCCGGTCGGCAAAGCCGAACTTATTGGCGAATTTCGCAATGATGACGTGATCCGGCAGGCTCTCGAACAGCGGCTCCACCACCTGGTCGCGCCATTGGATGGAGCGGTTGGAGGCGGTCACAGACCCGCGGGTCTCGAACTGTGTGCAGGCCGGCAGCAGATAGACGCCATCGGTGCGGTCGTGCAGCACCGCCGAGACGGTCGGATAGGGGTCGACCACGACAAGCATGTCGAGCTTTTCCATCGCCGTCTTCATTTCCGGCATCCGGGTCTGCGAGTTGGGCGCGTGGCCCCAGAGCACCATGGCACGCACATTGGCGGGCTGATCCATGTTCTCGGGATCCTCGAGCACGCCATCGATCCAGCGGCTCACCGGAATGCCGTTCACATTCATCAGCGCCAGATCCTCGCCATTGGCGCCGCCGCCCGGCTTGGTGCCGAAGCGGGATTTGAGCCAGTCGAGATCCTCGCCCCAGACCCGGGACCAATGCGCCCAGGCACCATCGCTGAGGCCGTAGTAGCCCGGCAGGTCATGGCTGAGCACGCCAAGGTCGGTTGCGCCCTGCACGTTGTCATGGCCGCGGAAGATATTGGTGCCGCCGCCGGAAACACCCATATTGCCCAGCGCCAGCTGCAGCACGCAATAGGCGCGGGTGTTGTTGTTGCCATTGGTGTGCTGGGTGCCGCCCATACACCAGATCACGGTGCCCGGACGGTTGTTGGCCAGGGTCCGCGCCACCCGGCGCATCTGCTCGCCCGGCACGCCGGTGACGCGCTCGACCTCTTCGGGGTCCCATTTCGCCACCTCGTCGCGAATCTGGTCCATGCCCCAGACCCGGGTGCGGATGAACTCCTTGTCCTCCCAGCCGTTCTCGAAGATGTGCCACAGCAGGCCCCAGACCAGCGCCACATCGGAGCCGGGACGGAAGCGGACATATTCGTCCGCATGGGCCGCGGTGCGGGTGAAGCGCGGATCGCAGACGATCAGCGGCGCGTTGTTCTGCTCCTTGGCCTTCAACACGTGCAGCAGCGAGACCGGATGCGCCTCGGCCGGGTTGCCGCCGATGATGAAGATCGCCTTGGAGTTATGAATGTCGTTGTAGGAGTTGGTCATGGCGCCGTAGCCCCATGTGTTGGCAACGCCCGCAACGGTGGTGGAGTGACAGATCCGCGCCTGATGGTCGACGTTGTTGGTGCCCCAATAGGCGGCGAACTTGCGGAACAGATAGGCCTGTTCATTGTTGTGCTTGGCGGAGCCGAGCCAGTAGACGGCATCGGGGCCGCTTTCCTCGCGGATCGCCATCATCTGATCGCCGACCTCGTTGATCGCCTGCTCCCAGGAGATCCGTTTCCACTCGCCGCCCTCTTTCTTCATCGGGTACTTCAAGCGCCGCTCGCCATGGGCGTGTTCGCGCACCGAAGCGCCCTTGGCGCAATGGGAACCGAGGTTAAAGGGGCTGTCCCAGCCGGGCTCCTGCCCGATCCAGACGCCGTCCTGCACCTCTGCCACCACGGTGCAGCCGACCGAGCAATGGGTGCAGATGGACTTGATGGTTTCGACGTTGCCGGTGACAGAGGCCGCCGCGTTGGCCTGGGTCACGGTGCCGCCGGTGGCGCTGATCGCGGCGAGGCCGCCGATGGCGAGGCCCGATCCGCGCAGGAACGCCCGGCGGTCTACCGCCCGTTCGCCCGCTCTGGACAGGATGCTTGTCGCCCGGGGGCGTCGGTCTGCCCCGTTGGTCTTCTTCCTAAGCATGGTCTACCTCCCTTGCTTGCCCCTATTGTGCGGGGTCTGCTGGGTTAGATGATGTCCCGTGCAGCCCCGGGCGCGCGCATTGGGCGGCGCGCATCTCCATGGGGCACGGGGGCTGAGGGCAACCGGTCAGAACCGGGTGCTGGCGTAATAGGCGCGGGTATGCACGGTATCCTGCATCTTGTCCGACGCAAGGTCCGGGATTGCAGCCTCGGCCTCGCCTCCGGTGGTCGCAAGCGCCACCGCCGCCACGGGGGTGGTGGTTGCAGCCAGTTTCAGAAAGTCGCGACGGCTGGCGCCTTCTTCCTGCTTTGACATGTGGATCCTCCTTCTCAATGCTCTTCAGATCGATCCCGGGACGGTCGGTCCGCCCCACCCTGCGCATGCCCGCCATACGCCGCTGATATCCTGTTGCGGAGCTGGGGCCTCAGCCCCCCATCCGAAATCCTTCTGCCTCGATCGCCATGAAGGCGCGGCCCACCGCCCCGAGCGCCCCAAAGAGAACGGCGTTCTTCGCCCCTTCGAGGTCGGCAAAGAAATGCCCGGCCCAGGGACCGATGTGCTTGTTGAAGAACAGCTTCTGTTCGTCGAGCGGCACCGGAGCGCCAAAGCGGCCAACAATCATCGCCGCCATCATCTCCATCAACGAGGCGATATTATCTTCCGGTTCAAAGGTGTTCTCGGCCCGGCTCAGCCCCTTGGCGCGCATGTCGTTGCGCAGGGCGGCAAGCGGCTTTTCATTGAGGAAACCGGTGAGGTAATAACTGGCGTAGGGCAGCAGCTCACCGCGGCCGAGGCCGATGAAAAGCGCGTTATACTCGCGCTCCACCGCCTGCGGCTTCAGTTTCCTGGCCTGCCGCGCAAGGCCAAAGATCGCCTGGCCCAGGTCGCTGCCATCGCCCGACAGCCCGGCGGTCTGATCCAGCAGCATCTGGTCCGGCGCGGCAGAGAGCATCAAGCCAAGGTAATTGTAGAGATCCGCGCGCAGGCGGTCCTCCTCGCTGACCGCTGCGGTCAAGGGGCTCTGGGCCGTGGCCTCGCGCATCTGGGGCTCCTCCCTCATAGGCTCTGCTCCGCGACCTGCGGGGCGGGATCAAAGGCAAACCGCATTCGGCGCACCGGGGCGGGGATGGGGTCAGTTGCAGGTTCAGGGAGTGTCACGGCGGGTTCAGGCGCCTCGGTTGCCTGCGGATCGGCCTCGGGCGACAATGCCGCTACTATCTCCGCCTCTGCCACCTCAGCCTCCGTGGACACCAGCGTCAGCGCAGGCTCTTCCGAGGTCTCCGGCCGGTCCGTCGCCTCTGCGGGGCTTGCCGCACGCTCGGCCAGGCGCGCCAGTTCCTCCACGTGCTTCTGCATCCCCTTGCCCACCTGATAAGCCGTCTGGATGCCCGGCACCGCCATAGCCGCATCGGAGAAATCCTCGCCGTGATCCACCAGCCCGTCGAGGTTTGCCAGCACCGGATTGCTGGTCCAGAGCCGCCGCAGGGCCCGGGTGCGGATCCGCGCAGGAACCGCCTCGCCCAAAAAGGCCTTGAAGTCATCGCCAAGGCCGAGGCTGTCCGGATCCGGCAGGTTCAACTCTGCCAGGATCTCCGCATCGCTGCGCTCGGCATGTTGCGCTTCCCGCTTGGCCCGGTCGGCCTCAAGAAGGGTTTCGGCCTCGACGCGCCGGTCTTCGTCGGCTTCCGCTTCGACCGCGGCGCGGCGGCGGGACCAGAAATCCTGCGCGCTCATTGCAGCCGCTCCTTCTGCGCCCGGCGCGCCCGCGTCGGCGCCCGGTACACATCCGTCATCTGCGCGATGCGGGCATCGCCGATGCCATCCTCGCTCAGGTCCACCCGCTGGCGGTCGCGGCGGCGTTTGACAAAATCTTCCTGTTCGAAATGCATCAGGGTGAAATCGCGCACCCAGGCGACGAGGCCCTCGGGCATTTCGACCTTTTCCACCCGGTCCTCGGTGGTATCGCAGTAATCCTGCCCTTCGAAGGGCGAAGCGGTGACCAGAGCCACCTCGGGCCGGTCGGTGGCCCCTTGGCGCAACACCACATAGACGCTGGGCGGCGTGGCGCTCAGCCCCTGCATATAGGCTTCGGCATCGGCGCGGTAGAGTTCCAGCGGCAGGGTCGCGGCGTGGAACTCCGCCACCTCGCCTTCCTCGCGCAGGAGCACCCAATCGGCGGGCGCGGCACCGGGCAAGACCGCAACCGCTTTCCACGCGTGGCGCGCCCAGCGGGTCACCCCCGGTGTGCGGCGCATCACGATGCCCAGCGGCATCATATCCGTTCTGATCTTACTCTGATCCAAGCGAAAGCCCTCTCCCTGTCCCGCAAGACTGCCGCAAAGTCAGCCGCCCGCGAAAGCGCACTGTTTGCGACCTGCCCGGAATTTCACCACCTCTGGACATTTTGGACGCCCCCTCCGGCACAGGCGGGTCAACTTGGACGAATTGTCTAATTCTAGTTTTTTTATCAGGCATTCAGTTTTGCTGATGGTGCAGCGAATCACCCCCAGTCTTACGCGCGCCAAAGCCGAGGCAAGCCCGCATCGGGGAGGTTGCCGCGCGGGCGGAATCATGCCTAGAGTTGGGTCCGACTGCGCCCGAAAAGCGCCAAGTGCCAGCCTGTTCGCCAGCGAGGAAATGATGGTCAAGCATCTGATATTGTGTGATTGTTCCGGTTCTCAGCCGCTCGATTCCGCAGCCCTTTCCGCCGCCTGTGGCCTGACCTGCTCAAAGGTACATTCAAGCCTTTGCGCGGCGCAGACAGAGGCAGCCGCCACGGCGCTGGCGCAGCCGGATGCAATTATTTGCTGCACCCAGGAGAGCCGGTTCTTCACCGAACTGGCGGGCGAAATCGGGGCCGATCTGCCCCTCTTTCTCGACCTGCGTGACCGGGCCGGATGGTCCCGCGAGGCGGTCTCGGCAGCCGCAGTACTGCCCAAAATGTCCGCCCTTGTGGCCGAGGCACAGCAGGCCGTCGCCCCGGCCAAGACGCTGGATGTAACCAGCGAGGGGCTCTGCCTGATCCTTGGCGGCGAAGGTTGCGATGGGGTTGCGCTGGAAGCCGCGGAAAAGCTGCAGGAGATCCTGGGCGTCACGGTGCTGCTGCGCGCGACGGAGGCGCCGCCCCTCAGCCGCGGGTTCGACACGCTCCACGGTCGGCTGCGCAGCGCGCGCGGTGCCCTTGGCGGCTTCGAGGTGACGGTGGACGCGCTGCAACCGGCGGTTCTGACCGGGCGCAACCCGAGCTGGGGTGCGCCGCAGGACGGCGGGCGCTCGCACTGCGACATCATCCTCGACCTCAGCGGCGGGCTGCCGCTGTTTCCCGCGCCGGAGAAGCGCGAAGGCTATCTGCGCGCCGACCCCAAGTCGCCCTCGGCGGTGGCGGATGCGATCCTGGCTGCCAGCCAGCTGGTCGGCACCTTTGAAAAACCGCTCTACATCAAGGCGGAACCGCTGCTCTGCGCCCATTCGCGCGCCTCGAAACAGGGGTGTTCACGCTGCCTCGACATCTGCCCCACCGGTGCGATCAGCCCCAATGGGGACGCTGTCACCATCGACCCGATGATCTGTGCCGGCTGTGGCGCCTGTGCCTCGCTCTGCCCCTCCTCGGCGATCACCTATGACGCGCCATCGGGCGAGAGCCTGATCCGCCGCATCCAGACCCTGGCGCGCGCCTATCTGCAGGCCAGAGGCATCACACCGCGCCTGCTGGTGGTGGATGCCCATGGCGGCGAGATGATCCGGCTGGCGGCCCGGTTCTACGACGGGTTGCCCGCCACTGTGATCCCGCTGGAGGTGGAGGCGTTCAACACCTTTGGCCATGCGGAGGTGCTGGCGGCCCGGGCGGCCGGGTTCTGCGAGGTCGCCCTGTTGCCGGGGCCGCGCGCCGATCTGGCGGTGACCGAGGCTGAGGTGGCGCTGGCCAATGCCATCGCCGCGGGCTCGGTGCGGATCCTGCATCTGAACGACCCGGAGGCCCTCTCGGCCGATCTCTACGCCGCGCGCCCCCTCGCCCCAGCCCCCGCCGTGCCGCAGCGCCCGATGGGTAAGAGGCGGCAGATCACCCGGCAGGCGGCGCTGACGCTCAACGCGCCGGATGTGAAACTGCCGCTGCCCGACGGCGCGCCCTATGGGGCGGTGCTGGTCGATACCGAGGCCTGTACTCTCTGCCTCTCCTGCGTCTCGCTCTGCCCCTCCGGCGCGCTTGGCGACAATCCCGACCTGCCGCAGCTGCGGTTCCAGGAGGATGCATGCCTGCAATGCGGCCTCTGCGCCAATGTCTGCCCGGAACAGGCGATCACCTATGCGCCGCGCCTCAACCTCGCCTCCGAGGCGCTCGACCAGGTGGTGCTGCACGAGGAGGAACCCTTTGCCTGCATCGACTGCGGCGCCCTCTTTGGGGTGAAATCGACGGTGGAGAAGATCACCGAGAAACTGGCCGGGAAGCATTCGATGTTCGCCAATCCCGAGGCGGCGCGGATGATCCAGATGTGTGACGACTGCCGGGTCAATGCCCAGTTCCACCAGCAGAACTCGCCCTTTGCCGGGGCCGAGCGTCCGCGCGTGCGCACCACCGAGGATTACCTCAGCAAGCGGCGCGATCACTGAGGGCCATCGGGTGCAGCGGTCATTTCAGCTCCAGCGGCTGGCCCAGATCGGCGGGCGCCAGCGCCGCCACATAGGCGAGGATGTGGTCCAGCTCTTCCAGCGTCATCTCCACCGGCACGATGGCCGGCGGTCGGGTCGCATCGAAGGGCTCCGTCACCTCGTCGATGCGGGTGAAGGCGCCATGGGGTTTCAGCACGAAGAAAGCACTGAACCGCTCCTCCCAGTCGTCAAAGCCACGCAGGCTGGCGAAAGAGGGGGTGGAGCCGATGGCCTGCATCCGGTTCGCCTCGGAGACCACATGGCAGCGGCCACAATGGCGCAGGGAAAGCGCCTGCCCGAGGCCCCCGTCCCCTGCGAGGGGGGCTGCGCTCTTGTCCTCTTCCGGCGGCTTTGGTGCGGCAAACAGCGGGATGCCCTCGGGCGCATAGGCCAGAACGGTGCGCAGCCCGACGTCGGAGGTGAGCCAGTCCGCAAACCGCACCGCGCCCACATGATCCGCGGTCAGGACCGCCAGGTGCCAGGTTCCGCCCGGATCCGCAAAGACGGCCAAGCCCGCCTGCACCGGTTGCCTACTCAGTGCCGCCTCAGCGGGTGTGCCGGGGACAACCACCGTGACCTGCACCTGCGTCTTCAGCGAGAAACGCGGCAGCAGATAGTCAAAAAGCCCGCTTGCCGCCAGGTCCTCGGGCACCGCAAGCTGAAACCGGCGCGCCTCCTCGGCATGCAGCCAGAGCGGCACGCTCCCTGCACAGAGGGTCAGCATCAGCGCCAGCCCCCCACCGCTTATCCCTGTCACCCGAGCCATGCTCCATGCTAGGAAAGCCGAACCAGATCCGTCAAGCCAGCGTCTGCCGACGCCAGCCCGACCTGAACAGACCAAGGAGAAGACCCGCGTGTCCATCACCCGCGACGCCGTCCTCGACGCCCTCAAGACCCTGAAAGACCCCGCGAGCGGCAGCGACATTGTCGCCGCCGGCATTGTCCGCGCGCTGACCCTCGATGGCGCTGATGTGCGCTTCGTGCTGGAGATCGACCCGGCCAAATCCGACCTCTATACGCCGGTGCGCGCCGAGGCCGAGGCCAAGGTCACCGCACTCGCCGGGGTCGGGAAGGTCTCGGCCCTGATGACCGCCCATAGCGCCAAGGCGCCGCCGGATCTGAAGCCGAACAAGCCCGCGCAGCCCAAGGGTCCGCAAAAGATCCCCGGCATCGCCAAGATCATCGCTGTTGCCTCCGGCAAGGGTGGCGTCGGCAAATCCACGGTGTCCGCCAACCTCGCCTGCGCGCTGGCACAAGCAGGCAAGCGCGTGGGCCTCCTGGATGCGGATGTCTATGGCCCCAGCCAGCCCCGGATGCTGGGTGTCTCCGGCCGCCCGGCCAGCCCCGATGGCAAGACCATCCTTCCACTCAGGAACCACGGCGTCACCATGATGTCGATCGGCCTGATGACCAATGACGATCAGGCCGTGGTCTGGCGCGGGCCGATGCTGATGGGGGCACTGCAGCAGATGATGATGCAGGTGCAATGGGGCGCGCTCGACGTGCTGATCGTCGACCTGCCGCCGGGCACCGGCGACGTGCAGATGACCCTGGCACAAAAGGCCGAAGTGGATGGCGCCATCGTGGTTTCGACCCCGCAGGACGTGGCGCTGATCGACGCACGCAAGGGCATCGACATGTTCCACAAGCTCAATGTGCCGATCCTCGGCCTGATCGAGAACATGTCCACCCATATCTGCAGCAATTGCGGCCATGAGGAACATATCTTCGGCCATGGCGGAGTTGCCGCCGAGGCCGAGAAGATGAACGTGCCGCTGCTGGCCGAAGTGCCGCTGCATCTCGACGTCCGTCTCGCAGCCGATGGCGGCGCGCCCATCGTGGTCTCCAAACCCGACAGCGCCCAGGCAAAGGCGTTTCAGGACATCGCGGCGGGCCTCATCGCCCGGGGCGCGGTCTGATGGCCACCGGGGTCATCTTTCCGCCGCTGATGTCGGGCGAGGCCTGCCCCAAAGGCCTCTCCCCCCTCGATCTTGCCTGCCAGCGGGCGGCAGAGGGAGTCGAGGCCGGATTGGTGACCTATGACCTCGGCGCAGCCGCCCTGCGTGCGGCTCTGGTGCTGGCGCCGGAGGTGCCCCTGGCCAAGGCGGTGGCGATGCTGCCGGTCTGCGGTCTGGGCTTTCAGAATGCGCTGGGGGCACTGGCCCCGCCCGAGATCGCCGTGCACCTCGACTGGGACGGCGGCCTGCGGGTGAACGGTGCCCGCTGCGGCACCCTGAGCCTCGCCGCCAGCACCCGCGCGCCAGAAACGGTGCCGGACTGGCTGGTGGTGGCACTGGACCTCGCGCTCTGGCCCGAGGATGACGAGGGCGGCACCACCCCTGACCGCACCGCGCTTTACGCCGAGGGCTGCGCCGAGGTACAGGCCCCGGATCTGCTCGAAGCCTGGGCGCGCCACAGCCTGCACTGGATCAGTCGCTGGGAGGCGGGCGAGCAGAAGGCCCTGCATGACGCCTGGATCGGCTTGAGCCATGAGCCCAACTCCCCCCTGGCGCAGCAGGACCGCAGCGGCAGCTTTCTCGGCGTCGACGAAGATTTCGGCCTCTTGCTGCGCGACGCGGCAACAACCCATCTGATCCCGCTCACCAGCCTGCTGCTGGCGCGTTGACAGGAGACTGACCATGAAGCTGGCCCGCGCCATCCACTTTGACGAAAGCGACATGAACGTCTTCGCCAGCCCCGCCCGCACCGGTGAATGGTGCATTTCCGGCGGGTTCGAGTTCTCCAACTGGGGCGAAGGCGATCTGGTGGGCAAGCAGCGCCAGGCCTTTGCCAATGGCTGGATGGGGCTGGAGACCGGCGGGCGGGTCACCTTTGTCGCCGTGACCCGGATCGAGCCGGAAGAGGTCGCAACCCTGATCGAGACTCTGGCGCAGCATTTCGTCGCGGTCTATGGCGCGCCCTCTCTGGACGCCGCCCGTCCCGTGGCGGAGGCCGAGCTGGACCATATGGCGGAGCTTTGCGAGGACCATGACCCCAACACGCTTCTGACCGTGGTGCGCGCGTTGACCGAGGCCGGCGTGCGCGAAAGTTTCCGCGCCATTGAGGCGCAGGCGGCGGGCCTCGAGCAATTCGCGATTCATGTGACCGAAGACTGACTTCTGCCCGCACTCGGATTAACGCCCTATAAGGAGGCGGCGGCTAGGCTGCGCCCCGACCTTTCCTTCAATTGGATACCTTTGCCATGACCGCTTTTCGATCCCTTGCCCTTGCGATGACGCTCTTTCCCAGCCTCGCCCCGATGGGCTTCGCCCAAGGTGCGACCTTTGAGGCGGGCAATTGGGCGGCGATCCTGAAAGGGAAATCCTGCACTGTCTATTCCATCCGTTCGGCACGTGACACCACGGGCTACCTTGAATTTGCCTTCGATCAGATGGGGTACAATGCCAGCTTTGACTACGTCTATGTCCCGTTTGACGCCAATGATGTAGAGGCGCCTTGGGATGTGGACGCGGATGCGGTCGCCCTTTGGCTCGGGGAAGAACAACTCTGGCTGGGCGAGGAAATGTCGTTCTATACCCAAGGCTTTACCTATGCTGCCGGCCTCACCTCGGGGTTTGTCCCGGAGCTGATCTCGGCGATGCGCAGCCCTGCTGGAGACTTCGGCTTTGGCATCGAGAAGGCCGCCGCGGGCGAGACCTGGCTCTATGGGGGCTTCTCGCTCGACGGGTTTGACGCCGCTTTGGCTTGGGCAGGCGAGACCTGTCAGTTCGACCCCAGCGCCCTGCCTCAGTCTTGATCTAACCTGTCAAAAGGGAGGGCACCGCCCTCCCCATGTGCCATAGGTCAGAGACAGCCACGCGGCACCGTCTCCTGCCATTCCCGCGTCAGCACCACCTTGTCGCCCTCATAGGCCTTGATGCCACGCCAGAGGGTGAAATTTTCCCGGTCGCCTGTCATCCAGCTGTCGGTCTCGATCCGCACGCCCCAATCGTCCTCCTCGCCCTCGCCATCGCGGGCAAAGTTGAACACCCAGTTGCAGTCAAACCGCGCCGTGGCAGGATCGTCGGGGTGGATCGCATAGCGCATCCGCACATTGCTGCTGACTCGCTGGCCATGGGTCAGATCCTGCGCCGCGCCATAGCTGTCAAAGCTCTCCAGCACATGGGTGCCATCCGCCTCAATGCGCGTCTCGGCCTCGCCCCAGGGCGCTTCCAAGACCTCGGCTTTGTACCGCGGGTAGTCCCGCGCCGCGCTTGGTGCCATGGCGTCAATCTCAACCTCGACGCGGCGCTCCGGCAGGATAAGGGCGCAGCCCTCCAGATGCAGGGTGATCTCCGCCGCCTCGGACGCGGGCCAGACGATTGGCCAATAGGAGGTCGACAGCGCCAGCCGCAGCTGATGCCCGGCAAGCAGGCGATGGGCGCATTCATTCAGCTCAAACTCCACCTCATAGCGCCGACCGGGCACCAGCTTGGTCGCGACCTCGTGGCTGTCGTCATGACAGAGGTTGCGGGGCCGATAGGTGATCCGCTGCGACTGCCCCGAGGGCGCCACATCACAGAGCCGTGCCACCACCTGCGCCACCGGCTTGTCGACGCTGAAGGCCAGCCGCACCCGCGGGCGGCCCAGAATCTCCATCGGCGCCTGCAAGGGCGTGCTGTCGAAACAGGTCGAGCCGCGGTCGTCCACCGTCTGATCGCCGGGGCGTTCATTGTCGATGCGGATGCCGGGGCAGAAATAGCCCCCCGCCTGCCCCACCGTCGCCGGGCTCTTCACCGTCGCGGTACCTGCCCGCGGGTCGGGGGCAAAGCCCCCCTCGGCCAGCGGCCAGACCACTTCCGACACATGAGGTGAGGGCCATTTGGCCTCCGCCACCCAGCGGCCGTTTTGCGGCAGGTTCTTCGGGCTGGGCTCGGTGAACTCCTGCATAAAGACGCGGTAGTCGGGCAGCCCCGCCGCCCCTGCCTCTTCACCCTTCAGGTATTGGTCAAACCAGCGCAGCACCTCGCCATGGAAATCCGCCGCCTCGATCTGCGATATATGGGCGTAGCGATGCTCCCAAGGCCCCATCAAGGCCTTGGCCGGGGCGCCGGTCATCTTCGCCGCCAGCGCGGGCGGCGCGTTCACATAGGCATCGGCCCAGCCGGTGATCGCCAGCACCGGCGCTTGGATTGCCGCCCAATCCTCGCAGACCGAGCCGTGTTTCCAGAACGCATCCCGCGTCGGGTGGCGCAGCCAATCCGCCGCCATAAAGGGCAGATCGTTGATCCGCCCCAGCCACTCCGCGCGCCAATCGGACCGCAAGTTGGGGTCCAAGGGGCGGGTCATATAGGCGAACATCTGGCTCGCCCAATTCTTGTTGTCGCTTAAGAGACAGCCGCCCATAAAGTGGATGTCATCGGCATAGCGATCCACGGTCGAGGCGACGGAGACCACCGCCTTCAGCGCCTCGGGGCGGCGATAGGCCATCTGCAAGCCATTGAAACCGCCCCAGGAAATCCCAATCATCCCGACCCTGCCAGTGGACCAGCCCTGCGCCGCGATCCAGTCCAGCACCGCCTCGCCGTCCGAAAGCTCCTGCTCGGAATACTCATCATCGAACCGCCCGTCGCTGTCGCCCGAGCCGGTGATGTCCACCCGCACGCAGGCATAGCCATGGGTGGCAAAGACCGGATGGGTGGTGGCATCGCGCGGCGCGGTGCCGTCGCGTTTGCGATAGGGCAGATATTCCAGAATGGCGGGAAACGGCCCCTCACCCGCGGGCATCCACATCCGCGCGGCGAGCCTGCGCCCATCGGGCAGCGGGATCCACAGATGCTCGGTGACGGTGATCGGGGTCTGCGCGGTCATATCGGCCTCTTTTTCCTGCGATTTTGGTCTTGCGATTTGCGGGGGATCCTGCGTGAAATCCGCGTCGCGCGAAACTGCGCACTTGTACGCAATCTGATGCAGGCTTACGCAAGAGAGCGTCACTTCGCGAAAGAGCGCCCCAGATGAGCACCGCCTTCAGCCAAAACCTGCGCTTTCTCTGCGCCGAGGCCCCCTCGATCGCGCAGATCTGCCGCGAGATCGGCCTCAACCGGCAGCAGTTCAACCGCTATCTTTCCGGCGCGGGGCTGCCCTCGGCGCATAACCTGCGGCGGATCGCGCGGCACTTTGATGTGGCGGAGGCGGAGCTTTTTGCCGAGCCGGAGCGTTTTGCCGCCGCCCGGCGTCCGGCGGTTGTGGTAAAACTGCCCGCACCCCTGCTGCACCTCGGCCAAGGCTTTGCCGACCAGGCCCGCCCGCTGCGGCGGTTTCTGGGCAGTTATCACGGCTATTTCCTGACGCCGACCTGGCCAGGGCAGGTGCTGCGCTCGCTGATCCGCCTTAAGGAGGTTGATGGCTACGTGATGAGCCACACGTTTGAACGCGCCCGCGCGGGCGATGGCAGCATCCGCCAGCGCAGTGCTTATCAAGGGCTGGTCGCGCATCGCGGCGGGCGGCTCTGTCTGATCGAGCGGCCGCGCAATGACCTAGGCGCGGTGTCGGAAACCATTCTGATGCCGGAGCATCCGCATCAGATTTCCTACCTGCAGGGGCTGGTGCTTGGGGTCTCTGCCGGGGCCAGCCGCCGGCCCTATGCCACGCGCACCGTTTGGGTGCGGCTGGAGGAGCGGGTCACGGCGCGCGAGGCTTTGGCGGCCACCGGCGCGGTGCCGCAGGACAGCGCGCGGCTCGACCCCAAGGTGCGGCGGCTGTTGGGCGCGGACATGCCCCTCAGCCTCTCCCCCGATCTTTATCCGCCGAGTTAATCCGTCTCGCGTGGCAGCACCGGCGCGGAGCGGGCGAGCGCGAGCTCGGCATCGGAAAACACCCAAGGCCCCCGTACCCCCGGCACCCCTTCGGGGGCGATCTTCATGCCCCGGTGCCGGATTTGCGGATCGTCAAAGGCCTGCCCGATGGTGTTGATCGGCCCGGCGGGCACGGTCGCGGCCTCCAAGGCGGCAAGGAGGTCAGATTGGCTCCACTGGGCCAAAGCTGCGCCCAAGATCGGCGTCAGATCACCGCGATGGGCCACCCGCGACTGGTTGGTCAAAAAGCGCGGATCGCTTTTCAGTCCGCCAAGGTTCAACACATCGCACAGACGGCCAAACTGGCCATCATTGCCGACCGCCAAGATCACATGACCGTCGCGCACCGCCATCACCTGATAGGGCGCGATATTGGGGTGTTCGTTGCCCATGCGGGTCGGGCTGTCACCGGTCGCCAGATAGTTCATGTTCTGGTTCGCCAGCATGGCCGTCGCGCAATCAAGCAAGGACATGTCGATGTGCTGCCCCCGGCCCGTGCGGTGGCGTTGTTCCACTGCGGCGAGGATGCCAATCGTGCCGTAAAGCCCTGTCACCACATCGGTAATCGCCACGCCGACCTTCTGCGGCTCGCCCCCGGCAGCGCCGGTGACTGACATCAGCCCCGACATGCCCTGCAACAGGAAATCATAGCCCGCGCGGGAGGCATAGGGGCCGTCCTGACCAAACCCGGTGACCGAGCAGTAGATCAGCCGGGGATTAAGCGCGGCAAGGCTGGCATAATCCAGGCCGTATTTCGCAAGGCCGCCAACCTTGAAATTCTCGATCAGGATATCCGCATCGCGCACCAGATCGCGCACCTGCGCCTGCCCCTCGGGCGTGCGGAAATCGGCGGTCACGCAGGTCTTGCCGCGATTGGCGGCGTAGTAATAGGCGGCGGTCTTGTCGCCCTCACGCTCGATAAAGGGCGGGCCCCAGCGGCGGGTGTCGTCGCCCTCGGGGCTTTCGACCTTGACCACCTCGGCGCCCAAATCCGCCAGCGCCTGTCCGATCCAGGGACCGGCGAGAATGCGGGCGAGTTCCACCACCTTGAGGCCTTGAAGCGGGGTCATTAGCGGGCATCCTTTGTGCGACTGTCGTTGCCCCTGCATAGCCGAGGCGCGCAGCAAAGGCCAAGCCCAGAGGCGTGTCAGACCGACACACCCTCCAGGAGGACTTCGCGGGCGACCTCGCCCTTTTTGCCGGCCAGCACCACCTCGCCTCGGCGCAGCACGACAAAGCGGTCGGCAAGCCCATAGGCGAAGTCAAAGTATTGTTCCACCAACACAATCGCCATCTCGCCCTGATCGCGCAGCAGTTTGATGACCTCGCCGATCTGGGTGATGATATTGGGCTGGATGCCCTCGGTCGGCTCGTCGAGCACCAGAAGTTTCGGTCGGGTGATCAGCGCCCGAGCAATCGCCAATTGCTGCTGCTGCCCCCCCGACAGATCCCCACCCCGGCGCGAGATCATGGATTTCAGCACCGGGAAGAGCTCGAAAATATGGTCGGGGATGTGATGCTCGGACTTGGGCAGGCAGGCAAAGCCGGTCTCGAGGTTTTCCTTCACCGTCAACAGTGGAAAGATATCGCGGCCCTGCGGCACATAGGCGATGCCCTTTTGCGCCAGCGCATGGGCGGGCAGCAGGCCTAAATCCTCGCCATCAAGCCGCACAGTGCCGCCAGAGCGCGCATGGGTGCCGGTGATCGCCTTCATCAGCGAGGTTTTACCCACCCCGTTGCAGCCCATCACGCAGGTGACCTCGCCCACTTGGGCGCTGAGAGAAATCCCTTTCAGGATCTGGCTATGACCATAATGCAGAGTGATATCAGAGAGATCGAGCATGTCTTAGCGCCCCAGATAAACGTCGATGACCTGCGGATCGGCGGTCACATGGTCAAGGCCGCCCTCGGCCAGAACCGAGCCTTCGTGCAGCACGGTAACCTTGCAGTTGAGGCGGCGGACAAACTCCATGTCATGCTCCACCACCACCACGGCGCGGGTCTTGGCGGCCTCGACGAGGAGGTCGGTGGTATGTTCGCGCTCTTCCGGTGTCATGCCGGCGGCGGGTTCATCGACCAGCAAGAGGCGTGGTTCCTGCGCCAGCAACATGCCGATTTCCAGCCATTGTTTTTGCCCGTGGCTGAGCTCCCCCGCGATGCGGTCGCGTTGATCGAGGAGCCCCACCTCCTCGGCCAGTTCAGAGACGCGGGCCACATGGGTCTTTTCGGTGCGGAAGGTCAGGACCGACCACCAGCTTCGCGGCGCTTTCAGCGCCATCATCAGGTTTTCCCGAACGCTTTGATCCTCAAACACCGTGGGTTTCTGGAATTTGCGCCCAACGCCCGCCTGCGCGATCTGCGCCTCGGACATCGACAGGAGCGAGATGGATTTCTCGCCAAAGAGGACACGGCCTTCGTCCGGGCGGGTCTTGCCGGTGACAATATCCATGAATGTGGTCTTGCCCGCGCCGTTGGGACCGATCACTGCGCGCAGCTCGGCCGGGCCGATCTGAAACGAGAGGTTGTTGATAGCCTTGAAGCCATCAAAGGAGACGGAGACGCCCGAGACCTCCAGCAGCGTGTTCATCTGGCTCATGCCTTGTCTCCGCGTTTGAGGAGGTCAAAGAGGCCGCCGATGCCCTTGGGTGCAAACAGCGTCACAAGGACAAAGGAGAGGCCGAGGATCACCTGCCACCAGTCGACCCATTGCAGGGTGTAAAAGCCTAGGTTGATGTCGGGGGCCTGCCCACCGGTGAACCAGGTGGAGACGAGGCTGACAAAGGCCGCGCCCAAGACCGCGCCATACAGCCGCCCGCGCCCGCCTATGGCGACCCAGACCGCGAGGTAGATCGAGGCGATGGGGGCAATCTCTGCCGGGTTGATGATGCCCGCCTGCGGGTAATAGAGCGCCCCGGCGATGGCGGCGATCATCGCGGTGAGGGTGAAGAGCATCAGCTTGAAGCTTTCGACCGGGTAGCCAAGGAAGCGCACGCGGGCCTCATTGTCGCGGATGCCGCGGATGACGGAGCCGAATTTGCCCGAGATCACCCAAGCGCTGAGGAGATAGCCCAGCGCGAGGGCCAGGGCCGAGGCCCAGAAGAACCAAAGCGAGATGGCAGATTGCGGCGCGGTGACGCCGGGCAGGTTTTGCAGGCCAGAGAGCCCGTTATTGCCGCGCAACCCGCTGTCGTTTTGGAACAGATAGAGCGCCAGAGCGAGGGTCATCGCCTGGGTCAGGATCGAGAGATAGACCCCGGTGACGCGGCTGCGGAAGGCGAGCCAGCCAAAGACCAGCGCCAGAAGGCCGGGGACCAGCAAGACCAATAGGAGTTGCAGCGTGAGGCTATCGGAAAACATCCAGATCACCGGAAACTCGGACGAGCCGACCACGCCAAAGATCTGGCTGCCGATGCCATCGACCACCTCTTGCGGGGTGGGCGGGATCACGCCCTGGGCCAGCGAGCGCTCCACGATGATCTCGGTGCGGGCATACATCAGCCACATGCCGACCATATAGCCGCCAAGGCCGAAGAAGGCGAAATGGCCAAGGGAGAGGATGCCGCAATAGCCCCAGATGAGGTCCATCGCGATGGCGACGAGGCAGAGACAAAGGGTTTTTCCGAGGGTTTTCACAAAAGAGGTGGAGATGAGGCCGACACCGAAGCCTTCGGCCAAGAGGCTGACGCCGAGGGTGAAGGCGGCAAGGCAGAGGAGGAAGGTGAGGACAGAGGGGTTCTGCGCGATAAAGGATTTACGCATGGTCGCGCCCTTCTGCGACGACGGGGGGCCAGCCCCCCGCACCCCCCGGGATATTTAGGAGAAGATGAAGGATCATGGCGGTCAATCTCCTGCTGCGCGGCCTTTGAGGGCGATGATGCCGCGGGGCCGGAACTGGATGAAAATGATGATGAAGATGATCATGTAGGTCTGTGCGGCGAGGGTATTGGAGGGGTTGAGCCACTCGATGCCCTTTTGCAGGGTGCCGATCATGGTGGCGCCAAGGAGGGCGCCCCAGATATTGCCAACACCGCCGACCACCACGGTCATGAAGCTTTGCACGATATAGTCCGCCCCGAGTTCCGAGGTGACCTTGGCGTAAAGGCCGATGGCGACGCCGGCGATGCCGGCGATGCCGGAGCCAAGGCCGAAGGTCAGCATGTTGACGCGGCCCGGGTTGATGCCCATCGCAGCGGCCATGCGCGGGTTTTGGGTAACGGCGCGGGTTTCGAGACCAAGACGGGTGCGCTTCATCAAAAAGAGGAAGAAACCGAGAAAGATCAGCGCCAGCACGAAGATCGCGATGCGGATATAGCTGATCGCCACCACGTCGTTCATCACCAGAGCGCCATCGAGCCAGGCCGGAGCGGTGAGTGGGCGGGCTTGGGTGCCGAAGATGTTCTTGGCCAGCTGTTGCAGGGCAATCGAGATGCCGAAGGTGGCGAGCAGAGTCTCCAGCGGGCGGTTGTAAAGGTGACGGATCACCAGGCGCTCCATCGCGACACCGGCGGCGAAGGTCACCGCAAAAGCCAGCGGGATCGCCACCAGAATGGAGAGCGTGTGGTTCGGGATCACCTGTTGGACCACATAGCCGGTATAAGCACCCATCATGATGAACTCGCCATGGGCCATATTGATCACCCCCATAAGGCCGAAGGTGATGGCAAGGCCAATCGCGGCGAGGAAATAGATCGAGGCCAGCGAGATCGCATCAAGCCCGAGATCCAGCGCCTGGTTGAGGTCGACGCGGGTGGCGATGCTTTGCAGGGCGGCGCGGGCGGCATCGGTGACTTCGGGGGACGGCTCGGCATAGGTCTCGAAGAAAACATGGGCACCCAGGGCCGCGTCGATGTCCTCGTCGCTGACCAGGGCCGGTACCTTGCCTTCCTGAACCAACGCGGCATAAGCGATAATACGGGCTTCGGGGTTGGAGAGCCGCGCCAGGGCAACGCCGCCCACAGTGCCTCCCTCGACATGTTCGGCCAGCAGGCTCTTCATGTCCGAGGAACTGCGGCGGGCCGGGGCCAGATCGGCCGCCACCAGCATGTCGTAGGCTTGGAGCCGGTCGATGTCGGTGCCCGGCACGAGGCGGCGGGCGACATTGACATCCACCGGCAGGTCCGTGGCCACCTTCAAGCTGGTCGAGACCAGAGGGTTGAGCGCAGCGCGCACGTCAACGCCGAGGTCGGTGGACATCTGGGTTATGGCGGCGACACGTTCAGCGGGATCGGCACCGTAGCCGATGGTCAGCAGGCGTTCGAGGCGCAGCTTGCGCGCCATCAATACCGCATCAGGTTCGCTGGCTATGGAGGCGCGCAATGGGGCCAGCAACTCTTGCGCCGGGCGCCGCTCGATCGCGGTCAGGGCGGCCTCGCGGTTGGCGCGGATCGGGTCGGAGAGTTGAAATTGCACCAAGGCCGTCGCGATCAGGCCACGCACGCCGCTGTTGGGTTTGAGCTGGCTGAGGGCGTCTTTTTGCGCCGTGCCGACCTCGCTCCCGCTGTCGAGATCGGTGAGGGCATAGCTGCGCCCCTCCCCTTCGGTCGCGATGAAAAACAGCCCATCGGCCTCGCGCTGCCAGATATTTTTGTCCTGCCAGGCGGAGAGGAAGGCGGGCACCACCGGCAGGCCAGAGGCGACGATGCGGTCGATCACCGGGCCAATGGAGGTGCGCGAGGATTTGACGATCAGATCAGCGTCCTGTTGCAACACCTGTTGCAGGGGGCCTAGCTCTTGGGCTGCGAGGGGCTGACCAAGGCACAAGAGGCTCAGTGCCAAAAGGCCGCAGGCGATCAGCGCCCGGCTCTGCCGATAGGCGATGCGAAGGGAATGGGTCATGAGAGGAGGTCCGCCCCTGTTGGTGCCCCCGGTTGGGTCCGGGGGTCGCTGTCAGTGATCCCCGGGCACGGATCGTGCCCGGGGTGGGATGGGATCAGTAGTTCGACTTCAACTGAACGCAGGTCTTGGTTTCGGTGTTGTACATGCCGCAGCCAAGGTCTTTCCAATCCGAGGTCAGAACCGCCGATTCCGGCAGGAAGTCGGTCCAGGCGTCGCCCGGCACCGGATCGGTGGCGGAGATGATATCAAACTGGCCATCGGCCTGGATCTCGCCGATCAGCACCGGCTTTGCCAGGTGGTGGTTCGGCAGCATCACCGCCGTGCCGCCAGTGAGGTTCGGGAACTCCTGGCCGTACATCGCGGTGCGGACCGCATCAACATCGGTGGTGCCCGCAGCGGTGACCGCATTGGCCCACATGTTGAAGCCGATGTAATGCGCCTCCATCGGGTCGTTAGTGACGCGCTCGTCGCCCATCAGGGTCTTCCATTTCTCGATGAAGGCCGCGTTGGCCTCGGTCTCGGCGGATTGGAAGTAGTTCCAGGCCGCCAGGTGGCCGACGAGGTTGGAGGTATCGAGGCCCGAAAGCTCTTCTTCACCGACCGAGAAGGCCACAACTGGTATATCGTCAGCGGAAATGCCCGCTGCCGCCAGTTCCTTGTAGAAACCGATATTGGCATCGCCGTTGATGGTGGAGATCACGCCGACCTTTTTGCCATCCGCGCCCAGCGCCACCACGTCGGAGACGATCTTGGACCAGTCGGAGTGACCAAACGGCGTGTAGTTGACAAAGATATCCTCGGCCGCGATGCCCTTCTCCTTGAGATAGGCCTCAAGAATGTTGTTCGTGGTGCGCGGGTAGACATAGTCGGTGCCAAGGAGGGCGAATTTCTCGACGCCCAGCTCCTCGAGGAAGTAATCGGTGGCCGGGATCGCCTGCTGGTTCGGGGCCGCACCCGTGTAGAACACGTTTTTCGAGGATTCTTCGCCCTCGTATTGGACGGGGTAGAACAGAAGGCCGTTCAGCTCTTCGATCACCGGCAGCACGGATTTGCGGCTGACCGAGGTCCAGTTGCCGAACATCACATCGACATTATGCACGGTCAAAAGCTCGCGCGCCTTTTCCGCAAAGAGCGGCCAGTCGGAGGCCGGGTCGACCACAACGGCCTCGAGCTCACACCCGAGAAGGCCGCCCTTTTCGTTCTGATCGGCCACCAGCATCAGCATGGTGTCCTTCAGCGTGGTTTCGGAAATTGCCATGGTGCCGGAAAGCGAATGCAGCACGCCGACCTTGATCGGGCAATCGGCGGCCGCGGCCAGTCCCGCGCCAAGGCTCAGGGCCAGCGCGCTGGCGGCCGTATATTTCAGAAAAGTCATAGATCCCTCCACGCAGGGCGCATGGGGTATCCGTCGCTTGCCGAGTCGGCAGCGGAACAGTACCTTTGGTCCCTGCAACTGTTGTTGCGCAAAGTGTGGCGGCCTGATCGAGGTGCAAGTCGTTGGGTCGTCACACGCTTTGATGTCATGGGCCGGTGCGCAGGCGATGTCTCTGCTGGACGTCTTTCCACTCCCGACCCGCCTCAGGTTTCTGCAGCGCCGCATGGCTTGGCAATTGCCAGAGATTGCGCCTCCGCCCGAAATCTGCAGTTGCACATTTCTTGGGCTATTTTCCGGCAAGTCGCCGCAAATTTAACCACCCGCACCACGGCGCGTCCTAAAATTGCGGTACAAAATGGCACATTCGCGACCAGAGTGGGAAAAGACAGTCACCGGAAGAGCCCGCAGGTTAACAAAGCGGGTCGGCTCAGGGAGTGAGGACGATCTACGACAACGCCCGGATAGAGGTGCCAACCCGTGCCGAGATTGCAGCGCAGCCGCGCGCGATCGGGCACGCGCGTGTCTCGTCGAAGCGGCGCCGCGATGGGTGTGTTGCGCTGGATCAGCTGCACCAGTCCGGCGCGCTCAAGCTTTTGTTTCCGCAAGGCCGCCCGCCGGTCGAAGCGGTGATGGTCAATACCGCCGGCGGGATCACCGGGGGTGATTCCTTTGCCCTGACGGCCACCGCCGGGGCGGCGAGCCAACTGACGCTAACCACCCAAGCCGCCGAACGCGCCTATCGTGCCCAGCCCGGCCAGACCGGCCGGATGGAGACCCATTTGGAGGTCGCAACGGGCGCGCGCCTCAATTGGCTGCCGCAGGAAACTATCCTGTTTCAGGACAGCGACTACGCCCGCACCCTGCGCGCCGACCTAGCGCCAGACGCCCGTCTTTTGCTCGTCGAACCACTGGTTCTGGGCCGCGCCGCTATGGGCGAAGAACTGACATCGGCGCGGTTTTCCGACCAGATCGAGGTGTTCCGAGCGGGCCGCCGGATTTATCACGACGCTATTCGCCTCACCGGCAATGTGGCCGCGCAAATGGCGCGGCC
>CAKZRP010000050.1 GCA_937146765.1 uncultured Paracoccaceae bacterium | reverse complement strand
CTTCATCGGAATCTCCTCGTTCATCCTGCCGAGAAAATTCTACTTCCGCATCCCCTTAAGATCGGGGGGGATTACCGGAGCTGCCGTTCGCTGTGGCTGCTCCAACGTCCGCTTCTCAAATTGGGTGTCTGGGTCAGGAACCTTCTATTTCGGTCTAAATGCAGGCCCTGAACAGGGGAGAAAGGTACCGCTTCGTGGCCCAGTTGAGACTATCGGTTCGCACTCGATTGCGTGCGTAAGCTGCACGGCGGCACCTGGCCTATTTTTGGGAAAAATGTCTCCAATATCATACGCTATGTTGCGCTGTGGGTCATATGGACCATGCGGCCATGTCTTGTATGAAGCAATGTAAACCCGATGACTGTAAGCGGCTTTGTCGGGGAAGCGGGCTGGCTCAGTAAAAAAGTTACGCCATGCTCCCGAAACATGGTCTGACAGCCCATCCCCATAGGTCGAATTGGATTGAGCACCGTATGATTGAACCCAAATCTGCGCGAGCTCGTAGGATTAGCTTGGTGTCATGTTCTCAAGGCCAACGTAGCACGATGACCCGTCAATCAGTACAGACACGGCATCTTTTGGCGATGAGACAATAATACGAGAGATTTCGCGTCCCTTTCTGAGTGCAACGGGTTGCTTCGAGTAACCGAAACCAGCCTGTCGAAAATTCTTTTCTCGGTTTGTCCAAGACTTACAAGCTCTGACAGCTTGTTTCGCAACTGCAAAGCTATTGGCATCCGCAGGGGTTTTGCTGACCAATGTAGTGTCGACCGGAGGAACTCCACAGCCAATTAGGCCAAGGAAACAGAGGACTGAAGGGAACTTTGGCACGAGCATGACGATCCTCATTCGCAATTGACTTTTAGCGAACGCTGCATGGTTCTGAGTTGCTTTCTAACGCGCCCCTGTTTGGGTAAGCGCTCAATGGCCCGCATGTTGTTGGTGCCATTATACCAAGAGTCAAACAGTAGTGACTTAACATCTTCATCGAGAACGGCGTCGGCAACGCGGTAGGTACAAAGGCAGTCGTTTTGACTCAGCCCTCCTCCACGTCCATCCGAAATCATCTTCTGGCAGGTTTGGTTTGCTGTTGGCACGGCGGTTGCAAGATTGGGAGCAAAAAACAATGCCACAACCGCGCAGATTGCTATGTGGTAAATATTTCTCATAAAATCACCTTTGTTTATAATTGATATTTGAAAGATAAGGGGCGACTTTGGCAAGCTGAAATGCGATCAAAGCGGGATGCCTGACAACAGCCATTCGATCACGATGCAGCATCCGTCTTTTTGGGCTCCTTCCCGTCGTCCTCTGCTCTCTCCACAAAGGCTCGCCTGCGTGTGCAGATCGCAACCTGGGTCAGCGGTGTGACACAAAAGTCGGTTTGCCGGACACCTAACACCTGATCCTTGCCCCCTCAGGCCGAGAACACCGGCCTGACCTTCACCTCCAGGAAATCCTCCAGCCCGAACCGTCCGCCTTCCCGCCCGTTGCCGGAGTGCTTGAACCCGCCGAAGGGCGAGCCGTAGTCGGTGCCGCGGCCATTGATATGGATGCCGCCCGCGCGCAGGGCACGGGCCATGCGCAGGGCGCGGGCCTCGTCGGCGGTCGAGACATAGGCGTCCAGCCCGTAAACGGTGTCATTGGCCAGGGCGATGGCCTCCGCCTCGCTGTCAAAGGGGGCCATGACAAGGACCGGACCAAAGACTTCCTCGCGCCAGAGGGTCATGTCGGGGGTCACGTCGAAAAAGATCGTCGGCCGGACAAAGGCCCCCCGGGCCAGCGCCCCGGTCAGGCCTTCGGGGCGCCCAAGGCCGCCGATCAGCAGCGGCGTGCCCTCGTCAAGGCCGGTCTGGATCATCTGCTGCACCCGGTCGTATTGCAACGGGTCGAACAGCGGGCCGATATGGTCGCCCTCCTGATGCGGGTCGCCGACCGCCTGCGCGGCGGCGGTGGCACGGGCGATCTCCAGCGCACGGGCATAGGCGCTGCGTTCCACCAGCATCCGGGTGGGGGCGTTGCAGGACTGGCCGGTGTTTTCGAAACAGGCCCGCACCCCCTCGGTCACGCGCGCCTCGAGGTCGGCATCGGCAAAGATCACATTGGGAGACTTGCCGCCCAGTTCCAGCGCCACCCGCTTGATCGTGGCGGCGGCATCGCGCGAAACCGCAGTTCCGGCCCGGGTCGACCCGGTAAAGGACATCATCGCCACGTCCCTGTGCTGCGACAGGGCGGCGCCGACCGAAGGGCCATCGCCATAGACCAGGTTGAAGACACCGGGCGGAAAGCCGGCATCATGGATCATCTCCGCAAAGAGACGGGCGGAGAGCGGCGTATGCTCGGAGGGTTTCAGCACGCAGGTACATCCCGCCGCCAGCGCCGGGATCACCTTCAGCGCAATCTGGTTGATCGGCCAGTTCCACGGCGTGATCAGCCCGCAGACGCCAATCGGCTCATAGCTGACGATATCGCCGTTGGGCAGGACCTCCTCTTCCTCATGCGCCTCGAGCGTGGCGATGAAGGCCCGCAGATGGCCAAGCCCGGAATAGGCCTGAACCTCGCGCGACAGGGTGATGGGGGCGCCCATTTCGGTGGTGATCGCCTGCGCCAGCTCTTCCATACGGGCCTGCATCTGCCCGGCGAGACGATGCAGCAGGGCCAGACGCTCCGCCTTGGAGGTCAGGGAATAGGTCGCAAAGGCCTGCTGCGCGGCCGAAACCGCGCGGTCCACGTCGCGCGCCGTGCCGAGACTCACCACCCCCACCTGGGCGCCGGTGGCGGGGGTCAGGATCGGCATGGTCCGGGTGCTGTCCGGGGTGCACCACGCGCCCCCGATGTAGAATGCGTTGAGAGTGATCATGATATCCTTGCCTTTCCGGGGGCGGATGAGGGCCGATCCGCTGCAGCGCTTCGGGCCGGGGCCTTGGTGCACTGTGCCCAGATGGGCGCGGGTGCGGGCGGACTGCAAACAACTTCTTTGACAGCTGTGGCCCAAATCACGTTGTGGCAACAGGGCTTGCCGCCAGATGTGCCGCCCCCCATGATGGGGCGGTGCAAGAACGGAGCCCCCATGCGCAGGTTGCCCCATGTCACTTGGCTGCGGTCCTTCGAGGCGGCGGCTCGCCACAGCTCCTTCAGCGCCGCGGCAGAAGAATTGTACCTCACCCCCGCCGCGGTCAGCCAGCAGATCCGGCAGCTGGAACAGCACCTCGGCATCCAGCTCTTCAAGCGCCTGCCCAAGGGGGTGCAGCTCACGGATATCGGCCTTGCCTATGCGATCCCGGTCCGCAAATCCTTTGTTGAGATGCAGGCGGCCACCGACGGGTTGTTCCGGGTGCAGCGCAAGTCGCTGGTGCGGGTGCGCTGCTCGATCAGCTTTGCCGCCCTGATCCTCGCGCCCCTGCTGCGCGGTTTTGCCCAGGCGCACCCGGATATCGACGTCGAACTCTCCACCGCGGTCTGGTCCGACCGGATGGACGGTGCCGGGGTCGATCTGGATATCCGATACGGCGAGGGCGACTGGCCGGAGCAGACCGTCCATCCGCTGCCGGTGGAGGAGGTCACCCTGGTCTGCCATCCGGACTATGCCGCCCAGCTTGGCCCGGAGCCAACAGAAGCGGTTCTGGCCAGCCTCGATATCGTGCAGATCCTCGGGTCGGAAACCGACTGGGACCGCCTGTTTCACCTGTGTGGGATCGAAGCGGCGCGGCCCCAGCACTGGATGAAGGCGGATTCCTCGCTGATCGCCCTGCAGATCCTGTCCGCCGGCCATGGCTGTGCCCTGATTTCGCGCAGCTTCGCCCGCCGGGCGCTGGCGGAGGGGCGGCTGGTGGCCCCCTTCGACCTGAGCCTGCCGATGCAGGCGAATTTTGCCCTGGTGGAGCGGGACGACCTGCGCGGCCGCAGCGAGGTGCGCAAGCTGGTGGACTGGCTGCTGGTGCAGCGGATCTAACCCGCAGCCGCCTCCGCGCGCACCCAGTCGAGGAACAGCCTCGTATCCTGCGACGGGGTGCTCGGGGTGGTCACGAAATAGCCGGTGCCCAGATCCAGCGCCCCTTCGGGCCAGGCCCTGAGGGCCCCGTCGCGCTCCGCCTGCCCGGTGATCGAGCGCCAGCCGAGCATAAGCCCGCGACCGTCATAGACCGCCTGGGCGGCCTGCACGTAATTGTTGAAGACCTGACCGCCGCCGCGCGGTCGCAGGATGCCGCGTGCCAGCAGGTAGTCCTCCCAGCCGGCCCAATGGGCATTGTGCGGGCTGCGCACGTGGATCAGCGGCGCCTGATCGAGACCTGTGCCATCCGCCAGCAGCCGCGCCACCAGCGCCGGGGCGCCGACCGGGCAGACGAGTTCGGAAAACAGCTTCTCCGTCTGCCCCTCGCGCCAGCCGCCGCTGCCGTAGCGCAGCGCCACGTCGATGCCGGGCGTCAGCACCGGCAGATCCGTGGCCGGGGCCTGCACGTTGACGGTGACATCAGGACAAGTGGCGTAGAACAAAGGCAATCTCGGCATCAGCCAATAGGTCGCCATGCCCACCGTGCAAGAAACGGTCACCTGCCGCTCGCCCATGGCATAGAGGGCGCGGATATCCTCCAGCGTGGCGGCGATCCGCCCCAGCCCCTCGCGCACCGCCCGCGACAGCATCTCGCCGGCATCGGTCAGCCGGGCGGGGCGCACCCGGCGGTCCAGCAGCGCCACGCCGACGTGATCCTCCAGCGCCCGCAGCGCCTGGCTGACCGCCGGCTGGGTGACATTGAGCCGCGCCGCCGCATCGCGCATGGAGCCGTGGCGGGACAGGGCCTCAAAGGTCACAAGCAGGCGCAGGGGCGGCAGATGGTCCATGGTCAGTATAATCCTCAGCTTATGTTATCATCATCCGAAACCGACTGTCGTCAAGGGGGCGGGCGTGAAATGCTGCCGGGCAGAAACCGATGCTAGCCCCCGACCCAAGGATGCGACCCCACCATGAATGATCTCAGCTCTCCCCTTGCCGTGCCCGCCGTTGCCAGCCTTGGCGACAAGGGGCTCGACGTGACCCTCGCGGATGGCAAGACCCATTACTTCAACTACTACTGGCTGCGGGACAATTGCCCCAGCTCCTTCAGCGCCGTGACCCGGGAGCGCAGCTTTGACATCTTCCACCTCGACACCGCCCCGCGCGCAGAGACCGCCGCGGTGGAGGGCGAAGCGCTGGTGATCCGCTGGCAGGGCGAGGATCATGTGACCCGGATGCCGATCGCCTGGCTGGAGACCTATGCCGGGGGCAAGCGCCGCCATGACCCTGCCGACCTGTCGCGCGTGGCCTGGTTTGGCGACCACTACCCCAGCGTGCCGCGGTTCTCGCAGCCGGAGCTGGTCGCCGACACCGCCACCCGCGCCAAATGGATCGAGGCGATGTTGGTGCATGGCTTCACCATCGTCACCGACATGCCCGACAGCGACGCGGGGCTGACCCAGACCGCCGAGCTGATGGGCTTTGTCCGGCCGACCTTCTTCGGCACCTATTTCGACGTGCGCACCCATGTGAACCCGACCAATACCGCCTATACCGCCAATGCGCTGGAGCTGCATACCGACACCCCGGCCGAGGAATTCGCCCCCGGCATCCAGTTCCTGCATTGCCGCGTCAACACGGTTCAGGGCGGCGACAGCCTCTATTCCGATGGTGTGGCGGTGGCCAATGACTTCCGCCAGCGCGACCCCGAAGGCTTCAAGCTGCTCTCCGAGGTGCCGATCCCCTTTTATTGCGAGCATGACACCTATGACGCCCGCTCGCGCCAATATGTGATCGAGCTCGATCAATACGGCGAGGTCGAGGGGCTGACCATCAGCCAGCACATGGCGGATATCTTCGACCTCGATCAGAAGCTGCTGGACGACTATTATCCCGCCTTCTGCCGCTTTGGCCGCATGTTGCAGGAGGAGAAATACATGATGCGCTTCCTGATGAAGGGCGGCGAATGCATGGTCTTTGACAATCACCGCATCGTGCACGGCCGCGCCGCCTATACCGCGACCAGCGGCGACCGCTACCTGCGCGGCTGCTACGTGGACCGGTCGGAGATGCGCTCCACCTATCGTGCGCTGGTCAGCGAAGGGCGGTTCAAGGCATGACAATCGCCCCCAAGCTCCCCGATGCCGAGGCGGATCTGCGCGCCGATCTGGCGGATGCCTTCCGCATCTGCCACATGCTGGGCTGGTCCGAAAGCGTCGGCAACCACTTCAGCGCGGCGCTCACCGCCGATGGGCAGCAGTTCCTGCTCAATGCCAAATGGCAGCATTTCGACACCATCGCGCCGCAGGATCTGCTCCTGCTGGACAGCCGGACCGAGGGCACGCCCGAGGCGGCGGATGCCTCGGCCTGGTGCGTGCATGGCACCCTGCACCGCCGCCTGCCCGAGGCGCGGGTGGTGCTGCATGCCCATTCGCCCTATGCCACCGCCCTGGCCTGCCTCAAGGATCCAACGATGGTGCCGATCGACAACAACACCGCGCGGTTCTACGGACGCACCGCCTATGACCTCTCCTTTGGCGGCATTGCCGATGCCACCGAGGAAGGCGAGCGTCTGGCCGAGGCCATCGGCGACAAATCCGTGCTGGTGATGGGCAATCACGGGGTCACCATCGTCGGCGATACCGTGGCGGATGCCTTCGAGGATCTCTATTTCTTCGAGAAGGCGGCACAGACCCTGATCCTGGCCCGCTCCGGCGGGGCACCGCTGGCGGTGCTGTCGGATGCGGTGGCGCAGAACACCGCCGACGGCTGGCGGGCCTATCGCGGCATGGCGGAAAAACACTTCGCCTATCTGCGCAGCGTGCTGCCACCGCTGCCGCGCTAAAAGTCTCCTGCCCGCCCCGCCGGACCCTCTGCCCGGCGGGGCGGCACCGCAAGGCGCCCGCCTCGGCGCGCCAGACATGATTTGCCTGAATTTTGATCGCAAAACCCCCGGTTCTCCGGGGCCAATGCCACTTTCCCGCGCAGCGCGACAAACATGCGCCTGAACGCAAGGAAGGTTCCTTTCTTTGCGATTTATTGCACGAACAATTTCCGGCGGAGTGGGCGCAACAAGCCCCAAGGGCAAAACCAACCGGGAGTTCTGGACGTGACCTACTCAATGACAAGACGCAGCCTCTTGAAGACCAGCGCCGGGGCAGCTGCCGCCCTCGCCGCGCCCTCGATCCTGTCGGCGGGCGACATGATGTTTGCAGGCAAGGAAGTCCGCCTGCTGACCTGGTCCGACAACACCGGCCTCGCGGTGCTGGAAAACATCGCCAAACCCTTCGAGGAGATGACCGGCGCCAAGGTGATCGCGGATCGCACCGGCTCCACCTCCGAGATGGTCGCCAAGCTGCGCGCCGCCGGAGACAAGCCGCAGTATGACCTCATCACCCTCGCAGGTGTGGGCGCGGTGGAGCTGGCCGCCGACGGGCTGCTGTCTCAGCCGGACCTCAACCAGTTGCCGAACCTTGCCGATGTGGACCCGCGCTTTCGCACCGGCGCCGATGGCCACGGCATCGGCTATCTGCTGTGGACCGGCGGTCTGATCTACAACACCAAGACCTTCAAGGAGCCGCCGAAATCCTACGCCGAAATGTGGGACGCCGCCCATTCCGGCCGCCTGTTCCTGCCGCCGTCCACCTGGACCGATGCGCTGGACACCATCTATGCCACCGACCGGATGATGGGCGGCGACGGCACCAATGCCGAGGCGGCCTTTGCCAAGCTCGCGGATCTGCGCCAGAACCTGCTGACCTTCGGCGAGAACCCCGCGCAACTCTCCGAGCTGTTCCGCTCCGATGCGCTGGACATCGGCGGCGTCTACGCACCGGCCTTCTTTGCCGATGAACTGGCCAACCCGGAGAAATCCAACATGGGCGCCACCTACGACGTGGAGGAGGGCTTCTTTGCCGATCTCATGTATACGATCATGCCGAAATCCAAGCCCGGCGCGGATGACGTGGTCCATGCCTTCATGAACTACACCCTTGACCCCAAGGTGCAGGGCGTGATGGCCGAGGCGGTGCTGAACGGCCCGATCAACCAGAAGGCCGAGATGAGCGAGGCCGCCAAGGCCAGCCCCTTCATCGTGAAGCCCGAACAGCTGAACGAAAAGGCCATCGTGCACGACAAGAGCTTCATTGCTGACGTCCGCGAGCAGTGGATCACCCAGTATCAGCAAACACTGTCCTGAGCCCAAAGGCAGAGACCTGACGTGTCCTCCACAACACTCACCCAAAAGCAGGCGTTGGCTTTCGCGACGCCTGCTTTTATCGCCCTGCTGCCCTTTCTGGGCGCGTGTCTCTACATCCTGCGCTTCTCCCTCTCGGCCGAGAAGGGCAGCATCGACGGGGTCTCGCTTCAGGCTTACCGGGACCTGATGACGCCCTTTTTCGGCCGGTCGGTCTGGCTCACGCTCAAGCTGGCCTTCGTCGCCAGCGCGGTGGTGATGCTTCTTGCGGTGCCGCTGGCCTTTCTGTTGACCAGCCTGCGCAGCGCAGCCGCGCGGCGGTTGCTGACGGTGACCATCCTGCTGCCGATGATCCTGAACCTTCTGGTTCAGGCCTACGGCTGGATCCTGCTGCTGGGCCCATCCGGGGCCCTCAACACCCTGCTGAAGACGCTGGGTCTGATCGACCGCCCGCTGTTCCTGCTGTTCAACGAGACCGGCGTCTTGCTGGGCCTGATCCAGACCTCGCTGCCCCTGGCCGTCTTCCCCATCGTCGGCGCGGTGCGCGCCGTGTCGCCGGAACATCTGGAGGCCGCAAGCTCGCTTGGCGCCGGTCACTGGCGCATCCTGCGGGATGTCACCCTGCCGCTGCTGCGTCCGCCGCTTGTCGGGGCCGCTTCGATCGTCTTTGCCTTCAATGCCAGCGCCTTTGCCATCCCGCTGCTGCTCGGGGGCCGCAGGGTGCAGATGATGGGCGTGGCCATCCGCGACATGATCTCGCCGCTGTTCAACTGGTCCGGGGCCGCGGCGGCCGGGACGGTCCTGATCCTGCTCACCGTTCTGGTGCTGGTCGTCTCGGCCTGGCTGGTGCGGATCACCACACAGAAGACCGGAGGCTAGACCATGCGGATCGCTCTTTTGCCGACCGAGGCCGGCGGCAGCTACCGGCTGACCATCCTCCTGCTGGCAAGCCTCGGCGTGCTGGTCTCGGCCCTTCCGGTGCTGGTGGTCACGATCATGTCCTTTTCCGCCTCCGACACCTCCGGCTTTCCGCCGGAGGGCTATTCCCTGCGCTGGTATGGCGACGTGGCGCGCATGTTCCTCGAAGAGGACACCTCCAGCGCGCAATCCGTGGTGGATTCCACCCTGACCAGCCTGCTGATCGCCGTGATCGTGATGGGGATTTCCACCGCCGTCTGTGTCCCCCTCGCCTATGCGCTGGCGCGGGGCCAGCGGCGGGTGCGGGCCGGCATGGAGCTGCTGTTCACCCTGCCGCTGGTGTTTCCCCTCGTGATGCTCGGCATTGCCTTCCTGCTGATCGCCGAGAGCCTCGCGCTCGACCTCGGTCTGTGGCGCATTGCCATCCCGCATGTCGTGCTGGTCCTGCCCTTCGTGCTGCGCAACTGCCTCAGCGCGATGAACGGCATCAGCGTCGAGATCGAAGAGGCCGCCATTTCCCTTGGCGCCTCGCCGCTGCGGGCCATCTGGGATGTGGTGGTTCCCTTGATGCGGGCCGGCATCCTCGCCGGGCTGATCTTTGCCCTCATCATCAGCTTCAACGAATTCACCATCACCTTCTTCATGTACACCATCGACGTCAGCACCCTGCCGATCTGGATGTACAGCCGCACCGTGTCCTCGCTGGATCCCTCCACCCTGGCCCTGTCGGTCTTCATCATCGCCGCCGATGTGCTGCTGATCGTGCTTGTGGACAGGCTGATCGCGGGCAAAGGCAACCTCTTCTGAAGGAGCATCGTCATGAGCGATCCCCACCTCCACATCGAAAGCCTCTCCAAATCCTTCGGCACCGTCGAGGCCCTGAAGGATGTGAACCTCACGGTGCAACGCGGCGCCTTTGTATGCCTGCTCGGTCCTTCGGGCTGCGGCAAGACCACCCTGCTGCGCATTATCGCCGGGTTCGAGCAGCCCAGCAGCGGCCGCCTTCTGCTCGACGGCAGCGACATCACCGGCCTGGCCCCGCATCGGCGCGGCTTTGGCATGGTGTTCCAGTCGCTTGCGCTTTTCCCGCATATGTCGGTGGCGGAAAACATCGCCTATGGCCTCAGACTGCGCAAAGCCTCGCGGCAGGAGCAGAAGGACCGCGTGGAGGAACTGCTGAACGTGATCGAACTGCCGCATATTGCCGACCGTCCGGTCTCCGCCCTGTCGGGCGGCCAGCGGCAGCGGGTGGCAATCGCCCGCGCGCTGGCGATCCGCCCCAAGCTCTTCCTGCTGGACGAACCGCTGTCGGCCCTTGATGCCAAGCTGCGCGACAACATGCAGATCGAGCTGCGTCGCCTGCAACAGAGCTTTGGCGTGACAACCGTTCTGGTGACCCATGACCAGACGGAGGCGATGATGCTCGCCGACGAACTGGTGGTGCTGAGCCACGGTGTCGTGCAACAATCCGCCAGCCCGACCGAGGTCTACCGCCATCCTGCAACGCCCTTTGTTGCGGATTTCATCGGCTCCGCGAACCTTCTGCCCGCCACCGTCTCGCCGAACCGCACCCTGGCCTTGCTGGGCATCGATACCGGCGTCACGGTGCCCAGCGTGACGGTGGGTGCCCTGCGCGCCGCCGTGCGGTCCGAGGCGATCTCGCTTGCGCGCTCCACGGACGAGGGCGCGACGGCAACCGTCACCTTTGCCCGCGATCTCGGCCCGGTGACCGAATGGCTGGTGCAGGCGCAGGGCCACGAAATTCGCGTGCGCGGCGCCTCTCATGCGGCGGCACCGCAGACCGGCGATCGGGTGGCGCTGCAATTCGACCCGGACCGTATTTCGATCTTCGCGGAGTGATCCCCCAAGGACCCTCGGGCGGTGCTCCGGCACCCTGACAGAACTGGCGCGCGGCACGGAGAGATCCGACCGCGCGCTTTTTTCGGTCACCGGGGGCATCACCGCCCCCTCCCAACCCCTTAGACCCTTGGCAAAGAGGGCGAGAATTGCATCAGGCTCAGGATCTCGAACAGCATCTGCGCGCCGTTTTGCGCGGTGTTGGTGGTCGGATCATAGGCGGGGGCCACCTCGACCACATCGCCGCCGACAAGGTTCACGCCCTTGAGGCCCCGGATCAGCTTCATCGCCTCGCGCGTGCTGAGCCCGCCCACCTCCGGCGTGCCGGTGCCGGGGGCAAAGGCCGGATCGAGGCTGTCGATGTCAAAGGACAGATAGGTCGGCCCCTCCCCCACCACACGGCGGGCCAGCGCGATGATCTCCGGCAGGCGGTCCTCGGTGATGTCGCGCGCCTCGATCACCGTCATGCCCGAGAGGATGGAGAATTCCCAGATATAGCCGGCCGCGCCGCGAATGCCGATCTGGATGCAGCGATCCGGGTCCAGCACCCCGTCCAGCACCGCATTGCGGAAGGGGCCGCCATGGTGGAACTTCTCCCCCTCATAGGCGCCGCCGGTATCGCAATGGGCATCGATATGGATCATGCCCACCGGGCGCTCCCGGCCAAGACGGCGCAGAATGGGATGGGTGATCGAATGATCCCCGCCCACCGCCAGCGGAAGGACATCCTGCGCCACGATCCGATCGACAAAGGCTTCGATATCCGCATGGCTCTGGCCGAGGTCGAAGCGGCTGCGAAAGGGAACATCGCCGATATCCGCCACCGCCATCTGATGCAGCGGCGCGGTCTCCAGCGCATCGTTGTAGGGACCGACCCGTTCGATGGACCGCAGGGCCCGCGGACCAAAGCGCGACCCGTTGCGATTGGTCACCCCAAGGTCCATCGGCACGCCGAACAGCGCCACCTGCGTGGCGTCCAGATCGTCTGCCTGTCGCTGCGGCGCGTCCAACAGGGTCGGGATGCCGGAATAGGGCGCCGGACGCCGCCCTCCTTCGGAAAAGATCTTATCCGCAATCCTTTGATATTTCTCGGTGAAAATGGTCCCGCCATCCGCCGCACCAAATTGCGCGCGCAAGCGCTCCAGCTTTTCCGCTTGTGATGTCACAGCCGCTCTCCTTGCCTAAAACACCACTTTTCCGCCGCACCGGTTATTCGTAAAAGGAGAGATGTAAACAACTTAACTTGCGACTTTCTGCAAGAAACGGGAGCAGCCCATGGCGCGGCGCAAGAACGTCTTTTCCGGCAATGTGACCGAAGCGGACCTGAAGCTGATGCGGGTCTTCAAGACGGTGATCGCCTGTTCCGGCCTCTCGGCGGCACAGGCGGAACTGGGGGTCGGCGCCTCCACCATCTCGCGGCAGATCTCCGACCTCGAAACCCGCCTCGGCGTGCGCCTGTGTCACCGGGGCCGGGGCGGCTTCTCCCTCACCCAGCAGGGTCGTCTGGCCGAGGCGCATATCGACCGCCTGCTGGCCGCGGCAGAGGAATTCGCCACCAATATCGCCGAGCTGAACAAGAGCCTGACCGGCCAGATCAACATCGGCATGATCGACTATACGGTGATCGACCCGCGCAATCCGCTTGTCGCGGCGATCCGCGATTTCCGCCACATCGCCCCCGCCGTGAACGTCAGCCTGATGACCGGCACCCCCGCCGAGGTGGAGCGCGGCGTGATCGATGGCAGCCTGCACATCGGGATCGTACCCGACTACCAACGCCACCCCAGCCTCACCTATGAAAACCTCTATACCGAGGAGGTCGGCCTCTACTGTGGCGGCACCCACCCTCTCGCGCAGCGCCTGCGCGGCGGCGACAGCCTCACCCGCGCAGAGGTGGTGAAACATTCGCTTGTCCATCGCGGCTATTACGAGAGCGACCGGTTGCGCCAGCTGAAAAAGCCCTTCCCGGTGGGCACGATCGCCTATCAGACCGAAGCGGTCATGGCCTTGGTCGGCTTTGGCCTCTACCTCGGGTTCTTCCCCTCTCATTGCACCCAGACCACGCAGTTCGACTTTCACGCGGTGCTTCCCGAGGAATTCGGCTTCTCGACACCGATCATGGCGATCTGGCGTTCGGACCGGCACCAGTCCCAGATCCTGCAGGAATTCCTCGATCTCATCGTGTCCGGAGAGGGATCCTAGGCCCGGCTGTCAGGGTGCCACTGCACTGCATCACCCGGCCCGCTGACAGCGCACCGCGCCTTCCGCCACCCGGCGCAGGTCCTGCGGCTGGCTGCGGCAGATCGGCTCCACCACCGGACATCGCGGCGCAAACAGGCACCCGCCCCGGAGGGCAAAGGGATCGGCGGCGGCCTTGCCGAGCCGGAGCTCCGGCAGTCCGCGCCCCGGATCCGGCGGCAGCGTCGCCGCCAGCAGCGCCTGCGTATAGGGATGGCGCGGGGCGCGAAACAGCGCATCGGTGGTGGCTTCCTCGACCTTTTCGCCCAGGTACATCACCGCCACCCGGTCGGCGAGATGCTCCACCACCGCGAGATTGTGGCTGACAAAGACCATGGTCAGACCCAGCTCGCGCCGCAAGCCGAGCAGCAGGTTGATGATCTGCGCCTGCACCGAAACATCCAGCGCCGATGTCGGCTCGTCGCAGATCAAGACTGCCGGTTTCAGCACCAAAGCCCGCGCCAGCGCCACCCGCTGCCGCTGGCCGCCGGACAACTCGCCCGGATAGGCCTGCGCGAGCCGCGCGGGCAGGCCCACCATCTCCATCGCGCGCGCCACCTCCCGGTCGATCTCGCTGCCGCCATGCAACTTCAGGGGCTGGGCGATCAGGCTGCGGATCCGCTTGACCGGATTGAGCGCGGCATTGGGGTTCTGGAACACCGGCTGGATCAGCCGCACCCGATCCCGCTCCGCCATCGCGTCCAGGGCCTGTCCCGCGATCTCGACCCGGCCTGCGTCCGGCGCCAGAAGCCCCAGCATGATGCTGACCGCAGTGCTCTTGCCGCAGCCCGACTCACCGACAAGACCCAGAGTCTCCCCCCGCGCCACCTCCAGCGACAGATCATGCACCGCGCGCAGCTCCTGCGACGGGCCAAACAGACCCCGACGCAGGCGGTAGGTCTTGCTCACCCCGGCAAGGCGGATCATCGGTACGGCAGTCATCGCGCGGCCTCCGTGGCGTGGACACATTCGACAAATCCCCCACCGCGTCCCGGGCGCGGCAAAGGGTCCCGGTCACAGGCGGGCGTTGCCCGCGCACAGCGCTCGCGAAAGGCGCAGCCCGGCATCTCGCCGATCAGCTCCGGCACCCGCCCCGGGATCGCCGACAGCGGCGCGCCGCGCGGGGTGACACCCGGCACCGGAATCGCCGCCAGCAACCCCTGGGTGTAGGGATGGCGCGGCTGCTGAAACAGGTCCCGCGCCGCCGCCCGTTCGGCGATGCGCCCGGCATACATGACCGCCACATCGCTCGCCATCGCCGCCACCACACCGAGATCATGGGTGATGAGCAGCAGCGACAGGCCCAGCTCGCCCTGCAACTCCTTCAAGAGCCGGAGAATCTGCGCCTGAATGGTCACGTCGAGCGCGGTTGTCGGCTCGTCCGCGATCAACAGGCGCGGGCGTTCCATCAGGGCCGAGGCGATCATGATCCGTTGCCGCTGACCGCCGGAGAACCCATGCGGGTATTGCGCAAGGCGCGCGCCGGGGTTGGAGATCCCCACCCGCTCCAGCATCTCCACCGCACGATCCTCGGCGGCGGCCCGGCTCAGGCCTTCGCTGCGGCGCACCGCCTCGGTCAGCTGCCGTCCCACCGTCAAGGTCGGGTTGAGCGCGCTGGTCGGATCCTGAAAGATCATCGTCACCTCGCGGCCCCGCAGGCGCGACAGCTTCGCCTCTCTCCGCGCGGTCAGATCCTCGCCCATCAAGTCAAAGCGGTCGCAGGTGATCCGCGCATGCCGAGGCAGCAGCCCCATCACCGCGGTTGCGGTCAGCGACTTGCCGCAGCCGGATTCGCCGACAAGACACAGGGTCTCGCCCCGGCCGATGCGCAGGTCCACCCCGCGCACCGCGTTGAGCATCCCGCGTTCGGTCGGGATCGAGACCCGCAGGTTCTGGATATCAAGCAGGCTCTCGGTCATCGTTGCACAGGCCCCGTCACATCGCGCAACCCATCGCCCAGCAGGTTCACCGCCAACACCAGCAGACACAGGGCCGAGCCGGGCAGCGCAATGAGCCAGGGGTCAAACAGGATATTGTCCCGCCCCTCCGAGATCATCAGCCCCCAGGAGGGCGTCGGCGGTCGCACCCCAAGACCGAGGAAGGACAGCGCCGCCTCCAGAAGGATCACATTGGCGACCTCCAGCGACAGCACCACGAGGATCGTGGCCTGCATATTGGGCAGGATCTCCAGGAACAGGATACGCGCCTTGCCGGCCCCGAGGGCGCGCAGGCCGAGGATGAACTCGCGGTGGCGCAGGCTCTGGGCTGCCGCCCGGGTGACAACGGCAAAGCGATCCCAGAGAAGGAGGCCCAGGACCGTGACCAATGTGGTCAGCGAGGCACCCCCCAGGGCCACCGCCGCCAGCGCCACCAGTACGATGGGCAACGACAGGCGGGCGGTGATGATGAAGCTGATCACCATGTCGATCCAGCCGCCGAAATAGCCCGCCACCAGCCCGAGGGTGATGCCGATGCTGCCGGAAACCAGAATGACACCCGCCCCGACGCCCAGCGAGACCCGCGCGCCGTAGATCAGCCGAGACAGGTAATCGCGGCCCAGGTGATCGGTGCCCAACAGGTGTTCGGGCACCGAGCGCTCCTGCCAGAAGGGCGGCAGCAGCCGCCGGGTGAGATCCTGCGCCAGCGGGTCATGCGGCGCCAGCAGCGGTGCAAAGAGCGCGATCAGCACGATCAGGGCCAGCAAGCCGCCGCCGATCAGCACGCCACTGTTGCGGCACAGGCGGCGCAGGGCACGGGGGCGCCGTGCGGGGGAAGTCCTCTCGGCCATCTTATGCGCCTCCACGCAGACGCGGGTCGAGCCCGGCGTTCAGGATATCGGCCAGCGTGGTCAAGACCACGTACAAGAGGGCCAGAATGAGGATGATCGCCTGCACCACCGGCAGGTCGCTGCGCAAGAGCGACTCCCAGGCCAGCCGGCCAAGGCCATTGAGGGCAAAGACGCTCTCGATCACGATGGAGCCGGACAGCAACTGCCCCAGCTGCACCGCCGAGAGCGACACCAGCGGCAGGATCGCATTGCGCAGCGCGTGACGGCTGACCACCAGATGCATCGGCAGGCCCTTGGCGCGGGCGGCGCGCACGTAATCGGTCGACAGGACATCGATCATGCCGGAGCGGGTGATCCGCATCAGCTCCGGCACCGCGTAGTAGCTGAGGACGATGACCGGCAGGATATAGCCCTGCCAGGTTTCGGCGCCGGAGATCGGCACCCAGCCATACCAGACGCCAAAGACCACGATCGCCATCAGCCCGAGCCAGAAACTGGGGATCGCCTGCCCGGAAACCGCAATCATCAGCGCGATCCGGTCGATCCAGCCGTTGGGACCGAGCGCCGCCGCGATGCCCAGGGGCACCGCAATCGCCAGCGCCACCACAAAGGCGACACAACCAAGCGTCAGCGTGACCCCGATACGGCTGGCGATGATCTCGGTCACCGGGATGTTGAAATAGATGCTCTGACCCAGATCACCGCGCAGGGCGCTGGTGATCCAGTCGAAATATTGCACCAGGAGGGGCCGGTTAAAGCCATAGGCGATGCGGATCGCCTCGGCATCCTCGGCACGGCCACCGCTGCCGGCAATGGCAATCGCCGGATCGCCAGCCAGGAACATCAGGGCGAAACTCAGGCCCGAGACCGTAAGACAGACGCAAAACGCCACAAACAACCGGCGGGAAAGGAAGGACAGCATGGGACAACTCCGTCGACGAGGGGGAGCCGGGCAGCGGGGAGAGGAGGCCGCCCGGCGCCTTGCGTGGTGGGTGGCCGCTTAGTTCCAGCTGGCCAGCCACCACCGGGCGAACTCGTCCGGATGCGGGGTGAAGGCGAGATCGGAAGCCAGGCCATAGTTGACGTTGAAATTGTACATCGGCATCCAATAGGCCTCTTCGGCGATCTTCTGCACCGCCTTGGCATAATTCTCCTCGCGCAGCGCGCGGTCGGAGGCAGAGTCCGCCGTGGTGAGCCAGCCCGCCAGCTCGGCGTCCTGCACCAGGTCGTCGGCCCCACCGCCAAAGAAGTTCGACAGGATGAAGGCGGTGTCGCCGATCCCGTAGCTGCCCCAGTTGGAGAAGAAGGCCGGCAGGTCCTTGGCGCGCCATTTGCCGACACCGGCGGCATATTGCTGCTCGTTCAGGGTCAGCGTCACCCCGACCTGCGCAAGATCCGCCGCAATCGCCTCGGCCATGGGGCGCGGCATGGCGGCAAAGACCATGTCGATCTCGAACCCCTCGCCATAACCCGCCTCGGCCAGCATCGCGCGGGCTTGCTCCGGGTCGTAGTCGTAGGATACCACATCCTGCAGGCAGCCGAATTGCGCCGGGTTGCAGGCGGTGTCGAGCACCTCGGAGGCCCCGCCGGCAAAGGCATCGACGATGGCACCGCGATTGGTGGCGTGGATCAGCGCCTGCCGCACGGTCTTGTCCGCAATCGGACTATCCCCGCCAAGCGCCTCGGGTGCAAAACCCACATAGCCGATGCGCATGATCGGGGCAGAGATGATCTGCACCCGGCCCTCCAGACGCTCGGCCTGATCCGGCGGAATGCGCCAGATCCAGTCCAGCGCCCCCGACATCAGCTCGGCGTATTGGGTGTTCATCTCGGGGATGGTGCGCACCACGATCCGCTCGATGCTGGCATCGCCCTTGGGGCTGCCGGCATAGTGCTCGGCAAAGCGCTCCAGCTCGTAGCGCACCCCCGGTTCCTGCGCGACCAGCCGGTAGGGACCGGTGCCGATGGGTGTCGCCGCCATCCCGGCAGAGCCGTTTTCGGCAAAGAACTCATGTGGGTAGATCGGCAGCGCATCCGCCAGCATCTCGATGGCGCCGGCAAAGGGCTTCGACATGGTGATGCGCACCCTGTGGTCGTCGAGTTTCTCGACGCTCTCGATCCAGTCCACCGAGATCGAATAGCGGGTGCCATACTCGGGCTTCACCACCGCGTTCAGGGTCTCCACCACATCGTCGGCGCTGAAAGGGGCGCCATTGTGAAAGGTCACCCCCTGACGCAGGGTGAATTCCATCACCTGCGGTGCGGTGAACGCCCAGCTCTCGGCCAGGGCGGGCACGATCTCGCCACTGTCCAGATCCTTGTAAAGGAGGCCGTCATAGATGTGACGCGCGAGGATCAGCCCCTCGCGGCCGGCAATCTTGTAGGTATCAAGCGGCTCCGGCTCGGCGGCAAAGGCCACGTTCAGCGTGTTCGAGGCCTTGTCCGCCCATGCGGGCGCTAAGGTCAGTGCCGTCAGCGCCGTGGTCGCGGCCAGCAGCAGCGCCCCGCGCGCCATCCGGGTGCGAATGGTCTGTGTCATGTCATTTCCCTGTTGTTGGAGGAGGATGGAGGAAGGATCCGCGCCTGTGCCGGTTTGCCCGGTCTCTTGCGCAGAGGTCTGTCCTAGCCGGAGATTTCGGCCAGGGTCTCGCCAGCCTTGAGCCGGTCGAAAATGCGTTGTTCGCGGTCTTGCAGAGCCCGGGCCCGGGCGGCATGGGCCGGGGCATCCTTGCGGTCCATCACCACCACGCCGCTTTCATCGGCGAGCACGATGGCACCGGGGCGCACGGCGATGCCGCCGCAGTTGATGGTCGCATTGATGTCGCCGCCGATGCCGCGCGGCTTGGTGGTCACCGGAGACCGGCCCCGGCACCAGACCGGAAACCCGGCGGCGAGGATGGCGGAGCGATCCGCGACAAACCCGTCGATCACCACCCCGGCCACACCGCGCGCCTGAGCGGCACAGGTGGTCACCGCGCCCCAGCAGGCATGGCGCATGTCGCCGCAACGGTCGATCACCAGGACCTGCCCCGGAGCGACCAGCGACAGCGCCTCCACCAGCGCGGCGCCATCATCCCCCGGCATCCGCACTGTCAGGGCGGGGCCGAAGATGCGGGTATTGGGGATCATCGCCTGGATTGCAGGCACCATGAAACCGGTTTCAAGGAAATGCCCCAGAGTGGCGGTTTCAATGTCGGAAAGGTCGAAGTCTTGTGTCATGCCCGGGTCCGCTTTTGGCGTCAGTCTCGACTGAAAGAGACGCTGGAACCGGCGGCCGGTCAAATAGGCGGGGGTTATGCCAGACATAACCCCCTTCCCAAAAAGAGAGCGGTCAGCGCGCTGCGGTCACGATAAACTCGACCCTGTAGCCGGGGGTTGCCAGCCTGGCCTCGCCACAGGCGCGCACGGCCGGGTTCGCCGGGTCGATCCAGGCATCGTAGACGGCATTCATCTCGGCGAAATCGGCCATGTCCGCCAGCCAGACAATGACCTGCAGCAGCTTGGACTTGTCACTGCCGGCCTCGGCCAGCAGCCTGTCCACTTCGGCCAGACCGTCCCTGGTCTGCTGGGTGACGTCTGCGCCCTCGGTGCCGACCTGCCCGGCCAGGTAGACGGTGTCATTGTGGATCACGATCTGGCTCATGCGCGGACCGGAATGCATACGGGTGATGGTCATGGGTGTCACTCTGCTGATGAATATCAAGGCGACCATAGACAGAAGCCATGGGCAGATACAGGAAAACACATCCCATCTGGCATAGCCCTGTGCTATGCTTGCATAGCCTCAAACCGGCGCGACTGCCGCAGCCTTCTTCCCAGCCCTCCCCCAGCCCTCAGAGGATCAGATGGACACGTCCCAACCCGCTGACTTGAACTGGAACCTCCTGCGGGTCTTTTACATGATCGCGCGCGAAAAGAGCATCACCAAGGCGGCCAAGCGGCTCGGCCTGTCCCAGCCCTCGGTCAGCAATGCGCTGCAGAAACTGGAAACCCAGCTCGACTGCCAGCTGGTGTTCCGCGACAGCCGCCATTTCGAGCTGACGGTGCGCGGCGACAAGATCTTTCAGGAGTGCCGCGACATCTTTCACAGCGCCGAGCGCATTTCCTATCTGGTCCAGAATGCCGAGGAGGAGGAACGCGGCCAGGTGCGCTACCTGATCATCTCCAATCTGGTCTCGCCGATGCTGGACGAATTGTTGCGCCTCTATCACCAGCGCTACCCCTCGGTCGCCTTCCAGAGCGAGGTGCACAACAGCCAGGCCATCGTGCGGGCGGTTCAGCAGGGGCGGGCCAATATCGGCTTTTGCCTGATGTCGAAACCGCTGCTGAACCTGCCCTGCATCCGGCTCTTTCGCGAGGAGTTCCACGTCTTCTGCGGCGCCGAGCATCCGCTCTTCGGACAGGACAGCGTGTCCCTGCGCGACCTTCAGCGCGAGCCGTTCATCTCCTTTGCCTGCGCCACCGAGGGCATGGGGCTGGAACCGATGTCCGTCCTGCGGGAGGATACAAGGCTCGGCAGCCGCACCAATGGGCTCAGCACCAATATGGAGGAAGTGCGCCGGATGATCGTTGCCGGCATGGGCATCGGCATCCTGCCGCTGATGACCGCGCAGGACGACATCCGCCGCGGCGATCTCTGGCCGCTCAAGATCACCGATCAGCCGATCGGGGCGGATGTCTTTCTGGTCCACGCCCCGACGGAGAAGCTCTCACCGTCGGAACGCAAGTTCATCGATGTGGCGCAGGAACTGCTGGCGCTTCACCCCGATACGTTGTGACGCCGCGCCAGATCGGCCGCGGCCAGGTCCTGAAGCGCCATGCCGGCGGATTTGAACAGGGTCCGCGCCTCGGGTCCGCTGCGCCCCGGGTGGGTTGACCGGCAGAGCTCGGTCAGGTCGGCCCGGATATGCTCCGGCGCGATGATCCCGGCCGCCAGCGGCTGCGCCAGATCCCCGGCCAGGCTGGCGCTGCTGCGCAGGTCGACAAAGACCTCCGCCTGGGTCACCGCCAGATCGTCGCACTCGCGCATATCCGGCTTGAAGGCCCCGATCAGGTCGAGATGGCTGCCGGGCTTCAGCCAGTCGCCCTGGATGATCGGCCGGGTGGAGGCCGTCACCGTGCTGATCACGTCGGCGCTGCGCACGGCCCGCTCCAGATCCTCGGCGACCGCCGCCGGATAGCCCTCTGCCGCCAGTTCCGCGGCAATGGCGGCGGCCTTCTCGGGGCTGCGGCCCCAGATCGAAATGCGCCCGTAGCTGCGCACCGTGGCCTGGGCGCGCACCACCGCCGCCGCCAGCTGCCCGGTGCCCACCACCAGGAGCTCGCTGGCCTCCGCCCGCGCCAGATGGCGCGCCGCAAGAGCCGAAGCCGCCGCCGTCCGGCGCGCGGTGATCGCATCCCCGTCCAGGGCTGCGCTCAACCGTCCGGTCTCGCCGTCAAACAGCAGATAGCCCGCGTTGATTGTCGGACGTCCCTTGGCGGCATTCTCCGGCAGGAAGGTCACCACCTTGACGCCGATCTTCTCCCCCGGCACCCAGGCCGGCATGAGCAGCAGCGAGGCCTCTCCGCCCCCCGGCTGCGGCATCGACAGCACCTGCCGCTCCGGCGCCACCACCTGACCGGCGCGATACCAGGCCGCCAGTTCCTCGATCAGCGGCGCCCAGTCGAGCGCCGCATCCACCGCCGCATGTCCCAGCCAGCCGCTCATCGGTCGGCCCGCCCGACAACCGCATGCAGCAGCACATTGAGGCCGGCGCGGAAATCCTCCGGCCTGCAGTTTTCCTCGTTGTTATGGGTGATGCCGCCCTCGCAAGGGGTGAAGATCATCGCCGTCGGGCAATGGGTGGCGAGGAAATAGGCATCATGGCCGGCCTGGCTCTGGATGTCGCGCCAGTTGAACCCCATGCGGATCGCATGGGCGCGGTTGGCATCGACCAGCTCGCGGTCAAAGATGTCGCCACCCCATTCCCATTCATCCTCGATCACCGCCTCGCAGCCGCAGCGGGCGGCGGATTCAAACAGCGCCCGGCGCATCTTTTCCGCCATCACGCGGGTGGTGATCGGGTCGGGGTGACGCACATCGCAGACCGCCTCGGCGGTGTCAGACAGGATGCCGGGCTTGTTCGGCCAGGCGGTCAGCCGCGCCGCAGTCGCCTTGCCGTCATGCAAGGCGAAATCCCAGCCGATGTCGTCCACCGCGGTCAGCCAGCGCGCGCCCGCGGCCAGGGCGTTCCTGCGCAGGTCCATCGGAGTCGGCCCGGTATGCGAGGTCTGCCCCTTGAAGGAGGCCCGCAGCCCGCGCACCGGATAGCCGCCGGTGACGATGCCGACCTCGCGCCCTTCCGCATCCAGAATGGGGCCCTGCTCGATATGCAGCTCGAAATAGGCATCCACCTCGCCGCCCGCACAGGGCACCTCTCCCCGGTAGCCGATGCGCTCCAGCTCATCGCCGAACCGCGCGCCATCGTCGCCGATCAGGTCGTGCACCCAATCGATGTCGTATTTGCCGACAAAACAGCCCGAGGCGACCATCGGCGGCGAGAACCGCGCGCCCTCCTCATTGGTCCAGTTGACCACCACGATCGGGCGCTTGGTGATATGGCCCGCATCATTGAGGCTGCGGATCACCTCCAACCCGGCCAGAACGCCCGCGATCCCGTCAAAACGGCCACCGTTGATCTGGGTGTCGAGGTGGCTGCCGATCAGGATCGGCGGCAGGTCATTGTCGCGCCCCTCCCGGCGGCCAAAGATATTGCCGGCGGCATCGACGGTGACACGCAGCCCGGCCTCGTCGCACCACTGGCGAAACAGGTCACGCATGTCGCGGTCGGCATCGCTCAGCGTCAGACGCGAGAGGCCACCGGGACGGCCGGTGCCAATCTGCGCCGAGGCTTCGATGGAGCTCCAGAAGCGATCCAGATCGGCGCGGGTGTCGGGGGTAAAGGTCATGGGAATGTCTTTCTCTTTCGAGGGAGCAGGTATCAGAACAGAAGCGCAGGCAGGTCGGTGATCACGCCGGGCACCAGAACCAGCAGCAGCAGCACCGCCGCCATCACGCCAAGGAAGGGCATCAAGAAACGGAACGAGGCGCTGAGCGGGATCTCACCGACCCGGCAGGCCGCCATCAGGTCGATGCCGAGCGGCGGCGTATTGGCGCCAATCGCGAGGTTGATCGTCAACAGGATGCCGAAATAGACCGGATCGATGCCGTAGTGGGACAGGATCGGCAGGAAGACCGGCGCCAGGATCAGGATGATTGCGATGCTTTCCATGAAGGTGCCGAGTATCAGCAGGACCGCCATCATCATCAGGAGCGCCATGGTCGCGCTGTCCGTAGCCTGGGTGATACCGGCCACCGCCATCTGCGGCACCTGCTCGGCAGCGAGGATCCAGCCAAAGACCGAAGCCGAGGCGATCACCAGCAGGATCACACCGGTCATCTCCGTGGTTTCCCGCAGGAGCGGCAGCAGGCTGCGAAGGGACAGTGCGCGATAGACGAAGATGCCGATGAACAGCGCATAGGCCACGCCGATCCCCGCCGCCTCGGTCGGGGTGAAGATGCCCAGGCGGATGCCGCCGACGATGATGATCGGCGCCAGCATCGCCAGGATCGACCCTTTGGCGGCGCGGCCCAGTTCGGCCCAGGAAAACGGCGCACCGCCCTGCCAGCCGTGCCTGCGCGAGATCCACCAGGCCACCAGGATCAGCCCGAGCCCGAGGAGAATGCCGGGAATGATCGCGGCGACGAACAGCTGCCCGATCGAACTGTTGGTGGCGGTGCCATAGACGATGAGCACGATCGAGGGCGGGATCACGGTGCCGAGCGAGCCGGCGCAGCCCAGGGCCGAGGCGCTGAAACCCGGATGATAGCCCTGCGCCCGCATGGCCGGCAGCATCATGGTGCCGATGGCAACCACATCCGCCACCCCGGAGCCGGAGAGCGAACCGAACATCATGCAGGCGATGATCATCACGATGGCAAGACCGCCGGTGCGCCGTCCGATCAGCGCCGAGCACAGGGCAATGATCCGCGGCGCCAGGCCGCCATGCACCATCAAAAGCCCCGCCAGCAGGAACAGCGGGATTGCCAGCAGGGTGAAACTGTTGATCCCCGCCACCGCGCGCTGCGCCACCACGATCATCGGCGAGACATCCGCGATCGCAAGGTAGAGCATCGACGACAGGCCAAGCGCCACCGCAATCGGCGCGTCGATCAGTACCAGCGCGATGAAAGCGACCAGCAGCAGGATAAGCGCGAGGCTCATGCGCGGCCCCCTTTCAGAACAAGGCCCAGGAGGGCCAGCGCGCCGCAGACCGGCAAGGGCAGGTAGAACAGGCCCTGCGGCAGCGACAGCGCCGTGGTCTGGTGTGACCAGGTGAGGGTGGTGAGCTGCCAGCCGGTCCAGGCGAGCACCCCCAGGAAGACCGCGCAGGCGGCAAAGGCCAGCGCGGAAAAGGCGCGGCGCAGCCCAGCGGGCAGGGCGATCAGATCCAGCAGCCCGGCGCGGAAATGGCTGGCGCGGACAAAGCCGGAGATGCTGCCGACAAAGGTCAGCCAGACCAGCGCCAGCCGTGGCAGTTCCTCGGCCCAGCGGGGCGTGGTCGAAAACAGATAGCGCGAGGCCACCACATAGACGACCATGATGGCAAAGGCCGCCACCAGCGCCGCGCCGGTCCAGCGGGCCGCGCGATCAAGGGCCAGGGCCAGGGTCTCGGGTCTCATGGTGTCAGCAATCCTTCCGGTCCGCGGCAGAGGCTGCATTCGTCGCAATAGGCGGCAACCACCACCCATTCGTCGGAGAGCACCTCCACCGTGTGGTCCAGCCCCGGCGGCAGGCGCACCGCGGTGCCTTCCGTCATGTGATACTCCTCGCCCCCGGCCCGCAGCACCGCCTCGCCCTTCAGCGTCAGCGTGACCTCGTCGCGGGGATGGCTATGGGCCCTGGACTTCGCGCCCTTCCTGCCGGTGGTGACCGTGAGCTTGATAAAGCCCTCACCACGCGCCGCCGGCGAGAACAGCACCTTCTGGGAAAAGTCGTAAAGTTGCACCGGCTCCACCGATGCAACTTCCATGATCTCGGGCTTGAGGCTCATTTGCGGTACTTGTCCAGCGTCGCCAGCAGGTCAGCGCCATAGACGTCCTTCTGGCTCTCCCAGATCGGCGCCACCGCCTCGACAAAGGCCGCCTTGTCGACCTCGTTGAACTGCATGCCCTTGGCTTCCAGCTGGGCCACAAGCTCGGCATTGGCCTCGGCCACCATCTCGCGCTGCTTCACGCCCCAGGTGGTCGCGGCCTCGGTCAGGATTGCCTGATCTTCCGGGCTCAGCTTGTCCCAGACCGCGGTCGAGACGGTCAGGGTCGCCGCACCCCAGATATGTTCGGAGAGCGAGACGTATTTCTGCACCTCGAAGAAGGAGGAGGAATAGATGATCGCCAGCGGGTTTTCCTGCGCGTCAAAGACCCCTTGCTGCAGGGCGGAATAGAGCTCGCCAAAGGACAGCGGCGCCGGCTCCGCCCCCAGCCCCTCAAAGGTGGCCAGACGCACCTTGTCCGGGGTGACGCGGATCTTCAGGCCGCTCAGGTCCGCAGGCACGACGATCGGGCGCACGTTGTTGGTGATGTTGCGAAAGCCGTTTTCCCACCAGCCCAGCACATGGATGCCCTTGTCCTCCAGAAGACCGGCCAGCTCGCTGCCCAATGCGCCATCCAGCGCCGCAAAGGCCTGCTCGCGCGAGGACCAGGCATAGGGCATCTCGATGATCCCCAGGCGCGGTTCGATCCCCTGGAAGGACCCGGAGCCGATCAGACCCGCCTGGACCGACCCGAACTGCAGGCCCTCGATGACCTCCTTCTCGCTGCCGAGCTGGCCGGAGGGGAAGACCTCGATATCGATGCGCCCTTCGGTGCGGTCGGCAACCTCCTGGGCAAAGCCGCTGGCGGCAATGTGCCAGCTATGGCCTTCCGGCAGCACATGGCCCAGACGGATGGTCACATCGGCGGCCAGCGCCGCCAGCGGCGAGGTCGCGGCCAGAACCGCTGCCAGCACGGCGGATTTCAGGGGGGAACTTGCGGGTGTCATCTGCGGTCTCCTGTTGGAAGGTTTTCCAAACCAAAGACCGAAGCCGCGGAGTCTGGCAAATAGCGCAGGGCTATACTTGTCAAAACATCCGCAAATAGGGTCGCCGGATCCTGCTGGCAGATGCGCCCTCTGAAGCCTGATAAATCCCGCGAATCCAGGACCTTGCAGGGAAACCCCACATCCGCGGCGCTAGACATCCCAAAGCCACACGTTATGGGAGAGTGCGCCTCACCGCCGCCAAACAGGCCCCCTCCGCCTCTCGGTTCAGCAGCGGGCGGCCCCTGATACGCCCCTGACCCGGCGGCACGCGCCCTGCCTCCCTCGCGGCCCCCCCATTGTTGACAAAAACACTCTACTGGCATAGCGACCGCCTCCATTGCAACAGGACCGCCCGCACAGCCATGTTCTTTTCCCACGACGCCCTGCAGGCCTTTGGCGACCGGATCGCCCTGATCTCCGAAGAGGGCAGCACCAGCTACGCCGAGCTGGCCGGCCGCGCCCGCCGGTTTGCGCAGCGCCTGCCGCAGGCGCGCGGCCTGATCGCGGTGGAGATGGCCCCCACCCCGGCGGCGATTGCCGCCTATCTCGGGGCCTGGCAGGCCGGCCATGCGGTTCTGCCCCTGCCCACCGGCGCCCCCGAACAGGCCGAGGCTCTGGTGCAGCGGTTCCGCCCCGCCGCGCTCTGGCAGGCGGAGACGGACCAGCTGACCCTCCCCTGCCCCGCGCCGGCGCCGGTGCACCCGGATCTGGCGCTCCTGCTGATGACCTCCGGCAGCACCGGCCAGGGTCGCGGCGTGCGCCTGTCGCAGCGGGCGGTTGCCGCCAATGCCGCCTCGATCTGCAGCTATCTCGCCCTCGATGCCGCCGCGCGCGCCGCGCTGGTGCTGCCGCTGCACTACTCCTACGGGCTCTCGGTGCTGCATTCCCATCTCGCGGTCGGCGCCAGCCTCTGGCTCAGCGATGGCAAGATCCTCGCAGAGGGGTTCCGGGACCGCCTCGCCGCCGCCCGCTGCACCAGCCTTGCCGGGGTGCCGCATCACTTCCGCCTGCTGGAGACCGCCCTCGGTGGCGCCGACCTGCCCGCCGACCTGCGCTGCCTGACGGTGGCCGGCGGCGCCATGCCCGCGCCCGAGGTGCAGCTCTGGGCCGCGCGCATGGCCGACCGGCGGGGGGAGTTTGTGGTGATGTATGGCCAGACCGAGGCCACCGCCCGGATCGCCTACCTGCCCGCCGACCGGGCCGCAACCGCGCCCGATGCCATCGGCTTGGCGATCCCCGGCGGATGCCTGTCGCTGCGCGACGAGACCGGCGCAGTGATCGAGACGCCGGAGCAGGAGGGCGAGCTGGTCTATCACGGCGCCAATGTGATGATGGGCTATGCCGAAGGGGCCGCGGACCTGATCCGGGGTCAGGAGACCGAGGCCCTGGCCACCGGCGATCTGGCCATGCGCGGGGCCGACGGCCTCTACCGGATCACCGGGCGCCGGGCGCGTATCTCCAAGATCGCGGGCCTTAGGGTGGGCCACGACGCGATGGAACGCGCGCTTGCCGAAGCCGGAACCGAGGCTGCGGTCTGGGGCGATGACAGCGCCATCCATGTGGCGGTCGCCGCTCCGGTGCCCGGCCTGCAGGCGCAGGTGGCCCGCCTCGCCGGGCTGCGCGCCCAGAGCATCGTCCTGCACGACTGTGCGCAGCTGCCGCGTCACCCCAATGGCAAGATCGACTACCCTGCCCTGCGCGCCCTTTGCGCTCGCCCGGTCGCGGCGGCCGGAGCCGACGATCTGCTGTCGCTCTTTGCCCGCACCTTTGCGCCCGATCCGGTGCGCCCCGGCGACTGTTTCCGCGATCTGGGCGGCGATTCCCTGCAACATGTGGAGCTGTCACTGGCCTTGGACCGCCATTTTGGCGGCCTGCCGGAGAATTGGGAAGCCCGCAGCATCGCCGATCTGGCGGCCAGCGCCGCCCCCGCCACGCCACGGCTGCCGATGCCGCTGCTGGCCCGTGCCCTCGCCATCCTTGCGGTGGTGGTGGCCCATCAGACCCATTGGCCGGTCTATGGCGGCGCTGCGGCCATGATGATCCTGCTCGGCATGAGCGTGGCCGAGCATCGCGCCCGGCCGCTGATCGAGGGCGATATCGCCGGGTTCCTGTCGCCGCTGACCCGGATCCTGCTGCCCTATGGGCTGGTTCTGGCCGGCTATGCGCTGGTCTGGCAGCAGGTGCCCTGGGCCTCGGTGGCGCTGGTCGGCAACCTCGCCTTTACCAGCCCCGAAACCCATCTGATGCTGCCCTATCTCTACTGGTTCGTCGAAGCCTATGTGCAGATCTGCCTGCTGCTGGTGCTGCTCTGCGGCCCCTTCGGCCTGCGGCGGCTGATGGCGCGCTCGCTCTTTGCCAGCGGGCTCTGCCTGCTGGCGCTGGCGATGGTGCTGCGACTGACCCTGCCCGAGGTCTGGCCCCTGCCCGCCGGGCGCTCGCAGTTCTCGCTGCCTTGGGTCTTCTACCTCTTTGCCCTCGGCTGGTGCATCGCCGCCGCCCAAGACCCCCGCCAGCGCGCCCTTGTGCTGGTGAGCGCGGCGGTGATCCTGCCCTTGATGGCCTGGCTCGGCGGCAACTGGTATGGCTCCTGGTCGAAATACCTCAGCCTGCTGGCCCTGACCGGGCTGCTGCTCTACCTGCCCGCGGTGCGGATGCCACGGGTGCCGATGCGCGCCTGCATCCACCTCGCCCAGGCGGCCTTCCCGATCTACCTCCTGCACCGGCTGGTGCCGGAGGTGCTGCTGCCGGCGCTGCCTCCGCATCTGACCGCCTTCCTCACCCCGGCGCTTCTTGATCTGATCGCCATTGTCGGCGGCATTGCCCTTGGGGCGGCGGCCGGGGTGGTGCTCACGGCCGGGGGCCGCGCCCTGCGCCAGCGACCGGTCGATCTCTGGCCGCTCCGCCGCCTGAAGCCGCGCTGGGGCTGACCCTATTTCGCCACCAGCTGCGCGTCCCACTCGCCCGAGGACACCGCCCGGCGCACATGCTGCAACAGCATCTCGCGGATCGCCTCGGTGGCAAAGGTCGGCGGCCGCGCCGCCAGATGGCACAGGTGCAGGGTGCGCGACAGCACCGGGCTGACAATGGGGCGCGCCCGCACCGTGCCGCGCTCCAGCTGCTCCTGCATGAACAGCCGGGTGCCGATGACGCAGCCGAGACCCGCCTCGATCGAGCCAGCGATGGCCTGCACCGAGTTCATCTGCAGGATCGCCCGCGCCTCGATCTTCTTCAACAGGGTGATGTCATCCATGATCGCCCGCGCCGACACGCCTTGCCGCAACAGGATGATCGGCAGCTCCAGCAGTTCGGCAAAGGTGATCGGCGCCTCGCTGTCGCCGATGATCTCAGGCGCGCCGACGCAGACCATGCGCTCTTCCAGCACTGGCTCGGACTGAAAGGCCAGATCGCTCGGCGGGTTGTAGACCAGCGCCAGATCCACCTCGGAGGCCAGAAGATGCGGCAGCGCCATCCCCGACAGGCTCTCGGTCAGCGCCAGCTGCACCGCCGGATAGTCGCGCACCACCTGCGCCACGAAGGGCACCCCGATCGCCTTCACCGCCGAATGCGCCATGCCCACCGAGACCGGCCCGGAAATCTTGCCCTCCCGGTCGGTAAGGTCGGTCTCGGCAATCTCCATCGCCCGCAGGATCGAGCGCGCATGGTCATACAGCCGGTGCCCCGCCGCCGTCGGCACCATGCCGCGCGGCTTGCGCTGGAACAGCGCGGTGCCGAATCGCGCCTCCATCTGGCCGAGGTGATGGCTGAGCGCCGAAGCCGCCACCCGCAGCTGCGCCGAGGCCTGCGCCAGCGAGCCATGTTCATAAATCGCTTTGAAATACTGCAACTGTCGGCTGTCTAGCATTCTGATTTCCAGAAGGGATTGATCGAAACACTATAATATTCAGCAGTCATTGCCTTGGCTATGGTCGATCTCACGGGAGGAGATTGCCATGACCACAGAACTGCAACCGCTGGCCGGGCTGCGCGTCGTCGAGATGACCCATATGATCATGGGGCCGTCCTGCGGGATGTTCCTGTCGCTGCTCGGGGCCGAGGTGATCAAGGTCGAACCGCCCGAGGGTGACAAGACCCGGGCGCTGACCGGCATGGGGCGCGGCTTTTATCCGACCTTCAATCGCGGCAAGAAGAGCATCACCCTCGACCTCAAATCCGAGGCCGGACAGGCCGCCCTGCACCAGCTCTTGGCCGGGGCCGATGTCTTTGTGGAGAATTTCCGCGACCAGAGCCTCGCCCGGATGGGCTTGGCGCCTGAGGAGCTGCGCGCCCGCTACCCGCGCCTCATCGTCTCCTCGCTCAAGGGGTTTCTCAAGGGCCCCTACGAGAACCGCACCGCGATGGATGAGGTGGTGCAGATGATGACCGGCATGGCCCATATGACCGGCCCCACCGGGCGGCCGCTGCGCATCGGCTCTTCGGCCAATGACATCATGGGCGGGCTCTTTGGTGCCTTTGGCGTCCTGGCCGCCCTGCTGCAACGCGATCGCGACGGCAGCGGCCATGTACTGCGCACCGGGTTGTTCGAGAACTGCCTCTTCCTTGTCGCGCAGCATATGGTGCAATTCGACATTGAGGGCCGCGAGGCCCCGCCAATGCCGGAGCGGGAGTTTTCCTGGCCGGTCTACGACATTTTCGAGAGCGCGGATGGCCGTCAGATCTTCATTGGCGCGGTGACCGAGGGGCAATGGGCAACGCTCTGCCAGATCCTCGATCTGGGCGCCCTGCAGGCCGATCCAAGGTTGCAGAGCCGGATGGATCAGATCAATGCCCGCGACTGGACCCTTCCCATCGTGGCCGAGGCGGTGAAACAACACAGCTTTGCCGCCCTGATCGCGGCCTTTGAGCCCGCCGGCATCCCTTTCGCCCCGATCCATCGCCCGGCGGAAATGTATCAGGATCCCCATGTGAACCGCCCCGGCGGGCTGTTCACCTCGCAATTGCCCGAGGGCGGCAGCTACCGTGCCCCGGTGATGCCCTTCGAGCTCGACGGCGCGCCCCTGACCGGCGGCAGTCTCGACATTGCCGCCATCGGTGCGGATACCGAGGGGGTGCTCGCGGCGCTTGGGCTTGATCCGGCGCAGATCCGCGCCGCCAGCGGCATCGGAGCGGTGGCATGAACCGCTTGACCAAAGTCTACCCAACCGACCGCGTGACCCTGCGCGAGGTCGGCCTGCGCGACGGGCTGCAACTGGCGAAGTCCTTTCCCTCGACCGAGGCGAAACAGAACTGGCTCCGGCGCGAGCACGCCGCCGGGGTGCGCCATTTCGAGATCGGCTCCTTTCTGCCGGTGCAGCATTTCCCGCAGTTTGCCGACCTGCCGCAGCTGATCGAGACCAGCGCCGCGCTGGGACTGCATTCCGCCGCCCTCACCCTCAACGAACGCGGGGCCGAGGCAGCCTTGCAGACCGCCGTGGACGAGATGGTCTGCGTGGTCTCCGCCACCGAAGAGCACAGCGCCGCCAATATGCGCCGCTCGCGGCAGGCGGCGGTGGATCTGGTGGCGCAGGTGGTGGCCCAGCGGGATGCCAGCGCGCCGGACAAACTGGTCAATGCGGGCATCGCCATGGCCTTTGGCTGCTCGCTCACCGGTGATGTGGACCCTGTTGAGGTGCTGCGCCTGGCCGAGGCTTGTCTCGCGGCCGGGGCCGATATCGTCGGCCTTGCCGATACCGTCGGCTACGCCGGGCCGCGCGCGGTGGGGGCGCTTTGTGCCCAGATGGAGCGGCTCTGCGGCAACCGTCCCTTTATCATCCACCTGCATGACACCCGGGGCATGGGCATCGCCAATGCCGCCGCCGCGCTCGATGCCGGGGCGCGGGTCATCGACGCCTCGCTCGGCGGGCTGGGCGGCTGCCCCTTTGCCCCCGGTGCCACCGGCAATGTGGTGTTTGAGGATATTCTGTTTCTGGCCGAGACCATGGGCTTTGCCACCGGCATCGACCTTGCGGCCCTGAAAGACGTTCGGACCATCGCGGAGGAGGCGATGCCCGAGGACGCATTCCAGGGGGCGCTGCATCGCGCAGGCCCGCCGAAGAATGCCAGCTGGAAGGCCGCAGCCGCGGTCTGACCTGATTTATGGGAGGAGAAAGAACCATGAAAACCCTGATCACCGCAGCCTTTGGCGTCTCGGCGCTAACGATTTCGGCCACCGCTGGCCTCGCCGCCACCGAAATGCGCTGCAGCCACCAGCTGCCCCCCGCGCATCATATCGCCAAGGTGGTGGACCGCTGGGCCGAGGAAGTAGAGACCCTCTCCGAGGGCGAGATCGACGTGCAGGTCTTTGGCGCCGACAGTCTGGTGGGGGCGCGCGACAATATCGTCGCCACCGCCAAGGGCGATATCGAATGCGCCTTCTCGCTGAACTTCCAATGGGGCAAGACCCTGCCGATCATGAATGTCACCGTGGCGCCCTTTGCCTTTGGGGACATCGAGATCTGGAAGCAATGGCCCACCTCCGAAGCCGCCGCTTTTCTGGAGGAGAAGCTGCTGCAAAAGGGGGTGAAGAACGTGGTGTGGATGTTCCAGACCAATACTTCCGTTTTCACCACCAACGGCGAGCCGCTGGTCAGCCCGGCGGATTTCGAGGGGCTGAAGATGCGCGGCCTGACCCCGCCCTTTGATGCCTCTCTTGCGGCACTTGGCGCAACGCCCACCGCGATGCCCGGCTCCGAGGTCTATCAGGCCCTGGCCACCGGCGTCATCGACGGCGCCATCACCGATGTGGCGGCAGCGGTGTCGCGCAAATATTACGAAGTGCAGGATGCCTTTACCGTGGTGCCGGTGCTCTCGGCCTATCTGCATGGCTATCTGAACCCCGGCTTCTACGACGGGCTCTCCGACAAATCCAAGGAAGCGCTGCGTGTTGCCGGCCTCAAGGCCTCGGAATGGGCGATCGAAGCCTCCACCGCGGCCGGGGCCGAGGGCCCCGAGGAGCTGCTCGCCAAGGGCGTGAAGGTGCATGTCGCCACGCCCGAGGAAAACGCCGCCCTGCAGGCGGTGATGCGCCCGGCCTTTGACAAGAGCTTTGGCGAGGGCGATGCCGACAGCCAGACCCTGCTCGACCTGCTCGGCAAGATGTGAGCCGCAGCGCCGATGTCTGACCTCAAAGAGAAGGAGGCGGCCCCGGCCGCGTCCTTCTTCCCCGACCGGCTGGTGACCGGGCTGATCCGCTTCTGTGGCGCCCTCAGCACCGCCCTGATCCTGGTGATCTTCGTGGAGATCGTGGTGGCGGTGACCCGCCGCTATGTCTTTGACCGCCCGTTGCAATGGAGCGACGAGATGATCGGCTATCTTTTGGTGACACTGGTCATGCTGGGCGCCGCCGAGGCCCTGCGGCGTGGCGATCATATCGCCATCGACCTGGTGGTGGACCGGGTGCCCGCCCGCTTTGCCCCGCTGCAGCGGGCCTTCTCGCATCTGGCGGTGCTGGGCTTTGCCCTCGTCGTCGGCCATTCGATCTGGGACAGCATCACCTTTGCCCGCGGCTTCGGCTCCTATTCGGTGGGCTATATCGAGATCGAGACCTGGATCCCGCAGGTGCCGGTGGTCTTCGGCATGGGGCTTCTGGCCCTCTCCGCCGCGCTTGGCCTCTGGCAGAGCCTGAGGGGAGAGGCCCGATGACCCTGATCCTTGTTTTTGCAGGGCTGATCCTGCTCCTGTTGACCGGCATCCCGATCTTTGCCGCCCTCGGCCTCACCGCCAGCGCTATCCTGATGCTGGTCGAAGGCGACCTCGACGGGCTGGGTGATGCGGTCTTCACCCATCTCAACAAGCCGATCCTCAGCACCATTCCGCTGTTTGTCTTCATGGCCCAGGTGATGATCCGGGCCAAGGTGATCGACGATCTCTATACCTTTGCCCATACGGTGATCGGCCATGTCCGCGGCGGTCTCGGAGTGGCGACGGTGCTGGCCTGCACCATCTTTGCCGCCATCTCCGGCTCCTCCGTGGCCACCGCCCTCTCCATCGGCTCCAGCGCCATCCCGCAGATGCAGCGCTTCGGCTACCGCGAGCGGGACGCGCTTGGCGTGGTTGCGGCGGGCGGCACCCTTGGCATCCTGATCCCGCCCTCGGGGCCGATGATCCTTTATGCCATCGTCTCCGAGGCCTCCATCGGCGCGCTCTTCCTCGCGGGCATCGTGCCGGGGCTGCTGCTGGCGCTGATGTTCTCGGCCTATTGCATGATCCGCGCCCGCGGCCAGAGCGACATCGACGCCCCCGACTGGGCCGGCTGGCAGGCCGCCCGCGCCGCCTTCCGCCGCTCGGTCTGGGCGCTGCTGGCGCCACCGGTGGTCATGGGCGGCATCTACCTCGGCGTCTTCACCGCCTCCGAGGCGGCAGCGGCCGGCTCGCTCTATGCGGTGCTGGTGGCGATGCTGGTTTATCGCGGCTTTGGTCTGCGCGACCTCTGGGCGGCGGCACAGGCCACCATGCGCACCTCGATGATGGTCTTCATGATCATCGCCGGGGCGGCCATGTTCGGCCATGCCATCACCCTGGTGCGCCTGCCGGTCGGCGTGACCGAGGCGGTGGCCCATCTCGGGCTGGGTCAGCTCGGCTTCGTGCTGGTGGTCATGGGGCTGATCTTCATCCTCGGCATGTTCCTGGAATCGATCGCCATCATCCTCATCACCACGCCGATCCTGCTGCCCACGATGATGAGCCTCGGGATTGATCCGATCTGGTACGGGGTCTTGCTGATGATCAACCTCGAACTGGCGATGATCACCCCGCCTGTTGGGATGAATCTCTTTGTCATCAAGGGGATAACCGACGCACCTCTGGCCAGCATCGTGCGTGGGGCGGCGCCCTTCGTCGCCATCATGATCGCCGGCATGGGTTTTTTGATGCTGGTGCCGGAACTGGCCACCTGGCTGCCCTCGGCAGCGGGTTTCGGCCGCTAGCGGCCAAGCGGGGGAGGCCTGATCGCTTCCCCCTCCCCTGCCCTGCCCTACCCTGCCCCGGACAAAACAGGCCCGCCCCCGATGGGGGGCGGGCCATATGTCATTTCCGGTGCCGGGATGCGGCGTGCCTCAGCCTTTGACAAAGGCCAGAAGGTCGGCGTTCACCACCTCGGGATGGGTGGCAAACAGCCCGTGCGACAGGCCCGGATAGGTGATCAGCGTGCCGTTCTGCAGCAGCTTGATCGCCTTATGGGCCGAGTTGGAAATCGGAACCACCTGGTCGTCCTCGCCATGCAGCAGCAGCACCGGCTGGGTGATCGCCTTCAGATCCTCGGTGAAATCGGTCTCCGAGAAAGCCTTGATGCCGTCGTAATGCGCCTTGGCACCGCCCTGCATCCCCTGCCGCCACCAGTTGCGGATCAGCCCTTCGCTGACCTCCGCGCCCTCGCGGTTGAACCCGTAGAAGGGGCCGCTGGCCACATCGAGATAGAATTGCGCCCGGTTGGTCGCCAGCGCCGCGCGGAAGCCGTCGAAAACCTCCACCGGGATGCCGTCGGGATTGGCGGCAGAGCGCACCATCACCGGCGGCACCGCGCCGATCAGCACCGCCTTGGCAACCCGTCCCGCCTCGGCCCGGGCCACGTAATGGGCCACTTCGCCGCCGCCGGTGGAATGACCGATATGGATGGCATTGCGCAGATCCAGCGCGGCAACCAGCGCCGCCACATCGGCGGCGTAATGATCCATGTCATGACCTTCCGACACCTGGTCCGAACGGCCATGGCCGCGGCGGTCATGGGCGATCACCCGATAACCCTGGGCGAGGAAGAACAGCATCTGGTTGTCCCAGTCGTCCGCAGAAAGCGGCCAGCCGTGGTGAAAAACGATGGGTTGCGCGTCACGGGGGCCCCAGTCCTTGTAGAAAATATGGGTGCCGTCCTGGGTCTTGATCTTCGACATGATGAAGTCTCCTTCGCTGAGAGTGGGTTGCGCCTTGGCGAGGCCAGGCAGGCCGATCAGGCTGGTTGCGGCGATCGCGCTGGTGGCCGTGGCCAGCAGGCTGCGTCGGGTCAGGGTCTTGGTCATTGCGTATCCTCCTTCGTGTCCGGTTTCGATATGGACAAGCTATGCTGCCGGGGGCACAAAGGGAGGTGGCGGTACAGACAATCATCGAGGCATTTCGGACAATGACCCCTTCTGCGCGACCGGTGGCCGAGATTGGCCTTCTGATCTATCCCGACTGCCAGCTTTCGGCGATCTACGGGCTCACCGACCTGTTCCGCGTCGCCTCGCAGGGGGCAGGCTATGTTCCCGCTGCCCTGCCCCCAATCGAAGGCCCCGCGCCCGAGATCCGGGTGTCACACTGGCGGCAGGAGGCGGGCGCGGTCACCTGCATCTGGGACAGCCATCCCGGCCAGCCCCATGACCTCACCCATGTGATCGCCCCGCCGAGCCTTGTTCTGCCGGAGGCGATGCAGCCGCAGCCGGTGGCGGCCCACTGGATGATGCAGCATCACGCCGCCGGGGCGACGCTCTGTTCGGTCTGTGCCGGGGCCTTTGTGCTGGCGGAAACCGGGTTGATGGACGGGCGTCCCGCAACCACCCATTGGGCCTTTGCCGCCCAGCTGGCGCAGCGCTTTCCGCGCATCCGGCTGGCGGCCGAGAACATGGTGCTCGACGATGGCGATATCGTCACCGCCGGCGGCATCCTCGCCTGGACCGATCTGGGCCTCACCCTGGTGGAACGGTTGCTGGGCGCAGGTATCATGCTGGCCACCGCGCGGTTCTTTCTGGTGGAGCCACCTCGGTCCAGCCAGCGGCCCTATGCGGCCTTCGTGGCCCGTTTCGATCATGGCGACGAGGCGATCCGCAAGGCCCAGCATCACCTCCATGCCCATGCCTCCGAGCCGCTGCATCTCAGCACCCTGCACGCGCTGGCCGGGATGACGGAGCGCACCTTCCTGCGCCGGTTTCAGGCCGCCACCGGCTTTCGCCCCAGCACCTACCTGCAACAGGTCCGCGTCGCCCGCGCCCGCGAGAGCCTCGAGCAGACAAGCCTGCCCATCGACCGCATCGCCTGGGAAGTGGGCTACAGTGACGTGGCGGCCTTTCGGAAGATCTTTCAGAAACTGACGGCGATGCCCCCCTCGGAGTACCGCCAGAGGTTCGGCATCGCCCCGCGCGAGGTCAACTGATCAACGCATGAGCCCCGCCTCTTCGGCGCAATAGCGCGCGATCTGCGCATGAGTGGCGATCCAGCAATCGCCCTGCGCGGTGATGTGGTCCAGCAGTTCCTCGAGAATGAAGATCCGCGAGCGGTAGCCGATCACATGGGGGTGCATGGTCAGCAGGAACACCCCGCCCTCGGCGTGGGCGCGGTCGAATTCGCGGCGGAAGATCGACAGCACGGTCTCGGGATCGGTATAGGGTCGCTGCGGGCCGGAGCGGTTCATCATCAGATAGGGCGCATCGTCGCGGATCCATTCCACCGGCAATTCGACAATACCCGTGGCCTCGCCGTTCTGCAGGATCTCGTAGGGATCATCCTCGGCGAAAAGCGAACTGTCGTAGAGCAGCCCCATCTCACGGGCGATGGTGAGGGTGGCATCGGAGTAGTCCCAGGAGGGGGTTCGCATCCCGACCGGGCGCTGGCCGGTGATCCGCTCCAGCGTGTCGGAGGAACGCAGCATCAACTCGCGTTCCATCGCGGCGGAGAGGTCGGTGTTGCGTTCGTGGATCCAGCCGTGCAGTCCGATTTCATGCCCTTCGGCGACCAGCGCCTGTTGTTCTTCGGGATGCAGCAGCGCGGTCACGGCTGGGACGAAGAAACTGGCCTGGGCCCCGTGCCGGGCGAGCGCTGCTCGGATGCGGGGGATGCCCCGGCGGGCGCCGTATTCGCCCCAGCTCAGCCGCGCGACCGAAGTGCCGCCGTCGCGCAATTCGCTGGTCTCGTGGTCGCTGTCGAAGCTGAGGGCGACGGCGCAGCGCTTGCCCTCGGGCCAGCGGGCGGGCAACAGCGAGCGACCAGCGCGCACCGCTTCGACCTTGCCGCGCCAGGTGGCCTCTTCCCAGGTCCAGGGGTCGGTGGTCTGCATGGCCTGTCGTCCTTCTCTTGCTCTCAAAAGTTCACAGTTGTGAACTTTTCACCTGATCCGCAAAAGTTCACAACTGTGAACTTTTTTCTCTCTCGTCCCAAACGCGCGGGATTTGAGGACTCCCGGCAAGCTGACCCCTGCCCGCCTTCACCCGATCGAACCAGAACCGGTCAGGCGCGCTCGCGGCGCAGTAGCGCCATCACCATCGGGCCGCAGGAAAAGCCGCCCGCCTGCGCCTTGGCGCTCAGATGCCGCAGGTAGCCCCCCGGCGAGGAAATCGCGCCGAACCGTTCCAGCATTGCCGCCAGCACCACCGAGGCTTCTTCCGGTCCCATGGCCCGCATCGCATCGTCCCAGGCGGAAGGCGAAATCCCCATCATCGGGCGCAACAGATGCGCGGCACGCACCAGATCATGCCAATGGCGGATCGGACCCTGGGCATAGGATTGCACTTCGGGACAGGCCGACAGCACCAGTGAGAGCGGCACATTGGGGAGCTTATCAGAACCCTCTGAGGGAAGGCTGACCAGAGCGCGCTCCGGCTTTACCGATACGCAAGCCTTTCCTTTTACGCTGCATTCCTCAGCCGCACTGTCCCCGGTTGAAGGTGTGCTCGGACTTGGTTGCACATCAGCCGTCGCTCTTTCAGATTCAAAAGAGTCTTTCTGTGAATTCTGATGGTGGTGCTCAGATCCGGCGGCTTTGCTGCTCAGATCTGCTGCGTCAACAGGATCAATTGGCTTGGGTTCGGGAGCGGGCAGGGGGGTGGCCACCGGTGCCTTGGGCGTTGTGGGGGCGATATCCGGGTCGAGCACTGCGCGCGCCTCGTCGAGGGCCACACGCAATTGTGCCTCCATCGCCGAAAGGTCGGTCAACGCCAACTTGCGGCGCAGGGCGCGGGCACAGAGGGCGGCGAGGTCGCCCAGACGATCCCAGAGCGGCAGCTCCGGGCGCAGATCCATCCCGTAGAGAGCCAGACCGGCCAGATCGCGGCGCATCAGGCTGACGGTTTCGCGCAGGCGTTTCAGCGCCTGTTCCTGCGCGCGGATCGTCTCGGCGGTGGCACAGATTTCCGCGTGGCGATGCAGCAGCGGCGCGAGGTCGAACCCATAGGCCACCTTTTCCGCGCCATAGCGGCGGGCGTAGCGCTTGCCGTTGGGGCTGTCGCGACGGATCAGGAAACCGGCCTCCACCAGCCGGGCGAGGTAGCGGCGCATGGTGGAATTGGCCATGCCATTGAGCCGCTCGCAGATGGCGCGGTTGGAGGGATGCACCACCAGATCCGTAGTGGGATCGAGGTCGGGCTTGGGCCAGAAGCCGAGCAGCGCCTGCAGCACAGCGAGGTCACGGTCGGACAGGCCAAAGACACGTCGGGCGGTGGCCAGTTCGCGCAGGATTTCCCATTTGCTGATCGCGCTTGCAGGCAGGGCGGCAGGGAGTGCGGCAGGGAGTGCGGCAGGGAGTGCGGCAGGCTGACGGTCGGGCAGGGCGCAGGGATGCGCCCGGGCGCGGTCCGAAAGCACCGGAGCGGCTGCGGAATTTTGCGTGCAAGTCTGGGCCCGATGCCGCTGCTGATGGCTCAGCAGGACAGCATCAAGGGTTCGCCCAAAAGGCGTGACAGGATGATACCCCATTTTTCATTCACGAAGACAAAGAAATCCCGGTCTGCAAATCACATTGGACTTGCAGTTGGCGGCTCCGGAGACTAGCTTGAAGGTGCTAGAAACAAGTTAGGGTCTCGTGGAGCGGTGTCTTTGCGGGACCTTTTCTTTTGTCGGCTCGCGCCTCCTTTGTTTTTCTGCTCGGTTTTATTCGGTGTCGGTCTGGCGCTGCCAGCGGTCGTGCAGCTCTGCCATCAGGGCTTCGGCCTCGGCCTCGACCCAATCGGCAAACCCACCCTCCGCAAGGTCGATCTGCAGGCCCTTCGACGTGCGTTTCACGCTGCCGCCCTTCTTGCCCCCCAGGGTCAGGGGACGCGGGCGCGGGCGGGCAGGGGCATCGCTGCGGGTCGGGGTCGGGCGGGGCAGCGCCTCGGTGGCGGCTTTCATCACCGCCTCGAAAGCGGCGAGCGAGGTATCCTGCGGCGCCTCGGGGCGGCCCTCGGTGGCGGCGATGCTGGCCTTGGTGTGCACCGCATCGGCCAGCGCGATCAGCCGGTCGGGATCGGCGCCGGGGGCGTCGAGCGCCTTGCCCAGTTCCTCCCAACGGGGGCGGCCGATGCCATGGGCGGGGCCGATGGCGCGCACCAGGTCGGTGCCTACCGCATCGACGATGGCCAGCGCCATGGAGATGGCGGATTTGGTCACGGTGAGCACCTCGGCCACCTGGTTCTGGTTGCCAAAGCCGCTGTCGATCAGTTCGCGGGCGAAGAGCGCCTTCTCGATGAAGGAGAGGTCGCGGCGGGCCATGTTCTCGGAGATCTGGGCGCGCACGGCGCTGTCGTCATCCATGCTGGCGACCAGCGCGCGCACCTTCTGGACCTTGTCGGAATGGCGGATCGCCTCCAGGCGGCGGCGACCATAGACGAGGAGGTAGTGATCGGTCTTGTTGGGGTCTCGGCGCACCAGGATCGGCACCGTCTGGCCGTTGACCTCGATCGATTCGCGCAGGTCGGCGACATCCTCGGGGGCGAGGCGATCCTCCAGCCGCAGATTGGCGATCACCTCGGGGTCGAGTTCCCAGACGTGGTGGGAATCCACCGCGTCGCGGGCGGCGCGCAGGGCGCGGTTGGTGGCCATCATCGAGCCGCCACCGAGGGTCGCGGTGGGGCCGCCCGCCGCCGCGAGGCTGTCGAGCATGGACATGCGTTTTTTCTTGCCGGTGGTCATGTGCGCCCCCAGGTCTGTTGGATCAGGTCGGAGATTTCATCGTTGACGGCGTTCACGCTCTCGATCGCGCGGTCATAGGTGGCGCGGGTGAAGGCGGAGCGTTCGACCTCGTAGAGGGTCTGCTTGGTGAGGCCGGCGTCGGAGATGGCGGTGGATTTCAGCATCGGCGCATTGAGCACCTTGTCGCCATACATGGTGCGCAGGAAGGCGACGATGCGGTTTTGCGGCGCGTCCGAGGGCTCGTAGCGGGTGAGCACATAGCGCATCCAGTCGTGGCTCATGTCGGCGCCGCTTTCGGCGATCACATCCATCAGGTCGGCGGTCATGCGCAGGAATTGCGACATCGACATCACGTCGAGCATCTCGGGGTGGATGGTCACGAGGACGCCGGTGGCGGCGGAGAGCGCCGACATGGTGAGAAAGCCGAGCTGCGGCGGGCAGTCGATCACCACCACGTCATAGTCCGCGTCCACCTGCGCCAGCGCCTGTTTCACCCGGAAGAAGAACAGGCCGGCCTGGCCTTGGGCGAGGGCGCGGGGGGTCTCGTGTTCGAATTCCATCAGCTCGAGGTTGCCGGGAATGAGATCGAGGTTGGGGATATAGGTCTTGCGGATCACCGAGGCGATGGGGGCGGGATCCTCGTAGCGGATGGCGTCATAAAGCGTGCCGCCGTCGGGCAGGTCCACCTCGGGCTGGACGCCATGCAGGGCGGTCATCGAGGCCTGCGGGTCGAGGTCGATGGCCAGCACCCGGTAGCCACGCAGGGCCAGCCGCTGCGCCAGATGGGTGGATGTGGTGGTCTTGCCGGAGCCGCCCTTGAAGTTCATCACCCCGATGATCTGCATATGGTCGCCCTCCCGGCGTCCGGGCAGGTAGTCGCCGGGCTTGCGGGCGGTCTTTTCCAAGAGGTGGCGCAGATCGAGAAGGTCCTGCGCCGAATAGAGCCGCCGGTTGCCGGGGGTCAGCTCGGGCGAGGGGCCCTTGCCGTCGAGGTTGAGCTTGCGCAGGTAGCTGTCGTTCACCCCGAGCAGGGCCGCGGCCTCGCCGGAGGTGAATTTGCGCATCATCTTGGACGCATCGGGGGGAAACAGGCTCTCGCGCTGGGTATGCAACTGCGCGGCCAGCCATTCGGCGTGCTCCCGGATGATCCGGTTCAGATCCTCATGCGGTGCGGCGGCCCCCGCTGCGGGTGCCTTCTGGTCCGATGCCATGACTCGTCTGCCCTCGTGTCTTGCGTGACCCGGGCGGTTTGCACATGTTAGAGCCTGTTATGGATCCGGATCTGCAGCGCGCCGTCGTGTTCACGGAAATCGACGTTTGTCGTTATGTTTCCGTGACTATTTACCGGAGCGCGGGATTCGTGCAAGGGTTTTTTGGAACAGATGGGGATCGGCGCGCCGCGATCCGGACAGGGTTATCCCCAGATTGTCCGCTGTTCCTTCCCGGATTTATCCACAGCTCTTATCCGCGAAGAGAGCCGAGGTCCAGCCTCGGCGGATAGGGTCAAAACCCCCTGTGTTAGACTCTGATCCAGAGGTAAATCCCCTGTGCGGCAAGGGGATTTACCGCGACGTCAGCCGCGCAAGGCCAGGGGAAAGGCAGCCGAAAGCCAGGGGAAGTGGAACCGGGGCAGGGCTGGCGCGTTCTCCTCCTGCCAGCAGGAGGAGACGCCAGATGACAGCCCGGACCCCAGATCAGAGCCCCGCCGAGGCGGCGCGCGGGCAAGACAGCGCGAAAGCGCCCGCAGATCCACAGAGCGCCCGCCCGAGTCTCCGGGCCGAATCCGCGCCGCCCGCGATGACGCAGGAGGCGGCCCTGGCGCGCAATATCCTTTTGATCCGCAATTTCCTCGGGCTCTTGCTGCTGATCGCGGCGGCGGCGCTGCTGTTCTTTGCCCGCGACCTCGTGCTGCCCTTTGTGCTTGGGGTGCTGATTGCCCTCACCCTCAGCCCGCTGACCCGGGGGCTGGCGCGCCACGGGGTGCCGCCGCTGCTGTCGGCGGGGCTTCTGGTGCTGGCGGTGGCGGCGACCATGGCGGCGGGCATCACCTTGCTGAGCGGGCCGGTGTCGGACTGGATCGAGGATGCGCCCCGGATGCGGCTGCTGCTGGAGCACCGGCTGCGCGACATCACCGCCTCGCTGGAAACGGTGCGGCGGGCCAGCGAACAGGTGGAGACGCTGGCGGGGGCCTCGGATGTGGTCAAGGTCTCCATCGACCAGCCGGGGTTTCTGGCCTCCACCGCGCTCGACATGATGACGCTGGCGACCACGGCGCTGGTGGCGCTGGTGCTGGCGCTATTCCTCCTCGCCTCCAACGACATCTTCTATGTGAAACTGGTGGAGAGCTTTCCCGGCGTCACCGAAAAGACCCGGGCGCTGCGCATCGTCTACAGTATCGAGCGGCGGATCTCGCGCTATCTGCTGTCGATCACCCTGATCAACGCGGGCCTCGGTCTGGTGATCGGGCTTTTGATGTGGGTGATCGGGATGCCGCAGCCGGCGCTTTGGGGGGCGGTGGCCTTCCTGTTCAACTTCCTGCCCTATATCGGGGCGCTGATGGGGGTGGGGCTTTGTGCGGTGATGGCGCTGGTCACTTTTCCCTCGCTGTTTTATGCGGCGCTGGCGCCGCTGGCCTATCTGGCGGCGACCACGCTGGAGGGGCAGGTGGTGACGCCGGTGGTGCTGGGGCGGCGGCTCAACCTCAATGCGGTGGCGGTGTTCTCGGCAGTGGTGATCTGGGCCTGGATGTGGGGGATCGCCGGGGCGCTGATGGCGGTGCCGATCCTGGTCTGTTTCAAGTCGCTCTGCGATCACCTGCCGGCGCTGGCGGTGGTGAGCCGCTTGTTGAGCGCCGAAACCGAGCCGCGCGGCTGAACGGGGTGGCCCGCTGGCGGGTCAGCAGACCCCCGGCCGCTGCGGGGCAGGGCCGGGGGTCAGGCGGGAGGAGGGCGGTTTTGGAAGCCGGGGGGATCCGGCTGGGTCGGGTTGGGTCAGGCGAGGCGACCCTTGGGACCGGCGAAGAACCAGATGATGAAGCCCAGCACCGGCAGCAGGAGGATCAGCAGGGTCCAGAGCAGCTTTGCCCCGCCGCTGGTGCCGCTGCCCCAGATGTTTATCAGCGCGTAGATGTCGGCGGCCAGGATCAGCACGCCCAGAAAACCATATTCCATGTCATCTCTCCGTTTGAACCGTCTTGAAGGCTCAACGTGCGGGCGGCGGTTTGGTTCCATCGCGGCGCGGGATGCGGCGGCGCTTGCGGAGCGGGGCGTTTGCCGGAATACTGCGCCCAAAGCCGTCGCGGCGGGGCTGCGCCCAACCGGAGTGCCCGCGCAGGTGGCGGTTTCCCCGCAAGAAGGCCCGAGGCAGATCATGCAGCCCACCCGAATTCTGAGCCGCCTCACCGGCGGGCTCCTGGTGAGCGTCACCGTGCTGGCGGTGGCGCGGGAATGGAGCGCGGCCCCCTGGCCGGGGCAGGTCCTGCCGCCGCTGGTGGCGGCGCTGACCCTTGTGCTGGCGGTGCAGGTGCGCGCGGCGCGCTATGCCTTTGCGCTGGTGGCGCTGGCGCTGACGGGGGCGCTCGTCGCAGTGGAGCCCGACTGGCTGGCGATCACCGTGAAAGGGGCGCAGACGGCGGGTTTCATCATCGCCTTCTTTACCGCGCTGGCGACCCTGCGCAGCGCGGCGGCCAGTTCGCCCTCGATCACCGCGGCTGGGCGGTTCCTGGCGCAGCAGCCGCCCGGACGGCGCTATCTGGCGCTGACGCTCGGGGGGCAGATGTTCTCTCTTTTGTTGAATTATGGCGCCATTGCGCTCCTCGGGCAGCTGGCCACCGCCAGCGCCAACGAGGAGCCGGATCCGGAGATCCGCCGCCACCGCAGCCGCCGGATGCTGCTGGCGATCCAGCGCGCCTTCACCTCGACCCTGCCGTGGTCGCCGCTGTCCTTTGCCATCGCGATCACCACCGCGCTCATTCCCGGGGCGCGCTGGTCGGAGGTGGTGGTGCCGGGGCTGGTGACCTCGGTGCTGATGGCGGGGACCGGCTGGGCGCTGGACACGATCTTCAAGCCGCGACTGCCCCTGCCGCGCCCGGCCTGGAAGGCGCCGGAGGGGAGCTGGGCGCTGCTGCTGCCGCTCTTGCTGCTGCTGGCGATCCTGGTCAGCAGCCTGGTGGCGCTGCATGAGGTGACGGAGGTGCGGGTGGTCGGGCTGGTGATGCTGATCGTGCCGGTGATCGCCACCGCCTGGGTGCTGGTGCAGGTGCGGAGCCTGACCGCGCTGGGGCGGCGGATGCGGGACTATGCGGTGGGCGAGCTGCCGGAGTATCGCGGCGAGATCCTCTTGCTGATGATGGCGGGCTATATCGGCACCGTGGGGGCGCCCTTGCTGACGCCGGTGCTGGCGGGGCTGGGGCTCGACCTTGCGGCCTGGCCGGTCTGGCTGGTGCTGGTCTCCTTCGTCTGGATCATCCCGCTGGCGGGGCAACTGGGGATGAACCCGATCCTGGCGGTGACGCTGCTGTCGCCGCTGGTGCCGGCGCCGGAGGTGCTGGGGGTGGCCCCCGCCGCGGTGGTGATCGCCATCACCGCCGGCTGGGCGCTGAGCGGGGTGACCTCGCCCTTTACCGCCACCACGCTGCTCATCGGCTCCTTTGGCGGGGTGAGCGCGACCCATGTGGGGCTGGTCTGGAACCGGGGCTATGCGGCGGCGCTGGCGGTGATCCTGTCGCTCTGGGTGCTGTTCTTTGCGCAGCTCTGAGCGATTGGGGCCAAAGATCAGGTCCGCACTCAGGCCAGCGGGCGGAATTTCACCTCGCTGAGGAGCCAGTCGCAGAAGGGGGCGACCGCCTCGCCGCGGCCCTCGGGCACCACGATGTGATAGGCCTGATCGGTGGAATGGGGCAGGTCGAGCACCTGCCGCAGCGCGCCGCTCCTCAGATCCTGCTCGATCAGGTAGAGCGGCAGCAGCGCATAGCCCATGCCCGCCTTCACCGCCTCGATGGTGAGGGCGAACTGGTCGAACCAATGGCCGGTCTGGGCCTGCTCCGGCATCACCCCGTGGCGGGTGAACCAATCGCGCCAGAGGTCGGGACGGTCGGAGAGATGGATCTTGGGCGCCGTCAGGAGCGCCTCCGGCCCGGAGAGGGGCTGGCGGGCCAGCGCGCCGCCCGCCACCGGCACCAGCACTTCGGAACAGAGATAGCGGCAGGTGGCACCGGGCCAGATCGGCTTGCCGTAATGGATCGCCACGTCGCAGGCCTGTTCGGCAAAGTCGAAGATGTCGCGCCGGGTGGTGAGGTCGAAGCGCAGCTCCGGGTGCGCGGCGGCGAAACGCGGCAGGCGCGGCATCAACCAGCGCGCCGAGAAGGTCGGCAGCGCATTGATCGACAGGAGCGCGCCGCCGGAGCCGATGGCGCTGGCCTGACGCATGGTCTTTTCCGCCAGCCCTAGGAGGCGGCGCACCTGCGGCAGGAACTCCGCTCCGCTCGGGGTCAGCGCCACCTTGCCGCGCAGCCGCTCGAAAAGGGGCTGGCCAAGCTGGTCCTCCAGCTCGCGGATCTGGCGCGACACCGCGCTCTGGGTCAGGGCCAGCTCGTCGGCGGCGCGGGTGAAATTGCCATGGCGCGCGGCGGCCTCGAAGGTCTGCAACACCTTGAAATCGGGCAGGGAACGGCGTGGCGGGATCACGGGGGGCGGGCTCCGGTACTGGGATCGGGTGGGGGGCGGCGGAGTGCGCCGAGCCCCCCCGAGGGATAAAAGCCGGGGGCGAAAGGCACAATCCTATTTGTGGCGCAGGCACAATCCTTTTCGTGAAGGGACCGGGCCCTTCTTGCAAGGGGCTGTGCCTGTTCGGCAAGGGGTGGGGAGGGATGATTTTCCGGAATGGGGGCATGTGAATTGCGCGTTTTGCCGGTGCGGGTGCTGCGGCTATGCCATGGCCATGTGACCGCCAAACCGGAGCCAGAGATGACCGAGGCCATGCTGCCCGCGGATGCCATCCGCACGCTGTTTTCCCGCGCCATGTCCGCGATGTACCGCACCGAAGTGCCCGCCTATGGCACGCTGATGGAGCTGGTGCAGGCGGTCAATGCAGAGTGCCTCGAAGCCGATCCCACCGAGGCCCGGCGCCTGCAGGATCTGGGCGAGCTGGAGCGCATCAGCGAGGAGCGCCATGGCGCCATCCGGCTGGGCACGGCGGCGGAGCTGGCGATGATGCGGCGGCTCTTTGCGGTGATGGGCATGTATCCGGTCGGCTATTACGACCTTTCGGTGGCCGGGGTGCCGGTGCATTCCACCGCCTTTCGCCCGGTGGAGGAGGCCGCGCTGGCGCGCAATCCCTTCCGGGTCTTCACCTCGCTCCTGCGGCTGGACCTCATCGAGGATGCGGAACTGCGCGCCGAGGCAGAGGCGATCCTTGTCGGCCGGCAGATCTATACCGAGGGCTGCCGCGAGATGATCGCCCGCGCCGAGGCGCAGGGCGGGCTGAGCGCGGCGGAGGCGGAGCGCTTTGTCGCCGAGGCGCTAGAGACCTTCCGCTGGCATGGCGAGGCCAATGTCTCGTTCGACATGTACCACCGCCTGCACGAGGCGCATCGGCTGGTGGCGGATGTGGTGGCCTTCAAGGGGCCGCATATCAACCACCTGACCCCGCGCACGCTGGATATCGACGCGGTGCAGGCGCAGATGCCGGAGCGGGGCATCGCCCCCAAGGCGGTGATCGAAGGGCCGCCGCGCCGGGCGGTGCCGATCCTGCTGCGCCAGACCTCCTTCAAGGCGCTGGAAGAGCCGGTGCGCTTTGTCGGGGCGAAAGGCGCGGCGGTGGCGGGCCGGCATACCGCCCGTTTTGGCGAGATCGAACAGCGCGGTCTGGCGCTGACGCCCAAGGGGCAGGCGCTTTATGACCGGTTGCTGGGCGAGACAAGGGGCCGCGTCACCCCGCGCGCCGATGGCAGCAATGCGGCGGAGTATATGGCGGCGCTGGACGCGAGCTTTGCCGCTTTCCCCGACGATCTTGACAGCCTGCGCCGCGAGGGGCTTGGCTATTTCAGGTATTCCGCCACCGGCCGGAGGGCGGCGGCCCATGAGGCGGGGGCCGAGGTGGAGGCGCTGATCGCCGCTGGGCTGCTGCGCGCCGATCCCATCGTCTATGAGGATTTCCTGCCGGTTTCGGCCGCCGGGATCTTTCAGTCCAACCTCGGCGATGCGGCGGCGCAGGCCTTTGTCGCCAATCCCAACCGCGCCCTCTTCGAGGCGGACCTGGGCGCGCGGGTGGTTGAGCTTTACCAGTGCTACGCCGAGGCGGAGGCCGCCTCGCTGGCGCGGGCGCGGGCTGAGATTTCCCGCCTGAGTGTGGCCTGAGTGGCACCTGACCTGATCCTTCCCTGCGGTGGGGCGTGAGGCCCCGCCGCTGTCCTGATCCAGATTTCCCCCCCCAAAGGAGGTTCCCGATGACCGATACCCTGCTCTCCCGTCCCCTGCCCGAGATCACCCGCGAGACGCTGGCGGCCTGTGGCGTCACCCAGTCGCTCGATGTGGAGGGCGGGCTCAGCGTGGTCTCGCCGGTGAGCGGCGCCGAGGTGGCGCGGCTGGCCGAGCACAGTGTCGCCGAGGCGGAGGCGGCGATTGCGCGGGCCAACAGCGCCTTCCGCCAGTGGCGGTTGGTGCCGGCGCCGCGCCGGGGCGAGCTGGTGCGGCTTTATGCCGAGGAGTTGCGCGCCGCCAAGGAAGAGCTGGGGCGGATGGTGTCGATCGAGGCGGGCAAGTCGCCCTCCGAGGGTCTGGGCGAAGTACAGGAGATGATCGACATCTGCGATTTCGCCGTGGGCCTGTCGCGCCAGCTCTATGGTCTGACCATCGCCACCGAGCGCCCCGGCCACCGGATGATGGAGACCTGGCATCCGCTGGGCGTGGTCGGCATCATCACCGCCTTCAACTTTCCCTGCGCGCCCTGGTGCTGGAACGCGGCGCTGGCGCTGGTCTGCGGCGACCCGGTGATCTGGAAGCCCTCGGAAAAGACGCCGCTGACCGCGCTGGCCTGTCAGGCGGTGTTCGACCGCGCGCTGGCGCGTTTCGGCGCCGAGGCGCCGGAGGGCTTGAGCCAGGTGCTGATCGGCGGCCCCGCCCTCGGTGCCGCGCTGGTGGAGAGCGAGGCGGTGGCGCTGATCTCCGCCACCGGCTCCACCCGCATGGGGCGCATCGTCGGCCCCAAGGTGGCGGCGCGGTTCGGCAAGTGCATCCTCGAACTCGGCGGCAACAATGCCGGGATCGTCTGCCCCTCGGCGGATCTCGACATGGCGCTGCGGGCGGTGGCCTTTGGCGCCATGGGCACCGCCGGGCAGCGCTGCACCACCATGCGGCGGCTGTTTGTGCACGAGAGCGTCTATGACCAGATCGTGCCGGCGCTGAAACGCGCCTATGCCTCGGTCTCGGTCGGCAATCCCCTGACCTCGGGGGCGCTGGTCGGCCCGCTGATCGACGGCGCCGCCTATGAGGCGATGCAGGGCGCGCTGGCGGAGGCGGCGGCGCTGGGGGGCGTGGTGCATGGCGGCACGCGCGCCAAGGTCGAAGGCGCGGGGGCCTATTACGTGCATCCCGCCCTGGTGGAGATGCCCGAGCACGCCGGCCCGGTGCTGCGCGAGACCTTTGCGCCGATCCTCTACGTGCTGAAATACAGCGATTTTGATGCGGTGCTGGAGACCCATAACGCGGTGGGCGGCGGGCTCTCCTCGGCGATCTTCACCACCGATCTGCGGGAGATGGAGACCTTCCTGTCCTCGCGCGGGTCGGACTGCGGCATCGCCAATGTCAATATCGGCACCTCCGGCGCCGAGATCGGCGGCGCCTTTGGCGGCGAGAAGGAGACCGGCGGCGGCCGCGAGAGCGGATCGGACGCCTGGCGCGCCTATATGCGGCGGGCCACCAATACCATCAACTACTCCAAGGCGCTGCCGCTGGCGCAGGGGGTGGTCTTCGACCTCGACTGAGGCGAAAAGAGGGCAGGGGGGGGCTGGCCCCCTTGCCCCCTTGTCCTCCGTCCCTTGCCTGATAGACCTTCACCCCATCGCTGTCGCCGGAGCCGCTCTTGATGACGCCCCCATCCATCCCGACCCCGCCCCCCTTTCGACGCGCCGCCCGGATCGCCCGGATCGAGCTCTCCGAGATCGTGCAACTGACTGAACGCGCCGCCCGCCTCAGGGCCGAGGGGCAGGATGTCATCGCGCTCTCGACCGGGGAGCCGGATTTCCCCACCCCGGCGCATGTGATCGAGGCCGCCCATCAGGCGGCGCTGGCGGGGCAGACGCGCTATCCCGCCACCCTCGGCACCCCGGCGCTGCGGGACCGGATCGCGGCGCAGGCGGGGGTGGAGCGGGGCAATGTGATCGTCTCCACCGGCGCCAAGCAGGTGATCGCCAATGCGATGCTGGCCAGCCTCGATCCCGGCGACGAGGTGGTGATGCCCGCGCCCTATTGGACCAGCTATTCCGATATCGTCGCGATGGCCGAAGGGGTGCCGGTGGTGCTGGACTGCCCGGCGGGGAGTGGCTTTCGCCTCAGCCCGGAGCAGCTGGCGGCGGCGCTGACGCCAAAGACCCGCTGGCTGATGCTGAACGCCCCCGCCAACCCCACCGGCTGCCTCTATTCGGCGGCAGAGCTGCGGGCGCTGGCGGATGTTCTGGTCGCCCATCCGCAGGTGATGATCCTGATGGACGAGATCTATGACCTGCTTGCCTATGGGCCGGTGGCGACCCTGCGCGAGGTGGCGCCGGAGCTCGCGGGGCGGATGCTGGTGGTCAACGGGGTCTCCAAGGCCTATGCGATGACCGGCTGGCGCATCGGCTGGGGCATCGGTCCCGCCGGGATGATCGCCGCGCTTGGGGCGGTGCAGGGGCAGGTCACCTCGGGGGCCTGTTCGATTGCGCAGGCGGCGGCCCTTGCCGCCCTGTCGGGACCGCAGGAGCTGCTGGCGGAGCGGCGCGAGATCCTGCGCGCGCGGCGCGATCTGGTGGTCGAAGGGCTCAATGCCCTGCCGGGGATCACCTGCCCGAGCCCCGACGGGGCCTTCTACGTCTTTCCCAATATCGAAGGCGCGATGGCGCGGCTGAGGCTGGAGAGCTGTGCCGCCTTCTGCGCGGAGCTGCTGGAACAGGAGGGGCTGGCGCTGGTGCCGGGCCGCGCCTTTGGGCTGCCGGGGCATCTGCGGCTGTCCTTTGCCTATGGCACGGCGGATCTGGAGGCGGGGCTGGCCCGGCTGGCCCGGTTCGTGACCGCCGGGATGGCGACCGCGCAGGACGGAGACAGAGCATGACGATTGCAACCAGCCTCTGGCAGGCTTCCAACCGCGAGACCCTGCCGCTGCGGCGGCTGGAGGCGGATCTGAGCGCCGATCTGGTGGTGATCGGCGGCGGGTTCACCGGCTGCGCCGCCGCCTTGCAGGCGGTGGAGAGCGGCGCCTCGGTGGTGCTTCTGGAGGCGGAGCGGGTCGGCTTTGGCGGCTCGGGGCGCAACGTGGGGCTGGTCAATGCCGGCCTCTGGCTGCCGCCGGACACGGTGATCGCCCAGATGGGCGAGACGGCGGGGCGGCGGCTGATCGAGGCGCTGGGGGCGGGGCCTGCGGCGGTGTTCCAGCGGGTCGAGACCTATGGCATCGACTGCGAGGCGACCCGCAACGGCACCCTGCATCTGGCCCATGCGCCCGCCGGGCTGGCGGATCTGGAAAGCCGGTTCCGGCAGGGCAACCGCTTTGGCGCGCCCTTGCAGCTGCTCTCGCCCGAGGAGACCCGGGCGCGCACCGGCAGTGCCGCCTTTTACGGCGCGCTTCTCGATCCGCGGGCGGGGACCATCCAGCCGCGCGCCTATTGCACCGGGCTGGCGCGGGCGGCGGCGGAGCGGGGCGCGGTGATCTGTCAGGAGACGCCGGTGAAGAGCCTCGCCCATGCCGGGGGGATCTGGTCGGTGCGCACGGCGGCGGGCCCTGTGGTGCGGGCTCCGCGGCTGCTCCTCGCCACCAATGCCTATCACGCCGGCATCACCGGCGGCTATGCGCCGCAATTCGTGCCGGTGAACTACTGCCAGTTCGCCACCGCGCCGATGAGCGCGGCGGAGCGGGCGCGGGTGCTGCCGGGCGGCGAGGGCTGCTGGGACACGGCGCTGGTGATGTCCTCGGTGCGGGTGGATCAGGCCGGGCGGCTGATCGTCGGCGGCATGGGTGATGGCGCCGGGCCGGGCGGGCGGATCCATGCGGGCTGGGCGGCGCGCAAGCTGCGCAGCCTCTATCCCGAGCTGGCGCATCTGCGGTTTGAGCACCAGTGGAGCGGGCGCATCGCCATGACCGGCGACCATGTGCCCAAGGTGGTGGACTTCGGCCCCTCGGCCTATGCCTGTTTCGGCTATTCCGGGCGCGGCATCAGCCCCGGCACGGTGGTGGGCAGCGCGGCGGCCAGCGCGCTCCTCACCGGCAACAGGGAGGCGCTGCCGCTGCCGGTGGTGGGCGATCACCGCGAGCGGCTGACCGCGGCCAAGGGGGCCTATTACGAGTTCGGCGCCACCCTGACCCATGCGGCGGGCCCCTATGGGGTGGCGCGCGGACCGGGCGGCGCCTAGCGGCGCAGGGCGGGCAGGCCGACGCCGGTGGATTGGAAGCCACCGTCCGAGGCGATGGTCTGGCCGGTGACATAGCTGGCGGCGGGCGAGCAGAGGAAGGTGATCACCGCGGCGATCTCCTCCTCGCTGCCATAGCGGTTGAGGGGGATGGCGTCGTGATAGGCGTCGATGATCTCCTGTGTGTGCACCGCCATCGCCAGTTTGGTGCGCACCGGACCCGGGGCGACGCAATTGGCGCGGATGCCGTATTCCCCAAGCTCCGCCGCCTGCTGCCGGGTGAGCTGGATCACCGCCGCCTTGGAGGTGCCATAGGCCACCCGCAGGGTGGAGGCGCGCAGCCCCGAGATCGAGGCGATGTTGACGATGGCGCCGCGGCTGGCCCGCAGATGCGGAATCGCCGCCTGCGAGCAGAGGAAGACCCCGTCGAGATTGGTCGCCATGATCCGCCGCCAGCGGGCAAAGCTGGTCTCCTCGATGGGGCCGAAATCGGCCACGCCGGCATTGTTGACCAGCGCGTCGATGCGGCCGAGGCTGCGGGCGCAGTCCGCCATCATCGCTTCCACCGCCTCCGGTTCGGAGACATCGCAGAGCACCGGCACTACATTGGAGAGCGCGGCGGCGGCGGCCTCCAGCGCCTCTGCGTCGCGGTCGATCATGGCGACGCGGCGACCCTCGGCGAGGAAGAGCCTGACGGTGGCAAGGCCGATGCCGCGGGCGGCGCCGGTGACGATGGCGGTTTCGGTCTGGTTCACAGTCTGAATCACGGCGGGCTCCCTCTCTGCGGCGGGCGCGGGCAGCGCCCCCCTCTCCTCGGGGGCAGCATGGGGCGGGGTGCGGCGCAGGCGCAAGCGGAAGTTGCGCTCACACCCGGGCCTGAACGGGTGCCGGCGTCCGCGCTCAGCCGGGGTGGCGGATGAAGGGCGTGTGGCTGGGCCGGTCCGGGCGCAGTCGCCCCTCGGCGTCAAAATCGCTGTCGGCGTTGAAGGGCAGGAGCGGGCGCCGGGGCAGCCCGGCGATCAGATCGCCCTGGGCGGCGAGGGCGGCGGAGAGGCGGCTCTCCAGCGCCAGGCGTTTGGCATCGCGGTGATAGCCATGCACCCCGTGGATGATCTCCGGCTCCCAGACGTCAAACCCGAGGTAGCGCAGCGTATAGGCCAGCGGCCACAGGAGCAGGCGGATGTCGCCCTCCTTGCCGTCGGGGCCGCTTTCCTCCGCCTGCGCCCCGGTGGTGACGCAAAACAGGGCGCTGCGGCCGCGGAACTGGCCGCTGTCGAACCGCTGCTCGACAGAGTGGGTCTCCTCATGCGCCAGCACCCGGTCGAGCCAGCCCTTCAGCACTGCCGGGGGCGCAAACCACCAGATCGGGAAGTGGAAGATCACCCGGTCGGCGGCGCGCAGCTTGGCGATCTCGGCGCTGACATCGGCGGGCAGGCCCTGCGACAGGCTGGCGTCGGCCTGGGCCTTAAGGGGGTCAAAGGGGGTCTCGGCGGGCCAGCCGGCAAAATGGCGCACGGATTCCACCGCGTCAAAACCCAGGCGTTCGAGATCGGTGAACAGCACGGTGTCGCCGGCGGCGAGACAGGCCTGGCGGCTGGCCTCGGCCCAGGCGCCGTTGAAGGAGCGCCCCTCGGGATGGGCCAGAACGATTAGCGTGGTGGTCATCGGGTCATGCTTTCTTTGCGTGGTCTCTCGGGTCGAATTCTTGGGCCTGGCATCGATCTTGAACAGTGCGCCGCCGCAGGGGCGGGATCAGTCGCGCAGCTTGGTCAGCACCACCTTCATCGGCAGATGCGGCGCGTCAAGGCTTGCGGCCTGGGCCAGCACCCGCCCGTCGGCGAGGAGATTGCCGCGCAGGCTGATGCGGACGTGATCCTTGCCGAAGATCGGGGCCAGATCCGCCTTGTGGGAATGGCGAAAGGCCTCGAGTTCCATCGTCACCTCCTGTCCGGAGAGGCTATAGGTGCCATTATAGGCCACGATGCTGTCGCCGCCACGTACGGCGCCCTCGTGGAAGGTGACGACGCCGTACCCGCGCCGTTCGGGGGTGATGTAATCCGCTTTGTACAAACCGCTGAGCATTCTCATGTCCTGATCGGAATATGACTTCATGCCTTCTCTCTAGCGGCAAAGATCGGATTTCGCGAAGGGTTTTGCAGCCGCTTTGTTCCCCGCGTCCACCTGTCCGGCAGGCAGGGGCAGGCCTGCGGCAGGGCGAGAGGGGGCGGCGCAACACAATTGCGTCAGATCCGCCCCGCCGGACGTTGCCCCTGCGGAATGATCCCGCTAGCACTTGCCCGAAGGATCCATTGCCGTATCTTGTTCAGTTGGTCTTGCTGACGGACGGGGCAGCGGCAGGGATCACCGAGGGGACAGACCCTGAACCGGGAGTATTTCACATGCTGACACGACGGCACTTCATTTCCACCACCGCGGCGCTGTTCTCGGCGCCCCTCGCCGGTCCGGTCGCGGCCACCTTGACGGGCACGCTGGCCAGCACTCTGGCAAGCCCGGCCGCCGCCGCGCCGAGTGCCGCGCGCAAGCGGGCCTGGGATGCGCAGGTGACTCCGGCCAATTACGATCCCGCCACCACCAACCCCTGGGGGTTCCATGCCCGGTTCCTGCCGCAGCGGGTGGAGGCCAATGCCGGGCTGGTGCCGGGCGATATCCATGTGGATGCGGTGGCGCGCTATCTCTATCACATCGAGGAGGGCGGCACCGCCATGCGCTATGGCGTGGCGATTGCGCGTGGCAACCTCTACGAGCCGGGCACCTATACCATCCGGCGCAAGGCGGAATGGCCGGGCTGGACGCCGACCCCGGACATGATTAAGCGCGATCCGGCGGAATATGCGCAATTTGCCGATGGCATGGACCCCGGACCGCGCAACCCGCTGGGGGCACGGGCGCTCTATCTCTACGAGGGCAACCGCGACACCTATCTGCGCATCCATGGCACGCCGCATCCGACCTCGATCGGCGGGCGGGCCAGCTCGGGCTGCGTGCGGATGGTGATGGCGCATATCATCGACCTCTACCCGACGGTGAAGATCGGCGTGACCGCGCATCTCTATGCGGCGGAGACCTATGTGACCGCGCAAAGCTGACGCTTTCGGGGACGGAACCATAAAGGGGACAGGTTCCCTCCGGTCACGGACCGGGGGCGGAGCCTGTCCCCTTTGCGCATGGTGTCACTCGGTGCGGGCGACGCAGATCGGGTTGCCCGCCGGGGTGCGCAGCGGCAAGAGCGTGGTCTCGACCTTGCCCTTGTGGGCGTACCAGTAGCAGCCATCCTCCGGCAGCAGCCGGGCAGAGGTGAGGTCCTGGTTGGGACCGGCCAGGGCGGCGACCTCCTCGGGCAGGGGGGCGCTGCCGCCCGGTGTGGTGGCGCAGGCGCCGAGGCCAAGGCTGGCGGCGAGGAGAAGAAGGCTCAGTCGTGTCACGTGTGTCTCTGCCATATGTCCTGTGGATTGAGGAGCATAGTGACACCGCCGCGCCGGATCGGCAACGGCTGCGCAGCCCATTGGGGGCTGTCGCTGTGCTTCTGTGACATCACCTTTCGAGGAGCGGGCGCTCAGCCCCTGCGGCGTTCGAGCCACAGGAGATTGTCGCGCAACTGCATCGGCGCGCCCTCGGGGTCCTTGCCCATGCGGTCCTGCTGCCGCGCCTCGCGGGTGATCCAGCCCTGCGGATCGGCGGCAATCGCGGCGCGTTCCTCGTCCAGCGTCGGGAAGATCTGGCCCTTGGCCGCCGCCTTCTCCCCGGCTGTGCCCGGCGGCTGCGCGTGGGAGACCAGGAGGAAGTGCCCGCCGGGGGCGACGCGGCGGGCCGCCTCGGCGAGGATGCGGGCGCGGGGCAGGGGCAACTGGCTCTGGAAGAAGAGCGCGGTGACAAGGTCGAACTGGCGGTGCGGCGGATCGTCGGGCAGGTCGTCGGGCAGGCCGAGCGCAAGATCGCAGGCGTAAAAGCGGGCGGAGCCGGAGAGCTCCAGCGTTGCAGTGCGCGCCGCCGCCCGGTCGCAGGCCACCGGCGAGATGTCGAGACCCAGCGCCTGCCAGCCCTGCGCCGCCAGCCAGATCACGTCATCGCCATTGGAGGAGCCAAGGTCGAGCGCGCGGCCCGGAGGCAGGGTCGCGGCGATGCGGGCAAGGATCCGGCTCGGCTGGCCCGAGGAGGTGGCGCGTTTTGTGCGGTAGATCTCGTCCCAATGGGCGCGGGCGTCGGTTTCGGGGTCGGTCACAGCGTCGGTTTGCGGGGAGGGCTGGCGCATCTGGGGCTCCTGTGGCGGGGGGGATGAATCATGTAACATCAAAAGTGTCTTGAAAGCCCCCATCTGTCAATGTCATGTAACAACATAAGTTATGAAAGGAGAGACCATGCGTCAGGACACAAGGCTGTCGCGGGTTCTGCATGTGCTTTTGCACATGGCCGAGAGTGAGGGGCCGATGACCTCGCAGGAGATTGCGGCGATGCTGCAGACCAACCCGGTGGTGGTGCGCCGCATCATGGCCGGGCTGCGCGACGGCGGCTATCTCAGCGCCGATCGTGGCCATGGCGGCGGCTGGCGGCTGGCGCGCAGGCTGGAGGAGATCAGCCTTCTCGACGTCTATCGCTGCCTTGGCGCACCGGATCTCTTTGCCTTTGGCCTGTCGAACCCGGAGCCGCGCTGCCTGGTGGAGCAGGCGGTGAACCAGACCCTGGCGGCGACGGTGGCGCAGGCGCGCGCGGCCCTCCTGGCGCAATTCGCCGAGATCCGCCTGTCGGATATCGAGGCGGATTTCCTGACCCGGCTGGCGCAGGAGACCGGTTGCCCGGGGGCGGGCTGAAGGTTTTTCGCCCGAGCGCGAATTTTTGCGCCGCAACATGACTTAGTTCACAGACGGGCCGCGGCGCGCGCTGCTAGACAGGAGGAAAGTGGCGCGATGGGACCGAATGATCGCGCCGCCCCAAGCTTTCCGGGTTTCCCGAGATTTCACCACCGGCCGCGCCCTGCGTGCTGCCGGGCAGAGCCTTATTGTGTCAGGAGCCGCGCCATGGACGATCTGAACGAATTGCGCATTTTTGTCCGCGTCGCGGAGGCAGGCAATTTCGCCGAGGCCGCCCGGCATCTGGGCATGACCACCTCCTCGGCGTCAAAGGCGGTGCGGCGGCTGGAGGAGAAACTGGGCGCGCGGCTGCTGTCGCGCACCACCCGCGCGGTGGCGCAGACCAATGAGGGCGCGCAGGTGCTGAGCGGTGCCCGGCGGATCCTCGAGGAGGCCGAGGCGCTGCGCGATGCGCTCACCGACCGGGCCGAGGCGCCGCGCGGCAAGCTGCTGATCGCCGCGCCCGAGGCCTTTGGCCGGGTCTGGATGACCGAGCGGGTGCTGGCCTTCATGTGCCGTCACCGGCAGGTGGAGGTGGAGCTGATCTTTGACGACCGGCAGGGCGACATGGTGCAGGAGGGCGTCGATCTGGCGGTGCGCTCCGGCGATCTCGGCAACAGCCCCAACCTGATCTCGCGGCGCTTTTTCGAGGATGAGATCCTGACGCTGGGGACCCCGGCCTATCTGGAGCGCATGGGCGCGCCGCAGGCGCCGGGCGATCTGGTGGCGCATTGCGTGGTGCATATGCGCGACCGCAACACGGGCCGGTTGATGCCCTTCCGGTTCGGCGAAGGCGGCGAGACGGTGACGCGGCTGTTCGACCCCCGGCTGGTGACCAATAGCGTGGCCGCGCTGGAACAGGCGGCGCTGGCGGGGATCGGTCTGGTGCAGCTGCCGGGGATCGTGGCCCGGGCGGCGCTGGCGCGGGGCGATCTGGTCGAGGTGCTGCCCGGGTTCCGTGGTCCGCGCCTGCCCTATGCGCTGGTCTATCCAGAACGCCGCCTGCTGCCGGCGCGGGTCAAGGCCTTTGCCGATTTCCTGATCTCCGAGCCGCCGGGGGCGGGCGATGCGCTGATCTGATCCCGCCCTTTCGGGCCCCTCTGCTCCCGGCGGCCTTCCCGCCATCCCCCGCCTGTTCCGGCCCCTGCGGGCCGGGATCGATTTTCTATGGCCGCAAGGCCTCAACACACTGATCCAAAACGGTTTCATCTAAAGCCCCGGCCAAATTGATTATGTCCTGCGGGGACATTCTGCAGGTCCGGGGCGAGGGGTAGTCAGAGCGGGGATCCGCCCACATCTCTGCCTCCAACCCGCGTCAAACCTTACAAACACAGGAAGCTTCTCATGGCCAAGCGCACCCCCTTTCTGATCACCGCCGCAGCCGGCACCGTCGCGCTTGGCGCCTGGGTCTTTGGCGCCGGCGATATCCCCTCGCTGTTCCTTGCCAGCCCGGCGGAGGCCACCGGCACCCCTGCCGAACCCTTCCGCCCCGAGGTGGGCGTGGTGCAGCCGGTGAGCCGCAGCCTCGCCACCTTCGACGAGTTCACCGGCCGCTTTGAGGCGGTGAACGAGGTGGCGCTGCACCCGCGCGTCTCTGGGCAGTTGGAGGAGATCCATTTCACCTCCGGCGAGATCGTGCAGGCGGGGGACCTGCTGTTCACCCTCGATCAGCGCCCCTTTGAAGCCGCCGTGGCAGAGGCGGAAGCGCGGCTGCAGGAGGCCCGCGCCAGCCTGCGGCTGGCCGAGACCGAACTGGCCCGCCAGCGCACGCTGGAGGAGCGCGGCATCGCCTCCCGCTCCACCCTCGACAGCGCTGCCGAGGCGGCAGAAGCCGCCCGCGCGATGATCGCGGGGGCAGAGGCGGCGGTGACGCAGGCGCGGCTCGATCTGGAGTTCACCGAGATCCGCGCGCCCATCTCGGGCCGGATCTCGGACGAGGCGGTGAGCGTCGGCAACCTGATCGTCTCCGGCACCGCAGGCGCGGCGCTGACCACCATCGTCTCGGTCAATCCGATCCATTTCACCTTTGACGCCACCGAGGCGCAGTTTCTTGAGTATCAGCGCGCCGCCAAGGGCACCGATATGCGCAGCGAAGCGGGTCTGCGCGCGGTCTCGGCGCAGCTCATTGACGAGGTGGAGTTTACCCATAAGGGGCGGATCGATTTCATCGACAACCGCATCGACCGTGCGAGTGGCACCATTCGGGGCCGGGCGGTGTTTGACAATCACGACGGGCTCTTGACACCGGGCATGTTCGCGCGCCTCCGGATGGAAACCGCCGAGGAACAGGCGCAGCTTCTGGTGCCGGATCAGGCCATCGGCTCGGCCCAGGCGGAGAAATTCGTGCTGATCGCCACGCCCGAGGGCAAGGTGGAGCGCCGCGTGGTGCGCCCGGGCGAGATGGTCGATGGTCTGCGCGTGGTGGCGGGCCTTGCGCCGCAGGATCAGGTGATCGTCGACAGCCTGCATATGGTCGGCCCCGGTGCCGAGGTGCGCATCCGCCCCGAAGCCCCTGACAGTCAACAGCTTGCGTCGCGCTGAGCGCGTCCCCCAAGGCATTTTCGCGAAAGGGCGAGGCCATGCAATTTTCCCAATTCTTTATCAATCGCCCGATCTTCGCGATCGTGATTTCCCTCTTCATCACCATTCTCGGCGGGTTGGCCTCCTTCACCCTGCCGGTGGCGCAATACCCCGAGGTGGCCCCGCCCACCGTGCAGGTGGTGGCGCGCTATCCCGGTGCCTCGGCAGAGACCATTGCCGACACGGTCGCGACCCCGCTCGAACAGGAGATCAACGGGGTGGAGGGGATGATCTACCTCTCCAGCCAAGCCACGGGCGACGGCAACCTTGCGATCACCGTGACCTTTGAGATCGGGGCCGATCTGGACGAGGCGCAGGTGCGGGTGCAGAACCGCGTCGCCATTGCCGAGCCGCGCCTGCCGGAGCCGGTGCGCCGCCTGGGCGTGGTGACGCAGAAGGCGGCACCGGACCTGATGCTGGTGGCGCATCTTTACTCGCCCGATGGTTCACGCAGCGATCTGGAGATCACCGAGGAGGCGCAGCGGGTGCGTGACGCTCTGGTGCGGCTTGAGGGCGTCGGCTCGGTTGGCCTGTTTGGCGGGCGGGACTATGCGATCCGCATCTGGCTCGACCCGGACCGGATTGCCGCCCTCAACATGGCGCCGAGCGAGATCCTCGCGGCAGTGCGCGCACAGAACGTGCAGATTTCGTCGGGCCGGTTGAACCAGCAGCCCACTGCCGCCGATGCCGCCTTTGAGGTTTCGGTGGAAACCTCGGGGCGGATGCAGCAGCCCGAGGAGTTCGAGCGCATCATCGTGAAACGCGGCGAGGGCGGGCGGATCGTGCGTCTTGGCGATGTGGCGCGGGTGGAGCTCGGGGCCTCGACCTATACCACCAAGGCCTATCTCGACACCACCAGCGCGGTGGCGCTGGGGGTCAGCCAGCGGCCCGGCAGCAACGCGCTGGCCACGGCGGACGAGGTGCTGGTGCTGCTCGAGGACCTGTCCAAGGACTTCCCTGAAGGCCTCGCCTATGACGTGATCTACAATCCGACCGAGTTCATTCAGGAATCCATCGACGCGGTGATCCACACCATGGTCGAAGCGGTGGCGCTGGTGGTGGTCGTGGTGCTTCTGTTCCTCGGCACTTGGCGGGCGGCGGTGGCGCCGATCCTGGCCATTCCGGTCTCGCTGGTCGGGACCTTCGCGATCATGGCGGGCTTTGGTTACTCCATCAACAACCTGTCGCTGTTTGGCCTCGTGCTGGCGGTGGGGATCGTGGTCGATGACGCCATCATCGTGGTCGAAGGCATCGAGAAGCACATCCGCGACGGGCTGGCCCCGCGCGAGGCGGCCAAGCGCACCATGCGCGAGGTGTCCGGCGCGCTCATTGCCACCTCGCTGGTGCTGGCGGCGGTGTTCATTCCGACGGCGGCAGTGGCGGGCATCTCTGGCCTGTTCTATCGCCAGTTCGCGCTGACCATCACGGCGGCCACGGCAATCTCGCTTCTGGTCTCGCTGACGTTGTCGCCTGCCCTGGCGGCGATGCTGCTGAAGCCGCATGGTCACAGCAAACCGGGCCTTCTGGCGCGGCCAGTGGTCTGGGCGCTGGGGCGCTTCAATCGCGGCTTTGACCGCTCGTCCGAGGGCTATGGCTGGCTCACCGCGAAACTGGTGCGGATGCCGGTGCTGATGCTGGTGCTCTTTGCCGGGCTTCTGGTGCTGTCGGATCGCCAGTTCGCCTCGGTGCCGCGTGGCTTCATCCCCGAGCAGGATCAGCGCTACTTCATCACCGTGGTTCAGCTGCCCTCTGGCGCCTCGCTGGAGCGCACGGATGCGGTGATCCGCAAGGCGACCAAATCGCTGCTCGAGATCAAGGGCGCGGAACATGCCGCCGTCTTCTCCGGCCTCAATGGCGCGACCTTTACGACCGAGAGCAACATGGGGGTGATCTTCTTCACCACCACCGCCTTTGACGAGCGCGACGCGCAGGGTGTCAATGTGCAGGCGGTGCTGAACGAGGCGCGCCAGCGGATGGCGGCCATTCCCGAAGCCGCGATCTTTGTCATCGGCCCGCCGCCCGTGCGCGGGATCGGCACCGGGGGCGGCTTCAAGATGGTGTTGCAGGATCGCGGCGGCGTCGGGGCCGAAGCGATGGCGCAGGCGGCCTATGCGCTGGCCGGTGCCGCCAATGCGGACCCCTCGCTGGTGGCGGTCTTTACCCAGTACAACACCGCCACCCCGCGGGTGCGGGCAGAGATCGACCGGACCCGGGCCGAAATGCTCAATGTCCCCGTCGCCAGCATCAACGAAGCCTTGGAGGTCTATCTCGGCTCCGCCTATGTGAACGACTTCAACCGCAATGGGCGCACCTATAACGTGATCGCGCAGGCCGATGCCCCCTTCCGCCAAAGTGCCGAGGACATCGCCCGCCTGCGGGTGCGCTCGGATGATGGGGCGATGGTGCCCTTGGGCGCGGTGGCACAGTTCAGCGACAGCACCGGGCCGCTCAGGCAGCCGCGCTATAACCTCTACCCCTCTGCCGCGGTGCAGGGGCAGGCGATGCCGGGGGTCTCCTCCGCAGAGGCGCTCGACCGGATGGAGGCGCTGGCGGCCGAGGTGCTGCCCGAGGGGATCGGCTACGAGTGGACGGAGCTGAGTTACCAGGAGAAGACCACCGAGGATACCGCAGCTCTGGTCTTTGCCTTTGCGGTGCTCTTCGTCTTCCTCGTTCTGGCGGCGCAATATGAAAGCTGGGCGCTGCCGGCGGCGGTGATCCTGATCGTGCCGATGGTGCTGTTGTCGGCGATTACGGGTGTGAAATACGCGGGGCTCGACAACAACGTGCTGGTGCAGATCGGCTTTGTGGTGCTGGTGGCGCTGGCGTCGAAAAACGCGATCCTGATCGTGGAGTTCGCGCGGCAAGCCGAGGACGAGGGCATGGACCGCTTTGCCGCCGCCGTGCAGGCCGCGCGCACCCGGTTGCGGCCCATCGTGATGACCTCGCTCGCCTTTATCCTCGGGGTGGTGCCCCTGATGCTGGCCACCGGGGCAGGGGCCGAGATGCGCCAATCGCTGGGCACCTCGGTGTTTTCGGGGATGTTGGGGGTCACGCTCTTTGGTCTGGTCTTCACGCCGGTCTTCTACGTGATCCTGCGCGGGCTGGAGCAGCGGCTGACCCGCAAGCCGCGCCCATCGGTGTCCGAGGCTGAGGCGGCCTGAGGGACGCGACTGGCCTCTGGACCCGACGCACAGGACAGCAAGGCCCTCTCCGTCCGGAGGGGGCCTTGCGGTATGTCACGGGGTCAGGTTTCCCCCGCCAGCAGGCGCAGCAACATCCGGCGCTGGTGGTCCTGCCCGCCGTAGAACACCGCCAGCACGCGCAGGCTGCGGGCGCTGTCGTCGAGGTCGAAGTAGAAGATCGCCCGCCCCTTGGTGACCTGCCGCAGACCCGGCAGGACCTCATCGAGCCGGGTGCCCTGATGGGGCAGCTCCGCCAGCGCCTCCATCGCCGTCTCGATGGCGCGGATGCGGGCGGCGGCGCGGTCAAAGGCGGCGGGCGGGTCCTCGCCGAACTGGAGGGCGGCCTCGTAGAGGAAATCGAAGATCAGGTCGAGATCGCGGGATGAGGCCGCGGCCCGCAGCAGGGTGTAGCGCATCGGGCGATCCGCTCAGAGGCCGAGCGCGGCCCTTTTGCGGGCCAGCATCGTCTCGGTGCTGGCGCGGCCGGTGGCGGCATCGACAAAATCGCCGCCGCGACGGGCGGTGAGAAGCTGGCGCAGCGCCTCGGTCTCGGTCTCGCTTGCCTCGGTCTGGTGGCGCAGCAGTTCCAGCCCCTGTTGCAGCACCGCGCTGAGGCTGGAGTAGCGCCCGGCGCTGACCAGCCCCCGGGCAAAGGCCTCTTGCGCTTCGGTCAGGGAAATCGAGGCTTTGACGCTCATGGCGGGACTCCGGGGTTGGTGGTGCTACTGAGTAGTATAGCGCCCCCCTCGTGGATCTCAAGCCTGCCGCGCCTGCGGGTATGGGAACAAAAAACGCGGCCCTCCACTGGGGAAGGACCGCGCGCGTTCAAAGGCTTGTCGAGCGGGGAGGGTTCTTAGCCGAGCTGAACGCTGAGGGGGTCGTGCGCATAGACCCAGGCCGGGTCTTCCGGCTCCTTGAGCCAGGTATTGGCGTTGGAGATGGTCTGCACCTTGGTCGCGCGCTCGCGCCGGGTCGCCTCGTAAAGGGCAAAGGCGCTGGCGTAATCGGTGGTGCCGACCTCCTCCAGACAGCGGGTCAGCACGGCGGCATCCTCGATCGCCATGCAGGCGCCCTGGGCCATATGCGGGCGCATCGGATGGCAGGCATCGCCCAAGAGGCAGAGACGGCCCTGGCTCCAGAGGTTCAAGGGATCGCGGTTCCAGAAGGGCCATTTGGTGACCTCTTCGGTGGCGTCGATCAGCGCGTTCACCACGGGGTGCGAGCCGCCAAAGATCGCCTCCATCTCCTCGCGGGAGCTGTCGACAAAGCCGGTCTCATGCTCCCAACCGTCCACCGGCACCCCGGTCACGTAGTAATATTCCGAGCCGTTGCCCTTGGTCGCATAGGCCATGATGTGGCGCGACTGTTCCCACCACCATTTGACGCAGGGCTCGAAATCGACGCCGGAGGCGCGCAGCTTGTCCATATTGACCAGCGCGCGGTGGCCGACCCAGCCGGAGAAGCGGGGCTTTTCCACGCCGAGCAGCTTTTCACGGATCATCGAGTTGATGCCATCGGCGCCGATCACCAGCTTGGCCGCCACCTGTTTGCCATTGGCAAAGGTCAGGAGCACGTCGCTGTCGCGCTCGGTGATATCGGTCAGGCGGTGGTCGAAATGCAGTCGGTCCTGCGGCAGGGCGGCGATCTGTTCGGCGTGCAGGTCGCCCCGGTGGATGGTGATATAGGGCGCGCCATATTCACGCTTGGCATAGTCGCCGAGTTCGATGCGGGAGAGATAATCGCCCGTCATCCCGTCGCGGGAGAACCAGTAATCCGGGTGCGAGCCGATGGCGGCGAGGCGATCCTCCAGCCCGATGCGGCGGAAGACCTTCATCACATTGGGGCCGATGTGGATGCCGGCGCCAAGGCGGGTAAAGACCGGCGCCTGTTCAAAGCAATGGACGGAGAAGCCCGCGCCGTCGAGCAGCGCCATGGCCGCCGCGCCACCCAGCCCCGCGCCGATAACGGCGATGTCCACCTGATCGATCGAGTGCATGTCAGTTCCTCTCTGTCTCTGCGTTTATTGTTTGTGTACTAACAAACATTCGCGCGGTGGTCCAGATCAATGAGACCGGAAAGATGTATCTTTTCAGGGTGGGCGGCCTGTTTCGGGACAAAACAGGCTGCCGCAATGTCTTGGATGATTTGTTTTTGTGCAAACAATGTATCCGGGGGGAGCGGATCACGGCCAAGCGGGCAGGTCCGGGGCGTAGCGGGCGCGCAGATAGGTGGTGAGTGATTCGATCTGCCCCGTGCTCAGCTCCCCGCCAAAGGCGGGCATGTCGCGCAGATCGTGGCTGAAGGGGGCTGTGAGCCCGTCGCGGATCACCGTGGCCAGACCCTCGGGCGAGGGGGCGCGGATCGCCATCGACTGGCCAAGCGGCACATGGGCGGCGGTCACCGTGCCGGCAATGGCCGGCTCATGGCAGGTGGCGCAGGCGCTTTCAAACAGGCGGTGGGTGGCGTCGGGCTGGGCCGGGAGCTGCGGCGCGGGGGTCGCTTGTGCTGTGCCTTCGGTCAGCGAGGCGAGATAGGTCGCCATGGCGCGGATATCCGCATCGGGCAGGTCGCGCAGGCTTTCGACCACATCCGCCATCGGGCCAGACGCGGCAGCCAGACCGGGGGCGATGCCATGGCGCAAATAGGCAAAGAGGCTCTCGGCCTCCCAGCCGCGCGCGCCTGCGGGCGCACCGGCCAGAGCGGGCGCAAACCAGCCCTTGATCATCGCGCCAGAGAGGGCCGCAGCACCGCTCTGTTCCGCGCCAAGCGCGTTGCGCGGGCTGTGGCAGGCGCTGCAATGGCCTGCGCCCTCCACCAGATAGCGGCCCCGGTTCCAGACCTCGCTCTGGGCGGGGTCTGGGGTCAGCTCGGCGGGGCGGTGATAGAGCAGGTTCCAGACCGCATTTGTGGCGCGCAGGTTGGTGGGGAAGATCATCTGCGCCTGCGGCACCTCGGCCCGCACCGGCGGCAGGGTCTGCAGGTAGCCGTAAAGCGCATACATGTCCTCGGCGTTGATCTTGGCGAAGGAGGTATAGGGGAAGGCCGGGTAGAGGTTATGACCCGCGCGGCTGATCCCCTGCCGCATGGCGCGGTCAAAGGCGGTGAAGCTCCAGGCCCCGAGGCCGGTTTCGGGGTCCGGGGTGATATTGGTGGTGTAGAGGGTGCCAAAGGGTGTTTCGACCGGGCGGCCCCCTGCATTGGCAATGCCGCCTTCGGCGGTGTGGCAGGTGGCGCAGTTGCCAAGGGCAAAGACCTCGGCGCCGCGTTGCAGGAGGTCGTCCGAAAAACTGCCCGCGCCGGGGGCGGAGCCGGGCGGGATCGCGCGGGCCAGCGGCAGGGCAATGGCGCCTGCGGTGAGCGCACCGCCAAGGGCCGCCGCCATGGCGAGGACGCGCGGCTTGCGGCGCGATTTGGCGGGGATCATGCCGGGCAGGGCAGGGGGGGTGACCGGGCGCGGCGCGATCCCGAGGGCGCTGCGCATCTTCTCGGGCGTAAAGGGCGCCTCGCGCATCCGCACGCCGGTGGCGTCAAAGATCGCGCTGGCGATGGCGGCGGCAGAGGGGACGGCGGCGCTTTCACCGACCCCAAGCGCGGGCTCCTCCGGGCGGGCGATCAGCAGGGTCTCGATCTCCGGCACCTCGGGGAAGGTCATGATCGGGTAGTTGGCCCAGCTTTGCGGGGTGACGGTGATCTCGTCAAAGCTCACCTCTTCCTTCAGGACCCGGCTGGCGGTCTGGTTGACGTTGCCGTGGATCTGGTGGCGCACCCCGTCGGGGTTGATGACCAGCCCCTGATCCTGCCCGACAAAGACGCGGGTCAGGGTGACCTCGCCGCTCTCCATATCCACCGCCACATCGCAGACCCAGGCGGCAGCAGCAGCGGCAGTGCCGGGAAAGGCGCCATGTACATAGGTCGCATAGGCAAAGCCGGTGCCATAGGCCATCCGCCCCTCGCGGCGCAGGCGCGGGCCCTGGTGCGGCTGCCAACCTGCGGCCTCAGCGGTGCGGCGGATCAGGTCGGCGGCGCGGGGATCGTCGAGATGGGCGAGGCGAAAGGCCACCGGGTCCATGCCCGCCTCATGGGCCATCTCGTCGATAAAGCTCTCATGCGCGAAGGTATTGGGCAGGGCCGAGACCCCGCGCATCCAGGCGGCGCGCACGATGGGGGCCATGTCATGTACGGTGATGCGCTTGTGCGGGATGCGGTAGGGCGGCACGGTGGTGCGGTCGCCCATATCCGAAGGGCGCGGCTCGGGCGAGACGGCGCCGGTGAGCAGGAGCGCGAGGTTCGGCCCCCGGTTCGACGGATACCAGGTGTCGAGGCTATAGGCGTGCAGCGCCCCGTCCTTGAGCCCGCCGGTGATGTCCATCAGTTGCGCGGCGCCCTTCGGCTCCCACAGGTGTTCCTGCGCGCGGGTCAGCTGGACCCGCACCGGACGCCCGAGCGCCCGCGCCATCAGGAGCGCGTCGCCGCAGACGTCATCGGCGCAGTTGCGGCCATAGCAGCCAGCCGCCTGATAGCGGCGGATCTCGATCTCCTCCGGGGGCAGGCCGGTGAGGGTGGCAAGATCGCCGCGCAGCATATGGGGGTTCTGGCTGCCGGACCAGACGACCGGGCGACCGTGGTTCCAATCCGCCACCGCGCAGGAGGGGCCGATGGAGCCATGCAGGTGATAGGGCCAGACATAGCTGCGGGTCAGGGTGCTGTCGGAGTCCTCAAGGCCACGGTCAAAATCGCCGGTCCTGTCGAGCGCGCGGGGCGTCGAGGGCTGGTTGCGGATCGCATGACGCAGATCGCTGAGGTCGGGCGCGGCGGGGGGGCTACGCCACTCAACCGGCAGCGCCTCTGCAATCGCCTGCGCCTGATCGGCGCGGGTGGCGACCACGCCGAGGAAGTCGCCCTTTTGAACGACCGCGAGGAAACCGGGCATCTGCCGCACCGCCTCTTCGTCAAAGCCAATCAGGCTGGTGCCGATAAAGGGGCCGCTGTCGCGCCCGGTATAGGGCGGGCGGATCACATGGCCATGCACCATGCCTGCCACATCGACGTCGTGGATATAGGTGTGCTGGCCGGTGACCTTGGCGGGCAGGTCCTTGCGCGCGGTCTTCTGGCCGACGATCTGGTAGTCCGACGGGTTTTTGAGCGGTGTGGCGGGATCGAGCCGTAGCATCTCCTCGCGCCCCTCCAAGAGCGCCTCAAAGGCGACGGAGGTGTCTTTCCACAACACCCGGCCCTCGCGCAGGGTGACGCCGCCCTCGGGCGCGTTGAGGCGGCGGGCGCCCCGCGCGGCCAATTCCGCGCGCAGTTGCGCGGCGGCAAGGCGCAGCGGCACGGCGGCGACCTGAATGGTCTCGGACGCGATGGTCGGCCCCTGATCCGGGGTTCGGGCGGTGTCGCCAAGGATCACCTGCACCCGCGACAGGGGCAGCTCTGCCTCCTCGGCGACGATCTGCGCCAGCGCGGTCTCGATCCCGGTGCCGAGATCCACATGGCCGTTAAAGGCGGTGAGCACGCCGGTGCTGTCGAAGGTCACAAAGACCTCGCGTCCCGCATCGGTGTCGCGGTGCACGGAGAGGCTGCCAAAGGGGAGATCGGTCATCAGGAGGCGGCCTTGTCTGAGGGGGCGGCGGCGAGGAGTTCGGCGGCGCGTTGCACCGAGGCGAGGATTTCCGCATGGGTGCCACAGCGGCAGAGGTTATGGGCGAGGGCGGCGCGGATGCGGGCGGCGCTGGGGGTGGGCTCCTGTCGCAACAGGGCCACCGCGCTCATCACCATGCCGTTGAGGCAATAGCCGCATTGCGCGCCCTCCTCGGCGACAAAGCCGGCCTGCACGGGGTGAAGCGCGCCGGTTTCTGGGTCCGCGAGCCCTTCGAGCGTGGTGACGGTGCGCGCGCCAAGCTTGCCCACGCGCAGCACGCAGGATCGGGCCGGGGCCCCGTCCACCAACACGGTGCAGGCGCCGCATTGGGCCATGCCGCAGCCGTACTTTGGCCCCTTCAGGCCCAGTTCGCTGCGCAGCACATCCAGAAGCGTGCGATGCGGATCGAGGTCGAGGTCATGGGCGTGGCCATTGACCCTCAGATGTGTTGCACGTGTCGCGCTTGCCATCGTGCGGACCTCCCTTGTTGGTGGCAGTATGCCCGAAGCAATCCTGCACGTCAGATGTATTTTTGAACGTACACAAACAAATTTTCGCACCCAGCGCAATGCCGGAGGACAAGGTTTTTCCCGCTGCAGCGCGGCAAGGGGCGGAGGTGCATAAAATGTGTGCATGCAAACAAGGGGTCGGGCGCAGGTGGCCCAGCGGTGCGGTTGGCCGCGGCTTGCAGGGTTGCCTCTGCGGGCAAGCCATGTAAACGGTGATCTGGAGAGATCACAGTGGAAAGAAGAGGCCATGGCGCCCCGCACCTCCGACGAGACCGCAGAGCAGGACGGCGCCGCCGCGCCGGATTACGTGCTGGACGAGCAGGTCGGATTCTTGCTGCGCAAGGCCTATCAGCGGCATCAGACCATCTTTGCCGAGCGGATGATCGGCGGGCTGACCGCGACGCAGTTCTCCATGCTTTTCCGCCTGTTTCAGGTGCCGGGGCCGATCTCGCAGAACGCGCTGGGGCGGCTGGTGGCGATGGATGCCGCCACCACCAAGGGGGTGGTTTCGCGCCTGCAAGCGCAGGAGCTGATCACCGCCGAGCGCGACACCGAGGACAAGCGGCGCTATATGCTGCGCTCCACCGCCAAGGGGCGGGCGCTGATCCAGGAGGCGCTGCCGGTGGTGATGGGGATCACCGAGGCGACGCTGGCGCCGCTAAGCAAGCGCGAGAGCGAGACCTTTCTGCGGCTGCTCGCCAAGCTCTGCTGAGGCGCCGGTGAGCGCGTCCAAATCCAGCCGCCGCAAGCCGGGCCGTCCGAAGGAGACCGACAGCACCGACCTGCGCGACCGCATTCTGGACGCGGCAGAGCTGGAGTTCGCCGACCACGGCTATAGCGGCGCGCGGATGCGCGATATTGCGGCGCGGGCCGGGGTCAATCCGGCGCTGATCGGCTATTACAACGGCTCCAAGGGGGAGCTGTTCGAGGAGGTGATCCGCCGCAAGGGGGCGCGGATCGCCGCTGCGCGGCACGCCAATCTCGATGCACTTCTGGCCCGCACGCCCGCGCCCCGCGTGCGCGAGATCGTGCGCGCCTATCTGCAGCCGCAGTGGGACATGAAGGAGAGCGGCCCGCTCGGCGCGGCCTTTGTCCGGCTGCAAGCGCGGCTCCATGCCGAGCCCGAGGCCCGCGCTCTGCGGCTGCGGCGCGAGATCTACGACCCCACCGCCAAGCGCTATATCACGGTGCTGGCTGCCGCTCTGCCGCATCTGAGCCTTGAGGAAGTGAGCCTGCGGATGGCCTTTCTGGTGGGCACCTATCTTTTCATGCTGAACGATCTGGGGCGACTCAGTGACCTCAGCGACGGGCAGGTCACGACGCTGGAAAAAGAGGCGCTGCTGGACCATTTGCAGCGGTTTTTGGCGGCTGGTCTGCGGGCCGAGTGATCTCAAGCATCTGAAAAATAACGACTTCACAAAACGTACATTTTTTAAACTTGTTTCTGTACGAACAAATAATTAAACAGGTGTCTAATTAGGACGCAAAACAGGTGCAGGACATGAAACCCTATCGGATCGGCCAGATCGTCCCCAGTTCCAACATCACGATGGAAACCGAGATCCCGGCGCTGTTGCGCGCCCGGGAATCCATCGCGCCGGAGCGGTTCACCTTTCACTCCTCGCGGATGCGGATGAAACATGTGACCAAGGAAGAGCTGGCGAAGATGGATGGCGACAGCGACCGCTGCGCGCTGGAGCTGTCGGACGCGCAGGTCGATGTGATGGGCTACGCCTGTCTGGTGGCGATCATGTCGATGGGGCACGGCTATCACCGGGTCTCGCAGGAGCGCCTGCAGGGGGTGACCCGCGCCAATGCGGCGGAGGCCCCCGTGGTGACTTCGGCCGGGGCATTGGTCGAGGGGATCAAGGCGATTGGCGCCAAGAAGGTCGCCGTGGTGGCCCCCTATATGAAACCGCTGACCGAAATGGTGGTGGAATATATCCGTAACGAAGGCATCGAGGTGGTGACCTGGCGCGCGCTGGAGATTTCCAACAACCTCGCGGTGGCGGCGCATGATCCGATGAACCTGCCGGGCATCGTCTCGGAGATGGACACCAGCGGCGTGGACGCGGTGGTGCTGTCGGCCTGTGTGCAGATGCCCTCGTTGCCCGCTGTCTCCACCGTGGAGGCGCAGGTGGGCAAGCCGGTCCTGACCGCTGCGATTGCCACCACCTGGGCGATGCTGAAGGCGCTTGACCTCGACACCCGCGTGCCCGGTGGCGGCACGCTCCTGTCCGGCGCGTACTGAGGGAGGCTCGCATGGCTTTTGGATATAACACCCGCGCCAATGGCATCCGCCAGCACCTGATCCGCTATGACGGACCCAAGGGCGCACCGCAGCTCTTGTTGATCCCCGGCATCACCTCGCCCGCGGTCACCTGGGGCTTTGTCGCCGAGCGGCTGGCGGAGCGGTTCGAGGTGCATGTGCTGGACGTGCGCGGACGGGGCCTGTCGGAGACCGGCGACCTCGATTACACGCTAGATGCGCTGGCGGATGACGCCATCGCGCTGGCGCGGCAGATGGGCAATCCGATTGTGATGGGGCATTCGATGGGCGCGCGGATCGCCATTCGCGCCAATGCCCGCGATCCGGAGGCCTTTGCCGGCTTCCTGCTGGTCGACCCGCCGATGAGCGGCCCGATGCGCCGCGCCTACCCGTCGAAATGGCCGTGGTATGGCGACAGCATCGTGATGGCGGCCAAGGGCTGCTCGGTCGAGGATATGCGCGCCTATTGCCCGACCTGGAGCGAGGAGCAACTGGCCCTGCGTGCCGAGTGGCTGCACACCTGCCATTGGGGGGCCATTCGCATCGCCTTTGACGGGTTCCACACCGATGACATCCATCAGGATATCCCCAAGATCGCCAAGCCTGCGCGGCTGGTGATTGCCGGCGGGGCCACCGTGGTGGATGCCGAGGATCAGGCCGAGGTGGCGGAGCTCAATCCCGCCATCGAACAGGTCATCGTGCCCGGTGCCGGTCATATGATCCCCTGGGACGACCTTGAGGGCTTCCTCGCCGCCGTTCTCGATTTCACCGCATAAGACAACAGGACTTCAGGGAGACAAAAGATGGACCAACAGAGCTTTACCGAGATCTGCCTGCATCAGCTGAAGATGTCCGGCGTCAAATCCGACGAGCGGCTTATCGTGCTGACCCAGGGCAACGAGCGTTTGGACTATGCCGATGCCTTTATGGCGGCGGGGCGTATTCTGGGTGCCAATATGTACCACATGCGCCTGCCCGCGCCGCCGGTTGTCGGTGCCTGGGCGGTGGGCAAGACCGGTCTGGCGGCGATGCCCGACGCGGTTGAGGCGCTGAAGAATTGCGACATGCTGATCGACTGCATCTTCCTGCTGTTCAGCCCCGAGCAGATGGCCATTCAGGCCGCCGGTGTGCGGGTGCTGACCGCGGTGGAGCCGCCGGAGCTGCTGGCGCGGATGCTGCCCACCAAAGAGTTGCGCGAGAAGGTGGAGATCGGTGCCGAATATCTGGCGCGCGCCAAGGTGATGCGGATCACCTCGCCGCATGGCACCGATGTGACCTATAAGCTCAACACCTATGAGACGGTCGCCGAATATGCCTGCACCGACACGCCGGGGCGCTGGGACCACTGGCCCTCGGGCTTTGTCTTTACCGGTGGTGATGACGACGGGGTGGATGGCACCATCGTGGTGGCGCCGGGCGATATCCTTCTGCCGCAGAACATGTATGTGCGCGACCCGATCACCTACACCATTGAAAAGGGCTGGATCACCGATATTCGCGGCGGTCTCGACGCCGAGCTGGTGAAGTCCTACATGGCCGCCTTCAATGATCCGCGCGGCATGGGGATGAGCCATGTGGGCTGGGGCATGAACCCCAACGCCAAATGGCACGGCATGACTCCGGGTGAATTCCCCGGCGGCATGGGCATGGAGCCGCGCAGCTTTTACGGCAATGTGATGTTCTCCACCGGGCCGAACAACGAGCTGGGCGGGCCGAATGACACCGCTTGCCACCTCGACATCCCGATGCGCGGCTGTTCGCTGTTCCTCGACGATGAGCCGATCGTGATCGACGGCGATCTGGTGGTGAAAGAGATGCAGATGGAGCGGCACTGAGGCCGCGTGGGAGGACCAATCATGTCTCAGGAACAGGTCTATTCCGACGCAGGCTTCGGCCAGCCGGTGCCGCGTGGCACCAAGCCGGCGATTGTGGTGGTGGATTTCTCCTATGGGTTCACCGACACGCAATACCCCACCGCCGCTGATATGTCGGCCGAGATGGCGGCGACCCGCAGGCTGACCGACAAGGCGCGCGCCACGGGGGTGCCGGTGATCTATACCACCATCGCCTATCAGCCCTGGGAGCGCGCCAGCCTGCCCTGGCTGAAAAAGGCGACCGGCATGGCAGCACTTCTGGCGGGCAGCCGGCTGGTGGAGATCGACGAGGCCACCGGCATCCAGCCTGCCGATCCGGTGATCGTGAAACACGGGGCCTCGGCCTTTCACGGCACCAATCTGGCGGGGCTCCTGACCGGGGCCGGGGTGGATACGGTGATCGTGGCCGGTGCCACCACCTCGGGCTGCGTGCGCGCCACTGTGGTCGATGCGGTGCAATCGGGGTTCAACGTGCTGGTGCCGCGCGACTGCTGCGCGGATCGGGCCCAAGCCCCGCATGAAGCCAACCTCTACGATATGAACCAGAAATACGCCGATGTCACCGACGCGGCGGATATCGCGGCCTGGCTCGACAGCCTGGCCTGAGAAACGGGTCTCACCGGAGCCCTGCGCGCCTATGCGCCCGCAGGGTAACCCGGACCCCAATAGTGAATAAGGGGTGCGATCAAGCCCCCGATCCCCTACACCTACAACAATCCAACGGGAGCGCAGACTAATGCTACGTACAGTATCCCTGTGGCTGGTAGGGCTGGTCATTCTGGCCTGCTATGCCGTGCCCTATGGCCTGCTCGGTGACACGCCGAGCTGGACCGGAGCCTTTCTTTTCTGGACCCTTGCCGGGGTCGCCATCATTGTGCTGAACGCGCTGGCGACCGCCTCTTTCTCGGAGGACGACCAATGAGCCAGTCGTTCATCTGGTACGGCATCGCCGCCTATGTGGTGATCTCCATCGTCGTCGCGATGATGTCGCGGGCGGGCAAGTCCACCACCATGTCGGACTATTTCCTCGGCGGGCGCAGCATGGGCGGCGTGGTCTCGGCGCTGAGCTATTCGGCCACCACCTATTCCGCCTTCATGATGGTCGGGCTTGCGGGCCTCACCTACAAGGGCGGCGTCGGCGCACTTGGGTTCGAGATCGTCTATTTCGCCGGCGTCTCGCTGGTGGCGATCTTTGGTCCGCGCTTCTGGGCGGCGGGCAAGAAATACGGCTTTGTCACCCCTTCGGAAATGCTCGGCGCGCGCTATGGCAGCAAATGGGTGGCGATTGCGGCGGCGGTGGTCAGCTGCGTCTTCCTGATCCCCTATTCCGCCGTGCAGCTCTCCGGCGTTGGCTATCTGGTTTCCGGCATGACCGAGGGCGGGATTTCCTTTGGCGTCGGTCTTTTGATTGCCACCGTGCTGGCGATCTTCTTCTCCTATGTGGCGGGCATCCGTTCGGTCATGTGGACCGATAGTTTGCAGGCGCTGGTGATGATCGTCGCCTCCGCCCTTGTGGCCATTCTGGTGGTCAGCGAACTGGGCGGCTTCAACGCCATGTTCGCCACCGTTGCCGAGCGCAAGCCCGAGATGCTGACCGTGCCGGGGCCGGGGCTGTTCAGCCTGCAGACCTTTATCGGGCTGACAATCCCCTGGTTCTTCTTCTCGATCTCGAACCCGCAGGTGAGCCAGCGTCTGTTCATGCCGGAATCCCTGGGCGCGCTGCGCCGGATGCTGCTGATCTTCCTCTGCTTTGGTCTGATCTACACGCTGGTTTCGGTGATCTGGGGCTTTTCCGCCTTTGTCGCCTTCCCCGAACTGGCGAGCCCGGATCTGGCGACCTCGGTGCTCTTGGCGTCCGACTTCGTGCCGCCCGTCCTTGGCGTGATCGTGATGGTGGGCATTCTGGCCGCTGCGGTTTCCACCATCGACTCGATCCTGCTGACGCTCTCCTCCATGGTGGCGCGCGACGTCTATGGCAATGTGAGCGGCGATCAGTCCGATCACCGTCAGCTCTGGGTCGGCAAGCTGGTGATCCCGGTGATCTCCCTTCTGGCGCTTGGCTTTGCGGCGATGGAGCTGAGCCTGATCTCGATCCTGTCGGTGGCGGCCTCTGCGGGTCTGGTGGTTACTGTGCCAGCCATCGTCGGCGCCTTCTTCTGGAAGCGCGGCACGGCGGCGGGGGCTCTGGCCTCGATCGCGGGCGGCGGGCTCTTCGTGATCGTGATGTATCTGACGGGCAACAAGCTCTTTGGCTATAACGCGGGCATTCTGGGTCTGCCGGTCTCCACCCTGCTGTTTGTCGGCGTGAGCCTGGTGACCCGTCCCAGCAAGGAAGTGACCGAAGGGTTTGTCTCCGAAGGCGGCACCGTCACTGCGGGCCGGGCCGTCAAGGCGGGCTGAGCGCGGAAGTCAGAAACCGAAAGACCCCCCGGCAGCCTCCTGCCGGGGGGTCTTTTTTTGCGCGATGGCAAAGGCTCATTCGGGGCGCGGGCGGTCGGCCTCTTCGGTGCGGGGGGCGGGGGCATCCTCCGGGACCGTGGTCTTGGCCCCGGCGGCGAGGGCCGCGGTTTCCGGCGTGGCGGCACGGGCGGAGACGGTCATGCGGAAGGCTGTCTTGTCCGCCTCCGGCACCGCTGCCTTGACCGAGATCCGCCACAGGGTGAAAGAGATCATCACCACATGCGCCAGCACCGTGGTCATGAAGAGGCCGCGCGGGCCCAGCTCGGCCATGGCGAGGCCGGCCACCAGCGGCCCGACGATGGAGCCGAGACCGTAGACCATCAGCAACCCGCCGGAGACCTGGATCGCGGTGCCCGGGGCGGCATGGTCATTGGCATGGGCGACAATCACCGGATACATCGCAAAGATCGCCGCGCCGAAGAGACCGACCAGCGCCAGGTTCAGCATCCGCCCCTCGGGCATCAGCAGCACAAAGGCGAGATCGGCCGAAAGCGCCACCACGGCGGTGCCGATGAGCACCTTGCGCCGGTCCATCCGGTCGGAGGCAAAGCCGATGGGCACCTGCGCCAGCGCCCCGGCCAGCACCGGGATACTGGCAAAGAGCGCCACCGCCGTCAGCGTCAGCCCGACCCGGTCGGCATAGACCGCCGCCAGGGTGCCGAAGGAGGCGTTGGAGATACCGACGAGAAAGACCGCCACCACCGCCACCGGCGAATTGCGCCAGAGGGCGGGAATGTCGAGCCGCACCGAGGTGAGCGGCGCCGGCGAGGCGGAGGTGGAGAGCGCGGTGGGGATCAGCGCCAGGCAATAGACCATGGCGCCGATGGCAAAGAACAAGAACCCCGAGGCATCGCCCAGCGAAATCGCCATCTGCCCGGCGGTGACCGCCGAGAGGTTCACCATCGAATAGACCCCGAAGATGGTGCCCCGGGTGGCGGGCTGGGCGCGTTCGTTGAGCCAGCTTTCCACGATCATCGCCGCCCCGGCAAAGCAGAAGCCGGAGATCGCCCGCACCGGCACCCAGGCCGCGGGATGCACGATCAGCGCCTGCAGCAGGATCGCCACCGCCGCCAATGCGCACATGGCGCCGAAGGTGCGGATATGGCCCACCGCCCCCACCAGCCGGGGCGAGATCAGGCAGCCGGCCACATAGCCGATGGCCCAGCCGGTGCCGAGAAGGCCAAGCGCGCCGGCGGAAAAGCCTTCGAGCGAGCCGCGCACCGGCAGGATCAGCCCGTGGATGCCGCCGGCAAAGAGCAGCAGCGCGGAGCCGAGGAGGAGGGCGGAAATCGGAATGAGCTGTCTGACCATGCGCTGTCACTAACGTCCCGGTTGAAAGAAAGAGGCGGTCGGACCGCGAGGATCCTCCTCTTGGCTAGTCAATCCGCGCCGCCATTGCCAGTGCAACTCGGCAGCGGGCAGCAAGGTCCCGCGCGCGCGGGATTGCCGCGCTACTGTGGCATCTCGACCACGGCAAGGCCGGGGATGGTCGCCTCGGCCAGCGCGACCAGATGGGCGTGATGGGTGAAGAGCACCGCCTGACCCACGGTGCCGATCCCGGCGCAGAGCGAGAGCGCGGCGCGGGCGCGGGTGTCGTCGAAGGTCTCCATGATGTCATCGAGGATCATCGGCAGCGGGCCGGGGGCGCGGGCAAAGCCGCGATAGCCCGCCAGCCGCAGCGCGAAATAGAGCTGGCCCATGGTGCCGGTGGACATATCGGCGACCGGCACGCTGGCGCCGCTAGGCTGGAGGCCGACCAGCTTCTCGCCCTCTGCCTCGCTCCAGACGTCGACGCCGGTCCACATCGGGGCGGTCATGGTGACAAAGGCCTCCTCCACGTCCTGCAGCATGTCGCTGCGCCGCTCCTGCGCCAGTTGCCGCAGGGCGCCCCGGGCGGCCAGCCCCCCCAGCCGGGCGAGGGCGGCGCTGCGCGCGCCCTGGCGCAATTCTTCCAGCAGGGTGGCCTCTTCGGTGGCGAGATCGCTGCGGTCGGCCTCGGCAAAGGCGGCCCGGTGCAGCCGCTCCGCCTCGCGCAGCGCATCGCGGGCCAGGTCGCGGGCCTCCTGCGCCTCTGCCGTGGCGCGCTCCAGCACGGCGGCGCGGGTGACATCGGGCAGCCGCGCCAATTCGGCGTCAAACAGCGCCGCCTCGACCCCGGCGCGGGCCTTTTCGCGGGTCCTTTCGGCCTCGGACAGGGCGCTGCGCAGGCTGTCGCGGGCCGTGAGGCGGGTCATGCGCTCGCGCGGGGGCAGATCCTCCTGCGCCTGACCGGTGAACCAGCCGTCGAGGTCCTGCTGTGCGGCGGCGAGCGCGCTGCGGTCCGCCTGCCTGGCGGCTTCGGTCTCGGCCAGGCGCCCCTGCGTCTCGGCGCGGATCTCGGCGGCACGGGTGGCACTGGCATGGCGGGCGCGGGCGGCGTCGATCACCGCCAGCGGGTCAGCCTGCGGCGTGGCTTCTGTCGCGGGTCCAAGCAGCGGCCGGAGGCGTTGGGCGCTCTCGGCGAGGGCGGCGAGGGCGCTGTCCAGCGCGGCAATGCGGGCGGTGAGGCGGCGGTGATCCTCCTGCAGTTGCACCAGGCTGCGCAGGCGCGGCAGCGCGGCGCGCAGGGCGGGGGCTTCGCGATCGGGCAGCGGCAGCGCCTCGGCCAGAAGGGCGAGGCTGCGGGCGGCCTCGCGCGCTTCCGCCTCTGCCGCTTCCGCCGCGGAGGCCAGCCGGGTCACGGCGCCCTGGTTCTGCTGCCATTTTTCCCAGGCGGCGCGCTGGCTCTCTTCCAGCGCGAGGGCGCGCTCCACCGCGGGCAGCGGCAGGTCCAGCGTGGCGGCCTCGGCCGCCAGCGCGGTCTCGGCTTCGGCGCGGCGGCGGGCGCTGGCGCTGAGCGCGGCTTCGGCATTGGCCAGATCGGCATGGGCACCGGCGGCGGCGACCAGCGCCTGATGGCGGGGCAGGAGGGCGCTGACCGGGCTTTGCGCGGGCAGGGCGAGGGCGGCGGCCAGAGCGGCGCCTTCGGCGATACAGGCGGCGTCTTCGGCGGTGAGCCTGTCGACGCGGGCCTGCGCCGCCTGATGGCGGGCCCGGGCCTGATCCGCCATGGTCTCGGCCTGGGTCAGGCGCTGGCGCGCCTCCGCCCCCAACAGGTAATGGGCGCGGGCGGTATCGTCGGCCTCCATGGCGGTGGCAAAATCCGCCGCGCTGGGTGCCGTGAGCACGTCGAGGTGGCGCTGCCAGGCCATGTCCCGGGCGCGGCGGCTGGCCTCGGTGGCGGCCAGCTCCACGGTGTCGGGGCGGGCGGCAAGGGCGGCATGTTCCGCTTCGGCGCGGGCCAGATCCTCGGCGCGGGCGGCGAGATCCCTGCGCGCGGCGGCAAGATCGGCGCTGGCACTGGCAAGGCGGCGGGCGAGTGTCTCGATCTGGTCGGGCGCGGGCAGGCCCCTCGCCACGCAGTCGCGCCAGCCCTGCGGCAGGGCGGCGGTGAGGCTCGTGAGCCGGGCGGCGGCGCGGTCGCGTTCCGCCGTCGGCAGGGAGAGGTCGCCAAGGCGCTGCAGGGCCTCCTGGGCCCGGCGCAGGGCGGTGAGGTCGCGCGGCTCCGGCGGGGCCTCGCCCAGCTGCGCCGCTGCTGCCCTCTGGGTGGCGCGGGCGGCCTCGGCCTGGAGCGAGAGCCGGGCGCAGGTCTCGCTGGCCTCGGCGAGGGTTTCAAGCTGCGCAAGGCCAAGCGGCAGGTCCCCGCTGGCAAGGCCGAGGTCGGTGCGGAGCGTGGCAGCGCGTTGGGCCAGCTCCGCCGCCTCCGCCTGCCGCCGGGCGAGGTCGGCGCGGGCGGTGGTGGCGCGGCTGAGGAGCGGCGCGCCGTCGATGTTCAGCGCGTCGAGCCGGTCGAGTTCGGACCCGAGGCGCAGCGCCTGCGGATCTTCGGGATGGGCGGCAAGACGCAGCTGCTGGCGGTCAATCTCCGCCTCCGCCTCCGCAAGGCGGGTGCGCAGGGCGGCGGTCTTTTCCACCAGCGCCGCCACCTGCTCCGCCGCACCGGGCGGCAGGGTCGGGCCGTCGGGATAGGTGGCAAGGTCGCGCTCCAGCTCGGCGATGCGGGCGCTTTCCTCCTGCCAGACCTGTGCGGCCTGCGCGGCCGCGCGCGCCAGTTGCGACTGCCGCAACGCCTGTTCCGCTGCCTCGAAGCCGCGCGCGGCCTCGGCGGTGGCGCGGGTCAGCGCCTGTTCGCGCTCGGCAGTCAGAAGGCTGGCGCGGCGGTCCTTGCGGATCTCGGCCAGCCGGTCCAGCGCCTGTTTCAGCTCGGTCGCGCGGCCGCGTTTCTTGTGAAAGCGGTCGGCGCGGGCGCTCAGAGCATCGAGCACCCCGGCCATGCCGGTGAGGCCGGAGACCCCGGCGTGCAGCAATTGACCGAGATCGCCCTTGGCGGCGGCGATCCGTTCGCCCCCTTCGCGCAGGCCCTTGTCGTTGAGGGAGAACCGCTCCTCATAGGTCTCGCGGCTGAGCCCGTGCAGGGCGCTGGTCAGCAGGCTGTCGGAGAGGGGGCGCCCCTCCGCATCCATCAAAGAGCCGCTGCGCTTGCCATTGCGGCGCAGGGTGAGGCGGCCCTGACCGGGCAGCTCCAGTTCGGCCCCGATCAGCAGGTCGCTGCGCTCATAGCGAAAGGCATAGGGGTGCGCCCCGGCCCGCAGGCCGAAAAGGAGGTCGAGATAGCCGTGAAAGGCGGTGGATTTGCCCGCCTCGTTGGGCCCGTAGACCAGTGTCACATCCGGGGTTCCGGGGCGGCGGGGAAAGGTGATCTCCGCGCCGCTGAACCGGCCGTAGCGCAGAAGGTCGAGCCGGTTGATCCTCATTCCTCCGCCTCCGCATGGAGGGCGAGGGCCACTTCGCTGAGGGCGTCTTCCAGCAGGGCGTCGAGCGCCTCGGCGCCGAAGTCCGCCGCCAGCTGCGGCGGCAGGGCGGCGCGCAGCTCTTCGAGCTGGTCGAGGGCGGCCTGACGGAAGCCGGGTTCCGCCACCTCCTGCCGCATCAGCCGCAAGAGATCGTCGCCAACCGCCCCGGGGGCCTGGACGGGGGCGCGCAGGGTCACCTTGTCGAGATAGAGCCCTTCGAGCCCCTCCAGCACCTCCTCCGCCAGTTCCCGCAGCAACGCGCCGCCGTGGCGATCGGTGAGGATCCCGAGCCGCAGGGCGATGTCCTGTCCGGGCACCTGCGCCTGTCTCAGGCCCGCCCGCAGGCTGCGCAGCACCTCCTGCTGGTCGCCGCAGGGGGTGAGATCCACCGTGACCTCGGCAAAGCCGAGGCTGGCGACCCGGCGGCGCTCCACCTCCGGCTCCGTACCGCTGGCATCGGGGCCGAGGCGGATGAGGCAGGCGGTGCCGCCCAGGCGCTCGCCGAAATGACGCGGCTGCGGAATGCCGGGCATCACCGCCAGCACCCCGGCGCGGCGGCGCTCGAAAGGGGCGTGGATATGGCCGAGGCACCAGAGGTCATAGCCCTGCGCCATCAGGTCGGCTTCGGAACAGGGCGCATAGGGATCATGGCCCGCCGCCCCGTCGAGCGAGGTATGCATGAGCCCGATATTGAGCCGCCCGGGCTGTGGCGGGGGGTAATCGGGCAAGAAGCTGCGGTTGGCGTGGCTGCTCTCGAAGGACAGGCCGTGGAAGGCGGAGCCCTTGATGTCCACCGTCGGGGCGCCGCGATGCAGGAGGTGGATGCCGGGGCCGAGGTCACCATGGGCGCGGTGGTCGAGCAGGGCGTCGTGATTGCCCCGGATCAGCACCGTCTCGACCCCGGCCTCGGCGGCGCGGGTCAGCTGGGCGATCAGGAAGGCGCGGGCGCGCAGGTCCGGGTAGTCGCTGTCGAAGATGTCGCCGGCCAGCACCAGCGCATCCACCGCCTCGGCAATGGCGAGATCGACGAGGGCGGCAAAGGCATCGCGGCTGGCGCGCTGCAGGCGTTCCCCCAGGGCGGGATTGCGCAGCGCCGCCGAGCGGATCGGCGAGCCGAGGTGAATATCTGCACTGACGATCAGGCGCATCCGGGCTCCGCTTCTGCTCCGCGTCCACGTCCAGATCACAGGGGGCGGCGGAGGTCATTCGGCGCAACCATCAGATATTTCAGCCCTCTTTGCCAGCCCTCTTTGCCGGTTCTGCGGTCCCAGGGCCTGTTGCGGCAGGGGAAGGGCCGGAACGGGAGACAGGCTCTGGGCGGCGGCGGCGTTCTGGTCTAGGGTCGCCGCGATCGCATTTGCATCACAGTTTCAAAGGACATCCCATGAGCATTACCCGTCTGCAGTCCGGCGCCCGTATGAGCCAGATCGTCATCCACAACGACACCGTCTACCTCGCCGGTCAGGTCGGCACCGAGGGCGCCGATATCGCCACCCAGACCCGCGACGCGCTGGCTTCGGTCGATGCGCTGCTGGCAGAGGCCGGCACCGACAAGTCCAAGCTGCTGCAGGTCATCGTCTGGCTGGCGGATATGGCCGATTTCGACCGGATGAACGCGGTCTATGACGCCTGGATCGACCCCGCCAATCCGGCCGCGCGGGCCTGCGGCGAGGCCAAGCTGGCCACCCCCGGTTATCAGGTGGAATTCATCGTCACCGCCGCGCGCTGAGCCCGGCAGGGAGGCGGGGTTGCCTGCCTCCCTTCTGCTCCCTTGGCCTGATGCTTGGGTGGCTGTTGCGTGGCCGCGGGGGGATCAGCCCTGCGGGGTCATGCCCGAGCGCGCCTTGGAGCGTTTGAGCCCGAGGCGGCTCTCGCGCCAGATGATCAGCACGCCCGCCGCGATCACGATGGCGGAGCCGAGGAGCATCCGCCCGGTCGGCACCTCGGCAAAGATGAAATAGCCGATCAGCAGCGCGAAGATCATCGAGGCATAGTCAAAGGGCGCCACCACCGAGGCCCCGGCAAAGCGGTAGGAGGAGGTGAGGAAGATCTGCCCCGCCCCGCCCAGCAGTCCGGCCAGCACCAGCAGCCCGGCCTCGCGCGCCTCCGGGATGACCCAGCCGAAGGGCAGGGTCAAAAGCGACAACAGGGTCGAGGTCAGCGAGAAATAAAACACGATGGCGGAGGTCTGCTCGGTCTGCACCAGCTTGCGCACGTAGATCTGGGCGAGGGCGGCACAGACCGCGCCCATCAGCACCAGCACCGCGCCCACCGCCTCGGTGGTCTTGACCGTCTCGCTGGTCAGAAGGGTCAGGCGCGGGGCGAGGATGATGAGAACGCCCACCAGCCCCAGCGCCACGGTCGAAAGCCGGAAGACCCCCACCGGCTCGCCCAGGAACATGGCGGCGAAGATCACCACCAGCAGCGGTGCGGCATAGCCGATCGCGGTCACCTCGGGCAGGGGCAGCAGGCCAAGACCGGCAAAGCCGAGTCCCATGGCCGCGGTGCCGACAAAGCCGCGCCAGAAATGCGAGAGCTTGGAATCGACCTTGAGGCCGGTGGAGAGATCGCCACGCAGGGCCAGCCAGGTGAAAATCACCGGCATCGCAAAGAGCGAGCGGAAGAACACCGCCTGCCCCGGTGGCACATGCTGCGCGGTCGCCTTGATGAGCGAGGCCATGACGATGAACAAGAGCACCGAACAGAGTTTCAGTGCGATCCCTTTGACTGGCTGCATGTGATGTCCTTCCGACTGCGCGGGGACGCTGCGCCTCTGCTGCGTCGGGGTCAACCGCAAAGGCTGCGGTGCGGCGGGCTTTGGTCGAAAAACCGGCAGTCGAGGGCGGGCCTGTCTGCGGGCGGTGGGCAGCGGCGGGCGGCGAGGGCGGCGGTGGCATCACGAAACTGTGCGATCCCATTGCCGGAGCCGGGTAGTCCGTTAGCTTAGGCGCAAGAGCCCGGTCCGACTGTCTTGTTCACCCTGTCTTGTCCGCCTGACCCGCACAAGTGCTCGCCGAACCCTTTGACCGAACCGCTTGACCGAAGCCTGATTGCTGGAGGTGCCGCCATGAGCCTGATCCCGCCAACCCGCCGCGCACTGCTGGTCTCTGCCGCTGCCTTTGGGACCTGCGCCGCCCTGACGGGGCTGACCCTGCCCGCCCGCGCTGCCGGTCTGGCGCCAACCCGCAGTATGCGGGGCGGGGCCAACAACTACCTGCCGGGGGCGGCGGTGGTGGAGCGCATCGGCGGGGGCGGCTTCTGGATGAGCGGCAGCGTGCGCCGGGCGGGCGATGGCGCGCCCCTCGCGGGGGTGCGGATCCAGATCTGGGCCCATACCACCGAAGGCCATGAGCGCGACCCGCAGAGCCACGGCGCCACGCTGACCGATGCCGAGGGTCATTTCCGGCTGGAGATGCCGCAGATCGTGCCGGCCTTTGGCCAGCCGCATGGGCATCTGGCCTATGACAGCGGCGCCTATCGCAGCGTCTTCCTGCGGCCGGTGATGGCCAGCGCGCGGGAAAAGGCGCTCAGCGCCGATTTTGTGCTTGAGCCGGTCTGACCTCTGGAGGCGCCAGCCCGGCAGCGGGAGGCGACCTGTGGTCGGGGCGGTGCTGATCTGGGGCGGGCTGGTGCTGGCCCTGGGCCTGCCCCTTGGCATTGCCGCCAGCAATCCGCTGATGGGGTGGCGGCAGCCGGTCTATGTTGCAGCCTGCCTTGCCGGGGTCCTTGGGCTCTGGCTCCTTCTGGTGCAGCCGCTGCTGGCCACCGGGCACCTGCCCGGTCTGCGCGGATCCCGGGGGCGATGGATGCATCGGCTGTGCGGGGGGCTGCTGCTCGCGGCGGTGGCGTTGCATCTGGGTGGCCTCTGGCTGACCAGCCCGCCGGATATGGTGGATGCGCTGCTGCTGCGGGCACCGACCCTGTTCTCTGTCTTTGGGGTGCTGGGGCTCTGGGCCCTGCTGGCGGCGGCCCTGCTGGTGGCCGCCCGGCAGCGACTGCCTGCCCGGCTCTGGCGGCGCGGGCACCGGCTGGCGGTAGCGGCGGTGGGCCTTTGCGTGGTGCCCCATGCCCTGCTGATCGAGGGCAGCATGGGCCCGGTCTCCAAGGCCGGGCTCTGTGCTTTGGTGCTGGTGGCCCTGGGAGTCGGTCTGGGGCGCGATCTGGGGCGACGCCGGATCACGCGGCGCTGAGCCTAGCCGGCCATCCGTCTGAGGGTGTCATCGCGCCGGATCAGGTGATGCAGCCCGAGGGCCATGGCGATGTGGCCCAGCACCAGGACTGCGAGCAGCCAGCCGAGTTCGCCATGCCACTCCGCCGGGGCCTGCATCCAGGCAATCGCCTCGGCGCGGGGGGCGAAGATCTCGACCCCGAGGTAGCGCAGGCCGCGCGTGCCCCCGGCGGCATCAAGGAGCCTGAGACCGGGAATGACGATCATCAGCCCGTAAAGCGCCAGATGACCCAAGGCGGCAAGGCGGCCCAGCAGGCCGGCATGGGCCGGTCGCCGCCGCAGGTTCCACAGGCCCCAGAGCCCGCGCAACAGCACCAGCAGGAAGAGGGTGATGCCAAGCGGCGCATGATAGCTCCACAGCAGCTGGCGCAACCCGGACTCGCGCCCGAGCAGCAGGTGGGCGAGAGCCGAGGCGAATTGGGCGGCAAAAAGCAGGGCCATGCCCCAGTGCAGGATGCGGCTTACAAGCCCATAGGCCTGGGGGCGGTCGGTCAGGGGACGCATGTCTCTCTCCGGTCTGGATCCAGTCTCTCCCAGTGTTTACGCAGGCGCCGGGGGTCTCCGGCGCTCACGTTTGCGTGAGGAGTGCGCCCCGACCGGTCGCCCTCGGGGGGTCACGCCTCGGCGACCGCCATCGTGTCCTGCGGCGCCCAGCTGAGCCAGACCTGACCGTCGCCCGGCACCTCGGGGATATCGCGGTCGCGGGCGATGAGCTTCCAGGCCTCGCCCTCCACCTCGACGATGCAGGTGGCCATGGCGCCGGCAAAGACCCGCTGCACCAGCCGACCTGTCACGCCATTGCGCCCGGCTTCGGGGGCCTCGGCCGAAAGGCTCAGCACCTCGGGGCGGGTGGCAAAGCGGTGGCCGTCCTGCGCGGTGGGCAGGCTGAGGCCCGCGAGTTGGCCCTGCGGAATCCAGTTTGCCTCGCCCAGAAAACCGGCGGCAAAGGCGTTGATCGGGCGGTCATACACCTCGCGCGGGGGGCCGACCTGCACGATGCGCCCGTCCTTCAGGATGCCGATGCGGTCCGAAAGGGTCAGTGCTTCTTCCTGATCGTGGGTGACAAAGATGGTGGTGATGCCGATCTCGCGCTGAATGCGCTTCAGCTCGATCTGCATGTCCACCCGCAGGGTCTTGTCCAGGGCCGAGAGCGGCTCGTCCAGCAAGAGAACCCGCGGGTTGGTCACAATCGCACGGGCCAAGGCCACCCGCTGCCGCTGCCCGCCGGAGAGCTGATGCGGATAGCGCGCGGCATGCGCGCCGAGCTGGACCAGATCCAAGGCCTCACCGATGCGGCGCTTTTCCTCCGCCGCGCCGACCTTGCGCACCCTGAGGCCAAAGCCGACGTTGTCGGCCACGGTCATATTGGGAAACAGGGCGTAGGACTGGAACATCATGCCGATGTCGCGTTTCTCGACCGGCACCCGCTCGACATTCTGGCCGCCGATCTGGATCGCGCCGGATTCAGGGAAGTGAAAGCCCGCGATGGTGCGCAACAGGGTGGTCTTGCCCGAGCCGGAGGGGCCGAGGAGGGCAAAGAACCCGCCGTCGTCAAAGGTGATGGACACATCATCGAGCGCCGTCATGCGGCCGAATTTCTTGGTGACATGCGAGACATCGACACGGGACATTACTGGTCTCCCCCGAATTTGGAATAGCGCGCCGCTAGGAACATGACGGCCATGGACAGGGTGATGATGAGGGTGGAGATCGCGTTGATCTCGGGCGTGAAGCCCTTGCGGATCGCGGTATAGATCAGCACCGGCAGGGTGGTGTCGCCGGGTTCCGACAGGAAGTAGCTGACCACGAACTGATCAAAGCTGACGGCAAAGGCAAAGAGCGCCCCCGCCACCACGCCGGGCGCGATCCAGGGCAGGGTGATGCGGCGCACCACGGTCCAGGTATCGGCCCCCATGGAGCGCGCGGCTTCCTCGAGCGTGCGGTCGAAACTGGCCAGCCGGGCGGAGACGGTAACGATTACATAGGGCAGTGCCAGCGCGACATGGCCGAGGATGACGGCGGGCGTGCCGCGCCCGATGCCGATCGAGAAGAACAAGATCAGCATGGCGGTGCCGGTGATCAGCCATGGGATCGCGATGGGCGGGAACAGCAGCGCTTGCAGCACCTTCTTGCCGGGGAATTCATAGCGGAACAGCGCGATGGAGGCGGCGGTGCCAAGGGCCGTCGCGATCACCGTGGTGACGCAGGCAATCAGCACCGAGCGCAGCGCGGCCTCCAGCACTTGGCTATTGGCGGCCATCTTCTGATACCAGACCGTCGAGAATTCAAACGGCAGCTGGTAAAACGGCGAGGCGTTGAAGGACATCGCCGCCATCACCGCGATGGGCGCATAAAGGAACACAAGGATCAGCCCGAGCCAGACCCGGCCCGACAGGGTGAGAAACGCGCGGCTCATGTCTTGGCCTTTCGCAACACGGGGCTGGCGAGGGCGAGCACAACCAGAACCACCGCCAGGAGGATAAAGGAGAGCGCCGCGCCCAGGGGCCAATTGTAAACGGCGACGAATTGATCCTCGATCACGGTGCCATAATAGGTGCCCATGCGCCCGCCGAGGATGCGGGGCTCCATGAACGAGCCGACCACGGGCACAAAGACCAGCACCGCCCCGGCCAGAAGCCCCGGCAGCGACAGGGGCAAGAGGATGCGCCAGAGGATGGTGAGGCTTGAGGCCCCCATGGAGCGCGCCGCGTCGATCAGATCGTCGCTCACCGCTTGCAAGGCGAGGTAGCTCGTCAGGATCACGTAGGGCAGATAGCTGTGCACCAGCCCAATGACCACCGCGTCGGTGGTGAACAGCAGTTTCAGTTTCACCTCAAAGGGCAGCACCGCATTCAGCGCCTTTTCCAGCACGCCATTGCCGCGCAGCACGATGGCCCAGGAGAAGATCCGCACGAGGGAGTTCGACCAGAACGGCAGAATGACCATCAAAAACAGCGCCTCGCGGGTGCGGCCCTTGACGGATTTCGCCAGCACCAGCGCGCAGGGGTAGCCGATCAGGATGCACAGGATCGTCACCGTAAAGGCGAGCTTCAGCGACTTCCACATCAGGCTCGCATAGGTCGGATTGCGCAGGAACTCGCCATAGTTCGACAGGGTGACAAACCATTGGTCCACATCGCCGGGCATGTCGGTGACGAAGCTGAAGAACAGCATCGCCGAGAGCGGCAGGAACACCGCGAGGGTGAGCCAGAGATAGGCGGGGGTCAGAAACACCGCGAGGCGGGCGCGGTCGGCGGGATGCAGGGCATCGGCCATGCCAGTCTCCTTTCGTCGGGAAGGGGCAGGAGCGCTGTGGGAGGGGGCGGAGGCGCAAAGTCAGGCGCGCCTCCGCTGGTCTGTCGGGGACCAGATGTTACTGCGCGGCTTTCAGCGCTTGCCAGGCTTCGAGATAGGCGGCGCGGGTCTCGTCGCTGATGGCATCCTGGAAATGGACGCGGGCAACCACCTCGGGATCGCCCAGAACCGCCTTGTTGAAGGCCTCATCGGGCAGGGCGGCTGCGGCTTCGGCATTGGCGGAGGCGGGCGCGCCATCGGCGTCCCATTTCACATAGAAGGCCGGGCCGATCATCCAGTTGATGAATTGGGTCGCGGCCTCCTTGTGGGTCGAGGTTGCCGGTATCGACAGACCGTCGAGCCAGCCAATCGCGCCCTCCTGCGGCACCACAAAGGCGACCGGCAGCCCCATTCCGGCCGAGCGGCTGGCGGAGCCGGACCAATAGGTCGCCACATCCAATTCGCCCGCAGCCATATACTGGTTCCAGTCGTTTTCGCTGCTCCAGAAGGTGCGCAGCTGCGGCATCAGCGCGGCCAGCTTGGCGGTGACCGCCTCCATATCGGTGATATTGTTGATGTCCTGACCGGTGGCCAGCGCGCCGATCTGCATCGCCTCCAGCGCATCGTCGCGGATGGAGACGCGGCCCTCATAGCTCTTGTCCCAGAGCGCCTCGATGGAGGCGGGCGGGGCGTCAAAGCTTTGCGTGTTGATCGCAAAGGACGTCAGACCCCAGGTCCAGGGCACGCCGTAGACGGTGCCGTCATGGTTCAGCTTCTCATCCTCGGCAAAGGAGGCAGGGATGCCGCTGTAATTGGCAATCGCGCTGGTGTCGATCGGCGCGATCAAGCCTTCCTCGGCGGCCTGCGGGGTGAAGACCGCGTTGATCATCACCACGTCATAGGCGCCGGGATTGGTGCGCAGCTTGGTCAGCATCTCCTGTTCGGAGTTGAAATACTCGTGCACGACCGTGTGGCCGGTGGCCTCGGCAAAGGCGGCGAGGGACCAGTCGATATCGGTGCCGTAACCTTGCCAGTTCAGCACGCGGATTTCATCGGCAAAGGCCCCGCCAGCGGTCAGCGCAACCAAGGCGGTGGCGAGGGAGGGAACGGATTTCAGGGTCATCAGGGCTACTCCATGTTGTGAGAAATGAGACCGTTGGCTCGGCCTTCGCTGGATTGGATCGGGGCGGCGGTCCTGCTCAGGCCGACAGGGACCCCATCAGGGCGTCGACCTCCGCGCGCGGGGGCGGGGTGGCCGGGCCGTCGCGCGTGGTGGCCAGCGCGGCGGCGATATTGGCGTAACGGGCGGCGCGCAGGGCATCGCCGCTCTGGGCAAGTTCCGCGATGAAGCTGCCGATATGGGTGTCGCCGGCGCCATTGGTGTCGCGGGGGGTGACGTTATGGGGCGGCACGGGCGTCACGCTGCCGGAGGTCGCCAGAAGGCAGCCCGCCGCCCCCTGCCGCAGCAGCGTGCCCTTGCGCCCCTCGGAGAGCGCCAATGCGCAGGCCTCCGCATCGGGCGCGGGCTGCAGCACCATAGCCTCGTCCTGATTGGCGCTGATCCAGTCGGCGCGCGTCAGCACCGGCGTCAGATGCGCTTGCGGCAGATCCGCCACCAGGGGTGAGGGGTCAAACAGCACCGTGATGCGGGCGGGCAGGGCGGCGATCCAAGCGGCCAATTCGGCACTGGAACCTGCCCCTTGCAGCGAATAGCCCGAGAGCATGACCCATGTGACATCTTGCAGGTCGATGCTGTCCAGCGCGCCTGCGGGGATCCGCGCCTCCGCCCCGGTATGGGTGATAAAGCTGCGCTCGCCATCCGGCTCGATCAGCACGGTACAAAGCCCCTGGTCCAGCCCCGACACGCGGGCGCGGGCGAGCGGGATGTCGAGGGCGTGAAGGCTTTGCGCGACCATCTCGGCCAGGGGGCCGGTGCCGAGGCTGCCGCCCAGGCGCACCGCCATCCCGGCGGCCCGCGCCGCGGCCATCGCGTTGAGCCCGCCGCCCGATGCCATCTGGTGGCCGGCGACCTTTGCCTCGGTCCCGCGCTGCGGGAAAGCGTGCAGGCGATAGATACTGTCCACCACCGGGGCGCTCATCTGCAACAGGTGGGTCATCACGCGGTCTCCGCCGCCAAGGTGGCGCGCATCGCCAGCAGATCCGCAACCAGGCTGTCGAGCGGCAGATCATTGACCGCCAGCACCTCGGCCTCCACCTCGGCGGGCAGGCTGAGGCCGGTGGCCCCGCCCATGGCGCCCAGGATGGCGCCGATGGTGTCGGTGTCGTCGCCCACATTGGCCGCCGCCTGCAGTGCCGCCCAGAGATCGTTGCCATGCAGGCGCATCAGGCCAAAGGCCATGGCCACGCTCTCACGGCTGGCCACCGAGGTGCCGATTCCGGCGATGAGGGCCTCTGCATCGCCCCTGTCGGCAAGCTGCAGCGCCAGCGTGATGCGCCCGGCCATGTCGCCTTCGCCGTGGCTGCTGCCTTCGGTCTGACCGGCGCGGGCGGCGGCGAGGGCGGTGTCGAGTGCTGCCTCGAACGACCGGCCTGCAAGACCTGCGCTGACCACGGCGGCCACCGCGCTGGCGGCGGCAATCGCCTCGCCGGTGTTATGGGTCACCCGGCAGGTGCGCGCCACCTGACGCGCAATCAGGGCGGGGTCGGGCTGGAACAGGATGCCCACCGGCGCGATCCGCATGGCCGCCCCGTTGGTGGTGCCCTTGAGGCCGGTTTCCTCGGGAGACGCACCGGCCTGCAGGGCTTCGATCGCGGCCTTGGAGGAGGGGCCAAGGAGGTCGCGCAGCCCTTTGGCGCGGATCTCGGCCTCCCACTCCAACAGGTCGCGGGTCCAGCCCAGATCGTCAAAGGCGATGGGATCCTTGAGCAGCCGCCGCGCCAGCAGCAGCGTCTGTTCGGTGTCATCGGTGATCTGCCCGGCCTTGAGCCCATGCGAGACGGGGTGATCGGCGAAGGGGGCGACAAAGCCGGTGATGCGGCCATAATGCGCGCGGATCTCGGCGCGCGGCAGGGTCTGGGCGGGCATCCCGAGCGCATCGCCCACGGCCAGCCCCAGGAGGGCGGCGCGGGCGCGGGTGATTTCAACCGTACTCATGGCTCAGAACTCCATCCGCAGGGCAAACAACTCGGGATCCAGAAGGCTTTCGACATATTCCACCACCACCCCGGCGGCATTGCGGGTCTGGCGGCGCAGGCGCAGCATCGGTTCTCCCTCGCGGCGGGACATCACCGCCGCATCGGAGGCGGAGAGGGCCGGCAGCACATTGGCCCATTCCTCGCCGCTGGCAGGGATGAGGCCCTGGGCCGCCATGGTCTTGCTCAGGGACCCTTCGGTCAGCCCCGCCTGCAGGACCGGGGCAAAGCCCTCGCGCCAGGGCACCCTTGCGCGTTCCAGTGACAGGGCCTGGCCGGTTTCCTCGCGAAAGCGGATGCGGTCCACCGCCAGCACGTCGCTGCCCGGCGGCAGGTCGGGGGCGTCGAGGTCCATGCCCATGCGGGCGATGCGCAGGATGCGGGCACCGATCCGGGTGCCCTTGTCGGCGAGCGCGAGGCTCCAGCCGGCCTGGCTGTCGATGACATCGCCCCCAAAGGTGACAAAGGAGCCGATGCCGACCTTGGTTTCGATCAACCCCTTGGAGGAGAGGATCCCGAGCCCCTTGCGCACGGTGCTGCGCGAGACCTCGAAGCGGCGCACGAGGCTGTTTTCGCTCGACAGGACCGCACCGTCGCTGAGGGTGCCGGAGCGGATTTCTCCTTCCAGGATCCGGGCGATACGCTCGGCCTTGCTCTCGGGGGCGGGGTGTCTCATGGCGGCTCCTGATATGGGGCATTAAGCAGACAGGTACGTACAGGTTTGTCATAAGCCGTGAACAAGTCAAGACATCCTGTGGCGCAGAAGGCGTCACAGGCTCTAAGTATAGCTATGTGCTGGAAATATTTTCGCCCGTCTCGGCGTGCCAGATCCGGGCGGGCGAGAAAATACCTGTATGGTCTTGTATGCCCTTGGAGCCGGGCGAATCGCCGTGCCTGCCGCCTGTCCGAACCGCGCAGGGGTGAGGCGGAGTGGGATCAGTCGAGGTGGAAGACTTCCTGCATTGCGGCCCACCACTCCCCCTCGGCGCGGGTCGCCAGCGGCGCCTGCATCGGGCCGCAGAGCGCCCACCACTCCCGCGTCACCGGATCGGAGGCGATGGCGGCGGAATCGGCCTCGAAATCGCTGCCCCGATACTCCCAGTAGCTGAACATCAGCATCTCCGGTTCGCGCAGGAAGATGGAGTAATTGGTGATATGGGAGGCGCGCAGCCGGGCCAGCACGGCCGGCCAGACCTCCGCATGGAGGCGGGTATAAGTCTCGCGATGCTCCGGCCGAAGGCCGATGATATGGGCCATGCGCTGCATGTCAGGCTCCTAGGTCAGGGTGTAGATGCGGGTGGCGGTGGCGGCAAAGATCTGGTGGCGCGCCTCTGGCGAAAGATCCGCCGTCAGCTGTTGCGCCGCGGCCAGCCAGTTCGGGTAGGACCCGGCCAGTTCCAGCACCGGCCAGTCGCTGCCCCACATCAGCCGCTCCGGCCCGAAATGCCGCAGCACATGGTCGAACACCGGCCTCAGCGCCTCGGCGGACCATCCGGGGCCAAATTCAGTGGCTAGACCCGAGAGCTTGCACGAGACCTGCGGATGTGCGGCGAACGCGGCGATGCCTTCGCGCCATGCGACACCTGGATCGGAGCCGTCAAAGACCGGCTTGGCGCAATGGTCGAGGATCAGCGGCAGTTGCGGCAGACGCTGGGCGAGGGTGTCTATGGCCTCGAAATGGCGCGGGGTGATCAGGACATCCATACGCAACCCGGCGGCGGCGACAGCCTCCAGCCCGGCCAGCACATCGGGACGCAGGATCCAATTGGTGTCGGCAATGTCCTGCAGCATCGGGCGGATGCCCTTGAGCCGGGGATGCGACAGGCGCGTCAGTTGGGCCGGCACGTCGCCTGTGAGGTCGATCCAGCCCACCACCCCCCGGATCAGCGGCGACTGATCGGCCAGCGAGAGCAGGAACTCCGTTTCCGCAAGGGTTGGTGCCGCCTGAACCGCGACGGTGCCGCTGACGCCGCCCGCCGCCGCCAGTGGCGCCAGATCCGGGGGCAGGATATCGCGCCGGATGGCGGCGACGCTGTCATCCATCCAGGAATAGTCGCCGCGGTCGATCCGCCAGAAATGCTGATGTGCGTCGATGATCACGGTTTTTCCTTGCATGAAGAAATGTTCTAAATAATAACAAACCAAAATGGGAGGGGCGTCAATGTCAAATCCAACGGTTGTCCAGTTCGGAACCAGCCGCTTTTTGCAGGCCCATGCGGACCTGTTTCTGTCCGAATCCCTGCCGGGCGCGCGCCCGGTTACCGTGGTGCAGAGCAGCGGCGATCCCAGCCGGGCTGCCCGGTTGCAGGCGCTGGCCGAGGGCTATGAGGTGCGCATTCGCGGGCTGTGGCATGGGCAGCCAGTAGAGGAGCAGCGCCGGGTGAGTTCCATTGCCTGCGGGTTGATCTTCGGCCCCGATCTGGCCGAGGTGCAGCGCCTTGTGGCCGAAGAGGCGGATATCATCCTCTCCAACACCGGCGATGCCGGGTTTCAGCCGCAGGCAGCGGATGCGGATCCAGAGCTTGATCCTGCGATGTCCTACCCGGCCAAGCTGGCGCATCTGTTGCGGGGGCGGTTTGACCACGGCGAGCGCCCGGTGCAGGTGATGCCGACCGAGCTGCTGCGCGGCAATGGCGCGGCGCTGCGCGATCTGGTGCTTGCCGCGGCCCACGCGATGCCGCCTGCCTATCGCGACTGGCTGCGGGACGAGGTGATCTGGGTCAACTCGCTGGTGGATCGCATTGTCTCTGAGCCGCTCTATCCGGCGGGCGCAATCGCGGAGCCCTATGCGCTCTGGGCGATCGAGGCGCAGCCCGGATTGCAGCTGCCCTGTCAGCATCCGGCGGTGCAGCTGGTGCCGGACCTTGGGGTGATCGAGCGGCGCAAGCTTTTTGTGCTTAACCTCGGCCACAGCTGGATGGTGGCCGACTGGCTGGCACGCGGCCGGCAAGGGGCGGAGCATGTGCGCGAGGTGATGGCCCACCCAGATTGGGTGGCCCGGTTGCGGGCGGTCTATGCGGAGGAGGTGCTGCCGGGCTTTGTCGCGGCGGGTGAGGGCGCGGGGATCGAGGCCTATATCGAGACCACACTGGAGCGGTTTGCCAATCCCTATCTGGATCACCGGCTGGCGGATATCGCCCAGAACCACGCCGAGAAACTGCAGCGTCGGATCGCGGCATTCCTCGCCTGGGCAAAGGAAAACGGCGACGGCAGCGCCAAACCACGGCTTTTGGCCGCAATGGAAGGAAAGATCGGATGAAGACGCGACAGGTGGGCCGGACGGATCTGGCCGTGAGCGAGCTGTCCTTTGGCTGTGCCAGCATCGGCAACCTCTATCGTGAGGCCAGCGAAGCCGATGTGGAGGCGGTGCTGGCCTGTGCCTGGGCGGCGGGCATCCGTTATTTCGACACCGCACCGCATTACGGGCGCGGCCTGTCAGAGGCGCGGCTGGGCCGCTTTCTGTCCACGCGTCCCGAGGCCGTGGTTTCGACCAAGGTGGGGCGGGTGTTGTCACCTGCCAACACGCCGATTGCCGAGGCGGACGGCTTTGTGAACCCGGCCCAGAACGATGTGCGCTACGACTATTCCGGCGATGGCATCGAAGAGAGCTTTGAGCAAAGCTGTGCTAGACTGGGGCGCAACCAGATCGAGATCCTCTATGTGCATGATATCGGGGAATATACCCATGGGATCGCGGGCAATGCACCGCATCGTGAGGCCTTTCTCGGCTCGGGTTATGAACGGTTGGTGCGGTTGAAGGAGCAGGGGCGGATCCGGGCCTTTGGGCTCGGGGTCAATGAATGCGAGGTCTGTCTGGACGTGATGCGCCATGCCGGACCTCTGGACGTGATCCTGCTGGCGGGGCGGCTCACACTGCTGGACCGGGTGGCGGAGGCGGAGCTGGTGCCGGAATGCCGCGCGGTGGGCACCAGTCTGGTGCTGGGCGGCATCTTCAATTCCGGCATTCTGGCCACCGGAGCGGTGCCGGGAGCGACCTATGATTACGGTCCGGCGTCGGAAGCGATCCTCGACCGGGTGCGGGCGCTTGAGGCGCGGGCGGCGGAGCTTGGCCTGCCGCTGGCCACGGCGGCGCTGCATTTTGCCATCCGGCATCCGGCGGCGGCCTCGGTGCTGCTCGGAACCGCCAAACCGACCTCGCTACAACGCAATCTGGAGGCTCTGGCGACCCCGGCTCCAGCCGGATTTGACGCGGCTTTCGCCTGAGGCAGATCAGCCCAGATCGTGATGGCGCAGCGACGACAAAAGCGTCGTCTTGGAGGTCCGCAAATGCCGCTGCGCCGCCACCCGCGCGGCTTCGGCATCGCGGGCCTCCAGCGCGTCGATGATCGCGATATGCTCTTCAATCGCGGCGGCGTTGCGGTGCTTTTCCTCGGTCTTGTCCCACATGTAATGGTAGTGGAAGATCAGCGAGATCACCTTTTGGAACTCAGCGATAAAGCGGTTCTTGACCACCGAGTTGATGGCGAGGTGAAAGCGCTCGTCCAGTTTCGAGAATTCGTGAAAATCGGTGTCGATGGCCGCCTTGAGCGCCAGATGGTCGCGGCGCAGCTGCGCCAGCGCGGCCCAGACCGGATGATCCACCGGCGCCTCCGCCACATGGGTCACCGCGTTCAGCTCCAGCACGCAGCGGAAATCCGACAGTTCGATGGCAAAGTCCTTGGTGAAGCCAAGCAGCATCCAGCCGCCTTGCGGGCGGCGCGACACGAGGCCAAAGCGGCTGAGGCCCGCGAGGAACTCCTTGAGGTCATGCTGAGCCACGTCGAAGGTGCGCGACAATTCGGCCACCGAGAGCGGCGTATTGGCGGGCACGTCAAAGCGCAGCACCCAGTCAAGGAACCGCTGTTCCAGATCGCTCTTGTCCTGCGGCGTGTCCGGCACCGCGATCCGGTCCTCGCTGCGGGGCGCGCGCAGCAGGAGCTTGTCGCGCCCCTGCCAGGAGATCAGCCCGAGCTCCTCCATCCGCGCCAGACAGCGACGGATCACCGTGCGGCTGACGCCGGCGATCTCGGCCAGGCTGGTCTCCGAGGGGATCGGCGCGGCGGTCGGCAGGGTCTCGCAATAGGCGAGGATCTGGTTGTAGGCCTCCCGGTACCTGGTGTCGCTGCGTGCCATCTGACTGCCCTTCCTGTGCGCCGCCAAAGCGGTGTCGTCTTATGCCTGTAATTTGTATTTGTACATTATTATAAAAAACAATTGACAGGAATCAAGTGAGTCCTGTTTATGTATTAAATAATTAAATGCAAGACTGCGAAAGGGAGGCGTATGTCACAAGCCATCAAACCCGCAAGCGGGCGGGCGCCGACACCGCTTGCGAGCCTGATGCCGGATGCGGCCAAGATCCACCGGCTTTCGGCCCTGTTGACGCTATTGCTGCTCATCGCGGGTTTTGCCCTTGCAAGCCAGGCGTTCTTTTCGGTGAACAATGCGCTGACCGTGCTGCTGCAGACCTCGGTGATCGGGCTTTTGGGCATCGGCATGACCCTGGTCATCATCACCGGCGGCATCGATCTGTCGGTGGGCTCGGTGCTGGCGCTCTCCGGGGTCGGCACCGCGATGGCGGTGAAGGCCGGGGTGCCGGTGGGGTTGGCCATGGCACTGGGGGTCGCGATCGGCGCGGCCTGCGGCGCGGTCAATGGCCTCGTGGTGACGCGGGCCAAGATCCCGCCCTTTGTTGCCACCCTCGGCATGATGCTGATGGCGCGGGGACTTGCGCTGCAACTGACCGGGGCGGCCCCGATCTCGCAATTGGGCGAGGCCTTTGGTCGCCTGGGCAACGGGGCCCTGTTCCGCATGGTGGAGATGCAGCCCAACGGCTTTCCCAAGGTGATCTTTCCCGGCATTCCCTATCCCGCGATCCTGCTTGCGGTGGTGGCGGTGGGAGCGGCCTACCTGCTGCGCCGACGCCAGATCGGCCGCCACATCTATGCCACCGGCTCCAACGAAGAGGCGGCGCGGCTGTCGGGGGTGCGTGTCGATCAGACCAAGCTTTATGCCTATGTGATGTCCGGCGCCCTGGCCGGTCTGGCGGGCAACGTGCTGATGTCGCGGCTTGTCACTGCCCAGCCGAGCGAGGGGGTGATGTATGAGCTTGACGCCATCGCGGCGGCGGTCATCGGCGGGGCCTCGCTCTCGGGCGGCGTCGGTACGGTCTCGGGCACCATGATCGGCGCCTTCATCATCGGCATCCTGCGCAATGGGCTCAACATGGCGGGGGTTTCGGCCTTCATCCAACAGATCGTGATCGGAGCCGTGGTGATCGGCGCGGTCTGGATCGACCAGATGCGCAATCGGCGCTGAGGGTCGCGGGCGCGGTCCAACCCTGACCGGGAGGCGGGGAGCGGGCATCGTCCGACAGAACAAGCAGAAGAAAAGACAACCATTATCTCAATAGAGGAGGAATGAGATGCGGTCCCTTAAACTTGGAATGCTGGCGTCAGCCATGGCCCTGACTGCGGGTCTTGCACAGGCTGGAGAAATCGCGGTGATCGTGAAGACCACCAGCTCCAACTTCTGGCAGAACGTGAACAAGGGCGCGGAGGCGGCGATTGCGGGCCAGTCCGAGCATACGTTCAGCTTTGACGGTCCGGCCACCGAAAGCGCCGTGGCAGATCAGGTGAACCTGGTGGAAAACGCCATCAACCGTGGGGTTGCGGGCATCGTTCTGGCGCCCTCCGACCCGGAGGCCCTGGCCCCGGCGGTAAAACGCGCCTTTGAGAGCGCGATTCCAGTGGTCATCATCGACAGCGCCCTTTCCGACAGCGCCAAGGGGACCTTTCAGTCCTTCCTGTCCACCGACAATTGCGCCGCGGGTGAAGAGGTGGCCAAGCGCATGATCGCCGAGGCCGGAACCGAGGGCAAAGTGGCGGTGATGTCCTATGTCGCAGGGGTCGGGTCGGAAATCGGCCGGGTTGGCTGTTTCTCTGACTACCTCAAGGCCAATTCCAGCCTCGAGATCGTCGGCCCCTATTACTCGCAGAGCCAGATGGCGATGGCGCTGAACCAGACCACCGACATCCTGGCCTCGAACCCGGATCTGGTTGGTATCTTTGGCGCCAATGAACCCACCGCCGTCGGCATGGGTCGCGCCATTCTGCAGGCGGGCAAGGCCGGTCAGCTGGTCGCGCTCGGCTTTGACGGCAATGAGGACCTGCAACAATTCGTCCGCGACGGGCTGATGGAGGCGACTGCGGTGCAGGGCTCCTTTGCCATGGGCGAGATGGGGGTGAAAGCGGTGATGGACATCCTCTCCGGCGCGACGGTGGAGCCCTTCATCAACACCGGCGTGGTGCTGGTGGATCAGGAGAACATCGACTCCGACAAGGCCAAGAACGTTCTTTACTAAGAGCGTTTTCCGGGGGGCGGCGAGATCGTCCCCCGGACCCAGACCCCCAGACGACCCCGGCAGAAAGGCAGAGCATGTCGCAGACCCCCTTGGTAGAGATGATCGGTATCGAAAAACACTTTGGCGGGGTGCGGGCGGTGGATCATGTCTCGCTCGACCTCTACCCCGGCGAGGTGGTGGGCGTGCTGGGCCACAATGGCGCCGGCAAATCCTGCCTGATGCGCATTCTGGCCGGCGCGATGATCCCCAATGCGGGCGAGATCCGCGTCAATGGCAAGGCGGTTGCCTTTGCCGATCCCAATGACGCCCGCGCGGCGGGGATCGAGACGATCTATCAGACGCTGGCCTTGGCCGACCATCTGGATGCGCCCTCGAACCTGTTTCTGGGCCGCGAGCTGAAGACCTGGTTCGGCAATCTCGACGATGCCCGGATGCTGGAAGAAAGCCGCAAGGTGCTGGCGCGGCTCAATCCGAATTTCAAGAACCTCAGTGATCCGGTCTCTTCGCTGTCGGGGGGGCAGCGGCAGGTGATCGCGATTGCGCGGGCGATCTATTTCGACACCAAGGTTCTGATCATGGACGAGCCCACGGCGGCGTTGGGGCCCTCCGAGACCGCGATGGTGGCCGACCTAATCCGGCAATTGCAGGCCGAGGGCATTGGCATCCTTCTGGTCAGCCACGACATGCACGACGTCTTTGACCTCTGCAACCGGGTGGTGGTGATGAACAAGGGTCGTCTGGTCGGTGCCCATGGCATCGAGGAAGTGAGCAAGGACGATGTGTTGAGCCTGATCGTGAAGGGTGAATTGCCCGCCGACTGGTCCGCCCGCAACCTGGAGGCGGCGCAATGAAGGATCTGCACCAAAGCGGGATGACCTGCGGCGTCTGTCGGGAGCCCGGCAGCTTTGTGCTGGAGCAGCGGCCACGCCCGGAGACCGCCCCGGCAGGCCATCGGCTGGTCGATATCGCGGCCATCGGCATCTGCGGCACCGATTTTCACATCTTTGAAGGCAAGCACCCGTTTCTGAACTATCCCCGGGTGATCGGCCACGAGCTGTCCGGCCATCTGGCGGACGGGCCGGATGCGGGTCAGCTCGTGGTTGTGAACCCCTATCTCTCCTGCGGGACCTGCCGGGCCTGCCGGAGGGGCAAGCCCAATTGCTGCAGCGCGATTGCCGTGCTTGGGGTCCATACCGATGGCGGCATGTGCGCCCGGATCGCAGTGCCCGAGGGCAACCTCTACCCCGCCGAAGGTCTGACGCCGGTCGAGGCGGCGATGGTGGAGTTCCTCGCCATCGGGGCCCATGCGGTGGCGCGCTCGGGCTGTGGGGCAGGGGACCGGGTGATGGTCACTGGCGCCGGGCCGATCGGGCTGGGCACCGCGCTTTTTGCCCGCATCGCCGGGGCGGAGGTGCATCTGATGGATCTCAGCACCAAGCGCCTCGCCGCAGCGGCGGAGCTGTTCGGCTTTACCGAGACCCACCGACCGGGCGAGGATATCCTGTCGGGCGCTTTGGCCGAGGGGTTCGACGTGGTCTTTGACGCGACCGGCAATGCGGGTGCGATCGAGGCGGGCTTTCCGCTGGTCGCCCATGGTGGTGTCACCGTTCTGGTCAGCGTGGTGAAGGAGAGCATCAGTTTTGCCGATGCGGAATTCCATAAGCGCGAGAGCCAGATCATCGGCAGCCGCAACGCGCTCCGGGCGGATTTCGACCGGGTGATGGCGGCAATCCGGGCCAAAGAGGTTCCGACCGCCGCGCTTGCCTCGGCCGTGCTGCCGCTGGCGGAGCTCCCGGGGCAATTTGGCGATCTCGCCCGCAACCGGGATCATCTCATCAAGGTGCTGGTGACCCCGTGAACGACCGCATGAACGATCCCGTGAAAGACGCAATGAAGTCCAATGACATGAGTGAGCAACCCTTTGCGCTCTGCCTGCATGAGGCGGACAATGTGCTTGTCGCCCTGCGCCCGGTGCCGGCAGGGACCGCACTGCCCGGTGGCGTCATCGCGCAAGAGCAGATCCCGGCAGGCCACAAGATCGCCCTGCGCGCGGTGGCGGCGGGCGAGATGATCCTGAAATACGGCCAGATCATCGGCACCACCACCGCCGCGATTGCGGCTGGGGGCCATGTGCATGTGCAGAACCTCGGGATGGGCGATCACAAGCAGGATTATGCCTTTGGTGCCGCCGCGCACTCGCTGGCGGCCCCCGAGGGCGTGGCGGAGTTTCTCGGCTATCATCGCCCCTCTGGCCGGGTCGGTACGCGCAACTATCTGGGCATCCTGACCTCGGTCAATTGTGCCGGATCGGTGGCGCGCTTCATCGCCGAGGCGGCGGCGCGCGCCGATCTGCTGGCGGCGTTTCCCAATGTCGACGGCATCGTGCCCATCGTGCATGGGTCAGGCTGCGGCATGTCGGGCAAGGGCGAGGGCTATGAAACCCTGTTCCGCACCCTCGCGGGCTATGGCCATAGCGCCAATTTCGGGGCGATCCTGATGGTTGGCCTCGGTTGTGAGGTGATGCAGATCCCTGATCTGATCGACCGCAAGGCGCTGAAGGACAGCGCCCGGTTCCGCTATATGACGATCCAGCACGAGGGCGGTACGCGGGCCACCGTGGACAAGGGCCTAGGCCTTTTGCGGGAGCTGGCGGCAGAGGCGAACAAGGCGACCCGTGCGCCTGCGCCCGCGCGGCATCTGGTTCTGGGGATGCAATGCGGCGGTTCGGACGGCTATTCGGGGATCACCGCAAATCCCGCGCTCGGGGTCGCCTCGGACCTGCTGGTGCGCCATGGCGGCACCTCGATCCTGTCGGAAACCTCCGAGATCTACGGGGCCGAACATCTATTGACCCGCCGCGCGGTGGACGAGGGGACCGGGCGCAAGCTCATCGACCTCATCGACTGGTGGGAGGACTATACCGCCCGCAACTTTGGCGAGATGGACAACAACCCCTCGCCTGGCAACAAGCGGGGCGGGCTGACCACCATCCTTGAAAAATCGCTTGGTGCGGTGGCCAAGGGCGGCAGCGCGCCGCTGTCCGGGGTCTATAAATTCGCCGAACCCATTGATCGGGCGGGCTTTGTCTTTATGGACAGCCCCGGCTACGACCCCTGTTCGGTGACCGGGCAGACCGCCTCGGGTGCCAATCTCATCGCCTTTACCACCGGGCGCGGCAGCGTGTCGGGCTATCAGCCGGTGCCCTCGATCAAGATCGCCTCCAACCCCGATCTCTGGCGGAGGATGCAGGCGGATATGGATGTGAACTGCGGCGATATCCTCGACGGGGTCAGCCTGGAGGCCAAGGGGCAGGAGATCTTTGATCTGATGCTGCGGGTCGCCTCGGGGGAAGAGACCAAGAGCGAGGCGCAGGGGTTTGGCGCGGTGGAATTCGTGCCCTGGCAAATCGGCGCTGTGATGTGAGCGTGGCGCGAAGGAGGACAAGACATGACCATTGATCTGAGTGGAAAACGGGTGCTGATTACCGCGGCGGCGCAGGGCATCGGCCGCGCCAGCGCCGAGGCCTTTGTGCGGGCGGGTGCGCAGGTGCTGGCGACCGATATCAATGCGGCGGGGCTGGAAGGACTGCGGGGCTGCGAAACCGCGCGGCTCGACGTGCTGGATGCGGCCTCGGTGGCTAAGGTCTGCGCGGCGGCGGGGCCGGTGGATGTGCTGTTCAACTGCGCCGGCATCGTGCATGGCGGCACCGTGCTGGAGTGCCAAGAGGCGGAGCTGGACTTTGCCTATGACCTCAATGTCAAGGCGATGGTGCGGATGGTGCAGGCGGTGCTGCCGGGCATGCTGGCGCGCAAGTCGGGCGCGATCCTCAACATGTCCTCCGTGGCCTCTTCGGTGAAGGGGGTGCCGAACCGCTTTGTCTATTCCACCACCAAGGCCGCGGTGCTGGGCCTGACCAAATCGATTGCCGCCGACTATGTCGCCGAGGGGATCCGTTGCAATGCGATCTGTCCGGGCACGGTGCAATCGCCCTCGTTGGACGAGCGGTTGGCTGCCACGGGGGATTACGAGGCGGCCCGCGCCGCCTTTGTCGCGCGCCAGCCATTGGGACGCATTGCCGAAGCCGAAGAGATCGCCGACCTCGCCGTCTATCTGGCGGCGGCGACCTATACCACCGGGCAGGCCTGCTGCATCGATGGCGGCTGGACCCTCTGACCAAAGACCCCGACCACACCAAACGACGAAGAAACCAAGGACTGACACGTTATGAAACTGCTGCGCTATGGTGCCCCGGGCGCCGAGAAACCGGGCCTGCTGCACCGAGACGGAACCCTGCGGGATCTTTCCGGCCTGATCGACGACCTCGCCGGGGCGGCGCTCTCGCCCGAGAGCCTTGCCGGGCTGGCCGAGGTAGACGCGGACTCGCTGCCGGTGGTCGAGGGCAATCCGCGCCTTGGGCCGCCCATCGCGGGGACGGGCAAGTTCATCTGCATCGGTCTCAACTACGCCGATCACGCTGCAGAAAGCGGGCTGGAGGTGCCGCCGGAGCCGGTGATCTTCATGAAGGCGAGTTCCGCCATCTGCGGGCCGAATGACCCCATCGTCATCCCGCGCGGCTCGACCAAGACCGATTGGGAGGTGGAGCTGGCGGTGATCATCGGCAAGCCGGCCAAATATGTCAGCGAAGCCGAGGCGATGGACTATGTGGCCGGCTATGCCATCACCAATGACGTCTCGGAACGGGCCTTCCAGACCGAGCGGGCCGGGCAATGGACCAAGGGCAAGAGCTGCGACAATTTCGGCCAGATCGGCCCCTGGCTGGTGACCAAGGACGAGGTTCCCGATCCGCAGGCGCTGGCCATGTGGCTCACGGTGAATGGCGAGACGATGCAGGACGGCTCCTCTGCCACGATGGTCTACGGGGTGGCGCATCTGGTGCATTACCTCAGCCAGTTCATGACCCTCTACCCGGGCGATGTGATCTCGACCGGCACCCCGCCGGGCGTCGGGCTCGGGATGACGCCGCCGCGCTACCTGAAGGCGGGGGATGTGGTGGAACTGGGCATTGCGGGCCTCGGCCAGCAGCGTCAGGACGTGATTGCTGACCAATGACGCAAGCGGAGCGCCTCGATGTGCTCTGCCTGGGCGAGGCGATGGGAGAGATCGCCTTTGCCCCCGGCGGGGAGCCGCAGGTTGCGGTGGGCGGCGATACGTTCAACACCGCCGTCTACCTGGCGCGCGAGGGGCTGAAGGTGGGGTTCGCCAGCGTGGTGGGAGAGGATCCCTTTGGCGATCTGATCCAACGGGCCTTGCAGGACAATGACGTGTCGGACGCGCTGCTGCTCCGGGTTCCGGGCGCGGTGACCGGGCTTTACGCGATTTCCAACGATCCCACGGGAGAGCGCAGTTTTTCCTATTGGCGCGAGACCTCGGCGGCCCGGCGCTGTTTTGCGGCGCCCTCAGACGCCTGGCTGGAAGGGCTGGGCGGCACCGCGCTGCTCTATTTTTCCGGGATCAGCCTTTACGCCTTTCAGGCGGATCTGGACCGGGTGTTCGACTGCCTGTCACATCTGCGCGCCAAAGGGATCAAGATCGCCTTTGACGGCAATTTCCGCCCCCGGCTCTGGCCGGGGGACCCGGCGCGCACCCAAGATATTTTCCGTCGGGCGCTGGCGCTGAGCGATATCTACCTGCCCACTTACGAGGATGAGGCGCTGCTCTGGGGTGACCCGTCGGTGCAGGCGTGCTGCGCGCGGCTGGCCGAAACGGGGCCCGGGACCATTGCGCTCAAGGATGGGGCAAACGGGTGTCTGCTGTGGTCGCAAGGCCGCCTCAGCGCCGTGCCGGTTCCCGCGCCCGTCCGCGTCGTGGATACCACGGCGGCCGGCGACAGTTTCAATGCGGCCTTCCTCGCCGCTCTGCACCGGGGGCAATCGGTCGCCGAGGCAGCCCTGGCGGGACATCACCTGGCCGGTCGGGTGATCGGACACCGGGGGGCGCTGTTGCCCGCCTGATCGCGGTGTCATGCCTCTTGCGGCGGCGGCTGGAAGCGGGCCTGTTCGCGCGTGAGTTGGGCGACAAACCTTCGCAGCAGCTTCACCCGGTCGGGGTGGAAACTCTCCTCGGTCGGGCTGGCCTGCACCATGCGCGCCATCAGGAACTTGCGAAAGTCCTGACGCAGGCAGCACCAGGCCAGAAGCCCCGGCCCACGATCCAGATAGACGATGGCCAGCGGAAAGACACGCCGCGTGGTGATCCGGCCTTCGGCATCGCGGTAGTCGAGGTCGAGCGCCCGCTCCTGCCAGCAGGCCGCCCGGATCAAGGTCATGTCCGGCGCAACCTGCGGCGGCGACTGGTAGCGATAGACCATGTGGGTGGCATGCAGGATCTGGCGTTGCTGGCGCTCCGGCAGGGTGGCCGCGATCTTGGCGAGGGCAGAGGCCGCGGCCTGCGCCAGCTGCGGATCCCCCCTTTGACTCACATCGCTGAGGCCGACGACCAGCGCCTCCATCTCGAGGCGGTCGAAGGTCTGCGGCGGCAGGGCGGGATCCTCGGTCAGCGTGTAGCCGAGCCCCGGAGCGCCGTCGATCAGGGCCCCACTGGCGCGCAGGCTCTCGATATCGCGGTAGAGCGTGCGCAGCGAGACTTCGGTCTCCTGTGCGAGCCGGGCGGCGGTGACGGGTTTCGGCAAGACCCGCAGGGCCTGCATCAAACGGAAAAGGCGGACGGATCGGCTCATGACATGCTGACGGAAACTGGCAGGATGTCCCGTTTATAGGGGGCTGTGACCAATAGCCAAGGAAGGAAATCGCCTCATGCTCACTCTTTATCACGCGCCCCAGTCGCGCTCCTCGCGCATCATCCGCTTGATCGACGAACTCGGGGTCTGGTCCGAGGTGGACATCCGCTGTGTCGAGGTGGCGCGTCAGGATGGCGGCGGCGGGCGTGATCCGGCCAATCCGCATCCCGAGGGCAAGGTGCCCCTGCTGGTCCACGACGGGGTCGAGATCTGGGAGTCCAACGCCATCCTCCTCTATCTGACCGATCTGTTTCCCCAAGGGGAGATGGGGCCGGTTGCCGGTGATCCGCAGCGCGGGCGCTATCTGAGCTGGCTGGCCTGGTATGGCAATGTGGTGGAGCCGGTCCTCGTCTGCCAGGTGGCCCAGCTGTCGCATCCGGTGCTGGAGGTGACCTTTCGCGGGATGCCGGAGGTGACCTCGCGGCTGGCGGGCACGCTGGAGCAGACGCCGTTTCTGCTCGGAGAGCGCTTCAGCGCTGCGGATCTGCTGCTGGTGTCGCCCTTCACCTGGATGCCGGAGGCGACGCCGGATCACCCGGCGATCCGGGACTGGATCGCCCGTTGCGAGGCGCGTCCCTCGGCCCGGCGCCTGATGGACTATGATGCGCAGCGGCGGGAGAGGGCGGAGCGGCTCTGAGCCCAGGACAGGCCCGAGACAGGCCCCTGATAGGCACGGGATAGGTTTGTGGGCCGGGGTTTTCCCCCGGCCCCTCTCGGCGCCGCGTTCGGGCGTCAGCCGAAGACGGACCAGCCCGTGGCCTGGGCAAAGCGCTCGGCTGCAAGGGTGCCGAGCTGGGAGTTGCCGTGCTGGTTCAACCCCGGTGACCAGACGGCGATAGAGGCGCGGCCGGGGGCAATCACCAGGATGCCGCCACCGACGCCGCTCTTGCCCGGCAGGCCGACCCGATAGGCAAAGTCTCCCGAGCCGTCGTAATGGCCGCAGGTCAGCATCAGCGCGTTGATCCGGCGCACGCTGGCGGGCGAGATCAGCCCGCCGCTGCGGGGACCGCCGATCAGGAACCGCCCGGCCAGGGCCAGCTGCCGGGTGGTCATCTCGATGGCGCATTGATGAAAATAGGTGCCACAGGTGAGCGCGGGACGGTTTTCAAAATTCCCATGCGCCGCCATGAAATGCGCCAGCGCCATGTTGCGGTCGCCGTGGTCGGTTTCCGATCTGGCGACCGCCTCGTCGATGTGGATGTCCTCGTCCCCGGCGGCGGCGCGCACGAAGCGCAGCAGTTCGCCCAAAACCTCGCGCGGGGCGTGGCCGGCAAGGATCGCATCGGTGACGACAAGCGCGCCGGCATTGATGAAGGGATTGCGCGGGATCCCCTTCTCGTGCTCGAGCTGCAGGATGGAGTTGAAGGGCTGCCCGGACGGTTCCCGCCCGACCCGCTGCCAGAGGCGCTCGCCGAACCGGCCAAGCGCCAGGGCGAGGGTGAAGACCTTGGAGATCGACTGGATGGAGAACCGGCGGTCGGCGTCACCGGAGGCAAAGACCTGCCCGTCCGCCAGAGCGATGCAGATGCCAAATTGATTTGGATCGACGGAGGCCAGCTCCGGGATGTAGCGCGCCACCTCTCCGACGTCCGGCGCGGCGCGCATCGACGCCGTGATACGTTCGAGAATTGCAGCATGATCCATCGGAAGTCCTGAGCGTTTGGGTCGCCGAAGCGCCGCTCTGGCTTATCGTGATCGGAGGGGGCGGAAAACCCTGTTTGCGCTCGCCCCTCCTGCATTTGCAGTCAGGCGGCTCGGCGCCTCGGGTCTGGATATCCTGTCGCGGTCGCACCCCTAGCCGCGCAGGACCTTGGCTCGGGGTGAGGAGGCGATTGAGGGGCGACCGCATCGGTCTGGCGCGGTCTGGAGAGCCTAAGGGCGTCGCGGTTGGCCCTCGGCGGTGGCCTCTGGCAGATCCCAGAACAGGCCCACCATGCAGCGCAGCGCGTCGCGGCAGACCGGTTTCAACACATGCTCGTTTGGCGCGTGTTGCGAGCAGCCGCGATAGGAATGCGGCACCCAGACGGTGGGCAGCTCCAGAATATCGGCAAAACTGTCATTGGGCAGCGAGCCTGCAAGGTTCGGCAGGATATGCGGCGGCTTTCCGGCGGTCTCCGTCAGCGAGGTCGCAACGAAGGTGACCCAGGGATGGTCGGGATCCAGTCGCGTCGCCTTGAAGAAGCCCCGGTCATGCGGGGTGATGCGCAGGCGCTCGAAGCCATGCTTGTCCAAGTGACGGCGCAGGGCGGGCAGGATGTCCTCTGCATCGGTGCCCACCACATAGCGCAACTGGCAGGTTGCGCGGGCGGAGGGCGCAATGGCATTGACCGGCGCCTCGGGCACGCCGCTGGTCATGGCGAGGACGGCAAAAGAGTTCCAGCCAAAGACCCGCTCGGCCGGGGTCAGCTCAGTTTCACCCCAGTCGGTATCGATGGCCGGGCCGCTGTCACCTTCCAAGGGCAACCCGTCCAGGGCGGCCCGCACGGTTTCCGTGAGGCTGTCGGGACGCCATTCCGGGATCTGGATCTGGCCACGCCTGTCGCAGATGCAGGCCAGCGCATGGGAGAGGATCATCGCCGGATCCGCCAGAAGGCCGCCCCAATTGCCGGAATGATGCGCGCCGTCGCGCAGGTCCAATTCCAGATCAAAACTGACCCCCCCGCGCGAGCCCATGAACAGGGTGGGTGTATCAGGTTGCAGCCGTGGCCCGTCCGAGGCGATCAGAACATCGGCCTTCAGGCGGTCTTTTTGCGCAGTAAAGAACTCCGCAAGGCCCGCCGAGCCGGTCTCCTCGGACATTTCCAGCACGATCTTGACGTTGAAGCCGAGGCGGCCGCGCTCGGCCAGCACCGCCTCCAGCGCGGCGATATTGATCAGGTGCTGACCTTTGTTGTCAGCGGTGCCGCGGCCATAGAGGCGCTCGCCCTCCTCCACCAGCGTGAAGGGCGCAAGGCCCGAGCGCCATTGATCGGTCTGGGCGCGGATCACGTCGCCATGGCCATAGGTCAGCACGGTGGTGAGGGCCGGATCCTCGATCCGCGCGCCCACCAGAAGCGGGCCACCGGCGGGGTCGGGGTTGGCAAAGATCTCGCAGGTGAAACCGGAGGCGGCGAGGCGCGGCTCGATCACATCCTTGAGATAGCGCATCAGTTCCGGCGCCGCCGCGGGGTTCTGGCTCTCGGTCGGGTAGGTGACCCAATCGGCGAGGTCGTGTTGAAACAGGCCCTCGTCGAAATAGTGGCTGACGCGGGTGAGGGCGCCGTCGCGGCTGGGGGTTGCGGTCATTTCTGCTCCACGGGTTCGGGGATGGCGTCGCCCCAGGGCGACATGATTTCGGTGCAGCCACTGTTGCGGCCGCCTCTGCGCAGCACGCCCGCAGGGCAGGCGAAGGCATAGGGAAACACAGTACGGCGGGTGGCGACGGTGGGATGTTGCGCTTCCAGCGCGGCGATCACATCAGCGGGCAGGCTGTCGTCGGCCACCACCGTGTCGCCACCGGAGACATCGATGCGCGGCTGGTGGAAGGCTGCCCCCACATCCATGCCGAAATCGGCGACAAAGGACGATAGCTGCGCCACCGCCGAGACGATCTTGCGCCCGCCGGAGGCGCCAAAGGCAAAGCGGGTGCCGTCGCCCGCCTGTCCCAGCACCGGGCAGACATTCATCAGGCAGCGTTTGTCCGGCGCCAGCGAGTTCGGTTTGCCTTGCTCGGGATCGAACCACATGATGCCGTTGTTCATCAGCAGGCCGGTCTGCGGCGAGACCACGCGGGAGCCGAAGATCGACAGCAGCGTCTGGGTGTGCGAGACCATGTTGCCGTTGCGGTCCACTACCGAGAAATGGGTGGTGCAGCCCGGCGCCTCGGGGGTTTCTCCATCGTCGCCCATGCCGGCGAGACGTTTCTCATAGGCCGCTGTTAGAGCACTTGCATAGGCAGCGTAGGCCGCCGCATCGGGGTGATCGTTCGGTGACAGCGCGCCTTCCAGATGCTGCATCGCATCGCGGAAGGTCGGTCCCGCCGTCAGTCCGGGCATCACATCAAACCGCGCGTCCCGATAGGTGAAACTCAGCGGATCAAGCAGCTCGGCCTGATAGGCGGCCAGATCCTTGACCGAGAGCGACCCGCCCTTGGCCTGCACATCGGCGGCCATCGCGCGGGCAATCTCGCCTTCGTAGAAGTCCCGCGCCCCGGCCTCGGCCAGGTGCGAAAGGGTATCGGCCATCTTCGACATGTCGATGCGCTTGTCCGACAGGCTGGTCCAGCCCGCGATGGGTGGCCAATGCCCCTCCTCGAGGAAGAGCGCCGCCGCATCGGCATCCTGCGCCAGCGCGCGGGTGGTGGAGGCGATGATGAGCGCCGCATACCAGTCCACCGCCAAACCTTCGCGCCCAAGCGCAATGGCCGGTTGCAGCAGATCCTTCCACGGCAGTTTGCCAAACCGGGCATGGGCCTTGCCAACCCCGTCGACCGTGCCGGGCACGGCGATGGCGGTGGCGCCTTGCACATTGCGATCCTCGACCACCTTCTCCCAGGGGAAAAGGTCTCCGGCCTTGCCCTCGCCAGACAGGGGATAATCGTCTACGTTCAACCCTTTGGGCGAGCGCATCCCGTAGTTCAGCGCATAGGCGCGGCCCTCGTCGGCGCGCCAGAGCATGGCGGCCCCGCCGCCCGCCGGGCCGCTCATCCAGGGTTCGACCACGCCGATGGCAAAGGAGACGGCGACGGCGGCATCCACCGCGTCGCCCCCCGCCGCCAGCACCTCGGCGCCGATCCGGGCGGCGCGGCCGTGCTGGGCGGCGACCACGCCGAATTCGGTCTCGATCACCGTCTTGCGGGTCTGTTGGGTGATGGAGAGATTGGAGATCATCTCTAAGTGTCCTTTCTGTCTGCTCAGGCCGCCGAGCTTTGCGCGCTGTCAAAGAGGTGGCCTTCGACGCGGTCATCTTCGGGTATCACGGCCTGCGGCGCAATCAGGCTGCACCGGGGCACCGCCTTGGCGCACCGCGGGTGGAAATGGCAGCCCGAGGGCGGTGCGATCGGGTTCGGATAGGCCGCCCCCAGATGCTCCACCACCACGAGGTTGTGGCTGATGAACAGATAGGTGAAACCGAATGCCCGCCGCAGCTCGCCCAGGAGGTTGACGATCTGCGACTGCACCGAGACATCCAGCACCGAGGTTGGCTCGTCGCAGATGACGCTATCGCCGCCCGCGATGCTGCAGCCGCCCGTCGGGCAAAAGGTCCCCAGATCCTTTGGCTGGCCCTCCACACTCCCGCCGAGACGAAATGCGAGGCCTTGGAAGCCGGGCACAGCCGGAGCCCGGGCGCGATCCGAGATCCTGCGGGCGTCAATGCACTTGGGCGGGGCACTTTGGCGGAACTGGAGCACGTATCACCGCTGCAGCAGGGTCGAAACGAAAATGAACTGCGTGCAGCAACTCGGCCAGCGGCTGATGTCGCGGGACTTCGAGGGCAAAAGTGGCAAAGGTGGCAGAGGTCCAAATCCGCGCGGCTGTCCTCAACCGCTTCACGGCACTCGGAATTCCGATGACCGTGGCCGCAGGATAAATGTGTCAGGGGAAAGGGGCAGTCCGGTCATCAGCTGATGTACACAACAGCGCCTTGCTTGTGTAATCGTGACAGACGGCATCGGTCGGACCTATGACGATCGACCGCCCGAGCGCCTTCGACCCTGTCCGCTGCCCTCGTGAATTGCCGAGCGCCAGACGGTCGATCCCTTGCAACGGGAACATATCCGTTCGCCGAACCCCTCGCTCCAGAACGTTGACTTGCATCTTAGGCAGGCCCGCGCGGCAGCTACGTCGGCCGTTGCCTTGATTGTCCCGATATCGATCTCCGCAGACTTGATCGTCATTGCCGTTCCTCACGTTTTCTAAGGTGTTCTATATCGCCAAGGGCACGCTCGATGCGTTTGTGAATGTGTTCACCTCGGGCCTCGAGTGTCGTTGCGTAACGGTCGGGAAGGACGCGCCACTTTTTCAGGACTTCGGCCCACGTCCGCGCCGACTCCGCCAGCATCTGATCTTCGAAGCTCTCAAGGCGCGGTTTCTGCGAGAGTAATAGTGGTGGCTGGCCGTTCGCAGGGCGCCGTCGTATCTCAGTCTCACGCTGTTCAGCCGTGGACCTGTGGCCCTCGAGATGGATCAGGTCAACGGTCATAGTGGAACCCAGTCCATCCCAGTGAACAACGCTCGCGACTGGACCGGGAAGCATTCTGCCGACACAGCTGTCATTCTCCGATGTCTGGACGCGGAGTTCCGGAAGGCGGGCCGGAAAGACTTGCCTCCACCCCACCTTGGCCCCCGTCAGTCTTGGACAGGTCATCGTGCTCTGCCTGGCTGTTGTCCGACTCAGGCGTCCCGAGCCCAGAATAGAGGTGTCGCAAATGCGCCTCGGAGACACCGTCCGCCTGCATGACAAGACGGATCATCGGGTCGGCCAACATTTCCTCGAGAAAGAAATCCGTCAGGGCCTTACCAGTCAGCTTGTCCATAGCGCGTGCTTGGTCGAGGTCGGCAAGGGAAACAGTCAGAATTCTTGCCAGTCCAGGATGTGACAGCCGAGGATGAAGTTTTACCAGGACGGAGGCTTTCCAGGCTTCGGCCTCCTGGTAATCTAGGGGTGGCACCAGTTCCGTTTCGATCTCGTATTCTCCCGGTGGAAGCGCCTCGGCAAAGCCTGGAACGGTGAACGGTCGGGAAAAGACCGCGATGGTCTTGCTCGTCAGGTCTTCCATCGGGGTGATCCTCTCCTTTGATGCAGCGGATGGCCCGCTCCCCATTTGAGGATGGGGCGCTCTAGCCGTGCAGGTCTCAAGATGTCTTGGGCGTCGCGAACGCTTCTTTGCCGATAACCTTGGGCTCGATCGCCTTGGTAGGTGTCTCCACTGTTTCAGCAGACTTTGGCTTCATTGCAGCCGAAGCCCTTACCGTCAGGCCCGTGAGAGACATGTGATCTAGCCTTTGATTGGCCGACTGAACTCCTTGTCCATGTCGGACCGGGATACTCGACGTCGGTATTACCTATATGGGGACAGGCGACCCGATTTACGACGTCGCGCCGCGAATGAACCAAAGGTCAGATCAACTCATCGGTCCAAACCTTGAATTCCGTCAGGGTGTTCGGCCCGAAAGTCTGGGTCAGCGGCACATCCGCCGCATCCCTTCCCCGGGCGATCAGGATGCGCCCAATGCGCCTAGTGTTGTTGCGCGGATCGAAAACCCACCAACGGCCCTCGAGAAAGACCTCCATCCAGGCCGCGAAATCGTCGGGCGCGTGAGGCTCGGGCTGGCCGAATTCGCTGAGATATCCGGTGCAGTAGCAGGCCGGGATGTTCATGCACCGGCACAAGGCAATCGCGAGATGGGTGAAGTCTCGACAGACGCCCTTCCGCCCGGTCAGCGTTTGAGAGGCCGTGCGCGTCGCATCAGCCTGCATATAGTCGAAAGTGACGGTTGTGTGCACAAAGTCGCAGATCGCCTGCACCCTCGACCAGCCAGGCGGCGTGCTCTCGAACAAGCGCCACGCTTCCTCGGACAGGATGTCGGTGTCGCAATAGCGGCTGCCAAGAAGATAGACGAGCGTCTCGGCGGGAAGATCCTGCACGGGCAACTGCGCCGCACCCGGAGCGACAGGATCGGCCAGTCCGCTATCCCAGAAGATTCCGTCGGTGGACAACGTGAAGTCGCCCGCTGGCGCAATCAGCCGCGTGCACCAGTTCCCGAACCCGTCGCGATAGCTTGCCAGCGGCACACTGGGCGAGGTCACCAGATAGTCAGCGCGCTCCAGGTCGCCGAAGCGCGAGTAGTGCACGTTCAGCACCGCGATGATGGGTGTCGGTTGGGTCAGCCGGTATCTCAGACGGCATCCGATATGCATCCGTATCCCGGCGGCGTCACCGTGGTTTGTTCGGGGCGCTTTATCGTCCAAGAACGCACTCCCCAGCCGCAAGTTGAAAGCCGCGATCGCAGCGCCATGTGTTTCCGGATCGATCGAGATGTGCGTTCGCCGGAAGGTCGATCGCGACACAGGCAGTGTTGACGGTCTCAAATCCCCGCTCACAGCGCCATCCAAGCCCGTAGGGTGCCGTGTCCAGAAAGGCGTTTGCGGGAAGCGCCACGGGATCGCAGCGGCCATCGATTTCGAAGAAGCCTCTTTCGCAGGCCCATTCGTCACCATAGTCCGCATCCTTGAGATAACCGTTCTCGGGAACAGCGATCGGATTGCATGTGTTGGAACTGGCTGTGAATCCACGCTCACAGGTCCAACCGGAACCTGAGCTATCGTCGGTGAGATAGGCGTTGTCAGGCAGGACGATTGGAACGCAGGCCTCGCGATCTTGCCGGTACCCACGATCGCATTGCCAGTCATAGCCGGAGGATCGCAAGAAGGCATTGTCGGGCACCGGGATCGCTGTGCAGGAGGACGCTCCCGCTTCTTGGTACCCGCGCCGACACGCCCAACCCGTACCGTAGGACCGGCCCGTTGCATAGGCATTCTCGGGGATGTCGAGAGCAAGACATTCTGCACCGTCCACCCGATAACCGAGATCGCAATTCCAGCCTGCGCCATAGCTGCGCGACTGAGCGTTCTCGGGCATCGGACCCGTGCCATCCTGCGCCAGAACTGGGAAGGCCAAGGACGCGATCACACCAGCTATTGCTGCCGTTCTCGCAATCAGCCTCGCGAGGGGATGTCTCATCGCCGCTTGCTCCTTGGCGGACCAGATTCCGCCGGTTGCTGCGGGTATCTTCGATAGCTCAAGCGTGAGCGTTCCGGTCAGCCGTCGGGTGCGTGCAACCGGTGTTAGGGAGGCCTTTGAGTTCGGTCTCGATGGCATGCCTTCGTTCTCGGCCACCTGGATCGAGAAGTCCTGCGGAACTGTCGGATGAGTGCTACCGGTCATCGGGGCGACAACTTGTGCAAGGCCGCAGCGGCAAGAGCATGTTCCTTCTGGTGGTAATCGCCGTGAAACTTTCCATTGATATTCACCTCCCAGATGCCGTTTCTTTCACGGACTTGAACGCCACCTCGCTGCTCCGGCCGGTCCGTGGAAGCACCCTGTTCTCCTCTGCGTGTCGGCGGCACAGGCTGCTTGTCGGTCACCTCCGGCTCCTTCGCTTTGGGTGCGCCCACTTCTCCGAGAAGGATCACTGCGCGAATGAATTCTTCCGCATAGTCGTCGGTTTCACGGTGGTCGTGTTCGTGCCGGACCATGCGCATCGGCTCGACGAAGCGTTCTCGTAGATGATCGATGAAGCGCGGCTCGGTGCGGGCCATGTAGACGATCAGGGCCTGAAGCACTTTTTCATGGGCAAGCACACGCCGCTCGAGATCGGTTGTCTCGGGAGAGGCTATCGGCATGGCGCGGCTCATCCTTCATCGACCGCGCTGTCCGCGCGCTCCGGGAGTCGATCGACATCGAGAGCTGCCAGGCAAGCTTGCGCGATATCCCGGTTCGGAGCATCGGTTCCCGGCATCGTCGCCCAACCCGCAGTCATCAGAGCGTCGCGCCGCTGGTAGGTCGAGGCGGCCCGGATCGTTGCCAGCTTGTCCGCCCGCGAGGGGTCGGAGCGCGCCATGTCGAGGCAAACCGGCACCATGGAGGCGACGACATCGCCTTTGGACATCGCCATCGCCCTGTCATTCGCGGTTCCGCCTGTCACCCAGCCGCCCCATGTGAATCCGACGATACCGACGAAGACCGCGCCGATCACGGCACCATAGATACCGGGTTTGAGCCATTCGGGAGTATTCATTTCAAGTCCTCCTGCGGGGAAAGCGCCGCATCGCTGTGATCGTTCGTTTTGGTTATGGCCGCATCCCGGCTCAGCGCTTCTTTCAGGTCGCGCTCGCTTGTCGCACGCATCTCCCTACGCCCCGCGCGAAGGCCCGTACCGAACACTGTCAAGTACGTCGCCGTCCGTCGGTAAGCTTCGAAGCTCAGCCCCTGCAAAAGCTCCTCTTCGACGAGAACTTCGTAGTCGCCTGGGGGCAAATCGCCCGGGTATCCTGGCAAGGTGAACGGGTTCGAAAACGTCACCGTCGATCTGGTCGACCGCTTGGTCATCTCTGATCTCCGCAATGTTGGTAGATTCGTCGCTCACCACAGTTGACGATCCCTTGGAGAGCGGGACGGAACAGTCGAACGATCTAGCGTCTTGTACATCGGGATCGTCCAACTGGCGCTGACGCATGTTAGCCTCGGGCTCCGAACCGAGTGCAACTTTCTGAGAGGCAGTCGCCCGCACTGACCTGTGTAAGGGCAGCAAGACCGACCTGCGCTTATCCTTTGGAAAACAGGGGCGATCTGCGTTCCTGCAATCAAGGAATGGAACGATGATGGCGCAACCCAATCTCCTCAACCCGCACCCGCCCGAGTTTGGGCAATTTCTTTATGCGTCGGTCGGCGAGGACCGAAACGGTTATGTCGTGACGGTTCTGTCCACGCTCGCTCGGCTCGGCCTTGATCCATGGAAAGAAACCGCTGAACTGGTCACGCTGGGGCGCGACGACGCGCGCGTGCGATTGGGCGCACTTCTTGCTCGATTTCGGGACGTTCCTGCGCTCTCCAGCGATCACGGCAGGATCGCACGAGACTTGATCCAACTGCTCCCCGAAGACCGGGCGTCAGGTAGACTGAAGCGGGCTGCGACGGAGGTGGCCATTGGCCACCAGGGTACAATTGGCGCGATCTGGGCCGTGCTCGCGATCATCTTTGCGCTGTTTCAGATGTTTATGGTTGGCGGCTCGGGGTCAGGCGAATGACCGTCTCAATCGAGACCGCGAAGACACCGGCCCATGCGGCACAAAAGTCCGGCACGCTTTCGCCTCGCGAACAGGGCGTTCTGTGGGATATGGAGGAACATTTCTGGACCAGTGGCGCGGATAGCGCGCGGGCGACGACAGCAACCAATGCCGTGATGATTTTCCCTTATCCGTCTGGCATCCTCCAGGGTGACCGGATCTGGACCCATCTAACGCAGAGCACCGGCTGGCGCTCCGTCGTCATGGCCGAACGTCTCGTCACGCGGTGTCATGACATCGCCATTCTCACCTACCGTGTTTCGGCGGAGAAAGCCGACGTGCCGATCTACAAGGCACTCTGCGCCTCAACGTACTTCAACGATGATGACACCTGGCTGAGGATCTCCCACCAGCAAACCATGGTGGCCTGAGTGCCACCGTGTCATTCGACCTGCCGAACATGCTGGGACTAACCTGCGTCAGTGCGGTCGGGCGTTGATATCGGCTAGGTCAGATGTGCCCGCCGAATATTTGGTAGGGTATTTTTTTCCGAGTACCTGAGAAGCGTGTGGGCGTGCCGAACCCCAAAAGGTCGGCATGTCGACACGCTTCTTATTCTCGGAGCGTCCAGGAAAGGACAATCCCAATGACTCCCGAACAGAACAAGACCGCCGACAAGATGAAATCCGTCAAGGCCGCATGGGACAAGGCGCCCGCTGGTCCGAAGAAGGATGCGGCGCTGAAGCACTACCAGGCAGCCGAGAAGGCGCACACGGCGAAGAACGACGCCGAGACCAACAGGGAACTCGACGCCGCGAAGCACGCCCTCGCCTGACCTTCGGCGTCTGACCTGATCACCGGGGCCGCCTGCCAAACACGGGAGGGCGGCCCTCTCATTTCAGGAGCGGTCCGGTCTGGTCCAGATAGGCCGGATCGAACTCGGCGAGGTCCACCAGCCCACCATAGTCGTGCAACGCCACATGGCCGTCCCGGAAGGTCACCAGTCCACTCTCGCGTAGCTGCCGCAGGACGCGGTTCACATGGACCGCGCTGAGCCCCAACGTATCGGCGAGGTGGTACTGCGTCAGCGGGCAGTCGTAGCCTTCCTTGCTGCCCATCCCCACCAACGCCAGCCTCGATCCCAGCTCCAGCAGGAAATGCGCCATGCGCGCGTCCGCATCGCGTCGACCGATCCCGACGAGATGCTCCACGACCATCGCCTCGTCCCTTGACGCCGCCCAGAGGATGGCGGTCGCCAAGCGAGGGGTCTGCGCGAACGCATTAAGAAG